>DASWOC010000014.1:0-142241 GCA_036398895.1 Allosphingosinicella sp. | reverse complement strand
GAGTTCTTCAAGGCCGTCCCCCCGATCCGCGAGAAGATGCGCATGCTTGAGGAAGTCGGCCTCGGCTACATCAAGGTCGGCCAGCAGGCGACGACGCTGAGCGGCGGCGAGGCTCAGCGGGTGAAGCTGGCGAAGGAGCTGTCGAGGCGTGCGACGGGCCAGACTTTGTACATCCTCGACGAGCCGACCACGGGGCTTCATTTCGAGGACGTGCGGAAGCTGCTCGAGGTGCTCCACGCGCTGGTGGAGCAGGGGAATTCAGTGGTCGTGATTGAGCACAACCTGGAGGTCATCAAGACCGCCGACTGGGTGCTAGACCTGGGACCGGAGGGCGGGGACAAAGGCGGTGAGGTGGTCGCCGAGGGGACGCCCGAGCAGGTTGCTCAGGAGCCCCGCTCGTACACTGGCGGCTACCTGAAGGAGCTGCTCTCCAAATCTGTTCGGGCTGAGCCTGTCGAAGAGCGCGCTTCGAAGAAGAAGAAGCGGGCTTCCTCCGCATCGATGCGCCAGCGGGAGGCTGCCGAGTAGAAACTCTGCGCTAGCCACTCAGTGTCAAATTGAAACGAAATGTCAGTCGGACGCGGACGCACCTGAGGAAGTAAGCTGAGGAATTTTAGACATCATCGCCGCTCGAAGTCTCATCCCCTTCTCGCCTCCTACGTCCAGCTGGTTGAAGACGATCTTCTTGTACCGCTGATAATCGCACCCGGCTGCCGCAGCCAACGCGGAAGGTACGCGGGTGTTCTTGACCGGAAGGGACTGCACAACGGCCAAGTCACTTACGAGCCCGTTTGAAACAGTGAGTTCCTGCTCGACCTGAGCAACGATTTGGGCGACGTCAATGGGAGCGACCGAGGCAGTGCCCGCTTTCATGCTAGCCACGCTCACCTTCTGTTCCGCCAGCATCCGGTTAGTACGCCACGTTGCAGTTCGGGCGATGATGTCCTCTCGTCCGGCCGCCACGGCACCAGGTACGGCTGCACTGACCGCAGCTACGCGCGCGTCGGAATCAAGGCCGCCCTCGGCCTCGAACAAGACCTCGCCCACGACCTTGACAACCTCCGGCAGAAACAAGAGGTTCTCGGATGTTGGACAAAGAAGAGCATTCACATTGGCAGCTGCTAATTTCTCCACTTCCTGTTCTGAGCGCCCGTCCCTATCTATCAATCCCGTCACTCTAAACCAATGAAGCGCAGGGTTGTCTGCGAGCGCCTTGACCGATTCTGAAACCTTCTCTGCACCCCCTTTTGGGATAACCTTCCAATCAGGAAATAATGAGTTATATATTTGGAAGTCTATCGAGGTATACTCTCCTTCTATGAACATGATATCCTGGCGAGACCCGAGAAGATCTCTTCGTAGATCCTCTCCTATCGCATCCATGTTTTCTAGGAGTTTGACAGAGAATACCCTCATCTCCGGTTTTGAGGAGATAAGCTGAGAGTCTTGAACATAAATCAGCGAGTCCACGGAAACGCCGGATATAAGGTTCATGTCATGCGAGGCGAAAATAAATCCTATGTCTGGCCTTGCGCGTACCACTGCATTCACAAGTGCGCTCGAAATGCTAGGATGTAAATTTCTTTCTGGCTCGTCGATCGCGAGAATAGTATACGGGTCTTGTACAATAGCTGCTCCGGTGATCAGCAATGCTGCCCGCTCTCCGTCCGAAAGCTGGTCGATATCATACTCCATCCCGGCGCGACGAGCCCGAAGCCCGCCTGCAGAGAGAACAAACGATATCGGAAGCCGTGCTGTGGAGAAGACACGATTTAGAACATCCACGGGCCCAGGGAACTCTTCTTTGATCCTTTTAGCCTCCTCTGGGCTCCGCGTAATAGCGGCTACGATCCTAGAATTGTATGCAGCGTCGGCGCGAGTGAGGCGTTTAACGACTGACTTGAACATGTCTTCTGACCAGTGGTTCTTGTACCTATTGAAAACCTCTATGTGAGTGTACAGATTGGTTTTCAGCTGGTCGATGTCCTGGCCTAGCGTGTCCCAACCTTGGTTGAACGTAATCTGGCGATGCCCTGGATAATACTCCGCTCTCCCTGCGCCAATCGCTCGATACATCATATAAAGAAGCGCTGACTTTCCGACGCCATTGGGGCCAGCCACCATAAAAGATTGACCTGAGGCGATGGCTATCTGCAGTTCTCCGTCAACCGTGGGTACCGCAATGGTTCCAAGGTGTACCGATTGCTGAGTCGTACGGGCTCCCAGCATAAGTCCTGGAGCTTGCGATGCCATTTCAAACTTTTCCTCTTTTGAGCGGCGGGAGGCTAACATCTTATCGCCCATCTAGAAAGTGCGCTATCCCAGGGAGACGGTATCAATTTGCCCTATCCAACTCCTCCTCTACATCTCCCCCGCGGTGAAGATGCGTGGATGTGTTCCGTCGCCTAGCGGCATGCAGAAGATGACGTAGCGACCGCCAAGGATGGAGCGGAGGTCCGAGGTTATCGCCGGGCGCACCCTTGGGCGTCGCGCACACGCCATTCGGCGGTACTCGCGGCCGGTCCTATTCCCGACTGTCGAGCCGCCGCACCTCCACCTCTGCGCCCGCGACTAGGCAGGTGGCCGCCGCCGCTTCGAACCCCTCCAGCAGCCGGGCATGCACCCCCATCTTGCCGAAATCCTCGCCCAGCGTCTTCCAGTGCGTGCCGCATCCGCACACGGGGCAATGGTGGATGCCGATCATGCGGTCCCCCCACACATAAGCGACGGTCTCGCCCTCCACATTCACCTCGGCGTCGGGATAGTAAGCGACCAGCCAGCCGAGCTTGGTGCACAAGGAGCAATTGCAGCTTCCCACCCATTCTGGCGCCCGCGGCACAATGATCCTCACCGCGCCGCAATGGCAGCTTCCCCGCACGGTCATACCTCGCTCCTCACCCGATACTCGCCACTTTGCGCATACTCGCCTCCACCATAGCAGGCGAGAACACATATCGAACAACGCGCTTGAAAAATAGGATTTCGTTTGTTCTACCCTGTCGGATGACAGAGCAAAGCACCCCGCAAAGCCCCGACTCCTCATCCTTCGATGAGGACGTCTTCCCCACCCCCGCCGCGCCGACGCACAGCGACCTTGACCCATGGCCGCGCGAACAGCCCGCCGAACCCGCCCCGCCGGAAAGGCGCATCGGCTGGTTCGAAGGCCACATGCCCCCGCTGGTCGACGCGCTCGTGCCGAAGGAGCCGGAGACCGTCTTCACCGAGACGAGGCGCCTCCGCCACGACGGCTGGACGCCCGAGAAGAAGCGCCGCTTTCTCGAGCGCTTCGCCGAATGCGGGATCCTGGTGGAGGCGTGCGAGGCGGCGGGGATGAGCGCCAAGGCCGCCTACAATCTTCGCGACCGCGATCCCCTGTTCGCGGCCGGGCTTGACGCGGCCTGCGTCAAGGCTCGGGCGCCGCTCGCCGACGAGGCCTATTCGCGCGCCCGCAACGGCGTGGTCGAGCGCATCTACAAGGACGGCGTGGTCGTCGCCGAGCGCCACCGCTACGACAACCGCCTCACCATGGCCGTGCTCGCCCGGCTCGATTCCCGGATCGACCGCGCCGAGGAGAAAGGTGCCGCCCATCTCGGCCTCGTCGCCCGCTGGGAAGACTATCTCGACGCCGTCGCCGAGGACCGGAGCGAGGACGGCCTCGCCCTCCTCGCCGCGCCGGCGAACGCGCCTGCGAGCGAAGTTCAGGCGAATTCTGGAGATCGTGAACTTCATGAACTTTACCTCGCCGGATTGGGCGCCGGCGCGGAAGATTATGACGACGACGATCCCCTCGCTGCGGACCGGCACTCGGTCTGGGAGGATGAGGACGGCCGCTGGTGGACCGACTATCCGCCGCCCGCGGGCTTCGAGGGCGAGGAGGAAGGCGAATATCGTGTCGACGGCTACCGCCGCACCCTCGCACCCGCCGAGCAGGCGGTGATCGACGCCGAGCAGGCCGACGACCTCGCCCGGGCCCAAGCCCAGCGCGACGCCTGGTTCGGATTTACTAGCGATCCGGTGGAGGAGGAGGACGGCGGCGGCGGCGGCGGGTCGATCGAAGCGGAAGCCACGGTCAGTCTCGAGCTCGCCGCCTGCGGAAGGTCGCCCGCTTGAGCGGAAAGCCCGCGGCGAGGATATCCGGCCCCTCCACGCCCTTCTTGGACCTTCGGCGCACGCTCAGCCTCATGCCCTGGTTGATCCCCCCGCCTTGCGCCGTTCGGGCTGGACGCCTGTTCCCGCGCCTAATAGTCCTTCCGGCGGGGCAGAGAGGGGCACCGGCCATGTACGAATTCAGGGACTCGTCGCGCCTCACGCGGGCCGTCGTCGCGGCGGCGTGGCTTGGAATCGTGTTCAACTTCCTCCACGCCGCGGTGCACTTCCTCGACCCACCGCCGGGCGGTCCGCACGATCTCATGGTGTTTCCCCGTCTCCTCGGGATGGTCGGATTCGTCTTGCTGGGCGGCCTCTGGATCTATCGAGCGAACGCCAACGTCCATGCGCTCGGCGGAAATGTCTCGAGGGGGCCGGGCTGGACCGTCGGCTCGTTCCTGGTTCCTCTGGCCAATCTCATCATTCCCTACCGGGCGATGAGGGAGACCTGGGAGGCGAGCCACGAGGCCGGCGGCCTGGATGGAGAGGCCGGTCTGTCGCTTCTTCGATTGTGGTGGGGATTATGGCTCAGCCTGGCGGGGGTGAGTGCGCTCTGGCTGATCGTCGGCGACGCCATGCAGGATTCGCCGCGGGTGGAGCCTTATGTCACCTTGCTCAGGGCGGTGATCCAGACCGCCTTCTGTCTCGTCTTCATTCGCCTGATGCGCGGCTTGGCGCGTACCCAGCTCCTGGCATTCAGGCAGGCCCCTCCGGCTTGAGATCGGCTTGCATCGTCAGAATCCGGCCGCTCGCTCGGATGCACGAAAGCCGGGTCAGCCTCCGCCCCGCCGCCCGCAGAAGGTCGACGGCTTGAGCGGGAAGCCCGCGACGAGAATCTCCGGCCCCTCCACGCCCTTCTTGGACCGCTGATGGACGTGCAAAATCATGTCCTCGTGGATCACCGCGACGACGTTCGCGCGGAAACCTTTCGCCCCCTTCGGCAGCTGGAAATAATCGGGCGCCGGATAGGTGTAGAGGCAATCGCCGCGCTGGATGAGGGCCTGTTGCCGCTCGTGCGCGGTGTAGTGGATCGGGTGGCTGTTCTCGCCCGCCTTCAGCGTCAACGGCCGCTCGCTCAGTGGCCACAGCAATAGGTCCGCTCCGGTCGCGTTCCGGATTGCCGCTCGCGGTGCGTAGGAGCAGGAGGCAAGGCCGAAGGACAGGGCCAGCGGCACCCAGCTCACGCCTCGCCTCATCCGCAGCCATGGCGTGTCACCCGACATGCCGCCCATCTACCAGAGCCGCCGTTGCCCCGCCATCGCGCCGGGTTGCTTATCACCCGCCGCAAAACATGCTACCGCTCCAGCACCCCCAGGGAGCCGCCGCGATGAATATTTCGCCTGCCGCCCGACGCGGCGCCTTGCGCCTGCTTCCGCTACTCCTCGCCGCCTGCGGCTCGCCGGCGCCCGAGCCCGACGAGGCGCCCGCCGCGCAAGCCGCGCCCGAAGTCGCTTTCGCCCGCCTCTCCGCCGATCCCGTCGCTCACGGAGAGCGCCTGGCGACGGTGCTCGGCTGCAACGGGTGCCACGGCAAGGATCTCACCGGGGAGGATTGGAGCGATCCCGAATGGGGGCGGCTTTGGACCGCCAACCTCACCCGCGCCGTGCCCCGCTACACCGACGATTCCGCGCTGGAGCGCGCGATCCGAGGCGGGATCGGCCATGGCGGCCGCGAGCTTTGGGAGATGCCCTCCCACCTCTTCACCCATTTGAGCGATTCCGAGATGAAGGCGCTGATCGCGTGGCTGCGCACCCACCGCCCCGCCGGCGAGGATCATCCGCCGCCCACCTTCGGCCCGCGCGGCAAGCGCGAGATCGCCGCCGGCACCTGGCGCTCCTCGGCCGCCGACATCCAAAAGGAGGGCAATCGCTGGCCGCCGGACGCCGGCTCCGCCCACGCCCTCGGCCGCTATATCGTTCGCGCCACCTGTTCCGAATGCCACGGCCTCGGCCTTGAGGGCGACAAGGACCAGGAGCAGGACCGGCCGGCCCCGCCGCTTGCGGTCGCCGCCGCCTACGACCGGGAGCAGTTTCGCACCCTCCTTCGAACCGGCAAGCCGATCGGCGGGCGCGAGCTCCGGCTGATGAGCGGCGCCGCCCGCTGGCGCTATTCCCGCCTCACCGAGGCGGAGCTGGACGCCGTCTATGAGTATCTGAAGGCCGTCTCGGACGGTGCCGCCCGGAAACAGGCTAGCCCGTCGGGATGACCTATCTTCTCCTTAAGGCTATGCTCTCCGGCCTCATCGTCGCCGCCGCCTCGGAAGTGGCGCGGCGGTGGCCGGGGCTGGGTGGGCTCATCGTGTCGCTGCCGCTCGTCTCTCTCCTCGCCTTCATCTGGCTTTGGCGCGACACGGGGGATGCGGAGCGGGTGGCGCAGCTCTCCACCTCCACTTTCTGGTATTTCCTGCCGTCCATGCCGATGTTCCTGGCGCTTCCCTTTATGCTTCGCTCCGGCATCGGCTTCCGCCCCGCGCTCGCGGGTGCAATCCTGCTCACCTTGCTGCTCTATTCGGCGATGTTCTGGCTCGCGCCGCGGCTCGGGCTGAAGCTCTAGAAGGGCGCAAATTTGCTATTCGGCCGCCCAGGCCCTACATGGAGGCTTGCTACCAGTCGCAACGAAACGGTCTTTGGCGCTTTGCGGCTCCTTTTTCCTTCTCTCGCCTCTCGCAGCATGGGCGGCCATTCCGGAAGCCCGGAAAACAAGGAAAAAGTGACATGACCATCGGAACCGTAAAATTCTTCAACGCCGACAAGGGCTATGGCTTCATTTCGCCGGAGACCGGCGGAAACGACGCCTTCGTGCATATCAGCGCCGTCCAGGCCGCTGGCATGCAGACGCTCGACCGCGACCAGCGCGTTTCGTACGAGCTGGAGACGGACCGTCGCGGCAAGACCAGCGCGGTGAACATCCAGGCCGCCTGATCCCTTCCGCGTTCGCCGCGGCGCCTTTGCCTCTCCTTCCGGGAAGAGGCGGGGCGCCGCGGCGGCCGGCACCCACTAACTCCCGGGGACGAAGGAAAGGCCGCTTCATGTCGACACATCACGATTTCTACCGCGCCCGCGCAATCGAGGCGCGCACCGACGCCGAAGCCGCCGTTCTGGACAATGTCCGCGACCGTTGCCTGCGCGCCGCCGAAGCCTGGGAAGCCATGGCCGCCCGAGCCGCCCGCACCGAGACCCTCCGCTCCCGCCAGGAGAGCGCCAAGGCCGAAGCCGCGGCGACCGCCGCCGCCGCCGCTGTCCCGACGATCTGATCTCAATTTCTCAATGCTGGTCCGCGGACCCGACTTGTCCCCGATATCCCCGTTATCCACAGGCACCAGGCGCGATATTGCGCTGGTGCGACTCGGGCTGGGGTGACACTTTCCATTTGTCGGCACCGAGCCGCTCCAACCGGAAACGGAAGGCGAGGATCGGAGGTCGAGGCCCCGCCGGAAGGCGCTGAAGTCCGCAAGGATCGAGGCAAATGAAGGTGAGGTCCGGGCGACCGGAAGGAAGAAGCGCGAGGCAGACGGCGCGAAAGCGTGGAAAGCCGAACCCACTTTCCTTCAAGGGTCCGGCGGAACCAGAAGGCCTTCGGGCTGGAAGGGACCGCGAAAGGACGCGGCGAAGTTTCGCTTCGTGGCGTCCGACAGGGGAAAGCTTCGTGAGGCCGAAAGGCGGAAGGAAGCGGAACCCGAACGGGAAAATTGCTCCCGTCGAAAGACGATAGCATTGGACCCAGAGGGAACCGGAAGGGAGCGATCCTGGAAGGAACCCGCCGGAACCGACCGGGGCTCAAAAGGCCTCGGCCGGAACCGGGGCTCCCGGCGAAGGAGACTTCGAAGGACAGCCGAAAAAGGGCCCCCGTCCACGGCTTCGGCTTTGGCGGGAAAGCCCCTCCGGGGAAAACGGCCGAGCCTTTCGGGGCGAGGCAACCGAACCGGAGATCGTGGGGGCCGGCGGCGACGCCGGCCCCCATTTAGTTTGCGCTTCGTGGTCCCCCGGCTCCCTATTGCCGGGGCGAGCCGATCACCGATTCCATGAGCGCTCGGGCGACTCGCCCGGCCCGATCCGGCGTCAGCATGGCGACAGCCTCATGCATCGCGGCGGCTCCACGGCAGAGATGATCCGGAGCCGAACGGGCGCGCAGCTCCCGGTCGCCCAGCATGGCGCGGACCGGCACGCCAGGCTCGATCTTCTCGATCGCTGCAAGCCAGCCGAGGAAATCTTCCTTCGCCGCCGGATTCGTCGTCGGGCTAATTCCCGACCCTGCTTTCGCGGCTTCGATCAGGGCCACTCCATATTCGTTGAGCCCCGGCGGCGATTCGCCCGCCAGAGCGTAGCCGCTGAAGAAGCCGCGATCGCCGATGGCCGCACAGAGTTGTACGTCCCGCTTCGCCAAGGCTCGAAGCATCGCCCCCTGCCGTGCTTCGAGCGCGACCAGCATCGATCCCGGCGCCGCGAGAATCGCGCCCCTGCGGCTGCGAAGAAAGCGGTCGATGCCTGCATAAGCCAGCCGCCGCGCCTCCTGCGGAGGCTTGCCCGCGAACGACGCCGCGATCGCCTGGTGGTCCAGCGGGAAATGACGGCGCATGGCTTCGAGGATCGGGGCGAGGGTGTCCGAAGGCGGCTGCGCGTTGGCGGGAGCCGCCGCGGCTGTGAGGATCAGGAGGGCAACAAGAATACGCATCAGCGGGCCTTTCGTCGGAGACTCTCCGGCGACTAGCGCAACGGCGGCGCGAGGCAAGCAGCGCGCCGGTCGCTTCAGCTTTCGACGAGGATCTCGGTGCGAAGCGAATTGGCGATGAAGCAGCGTTCATGCGCCTCGTGGTGAAGGGCGGCCAGCGCGTCCGCGTCCGGGGCGGGCCCATCAAAGGCGATTTGCGGCCTGAGCTCGATGCGCGACACCAGGGTCTTTCCCCGCTCATCCTTTCCCATCCGGCCCACCGCTTCGTCCCGATAAGCGAGGACGTCCAGCCCGGCGTCGCGCGCCAAATGCAGGAACCAGAGCATGTGGCAGGAGGAAGCGGAGGCGACGAGCATCTCCTCCGGGTCCACCCCGGCCGGGTCCGACATCGGCACCGGCACGACCTGGGGCGCGCTCGACGCGGGAACGACCGCGCCGCCGTCGAAGCTGAGGCTGTGCGCCCGACTGTAGCGGCCCTCGCGAAAGCCGCCGTCCGAGCGCCATTCGATCGTCGCCTTGTGCTCGGCCATGCTCAGGCGGCGGTGCGCTCGAGGAAGGCCGCCTCGCGGGCCACCCAGCCGGCGAAGCTCGGCCGAGCCAGCATCCGGTCGGCGAACTCGCTGATCCTGGGGTAGCGGCCGGAATCGATGGTGAGGCCGAGGTGGCGGAAATTGGCGAAGGCGGTGGCGACCGCGATATCCGCTAGCGTCAGCCGGTCCTCGACCAGCCAGCCGCTCTCCGGGATGACGCCCTCGACATAATCGAGGATCGGCGGAAGCTCCTCCTTCTCCGCCTTGTCGGCCGTGGCGAGGTCGCCTTCGCGGCCGAGGAAGCGCGGAGCGACGATCCGGTTGAAGAACATCTTGGCTCCGCAGGCGCACAGGATCGTGTCGGCGAACTCGTCGAACCAGATCGCCCGCGCCCGCGCCCGCGGCTCGGCGGGGATCAGCGCCGGCTCCGGATATTTGGCCTCGAGATAGTGGATGATCGCCGAGGAATCGGAGATTGCGAAATCGCCGTCGCGAAAGCCGGGGATCTTCCGGAACGGGCTTGCTTCCAGAAAGTCCGGATCGTCGCTCCCAAGGCTGATCGGCTTGCTCTCCAGCTCGAGCCCCTTCTCCATCCCGTAGGCGAGCACCTTGCGGACGAAAGGCGACATGGACGAGCCGTAGACGATCATGGCGGGACTCCCTGCTTTAGGTTTCAACTCGCAACCTACACCCCGCCCCAAGCTCAGCGCAAGCCGCCGAGGCGCAGGCCGATCCACAAGGTGCGCGGGGCGGCGCGCTCCAATATTCCTTCCCCGCTGATCGCGGCCAAGACTCGGGTGTTGGTGAGATTCTCCGCCCGCCCCTCCAGGCTGAGCCGCCGCGTCAGCGGGAGGGACGCCGCGGCGTCCAGGGTGAAGGCGCCCGCGAGGCTCTGGCGGTTGAGATCGTCCTCGAACTGCGCTCCGACATAGCGGGCGGTCACGGAGCCCCGTCCCACTTCGTCCCTGCCCCAGGCGAGGGTGGAGGAGAGGCTGTGGCGCGGTGTCTGGGCGGGCCTGAGGCCGTTCAGCGGCAAGGCGGAGCCGCTCGCGCTCACCCTCGCCCTGACGACCGACCAGCCGCCGGACAGCGACCAGTCCCCCGACTTCACCTCTCCGTCCAACTCCGCGCCTAGCGCCTCGATCGCCCCCACATTGCGGCGTTGGCGATAATCGCCTCCGGCCCCGACGAAACCGACGCCGGGGAAGGTGCCGGGCCCGCTCCCGAGCGTCACATTGGCGATCGCATCCTCCAGCCGATTGGAGAAGAATGTGAGGCCGAGCCTCGCCCGCCGCGCGGGGCGCCAGTCGAGCCCCGCTTCCCGACCTTCCAGCCGCTCCGGCTCAAGCTCCGAATTGGCGGCGGTGGCGTCGGGGCCGACCCGGAAGGGTCTATAGAGCTCGTTCAAGGTGGGCAGGCGCCAACCGAGATAGGCGGCGCCGCGCAGCGTCAGCGCGTCCCCCGCTCGCCAGGCAAGCCCGACCCGCCCCGTCGGCTGCCAGCCCGAGCGGTCGTCGAAGCGGGAGTCGGTGAGGATGGCTCCGGTTGCGATCGTCCGCTCCTCCAGCCGTCCGCCCGAGATCGCCCACCGGTCCAGCCTCGCGCCCGCCGTCGCGGTGAGCCTCTCGCTCCGCCACGCGGCTTCGGCGAAGGCGCCCCAAATATCGCTCCGCCCGCCGGCTATCCTGGAACGCGTGCCGTTTCCCGCGACGAAGGCGAAACGCTCTCGAGTCTCCCCTTCCGTCCGCCGCCAGTCGCCGCCGAGCCTTAGCTCGACCGGGCCCGGCTCCGGGCGCACCTCGAACCGTGCACCGAGGCCGGTCGAAGGAACGCTAAACTGCTCCGACGTGCGGGTGGCGCTCGCCCGGCCCGCGCCGACGCTCGCGAAGCTGTTGTAGAAATCGCGCGTCTGCACATAGGCAAGAGCGCTCCAGCGCCGCCCCACCAGCCGAAGCGAGCCGTCGCCGCCGCGGGTTCGGATGTCCGAAAAGGCCGTGCCCCGTTCGCGCTCGTCGCTGAAGCCGAGCAGGCTCGCCTGAAGCTCGATCTCCGACGTCAACGGAGCAACGGCCCGAACGGCGAGGCCGGCCTGCTCATAAGGCGCCCGGCGGTCCGCCGGACCTCGTTGCGCACGAACGATCGGGATGAAGCCGTCGCTGCGTTGCCAGGCGCCGGAGATCGTCAGGAACCCTCGGCCAAGCCCAAGCCCCAGGCCGGCATGGGCATCGAGACTGTCCCGGCTCCCGTAACCGAGGCGGGCCGTCGCTCCGCGTACGTCCCCCGGATCTGCGCTTTCGAGCTCGATCGTTCCTGCAAGCGCCCCCGGGCCGTGGATGCCGCTGCCGCCGCCGCGCGTGACCCGCACGAGGCCGAGGCGCTGCGGATCGAAGGCGGGCCAGCTCACCCAGCCGCCGAACGGGTCGGTCTGAGGCACCCCATCTAGAAGGAGCAGCGCTCGGCTCGAGGCGTTGCCGCCGAGCGCGCGGAGCGTGGCGCCCTGGCTGGTGGGGTTGGCGCTTCGGGAATCGGAGCGGCGGAAGAGCTGGAAGCCCGGCACGTCCCGAAGCACGTCCTCGAGCCGCCCGGAAGCGGAGCCGGTCAGCCGCTCCCGGCCGACCTCGTGGGTGCTGAACGCCCCCTCCCCCGCGCCTGCCCCAAGGCCGCGCCCGGTGACGACGATCTCGTGCTGCGCAAGAGCCGGCGCCGGCGCCGCCGCGAGGATGAAAAGCAAAAGGGGAGGCCTCATCGCCCGCCTCTACGGCACGAGCACAAAAGGAAAAACCCTCTCCCTTCCGGGGAGAGGGTCGTTCAGTTTCGGTAATGCTCGGAAGGTTAACGCGAAGCGTAGCGGCGCCCGCCACCGCCACCCGCTGGCGAAGTCCGCTGACGCGCGGGCTTCGCTTGGTAGCGCTTGGCGGGACGGTGTCCGCGGGGGCGTTCCTCGCGCTCCGGGCGCTCGACGATCTGGATCGGCGAGGCCGCCCGCGTCGCCTTGATGCGCGCCGCTTCAGCCATGAAGCCCTCGGGCAGCGGCACCGGGGTCAGAGTCTGCTTGGTCAGACGCTCGATACCCTTGAGGTAAGCCCGCTCGTCGTCCGCGCAGAAGGCGACCGCGACGCCCGCCGCTCCGGCGCGCGCGGTGCGGCCGATGCGGTGGACATATTGCTCGGACACGTTCGGCAGGTCGAAATTGACGACGTGGCTGACGCCCGAGACGTCGATCCCGCGCGCCGCGATGTCGGTGGCGATCAGGATCTTGACCTTGCCGGCCTTGAACTCGCCGAGCGCCCGTTCGCGCTGCGGCTGGCTCTTGTTTCCGTGGATCGCGTTGGCCGGAATGCCCGTCTGCGCGAGCTGCTTCACGATCCGGTCGGCGCCGTGCTTGGTGCGGCTGAAGATCAGCACCCGCTCCATCGATCCCTTGGGACCGAAGCCGACGCGAAGCATCATCGTCAGCAAAGCCGGCTTCTCGGCCTGGTTGACGTAGGTCACATACTGCTCGACCCGCTCGACCGTCGACGAGACGGGCGTCACCGCCACCTGCGCCGGATCGGTCAGGAACTTGTCGGCCAGATCCCGGATCGCCTTGGGCATCGTCGCCGAGAAGAAGAGGCTCTGCCTCTTCTCCGGAAGGAAGCGGACGATCTTCTTCAGGTCATGGATAAAGCCCAGGTCGAGCATCTGGTCGGCCTCGTCGAGGACGAGGATCTCGACCTGACGGAGGTCCAGCCAGCGCTGCTCGACCAGGTCGAGCAAACGGCCGGGCGTCGCCACGAGGATGTCGACCCCGCGCGACAGATCCTGCCGGTTCTTGTTGATCGACGTCCCGCCGAACACGGTCGCGACGCTCATATGGCTGAAGCGCGAGTAAGCGCGGGCGCTCTCGGCGATCTGCGACGCGAGCTCGCGCGTCGGGGCGAGCACCAGCATCCGGCAGGCGCCGCGCTGCGGGCGCTTGGCCGAAGCCGCCAGCCGGTCGATCGAGGGCAGCATGAACGCCGCCGTCTTGCCGGTGCCGGTCTGGGCGATTCCGAGCAGGTCCTTGCCCGAAAGCAGAAGCGGGATGGCCTGCTCCTGGATCGGGGTCGAGGTGGAATATTCCTTCAGGGCGAGCGCTTGGAGGACGGGCTGCGACAGCCCGAGATTTTCGAAAGACATTGAAGACTCACTTGCATGTGCGGCGGCCCGCGCAGCCGGAATGGCGCGCGGAAACGCAGCGGGTGATGGGGCACCCATGAAAGTACGACTTTCGCGGGAACCCTGTTGCCGACCCGCGTGAAAAGGGAAGACCTTGGTAATGACGAAGCGGAGCCCGTCCCTTGAGGGACTGTTCACGCTGCAATGACGCCTCGCTGCACGCCATGTAGGCGCCGGGGCTTAACAAATCAACCTCGACGTTCCGCTACAGCTGCCGGATGCGCGGCACCGCCTTCGCCTTGGTAAGCTCGGTCATCGCCCAGACCATCGCGTCCGCCCGGTCCGGGGACCGCCCCGGCCCTTCATAGCCCCCGCCCGCCGTCAGCCCGGCAAGCTCGTCCTCCAGCTCAGGAAAGCACCCCGCAAGCTTCGCCTTCCCCGCCTCGAAGAGCGACGCCACCGGCTCCGCCCTCGCGCTCTTCCCCCGGCTCGCGCTCACCAGCCGCACCGGAAGCGCGCTGTCGACGCTTCGAAGCACGCTCTCCACCATGTCGCCGCCCTGGTTTTTCTCGGCGACCACCCGGTCCGCCTCCCAGGCCTCCGCCGATCGCACCACCGCCCGGACCCAGCCTTCCGGCCGCTCCCCCGCCACCGAGCAATCCGCAAGCACATAGGCGACGCCGCCCTCGCCCAGCGCACAGACCACGATCCCGCAAGCATCCCCGTCCGCACTCACCGGTGGGTCCACGCCCACGACCACCCTCTTGAACCGAGGCAAATTACCACTTTGCCTCGATCTCTCGATCACCTCCCGGCTCCAAAGCGCCCCCGCCACCTCCTCGAACAACACCCCATCAAGCTCCTGCCGTCCGAGCCGGGTCCCGCCATAAGCCTCCACCATCCACGCGCGATATTCCGCCGCACTGTGCACATTCTCCACCGTCCGCCCTTCGGTGGTCACCGTCCCCGCCGCCGCCTTCACCCGCCTCAGCACCGGCACCGTCCGGGGCGTGGTAGTGACGATCAGCCGCGGCCGCTGCCCAAGCCGCATCCCCATCTGGAGATTGTCCCACGCCGCCTCCCCCTGCCGCCATTTGGCGAGCTCGTCGCACCAGGCGTAATGATGCTCCGGCCCGCGAAGCTTCTCCGCCGCCGCGCCCGAAAAGGCGAAGGCCTCCGCCCCGCTGTCGAACCGCACGATCCCGAGCGTCGGCCGCCACAAAGGCGCCTCCCCGGTCCGCGCCACCGCGAGCAGCCCGCTCGGCCCCTCGACCATTACCCGGGCCACCTCGTCCCGGCTCGCCCCCACCAAGGCGATCCGCGCCCCGGGATTCTCCCGGGCCCGAGCCGAGACCCATTCCGCCCCCGCCCGGGTCTTCCCAAAGCCCCGCCCCGCCATCAGCAGCCACGTGCGCCAATCGCCTTCGGGCTCCTCCTGCCCCCCATGCGCCTGCCAGACCCATTCGTCGTGCAGCGCCCGCCTCACCGGCGGCGAAAGCCCCTTCAGGAACCAGGCCCAGGCCGCCTCATCCGGCAAAACCCGCGCCGCCTCCTCCAACAAGTGCAAAGGAAAAGCGGTCACAGATCCTCCCCCAGCTCGCCTGGGGGAGGGGGACCAGGCGGAGCCTGGTGGAGGGGGTCCTGAGCCCTGCACTGCAATGAACCCCCTCCACCACGCCGCTGCGCGTCGCGGTTCCCCTCCCCGTCCCGGGGAGGACCACTTTTCGCCTTCACCCGTCGCCCGAAGGCCGCCAGCCGCTTCACCAGCGCCGCCTCCACCTCCGCGTTCGTCGCCACCCGCGGCGCCCGCCCCGACTGCCGCCCTGTCGCCCTTCGCCTTTCGTCGTCGCGAACGATCTGGAGCGCGAGCGTGGGATCGATATCCTCGAACTCAGGCACCTCGCGTCCGCCGTCTATCTCCGCCGAGCCCTCCTTCCGCTTGCGCTCGATCAGGCTCGCTTTCGCCCGGACCACGCCCTGATCCATCGCCCGGTCGAAGGCGGCGGCGAAATCCGGGTCGTTCATCCGGTGCCGCCACACCGTCGCGTCGTCGAACCCCGCCTTCTTCGCCGCCCACACGCAATTGCCGGAAGCCGCATACCATCCGAGAAAATCCGCCTTCGCCGCGGCGTCGAACAGCTTGCGCCCGCCCGTCCGGGCGAACTGCATCTCCCGGCCCTTCCCGCCGCAGATCCGAAGCCCCTCTTCCTCCGGCACCTCGCAATCCGTTCGCCCTGAGCCTGCCGAAGGGCCTTCCTGCCCATCCTCCCCCTCTCCGCTCGTCCCGAGCGAAGTCGAGGGGCGCTCCTTCTCTTCCACGAATGATCCTCCCGCGCACGTCCGCGCCGGCTAAAAGCCGCCGCGCCTCATCCAAATCGCTGAAAGGACCCCCGCCCCCAGAACGGCCCCAAAGGCCGCTTCAGCGCCCGCAACCGGACGCCTCAAGCTCCCGAAGGCAAAGCTCCGGCAGCGTTGGCACGAGTGTCACAGACGGCGGCGAATGTCAAGAACAAATGTGGAACGAGCTTTTCCCGGTACGCCGGGACACCAAGCATGCTAAGGGCCGCCATGGCGAAGCCCTCGACAGCTTCTGGCAAACCCAGTTCGGCTATGGAATCGACTGCCTCACGGAGCTCGAAGCCCAAAACCTATGTCGTCAGCCATCCGTTGCCGCCATCCAGGATTTCCTGGCTCAGGCAGCAGTCGAAGCGCGTGGCCGAGGTCTCGAAGTCGCGGCTCGCCCGGACGGGCGATTCAAAGGGCTGAGGAAGCTTCCATCGCCGTCTTTCCAGCCTTACCTGCCCTGATGCAGGTCAGGGATCCGGCATCCACCGCCTCCCTTAGCGTCTTTGCGGCTTCGCGTGAGAAATAGGCGGTTCACACAAGACGCAGGACGGCGAGAAGCTCAGGTGTCGTGTTCAAAAAGTCTGCGAAATAGAGACAAGTTTGGATTTCATATTATTGGTCTCACCCGGAACTGACTTCTGTATTCCTGTTTTCTGCCCCAAGCGTTTTCAGTCATTGCTAACGATCATCTAGGCTGGTCGGTGCCGTTGCGTAAGCCCAAGCACGTTCGGCGTCACCACCTTCAATGCGCGCGAGGTCACCTCTGGCTAGAACCATGAGCGCCTTATAAGTTTGTTCCACGTCTCTACTCATTTTATCCCATACTCCAGCTTTCAAACGCGAGCTTCCTACATTAATCCTCATAAGTTCAGCCGAATCAAAAAATCTGTAATAAGATTCTATAAACTGCGGAGAGAAATCGCTTTCATAAGGCATTATTTCATCGTTAGCTCTAATTAAGTCGACATGCGATTCTTCAATTAAGCTATTAATAATCTCCGCTGAGGTTCCAAGCCTTCCACTTTCTATGTCGTAGAGACGCCAGCGTGCATTGGCTAGAAGCGGCCCCGCCGTCGTCCAAATCTCACGCCGCTTATCCAGTATCTTATCTGTTTGCGCCTCCCGGCGCTGACGGGCGCGTTGGGCCTCCTCGCGCGCGGCGCTGCGGTCTATGAGAATCTGCTCGCGTTGAAATGCTATGAGGCTCGCCTCGCGCGCATCCTTTCGAGCTTCCTCACGTTGTGCCGCTTCGCGTAGCAATGTGGCTTGTCGATCGGCTTGCAGTCGCGCGGCCGCTTGCTGTGCCGCCCGATCGTCTCGCATCTGAGCAGCTTCGATCTCATCTGCGCGCCGATGGTTTTCATCATCCCTGATATTGGCTGCTACGATCAGACCAAAGATGAAGATCAGGAGCGGCGTTGCACAAGACGCCACCAGTTTGGCTTTTTCTAGCGACGTCCATTCCGATTTCGACTCAGAAACATTTAACTGACTCGTCTCCACCATTCGTCCCTCCACTGAGTCGAAGGGTTTAATGTCTGTCGTGGAAGTACGACACCCTTTCAGGAAGATTTCAGCGAGGCCGCTGTTCAGGCGAATGCCAGCTCCCGGTGCTCCAGAGGCAACAAGAAGGGTGCGACGATTGCGGCCCTTATAAAACGCAAATAGCGGGACGCAGGTGATGAAATGAGTCCCGCGCGATCGTTGCCAACCTGTGTAGCGACCGCCGCTCGATCGAGGTCGAAGGGACGGCGGGCGCTGATCTCATTAGTCTGATGGAAGGCTGATTTCTGTCGCCCCACCCCGCCGAGACGCATCCCATTTCAAGACGGTCCCGAGATCATTCCGAAGGAACGACATAGCCGCTTTCGCTTCAGCCTGGGTAAAGTAAGCAATCTGCGACGTTGCTATCACAGCTCCCCCTGCATCTAAGAAGGAGAAGCGCCACATCCAGTCATCGTCCAGATGAATATGCTGCTGAATTTTTTCTGACATAACTTGTCTCCTGCGGCACGGAAGCTCAGGCAGCTTCCAACTCGTCCCCATCAGGTGACAAATCCTCGTCCAAGAAGCCGCGCTCTCGCAGGAGCTCATCGATCCCTAGTTCGCCCCGGAGGGTACTCGTAATGAAGCGGCGAGTCTGAGCCCCTCCGCCTGCAAGGCCAAGAACCGTGTTGCCGTCTTTGTCTTCCCGCTCCCTTACAATGCCGCTCCACATAGGCGCCGAACGGTGCCAGTCGACGCTCCCGATACGACAGGCAGCAGCCGCCACATCCGGAACTTTCAGGCGCACTGCTAGATCGTGAAATATGATTCCGAGAGCTCCCCAACCCGGCGAAGTCAGGTGCAAACTCTCGCGGTCTTTGAAGCGGCTCTCACCCATCGTGTCAGCGAAGGTTCGCAAAAACTCACCCATCTTCTCTTCGAACCATTCAAAGCGTTCCGGTTCCAGGTTGGGGTTCTTTAGGTCAGCCTTATTGGATCCCTCTAAAAAGCGCTCGCCTTCGGCTGCACCTCTCACAAAGCGGAGGAGGTTCTGTTGGACCACGATGGCCGTGGATTTCTTCCCGAGCGAGGCGGCTTTGTACTCCATACCTCCGTGAGCGCGAATGACGTCTGACTCCCCCAGCCGGTTGGTCAAGCCAATGTGCAGATCCGAATGGTCAAGAGCGATAGCCATCCGGGCGGGAACCGCCTGCACTTTGAAGTTAAAATCATGGAATAATTGCTGCATTTCATCCAGAGTAAGTGGCTTCTCACCGGGTGCTGGCATGTAGAACACTGTGGGAAGCGCAAATTCTTTCAGAAGCGTCTGGAGAGCATCCCGTTGCTGGTCGCTAAGGTCCACGGATTCAGACTGTTCTACTAACTCTAATGCGGCTGAGGCACGGCCGAGGCCGTCGACTACAACACGCAGATTGCGCCGAGACAGATCAAAATGAAGCACACCGATGCCGGCCACTGCGTCGTCGATGGGTTCGAAGGGCGTGCTGTTCTGCACAGCTATCGAAATCGCAGGAAACGCACCCGCAATAATGGAGCCCGCCCGGAACCGATAGCGGATATAACGAATGATCGAGTCTAAACGGGGCTTTGTCGTCGCTCTCTGTAAGTGCTGGTAGATGTATTCGATATCGTCGGGGAGCCGCTTCCAGTATCGCGAACGCGGGTCGTGGCCCAAAACGGTTTCGATGGCTGTTGCGGGCAGTTGGGTCGTGTAGGTAGCCAGTCTGGGTCCGAACTGTCCTTGAACAGCGGGGATGTCGGTGGTAGGTTTAACGTGCTCGATCATGGGCTTAGATCCTTTGATTGGCATTCAAGAAGCGCCGTCTGATGGTTTCCAAGGCCAGTTTCGGGCGGCGCTTTTTTGTAAATGACAGCATCCCCGCAGATTGGCAAGCTTTCCCCGTATGTTTTTTTGCGGGGGACGAGTTTGGTTTTGCGGGGAGCTATCCGCGGGATCCACGCTTGCCCGTTCCCCTCTGCTCCCCTATATGCCCACCATCCGGCCGGTCGCTCAGGCGCCTGCGGGAGCTCAGCTTAGGCTAGCGCGCGAGGGGAGAGAGGCGATGACGCCCCACCTCGACGCGCTCTTTTTGCTTTCAGCTTCGCTCCGCTCGCTCACGCGACCCGAAGGACGCTTCCGCCGCATGAGGCGGCGGGGGCAATCATGTTCTGAAGACCGTCGGAGACAACCGGCGGCCGGAATAAAAGCAACGAAGGAACACAGATTTATGGCGACCACGGCGATGCCGACCCGCGACGATTTCGCGGCCATGTTGAACGAATCCCTCGGCGGCGAGAATGAAGGCTTTGAAGGCCGAGTCGTGAAGGGAACCGTCACCGCGATCGAGAACGACATGGCCGTGATCGACGTGGGCCTGAAGTCCGAAGGGCGCGTTGCTCTCCGCGAATTCGCGGCGCCCGGTCAGAAGGCCGAGCTGAACGTCGGCGACGAGGTCGAAGTGTTCGTCGACCGGGTCGAAAACCACAATGGCGAAGCGATGCTGTCGCGCGACCGCGCCCGCCGCGAGGCCGCCTGGGACAAGCTCGAGGGCGAGTTCACCGCCGGAAACAAGGTCGAGGGCGTGATCTTCGGCCGCGTGAAGGGCGGCTTCACCGTCGATCTCGGCGGCGCCGTTGCCTTCCTTCCGGGCAGCCAAGTCGACATCCGTCCCGTCCGCGACGTCACGCCGCTGATGGACATCCCCTCGCCCTTCCAGATCCTGAAGATGGACCGCCGCCGCGGCAACATCGTCTTGTCGCGCCGCGCCATCCTCGAAGAGACCCGCGCCGAGCAGCGTTCGGGCCTCATCCTCTCGCTCGCCGAAGGCCAGGTGGTCGACGGCGTCGTCAAGAACATCACCGATTACGGCGCCTTCGTGGACCTGGGCGGGATCGACGGCCTGCTCCACGTCACCGACATCTCCTACAAGCGGGTCAACCACCCGTCCGAGGTGATCAACATCGGCGACACGGTGAAGGTGCAGATCATCCGCATCAACCGCGAGACCCAGCGCATCTCGCTCGGCATGAAGCAGCTCGAGGCCGATCCGTGGGAAGGCGCGGGCGCCAAATATCCGGTCGGCGGCGTGTTCAAGGGCCGCGTGACCAACATCACCGAGTACGGCGCGTTCGTCGAGCTCGAGGCGGGGATCGAGGGCCTCGTCCACGTCTCCGAGATGAGCTGGACCAAGAAGAACGTCCATCCGGGCAAGATCGTCTCCACTTCGCAGGAAGTGGACGTGGCCGTGATCGAGGTGGACGAAGAGAAGCGCCGAATCTCGCTCGGCCTCAAGCAGGCCCAGGCCAATCCGTGGCAGGCCTTCGCGGACTCGCACCCAGTCGGGACCGAGCTCGAGGGCGAGGTCAAGAATGCGACCGAGTTTGGCCTGTTCATCGGCCTGGACGGCGACGTCGACGGGATGGTCCACATGTCGGACATCGCCTGGGGCGTGACCGGCGAGGAGGCTTTGAACCTGCACCGCAAGGGCGAGATGGTGAAGGCCGTCGTCCTCGACGTCGATGTGGAGAAGGAGCGCATCTCGCTCGGGATGAAGCAGCTCGAGCGCGGCGGGGTCGCCAAGGGCGGCGCGGGCGCCGGCGGCGGGGTCAACAAGAATGAGACCGTCACCGTCACCGTTCTCGAGGTCCGCGACGGCGGGCTCGAGGTCCAGGTGGGCGACGACGGGGCGACCGGCTTCATCAAGCGCACCGATTTGGGCCGCGACCGCGACGAGCAGCGTCCGGAGCGCTTCCAGGTCGGCCAGAAGTTCGACGCAATGGTGATCGGCTTCGACCGCTCGAAGAAGCCGAACTTCTCGATCAAGGCCCTCCAGATCTCCGAGGAGAAGCAGGCCGTCGCCCAGTACGGCAGCTCCGACAGCGGCGCGAGCCTCGGCGACATCCTCGGCGAAGCCCTGAAAGCCAAGGACAAGCAGTAGGAAAAGGGAGAGCGGGGCCTGCGGCGCGGGTCCCGCCTTTTTACCGGCGGCTTAATTCCGGCGGCTTTTCAAGCTGCTATCTTGCTTTTGCAGGAGACATAGGATTTAACCTGCATTAGCGGTGCGGCCCCGGGGGCCCGTACCAGTTCATTTGGGGGTGCACGTGATCCGTTCCGAGCTGGTCCAGAAGCTTTGCGACGACCATCCCGATCTCACCGGCAAGGAGATCGAGCGCGTCGTGACGGCCTTCTATGAGTCGATCACCGAGCAGCTTCAGAAGGGCGGCCGGGTCGAGCTGAGGGGCTTCGGTGCTTTCTCCACCCGCGAGCGCGACGCCCGCAAGGGCCGCAACCCGCGCACGGGGGACTCGGTCGAGGTAGACGCCAAGCGGGTCCCCTATTTCAAGCCCGGCAAGGAAATGCGCGAGCGCCTCAACGTCTGAGCGTCCGCGTCTCCCGCTCGATTGCTGCTTCCACCGCGGCCCGGTTTGCGGGCATGATCGTTCACGTGCGGACGTGGCGGAATCGGTAGACGCCGGAGACTTAAAATCTCCTGTCCTTCGGGGCGTGCGGGTTCGAGTCCCGCCGTCCGCACCATCTCCGCCGGTTGTTGAGACGCTCCTGCGGTCGTAAGGCCAGCCGATGAGGTTCGTCCCCGTTCTTGCCGCTCTTCTTCTGCTCCCCGCCTGCACCGCCGACGAAACCGGGCCGGCCGCCGCCGTGCCGGCCGTTTCACAGTGGCGGGCGGTCGCCACGGAGCGCGACCGCGAACGGCTGCGGACCTGGCGGGACGCCTGGGTGAAGGCGCTCGCGCAGGCGCGCGGGGCCGGGCACGCTGCGGAGATCGCGCGCGAAGGCGCCCTGCTCCAACCGGATGCCGCGCTGAAGGAGCCCGCGCCGCCCCCCGGCGACTATCGCTGCCGAACGACCAAGCTTGGCGCTCGGCAGGAAGGCCTGCTCGACCATGTCGCCTATCCCTCCTTCGACTGCCGGATCGAAGCGGGAGAAGGTGGGCTGAATTTCGTAAAGCTCACCGGCTCGCAGCGGCCGGTCGGTAGGCTCTTCCCCGACGGCCTCAGGCGGATGGTGTTCCTCGGCACGCTCCAGCTCGGCGACGAGCAGGGGATCATGCGCTACGGCCACGATTCCGACAGGGACATGCTCGGCATCCTGGAGCGGGTGGGGGAGCGGCGCTGGCGCCTGGTCTTCCCCTGGCCCGCCTTCGAATCCAATCTCGACGTGATCGAACTGCTTCCGAAGGATTGAGAGTGATGAAGCCCTATCTGCTCCTCCCCCTGCTCGCCCTCGCTGCTCCGGCGGCCGCGGATCCGCTGGGCGACCAGCTGCGCTCCGATCTTCCGTCGCTGATGACGCTTTACCGCGACCTCCACGCCAGTCCCGAACTGTCGATGCAGGAGGTCCGAACCTCCGCCACGCTCGCCGCCGAAGCGAAGAAGCTCGGCTTCGAGGTGACGACCGGCGTCGGTAAGACGGGCGTGGTCGCGGTCCTGCGCAACGGCCCCGGTCCGGTGCTGCTCCTTCGAGCGGACATGGACGGCCTTCCGGTGGTCGAGCAGACCGGCCTCCCCTTCGCCAGCAAGGTCAAGTCGAAGAGCCCTGCAGGCGTCGAGAGCGGCGTCATGCATGCCTGCGGCCACGACACGCACATGACGGCCTGGGTGGGCACCGCCCGCCGCCTCGCGGCGATGAAGAACCGCTGGTCGGGAACGCTCGTCATGATCCTCCAGCCGGGCGAGGAGACGGGTGAAGGCGCTCGCGCGATGCTCGCGGGCGGCCTCTACACCCGCTTTCCCAAGCCGACCCACGCGCTCGCCTTCCACGACAGCGCGTCGCTCCCCGCGGGGACGATCGGCTACACGCCCGGGCCCGCGGCCGCCAATGTCGATACGGTCGACATCCTGGTGAAGGGGATCGGCGGCCACGGCGCGGTTCCGCAGAACACGCGCGATCCGATCGTGCTTGCGAGCCGCATTGTCGGGACGCTCCAGACGTTGGTCAGCCGCGAGCTCGATCCGCAGGACGCGGCGGTGGTGACCGTCGGCAGCTTCCAGTCGGGCACGAAGCACAACATCATCTCGGACCAGGCGACTTTGCTCCTCACCGTCCGGAGCTACAACGAGAAGACGCGCCGCGCTCTGCTCGACGGGATCACCCGCATCGCCCGGGGAGAGGCGATCGCCGCCGGAGTCCCGGAGGACCGGATGCCGGTGGTGACGACACGCGAGGTGGAGCACACGCCTGCCGCGATGAACACGGAAAAGCTGACGGCAACCGCGACGGCCCTCTTCCGCGAGCGCTTCGGCCCGGAGCGGGTGCGCCTCGTGCCGCCGCCGATGGTGGGCGAGGATTTCGGCCGCTACCACAAGGCGGATCCGAGCATCGAAAGCCTGCTCTTCTGGGTGGGCGGGGTTCCGCAGGCGGCCTGGGACCAGGCGGGCGGCGACACCGCCAAGCTCCCCTCGCTCCACAGCCCCTATTGGGCGCCGGACGCGGAGAAGGTCATCTCCACCGCCACCGAAGCCATGGTAACGGCCGCGCTCGGAATATTGCGGAAGTCCTAGGTTCTAGCGGGCGAGGCGGCGCTTCAGCCCGTGGAGCTGCTGGCTGAGCACCTGATCGACGAGCGGCGCGAGCTTCTCGGCCTTGCCGTCGAAATAGCCGCCGGCAACGAAGCTCTGAGTCACCTCCGTGCCTCCCGCAACCGCGCGCAGGCTCCAGGTCAAACGGCCCACTGCGGCTTCACTTTGAAGCGGGCCCAGCGGTGCATCGAGGACGAGCATCGAACCCGGCATGGCGGTCAGCACGCGCCCGTGCGCGACGCCCCCCAGGCTTTTGCCCTTCTCCGCCGGCAGCCGCTCGCAGAAGCAGCCGCCGGCTCTCAGCTCCAGGCTGAGATTGGCGGCATTGCCGGAATAGGTATGATCCTTGCTCCACCACTCGCCGATCCGTCCAAGCATCGCCCATGTCTCGGCGGGTGTGGCGGAGACCACCTGCTTCGCTTCGATCCGGAAGCCTCCGGGTCCGGAGGACTTCACTTCGCCGAGAGCCGCGGATGAGGCCGTCAGTGCGGCCGCGAAAAACAGGATCCTCATCGTGCCTCCCCTTCTACCCCAGCCTATCGGCCGAAGAGGGATGAGGGAAGGTCAGGCCGCGTCGAGGATCGCCTCGATCGCGCTTTCGACCTGAGCGATGGGCGCCATTCCGTCTACCCGGCGAACCAGGCCCCGCTCTTCGTAATAAGGCAGGATCGGCGCCGTCTTTGCGCGATACTCGGCGAGCCGCGTGCGCACGGTCTCCGCTGTGTCATCGGGGCGGCGCTTGAACTCGTCAGCGCCGCAGACGTCGCACAGCGTCGGCACCTTCGGAAGCTTGTACCGGTCGTGATAGCCCTCGCCGCATTTGGCGCAGGAGAAGCGGCCGGTGATCCGGTCGATCAAGGCCTGCTCGTCAACGATCAGCTCGATGACGTGGTCGAGCTTCATCCCGCGCTCGCCCAGCAGCCGGTCGAGCGAGACGGCCTGAGCCTCGGTACGGGGATAGCCGTCGAAGATGAAGCCGGAGCCGGAGTAGCGTTCTGGAAGGTCGAGCCGGGCGGCGATCAGCTCGTTCACCACCTCGTCGGGAACGAGCTCGCCTGCGTCCATGATCGCCTTGGCGCGAAGGCCGACGGGGCTTCCGGTCTTGATGGCCTCGCGCAGCATGTCGCCGGTCGAGAGCTGGACTAGGCCCCGCTCGGCTATGAGCCGGGCCGCCTGGGTCCCCTTCCCCGCGCCCGGGGGCCCGAGGAGGATGACGTTCACCTGCCGCGCCCGCCCTTCAGCTTCGCCTTCTTGATGAGGTCGCCATATTGGTGGGCGATGAGGTGGCTCTGGATCTGAGTCACCGTGTCCATGGTCACGTTGACGACGATGAGCAGCGACGTGCCGCCGAGATAGAAGGGGATGCCCATCCGGGCGATGGCGAATTCCGGCACCAGGCAGATGAGCGTCAGATAGGCCGCTCCGATCACCGTGATCCGGGTGAGGACGTAGTCGAGATATTCCTCGGTTCGCTTGCCCGGGCGGATGCCGGGGACGAAGCCGCCGTAGCGCTTCAGATTCTCCGCCGTCTCCTCCGGGTTGAAGACCACCGCGGTGTAGAAGAAGCAGAAGAAGATGATCCCCGCCGCATAGAGCGCCAGATAGAGCGGCGCCCCGTGCTGAAGCGCGGTGGTGACGGAGATGAGGACGTCGCCCCACGCGCTCTCGCCCTCCACTCTGTTGCCGGCGAACTGCGCGATCGTCAGCGGCATCAGGAGGAGCGAGGAGGCGAAGATCGGCGGGATCACGCCCGACGTGTTGATCTTCAGCGGCAGGTGGGACTTTTCCGCCTGCATCTGCCCCCGCGCCGTCTGGCGCTTGGGATATTGGATCAGCACCCGCCGCTGGGCCCGCTCCATGAAGCAGATGAAGAGGATGAGGACGGCCACCAGAGCGACGATGCCCATGATCATCAGCGGGTTCATCGTGCCGGTACGGCCGCCTTCGAACACCTGGGCGAGGGTCGTCGGCAGCTGCGCGACGATTCCGGCCATGATGATCAGCGAGACGCCGTTGCCGATGCCGCGGCTGGTGATCTGCTCGCCCAGCCACATCAGGAACATCGTTCCGCCCAAGAGGCTCACGACGGTGGTGATCCGGAACATCATGCCGGGATCAATGACCGCCGAGCCGCTGGTCGACTGCCCCCAACCCTCGAGGCCGACCGAGATGAAATAGCCCTGGATGATGCAGAGCAGCACCGTTCCGTAGCGCGTATATTGGTTGAGCTTCTTGCGCCCACTCTCGCCCTCTTTCTTCAGGGCCGCCAGCGTGGGCGACATCGACGTGGCGAGCTGCACGACGATCGACGCCGTGATGTAGGGCATGACCCCGAGCGCGATGAGGCTCATCCGCTCCAGGCTTCCGCCCGAGAACATGTTGAAGAAGTCGAGCACGCCGCCGCGCGTCGTCTGGAACAGTGCGTTCAGAGCGCGCGGGTCGATGCCCGGCAGCGGCACGAACGAGAGCAAGCGGAAGACGATCAGCGCCCCGAGCGTGAACCAGAGCCGCTTCTTGAGGTCCGTGGCCTTCGCGAAGTTCGCGAGGCTCAGATTGCTGGCCATCTGTTCGGCTGCGGATGCCATGGGCTTTAGATCCTGAAAAATGGACGAGGCGGCGGAAGCTGATGACCCCCGCCGCCTGATATAGTGATCGGCCGCGGCTTGTCAGCCATTGCCTCAGCCGTTGCCGACGTCCTTCTTCGCTCCCTTGCGGCTGCCTTTCTTGGCGGCGGCCTTTTCGGAAGCCGGAACGACCTCGATGATCTCGACCGATCCGCCCGCGGCCTCGACGGCTTGGCGAGCTCCGGCCGAAGCGCCGGCGACGCGGAAGGAAAGCTTCGCCGAAAGGCTGCCCTTGCCGAGCAAGCGGACGCCGTCCTTGCCGCCGCGGCTGAGGCCCGCCTCGCGGAGCGCCGCCTGGTCGATCGTTCCCTCGGCCGAAAGCTTGCCGGCGTCGATCGCCTTCTGGATCATGCCGACATTCACCTCGGCATAATCCTTAGCGAAGATGTTGTTGAAGCCGCGCTTCGGGATCCGCATGTGGAGCGGCATCTGGCCGCCCTCGAAGCCGAACACGGACACGCCCGAACGCGACTTGGCGCCCTTCTGGCCGCGCCCTGCGGTCTTGCCGAGGCCGGAGCCGATGCCGCGGCCCACGCGCACCCGCGACTTGCGGGCGCCCTTATTGTCACGGATATCGTTGAGTTTCATGTCTTTGCACTCGCTTTCGCTTTAGTCGCGCAGGTGACGGAGCGGTTACTCCGACACCGTCACCATATGCTGCACCTTACGGAGCATTCCGCGGATCTCGGGAGAGTCCGTCAGCTCGACCGTCTTATGCATCTTGTTGAGGCCGAGCCCGATCAGCGTCTTGCGCTGGTCGGGCGTGCGCCGGATCGGCGAGCCGGTCTGGGTGATCTTGATCGTCGCCATTTGCTTACTCCACGACCGCTTCCGCCTCGGCCGAAGCCTCGGCGCCGCTGAGGCCTTCGCGGCGGGCCATCAGATCGGCGATCTTGCGGCCGCGGCGCTGAGCCACAGACTTGGGGCTGGTCTGTTCCTTGAGCGCCTCGAAGGTCGCCCGGATCATGTTATAGGGGTTCGACGTGCCGATCGACTTGGTCACCACGTCGGCCACTCCAAGGCTCTCGAACACGGCGCGCATCGGGCCGCCGGCGATGATTCCGGTTCCGGCCGGGGCCGAGCGGACATAGACGCGGCCGGCACCGAAATGGCCGAGGCCGTCATGGTGAAGCGTGCGACCCTCGCGCAGCGGCACCCTGACCATCGCCTTCTTGGCCGCCGCGGTCGCCTTGGAGATCGCTTCGGGCACTTCGCGCGCCTTGCCGTGGCCGAAGCCGACCCGGCCCTTGCCGTCGCCGACCACGACCAGAGCCGCGAAACCGAAGCGCTTGCCGCCCTTCACGGTCTTGGAGACGCGGTTGATGTGAACGAGCTTCTCGATCAGCTCCTCGCCGCCTTCGTCGTCGCCGCCGCGGCCGCGGCCGCGCTCGTCGCGCCTGCCTCGGCCGCCGCGATCGTTGCCGCCACGGCCGCCGCCGCCACGTCCGCCGCCGCCGCCACGCCCGCCGCGCGGGCCGCGCCCGTCGCCGCGTGCCTCGGCGGGAGCCGCTTCGGCCGGAGCTCCCTCGGGAGCCGCAACGGCGCCCGGCTGAACCTCGGTGCCTTCGATGGTGTTTTCGTCAGCCATTTAGAACTCCAATCCGCCTTCGCGGGCGGCGTCGGCCAGCGCCTTCACACGGCCGTGAAAAAGGAAGCCGCCGCGGTCGAAGACCACCCGGGTGACGCCCGCCGCCTTGGCGCGCTCCGCGACCCGCCGGCCGACGTCCTGGGCGCCGGAGACGGTCGCGGCGGTCGTTCCGCGCGCTTCCTTCTCCAGAGTGGAGGCCGAAGCGACCGTGCGGCCTTCCGAATCGTCGATGATCTGGGCGTAGATGTGACGCCCGGAACGGTGGATCGACAGGCGCGCGCGCGTTCCCGCGCGCTTCCTGAGCGAGGTGCGGACGCGCTGGCGCCGCTTCTCGAAGAGAGTGAGTTTCGCCATGGCTACTTCTTCTTGCCTTCTTTGCGGAAGATATATTCCCCGCGATATTTGATGCCCTTGCCCTTGTAGGGCTCCGGCTTGCGCCAGCGGCGGATCTCGGCGGCCAATTGGCCGACCCGCTGCTTGTCGTTGCCCGAAATCTCCACCGTGGTGGGGTCCGGCGTCTTCACTTCGAGGCCTTCCGGCACCGCGATGTTGACGTCGTGGCTGTAGCCGAGCTGGAGGCGCAGATTCTTGCCCTGGGCCGCGGCGCGATAACCGACGCCGGTGATCTCGAGCACCTTGGTGAAGCCTTCGGTCACCCCGGTGACAAGGTTCTGAACCAGAGTGCGGTGCATGCCCCAGAAGGAGCGCGCCCGCTTCGTCTCGTTCGCCGGCTTCACGACGATGCGGCCGTCCTCGATGCCGTAGCTGATGTCTTCCAGCATCGGCATGGTGAGGGTGCCCTTGGGCCCCTTAACCGAAAGGATCTGGCCTTCGGTGGTCGCGGTCACTCCCGAGGGGAGCGCCACCGGCACTTTTCCGATGCGGCTCATCAGAACACCTCCGCCAGGACTTCGCCGCCGACATTCTGCTCGCGCGCCTCGCTGTCCGAGAGCACGCCGCGAGGCGTCGACACGATGGTGATTCCAAGGCCGTTGCGAACGCGCGGGAGCTCCTGGGCGCCCGAATAGACCCGGCGGCCGGGCTTCGAGACTCGGGAGACGTGCTGGATCGCGGGCTGGCCCTCGAAATATTTCAGCTCGATACGAAGGCCGGCATGCTGTCCGAGGGCTTCCTCGCGGTAGCCGCGGATATAGCCTTCGCGCTGAAGCACATCGAGCACTCGGGCACGCAGCTTGGACGCGGGGGAGACCACGCTGTCCTTACGCGCCTGCTGGCCGTTGCGGATGCGGGTGAGCATATCACCCAGGGGATCGGTCAGTGGCATAGCTCTACCTTACCAGCTCGACTTCGTGAGGCCCGGGATCAGGCCTTTGTTGCCCAGCTCCCGCAGCATGATGCGCGAGAGGCCGAACTTGCGGTAATTCGCGCGCGGACGGCCGGTGAGGCCGCAACGGTTGCGAATGCGCGTCGGGTTCCCGTTGCGCGGGATCTCGGCCATCTTCAGGCGCGCGATCAGCCGCTCGGTGTCGTCGCGGGATTCATCGTCCGCGATCGCCTTGAGCTTCGAATATCGGCCGGCATATTTCTTCGCCAGCTTCTTGCGACGCTCGTTCTTGTTGATGGAACTCAGTTTCGCCATGGACTTAAGCTCTCTTCTCTCTTCTCAAAGCGGACGGCTTCAGGCCGCCTGCTTCTGATCCTCTGCGGCCGGGAACGGGAAGTTGAAGAGGCGCAGCAGCTCGCGCGCTTCCTCATCCGTGTTCGCGGTGGTGGTGACGATGATGTCCATGCCCCGCACCTTCTCGATGCGGTCATAGTTGATCTCCGGGAACACGATCTGCTCCTTGAGACCCATTGCGTAATTGCCGCGGCCGTCGAACGAGCGCGGGTTGAGGCCGCGGAAGTCGCGGACCCGGGGCAGCGCCACCGTGACGAGACGGTCGAGGAACTCGTACATCCGCTCGCGGCGAAGGGTGACCTTCACGCCGATCGGCATGCCCTCGCGCAGCTTGAACTGAGCGATCGACTTCTTCGCCTTGGTGATCACCGGCTTCTGGCCCGCGATCAGCTCCATCTCGGCGGCGGCGGTCTCGACCTTCTTCTTGTCCTGGGTCGCCTCGCCGACGCCCATGTTCAGGACGATCTTTTCGAGGCGCGGCACCTCGAGGCGGTTCTTGTAGCCGAACTTCTCGGTCATCGCCGCGACGATGCGCTCCTCATAGTCGCGCTTCAGGCGCGGCGTGTACTTGGTGTCAGCCATTGATAAGCTCCCCGGACCGCGCGGCGACGCGGACCTTCTTGCCGTCGCGGGTCTCGAAGCGGACCCGGCTCGGCTTGCCCGTCTTCGGGTCCTCGATCGCAACCTTGGACACGTGAAGCGGCGCCTCGATCCGTTCCAGGCCGCCCTGCGGGTTCGTCTGGGACGGCTTGCGGTGCCGCGTGATGATGTTGACGCCCGACACGAGCACCTTGTCCTCCTTGGGGAGCGACCTGGTGACCTCGCCGTGCTTGCCCTTGTCCTTGCCGGACAGGATCACGACCCGGTCGCCCTTCTTGATCTTCATGGCCATGGTTACAGGACCTCCGGCGCGAGGCTGATGATCTTCATGTGCTTCTTGGCGCGAAGCTCGCGGACCACCGGGCCGAAGATGCGGGTGCCGATCGGCTCCGCATTGTTGTTGACCAGCACCGCCGCGTTCGAATCGAAGCGGATGGTGGAGCCGTCGGCGCGGTGAATGTCCTTGGCGGTCCGAACGATGACGGCCTTGTGGACGTCGCCCTTCTTCACGCGGCCGCGAGGCGCGGCTTCCTTGACGGAGACGACGATGATGTCGCCGACCCCGGCAAAGCGGCGCTTCGAGCCGCCGAGCACCTTGATGCACTGGACGCGCTTGGCACCGCTATTGTCGGCGACCTCAAGGTTGGACTGCATCTGGATCATCGATCCAATTCCTTCTTCACTTCAACCGGGACTCGCCCGGCGATCAGTTGCAAAAACTTACGCGATGTCCGCTTTTTCAGGCGTGGCGTGCGTGTCGACGCGGTCGATCACCCGCCACGTCTTCAGCTTCGAGATCGGGCGCGTCTCCTCGATGCGCACGGTCTCGCCGGCCTTGTACTCATTGCCCTCGTCATGGGCGTGGTACTTCTTCGACCGCTTGATGATCTTGCCGTAGAGCGGGTGCTTCACCCGCCGTTCGACCTTGACCACCACGGTCTTGTCCGTCTTGTCCGACACGATCTGGCCGGTGAGGACGCGCTTCGGCATCTCTTCTACTCCTTACGCTTTGGCCGACGCGGCGCGGGCGCGCTCAGTCTGCAGCGTCTTAATCTGCGCGATGGTGCGGCGCACCTCGCGAATTCGGGCCGGCTTCTCCAGCTGGTTGGTCGCCGCCTGGAAGCGCAGGTTGAACTGCTCGCGCTTCAGCTCGCCCAGCTGCTCGCTGAGCTGGTCGTCGGTGCGCGTCTTCAAATCGTCGATCTTAGCCATGATCATGCATCCTCGAGCAGGCTCTCGCCGAGACGGGCGATCACCTTCGTCTTGATCGGAAGCTTCTCGGCCGCGCGCTCGAACGCCGTCTTGGCGAGGTGGCCGGGAACGCCGTCCAGCTCGAACAGGACACGGCCGGGCTTCACCCGGGCAACCCAGAATTCCGGGCTGCCCTTACCGGAGCCCATGCGGACCTCCGCCGGCTTAGACGAGACCGGAACGTCCGGGAAAATGCGAATCCACAAGCGGCCCTGGCGCTTGATGTGGCGCGTAATCGCGCGGCGGGCCGCCTCGATCTGGCGCGCGGTGATCCGCTCCGGCTCCATGGCCTTGAGGCCGTAGGCGCCGAAGTTCAGAGCGGTGCCGCCCTTGGCGTCGCCGTGGATCCGGCCCTTGAAGGCCTTGCGGAACTTGGTGCGTTTGGGTTGCAGCATTTCAAATGTTCCTTAGCGGCGCCGGTTAACGACGGTCGTCGCGCGCTGGGCGCACGCCGGAGGTCTGAGCTTCCATCATCAGCCGCTCCTGCGACATCGGATCGTGGCCGAGGATCTCGCCCTTGAATATCCATACCTTGACTCCGCAGACCCCGTAGGAGGTGTGGGCGGTCGCCTCGGCATAATCGAGGTGGGCGCGAAGCGTGTGAAGCGGCACCCGGCCCTCGCGATAGCCCTCGGTCCGGGCGATCTCGGCTCCACCGAGGCGGCCGCCGCAGACGACGCGGATGCCCTCGGCGCCGAGGCGCATGGACGATTGCACGGCGCGCTTCATCGCGCGGCGGAACGCGATACGGCGCTCGAGCTGGTCGGCGATGCCCTGCGCGACGAGGCGCGCGTCGATCTCCGGCTTGCGGATCTCGACGATGTTGAGGCTGACGTCGCTCTTCGTCATCGCGCCGAGCTGCTTCTTCAGCTTCTCGATGTCCGCGCCCTTCTTGCCGATGATCACGCCCGGGCGCGCGGCATAGATGGAAACGCGGCAGAGCTTCGCCGGCCGCTCGATCACCACCTTGGAGATCGCCGCCTGCGGAAGCGCCTTCATCACGAAGTTGCGGATCTTGAGGTCCTCGAGAAGCAGCCGCGAATAGCTGTCGCCTTCGGCGTACCAGCGGCTGTCCCAGGTCCGGTTGATCTGGAGGCGGAGCCCGATCGGAGAGGTTTTCTGACCCATGGTTTAGGCTTCCTGCTGCTCGCGGACGACGATGCGCACGCGGCTGAACGGTTTGACGATCCGGCTTGCGCGGCCGCGGGCGCGCGGCGTGAAGCGCTTCATCGACAGGCTCTTGCCGACCGATGCCTCGGCCACGACGAGGCTGTCGACGTCGAGATTATGGTTGTTCTCCGCATTGGCGATCGCCGAGGCGAGCACCTTGCGGACGTCCACCGCCATCGCCTTGGGCGAGAAGGAGAGGATGTTCAAAGCGTCCTCGGCCTTCTTGCCGCGGATGAGCTGCGCGACGAGGTTCAGCTTCTGGGCCGAGCCGCGGATCTGGGAGCCGACGGCGAGCGCCTCGTTGTCGGCCACCTTGCGGGGGGATGCCTGCTTGCCCATGGCTTACCTCTTGCCCTTCTTGTCGGCCGCGTGGCCCGGGAAGTAGCGCGTGGGCGCGAACTCGCCGAGCTTCATGCCCACCATGTCCTCGTTGACCGAGACGGGGATGAATTTCTTGCCGTTGTAGACGTTGAAGGTGAGGCCGACGAACTGCGGCAGGATCGTCGAGCGGCGCGACCAGGTCTTGATCGGGGCGCGGCTGTTTCCATCCTGCGCGGCTTCCGCCTTCTTCAGAAGGCTGAGCTCGACAAACGGACCTTTCCAGACGGAGCGGGCCATGATTACCTCTTCTTCTTCGCGTGGCGGGACCGGATGATCATCTTGTCCGTCGCCTTGTTGTTGCGCGTGCGGGCGCCCTTGGTCGGCTTGCCCCACGGGGTGACCGGGTGACGGCCGCCCGAGGTGCGGCCTTCGCCGCCGCCGTGCGGGTGGTCGACCGGGTTCTTCGCGACGCCGCGGGTCAGCGGACGCCGGCCCTGCCAGCGGGTGCGGCCGGCCTTGCCGAAATTCTGGTTCTGGTTGTCCGGGTTCGACACGGCGCCGACGGTCGCCATGCAATCCGAGCGGACATAACGCTGCTCGCCTGAATTCAGCCTGACCATGACCATTCCGCGGTCGCGACCGACGACTTGGATGTAGGTCCCGGCGGAGCGAGCCAGCTGGCCGCCCTTGCCCGGCTTCATCTCCACATTGTGGACGATGGTTCCGACCGGCATCTGGCCGATCTCCATCGCATTGCCCGGCTTCACGTCGACCTTGCGGCCGGCGATGACGCTGTCGCCCGGAGCGAGGCGCTGCGGCGCGAGGATGTAGGCGAGCTCGCCGTCCTCATACTTCACCAGAGCGATGAAGGCGGTGCGGTTGGGATCGTATTCCAGCCGCTCGACGGTGGCCGGAACGTCCCACTTGCGACGCTTGAAGTCGATATAGCGGTAGCGCTGCTTGTGGCCGCCGGCGATTCCGCGCGAGGTCACATGGCCCTTGTTGTTGCGGCCGCCGGTCTTGCGCTTGCCTTCGGTCAGCGCCTTGACGGGCTTCCCTTTCCACAGCGCCGACTTGTCGACGAGGATCAGGCCGCGCTGCGACGGGCTGGTCGGATTGTAGGTCTTGAGTGCCATCTTCTCGCGCCTCAGATACCGGTGGTGACGTCGATCGACTGGCCCTCGGCCAGCGTCACGATCGCCTTCTTGACGTCCGAGCGCGTGTAGGGGCGACCCTTCCAGCGCTTGGTCTTGCCCTTCTGCGTGAGCGTGTTCACGCCCATCACATTGACTCCGAACAGGGCCTCGACCGCCGCCTTGATCTGCGGCTTGGTGGCCTGGTTCGCGACCTTGAAGACGACCGCATTGTGCTCGGAAAGCAGGGTCGACTTCTCGGTGATCACGGGCGCGAGGACGACATCGTAATGGTTGATGTCGACCTGGGGCTTCTTCGCTGCCTTAGCCATTGAACCGGGCCTCCAGCGTCTCGACGGCGGCGCGGGTCAGCACCAGAGTGTCGTGGTTGAGGATGTCGTAGACGTTGGCTCCGATCGCCGGGATCAGGTCGATCTCGCGAAGGTTGCCCGCCGCCTTGGCGAAGCCGACGTTCAGAGCATCGCCGTCGATCACCAGCGCGTTGCGGCCCAGGTTGAGGTTGCCCAGCCTGTCCTTGAGCGCCTTGGTCTTGGCTTCGGAGAGGTCGAGATTCTCGACCACCACCAGATTGCCGCCCTGCGCCTTGGCGGAGAGGGCCATCTTGAGGCCGAGCGCGCGAACCTTCTTGTTGAGCGACGGATTGAAGTCGCGAACCCGAGGGCCGTGCGCCTTGCCGCCGCCGATGAAGATCGGGGCGCGCCGGTCGCCGTGACGGGCGGTGCCGCCGCCCTTCTGGCGGCCGTACTTCTTGCCGGTGCGGGCGACGTCAGACCGCTCGCGGGCGGCGCGGGCGGTGCCGCGGCGCTTCTCGAGCTGCCAGGTGACGACTCGGTGGAGGATGTCGGCACGGGGCTCGACGCCGAAAATCTCGTCGTTGAGCTCGATGTCCTTGCCGGCCTTGCCGCCGTCCAGGCTTTGAACTGTGACCTTCATGGCTTAGCCTTCCTGGCCTTCGGTGGCTTCCGGAGCCGCGGCATTTTCAGCCGGAGTCTCAGCGGGAGCGCTGTCGTTGTTCTGCTTCGCGCGAATGCCGGCCGGGTAGGGCGCCGCATCGGGGCGGGCGACCTTCACCGAGTCCTTGACCAGCAGCCAGCCGCCCTTGTGGCCCGGCACCGATCCCTTGACGAAGATCAGGCCGCGGTCGGCGTCGGTGCGCACGACCTCGAGATTCTGCTGGGTGCGGTTCTTGGCGCCCATGTGGCCGGCCATCTTCTTGTTCTTGAAGACCCGGCCCGGATCCTGGCGCTGACCGGTCGAGCCGAGCGCGCGGTGAGAGATGGAGACGCCGTGTGTGGCGCGCATGCCGCCGAAGCCCCAGCGCTTCATGCCGCCCGCAAAGCCCTTGCCCTGGGTGCAGCCCTGGATGTCGACGAACTGGCCGGCGACGAAATGGTCGGCGGTGAGCTCGGAGCCGACGTCGAGCAGAGCGTCATCGGCGACCCGGAACTCGGCCACCCGCGCCTTCGGCTCCACCTCGGCCTTGCCGAAATGGCCGCGCTGCGGCTTGGCGACGTTCTTCGCCTTGGCGGTGCCGGCGCCGACCTGCACGGCCACATAGCCGTCGCGGTCGCTTTCCTTGCGGGCGATCACCTGGACGTTGTCGAGCGCCAGGACGGTGACCGGCACGTGGCGGCCGTCCTCCTGGAACAAGCGGGTCATCCCCATTTTCTTCGCGATCACGCCAGTGCGCATGACCAAACTCCTATGACAGAGGCCCGCGGACAGCTCCGCGGGCGTGCTCAAGCCCCTAAAAGATGCGTGCCCCGCCTGGGCTCTTGCTCCGCCCGAAGGCGAAACGGCGGGGACGCAGACCGGGAGCAAGCTCCCGCGGTATCACCCTATGTTCGAGGGGCCGGAGCCCCTCGCCGGCCTCAGGCCAGCTTGATCTCTACATCGACGCCTGCGGCCAGATCGAGCTTCATCAGCGCATCGACCGTCTGCGGCGTCGGCTGCACGATGTCGAGCAGCCTCTTATACGTCCTCACCTCGAACTGCTCGCGCGACTTCTTGTCGACGTGCGGCGAACGGTTGACGGTGAACTTCTCAATGCGCGTCGGCAGCGGGATGGGACCGCGGATAAGAGCACCCGTACGCCGAGCGGTGTCGGCGATGTCGCCCGTGGCCTGATCCAGCACACGATGGTCGAACGCCTTCAGGCGAATGCGGATATTCTGCGTTTCCATGTCCCAACCAATGCCAAAGAGCCGGCCCCTGCGGGGCGAACCAAACAAAGCCTATCCGGACCCTTGCGGCCCCGGAACGGCCAGATACTCGTACTGAAAAGGCGAGCCGCCCGAATCTTCCCGACCCGGGCGGCTGCGCGTGCCTCTACTACTTCGTGATCTCGGCGACAACCCCCGCGCCGACGGTCCGGCCGCCTTCGCGGATGGCGAAGCGCAGGCCCTGGTCCATCGCGATCGGAGCGATGAGCTTCACGCCCAGATTCACGTTGTCGCCGGGCATCACCATCTCGGTGCCCTCCGGCAGCTCCACCTCGCCCGTCACGTCGGTCGTGCGGAAGTAGAATTGCGGACGGTAGTTGGCGAAGAACGGCGTGTGACGGCCGCCTTCGTCCTTGGAGAGGACATAGACCTCGGCCTTGAAGTCGGTGTGCGGAGTGATCGAGCCCGGCTTGGCCAGAACCTGGCCACGCTCGACTTCCTCACGCCCGACGCCGCGGATCAGAGCGCCGATGTTATCGCCGGCCTGGCCCTGGTCGAGCAGCTTGCGGAACATCTCGACGCCGGTGACGACGGTCTTGCGGGTGTCCTTGATCCCGACGATCTCGACTTCCTCGCCGACCTTGACGATTCCGGTCTCGACGCGGCCGGTGACGACCGTGCCGCGGCCCGAGATCGAGAACACGTCCTCGATCGGCATCAGGAACGGACGGTCGAGCGGACGCTCCGGCTGCGGGATGTAGCTGTCGACAGCCGCCATCAGCTCCAGGATCGCCTTTTCGCCGATCTGATCGTTCGAGTCCTCGAGCGCGGCGAGAGCCGAACCCTTGACGATCGGAATGTCGTCGCCCGGGAAGTCGTAGGACGAAAGGAGCTCGCGGATCTCGAGTTCGACGAGCTCGAGGAGCTCCTCGTCGTCGACCTGGTCGACCTTGTTCATGAACACGACCAGCGCCGGAACGCCGACCTGACGGGCGAGCAGGATGTGCTCGCGGGTCTGCGGCATCGGACCATCGGCGGCCGACACCACCAGGATGCCGCCGTCCATCTGGGCGGCGCCGGTGATCATGTTCTTCACATAATCGGCGTGGCCCGGACAATCGACGTGCGCGTAGTGGCGCGCTTCGGTCTCATACTCGACGTGGGCGGTCGAGATGGTGATCCCGCGCTCGCGCTCTTCCGGCGCCTTGTCGATGTTGTCATACGACGTGAAGGTCGCGCCGCCGGTCTTGGCGAGCACCTTGGTGATCGCCGCCGTCAGCGAGGTCTTGCCATGGTCGACGTGACCGATGGTGCCGATGTTGCAGTGCGGCTTCGTCCGCTCGAACTTAGCTTTCGCCATTGTGATTAACCCTCGTCTTTCTGTTCAAATTCAAAGTTCAACCAGCTCAGGCGAGCTTCGCCTTGACCTCTTCCGCCACGTTCGCAGGCACCTCGTCATAGTGCGAGAACTGCATCGTGTACTGCGCCCGGCCCTGGGTGAAGGAGCGCAGCTCATTAACGTAGCCGAACATATTCGCAAGCGGCACCGTCGCCTCGACCGCCTGAGCGTTGCCGCGCGTGTCAGTCCCCTGGATCTGGCCACGCCGGCTGTTCAGGTCGCCGATGACGTCGCCCAGATAGTCTTCCGGGGTCACGACCTCAACCTTCATGATCGGCTCGAGCAGCTTGATGCCCGCCTTCTGGGCGGCTTCGCGCATCGCGCCGCGGGCGCAGATCTCGAATGCGAGCGCCGAGGAGTCGACGTCGTGATACTTGCCGTCGATCAGCCGAACCTCGAGGTCGATGATCGGGAAGCCGATCAGCGAGCCGGTGTCCGCGGTCTCCCGCATGCCCTTCTCGACCGACGGGATATATTCGCGCGGGATGTTGCCGCCCTTGATCTCATCGATGAAGACGAAGCCGGTGCCGCGCTCCGCCGGGGAGACCTTCACCTTCACTTCGCCGAACTGGCCGGAGCCGCCCGACTGCTTCTTGTGGGTGTAGGTGAGCTCGACCGGCTTCGCGAGATATTCGCGATAGGCGACCTGCGGAGCGCCGACATTGGCGTCCACCTTGAACTCGCGCTTCATACGGTCGACGAGGATCTCGAGGTGGAGCTCGCCCATCCCCTTGATGATCGTCTGGCCGGATTCGTTGTCGGACGTCACCCGGAAGGACGGATCCTCGCGGGCGAGACGGTTGAGCGCGACGCCCATCTTCTCCTGGTCCGCCTTGGTCTTCGGCTCGACCGCCACCTCGATGACGGGATCCGGGAACTCCATCCGCTCGAGGATGATCGGGGCGTTGGACGCGCAGAGCGTGTCGCCCGTCGTGGTGTCCTTAAGGCCTGCCAGGGCGACGATGTCGCCGGCATAGGCCACCTGGATGTCCTCACGGTCGTTCGCGTGCATGAGCAGCATGCGGCCGACCTTCTCCTTCTTGTCCTTGACCGAGTTCACGACCTGCGAAGCGGTCTCGAGCTTGCCCGAGTAGATGCGGGCGAAGGTCAGGGTGCCGACGAACGGGTCGTTCATGATCTTGAACGCGAGCGCCGAGAACGGCGCCTCGTCGCTGGCCGGGCGCGTGTCGGTCGTCTCGCCGTCGAGCTTCAGGCCCTCGACCGGCGGAATGTCGAGCGGGCTCGGCAGATAGTCGACAACCGCGTCGAGCAAGGGCTGAACGCCCTTGTTCTTGAACGCGGAGCCGCACAGCACCGGAACGAACGAGAAGTTGAGCGTGCCCTTGCGGATCAGCTTCTTCAGCGTCGCCGTATCCGGCTCCTCACCGCCGAGATAGGCTTCCATGACCTCATCGTCCTGCTCGACGGCCATCTCGATCAGCTCCATCCGGGCTGCCTCGGCCACGTCCTTCAGGTCCTCGGGGATGTCCTGATATTCGAACTTCGCGCCGAGGCTCTCCTCGAGCCAGATGATGGCGCGGTTCTCGACCAGGTCGACGAGGCCCTTGAAGCCGCTCTCGATTCCGATCGGGAGATAGAGGACGGCCGGGCGGGCGCCCAGGCGGTCCTTGATCATGCCGACGCACATGTCGAAGTTCGCGCCCGTGCGGTCGAGCTTGTTGACGAAGCACATCCGCGGGACCTTGTACTTCTCGGCCTGCCGCCAGACGGTCTCCGACTGCGGCTCGACGCCGGCAACTCCGTCGAAGCAGGCGACGGCGCCGTCGAGCACGCGAAGGGAGCGCTCCACCTCGATGGTGAAGTCGACGTGGCCCGGCGTGTCGATGATGTTGATCCGGTGCTCCGGGCCATTGCCCTCTTCCGCCTTCCAGAAGCAGGTGGTGGCGGCGCTGGTGATCGTGATCCCGCGCTCTTGCTCCTGCTCCATCCAGTCCATCGTGGCGGTGCCCTCATGGACTTCGCCGATCTTGTAGGACTTGCCGGTATAATAGAGGATGCGCTCGGTGGTCGTCGTCTTGCCGGCGTCGATATGCGCCATGATTCCGATATTGCGATAGCGCTCGAGCGGATGGCTGCGGGCCATGATCAATTCTCCGATGTGGGGAAGGGCCTCGGCCCGTCCCTCACGATATAGTGTTTACCAGCGATAATGCGAGAAGGCGCGGTTGGCTTCGGCCATGCGGTGCGTGTCCTCGCGCTTCTTGACCGCGTTGCCGCGATTGTTGGCCGCGTCCATCAGCTCGCCCGAAAGGCGGGCCGCCATGGTGTTCTCGGAGCGCGAACGGGCCGCGCCGATCAGCCAGCGGATGGCGAGGGCCTGGGCGCGCTCGGTTCGAACCTCGACCGGCACCTGGTAGGTGGCGCCGCCGACGCGGCGGCTGCGGACCTCGATGCCCGGCTTCACGTTGTTGAGGGCGTCGTGGAACACACCGATGGGATCGCGCTTGGCACGAGCCTCGATCGTCTCAAAGGCGCCGTAGACGATGCCCTCCGCGACCGACTTCTTGCCGTCCAGCATGACGGAGTTCATGAACTTCGAGAGCACCACGTCCCCGAACTTCGGATCGGGGAGGATTTCGCGCTTCTCGGGGCGACGACGACGGGACATTGGAATCTTCCTTTCTCTTCAGCCTTATCCGCCACACAGGCGGGGCTTACTGCGCTTCGGCTTACTTCGGCCGCTTGGCGCCGTACTTGGAACGGGACTGCTTGCGGTCCTTGACGCCTTGGGTGTCGAGAACGCCGCGAAGCACGTGGTAGCGAACGCCCGGAAGGTCGCGGACGCGGCCGCCGCGGATCAGGACCACCGAGTGCTCCTGAAGGTTGTGGCCTTCGCCCGGAATGTAGCTGATCACTTCGCGCTGGTTCGTCAGGCGGACCTTGGCCACCTTGCGAAGCGCCGAGTTCGGCTTCTTCGGGGTCGTCGTATAGACTCGGGTGCAGACTCCGCGCTTCTGCGGGTTCTGCTCCATCGCAGGGACCTTGGACTTGGCCTTCTGCGGCTCGCGACCCTTGCGGATCAGCTGGTTGATCGTCGGCATGAAGCCCTTCACCTTAAGTTACTTTACTGAGGCGCAAAAAGCGCAAAAAACCCGGGCACCTTCCGGCCCCGGCCCCTTGCGATCGCAACAGCAATGTTCAAGCTCTTGCCCGCTCCAGGAACGCGAGGGCTCCGCGGGCGAGGCGGCCTATAGCCGCGAGGGGCATATGGGTCAACGGGGGAGTTTTTGAAGCTTCCGTCGCAAACTTTAGGACTGGCGAGATCGTTTCGGCGCTGCTATAGCCGACTACCACACCCGCAGAGAAGGAGGGCGTTGATGACCGTATCGCATATGCCGCTCTCCGTCGGCAGGCTCCGCCGCACCTACCGCTGAGCCTTTGGCGGCCGCCATGCCGCTCCGCCTCTTCCGTTTGTAATCTCTGTAAGGGACGCGCGCCCGAAGCGCGCGATGTTTCAATGACCACCCGTTCGACCTCGCGCGGCTCCGCGTCCGCGCTCCGCCTCGTCCTCCGCTTCGCGCTCCGGCATTGGGGCCGGCGCAAGTGGCTCGCCATCTTCATGTGCATCGCCATGTCGCTGGCGACGCTCACCGAGATTTTCGTGCCGCTGTTCGCGGGGCGGCTGATCGACGCCGTTTCTCTCGGCGCAGAGGGCAAACCGGCCGCGGTGGAGGCTTTCCTGGCGATCGTCGCTCTCGGCTTCGCGATGGTGGCCCTGCGCCATGGCGCCTGGTCGGCGGTGGTGCCGTTCACGCTGTCCGATCATGCGCGATGCCGCCTCCGAGGCCTTCCACCGGGTGCAGCGCCTCTCGACGGACTGGCGCGCGAACAACTTCGCCGGCTCTCTGGTGCGCAAGGTCACTCGCGGCATGTGGGCGTTCGACGCTCTGGACGATGTGGTGCTTCTGGCCCTGCTCCCCTCGCTGGTTGCGCTGTTCGGAACGGTGGCGCTGCTCGCCGCCCACTGGACCCTGCTCGGGCTGGTGATGGCGGTCGGCGCCCTCGCCTACATCGCCCTCACCGTCACTCTGGCGACCAGGGTGCTGGCCCCGGCTGCGCGGCTCTCCAACCAGTGGGACACGAAGGTGAGCGGAATGCTCGCCGACGCCCTCGGCACCAACGCCGTCGTGAAGGCCTTCGCGGCCGAGGCGCGGGAGGATGAGCGGCTTACGGCGGTGCTCGCCAAATGGGCCCGGCGGACGCGGCGGACCTGGATGCGGCGATCATCGTCGCTCACCGCCTCTCCACGGTGCGCTCGCTCGACCGGATCCTCGTCTTCGACAAGGGCCGGATCGTCGAGGACGGGCGGCACGAGGCTCTACTGGCGCGTCCGGACGGCCTCTACCGCCGCCTGTTCGAGCGACAGACGGGATCGGTGCGCGAGGAGGAGCCGCTCCTTGGCTGAGGCTTCGTCAGTCGCGATCGGCGCCGAGGATGCAAATGGCCGCGCTCATCAGGTCGGATGCATCCTCGGCGCCTGCGCTTCCGAGAGGGGCGCGAGGTCCAACAACCAACGAATGGAGACTGACCATGCAACTGGTGAATAATTGCCGATAACGCGACAGCGGCGGCGCGCTTTCCAATGAAATGATTGATTGACACTATTGAGTGACCTGTTAAAAAATTACCGCTCAAAAGGGGAATCCGCGGATGGCAGCTCTCAGTCGCCGTGAACGCGAGCTCATGCAGGCTCTCTACACGCTGGGCGAGGGCAGCGTGGAACAGGTCAGACAGCAGCTTGCCGACCCCCCGGCGTACGACTCCGTGCGAACCCTGTTGCGGATCCTGGAAAGCAAAGGCCACGTCCGCCGGCGGCAGGAGGGCCGCCGCTACCTCTATACGCCGACCCAGGAACGGGCGGTAGCGCTCAAGAATGCCTGGAAGAACCTGGTCCAGACCTTCTTCCACGGCTCCCACGAGCAGGCGGCGGCGACGCTGCTCGACGCCTCGGATCGCGATCTCGACGAGCAGAAGCTCGCCCGGCTTCTCGACGAAGTGGAGCGTAGCCGGATGGCCAAGCGTGACTGAGGCACCGCTCGCGAGCCTCTTGCCCCTCATCAACTGGGCCGGGGAGGGCACGATACTTTTCGGGGTCGTGCTGGTCGTCGCGACCCGTTGCGGCCTAACGCTCCGCCTCGCCCTCTATCGCTGCCTATTCATGCTCGCGCTCGGGGTCCCGGCGGCAGCGCTGTTGATTCCCGCTGAATACAGCTTCGTGCCCCTCGACACGGCTTCGCCCGCGGAAGCGGCCGCCGCAGCCCGCGGGACGCACGAAATGGCTCCCGGAGGGGTTGCCGGCGAGGCTGGATGGTGGGGTCTAGGGTCGTTGCCGTTTGCCCACCTGGTGATCCTCCTCTGCCTCTGCGGCGCTGCAGGACTCGTTGCCCGATACCTCCTCTCCCTGTTCCTGCTGGATCGGGCTTTTTCAGCGGCGCGCCCCGCCCCGGCGGAGGTCGAGCGCGCTCTTCGGGAGCTCCAGCGCCGTTTCGAAATCGGTGGCCGGATCGGGCTCGCTTATTCGTCGAAGGTCGCCTTGCCATGCACCTTCGGCTGGCGATCGCGGCGGATATTGCTGCCGGACACCTTGCCCTGCGCGCCGGACGTCATCGAGTCAGTATTGGCGCACGAGCTGTGCCACATCAGCCACCGCGATCCGTTGTGGCTTGCGATCGGCAACCTCGCCTGTGCGCTCAACTGGTACAATCCCCTCGCGTGGATATGCCTGCGCCGCCACCGCCTAGACACAGAGCTTCTCTGCGATGCAGCCGTCGTCGAACGCCAAGGGGCGGTTCACGATTATGCCGAGGTCTTGCTCCGGACGGCCCGATGTTTGGCACGCCGGCCGGTCGCGGCGCTGGCGATGGCGGAAGCGGGACTGGCGTTTCGCGTCCGGACGCTGCTCGAGCGCGAAGAGTGTCCCGAGCCCCTCGGTCGCGCGGCGGCGGGCGCACTCGTCGGCATATCCCTCGGGATTCTTGCCGTGCTCACTGCAACCAACATTCTGGCGGCACGGCCTGAAAGCCCGATCTCGTCCCTGCCCCCGCTGACAGTCGCATGGCCCGCCCACGGGCCCAAGGAGGCGGAGGATCCGCGCGAGCCCCTCGCCCGCTCCGATCGGCGCCCACCGTCTCGTGTAAGCGAGACGGACGCCGCTCGGGAGATGTCGCGACCCGCTCAGGCCGCCGCTGCGCCGGTGAACGACCTCTCGTCACGGGCCGAACTCGCCGGCCTGGTGCGGGAGCCCGTGGGCACCGGCCTCCCCTCCGCCGCCCATGAGCCTGCCTCACAGGACCTGCGCTCGATGTGCGGCAACATGCCCTGTGGGGCCGAGCGCCTCATCGAGCCGCCGCCGGCGCCGCCGCTGGTGAGAGCTAGCGCGCATCAATCCGCGCCGGCGCTCGACCAGGGCGTGACCTGCGAGACTTACCGCGCGAACGGTTCCCGTGTCCGCAAAACCCGCGTCTGTACGACGCCGGCCGCGCGCGAAAAGGGAATATCCGAGCTCCGGCTGCACCTTCGGCAAGAGTGGAGCCTGCTGTGAGCCTCGGTGCCTCCGTCCCCGCAGTGAGTGGGGGGCCACGGCCGAGGGGGAGTTCCCGCGCGTCCAGCCCCACCCGCGTGCAAGAGGATTGGGAGTCACCATGCACAGACTAAAACGTTACTCCCTCCCAGCATTCCTCGCGCTGACTTGGGTCTCGACGGCCGCCCTTGGCCAGGAACCATCCGACAAGAAAGGTGCGCGCGACCCTGCGGAAGCGGTCTACCGCGTGGGCGCGTGCCTGGTCGATCGCGACCGGCAGCTTGCGGCGCGGCTGCTGGACGAGCTTCCGCTCGGCGACGAGAGCGCGGACGCGGCGATCGCTGCAGCATCCGCGAGCGGCTGCGGGGACCCCCGGGTCAAGGAAGTGACGTCGATGGTATTGCGCGGAGCGCTCGCTCAGCGTCTGTACCGCATCGATTTTCCCAATTTCGGTGAGCCGCCTCGTAGCTTGGCGAAGCTCGTTCGACTCGAACTGCCGGTGGAGGCGGACGAGGGCGAGGCGCGGGACCGTTTCGAGCAACTCTACCGCTGGTCTGACTGCGTCGTGCGCAACGCCCCGGAACACGCCGCCAAATTGGTGGCTTCAGCTGCGAACTCGCGTCAGGAGCGGCGTCTGTTCAACAGCTTGGGCCCGACGATGGTCGCCTGCCGCAGCCTTGCAACGTACATTCCTACGGCCGCCGTCACTCTGCGGAGCCTGCTCGCGCAGAGCACCTACGATATGTTTCGCCGCTACTGGGCCGGCGAGATAAGGCATGTCGGCGGCAATGCGGGCGAGCCGATCGTCTGTCGTTCCTTCTCCTCCTCAGGGTCGCGAGTGCAGAAGGACCGCTTCTGCATGACGAAGCGAATGTGGGAGAAAGTGGGGTTCGAAACCCGTCAGAGGATGGCGAACGAAGGGGGGCTCGGCGCGTTTCGTTCCTCCGCCGGCGCACGCGGCAATTGAGCCGGCGCCTCAATGAAAGAGGCGCTGGCAAAATCCTGTGATTGACCCGCGGGAGAAACAGTAGGCAGGATTGCGGCGATCTCATCGGGATCGACATCCATCCCTTTGCCGCCATCATGACGGCGCGCCTCACCCTGACCAATTCGCTGGCGAGCCCTCCGCGCTGGCTTGATAGGGGACGACATTCCTCGCGAGGCAGAGCCAGTTCCTGGCTGAACTGTCCCGGCGGGGCGGCCGCTATTCCGTCGTCCGGCCGTCGAAATGGTCGTTCTCGTGGTCCCGCTCCGCCTGCTCCTTGTCGCGGTGGACGGTGCCTTCCTTGTGCTCGGGCGGCCCGTATATGGTGTAGAGCTTCAGCGGCTGTGAGCCCGTGTTCACCACATTGTGGCGCGCTCCGGCGGGGACGATGACCGCGAAATCGTCCTCCACCTTGTTGGCGACCCCGTCGATCCAGACCTCGCCCTCTCCTTCCTCAATCCGGAAGAACTGGTCGATATCCTCATGCACCTCCTCGCCGATGTCGCAGCCGGGCGGCAGAGTCATCAGCACCAGCTGCAAATTCCTCCCCGTATAGACGACGCGGCGGAATTCCTCGTTGCCGAACGTCGCGCGCTCGATATCGTCGACATAGCCTTTCATCGGAATCCCCTTCAGTCCTTCAGCGGGTTGTGCCCCCAGTTCATCAGCGAGTGGCGCCACCGCGAGGTGACGGGGTTCGCCGGCTCCTGCGCCCGGTGCCGGGCGATGAAGCCCGCGGCCTTGCGCATGTGGCGGTAATCCTCGGGCGTCAGCTCCGGTTCCGAGAGCCTCAGGATCGCCGCGATCCGCCGTCCGGAGGCATGGCCGATCGACTCCGCCGCCCCCTCCTTCCGCTGCCCCGCCGCCCGGCTCTGCGGAGTCTCGAGCCATGCCTCGAGCTCGCCCGCTGACATGTTCACCGCCTTCGCGAAAGCGGCGCGGATCAGGGCACGGTCCTTCTTATCCATCCGCGCCGCCTAGCCACCTAGCCGCGCCCCTGTCGAGGCGGTTGCGCCACGGTTGTTTCGGAACCGCACCGGCCCGCGTCCGTTGCTCCCCCGCCCGCAGGACCGGGCGAAACAGGAGGAAGAAATGAAAGCAGCATTGCTGAGCCGGACGCTTGTGGCGGCCGCTCTGGCCCTGTCCCCCGCTGCCGTCCTCGCGCAGGACGTGAAGGAGCGGGCGGCGGAGATTTCCGAACAGGCCAACGAAGTCCAGCAGCAAGCGGGCGAGCTGGCGAACGACGTCGCCGCCATCGAGAACCGCGCTACGGAGGACGAGCGCGCGGGTACGGGCGACGCCGATGACGGCAACGTCGCCGCAGGCGAGCGCCACGACGGCGACGACGGCGACGGCGACGGCGACAGCGGCAAATGGGGCCTTCTCGGCCTGCTAGGGCTTGCCGGCCTTCTCGGTCTGAAGCGCCGCGAAAACCAGGTCCACACCGACACCCGCCGCGACACCCGTCTCTAGTCGGCGCTCGCCCCATCGAAGAAGGCGCTCCGGCCTCGCGCCGGGGCGCCTTTTCGCTCGGGCCTACCGCAGGGCCACCACCGTTCCCAGGCAGACCAGCAGGATGGCGACGGTAATCGCCAGCACCAGCAGCACCTGGCTGCGCTGTGCCGCCTCATGGCTCCGGTTCGGAGCCGCGGCCGCATAATGCTCGAGGAAGCCGCAGCGATTGCACCGCCACGTCGCGATCTCCGACCGGGCAAGCCCACTCAGCTTCACGCCCGTCCAGACACTCTTCTCGGCCGGCCCTTCCACCCAGCTGGAAACGGCGACGCTTCCATGGGTGGCGTCCGCCACGAAGCCTTCGGCCATCGAGCAGGAGCATTTCGGACATTGCCTGGATAGCGCCATCTTCATCTCCCAAAATGCCGTTTGAACTCCCGCCCCGCTCTAGCCCGAGCCGGAGCTCCGGCGCTACCCGGCCTGGCCCCCCGTTCCCGAACCTCGCGTGTCACCGCCGCCGCTTTGGCGCGCCCGGTGCCGCGCGAGCGCGGAAAGCTTGCGCAGGATGCTGTCCTGAACCTCTTCCAGCGTCCGCGGCTGGGTCCAGCTATCCCGCCCTTCGCTCCTTTCCCGCCCGCGCCTCTTCTCCTCGCGCCATTTGAGGAAGCGCATCGCCAGGTCCGGATCGAACTTCCCCGGCTCGGCGTCCCCGCCCGTCTCGCCGCCTCGCCCACGCTCCGTCTCCGGCGGGTTGCTGCACGTCGCCAGCCGGAACTCAATCTCGAGCTCGGCCGCCTCCAGAGCCTCCTCCATCCGCGCCGCGAAGTCCGGCCACTTCTTCCGCCTCTGGTCGATGCAATTGGTGGAAAATCCCACCGCCCGAGCCGCCGCCCGGATCGTCCCGCACGCCGCGAGCGCCGCGAAGAACCTCTCCTCCACCGGCCGGCTCCACCTCTTGGGCCCTGCCTTCACGATCTGCAGCCGCCCGCCACGGCCGCGCTTGATCACGTTCATCCCGCTCGTGTCGAGCGGCCCCGAAGCCCCGGCCAGCCGCCGGTCCGCCTGGTCGAGCGCCTCCTCCCACGCTCTGTCGAGCGCCGGATCGAACTCCCGCCTCTGATCCATCAGCCGAGGATCGACCCCGATCGCCTCCGCCGCGAAACCCCGGTTCCCAGTCTGCGACAGCACCTCCAGGCACCTGTCCCTCTTCTCCCCCGAAAGCCGGGTCCTCAGTCCCCGCTCCTTCTTCTCGCCCACGTCCCGCTCTCCCAATTCCGCCTAGGAGAACAGAACCAGATCAATTCCTATTTTTCAAGCAAATGTGCCAAATAGGCGAACAAACCTCTCAGGCGCGGGTGCCGATAGCCAGGATATATCCCTGCTCGAAGCGCGCCCTCTCGCCGCTCCCCCGGTTCCACCGGTGGCAGAACTCCACCAGCGCCGAGTCCAGCTCGCCTTCCTGGCCCATCTTCTCCGCATTGGCCCGCGCGGCGATCGTCGGTCCGTAATAGGCCGTGAAATGCTCCGCATAGTCGGTCGGCTTCTCAAAGGCGGTGATCTCCAGATCTTCGCGGTCGAGCCTTCGCCACTCCACCCGCTCGCCGAACAGCTCGCTCAGGTGGCTTTCGCTCCCCCAGAGCGGCGGCGGCTGCGCGCCGGGCGGGGGCGGCGGTGCGAAGGGCCGCATCGTCCTGAACAAATCCCCGATCATGCCCTCCGGAGTCCAGTTCAGCATCCCGATCGTCCCGCCCTTGCGACAGACCCGGGCCAGCTCGTCGGCCACCTTCTCGTGGCGCGGGGCGAACATCGCGCCGATCGAAGACATGACGACGTCGAAGGATTCGTCCTCAAACGGCAGGTTTTCGGCGTCGGCCTCCACCCACGTCAGATCGACCCCTTCCGAACGCGCGCGCTTGCGCCCGGCCTCGAACAATTCGGGCGTGAGGTCGCTCGCGGTGACGTCGGCGCCGGTTGCCGCGGCGGGAATGGCGGCATTGCCGGTGCCGGACGCGACATCCAGAACCTTCATTCCGGCCTTTATCCCGCACGCGGCCACGAGCCGTGGCCCCAGCGGCAGCAGGAACGTCTCGACCATCTGCGGATAGTCGCCGGACGCCCACATCCGCCGGTGGCGCGCCTTCAATTCCAGGTCTGAGATGTCGCTCACGACCAGCCTCCTTTTGTGCAGCCTATTCCGCGGTGGTGGGATCGATGACGGACCTCACCTGCGAGATGCTGTTGGCCGGAAAGCCGCCTTGCTCCGCATGCTGGCGGATCATCTCTTCGTTCGGAGTGCGACTAGGACCCAGCTGGCATCATGTCCGAGAATCATCATCTCTGTCGTATCAACCAGTGCCTAATGTCAGCAATGGGTCGAAAGCGAACATTTCTGGGCTAAAGTAGCGGAAACCACTGCTCCTGCGCGGGCGGCGTATCCTTGGGGCCGCGGCTGTAGAACCCGTCGGCCCTGTAGGTGAACCCCTCGGTTTCCGTCAGGATGATCCACTGTTCGTCCATCGGGTGGGCACCGCAAGGCCAAGTCTCGAGCGATCTCCCGAGACCGAACTCGAAAGTGGAGCGGCCTTTGCCTGGATCCAACCTCACCGCGATCAGCTTCTGCCCATTCAAAGCCGCAACGGCGAGCGCGATGAGTTCGTTCTTGTCTTCACTCCACGCAAGCTGCGTCCCGTCCTGCGACACCCGCCAGTGGCAGCAGTAGATCCACAAATGCCATTCGCCATGCAGGTAGGCCGACTTACGCAACCCTCTCCCGGAGGACTGGCGCTCCGCCACCTCGGGCTTCGGCTTGCCGAACTCGAAGGTGAGAAAGCTGCCGTGCCCCTGCCTCACGCCCCAAGCTGGTAAGTCGAGCATCGGGCTGACGAAAAGGTCTAACGGGCTGAGGTCTCTTGCGCTGCTCACCACTGTTCCTGATCGCTCCGGCTACCTGTATATCCAGGCACCGCGGATCAGAGCGAAGACGATCAGGCTCGTCACTCCAAAGAACACGAACATCGTCAGCATCAGCCGCTGATAAACCAGAGCTAGAACGATCTCCGCGCCCTCCTCGGAAGGAGATGATATTCTCCTAACCAGTCGAACACTGCCCGCGTCGAAGGATGGCGTGTCGGGCCGCTGGAATTGTACCCTTGTCTTCAGTAACCTTCGCTTATGAAAGCGTATGACGCGGACCTCAAGCGCCCCTTCGATGATTTCGGAGGCCACCACCATCCCTCCATCGTTCGGAGATATCTGCTGGAAGGCTACGACGAGATTACGTGCTGTGGTGGGGAAGAGAAATATAGAGAACCCGCCGAACAGCCGAGATTGATTGCTAAACTCCACATCCCACGCGGTCGAGAGACCTCTTTCAGTTTCTCCCACGGGTTGGCACCTAGTGCGAATAGTGAAAAATCGATTGGCGATGAAGTTACTGATTGGAAGGGCGGTCGCCAACCCCACCACGACGGCAACCACGACCTGCGCCCAAGCGGCATAATCTAAATTCTCTGGATCCACCGCCGGAAGCTAACGCATTCTGGCCAAGTATCGCAAGTCTGCCCCCCTGCTCCGGCGGCTGTACCTTTATGTGCTTCGAGGCCCATCCTCCCCGCTCCAAGCGCTACTATTGTGCCCCGCCAAAGGTACCTAACATACGCTCGGTGTCTTAAGCTAGTGCCGATGACCCGGCGCTGTTTACGGTCGAGCCCAATTGAGCGTAAGCTGGAGCTGGTTATGCTGCGTATTCTTCCGGTCCGACATAGGTCGATCGTACTCCCGTGGAAAGCGGGCGGATGGCTCTTGCGAAGTCAATTGCGCATAGGTCAGAACGTCTCCTCAACTAAGGAACGGCGACAGAATGAAGATTGATTGGCCAAGTGTCGCGATCGGAGTTCTGACCGCAATAGTGTCAGGGCTCGTTATCGCGTGGGCAACGCCGCGCCTGCAGGGGACAGACCCGCAAGATTTGGAGCTGGCCTACCTCACGGAGACGGTGCGGGTCGACGAAAGTCCGGCCAAACCGCCTAGCGGGGATGAGGGTCGTGAATTCATCTCCTATATTTATCTTTATAATCCCAACAAAACGATGGTTTCTAACATTGAGATTACATTGGATACTCAAGCTGACCCTGGACAAATCAGCTGGATCCGCCAAGGCCGTAATTTCGGCGCTGTACTTGATGGAACTCTAAATCCGTCCTCTATTGATGGAAATGGCCTGCTTCGCTTGCGGTATGCAAGACTGAAGGGAGGCGCCACCCATACCATCCTTCTAAGGGGCAAGGGCTTCTTCTATCCGCTCGATCCTACGAGCAGCAATCCGAACGTGAAGTTCTCTGATGTACGTAATTTATCTGTAGAGATCATTGCTGCAAGAAAGCGACTCACGATTTATTACTGGATGCTTATCGGTGTTGGGCTCGTAACGTTGCTGTGGGTTGCCCTATCGCTACTCCAAGAAGCCAAGAAGCCCGGCGACTCGGACGATGGGGAACCGACGGCCTGAAGTTAGGCTAGGACGGATTAATAGTGAACGGCCCGCCCGTAAGCGTCGAGCACGCTCTCATGCATCATCTCTGAGAGCGTCGGATGGGGGAAGATCGTGTGCATCAGGCCCGCCTCGGTCGTCTCAAGCTACCGCGCCACGCATACAGCTTACCTCAGCGGCGCATCGACAACCGGCGCAACGTTGCCAATTCACGGCTCTTTACGTCGTGCCACGATTTGGATTGGCCGCACGCGTATCTCACATACATGGCACCGCGCGCTGCCCTCGGACGACCGGGATAGGGTCTGATGTAGTGGAGGAAGAGCAGGTAGTCGCCATCCATGTCCAGGTAGAAAGCCCCGCTGTTCCGCTCCTCGAAGAAGTTGATGCGGGGACCGGGTCTTCCCTTGAATACGTCCAGCACGCGAAGTCCGTACAGCACGACGGGAGCGCCATTACCCCACTGCGCTCGGAATGCGGCGGAAGGCGCATCGTCCGCAGCATTTATCTCGGACACGAGCTTCGCCCGAACCACTAGGTCGGCCTCTCGAAACTCATCCTGTAATGTTTCGCCGGAGCAAAGCGCATGGGCAGGCGGCGCGATCAGGAGCACCTGGGCCATATAGAGCAGGATAAGCTTTCCCTGCATACTTCCTCATAACCCTCATCGGCTTAATTCCGATGAAGCCGAACCCTAGTAATGAACCGCCCGCCCATAAGCATCGAGCACGCTCTCATGCATCATCTCGCTCAGCGTCGGGTGCGGGAAGATCGTGTGCATCAGATCCGCCTCGGTGGTCTCGAGCTGGCGCGCGACGACATAGCCCTGGATGAGCTCGGTGACCTCGGCCCCCACCATATGGGCGCCCAATAATTCCCCCGTCTCGGCGTCGAACACCGTCTTCACGAAGCCTTCCGCCTCGCCGAGAGCGATGGCCTTGCCGTTGCCGATGAAGGGGAACTTGCCGACCTTGACCTTGCGGCCCTCCTCCTTCGCCTTCGCTTCGGTGAGGCCGACCGACGCCACCTGCGGGCGCGAATAGGTGCAGCCGGGGATGTTCCAGGTCTCGAACGGGTGCGGGTTCTTGCCCGCGATCGCCTCCACGCAGACGACGCCCTCGTGGCTCGCCTTGTGCGCGAGCCAGGGCGGGCCGGTGACGTCTCCGATCGCGTAGACGCCCTCGACATTGGTCCGGCCGAAGCCGTCGACGGCGATGTGCCCGCGCTCCGTCTTCACGCCCAGAGCCTCGAGGCCGATATTCTCGGTGTTGGGGACGATGCCGATGGCGACGATAGCGTGGGAGAACTCCTCCACCGCACCACCCTTCAGCGTCGCACGCACCCCAGTGGGTCCAGCTTCAAGCTGGTCGACGCCCGAGGATGTGTGGATCTTCATCCCCTGCTTGGTGAGCGCCTTGTGGACGAAGGCGGAGATGTCCGGATCCTCGACGGGAAGGATCCGGTCGAGCATCTCGACGATGGTCACCTCCGCGCCCATGTCCGAATAGAAGCTGGCGAACTCGACCCCGATCGCGCCCGATCCGATGACCAGCAGCTTCGTCGGCATGACCTTGGGCACCATGGCGTGCCGGTAGGTCCAGATCCGCTCCCCGTCCGCCTTGGCGAAGGGCAGGTCGCGGGCTCGGGCGCCGGTGGCGATGACGATATGCTTGGACTGGAGCTCCGTCGTCTTCCCGTCCTTGGTTACGCTGAGCATGCCCTTGCCCTTCAGCGCCCCTTCGCCCTCGACGACGGCGATCTTGTTCTTCTTCATCAGCCCTTTGACGCCCGCATTGAGCTGCCCGGCGACCTTGCGGCTCCGGTCGACGATCTTGGCGAGGTCGAACCCCGTTTTCTCGGCGCTGAGCCCGTAGGCGCCGGCGTGGGTCATGTAGTGGTAGATTTCGGACGTGCGCAGAAGCGCCTTGGTCGGAATGCACCCCCAGTTGAGGCAGATGCCGCCCAATTTCTCCCGCTCGACGATCGCCACCTTCATACCGAGCTGGCTCGCCCGTATCGCCGCGACGTATCCGCCCGGCCCCGAGCCGAGGACGATGATGTCGTAAGTGTCAGACAATCTGCTCTCCATGTCGTTCTGCCCGGCTGACCATGCGCCACCATCCGAAGCCGGATACCACGCCGATGAAAATCCCAAAGATCCAGGCCGGTAAGCTGATCGGCCCGTCCAAGAGAGCCGTCATCCCGAAGGTCGCCAAACTAGCCGCAACGGGGTACAACCACCTTCTCTTCCCCCAAAGTTCCACGAAGCACGTTGTAAGGACGATCCAGATTCCGCCTCCCCCTAGCGCAGCAACGAATGTGGCCCAGGCCATGAACTGTAGTTCGTCACGGGAAATGCGATCGCCGACCCAACCTGACATGATCCACAGATATGCAGTTACGGCCGCTGTAAGAAACAGACTCATGTAGAGGATAAGCTTGCCCAGCAGCGGCCAGTTCAAGCCAGCATTCCTTGCAGTTTCGAGGCAAGGCGCTTGGAGGCGAAGCTCGAGACGGTCAGGTAGTAAAGCTCAGCCATTCCCGTTCCTCTCAGGCGCCGTCATTTTTCCGCCCATGCGAAGAAACCCCAGGCGAAGAGGGTGATCACGCAGAAGATGGGCCAGGACCAGTCGAGGCCGGTGCCTCCGACGCTGAAGCCGAGATCGACGGTTCCGCGGCGTACCAGGTCGGAAATCTCGTTCGTGCCGTGGCCCATCGCGTAGGGGATCGCCACCGCGGCGACTCCTCCGATCAGGACGGCCTTGGCGAGCGCCATGTCAGGCCAGCATTCCCAGCGGGTTCTCGACGAGGCGCTTGAACGCCTGCATCAGCCGCGCCCCGTCGGCGCCGTCTATGGCGCGGTGGTCGAAGGATCCGGTCGCGCTCATCACGGTTGCGATCTGGAGGCTGTCGTCGATGACGTACGGCTTTTTCTCGCCCGCGCCGATCGCCATGATCATGCCCTGGGGCGGGTTTATGACCGCCGAAAAGACAGAAATTCCGTACATCCCCATGTTACTGAGCGACGCCGTACCCCCTTGATATTCCTCAGGTTTCAGTTTGCCGTCGCGGGCCCGGGCGGCGAGATCCTTCATCTCCGTCGAGATGGCCGAGAGGCTCCGGCTTCCCGCGTCCTTGATCACCGGGGTGATAAGTCCTGACGGAATGGACACCGCCACCGAGATATCCGCGCGTTTGAAGGTGACAAGCTCACTGCCTGTATATTGCACGTTGCATTCCGGCACTTCGAGCAGCGAGACGGCCAGCGCCTTGATCAGCATGTCGTTGACGCTGAGCTTCACGCCGCGGCTTTCGAGACCCGCATTCAGCTCCCCGCGAAGCTTCAGAAGCGCGTCGAGCCGGATGTCGACCGTCAGATAAATATGCGGAACCTGCTGCTTCGACTCGGTGAGCCGCCGGGCGATGGTCTTTCGCATGTTGGACAGCTTGGAGACTTCGTGCGGGATGTCCGGCACCGGGTGAGCCGTCGCAGCAGGCGCGGCGGCCGGAGCCGTCTGAACGGCGGCGGGGGCGGGCGCAGCTGCGGCGGCGGGAGCGGCTGCGTCGACGTCGGCTTTCACGATCCGGCCGCCGGGGCCGGAGCCGGCGAGGCTCGAAAGGTCGATCCCGCGCTGCTCGGCCAGGCGGCGGGCGAGCGGGCTCGCCTTGATCCGGTCGCCGGTGTCCGCGCGAGGCTGCGGCTGGGGCTGCGCCTGTGCCGCCGGAGCCTGCTCGGCGGGACTGACTCCATAGCCCTTCACTTCGGGGGTCGGCGTCGGCGTCGCCGGCTGCCCGGCACCGGTTTCGCCGCCGTCCTTCGCCACCGGCTCCTTCGCCGCAGCGGGGGAGGAAGCGGCCGCGCCGGCATCCTCGCCCTCGCCGGCGATCAGCGCGATCACCGTCCCAACCTTCACTTCGTCCGTGCCTTCGGGGACCAGGATCTTCGCGATCGTGCCTTCGTCGACCGCTTCGAACTCCATCGTCGCCTTGTCGGTCTCGATTTCGGCGAGCAGGTCCCCGGCCGCCACCGTGTCGCCCTCCTTCACCAACCATTTGGCGAGCGTGCCCTCCTCCATCGTCGGAGACAAAGCGGGCATCTTGAGTTCGATCGGCATGTAGCCTCCTTGGGGGCGGCGGACGCGGCATTGCCAAAGACCATCTCGCGGTGCGCGGTCAAGTGGCGCGCTTGCGCGAGGCGGTGATCTGGCGCAGCATCCGGCAACCGCAAAGGGGGCTGCGACTTGAGATCCTATCTGGTGGTGATCGACGAGACGGAGGAAGCGCGGGTGGCCTTACGCTACGCCGCCCGCCGGGCCGCGCGGACCGGCAGCGGCATCGTCATTCTCGCCGTCGTGCCGCCGGCTGAATTCGTTCAATGGGGCGGAGTCCAGGCGGCGATGGAAGAGGAAGCGCGCCTTCGCGCCGAAGCGATGGTTCTTCAGGCTTCCGGCGCCACCGTCGAGGAAGCGGGCGTCCAGCCCTCGATCCTCGTCCGGCAGGGTGAGGCGGTAAAGGCGATCGCGGACCTTCTCGCGGAGCGGGACGACATTGCCGCGCTCGTGCTCGGAGCCGCGGCCGAGGGCGGGCCCGGCCCGCTCGTCAGCCATTTCACCGGTCCGGTGGCGGGGACGCTCCCCTGCCCGACCGTGATCGTTCCGGGCCGCCTCGGCGAGGAGGCGCTCGACCGCCTCGCCTAGAGCGGCTTAGCCGCGCTCGCCGGGGCGGGGCGGCGGAGGTGCCCGGCGAACCGGAGCGCGGCGGACCGGCTTCCTGTAGGCGCGGCGCTGAGTCGTCACCTCTTCGGTCTCATATTCGTAATAGGTGACCGTTTCCACGACCGGCGCGGTGGTCGTGATCGTCTCCGTCACCACCATTGGCCCGTAGCCGTAGCCATAGCCGGCCCCGTAGCCGTAGCCGTGCCCATAAGCTGGGCCTGGCCCCGGGTAGGTGTGGGTGCACGGGTTGTGGCATCCGCCTATCGGGGGTCCGCCGCGACCGTAGGCGTAGTCGCCCTCGTCGCGATCCCAGCGCTCCGCCCACTCATAATCCCACTCGCCCGGCTCGAAGTCTCCGTCCCCGACATAGACGGGGACTCCGTCACGTTGGGACCAGCGGTCGCGGTCGCGGCGCCAGTCATAGCCGTAGCGGCCGTCATGGACCCGGCCGTAACGGTCGACGAGCAGAGCATCGTCATAATAGCGGATCCAGCGGCCCCCGCTGAAGGGTTGCGAGAAGCCGTGCATCCGCCAGTCGCGGACGACGAATTGCGGCCCTGCCCACATTCCGGGGACGAACCCGCCGCGGTCGATGCGGCTCCAGCGGCGAGGCGCGCCCGGGTGCCGTCGAGTCTCGACGTGGCGGATCTCGCCCCGCTGCATGTCATGTCCGCGCTGCATGTCGCGCACGGGCGGCCGGACGTGGCGGACCTCTACATTCGGCCCGGGATGCATCGCCATGGCGGCGGCGGCCGGAATTGCGAGGCTCGCCTTCGGCATTGCGAAATCGGAGTCCGGCACCGTCTGCGCCTGTGCCGGGAAAGCCAATGCGGCGGTGGCCGCACATCCAAACAGCCAGAGCTTCCTCATCCAATGTCCCCTGTGCGCATGGCGGCCGACAAATAGCCGAAGCCGCGATTAGGACATTTTTAACGTTCCGGAGGCGGACTTTCTACCAAGGCCAGACGGGGCGCGAGCCGCTGTGCCAATTCGAGACAGCCTTCGACGTCCGCCTTGTCGAAGCGGCTCTTCAGCGGGCTGTCGAGGTCGAGCACGGCGAGCAGCCGCCCCTCATGGACGATCGGCACGACAAGCTCGGACTGGGAGGCGCTGTCGCAGGCGATGTGGCCGGGAAAGGCGTGAACGTCGTCCACGCATTGCGGCTCAAGCGTGGCCGCGGCCGTGCCGCACACGCCCTTGCCGAACGGGATACGGATACAGGCGGCGCGACCCTGGAACGGCCCCAACACGAGCTCGCCGTCAACGTTGCGGTAGAAGCCGGCCCAGTTCAGATCTGGAAGCGCCTCCCAGAGCAAGGCGGAGACATTCGCCATGTTCGCGATCGCGTCCGGCTCTCCGGAGGTGAGGGCGTCGGCGGCTGCGATAATCTGCCGATAGGCTTCAGCCTTGTTCGTGCCTTCGATCCTGAAGTCGTACATGGCCGCCATGTCGTAAATCGCGGACCCGGGCGCAAGCCTGAGTCAATTAGCGGGTTTCTCATCGGCAGGCACTCTCGCCGCGTCCAATGCGCTGTCCAAGCGAGCACAATTCTGGGTGAAGGCGCATTCGAGAAACAGGGACGACAGCTCCCGCGTCAGCCGGATGCCCTCCACCGCCGGCAGGGGGTTCGCAGGGGGCATGGGGCCGTTGCCGCCGGCCGGGGGAGCATTGCCGGCCGGAGGTGCACCCGTTCCCACCAGCTTTTCCCGAAACCAGAGGAGGTCTCCGAACGTCCCGTGGCTCACGCCCCGCAATCGCGCGAGGCGAACCGACTTGGCGTAGGATTGGCTCTCGTCGTAATTCTCGGAATTGAGGACCAGAAGCGGTACGTCGGTTGCCACCGGCATGAGCATGCGGGGATACTCGGCAGGGGTACCGACCCCTCCGTCCAGATTCAGCGCGGCCTTTATGCGGCCGTCCACCTGCGCGGCATAGATGGCGGAAACGCCCCCGTAGGAATGGCCCATATAGGCGACGCGGCCCGGATCCACACGCTTGCCCAGCTCCTTGGGTAGAACGGTTCCGTCGTTGCGGAAGATTCGATCGAGCACGCTACGCGCATCTTCGGCCCAGTTGCGGAAAAATTCGTTTCCTGCGGCCAAACTCTGCTCCGGCCCTTTGCCCCACCGGCTGCCATCCCGGAGCACCAGCGGACCGTCCGGAAAATAGGTGGCGCCAGAGCCGTGAGGGTGGTCGATCGCGACCACGATATTCCCTCGGCTCGCAAGGTCTTCCAGCAAGGACACATAAAAGAAATGGGAGGGGCCCAAGCCGTGGGAAAATAGGACCAGCGGATATTTCTCCGAGCCGGCCGCCAGCTTCGCGTCCGTGCAGGCATGCGCCTTCAGCCTGCGCTCAAAGCCTTTTTCCGTACGAAGCATCCCGACAAGCGTGTCGGCGAGAGCGGACGGGATATAAGGCTGGGGCGCGCATCCTTTTGCCGCCGGATAATACACCTGGAGCGCGACGCGCCTGCGATCCGCCGGATCGGCCGTGAAAATCTCGCGCCGATCAGGATCGGTGACGGCCGCCATATAGGTCCCCACCGGATATTTACCGGTCGGACGCGGGAGCTCGAAAACGGTCGTGGCGGACGGGGGCGCGGCTTGGACATTGTTGACAGGTTGCGCAGGCGCACCCTGCAGCGCGAAGGCCATCGATAAACATCCGAAAATACCGAGCTTCAGCCGCATAGATCGTCTCCAAACATGGCATAGCTGGGCGATCCGCCGGCAGCGTATCTGCGGTTTTCATAGGATCCGGAGGAGGGAATGCTGCCACCGTGGGAGCAGCCTTACCATAGGCCGAAAGTCACGACTTTTTCTCCAGCGCTTCGCGGAGCACCCGCACGACCTCGGGGGCAAGTCGGTCGTTTCACTCCAACCTCACCTTCCCCCGCCCCTGCTTCACCGCGCCGCGCCCCTTCTTTTCGTCGACCCGTTTCGCCTTGGCGGCCCGGCTAGGCTTCGTCTTCACCCGCTTGCGAGTGGCAATGTGGGCCTTGGTGAGGAGGTCGACCAGCCTCGCCCGCGCTTCCTCCCGGTTCGCCTCCTGGGTGCGGTGGGTGCGGGCGGTGATGACGATCTCGCCGTCATTGGTCATCCGGCTGCCGGCGAGTTCCTTGAGCTGCTTGTACGCCCAAAGCGGGAGGCCGAGCTTGAACACGTCGCAGCGGAGCTGGACGGCGGTCGCGACCTTGTTGACGTTCTGGCCGCCGGGTCCGCTGGAGGCGATGAACGTCTCCTCAAGCGCTTCCTCCGGCAGGGCGTAGGGCTCAGACGAAGACATCGCCGAAGCCGACGTCGTGGAAGGAAGGCGGAAGCGGCGCCGTAGCCTTGACCGGCGGCTTCCCCTCCCGGTCCACTCGAAGCGACAAAGCGTGGAGGAGCATCGGCCCTCGCGAGCCGCCATAGACCGGGTCCCCCGCGATCGGCACTCCGACGCCGTCCGCGGCGTGAACCCGGATCTGGTGGGTCCGCCCCGTCTCGGGAGAGAAGAGCACCGCCGCCCGGCCGCCGCGCACCTCCAGGACTTTCCAGTGGGTGAGGGAGGGGCGGCCCGCCGGATCGCGCACCATCCGCCACCCTTCCTCCGCGCTCGATACCTTGCCGAGCGGGAAATCGACCACGCCCTCCGCCTCGGCAGGGACTCCGTCGAGCACCGCAATGTAGGTCTTGGTGACCTTCTTCTCCTCGAAGGCGCGCTGGAAGCGCTTGTGCGCCTTGGGGTTGCGCGCGAGGAGCAGGCAGCCGCTGGTGTCGCGATCGAGCCGGTGGACCGGGAGCGGCGGGCGCTGAAAGCCGAAGCGGAAATGCTTCAGATAGTCCTCAAGACTTTCGGGAGTCTTCGAGCCCGGATGGACGGCCAGCCCCGCCGGCTTGTCGATGACGATCGCCTCGCCATCGATGAATAGGACATATTTCTCCCACATCAGTCGCGTGGACTAGGCGGTAGCGGGACCAGGGACAAGCGTGGGGGCGGGCTCCGCCGGAGATGAAAAGAAGCGGCGCCCGCATCGCTGCGAGCGCCGCTCTTTCGCCCCACTTCAACCTGGAAGGTCAGGCGACCTGGGCCGTCTCGACCTCTTCCGGGTCGCGAAGCACATAGCCGCGCCCCCAGACCGTCTCGATATAATTGTCGCCGCCGCAGGCGAGGGAGAGCTTCTTCCTCAGCTTGCAGATGAAGACGTCGATGATCTTCAATTCCGGCTCGTCCATCCCGCCGTAGAGATGGTTCAGGAACATTTCCTTGGTTAGAGTCGTGCCCTTGCGGAGCGAGAGCAGCTCCAGCATCGCATATTCCTTGCCGGTGAGGTGCACCCGGGCGCCGTCGACTTCGACAGTCTTGGCATCGAGGTTCACCGCCAGCTTGCCGGTGCGGATAACGCTCTGGCTGTGGCCCTTGGAACGGCGGACGACCGCGTGAATGCGGGCCACCAGCTCGTCGCGGTGGAAAGGCTTGGTGACATAGTCGTCGGCGCCGAAGCCGAGGGCCCGCACTTTCGAGTCCATCTCGCTGACGCCGGAGAGGATGAGGACCGGAGTTCCGACTTTCGCCAGGCGAAGCTTCTTAAGCACGTCGTAGCCGTGCATGTCCGGAAGGTTCAGGTCGAGAAGGATGATGTCGTAATCGTAGAGCTTGCCGAGGTCCAAGCCCTCTTCGCCCAGATCCGTTGTGTAGACGTTGAAGCCTTCTCCGGTCAGCATCAGTTCGATGCTCTTCGCGGTCGTCGGCTCGTCTTCGATCAGCAGCACGCGCATGACTTAGCCCCTCTTGCTCAGCGGTGCCGGAGCGGCAGGCGCTCCGTTTCCCCTGGTGGCAATCATTAACCATGGGAGATGTGAACGCAAAAGGTTAATTTGGAATAAACAAGCGTTTACAATTCGTCGGCACCGCCGTTGCAGGCCCGCAACAGCCATGGCACCCCTTTGCCATCACACAGGAACGCAGACAGTCGTCGGTCGGCGCTCAGGCGGCGCGGCGGCGGGCCTGGAACTTGACCAGGCGAGCGCTTGCCATCTCGGCTGCGGCGTCGGCGTCCAAAGGCCTCGACAGGAGGTAGCCCTGGCCGTCCCGGCAGCCGAGCTGGCGAAGAAGCGCGAGCTGCTCCTCGGTCTCGATATGCTCTGCGACCGATGGGAGGCCCATGGCAGTGCAAAGGTCGAGCACGCCCTTGAGGAGCCGGCGCTGGCGGAGCGAGTGCTCCGATCCCGCAATCAGTGCGCCGTCCAGCTTCACCCCATCGAACTGCATCTCGCGCAGGTAGGAGATGGAAGCATGGCCCGCGCCGAAATCGTCGAGGACAATGCGGGTGCCAGCGTTCCGGAGCGTGCTCAGATTGTCCCTCGCAGCTTCGAAATCCGCGAGCAGCGCCGTCTCGGTCACCTCGACCTGCAGCCGGTGCGGGCTAAGCCGCGCCTGATCGAGCACTGTAAGGATCTGCTCGGAGGATCCGGCGGTGCACAGCTGAACCGCCGACAGGTTGAAAGAAAGCTTCACCGAATCCGCCCATCGGCCGGCCTGAACGGCTGCTTTGGCGAGCAACCGCTGGCTTAGCTCCTGAATGACGCTGATCTGCTCCGCGATCGGAATGAACTGGTCGGGAGCGATCCGGCCGAGCGTATCGTCCTCCCACCGCGCCAGCGCCTCGAAGGCACGAAGCTCACCGGTCGCGAGATCGGTGATCGGCTGGAAGACGAGGCCGATCCGGTCCTGCGTCTCGGGCAGGCGAAGCGCCTTCTCCACCGCCGCGCGGCGGCGATGCATAACATGCATCTCCTCGCTGAACACGGCCACCCCGGCGCGTCCGCCTTCCTTGGCGCGGTAAAGCGCCGTGTCAGCCCGGATGAGCGCCTGCTCCACATCGCAATCGTCACGGGTGAGGAGCGTTACGCCGCAACAGCCGGAGATTCGGAACTCCCGCCCCTCGATGACATAGGGCCGCTTCAGGGCCACGCAGATCGCGGCGCCCGCGGCCTCGGCCGCCTCAGCCGTCCCGACCCCCGGAAGGATCATCGCAAACTCGTCTCCACCGGTGCGGGCGATCATTGCGCCGCCCCCCATGCCCGAGGACAGTCGCTCCCCGATGCGCTCGAGAAGCCGATCGCCGGTGCCATGGCCGAACGTGTCGTTGACGGGCTTGAATCCGTCGAGGTCCAGCATCGCGAGCGCGAAACCGCCCCCGCCTCGCTCGAGCGCCGCCACGTTTTTCCCAAGCGCGCGAAGGAAGGCGCGCCGGTTGGGGAGGCCGGTCAGCGGATCGGTGTCGGCGACACGCTTGGCCTTCGACTTCGCCGCCTTTGCAAGGCGCTCCGCCCGAAGCGCCCTCTCCCTGCCTTCGGCAATCTCGGACCTCGAACGCACAAGTTCGGTGAAGGCGAGATGGTGGACGTGAAGTAGATGAAGAATGAGCAGGATGATGAGGATGATGCTGACGCCCATTCCGAAATGCGCCGGCTGAGGCGACAGGAACAGCCGGACTGCCAGGGGCAGCGCCAGGAAGACGAGCGGGAGACGAGCCGCCCCGGGAAAGCTGCTCAGGCCGTAGGCGCACCCGACGCCGGCGAGTGTGCCGAACAGCAGGATGTGGCCTTCGTACTGAGGGTTGCCGACCTTGAGGAGTGTCAGCGCCCAGAGGCAGAAACCGAGCGAGATCAGCAGCGCGTTGAACCAGATCTTCCACAGCTGCCGAACGATCTGCTCGGGGGTAAGCCGGCGTCCCCGCGCGCGGAGCCAGTAAAGGAGCCGAGCGCAGACGAAGCCGCAAAGGATCATCGATGGGCTGGTGGGGCTGACGAGGTCACCGTCGGTGGCGAGCTGCAAGCCGACGAAATTGGTGAGGGCCACGACGTAGAGAAGAGGTATCTGCCTCAGAAGCGCGGCGTAGCGCTCCTCGAGCAGCGCCCGGCCCGCAGCCGTTCGCGCTTCCCCTACGTCGACAAGCTTGCCGACCCAGCCTTTCACCCACCCCATTAGCTCAGGGCTAAGCGGAAATAATTAAAGCACCGTTTCTAGCGGTTCAGCGGGAGCTCGCGCTGGTCGGGGTCGAAGCGCTGCCAGCCGCCGGGACCGAGCTTCTCGAGTGGCCGGAAGCGGGCCTTGTAGGCCATGCGGCGCGAATTCTCGATCCAGTAGCCCAGATAAACGTAAGGGAGGCCCGCCTTACCCGCGCGCACGATGTGATCGAGGATGATGTAGGTGCCGAGGCCCGAGCGAGCGGCATCGTCGGGCTCGAAGAAGCTGTAGATCATCGAGAGGCCGTCCGCCTGCTGGTCGGTCAGGCAGGCGCCCACCAATCGCCCAGGTCGGCCGCGGGACGAAGGCTCGCGATATTCGATGACGTAGGTCTTGACCGGGCTCTGCTCGACCATGTCGGCGAAATCGCTCTCGTCCATCCCGACCATTCCGCCGTCGGGGTGCCGCCGCTTCAGGTAGCGCCGAAGAAGCGCGTACTGCTCCTCGGTCGCCCAGGGCTTGCAGGCGGTGACCTCTAGGTCCGAATGCCGCTTCAGCATGCGGCGGTGGGTCGCGCTGGCCTGGAACTCGCTCGCCACCACGCGCACGGAGATGCAGGCGGAGCAGTCGACGCAGCTCGGTCTGTAGGCCACGCCCTGGCTGCGGCGAAAGCCGATCCGGCCGAGCGCGTCGTTCAAGTCGGAGGCGTGCTGGCCCGTCAGCTCCGTGAATACCTTCCGCTCCGTCTTGCCCGTAAGGTACGGGCAGGGGGCGGGACTGGTCACGAAGAAACGGGGAAATCGGAAAGGTGCGCTCAACTCGGCTCCGGCGGCTGGATAACTGACCTTGGTTATGCGGACCCGCTCTCCGGTTGGGAAGGGCTGGAGCCGCAAAAACGGCTGCCGCCCCCCGGCTGTTCCGGACCGGGACGGCGGCCTTAGTGAATCTCTACCGGATGCACGTTGAACCCCGCCTGTCCGAGCGCCTGGACCAGCCCCTGGAGATGCTCGGCGTCGCGCGCCTCGCATTCGATGTCGATGAAGGCGTCCTTCGCCGGAAGGGTGGTGAAGACCCGCTGGTGATACACCTCGATCACGTTCACGCTGTGCTCGTTGAACAGCTTCACCACCGAGTAGAGCGCGCCCGGCATGTCCTGAAGCTGGATACGCAGGCGCGCCATCCGACCGGAGCGGGCGAGGTCGCGCAGCAGCACCGTGGCGAGGAGCCGCGTGTCGATGTTTCCGCCGCTCAGGATGAGGCCCACCTTGCGGCCCGCGAACCGCTCCGGATGCGCAAGCAGGGCCGCAAGCGCCGCCGCTCCCGCCCCCTCGGCCACAGTCTTCTCGATCTGCAGATAGAGGCTGACCGCCGTCTCGATCATCCGCTCGGGCACGAGCAATACCTCGTCCGCCAGCTCCCGGATGATTCCCGCGGTCAACGTCCCCGGCTTCTTCACGGCGATTCCTTCGGCGAGAGTGTCCCCGGACGAAGGCCGGTCCTCGCCGCTGATCGCGCAATACATGGAAGGGTAGAGCTCCGCCTGAACCCCGACCAGCTCAACGTCGGGGCGCAGCGCCTTCGCCGCCGTCCCGATCCCGGAGATGAGGCCACCGCCACCGATCGGCACGACCAGAGTATCGATCTCCGGAGCGTCGGCGAGCAGCTCAAGCGCCACCGTCCCCTGCCCCGCGATGATCTGCGGGTCGTCGAACGGGTGGACGAAGGTGAGCCCCTCCTCCTCCGCCATCCGGCACGCCTCGGCATAGGCGTAGTCGAAGAAGTCGCCGTGGAGGACGACGCGGGCGCCATGGCCTTCCGTCTGCATCACCTTGATGCTGGGAGTCTGGACCGGCATCACGATCGTAACCGGCACCCCCAGCCGCGCGCCGTGATAGGCCACGGCTTGGGCGTGGTTGCCGGCCGAGGCGGCGATCACTCCGCGCGAGCGGGTCGCCTCCTCCATCAGAAGCAATTTGTTGAGCGCGCCCCGCTCCTTGTAGGCGGCGGTGAACTGGAGATTCTCGAACTTCACCCAGACGGTGGCGCCGGTCGCCTTCGAAAGGGTCTGGCTGAGAAGGGTGGGCGTGCGCACCACCGAGCCTTCGATCCGCCGCGCCGCCGCTTCGATGTCGGCGAGGGTGACGGGGGCGGCGACCATGGAGGCGCGATCTATCCCATCTGGCGCGGCAGGGAAACAAGGCTTATCGCCCGCCCATGACCCTTCGTAAGCTTCTCGTCGCGGCCCTTGCGGCCCTTTTCGCCACCCAGACCGCTCTGGCGGACGTGCTGGTGGACAACGTCAACGGCTATACGCTGAACTCGGAAGGGCGGCTGGTCCGGTTCAGCGCGATGCTGGTCGGCGACGACGGTCGGGTGGCCCGCCTCTACCAGAAGGGCGAGAAGCGGCCGGAGCGCACCCGCTTCCGCTTCGACGGCAGGGGACGCACGCTCATCCCCGGCCTAATCGACGCCCACGGCCATATCATGGGCCTTGGCATGAACGCGCTTCAGCTCGACCTGTCCGACACGCGCTCGCTGCAGGAAGCGCAGGCGAAGATTCGCGCCTATGCCGCCGCCAACCCGCACCCCCGCTGGATCATCGGCCGCGGCTGGAACCAGGAGCAATGGGGCCTCGGCCGCTTCCCCACCGCCGCCGAGCTCGACGCGGCGGTCAAGGATCGGCCGGTCTTCCTGGCGCGGGTGGACGGCCATGCCGGCTGGGCGAACAGCGCCGCGATGAAGGAAGCCGGAGTCACCGCCGCCTCCGTCTCGCCTGCCGGGGGCCGGATCGAAAAGGCGGGCGGACAGCCGACGGGCATCTTCGTCGACGCTGCCGAGGAGCTGATCTCCAAGGCGATCCCCGAGCCGCTTCCGCGCATCCGAGAGCAGGCGCTTGCCCGGGCGCAGGAGATCATGCTCTCGAACGGCCTCACCGGCGCCGCCGACATGGGCACTACGCCGCAGGACTGGCTCGTGATGAGGCGCGCGGGCGACGAGAACCGGCTGAAGGTTCGGATCTTCTCCTACGGCGCGGGGGTGGATTCGACCCTAGCCATCGGCGGAACGAAGCCGACCGGCTGGCTCTACGACAGCCGCCTGCGCCTTGTCGGAGCCAAGCTCTACAGTGACGGAGCGCTCGGGTCGCGCGGCGCATGGTTGAAGCAGCCTTACAAGGACAAGGCCGGTGAGCGGGGCCTCGGCTTCCTCTCGGACACCGAGCTCCTCAACCTGATGAGCCGGCTCGCGATGGACAATTTCCAGGTGGCGGTCCACGCCATCGGCGACGCCGCCAACCGGCAGCTGCTCGACGCGATCGACGAGCTCGCCAACACCTATAAGGGCGATCGGCGCTGGCGGGTCGAGCATGCGCAGATCGTCGACCCCGCGGATTTGAGGCTCTTCGCCCGCCATGGCACCATCGCCTCGATGCAGCCCGTCCACCAGACAAGCGACTGGCGCATGGCCGAGGCTCGGATGGGACGCGAGCGGCTCGGCGGCTCCTATGCGTGGCGCAGCATGATCGCGAACCGGGTGCCGCTCGCCTTCGGCTCCGACTTTCCGGTGGAGAGCTCCAACCCCTTCCACGGGCTCGCGGTGGCGATCAGCCGCATCGACCCTCAGGGTCAGCCGCCGGGCGGCTGGATGCCGGAGCAGCGCCTGAGCCTGGAGCAGGCGCTCCACGGCTTCACCATCGGAGCCGCTTACGCCTCCTTCGCCGAGGACCGGCTCGGCAGCCTCGAGCGCGGCCGCTATGCCGATTTCGTCCTCATCGACCGAGACATCTTCGCGGAAGGGGCGACTCCGCAGCAGATACGCGACACGAAGGTGGTCGAAACCTGGCTGAGCGGCGTGAGGGCCTGGCCTAATTAGTCGAGATTGGGCCTAAGCCACCTTTCGGCTTCCTCGACCGGCACTCCACGCCGACCGGCATATTCCTCGAGCTGATCGCGGCCGATCCGCGCCACTCCGAAATACTGGCTGTCACGGTGGGCGAAATAGAAGCCCGACACGGCCGAGGTCGGCCACATGGCGAAGCTTTCGGTGAGCGTCACCCCGGCCGGCTCGCCGCCCAGCATCCGGAACAGCGCCGGCTTCAGACTGTGGTCGGGGCAGGCGGGATAGCCGGGCGCCGGTCGGATGCCCTGATAGGTCTCGCGGATCAGCTCCTGGTTGGTGAGATGCTCCTCCGCATAGCCCCAGACGCTGTTCCTCACATGCGCGTGGAGCACTTCGGCGAAGCTCTCGGCCAGCCGGTCCGCAAGGGCCTTGAGGAGAATGTCCGAATAATCGTCATTCTCAGCCTTGAAGCGCTCGAGGTGCGGCTCGAGCCCATGGATCCCGACCGCGAAGCCGCCGATCCAGTCCTCGCCCTCGGGGGAGATGAAGTCAGCAAGGCACATGTTGGGGCGCCCTTCCCTCTTCTTCACCTGCTGGCGGAGGAAGGGGATTCGGGTCTCCTCGTTGGAGGCGAGAACGAGCACGTCGTCCCCCTCGCGCCGGCAGCGCCAGAGGCCGACCGTCCCCTTCGCGACCAGCCAATGTTCGGCGATGATCCTGTCGAGCATCGCCTGCGCGTCGTTGAACAAAGCGGTAGCGCTTTCGCCCACCACCTCGTCCTCCAGGATCGCTGGATAATTGCCGGCCAGCTCCCAGGCGCGGAAGAAGGGCGTCCAGTCGATCGAAGCCCGAAGGTCGCGGATCGGCCATTCGCCGAAATGGTGGAGGCCCGGCCGCTGCGGAGCGGGCGCCTGCCCTTCCGCGCCGAAAGGAAAGGCATTGGCTCGAGCTTCGGCGAGGGTGGCGAGCTCGCTATGGCCGCTGCGCGCTCGGGCCTGGCGGGTCGCCTCATAGTCGAGGGCGGTCTTCTCCACGAGCGGTTCACGCTGAGTCTCAGACACGAGCGAGGAGGCCACTCCGACGGCGCGGCTCGCGTCGAGGACGTGGAGGACCGGACCCTCGTAGGCGGGATCGATCCTCAGCGCGGTGTGAACCTTGCTGGTCGTCGCTCCGCCGATGAGGAGCGGCATCGACATCCCGGCCCGGGTCATTTCCTCGGCTACGGTCACCATCTCGTCCAGCGAGGGCGTGATGAGCCCGGAAAGGCCGATCATGTCGGCATTGTTCTCGTTGGCCGCCTTGAGGATGTCCTGCCAGGGCACCATCACTCCGAGGTCCACGACTTCGAAGCCGTTGCACTGAAGGACGACGCCGACGATGTTCTTGCCGATGTCGTGGACGTCCCCCTTGACGGTGGCCATGACGATCCGGCCCTTGCCCTGGGTGGCGCCGGACTTTTCCTTCTCCGCTTCGATGAAGGGGATGAGATGGGCGACCGCCTTCTTCATCACCCGCGCCGACTTCACCACCTGCGGAAGGAACATCTTGCCCGATCCGAACAGGTCGCCGACGACGTTCATGCCGTCCATCAGCGGACCCTCAATGACGTGGATCGGCCGCTCGGCCGACTGGCGCGCCTCCTCGGTATCCTCGACGACATAGGCGTCGATGCCCTTGACGAGCGCGTGCTCGAGCCGCTTGCCGACGTCCCAGCCGCGCCATTCCGCCTCCGCTTTCTCGCGGACGGGATCGCTGCCGAGGAACTTCTCTGCCAAGGTCACCAGCCGCTCGGTCGCATCCTCGCGGCGGTCGAGGATCACGTCTTCGCAAGCCTCGCGGAGCTCCGGCTCGATCGTGTCGTAAACGTCGAGCTGACCGGCGTTGACGATCGCCATGTCGAGCCCTGCAGGAATGGCGTGATAGAGGAAGATCGAGTGCATCGCCCGGCGCACCGGCTCGTTGCCTCGGAAGGAGAAGCTGAGGTTCGACAGCCCGCCGGAGATATGGACGTGCGGGCAGCGCGCCTTGATCTCACGGCAGGCCTCGATGAAGTCTATCGCGTAGCGGCGATGCTCCTCGATCCCCGTCGCGATAGCGAAGATGTTGGGGTCGAAGATGATGTCCTCGGGCGGGAAGCCCTCCGCGACGAGCAACTTATAGGCGCGCTCGCAAATCTCGACCTTGCGCTCCTTGGTGTCGGCCTGGCCGACCTCGTCGAACGCCATGACGACGACGGCGGCGCCGTAATCGCGCACCTTGCGGGCGTGGGCGAGAAACTCCTCCTCCCCTTCCTTCATGCTGATCGAATTCACGATCGGCTTTCCGGACACGCATTTGATCCCGGCCTCGATCACCGTCCATTTCGAGCTGTCGATCATCACCGGCACCCGCGCGATGTCGGGCTCGGCGGCGATCAGCTTCAGGAAGGTGGTCATGGCATATTCGGCGTCGAGCAGGCCCTCGTCCATGTTGACGTCGATGACCTGGGCGCCGTTCTCGACCTGCTGGCGAGCGACCTCGACCGCGGCGGCATAATCGCCCGCCATGACGAGCTTCTTGAAGCGCGCGGAGCCGGTAACGTTGGTACGCTCGCCGACATTGACGAAAGTGGCCGTCTGCTGGGTCATCGATACTCTGTCTGTTGAATTCAGGCGGCGATCGTCATCGGCTCAAGGCCGGCGAGGCAGGTCACCTTCGGCACCTCCGGAACCCGGCGCGGCGAAAGGCCGCCGAGGGCCCGGCCGATCGCCGCGATATGGGCCGGGGTCGAGCCGCAGCAGCCGCCAAGGATATTGACCAGCCCCTGCTCCGCCCAATCCCGAACGAAGGCCGCTGTCTGCTCCGGAAGCTCGTCATAGGCGCCGAGCTCGTTGGGCAGGCCCGCATTCGGATAGGCCATGATCAAGGTGTCGGCGATCCGCGACAGCGCCTGGACGTGAGGGCGCAGCTGCTGCGCTCCGAACGAGCAGTTGAGCCCCACCGTCACCGGCCGCGCATGCCGCACCGCATACCAAAAGGCCTCGACTGTGTGGCCGGAGAGGTTGCGGCCTGAGAGGTCGGTGATGGTCATCGAGATCATCAGCGGCACGTCGCGGCCGAGATTCGCCGCGGCTTCCTTTGCCGCCACGATGCCCGCCTTGGCGTTCAGAGTGTCGAAGATGGTCTCGATCAGGATGAAGTCCGCGCCGCCTTCGATCAGCGCCTCGCACTGCTCGCGATAGACCGCCTTTAGCTCGTCGAAGTCGATCTCGCGATAGCCCGGATCGTTGACGTCCGGCGAAAGCGATAAGGTCTTGTTGGTCGGTCCGATCGCTCCGGCCACGAAGCGCGGGCGCCCGTCGGCGGCTTCGGCCTCATCGGCCGCGCGCCGTGCGATCCGAGCGGAAGCCCTGTTGATGTCGCCGACGAGATGCTCGGCGCCGTAATCGGCCTGGCTGATGCGATTGGCGCTGAACGTGTTGGTGGAGACAATGTCGGAGCCGGCCGCGAGATAGGCGCGGGTGATGGCCTCCACAACGTCCGGCCGGGTGATGGCCAATATGTCGTTATTGCCCTTCTGGTCCTTCGAGAGGCCCAGCGGTCCGCGATAATCGGCTTCGACCAGCTTGCGATTCTGGATCTCGGTTCCGAAGGCGCCGTCGGTGAGCAGGATGCGCTCCGCCGCGGCGGCGGCCAGTCTTTCGCGGGCGCTCATGCGGCCTGCTCCTTTTGTGCGGGCGCCGGCCTCAGGCCGAGCAGATGGCAGATCGCGTAGGCAAGCTCGGCGCGGTTCAACGTGTAGAAATGGAATTGGCGGGCGCCGCCGGCATAAAGCTGCCCGCAAAGCTCCGCCGCGACCGTCGCCGCGACCAGCTGGCGCGCCGCCGGAAGGTCATCCAGCCCCTCGAAAAGCTTGTCCATCCAGCCAGGAATGGCGGCGCCGCAGGCGGCGGCGAACTTGCGGGTCTGGGCGACGTTGGAGACGGGGAGGATGCCGGGCACGAGTTCGGCGTCGATCCCGGCCGCGGCAGCATCGTCCCGGAAGCGGAAGAAGCATTCGGGCGAGAAGAAGAATTGGGTGATCGCGCGGTCGGCCCCGGCATCGATCTTGCGCTTCAGATTGTCGAGGTCGGCGCTCTTCGTCGGCGAATCCGGGTGGCATTCGGGATAGGCGGCAACCGAGATTTCGAAGGGTGCCGCCTGCTTCAGCCCCTCGACCAGAGCGGCGGCACTGGCATAGCCGTCGGCCCGCGCTTCGAAGCTCTTCCCTTGCACCGGCGGATCGCCGCGAAGAGCGACGATGTGGCGGATCCCCGCTTCCCAATAAGCGCGAGCGACCTCGTCTATCTCCTCGCGGCTGGCTTCGACGCAGGTGAGGTGCGCGGCGGGCGCGAGCGAGGTCTCGCGCGCGATCCGGGCGACGGTCGCGTGGGTGCGCTCCCGAGTGGAGCCGCCGGCGCCGTAGGTGACGGAGACGAAGCGGGGCTGCAGAGGTTCGAGCGTCTTCACGCTCTCCCACAGCGTCTGCTCCATCTTCTCCGTCTTCGGCGGGAAGAATTCGAAACTGACTCCAATGTCCCCCGCCACGTCCGCGAACAGCGGCTCGCGCCAGCGCGCAATATCGGGAGCAAGCGTGCTCATGCGACCACCTTCAATTTCTGCTGGGGCCGCTCGCCGAGCCATAGGGTGACGGTGAGCTCTCCGCCTTCGAGCTGCTCGACCACCCGGCCGTCGAGGCCTGCGGCCTCCATATATTTGAGCATCGCCTCGTCCGCGAAGCCCAGACGGGCATGGGCGTCGCGGTCGCGAAGCTCCTCCCGCTCGTGCGGCGCGAAGTCGACGATGAGCAGGCGCCCGCCGGGCACAAGAAGGCGCGCCGCCTCCGTGACGGCCGCCGCGGGCTGCTGAGCGTAATGGAGCACCTGGTGGAGGATGACGGTCTCCGCCGACGCGGACGGAAGCGGAAGCGCGTACATGTCGCCCTGGCGAAGATCGGCGGCGGCGAGACCGGCCTCGGCCAGCTTGACCCGGGCCAGCCGGAGCATTTCGGGCGAACGGTCGAGCCCGAGCGCCCGCTCCGCCTGCGCTCCGAACAGGGCCAGCATGCGCCCGGTGCCGGTGCCGATGTCGACGAGCCGCCCCAGCGGCCGGTCCCCAAGCGCCCGAGCCATCGCCGCTTCGACCTCGCTCTCGGCGATATGGAGCGAGCGAATCTCGTCCCAATCCTTGGCGTGAGCGGCGAAATAGCGCTCCGCGGCGGCGGCGCGGTCGGAGCGCACGGCGGCGAGCCGTGCCGCGTCCGCCGCGAACCACGGCTCCTCCCCGTCCATTTCCGCCCAGGCGTCGAGCGCCTTGAAGAGGGGCTCGACCCGCGCCGGCTCGGCGAGGCTCAGGAAGACCCAGCTCCCTTCCTTGCGGCGTTCGGCAAGTCCCGCCTCGATCAGGATCCGCACGTGACGGGAAACCCGAGGCTGGCTCTGCCCGAGCACCTGCGCAAGCTCGCCCACGGAAAGCTCCATCGCCCTCAGCAGCGCGAGGATGCGGAGCCGGGTGGAGTCGCCGAGAGAGCGAAAGATTTCAGAGGCGGGAAGCATGTAGATAAGGATATAAAGATATCTTTATATGTGGGTCAAGGCAGAGAAACTCCGTTCGGCGCAATTGCTTACCAAAAGAGTAGACATACTGCTGCAGCTCCGATAAATCCTGCTGTGCCGGTCTCCGGAAGCCGTTTCCGGACCTCGCCCGGCGCAACAAAAGTTACTCCAACCAGGAGAAATGCCATGAAGAAGATCGGTCTCACCATCGCCGCCGTCGCGGCGCTCGGCCTCGCGGCCTGCAACAACACCGCCGGCGAAGGTACGAACAACGCCGTCGACCTCAACGCCACCGAGACGGAAGCGGGCAACGACATCGAAGCTTCGGCCAACGAGGCTGACGCCGTCAACGCGACCGACAACGCGCTCGACGCGGCCGGCAACACCGTCGGCAACGTCGCCAGCGACGTCGGCAATGCCGCCTCGGACGCTGCGTCGACCGTTTCGAACGTTGCCAAGGACGCGACCAACTAAGTTTGGCCCTTCAGGCGATTTGAAAGAGGGTCGCGTGCCACCGGCACGCGGCCCTTTTTATTTGCCCGCGCTTGCGGCACTCTCGTCGTGAAATCCTGTGGGAGGCATTCGAATGATCGGACTTGGAAGAATTGCGGCGACCCTTGGTGCGGCCCTCCTGCTCGCGGCATGCGGCCAAGGCGACGACGGCAATCCGACGGCGGCGGAGAACCAGCAGCTGAACCAGATTGCCGACGAGCTCGACACGTCGGCGGACAGCCTCGTCGCCGATCCCGAGCTCGGCAATGGCGAGAGCGCCGAGACGGGCGATGTGCTGGTCGCCGAGGAAGGCAACGGGTCGGCCGCCGCCAACGTCCAGTAACAAGCGCACAAGAAAGGGCCGGAGAGTCTCCTCCCCGGCCCTTCTTTTTGTCTGCGGTAGAGCTTGGACTTAGAAGTCCATGCCGCCCATTCCGCCCATTCCGCCGCCAGGCATTCCGCCGCCGGCCGGCTTGTCTTCCGGAGCCTCGCTCACCGCCGCTTCGGTGGTGATGAGAAGTCCGGCGACCGAAGCCGCGTCCTGGAGAGCGGTGCGAACGACCTTGGTCGGATCGATCACGCCGGCCGAAACCAGGTTCTCGTAGACCTCGGTCTGGGCGTTGAAGCCCATCGTCTGGTCCTCGCCGTCGATCAGCTTGCCGGCGACGACGGCGCCGTCATGGCCCGCATTCTCGGCAATCTGGCGGATCGGCGCCTGAAGCGAGCGGCGGACGATGTCGATCCCGCGGGTCTGATCGTCGTTTGCGCCCTTCATGTCCTGAAGCGCCTTGGTGGCGTAGAGGAGAGCGGTGCCGCCGCCGGGGACGATGCCTTCCTCGACCGCCGCGCGGGTGGCGTGAAGGGCGTCGTCGACGCGGTCCTTGCGCTCCTTGACCTCGATCTCGGACGAGCCGCCGACCTTGATCACGGCGACACCGCCGGCCAGCTTGGCGAGACGCTCCTGGAGCTTCTCGCGGTCATAGTCGCTGGTGGTGTTCTCGATCTGCGAACGGATCGCCTCGACGCGGCCTTTGATGTTCTCGCTTTGGCCGGCGCCGTCGACGATGGTCGTGTTGTCCTTGTCGATGGTGACTCGCTTGGCCTGGCCGAGCATCGCTACCGTGACGTTCTCGAGCTTGATCCCGAGATCCTCGGAGATCATCTCGCCGCCCGTCAGGATCGCGATGTCCTCCAGCATCGCCTTGCGGCGATCGCCGAAGCCCGGCGCCTTGACGGCCGCGACCTTGAGGCCGCCGCGCAGCTTGTTGACGACGAGCGTGGCGAGAGCCTCGCCCTCGATATCCTCGGCGATGATCAGGAGCGGACGGCCCGACTGCACCACAGCCTCGAGGATCGGAAGCATCGCCTGGAGATTGGAGAGCTTCTTCTCGTGGATGAGGATGTAGGGGTCGCTAAGCTCGACCTGCATCTTCTCCGGATTGGTGATGAAGTAGGGCGAGAGGTAGCCGCGGTCGAACTGCATGCCCTCGACGACATCGAGCTCGAACTCGAGGCCCTTGGCTTCCTCGACCGTGATCACGCCTTCCTTGCCGACCTTGTCCATCGCCTCCGCGATCTTCTCGCCGACCACGGTGTCGCCGTTGGCCGAGATGATTCCGACCTGAGCGATCTCGTTCGAGCCGCTGACGGGCTTCGATCGACCCTTCAGGTCCTCGACGACGCGGGTGACGGCGAGGTCGATTCCGCGCTTCAGGTCCATCGGGTTCATGCCCGCGGCGACCGACTTCATGCCTTCGCGCACGATCGACTGGGCGAGAACGGTGGCGGTGGTGGTGCCGTCGCCGGCCAGGTCGTTGGTCTTCGAAGCGACTTCGCGCAGCATCTGCGCGCCCATATTCTCGAACTTGTCCTTAAGCTCGATCTCCTTGGCGACGGTGACGCCGTCCTTGGTGATGCGCGGGCTTCCGAAGCTCTTGTCGAGGACGACGTTACGGCCCTTGGGGCCGAGGGTCACCTTCACCGCGTCGGCGAGGATGTCGACGCCGCGCATGATGCGCTCACGGGCGTCACGCGAAAAGCGTACGTCTTTCGCTGCCATTTGTGTTGCTCCTTATCCTGAGTGGTAGAGAAAGGTCAGTTGGACATTCGGTCGTCGGTTCAGCCGACGATGCCGAGAATGTCGCTTTCCTTCATGATCAGCAGGTCCTCGCCGTTGAGCTTGACCTCGGTGCCCGACCATTTGCCGAACAGGATCTTGTCCCCGGCCTTGACGTCGAGCGGAGTGACCGTGCCGTCGTCGGAACGGGTGCCGGTGCCGACGGAGACGACTTCGCCTTCCTGCGGCTTCTCCTTGGCGGTGTCGGGGATGATGATGCCGCCGGCCGTCTTTTCCTCGGCTTCCAGTCGGCGGACCAGAACCCGGTCATGAAGCGGACGAAAATTCATGCGCGTCACCTCTCTTTTGAATGCGGCTGCCTGCCCCCCACTCGAGGTGCCGCGGCAGTCGCTGGTTGAACCTGTTAGCACTCACCCCTCGTGAGTGCCAAGCAATGCCGATCTAGGGCTTGTTCATCCGAGGTCAAGGGTTCGCGGCTCGAAAAATTCGGGCGATTGCGCCGGGGATGGGGAGCGTCTAGCCCTCCCCTGAAAAGCAGAAGCGGGAAGAAGAGACATGAAGTTCGTGGGCAAGGTGTGGAAGCTGCTCGTCGGGATCAAGGACGGGCTCGTCCTCCTTCTCATGCTCCTCTTCTTCGGAATGATCTATGCGGCGATGACCGCTCGGCCGACCATCGGCGCGGGCGAGAAAGGCGCGCTTCTCCTGGCGCTGCGTGGCCCGATTGTCGAGCAGCCGGCCGTCGCAAGCCCCGCCGACGTCCTGGGCGGCGGAGTCGCCCGTGAGTACCGGCTTCGCGACGTCGTCCACTCCCTGCGCAAGGCGAAGGGCGATGCACGCGTTCAGGCCGTGGCGCTCGACCTCGACATCTTTTCCGGCGGCGGCCAGGCGACCCTTTCCGCCGTCGGTGACGCGCTCGACGAGCTGAAGCGCAGCGGCAAGCCCGTCCTCGCTTATGCCAGCGCCTATGACGACGACAGCTACCTCCTCGCCTCCCACGCGAGCGAGATCTGGCTGAACCCGATGGGCGGAGTGGTGGTCACCGGGCCGGGTGGGTCGAACCTCTACTTCAAGGGCCTGCTCGACCGGCTGGGGGTGACAGCCAACATCTACCGGGTCGGCACCTACAAGGCCGCGGTCGAGCCGGTGACCCGGAACGACATGTCTCCCGAAGCCCGCGAGGCGCTGCAGGCCGTTTACGGCTCGATGTGGTCCTCATGGCAGGACGAGGTGCGGCGGGTTCGGCCCAAGGCCCAGGTCGCAGCCTATGCGGCGGATGCCCCTGGACGGATCGCGGCGTCCGGCGGCGACATGGCGCGTGCGGCGCTCGCCGCTGGCCTCGTCGACCGTGTCGGTGACAAGGATGCGTTCGGCAAGCGTCTCGCCCAGATCACGGGCGCGGAGTTCGAGTCCGTCCCCGGCAGCTTCCGAAGCATAGCCTATGATGCGTGGGCGGAAGCCTATCCCGCCAACGAGGAGGAGGGAGGCGGCGTCGGAATCCTTACCGTCGCGGGCAATATCGTGGACGGCGAAGCCGGCCCGGGAACGGCGGGGGCGGAGACGATCGTCAAGGCGCTGGCGGATGGCCTTCGCGACCGCGACCTGAAGGCGCTGGTTCTGAGGGTCGATTCCTCGGGCGGTTCCGCGCTCGCGTCCGAACGGATCCGTCAGGCCGTGCTTGCGGCCAAGGCGAAGGGCCTGCCGGTGGTCGTCTCGATGGGGAGCCTCGCCGCCAGCGGCGGCTATTGGATAGCGGCGGCGGGCGACAGGATCTACGCCGAGCCTTCCACCATAACCGGCTCGATCGGCGTGTTCGGCATCCTGCCCAGCTTCGAGGGTAGCCTCGCGAAGCTCGGCATCGGTGCCGACGGGGTCAAGACCACGCCCCTGTCGGGGGAGCCAGACCTGCTCCGCGGCCCCTCGCCGGAAGCGGACCGGATGATGCAAAGCGGGGTCGAGAACATCTATCGCCGCTTCCTTACGATCGTCTCGCAGGCCCGAAAGCTTCCGGTGCAGCGTGTGGACCAGATCGCCCAGGGCCGCATCTGGGACGGCGGCACCGCCCGTCAGCTCGGCCTGGTGGATGCCTTCGGAGGGCTTGAGGACGCGGTGGCGGAGGCCGCCCGGCTGGCCAAGCTCGAGGGCGACGATGCCAAGCCGGTCTGGCTGGAAGCGGCGCCGAGCTTCGCCGACGAGCTCCTCCTCGCTCTGGCGAGCGACGATCAGGAGCAGGCCGCCACCGACGTCTTCGGCCGGGTCGCCGCCCGTCAGCAGCGGCTGATGGGCCAGGCGCTGATCGAGGTCGAGCGGCTCATGGCCGGCGGCAACGTCCAGGCTCGATGCCTCGAATGCCCGGCGGCAACCTCGACACTGCAGGTGCGCGCGGCGGCGCGGACAGGGCTCGGCTCGTGGCTGCTTCGGCTGTTGGGCGTCTGACGAAGGTCGCGGGCTGCGGCTAACGGGCCGGCTTCGACCAGTCTTTCGGCCCCTCGTTGAAGCGGGTGCGCAGCCATTCCAGAGAGGCAGCATTGCCCTTCTCGAAAAAGGCGAGGAGCTTGCGCCCCGCCTCCGTATCCGCGTAGCCGGTGCCGGTGAGACGCACCCGGGTCCGCCCCTTGTCGGCAGGCCGCAGCTCGAACACGCTTACCACCTTCGTATAGGTGTCGAAGTCCGGGAAACCCGCGGGCGCCTTCACGGTTCGGAACACCATGAGGCGGGGTGCCACGCGCGCAATCACCTGCTGCTTGATCGTCGCCGGAGAGCCCGGCAGCGCGTCCGCGCTGTAGCTGGTTTCGATGACGTCCGGATCGGATGCCCAGGCGACCGGCACCGCCCAGCTCTTCCATCCCTGCGCGGTGGAGATCGCCTCCCAGACCGCCGCGACCGGCGCCTTCACCACCACTTCGTGGCTGAGGGTCCAGCTGCCGTCCGACTGCTGCGCCTTGGCGGCCGCGACGGGCGCCGCGGGCGCCGGAGACGCGACGGCGAGGCAGAGGGCGACGACCAGCGAGCACATGATGCGGGCAGACTGCGCCTCCCGCCCCGCTGCCGTCAAGTCAGCGGCCGTAGCCCGGAAGCTTCCAGGAATAGCGGATGGCGCCCGCGCGAAGGGCGAAACCCGCGGCCGCTGCGCCGATCCCGGCGAGCGCCGGAGGAAGTCCGATCAGCAGGAAGCCGACCATCAGCAGCGCCGAGAGGGCGGCCGCCGTTACGTACAGCTCCGGCCGCATCAGGATCGACGGCTCGCCGGCGACGACATCACGGATGATCCCGCCGAGGCAGGCGGTGAGAACGCCCATCGCGAAGGCAGGCAGCGGGGCGACTCCGTAGGCCAGCCCCTTCGCCGCGCCGTAAGCGGAGTAAGCCGCGAGCCCCGCCGCATCGAGCCAGGGCAGAGCGCTGGACTTCCACAGCCGGCCGGGCGCCAGCCACGCCGCGAGGGCCGCGGCGAAGCAGATGAGGAGGATGCCGTTCTCGTGGATCCAGAAGACGGGAGCTCCGATCAGAAGGTCGCGCGCCGTTCCGCCGCCCACTCCTGTGACAACGGCGAAGAACAGGAAGGTGACGAGGGTCAGCCTCTTCGCGGCGGCGAGAAGCGCTCCAGAAAAGGCGAACACGGCCACGCCCGCATAATCCAGATATTGAAGCGCAGAGCCGAGGGCCTGCTCCGGACTGGTCACGGCCGCCGCCGCCGCCGAAGCGTCATCGGGAGGAGGACGACCGCCATCAATGTCGCGAGCAGAGCCGCGACGGCAAAGCCGATGAGCAGCGGGTTGTGCGCATCCTCCCGGGTTTCGAGATCCATGATGTGCAGCCCCCACATCAGATCGTAGAAGCGCCACCAGCGGGTGCGGCGGGCAAGCACGTCTCCGGTCGCGGCGTCCAGGTAGAAGCGGGTTCCGTCGCTCATCGTCACCCGCCAGGCCTCCACCTCGCGACGCAGATCGAGCGGGGGGGTTCCGGCCGAAGTCCGGTCGATAGCTGCGATCCGCGCCTGCCCCGTATAGCGCGCCGCAACGTGCCGGGCGGCTTCGGTCGCGGTCAGAGGGGGGAGAAGCCGCCCCGTCGCTGCATCGGCAAGGCGAGCCTCGCCGCCCACGAATTTCACGATCCACCGCGGGCCATCCGGCCTCTGCTCGAGAAGAAGGGAGGCAACTGGGCGCGGCCCGATCGCCGGCGGCACCGGGACGAGGCCCGCGGGAAGAGGCGCGGCAGGGGCGATCAGCCCCTCCCCTCGCACCACCTCAATCGGCCTTGCGACCATGGCGAGGCCGCTAATCGTCCAGACGAGAAAAGGGAGGCCGACGATCCAGCCGAGCCACACGTGCCAGCGCCTCAGCCTCTGACGCGCCTTCATCCGCTATCTCCCCTCCCGGTGCGTGCGGGAAAGTGGCGCATCGCGCGCCTCAGCGCCAGACATGAAAAAGCGGGGCGCCCGATGGACGCCCCGCCTTTTCAGATACGCTTTACTGGTAGCTGGTCTTAGCGGCAGCGGCGATTGCGAGCGATCTCGCGCCCCGCCAGCGCACCGGCCGCGGCGCCGAGAATAGTTCCGGTGGTGCGATTGCGGCCGCCGTCGACGGCCCGACCGATGAGAGCACCGCCGGCGCCGCCGACAATCATGCCAACGGTCCCATTCGGACGGCGGCAACGGAGGCGACCCTGGGAATCCCTCCAGACACGGCCGTTATAAGCGCCGTCATGGGCGAAGGCCGGGGTGGCCGGGATGACCGGAACGGCCATCGTAGCCGCCAGCAGCGCGAGAGTGACTTTACGCATCACAGATACTCCTCTTCCCTACGAAACTCAATGCCTTCAACGCGGCCGTTATCGCTGCAGTTTCATTAACCTAAAACAACGTTTGGTTCAGGTGAGGGCAGTGTTGACGGAGCTTGCCTCGCCGCTCAGGACTTCCCATGGCGCGGCCGCCATGGTGGTTACCTCGTCCTGGCAAGGTCTTTTTCGATGCGGTCGAGGAAAGCAGCCGTGCTCCAATCGAGGCCGTTCATGGCGATGTGCGGCTGGTAGACCTCACCGTTCCCACGGGGGCGGTGGACCCAGACCTTGACCGGCACCACCAGGCGGCCGCGGCCGGAGGGAAGGTCCTGAAGCCGCACTTCCATATAGGTCGAGTCGCCCGAGGTCGGCGCTCCGACGAGCTTCACCCCCTCGAAGCGGGTGAACACGTCGAGGGCGTCGAGACAGGCGCTCGCGCAATATCCCGGCATGATCACGTAGACCGGCGCTGCAAGCTTGCCCTTGACCGGCGCCATCGACCGCTCCGACATCGGCAGGGCGCCGAACTTCTGGATATGAAACGGTTGGTTGCGCTCGCGGGTCGCTTCCATCTCGGCGACGAATTTTTCTTGGCGCTCCGCACTTTGCGTCTCGCCGCGACGGCGGGCGAGGGCGGCATTCTCGCGCAGGTGCGCGATCGTCTCTTCCGTCGGCCGCCACCAAATCTCCGTGCCGGCGAAATAGCGTTCCATGGCGCCGTCGACCTCGGCGTCGCCCCACAAGCGACGCGCAAGCTTGTAGCTCCAGCTGGACGAGCCGCCATTATTGTACCGCAGGTCCAGAACGACGGCGCGGCCCGCGGAAAGCCGGGCATGCTGCTTGTCGATCTGCTCGAACATCGCCTTGTAGGTCTCGGCGCCCTTATCGTCCGGCTGGAAGTCCGGAAGAGCGACATGAAACAGGCCGGTCCGCGGCTCCGTCAGCCCGATCGGCAGCCGGTCGCCGGATAGGGCGAAGTTGAACCTTTCTCTCCAGTTGGCCGGCGCTTCGGACCAGGTCAGTTTCAGATCGCGCTCCGCTCCATCGGGAGTGCTCACCCGGCACTCTCGGGCTCGCGTGGTGGAGGTGGGCGCGGTATAAAAGGCGAGCGGTCCGCGCGACCAGAACTGTCCCTCCTCCCGCGGCCGGATGTAACGCGTCCTCAGCCGCTGGCTGAGAAAATCCCTGATGCCGATCCCGTCGCAGCTGAGGATCCTGGTACCGGTGGGAACGGGCGAATCCGGTGCGGCATCCCTCACGACGAGAGCGCCCTGGCGCCAGACGGGAAGAAATCCCGGCCATTCCGCTTTGACTGGAGGCGCGAGACCGGTGGGAAGGGGCAGGGCAAAGGCTTGCGCATGCCCTTCGTTGAGCTCCGCCGAAAAAGTGGCGAGCGCGGTGGAATAAGTGCCGTGGCTGTCCGCCTTCTTGGCCGCCTCCAGCCCAGCCGCGCGGGCCCGCTCCAGCAGCTCGGCGAAACCCGGATTTGCGGGATCGAGCATCCCGGGATGCTGCGCCTTATAGATGGCGTAGGACGCCTCAACGTCCTGCCGGGCATGAGCCCTCCACTCCTCGTCCGTGGGCAGCCGTTCCGGAGAGGCTGCGGGAGCTTGGCCTGCCGGCGCCGCAGAGGATCCTGCCAAGATAACAGCCGCAGTAAGCGCCGCCCTGACGGACCACCATTTTACTTTTCCCATCAAGCGTCTCCGAGGCGGCCGTTGCTGAGCAACGGCTCTATGCTACTTGAAGCGTGTAACAACGCAGTGAGTTCGCACGGCGCTGTCGCTCAATCACCGGCTAAGCTGCGCAGGACGGAGGTCCCGCTCCACGGCGTCCAGGGACCCTGAGAGCGTCCAGTCCAGCGCGGTAAACAAAAGGTCCGGCGAATAATATTCCCCGTTCTTCCGCGGCTTTCCCATCCAGATCTTGGTCGGGATCGCAGCCTGCGCGCGGCCGGAGGGGAGCTTCTCGCCCACGGTCTCCATATAGGGGGAGTCCGCCGACGTAGGGGCGCCGATCAGCTTCACGTTCGAGAATCGCTTGAAGATGTCGACCGCATCGAGACAGGCGCTGAAGCACGACCCGTCCGTGATGACGTAGACCGGTGGGAGCGGCAGCGGCGGCGGCACCGGAACTTCGGCCTTTTTCAACGAATCGACGTGGAATGTTTCCTTGCGGGCCAATGCGCCTTCGATCTTCTCGGCCATCCTGTCCGTCGCCACGGCCCGGTCTTCAAGATTGCTCCTGCGGAGGCTTGCGGCGACGTTCCGGTGCCGACGGGCATTGTCGGGGCTCGCGCGCCACCAGATTTCCACGTCCTTGAACAAATTGCCTGCGGCCGCATCCACGGAGGGCTTGCCCCATAATTGCGTGGCCAGCTTGCGGCTGTAGCTCGACGAGCCGCCCTTGTTGTGGCGCAGGTCGATCACGACCGCGCGCGCCGTCGTGATCCTCTCTCTGTGTTCGTCCACAGCCGCGAAGAGGGCCGTATAAGCCTCGGTGCCCGCCTTGTCGGGACTGAAAGTCGGCATGCTGATCAGGAACAGGCCAGGCCGCGGCTCGGAGAAGCCGATCGTGCTCGGCTCTCCCTCCATGGCGACCGCCGCCCAACTCGCGGCTTCCGGCGGGGCCGGTGTCCACTGCAATTTCTTAGAGACGATCCGCCCTGAAGGGGTGCGGAACCTGCAAGACTTGATCGGGCGAAGATATTTGGAAGGCTCGCGCAGGAACAGATGCGTTCCGTGGCTCCACCACTGACCGGCCTCCGCGGGGCGGCCCCGCCAGCTGAACTCGTATTTGTTGAGCAAGGCTTTGGCGTTGCGGCCGTCGCAGCTGTGGATCACCGATCCTCGGGGGATCGCGCTCCCCTCAGACCGGTGCACGAACAGGCGGTCGCCGCGCCAGGCGGACACGAAGCCGGGCCATTCCAGCGTCGCGGCGGCGGCCTTGCCGACCGGCCACAATTGCGCATGGCCATCCTGCATCTCGGCGGAGAAGACGGCGAGGGCCCGCCTGTAGCCTGCCTCGTCCTCCACCTGGTTGGCAAAGGCCATGGCCTTGTCGCGAGCGCGTTTGAGTTGAGCCGGAAAGCTAGGATTGGTGGGATCGACCACTCCCGGATGGCTAGAGAGATAGATGTCGTAGGCAGCCGCGATATCGCCCTGGGCGATCCTGCGCCAATCCGCCGGCGCCAGCGTCTCCTGCACAGGCGCAGGCGCAGCCTGGATCACGGCGGAAGCAAGCAGTGCGGCTGTCAGAAAAGCCATGACGTTCCCGCTGTCTGAATAAGGTTGCTGTGCGTCAGCCCGTCCTCGCCAGCGGTTGCGAACGCGCCGCCTGCGGTAGCCTCCAGCATCATCGTTACAAACCGGGCGCTTAGCGGCCGCATCCATCCCTCCGAGTCGTTATCGAGAGCATGCTGCCACAATTGTAACGGAGGGCAAGAGCCTATCGGTATTTAAAGCACATACCGGCTGAGATCGGTGTTGCGGGAGACTTCGGCGAGCTGGGCTTCCACATAGACGGCGTCGACCGTCACCACCTCGCCCCGCCGCTCCTCGGCCTCGTAGCTGACATCCTCCAGCAGCTTCTCGAGCACGGTGGAGAGGCGGCGCGCGCCGATATTTTCGACTTGGCCGTTCACCTCCGCCGCGATGCGGGCGATCGCCCGAATGCCGTCGTCGGTGAAGTTCACCTCCACGCCTTCTGTGCCGATCAGCGCGCGGTACTGCTCGGTCAGGCTTGCCTCCGTCTCGGAAAGGATCCGGACGAAATCCTCCTCGGTGAGAGCCTTCAGCTCGACCCGGATGGGAAGGCGGCCCTGGAGCTCGGGCAGCAGGTCCGACGGCTTGGCAACATGGAACGCCCCTGACGCGATAAAGAGAATATGGTCCGTCTTCATCGGCCCGTATTTGGTGGCGACCGTCGTTCCCTCGATCAGCGGCAGGAGGTCGCGCTGAACGCCTTCGCGGCTGACGGAGCCGCCGCGCACGTCGGAGACGGCGATCTTGTCGATCTCGTCCAGGAAGACGATCCCGTTCGCCTCCGCGTCGGCAAGGGCGGCGCGGCTGACGTCTTCCGGATCGAGGCGCTTGTCGGCTTCCTCTTCGACGAGGCAATTCCAGGCCTCGCGCACCTTCAGACGCCGCTTCTTCTTCGGCGCCTGACCGAGCGCCTTGGACATCATCTCCGACAGGTTGATCATTCCGACCTGTCCGCCCATCCCGGGGATCTCGAAGGGCGTGTTCGGCGCTTCGGAAAGCTCGAGCTCGACCTCGGAGCTGTCGAGATGGCCTTCGCGGAAGCGCTGGCGAAAGCTCTCCCGCGTCGCCTCGCTCGCGCCCTTGCCGGTGAGCGCGTCGAGCAGCCGCTCCAGGGCGGCCTTTTCCGCCGCGTCCTTTACCGCGATCCGCCGCCGCTCCTTCTCGAGCCGGACGGCTTCCTCGACCAGGTCGCGCGCGATCTGCTCCACGTCCCGGCCGACATAGCCGACCTCGGTGAACTTGGTCGCTTCGACCTTCACGAAGGGAGCGTCGGCGAGCTTCGCAAGCCGGCGGCTGATCTCCGTCTTGCCGCAGCCCGTGGGCCCGATCATCAATATGTTCTTGGGAGTCACCTCCTCGCGAAGCCGCTCGTCCAGCCGCTGCCGCCGCCAGCGATTTCGAAGCGCCACCGCCACCGCGCGCTTGGCTTCGCTCTGACCGACGATGTGCGCGTCGAGCGCGGCGACCACCGCCTTGGGAGTGAGATTGTCGTTCATGTGCTGAGGGGCCGCCCGTGCATCTGGTTCGGTATGGTAGATGGCCTGGGGAGGTGCGGAATCAAGCCGACGCCGCCTCGATCGTCTCCACCGTCAGGTTGCCGTTGGTATAGACGCAGATGTCGGCGGCGATCGCCATCGCCTTGCGGGCGATCGTCTCCGCATCCTCCTCATAGCCGTAGATCGCCGTCGCCGCCGCGAGCGCGAAATTGCCGCCCGAGCCGATCGCCGCGACTCCGGAGCCGGGTTCCAGCACGTCGCCATTCCCGGTGAGGACGAGGGTGACCTCCTTGTCGGCGACGATCATCATCGCCTCGAGGTTGCGAAGGAACTTGTCGGTCCGCCAGTCCTTGGCGAGCTCGACCGCCGCCCGCATGAGCTGACCATGATGCTGCTCCAGCTTGCGCTCCAGCCGCTCGAACAAGGTGAAGGCGTCGGCCGTCGCGCCCGCGAAGCCCGCCGTCACGGATCCGTCGCCCAGCCGCCGCACCTTGCGGGCGTTAGGCTTGATCACCGTCTGGCCGAGCGACACCTGCCCGTCGCCGGCGATCACCGCCTTGCCGTTCTTGCGCACCGAAAGGATCGTCGTTCCGTGCCAACTTTCCACGTTCGTCTTCCCGCTCCTGCTCGTGCCTCAATGTGGGTGAACCTCCGCACCCGCGCAACCGCGGCTCAGGCGGCGTCTTCGCCTGGCCTCCTCTTCTGCTTCTTCACCGCCTCCCGAATTTCCTTCGCCGCCGCAACCAGCGCCGGCGCGTTCGCAACGATCACCGGCACCGCTTTTCCGACACGCTTCAGTAAGTTTGCAATCGCCATTTCGTCTCTCCTTCATGTCGCTGGTTTGTGCGAGTCGGAGAGAACATAACCGGAACATATAGCTGTAGGAAAATGGTTTCTGCAGGCCTTCTCCCCGCGCCTGAAGCCTATTAGAGTGTCGCAAACGGGGAGACGGAATGATGAGGCTCAAGCGGCTCGACTTGGCGCTGGCGACCGCTTTGGCGGCCACGGCCATTCCGGCTGAAGCTGTGCAGGACAGTGCCCGAAAGGCGCCCCCTGAGGCGACGGCAGGCGAATGCGCAGCCCCCGCGGCCTCCGCTCCGGCCGCTAAGGCTGAGCCTGCCATACCCCCGCCGGTGCTGGTCAAGGGGCTCGGCTATGCCGGGATCAAGCCGGACACCGACAATGCCGAAGCGGAGCGCTGGTTCCGTCAGGGCGTCCGACTGATCTGGGCCTATGACGAAGTCGAGGCGGTCCGCTCCTTCGAGCAGGCGCAGAAGCTCGATCCCGACTGCGCCATGTGCGCCTGGGGCGAAGCCTGGGCACGCGGGCCGACCCTCAACCTCCAGCCCCGCACGGAAGAATTCGCCAAGGCCTCGGCCGCCGCCAAGCGTGCCGTCTCCCTCTCCGGCAAGCTGGGCGAGCGCGACCGGGCGCTGGTGGAGGCGATGCGGCTTCGCACCTCAGGCGACGGCAAGTTCGACAATGAAGGTTATCGCGGCGCCATGGCCAAACTGGCGGAGCGCTTCCCGGGTGAGGATGCCGTTCTCGTCATGGCGGCGGATTCCCAGATCATCGTAGATTCGCGGACGCGCAAGCTGAAGGAAGGCGTGGACGCTCAGCGTTGGCTCGAGCAGGTGCTAAAGCGCAACCCCCGCCATAGCGGTGCGATCCACCTCTACATCCACCTCACCGATTTCATCGACCGGCAGGACCTTGCCGAACGGCACGCAGACCGCCTCGGCTGGATCGCACCTTCCGCGAGCCACCTCGTCCACATGCCCTCGCACACCTTCTACGGCGTCGGCCGCTACAAGGACGCGGCGGCGGTGAACGTCTTGGCGCTGGCGGTGGACAAGAGGTACGAGCGCAAGGTGGCGCCGCCCGCATCCGCCTATCGCACGGGGCTCTACCGCCACAACAATCACTTCGCCATCGAGTCCGCGCTGATGCGCGGCGACGGAAAGACCGCGCTTCTCATGGCGGACAATTTCCGGGAGCGTTTCCCGAGCGAAGAGCCGGGCTTTGGGGCGATCATCCGGGCCGCCACCTGGTACGCTTACGGCCTCCATGCCGATCCCGCGGCGATGCTTCGAATGGCCGAGCCGGATCAGAAGAATGTCGTCGCGCGGCTGGTGCGCCATTATGCCCGCGGCGAGGCGCTGGCCCGCGCCGGCGACTCCAAGGGTGTGAAGGGGGAAGCGGCTTCGATGGCCGCCCTGCTGGCGGGCCCGGACGGTCGCGCCCTTTCGAGCAAGCAGCTCCAGGCCTTTCTGCCGATGATGCAGAAGGTGCTCGAAGGCCGCGCGGCGATGATGGAGAAGCGCTTCGCCGACGCCGCGACCGTCTATCGCGAGGGCATGGTCCTCCAGGGCCAGGCGGGCTTCGGATCCGATCCCCCTCCCTTCTGGTATTCGGTGCGGCGCAGCCTCGGCGCGGCGCTGTTGGCGTCGGGAGACGCCGCGGGCGCCCGCCTCCAGTTCCAGGAGACGCTGAAGGAGTGGCCAAACGATCCGCTCGCCCTCTACGGCCTCTCCCGGGCCGAGGATGCTCTGGGGCAGAAGCGCGCCGCCGCGTCGCGCCTGAACCGCGCCAAACGGATCTGGGCGGGGCAGGTGGAAGCGGTGCCGCTCGCGCGCATCTGACGAAAGCCGCTGACAGCAGGCTCGCCTGCGGCTAGCTGTGGCCGGGATGGAGCTTATCCTCCTTCTCGGCCTCGTCGCCCTCTTCCTTGCCTATCTCCGCCTGCACGCGCGCGTCGCAAGGCTCGAGCAGGGAGTCCCACTCCCCCAGCAGCCTCAAGCCGTCGCCGGCCTTGAGCCCAATGAGGGTGGCGAGCAGGAGGCGATCGGCGGCCCTGCGGCGCGCGAGACCCTGGCGAGCTGGTTCGAGCAGCTCGTCGGCGGGCGCCTGCTGATCTGGATCGGCGGCGTCGCGCTCGTCGTCGCGGGCTTCTTCCTGATCCGCCACACGATCGAGATCGGCCTCGTCACGCCCGAAATGCGGATGGTCATGGCCGCCCTGTTCGGCCTGCTTCTGCTCGGCTGCGGAGAATATGCACGCACGGGGCGCTTTCTCGCCGACGACCAGCGGATCGCCCAGGCTCTGGTGGGGGCGGGGATCGCGATCCTCTACGCCACCGCCTACGGCAGCTGGTACCTTTACGGCCAGATAAGCGGAAGGACCGCCTCGACTCTGATGCTGACCATCACCGGCGCCGCCCTGGTGCTGTCGCTGCGCCACGGCGCCCCAACGGCGGCGATGGGCATGATCGGCGGCTTCCTCACGCCCTGGCTGGTGGGGGATCCGGAATCGGGCGCGCTTCCGATCCTCGCCTACATCGCCCTTCTGAACGCGGCCGTCTTCACTCTGGCCTGGAAGCGCGGCTGGACCTGGCTGGCCGCGGGCTCGGTGGCTCTGAGCTTCGTCTGGACCGGCTATCTGATCTTCGAAAGCGCGCCGGACGCGATGGCGGCAGGCCTGTTCGTGCTGCTCATGGCCTCCGCCGCCTCCTTGCTCCGCCCCGGCGAGGGGCGCCAGCTCGTTCTGATGCAGCCGCTGATCATCGGGCTGCTGCAGCTCGCCGGCCTGGTGATCCGGTTCGACAGCAACCTCCAGGCGTGGCTCCTGTTCGGAGCCCTTTCGGCCCTGAGCCTCGCCCTTGCGGCGCGCAGGCGGGAGTTCCGCTTCGCGCCTCCCGTCGCGCTCGCGCTGGCTTTGCTTCTTCTCTTCGCCAAAGCCGCCGCCGACCCCGATCTGCTGGTCCCGTGGGTGGCGGCGGTCATCACATTGATGTTTGCGGGCGTATCGATCCCACTGTCCCGCACGGAGCGCGTCCCCCGCACCCTCACGGCCTGCGGCGCCCTGGCGGGGCCGATCCTGATCGTTCGGCTGTTCCGGCCGGACCTGCTTTCACCCACCGGGTGGGGCTTGCTTGCCGCGCTGCTCTCCCTGGGGGCCTTTGCCTTGCTGAGGCTCCACAGGGTCCATTCCGCCGGCCGCAAGCTACCCGACCTGGCGCTGGTCGTGGCGGGAGGGACCGCGGCCTTGCTGCTCGCGCTGGCCGGCTACGACCTCACCGCGCGCGATTTCGTCTCGGCGACATGGCTGGTCCTGTCGCTGGGGCTGATCGCCGGAGGGATCCGGATTCCCGACAAGGCCCTTCGGCTCGCCGGCCTCATCCTTCTCACCGCAACGATCCTCAAGGTGTTCCTGCTCGACGCCGCCGAGCTGGAGGGCGTGCTCCGCATCCTCTCCTTCCTCGGCCTCGGCATCGCCTTGATCAGCATGGGAAAGCTGTACGGAACGGTGCTACGCGCGGAGCGCAATCGTGTCGAACCGCGCCATGCCACGGAGAACGGAAATGGAATGCCGCACTGAGATGGGCAGCGAGGTGGTAGCGACATGACGCAGTCCCAGATGTACGAACTGTCGCTCGCTATTCTTGCCGTCCTGCTGATAGGGGCCGCGGTTGCGATCGTCCTGGTTCGCACCTCGAGCGCGAGGCGCCATCGGCGCCACAAGCGGATTGCTGCGGCTCGGAGGGGGGAAGCCACACGCTACGATTTGTTCGCGCCCAGGGAGCAGGGGGCAGAGCCGGTGCTACCGGCTGAGCGCAAGCGCAAAAGCCGTCGCAGCAGCTCGCCTCACAAGACGATCGACATCCTCGCCAAGTCGGCGCCGGAAGGGGAAACTCCAAAGGAGTGAGAGGCTCCGGGCCCGAAGGGAGGCTTCACGGCAAAATCCTCAACGCGGAGGCGCGGGCGCGGGGCCTCAGGCATAATAAGTGATCTCGAAGCGCATGCCGTCGGGATCCTTCATGAAGAGCGCGTAGCTGTTCCCCAGGCGCTGAAGCTCGGGCACCTCGAACCCGCCAGCCTCCATCGCGGCTGCCACTTCTTCAACGGCTTCGCGGCGGGGCGCGGTGAAACCGAGATGATTGAGGCCGATCCCGTAACGCCGATACCCGTCGCCGGGTTCGGTCGCTTCCTTGAAGTCGAAGTAGATGCCGTCCTCATTGCCCCACACATGGTCGCGGCTCTTGGTGAAACCCAGAAGAGGCAGCAGGATCTCGTAATAAGGGAGCGCTCGCTCCAGGCTGCCGACAAGCAGCACGATATGATCGAGCTTCAACCCCGCCCCCCGCGAATGGTAAAATGGTCGGGGCGACTGGATTCGAACCAGCGACCCCCACACCCCCAGTGTGATGCGCTACCAGGCTGCGCTACGCCCCGACCGAGGCCGCGCGACTTAGGCCCTGGCCGCTGCGAAGGCAAGCAGCCTTGGCCCCGGGCGCCGACGATCCTTGTGCCCGCCCCAGGCCCGCGCCTTGCGCGACTGGGCGAACGCATGTTAACCGCCCCTCGCTTTCGAGCGCTTGTCCAGGCGCCGGTCCCTCACCAGGTAAGAACCCATGTTCGCATCGCCCGCCATTGCATCCGCCGGAGCCGCCTCGGGAGGCTCTGCCTCCTTCATGGTGCAGGTCTTCCCGCTCCTCCTCATCTTCGTCATCTTCTATTTCCTGCTGATCCGGCCGCAGCAGCGGCGGATGAAGCAGCACCAGGCGATGATCGGCGGCGTGAAGAAGAACGACGTGGCGATCACCAGCGGCGGCCTGATCGGCAAGGTCACCAAGGTCGACGAGACGGAGATCGAGCTGGAGATCGCCTCCGGAGTGCGTGTGCGCGTCGTGAAGACCATGCTGAGCGACATCCGCCCGCACGGCACCAAGCCGGCGAACGACTGACATCATGCTCGATTTTCCCCGCTGGAAGGTCTGGGGCGTCAGCCTCATCTGCCTGATCGGAATCCTCCTCGCCGTCCCCAGCTTCGTGCCGGAAGCCCAGGTGGCGAAGTGGCCCGCTTTCCTTCCCAGCGCCCGGATCAACCTCGGCCTTGATCTGGCGGGGGGAAGCCACCTCCTGCTTGAAGCGGATACGAGCGATGTCGCGAAGCAGCGCCTCGACCAGATGGAAGAGATCATGCGGCTCGAGCTTCGCCGCGCGAGCCCGCGCATCGAGGTCGGCGATGTGTCGACGGCCGACGGGCGCCTCTCCTTCCTCGTCCGCGACCCCGCTCAGGTGGATGCCGCCGTGGAGATCGCGCGCAATCAGACTCAGCCGGTCGGCCTGGGAGGACAGCGGACCTTCAACGTCAGCGTGGTGGACACTTCGCGCATCGTGATGACGCCCACCCCATCGGGGCTCAACGAAGCGCTCGAAAGCGCGATGAACACCGCTCGCGAGGTGGTCTACAACCGCGTCGACCCGGAGGGGACGAAGGAAGTCACCGTCATCCGCCAGGGCAAGGAACGAATCCTCGTTCAGGTCCCGGGCCTCAAGGACCCGGAGGGGCTGAAGGCGCTTCTCGGAAAGACGGCCCGGCTCGAGTTCAAGCTGGTCGACCTGACCGCGACGCCAGACATGGTGGCCCAGGGTCGGGCGCCGGTCGGAAGCCAGGTCCTTCCCATGATGGACGGCGGCCGCATCGCCGTGCTCCGGCGCGCAATGGTCAACGGCGACCAGCTCGTCGACGCCCAGCAGCAATTCGACGAGACCACCGGCGAGCCGGTGGTGACGATCCGCTTCGACAGCCGGGGCGCCCGTTCCTTCGGCCGGGTCACCCAGCAGAATGTCGGCAAGCCCTTTGCGATGGTCCTCGACGACGTCGTCATCTCCGCGCCGAACATCAACGAGCCGATTATCGGCGGGATCGCCAGGATCACCGGAAGCTTCACGGTCGAGAGCGCCACCGACCTCGCCGTCCAGCTCCGCTCGGGCAAGCTGCCGGTCGCGCTCAAGGTGGTCGAGGAGCGGACCGTCGGCCCTGACCTCGGCAAGGATTCTATCCGCCGCGCCTTGATCGCCGGGGCGGTCGGAACGGCCGGCATCTTCATCTTCATGTTCATCACCTACGGCCGCTTCGGCCTCTACGCGAATATCGCGCTGATCCTGAATGTGCTCATCATCCTCGGCATCATGGCGCCGTTCGCGACGCTGACACTGCCTGGAATCGCCGGCTTCGTCCTCACGGTCGGCGCGGCGGTGGACGCGAACGTCATCATCAACGAGCGTATTCGCGAGGAGCAGAGGCGCGGCCGCACCGTCATGGAGGCCATCCGCCATGGCTATGACGAGGCGCGCACCGCGATCTTCGACGCCAACATCACCAACGTCATCGCCGGCCTTTTGCTTTATTATTTCGGCTCGGGGCCCGTGAAGGGCTTCGCGGTCGTGATGATGATCGGAATCGCCACCTCGGTCTTCACCGCCGTCACCGTCACGCGCATGTTCGTGTCGCTGTGGCTGAGGAAGCGGCCGACCGAGCTTCATATTTGAGAAGAAACATGCGCCTGCTGAAGCTTGTCCCCGACGCCACCAACCTCGATTTCCTGAAATGGCGGACGCTCGCCATCATCATTTCGGGGCTTCTGATGGCCGCGTCGATCGCGTTGCTCGCGACCAAGGGCCTTAATTACGGCGTGGATTTCGAAGGCGGGCAGGTGGTCCGCGCCACTTTCCCGCAGGCGCCTTCGCTCGACAAGCTGCGCGCCGAGGTGACCGGCTACGGGTTGGGTGATGCCAACATCCAGGAGTTCGGCTCGCCTCGCCAAGTCGCGATCCGCCTCCCGCTTCCCAAGGGGGGCGAGGAAGGGGCTAATGCCGCCGCTTCACGCCTTCGCGCGCAGATCACCAAGAGCTATCCAGGTGTGAGGATCGATGCCGTGGACACGGTTTCGGGCAAGGTCTCCGAAGAGCTGTTGCGGGACGGCGCCCTCGCCCTCCTCCTCTCCGCCATCGGGATCGTCATCTACATCTGGATACGGTTCGAATGGCAGTTCGGCGTGGGGGCGCTCTTCTCGCTCTTCCACGACATCACCCTCACCCTCGGCTTCTTTTCGCTGACGCAGATGGAGTTCGACCTGAACGTCGTCGCGGCCCTGCTGACCCTGATCGGCTACTCGCTCAACGACACGATCGTCATCTACGACCGGGTGCGCGAGAATCTGCGAAAATACCGCAAGATGGACATCGTCCCGCTGCTCAACCTGACGATGAACGAGACTCTTTCGCGGACCGTCGCCACCAACTTCGCGATGCTGCTCGCCCTCGGCTCGCTGATGCTGCTGGGCCCGCCCGTGATCCAGAGCTTCACCACCGCGCTTCTCATCAGCGTGATCGTCGGTACCTATTCCACCGTCTACATCGCCGCGCCGTGGCTCATCTGGCTGAAGGTGAATTCCAACAGCTTCCTGCCCAGGACGAACACCACCGCCGAGCGGGTCGTGAGCCGCAACGAAGGCTATTGAGGTGACGCGCTTCGAGCGCGACCCCGACGCGCCCGGCCCCACCGTCCGCGGCTTCGCAGGCGGCGGCTTCACCGTAAACGAGACCGTCTACCGGGCGGTCCTTCTCACCCCCACGTCGGCCATGAGGTGGGATCCGCCGGCCTCGGCCGCCGAACTCCTCGCCGGCCACGTCGAGCCGCTCCTGGCGCTCGACCCGTCGCCCGAATTCCTCCTCCTCGGCACCGGCCCCCGCCTCGCCCACCCTTCCCGAGCCCTGCGCGAGGCGCTCGAAGCACGCGGTATCGGCCTCGAGAGTATGGACAGCCGCGCCGCCGCCCGAACCTGGGGCCTTCTGCGCGGCGAGGAACGCTGGATCGCCGCGGCTTTGATGCCGCTCGACTAGGAGCCGGGCTCCACGAGCACCGGCTGCCCCGACCGCTCCTCTACCTTCCATCCCACCCCCAGCTCGAGAGCGCCCTCGGGCAGCGGCCAGGGCGCGTAGGCGGCGCTGAAATCGGGCGCCATTCTCAGCGGAGTGCCATTCACCGCAATCTTGCCCCAGCGGTCCGAAAGCGTGATCTTTTCATAGAGAGACGATCCATCCGGCCCGGATAGGACGCGGTTCGGGTCGAAATCCATGCTCATCTGACGAAGCGGCAGGCGCAGGCCGTTTGCCGCCGTGGTGGCGGCCATCGCCGTGCGGATGCGGCGTTCCCGGTCCACATAGGACAGCGTCTCCTCGGCGAGGACCGCCGTGCCTCCATAATCGTCAGCCCGCGCCAACGCGGCCGCCTGGATCGGCATGAGGTCCGGAAGGTCGCCGGCCGCTCCCGCTTTATGCCAGCCGGGTCGGTAGCGATCGAGAAGAAGCCCCCAGGCCGGCCCGTTCACATAGGCGAAGCTTCGGCCGAGGCTCGGTCGCTTGGCGCCGCCCTGCAGCGCTTCCAGCGCGCGTTGCACCGGGGCGCCGGAAAGGCGCGCGCCGGTATAGGAGGCCATTCCTTCGTGCCGCATCTGCGCGGCCTCGCTCGCGCCGGCACCCTCCTTCCGCGCCAGCCGCTGCCGGCGAAAGGCGAGCGCCTGCGCCACGTGACGGCGCTGGACTGCTCCCGTGGTTTTGAGTGCATTCTCCAGCGCCGCCCACTCAAGGCGCATCAGATAGCGGTTCGTAGGATCGTCGAGATGTCCGGCCACGGAGGCGTTTGCCGGGTAGCCGAGCGACTTCTGGCGAACGTGCCAAGCTTCGTGGAAGAGCATGTCGAGGCCGGCCGCGCCCTTCGGCAGCGGCGCCAGCACCATGATCCAATCCTCCCCGCCCCACTTGATCGCGGTATTTGCCCGCATCTTCGGCAGCGGTTCCGGCGGAGCAGGCTGAGACGTGCGGTGCTTGCCGGTGGCGGGATCCACGATGACGACGGGCGCGCAGAGCGAGTGGCCCCACAACCGCTCGCCGGCAGCTTTGCAGCTCTCAAGAAAGGGCTTCAGCTCCGGAGGAGCTTCTGCTGGGGACTGGGCGGCCAAAGCGGCGGCAAGAAGAAGCCGGCTCATCGAGGTCTCCGACGAAGAGAAAGCCGGAGCTTATCAGCCCCCCTCCAGATTCCAAGAGCCGCTCACCCGAACGAGGTCTCTGTCAAACCGCCAAGGCTCCTAAGGTGTTCGGCCAGCTCCGCCGCGTTCCGTTCCCAGCTGAAGCGGTCGGCGGCGGCTCGGACCGCCTCCTGTGCCGGCGGATCGGCAAGGATGTCGCGCACGGCGGCGGCGATCGCACCCGGTTCCCGCGCGACCATGCGGCCGGCTTCCGGCCTGTCGAGCGCCTCGCGGGCGCCGCCTGCGTCGCTGATCACCAGCGGAGTGCCGCAGGCGAGCGCCTCCACCCAGACGTTCGCGAGGCCTTCGGAGACAGACGGGAGCATCATGACATCGGCGGCCGCGATCAGGGGCGGAAGCTCGTCGTGCGGCAGGGGGCCGAGGAAGCGCACGCGCGGGCCGAGTCCGAGCGAAGCGGCGAGAGCCTCCAGCTCCGCCCGATCCGGGCCGCCGCCCACGACGAGCAGCGTCGCTTCGGGCACCGCCGCGAGCGCCTCGATCGTCAACTTCTGGCCCTTCCGCGGGATGAGCGCGCCCGCGGTGACGAGCAGCGGCCCCTCCACACCGAGCGCAGCCTTCGCCTGCGCTCGGTCCACGGGCCGAAAACGCTCGCGGTCGATGCCGGTATAGTGGATCCGGATCTTTTCCTCCGGCATGCCGAGCGCCGCCATGTCTGCCTTGAGGGCGCCGCTGACGGCGAGGAGACCGTTCGCCCTGAGCCCCGCCTCCGCCACCTGCGGTCCGATGCCGCGCCTTTTCCCCCAATAATGGATGTCGGCGCCGCGCGCCTTGATCGAGAAGGGAAGCCCAAGCGCCTGCGCCAGGTGCATCGCGGCGACTCCGTCCGGCCAGAAGAACTGCGCCGCGACGACGTCCACCCGAAGATCGCGCACGAGCGGCAGCAAGGCTTTGGCCAGCGACCGCCCGGCGCCTGCCTCCCCCATGCGCGGCCAGACCCGGAAGCGGGGCCGGTGCACCTCCAGCCCTTTCCAGTCCTCCTTCAGCGGCAAGCGCGCACGGCCGCGATAGTGATTATGCATCGTCAGCGGCCAGGGCGGCAGCCCGACCGGAGCGGCAACCACCACCTCCACGTCTCCGCGCTCGGCGAGGGCCAATGTCTGTCGCTCAACGAACACGCCGAACGCCGGCCGCCCCTCGTCCGGGAAAAGCGTCGAAAGGGTGAGGACCCGAAGCATCAAAACCCGCCATAAAGCTCAGACATTAAACGGGCGTTCATCGCAACTCGCCGAAGCCTGCTTGGCCTTCCCCTTACCCTTCGCTAAGAAGCTCCCATGCTCCGTATTCATGACCGCCCCATCGCCGCTGCCATTGCGGTGAGCCTTCTCCTCCCGCTCGCGGCCTGCGCCGGCGGGGGCAAGACAACCCGAGCCGACACGCAATATGTCGCCCGCGACGTCAACACCCTCTACGGCCTCGCCAAGCGCCGGCTCGACCAGAACCGTTATGCCGAAGCGGCGGCCTTGTTCGACGAAGTCGAGCGGCAGCATCCCTATTCCGTCTGGGCACGGCGTGCGCAGCTGATGAGCGCCTTCAGCTATTACGCGGCCAAGGACTATACCAAGTCGGTCGAATCGTCGCGGCGCTTCCTCTCGATCCATCCGGGCAACCGCGACGCGCCTTATGCTTATTATCTGATCGCGCTCAGCCATTACGAGCAGATCGAGGATATCACCCGGGACCAGAGCGCGACGCGAAGCGCCCTCGACGCGCTGGGCGAGCTCGTCCGCCGCTACCCCGATACCCGCTATGCCGCCGACGCTCGGCTCAAGGTCGATCTCGTCCGCGATCACCTTGCCGGCAAGGAGATGGCAGTCGGACGCTTCTATCAGCAGCGCGGCCAGTGGCTCGCCTCGGTGATGCGCTTCCGCAACGTGGTCGATGAATATCAGACCACCAGCCATACGCCCGAAGCGCTGATGCGGCTGACGGAATCCTATCTGGCGCTCGGTATCCCCGAGGAAGCCCGCAAGTCCGCGTCCGTGCTCGGCGCCAATTTCCCGAACACCAAATGGTATGAGCGGGCCTACGGGCTGGTCCAGAGGCACGCCCCGGCCGCACCGGCCGCTTGATCCTTTGACTCCTTGGGTGGCAGAGTCCCGGCCATGCTGACCGGGCTCTCCATCCGCGACGTCGTTCTGATCGAGGGTCTCGACCTCGAATTCGGCCCCGGCCTCGGTGTCCTTACCGGGGAGACCGGCGCGGGCAAGTCGATCCTCCTCGACGCGCTCGGCCTGGCGCTCGGAACCCGCGCCGACAGCGGCCTCGTCCGCCAGGGCCAGGCGCAGGCGGTCGTGACGGTGAGCTTCGACCTCCCGCCCGATCATCCCGCGCGTGCCCTTTTGGATGAGAACGGCCTCGGCGCCGAAGCGGGCGAGCCGCTGGTCATCCGCCGGATCGTCAAGGCGGACGGAGGCAGTCGGGCGCTCGTCAATGACCAGTCCGCCTCCGTCGCCCTGCTGCGCGAGCTCGGCGCGATGCTAGTCGAGATCCACGGCCAGCACGACGAACGCGGCCTCCTCAACCCGCGCGGCCACCGCGCCCTCCTCGACAGCTTCGGCGGCATCGACACTGCCGCGGCTGAAGCCGCCTGGCGCAACTGGGCCGAGGCGGAAGCCACACTGGCGGCGGCGCGGGAGGATCTCGAAACCGGAGCCCGCGACCGCGAATGGCTGGAGCACGCCGTCGCGGAGCTCGGCAAGCTTGCACCCGAAGCGGGGGAGGAGGAGGCGCTCGCCGGCCTTCGCTCCAATATGCAGAAAGGCGCCCGCCTCGCCGAGGACATATCCGGCGTCGGCGAGTTGCTGGACGGGTCCGAAGGTGGCCTCTCCCTCCTCCGGCAGGCGGCTCGGCGCCTCGATCGCATTGGCGGCGAGCATGAGCGGCTCGGCCAGGCGTTGGAAGCTTTGGACCGGGCGCTTGCCGAAGCGTCCGAAGCCGAGGACCACCTTGCCGCCGCTGCCGAGGCGCTTGCCTACGACCCCGCCCGTCTGGAGGAGGCGGAGACCCGCCTGTTCGAAATCCGCGCCCTGGCGCGCAAGCACAGGGTGGAACCGGACGCGCTTCCTGCGCTTCAGGAGGAACTCGCGGCGAAGCTCTCCGCCCTCGATGCGGGCGAGCGGAGCCTCGCGGAGCTGGAGCGGCGGGTCCGCGACACCCGCGCCGCCTATGAAGACGAGGCGGCTCGCCTCACCGAGCTGAGAAGCTCGGCCGCCGATCGCCTCGACACGGCGGTCGCCCGCGAACTGGCGCCCCTGAAGCTCGACGCCGCCAAATTCCGCACGGGCATCGAGCCGCTCCCGCAAGCCCAATGGAGCGCCCGCGGCCGCGACCGCATCGAGTTCGAGGTCTCGACCAATCCCGGAGCACCCTTCGCGCCATTGACCCGCATCGCCAGCGGCGGCGAACTCTCCCGCTTCATCCTCGCCCTTAAGGTCGCGCTGGCGGAGCGGGGCGCCGCCAGAACCATGATCTTCGACGAGATCGACCGCGGAGTCGGCGGCGCCGTCGCCAGCGCCGTCGGCGAGCGCCTCCACCGCCTCGCCGAGGCCGCCCAGCTCCTCGTCGTCACCCACTCGCCCCAGGTCGCCGCCCGAGGCGCCCGCCACCTCCTCATCGAAAAGTCCCACCAGGGCCTCGTCACCCGCACCAGCGTCCACGCCCTCGACGAAGACCGCCGCCGCGAAGAGATCGCCCGAATGCTCTCGGGCGCTCAGGTGACGGACGAGGCACGGGCGCAGGCGGTCAGGCTGCTGGAGGCCGCCTAAAAGTCCTCTCCCGCTTGCGGGAGAGGGTTGGGTGAGGGTGAGTCCTGCGATATCCACCATCCATGGCGAACATGAACCGCCGCATCAGCCCGCATGCGCCCCGACTTCGGCAGGACTCCACCGACGCCGAGCAGCGGCTTTGGCACGAGCTGCGGGGACGTCGCTTGGAAGGTCACAAGTTCAAGCGGCAATGGACGCTCGGACCGTACGTCGTCGATTTCTGCTGCTGGGAACAAAGGCTGGTGGTGGAGGTCGACGGCAGCCAGCACAGCGATGAAATCGACGCTCCCCGCACGGAATGGCTGAACAGCCGAGGCTACCGCGTCATCCGCTTCTGGAATAACGATGTGGTCACCAACATGGATGGAGTTTTGCAGACGATCTTGGCGGCTCTGAAGACTCACCCTCACCCCAACCCTCTCCCGCAGGCGGGAGAGGGAGCGAATGAAGCGCCTGGACGCACCCCTTCTCCCGCTCGCGGGAGAAGGCTGGGATGAGGGTCTTTTTCTTCTCCCTTCCTGTATCGTTGCTGGCATGAGCGAACCCGAGGCCGCAGCCGAGCTCGAACGGCTTGCGCAAGAAATCGCCCGCCACAACCGCCTCTACCACAGCGAGGATGCCCCCGAGATTTCCGATGCGGACTACGACGCGCTCGTGCGACGCAACGCGGAGCTGGAGGCACGATTCCCCCACCTCGTGCGCGACGACAGCCCTTCCCGCCAGATCGGCGCCGCGCCAGCCGCCCACCTCTCCAAGGTGCGGCACGCTCAGCCGATGCTCAGCCTCGAAAACGCCTTCTCCGATGAGGAGGTGGCGGACTTCCTCGCCCGAATCCGCCGTTTCCTCAGCCTGGCCGAAACTGAGGAGGTGGCTCTCTCCGCCGAGCCGAAGATCGACGGCCTCTCCTGCTCGCTTCGTTACGAGAAAGGCGAGCTCGTCCTTGCCGCAACCCGTGGCGACGGCACCACCGGCGAGGTGGTGACCGACAACGCCCGCACCATCCGCGATATCCCGCAGCGGATCGAGGGCGCTCCGGACGTGTTCGAGGTGCGCGGCGAGGTCTACATGTCGAAGGCGGATTTCGCGGCGCTCAACGCCCGCCTGCTCGCCGAAGCCGACGACCCCGAAAAGACACGTCAGTTTGCCAACCCCCGCAACGCCGCCGCCGGGTCGCTCCGCCAGAAGGATGCGGCCGTCACCGCCTCACGCCCGCTGCGCTTCTATGCGCACGGCTGGGGCGAGGTGTCGGAGCTTCCGGGCGACACCCAGTTCGAGGTGATGAAGGCGATCGAAGGCTGGGGCCTCTCGATCGCTGCCCATCTCGACCGCTTCGCCGCCCTGGAGCCGGTCCTCGCCCACTACAGGATGATCGAGGCGAAGCGGGCGGACCTCCCCTTCGACATCGACGGCGTCGTCTACAAGGTCGACCGGCTCGACTGGCAGCGCCGCCTCGGCCAAGTCGCACGCGCCCCCCGCTGGGCGCTCGCCCACAAATTCCCTGCGGAAAAGGCGGAGACGTTGCTCGAAGGGATCGACATCCAGGTCGGCCGCACCGGCAAGCTCACGCCCGTCGCGCGTCTCACCCCCGTCAGCGTCGGCGGAGTGACCGTCACCAACGCCACGCTCCACAATAAGGACGAGATCGAGCGGCTCGGCGTACGCGTCGGCGACCGCGTGCGCATCCAGCGCGCCGGCGACGTCATCCCTCAGGTGCTGGAGAATTTGACGCCGGAGGCGGAGCGGGAGCCCTACGTCTTCCCAAGCACCTGCCCCGAATGCGGCTCGGAAGCGGTGCGGGAGGAAGGCGAGGTCGACGTGCGCTGCACCGGCGGCCTCGTCTGCCCCGCCCAGCGCATCGAGCGGCTTCGCCATTTCGCCTCCCGCCACGCGCTCGATATCGAGGGGCTCGGGATCACCAACATCGAAAGCTTCTTCCGCGACGGCCTCATCCAGTCTCCGGCCGACATCTTCACGCTGACGAAGGAGCGGCTCCTCGCGCGCGAGCGCTGGGCCGAAGTGTCGGCCGCGAACCTGATCGCCGCGATCGACGCGAAGCGGACGCCGCCGCTCGACCGCTTCCTCTACGCGCTGGGCATCCGCCACGTCGGCGAGGTCACCGCCCGCGACCTCGCCCGCCGCTATCGCAGCTGGCAAGGCTTCGAGGCGATGATCGACCGCGCCCTCGATGTCCGGCGAACGCTCCAGCCGGCGCTCGGCGAGGACGAGCGCAAGTTCCGCCAGCGCCGGGACAAGGCCGTCGTCGCCGCCGTCGAGACCCCCAATATCGGGCCGGAGGTCGGCAACGCCCTCCTCGATTTCTTCGAAGAGCCCCATAATCGCGAGGTGCTGTCGGCCCTTTTCGCCGCAGGGGTGGAGCCGCAGGACGTCGTCTGGGAGACGAAGGAATCGCCAGTGACCGGGAAGACGATCGTCTTCACCGGAAGCCTCGAGACCCTGTCGCGTGATGAGGCCAAGGCCCAGGCCGAAAAGCTCGGCGCCAAGGTCGCCGGCTCCGTCTCGGCCAGGACCGACCTCGTCGTCTACGGCCCCGGCGCCGGCTCGAAGCTCAAAAAAGCGCAGGAGCTCGGTGTGGAAACGATCGAAGAAGCCGCCTGGAACGAGATCGTCCGCACCGCCTCCTGACCGGCGGGCGCGGCCTTCCACTTGACAAACTGTTCTTCTTATGTTCTGATATGGGGATGGCTCCCCTGCGCTTCCTCGTCCGACTGATGCTGCGCCTCGTCCTCGAGTTGCGGCGGCTCGCCCCGGGACGGGGAGATTCCCGGGACATCGTGAACTTCATGAACTTCGGGGGGTCAGCGTCGCGCCACCGACCCTCCCTCAGCGGGATCCCCGGCCCGCGTCAGCGTGACCTTTGTGTGACCTTCCGCCTAGCGCCAGCCCGACGCCTTGCGCTTGCGCATCGCCAAGGTCGGCCATTCGCCCCGGTCGATGCGGGCGCTCAGCATCAGCCCCTGACGGCGGTAGGCGGAGGCGACGCTTTCCGCCTGATGGTCGAGCAGGCCCGCGAGGATCAGGCGCCCGCCGGGCTCCATCGCCCTCGCCACGGAAGGCGCGAGCTCGATCAGGGGGCCTGCCAGGATGTTGGCGATGATCAGGTCGTAAGGCGCCCGCGCCTTGAGGCGGGCGTCCTCCATCCCCGGAGCGACGACCAGCTCCAGCTGTCCGCGGGCTCGGCCGAGGCGGACGGCGTTGATCGCCGCATTCTCCTCGCTCACCTCGATCGAGACGGGATCGATGTCCGAGGCGGCGGCGCGGGCGGCGGGCCACAGGCGGAGCGCAGCAAAGGCGAGGAGGCCGGTGCCGGTGCCGAGATCGAGCAGGTTGGAGAAGGAAAGGCCCTGGTCCTTCATCCGGCTCAAGGCGACGAGGCAGCCGCTCGTCGTCTCATGCTGTCCGGTGCCGAAGGCGCGGCCCGCGTCGATCTCCAGCGGGATCGCATTCGGCGGCCCCTCCCCCCGGTGCAAAGGCGTGTGGACGAAGAAGCGGCCGGCCTGGATCGGCTCCAGGCCCTGTTGGCTGAGAGTGACCCAGTCGCGGTCCTCGACCGGCTCCACCTCCGGCGCCTGGCCCGCGGAGCTCGGCACCAGCGCCTGGAGGAGGGCGAGCATGTGCGGGCTCAGAGGCTCGCTGAAATAGGCGTCGAGACGCCAGGAGTCCGGCTGGGAGGGGTCCGCTTCGCTCGTCATCAGCACCGGCGGAAAGTCGAGCATCGCCAGCGGGGAGATGTCCTCCTTCAGCGCCTCGGCTTCCGCCTTCGTGCAGGGGAGGCTTACCTTCCAGCTTTCAGCGGACATAGCTCGCGCCGTTGACGTCGATGACGGCGCCGGTGGCGGAAGGCGGCGCGTCGATGGCGAGCCAGCGCACCGTCTCCGCCACTTCGTCGGCAGTGGCGACCCGGCCGAGCGGGATGTCGGCCACGATCTTCTGGCCGCCGCGGCTCGCCAGATAATCCTCGACCATGTCGGAGGCCGTGAAGCCGGGGCAGACGGCGAAGGCGAGGATGTTGTCGCCCGCATAGCCTCGGGCGATCGACTTGGTCATCCCGATCATCCCCGCCTTGGACGCGGCGTAATGCCAGTGCTGCGGGCTGTCGCCTCGATAGGCGGCGCGGCTTGCGACGTTGGCGATCCGGCCGCCGCCCTTCTCGCGGAAATGGAGGACGGCGAGGCGGCACAGCTCTGCGGAAGCGGTCAGGTTCACCCGCATCGTCCGCTCCCACTGCGCCGTCCATTCCTCGGCCGGGAGGTCGATCGGCGCGGCCTCGAAGATGCCGGCATTGTTGACGAGCACGTCGATGCGGCCACCGAGCCGCTCCAGCGCCTGGTACCAGAGGTGCTCGGCCGCGCCCGGGCGGTCGAGGTCGGCGGCCAGCGCCCCCTCCCCTCCGCGGCTCGAATGGCCGACGACATTGTGGGCCTGGAGGGAGGCGGCGATCGCCTTGCCGATGCCTCGGCTGGTGCCGGTGACGAGGATGTTGAGCTTTGCCATGGCGCGCGGATAGCCCCGCCGGCGGCGGAGGGGAAGCTCAGTCGGCGAAGGGATCGCGCACCAGGATCGTATCCTCCCGCTCCGGGCTGGTGGAGACGAGCGCGACCGGGCAGTCGATCAGCTCCTCGACGCGGCGGATATATTTGATCGCCTGGGCGGGGAGCTGAGCCCAGCTCCGGGCGCCGGCGGTGGATTCGCGCCAGCCGTCCATCGTCTCGTAGACGGGCTCCACCGCCGCCTGGTCCGCGGCGTGAGCCGGGAGATGGTCGAGCGTGCGGCCGCCGAGGCGGTAGCCGGTGCAGATGCGGATCTCGTCGAGGCCGTCGAGGACATCGACCTTGGTCAGCGCCACTCCGGTCACGCCCGCGACCGCGCAGGACTGGCGCACCAGCACCGCGTCGAACCAGCCGCAGCGCCGCTTGCGGCCAGTGACGGTTCCGAACTCGTGGCCGCGCTCGCCGAGGCGCTGGCCGATCTCGTCCTCGAGCTCGGTCGGGAAAGGCCCGGCGCCGACCCGGGTGGTGTAGGCCTTGACGATCCCGAGCACGAAGCCGGCGGCGGAGGGGCCGAGGCCCGAGCCGCCCGCCGCGGTGCCCGCGACGGTGTTGGAGGAGGTGACGAAAGGATAGGTGCCGTGGTCGACGTCGAGCAGAACGCCCTGCGCGCCCTCGAACAGGATTCGGTCGCCGCGCGCCTTGGCGGCGTTGAGGGTCATCCAGACGGGGCGGGCGAATTGGAGGACGAAGTCGGCGATCTCGGAGAGGTCCCGCTCAAGCCGGGCCCGGTCGATCGGCGGCTCTCCGAAGCCAGCGCGGAGCGCGTCGTGATGGGCGCAGAGGCGATCGATCTGGGGGCCGAGCTGGCCGAGATGGGCGAGGTCGCAGACCCGGATGGCGCGGCGGCCGACCTTGTCCTCATAGGCTGGGCCGATGCCGCGGCGGGTGGTGCCGATCTTGCCCTGACCGGACGCATCCTCGCGCAGAGCGTCGAGATCGCGGTGGAAGGGGAGGATGAGCGGGCAGGTGTCGGCGATCTGGAGCGTGTCGGGCGTGATCGAGACGCCCTGGGCGGTGAGCTTCTCCACCTCGGATCGAAGGGCCCAGGGATCGAGGACGACTCCGTTGCCGATGACGGAGAGGGTGCCTCGGACGATTCCGGAGGGGAGGAGCGAGAGCTTGTAGGTCTGGTCGCCGATGACGAGGGTGTGGCCGGCATTATGGCCGCCCTGGAATCGGGCGACGACGTCGGCCCGGCTCGACAGCCAGTCGACGATCTTTCCCTTGCCCTCGTCGCCCCATTGGGCGCCGATCACGGTCACGTTGGCCAAGGCCGATACTCCTTCGGGCGCGCCCTAGCAGGCGGGCGCGGCGGGCGCACCCTTCTAGAAGCGAAGCGGCTTCACGCGCTTGACGCCCGGGAGCGCCTCGAGGCGGCGGACGAGGTCGTCGCCGATATGGCCGTCGACGGAGACGAGGGCCACCGCCTCTCCGCCGGCCGCCCGGCGGCCGAGGTTGAAGGTGCCGATGTTGATGCCTTCCTCGCCGAGAAGGGTGCCGAGGCGGCCGATGAAGCCGGGCGTGTCCTCGTTGACGATGTAGATCATCTCGCCGGCAAGCTCGGCTTCGACCCGGATGCCGAACATGTCGACGAGGCGCGGCGAGGCGTTGCCGAAGAGGGTCCCGGCGACGGATTTCTCGCCTTCGGGCGTGGTCACCGTCACCCGGACGAGGGTGTGGTAATCGGCCTCGCGGTCGTGCCGGACCTCGCGAACGTCGAGGCCGCGGTCCTTCGCGAGGAAGGGCGCGTTCACCATGTTCACAGAGGCGGAGTAGATGCGCATGAAGCCGGCGAGGACGGCGCCGGTGATCGGCTTCTGGTTGAGCTGGGCGGCGGCGCCTTCAACCTCGATCGCGACGCCGGTGGAGCGGCGGCCCTCCAGCTGGCCGGCGAGCGAGCCGAGCTGCTCGGCGAGCGCCATGTAGGGGCGAAGCCGGGGCGCTTCCTCGGCGGAGAGGGAGGGCATGTTGAGGGCGTTGGTCACCCCGCCGCGCGTCAGGAATTCGGAGATCTGCTCGGCGACCTGGATGGCGACGTTAACCTGAGCCTCGGTGGTGGAGGCGCCGAGATGGGGGGTGGCGACGAAGCCCGGGGTCCCGAACAGCGGGCTTTGCCTGGCCGGCTCCTCAACGAAGACGTCGAGCGCCGCACCGGCGACATGGCCGCTCTCAAGCGCGTCCTTGAGCGCCGCCTCGTCGATCAGGCCGCCTCGCGCGCAGTTGATGATGCGCACGCCCTTCTTGGTCTTGGCGAGGTTCTCGCGCGAGAGGATGTTGCGGGTCTGGTCGGTGAGCGGGGTGTGGAGGGTGATGAAGTCGGCGCGGGCGAGGAGGGCGTTGAGCTCGACCTTCTCGAGGCCGAGGCTAAGCGCCCGCTCCGGAGTCAGGAAGGGGTCGAAGGCGAGCACTTTCATCCGAAGGCCGAGGGCGCGATCGGCGACGATCGAACCGATGTTTCCGGCGCCGATCAGGCCAAGGGTCTTGTTGGTGAGCTCGACCCCCATAAAGCGGTTCTTCTCCCACTTGCCGGCCTGGGTGGAGGCATCGGCGGCCGGGAGGTCGCGGGCAAGCGCGAACATGAGCGCGATGGCGTGCTCCGCGGTGGTGATCGAATTGCCGAAGGGCGTGTTCATCACCACGATCCCGCGCGCGGTGGCGGCGGGGATGTCGACATTGTCGACTCCGATCCCGGCGCGGCCGATCACCCTGAGGCGCGTGGCGGCTTCGAGCAGGTCGGCGGTGACCTTGGTGGCGGAGCGGATGGCGAGGCCGTCATAGTCGCCGATGATCGCCTTCAGCTCCGCGCCGGAGAGGCCGGGCTTCTCGTCCACCTCGACTCCGCTGGACCGGAATATCTCGGCGGCTTTCGGATCCATCGGATCCGAGATCAGGACTTTGGGCATGCGAGCTCCTAGCCGGCGCGGGCGGTGTGGAAGGCCCAGTCGAGCCAGGGGAAGAGCGCTTCGAGATCGTCGGTCTCGACCGTGGCGCCGCACCAGAGGCGGAGGCCGGGCGGAGCGTCACGGTAGCTGGCGAGGTCATAGCCGGCGCCTTCCGCTTCGAGCAAAGCGCTCATCTTCTTCACTAGCGCCGACTTCGCCTCGGCGTCGCCGGGGCTGGCGAATTTCAGGCAGACGCTGGTGTTCGAGCGGGTGGCGGGGTCAGAGGCGAGATGCTCGATCCAGTCGGTCCGCTGAACCCAGGAGTCGACGGCGGCTGCGTTGGCGTCGGCGCGGGCGATTAGGGCCGGAAGCCCCCCCTGTCCCACCGCCCATTCGAGCGCGAAGATGTAGTCCTCCACCGCCAGCATGGAGGGAGTGTTGATCGTGTCGCCTTGAAAAATGCCTTCGATGAGCTTGCCGCCCTTGGTGAGGCGGAAGATCTTGGGCAGCGGCCAGGGAGGCGTGTAGCTTTCGAGCCGCTCGACGGCGCGGGGGCCGAGGATGAGCATTCCATGCGCCCCCTCCCCGCCCAGCACCTTCTGCCAGGAGAAGGTGGCGACATCGACCTTGTCCCAGGCGATATCCTGCGCGAATACGGCCGAGGTGGCGTCGGCGACGGTCAGGCCCTGACGGTCGGCGGCGATCCAGTCGCCGTTCGGGACGCGGACTCCGGAGGTCGTGCCGTTCCAGGTGAAGACGACGTCGCTCGCCGGATCGACGGAGGCGAGATCGGGAAGCTCGCCATAGGGCGCCTTGATCACCGTCGCCTCGAGCTTCAGCTGCTTGACCACATCCGTCACCCAGCCTTCGCCGAAGCTTTCCCAGGCGAGCAGGGTGACCGGCCGCGGCCCGAGCAGCGACCAGAGCGCCATCTCGACGGCGCCGGTGTCGGAAGCGGGGACGATGCCGATGCGGTGGGTGGCGGGGATGCGGAGGACTCGGCGGGTCAGCTCGAGAGCGTGGCCCAGCCTTGCCTTGCCGAGCTTCGAGCGGTGGGAACGGCCGAGGGAGCCGAGGGCGAGGAGTTCGGGGGCCCAGCCCGGCGGCTTGGCGCAGGGGCCGGACGAGAAATAGGGACGCGCGGGGCGGGTGCCCGGCTTGGAAACATTCATCAGACTCTCCTCTCAGAGAGCACGCGCCGCGTTGGGACGGCGTGGCCCGCCGCCGGGTGTAGGGGCGGCGGCGGGCGAGTCAACGCAGGGTCACTTTTTCTTGTAGATAATTTTCCCGCGCTGCGAGACGAGAAGCTGCTCGAAGCTCACCGGGTGGAAATAGGCTTCGACGCGCCGGCCCTTGGGGTCGGTGCCGTAGACTTCGTAGCAGCCGCCATCGACCTTCGACTTAGCGACCTTCCAGCCCTTCTTCCTGAGCTGCGTCTCGAGCGCCGCGCGGCTCTTCCATTTGGCCTGCGGGGCGCTGCAGGTCATCTTGCCGGTTGCGGCGGCGGGCGCGGTGAAGGTGAGGGCGGCGCCGGCGGCGGCGAGGGCGCCGAGGATGAGTGTCTTCTTCATGTAATTCTCCTTGGGGTGTGAAACAGGGGGCGTGAGAGCCGCGCCAGGCGGTAGAGCTGGAGCGCGATCAGCGGAGCGAAGTTTAAGAGCGCCTCGGTGAGCCCGTCGTGAACGAGCGCCCAATGGGCGAGGGTGAGGAAAGCCGCCGGATAAGCCAGGCGCTGGATCCGCTTCCAGCCGGCCTTCAGAGCGCGCATCGAGGCGTCGTTGCTGGTGAGGGCCATCGGAACGAGGCAGAGAAAGGCGAGCCAGGCCGTCCAGATGGCAGGGGCGTCGAGCTCGGCCACCATGTCCCTCACGGTCTCCATGGCGATCACGTAGAAGAGGAGGTGGAGGAGCGAATAGCCGAAGGCGGCGACCCCGAAGGCGCGGCGGTGGCGCATCAGCCATTGCACCCAGCGGCGGCGCGGCAGAAGCATCGAGAGCGGGGTCAGCATCAGAGCGAAGATGATCAGCCGTGCCGACCATTCGCCCGTCGGCTGGAGAAGGTCCTCCCACCACAGGTCCGGCTCCGTCAGCGTTCGACGCAGGATCGGAAGCGCCGGAAGGGCGAGCAGCGCCCAGAGCAGCGCCTTTCCTGGACCGATGCGGATCATCGAGGCCTGTCTAGTTTATTGCGAGAGATTCGCAACAAGCTGGAGCGATTTCGCCATGGGACAGATGCGCGTTTGCCGCTAAACGGCGGCGCATGACCGATCCGATACCTCCGAGCCGGGTCTTCCCGGACGCCCGCCAGGAAGCCGAAGTCGCGAACCAGCCGACGCCGTCGCCTCAAACCGGCGACCCCGCCTACCGTCTCGCCTTCCAGGATATGGACTTCCTGCTTCGCGAGGATCTTCGGCCGGTCCGATTCCAGCTCGAGCTACTGAAGCCCGAGCTGCTTCTCGACGAGGCGCGGATCGGATCGACCTTCGTCTTCTACGGATCGGCACGGATTCCGGAGCCGGAGAAAGCGGACGCGCTGATCGTCGCCGCGGCGACCGACCAGCAGCGCGTGATCGCCGAGCGGCTGAAGGCGAAGTCCAAATATTATGACGAGGCGCGCAAGCTCGCCCGCGTCGCCAGCCGCTGCGGCCCGGATGCGGACGGCTGGAAGCATTTCGTCGTCTGCTCGGGCGGCGGGCCGTCGATCATGGAAGCGGCAAACCGCGGTGCCTGCGACGAGGGCCAGGAATCGGTGGGCCTCAATATCGTGCTCCCGCACGAGCAGATGCCCAACCCCTATGTCACTCCGTCGCTGAGCTTCCAGTTCCACTATTTCGCTCTGAGGAAGATGCACTTCCTGCTTCGCGCCCGGGCGGTGGCGGTCTTCCCAGGCGGCTTCGGGACGTTCGACGAGATGTTCGAGCTCCTGACGCTGATCCAGACGGGCAAGGTGAAGCCGCTTCCCATCCTCCTGTTCGGGCGCGAATTCTGGGAGCGGGTGGTGGATTTCGACGCCCTCGTCGAAGAAGGCGTCGTCTCGCCCCAGGACCTCGACCTGTTCCAGTACGTCGAGACGGCCGAGGAAGCCTGGGATCTCGTCTGCGAAAAGTATGAGCGGAACGAGGGCAGCGCCGCCGCCTAACGGGCTCGGCTCGCCTCGTAATCGTTCAGGAAGCGGTCGATGGGTATCGAGCGGATCGTCTCCGCCAGCACCTCCTCGGCCACGTCCTCGGCGCGTTTGAAGCGCAGGCAGGCCTTGCCCATGTCGAGCTTCCGCCGCGTCGCGGCCCAGGCCTGCTTCAGCCGCTGGGTGCGCTCTTCCGAGGCGTTGACGCAGTTGAGGTAGAGCGCGGTGTAGTTCTTCTGAGCGGCGAGGGCGGCGAAGACGAGCGGCTGGCCGTTATAAGTTTCGGGGTAAAGCTCCAGCGGGACTTCCCAGCCGATCATGCCCCAGCTCATCCGCTCGACATAGCCATCGGGCAGGTTGGCGTTGACGAGATCGCGAAGGCGCGAGACGAGAGCCGCGCGCTTGGGCGGGAGTTCGGCGATATAGGCTTCGGGAGTGGCGGCCTTGCTGCTGACCATCTCCCCTCGCCTCTTATTGCTTCTTGGTCTGCTCCGCTCGGCCGGTGACGGAGGGAGCGCCCTCGCCGCCGATGCGGGCGCCGCCGCCCTGGGCCGCCTGCTGCTCGTTCAGAACCGGCTCCTTCTCGCCCTTGTCGCCCGCCGCCGGCTGGTCCGCCTTCTCGGCGGCTGCCGCGGCCGGGTTCGCCGCCGCGGCCGGAGCGGCGGGCAGCGGAAGCGGCGCATTGTCCTGAGCGTTGAGGTAAGCGAGGAGGTTGGCGCGATCCTCGGGCTTGCCGATGCCCGCGAAGGTCATCTTGGTGCCGGGAGCGAAGTCGCGGGGCGACTTGATCCAAGCGCTCATCGATTCCCAGTCCCAATTGCCGCCCTTGCCGGCGAGGGCGGGGGAATAAGCGAAGCCCGGCGCGTGCTTGCCGATGGCGGATCCCATCACGCCCCAGATGTTCGGGCCAGTGCCGTTAGCGCCGCCCTGGTTGATCGTGTGGCAGGCGGTGCACTTCTTGAACACCTGCTCGCCCTTGGCGACGTCGGCGTTGGCGAGATAGGCGGCGATCGGCTGCTCGGCCTCGCCGCCGCCGTCGCCGTCGGCTCCGGTAACGCCCTCGATCGGATAGCCCATCTTCTCGGGCCGCTCGGCATGGAACATCTCGGCCGTCAGGATCGAGGCTCCGAGGGCGACGATGCCCGCGCCGAGCACCCAGCCCGCAATCGTGTTGCTGCGATTGTCCATGCCTGTTCAAGACCTCCGGGGCGTCGCGCGGCGGGCGCGTATGGGAATTCGGGTGCCCCTTTAAGCGGGGCGGGAATTGGGGGCAAGACGGCTAGCCATTCTCCGCCCAGTGCCGAAGCAGGGTGTGGGCGATGGCGAAAGGCGGCGGCGCGAGGAAAGGCGCTGCGGGATGGACGTCAAGCGCGGCGAGCACCGCCGGGCCGTCCGCCCAGAAGGCATCCTCCAGCTCCTGCCGGTCGAGCACCAGTTCGGCGGAGCGGGCGCGGGCTGTGCAGGCGATCATCAGCTGGCCGGGGAAGGGCCAGGGCTGGCTTGCGACGTAGCGGACGTCCTCCACCTCCAGCCCCGCTTCCTCCTGAAGCTCGCGAGCGACGGCCTCCTCGATCGACTCCCCCGGCTCGACGAAGCCCGCCAGCGCGGAATAGCGGCCGGGCGGATATTGCGGCTGGCGGCCGAGAAGCACCTTGCCGTCATGCTCGGCCAGCATGATCACGACCGGATCGACCCGCGGGAAATGATCGAGCGAGCAGCCGGTGCAACGCCGGCCCCAGCCGGCGCGGAACGGCAGAGTCGCCGAGCCGCAGGTGCCGCAGAATGAGTGGCGGCCGTGCCATTCGTTGAGGCTTCGGACGGCGCCCCAGATTGCGGCGTCTTCCTGCCTCATCCTGTTCAGCAGAGCGAAGACGGACCAGGCACGCTGCCCCGGCGGCGCCTTGACGAGGGGGGCGAAGAGCGGGGCTCCGGCCTCGATGCCGAGGAAGATGGAAGCCTCGTTCGGCTCTCCTTCGAGCGGTTCCCAGAGGAGGCGCCCGGCTTCGTCGAGCTCCGGGTCGAGACTCGCCAGCCGGAGCATTCGCGCTTCGCCCGCGGCGGCGAGCTCCAGCAGCCGCTCGCGGTCCAGCCGGAGATGGTCGGCTCGGTCCAGACCGGCGCCGGTGAAGCCCGGCCTCATGCGGCCTGCCGCCATTCGGCGCCACGCTCGGCAAGCCGGGCGAAGAGCGTCGGGAGGCCCGCCTCGCCGAGCCGCTCAACGGGCCACCACAGGCCGGCTTCGTCACGCCGCTCGGCGGCCGCGCAGAGCAGGCGCATGGTCAGTGAAAAATGGGTGAAGACATGGTCGACGCTTCCCGCCTCGCGCCACGGCGCAGGCGCGGGCGCTTCTTCGGTGGGAAGAGCGAGCATTCCGCCGAGCAGCCCCTTCGCCGGCCGGCGCACGAGGAGGACGTGGCCATCATGCTCCAGCCAATAAGCGACGCCTTCGCGTCGCGGCCTCGGCGCCTTTTCGGCCTTGACCGGGTAGCGTTCCGGCTCGCCGCGCGCCCGTGCCTCGCAGAGAGAGGCGAGCGGGCAGCGTGCGCATGCGGGTGCGCGGGGCGTGCAGATCGTCGCCCCGAGATCCATCATCGCCTCGGCGAACGGCCCCGCTTCCTCCTCGGGCGTGATCGAGCCGGCGAGGCGGTAAAGCTCTTCCCGCGCCTTGGGGAGCGGAGTCTCCACCGCGAACAGGCGGGAGACGACCCGCTCCACGTTCGAATCCACCACCACCGCCCGCTCCCCGAAAGCGATCGCGGCGATGGCGGCGGCGGTGTAGCGGCCGACGCCCGGAAGCTTGCGAAGCTCGGCTTCGGTCGAAGGAAAGCGGCCCGCGTGATCGGCGGCGACGGTTCGGGCGCAGGCGATTAAATTCCTCGCCCGGGCGTAATAGCCGAGGCCCGCCCAGGCGGCCATCACCTCCTCTTCGGGCGCCGCGGCGAGGGCCTCGACGGTGGGCCAGCGGCTGGCGAATCGCTCGAAATAAGGAGCGGCGTGGGCGACCGTCGTCTGCTGGAGCATCACCTCGGACAGCCAGATGCGATAGGGGTCGGGCCGCTCCCTTGGGCCGACGCGCCACGGAAGCTGCCGTTTATCCACAGCAAACCAGCGCAAAAGGGGTCGGGAAGCATCGACGGCCACGGCCGGCCTATGCCATGATCGCGCCGATGGCGAAATCGGGCGGGACATCGAAGACGAAGAAGGCCGAGGAGGCGCCTCGGGCGAACCGCGCCCGCGCGGTCGCCGACATCGTGCCGCATGTCGGCCGCGCCGCCTTCCGCCGCTTCGGATTCGTCCAGTCCTCGATCGTCAGCCGATGGAACGAGATCGTCGGCGAGCGCTACGCCGCCGTCTCCTCGCCGGAGTCGATCCGCTTCCCGCCGGGGAAGCGCTCGGAAGGCGTTCTGAACCTGGTGGTGGAAGGCGCGCACGCGCCGATGATGCAGCATGTCGTGCCGGTGATCATGGAGCGGGTGAACCGCTTCTTCGGCTATCAGGCGGTGGCTCGGGTCAGCTTCAGGCAAGGCCTCGTTCAGCTTTCGCGCGCAAAGGCGCGAACAGCGCCCCCGTCCCTTCGGCCGATACCGTCGGAGCTGGGGGATTCGCTGCGCGAGATCGCCGATCCGGAGCTTCGCGCCTGCCTCGAATCGCTTGCGCAGGGGGTCGCCGCGAGCGAGGCGGCGCTCGGGCCTGCCATCGGAATTCCGCTCGTCGGCAAGATTGGAGAGATGAAGAGATGAAGTCGATGCTCAGCGGCGGCGTTGCCGCTCTTGCACTGCTCCTCGCCGGATGCGGCGACGAGGGCTCCGGAAACGGCCAGGCGGCAGGCGGCAATGCGGCCCCGCTCCAGCAGATCGCGGCTCCGAACGGCGACTGGACGCAGACCGTCGAGGAGACTCCGCAGGGCGGCTACCGGATGGGCAATCCCAACGCTCCGGTGAAGCTTGTCGAGTACGGATCGATCAGCTGCAGCCACTGCGCGGAATTTTCGGAAACCGCGACCGAGCCGCTCAAGAACAATTATGTGAAGAGCGGCCAGGTGAGCTGGGAGTTCAGGCCCTATCTGCTCTTCCCGACCGATCCCGGCATCACAATGCTTCTGCGCTGCCAGGGGCCGACGCCCTTCTTCCACCTCGCCGACCAGCTTTACGCCGATCAGGCGAACTGGGCCGGGAAGCTCCAGAACCTCAGCGCCGCCGACCAGCAGCAGATCCAGTCGATGCCGGCGGAGGAGCGGGCGGCGGCCCTGGTGCGCCTGACGGGCGTCGACCAGTTCTTCCGCCAGCGCGGAATGCCGGAATCGAAGGTCAATTCCTGCCTCGCCGACAAGGCCGGGCTGCAGCGGCTGGCGGAGATCACCGACCAGGGCAATAGGGAAGGCGTCACCGGCACTCCCACCTTCTTCATCAACGGCAAGGTCGTGACCCTCACGAGCGCCCAATATTGGCGCGAGCTCGAGCCGCAGCTGCGCTCGGCGATCGGCTCATGAGGCCGGCCTTCGCCCTCGCAGCGGCCGTGCTCGCGGTCTCCACGCTGGGCGCTGGGCTCGTCGCGGCCCAGCCGCGCTCGGCGCCGGCCGCTCAGGACTGGACCCGCAACGTCGTTCTGACGCCTGAAGGCGGCTTCCGGATGGGGAACCCGAACGCGAAGGTGAAGCTCGTCGAATACGGCTCGCTCACCTGCCCTCACTGCGCCGACTTCGCAGCGTCGGCCAAAGGTCCGCTCGCCGCCTACGTTCGGTCCGGCAAGGTGAGCTTCGAGTACCGCAGCTACGTCCTGAACGGGATCGACCTGACGGCGACTTTGGTCGCACGCTGCGCAGCCCCGGCGCGCTTCTTCCCGCTTGTCGACGAATTGTTCGCCAGCCAGGGAAGCTGGGTCGGAAGAATCAGCGGCCTTCCGCAGGCGCAGAAGGACCGGCTGAAGGGGCTGCCCGAGAGCCAGCGGCTGGGGCGGCTCGCCGACATCGGCGGGATCACGGCCATTGCGGCCCGGCATGGAATCCCGGCCGCGCAGAGCAAAAGGTGCCTCGCCGACAATGCGGCGCTGGAGCGGCTCGGGCGGATGGGAGAGGCGGCCGAGGCGCTGGGCGTGCAGGGCACTCCGACCTTCTTCGTCAACGGCAGCAATATCGGCAGCCACGACTGGTCCTCGCTTCAGCCGATCCTTCGCGAAGCGGCGGGCTAGGATGAGGACGGGGGGCCGGCCATGCAGATAAAGCGGCTGAAGCTCTCCGGCTTCAAAAGCTTCGTCGAGCCTTCCGAGCTCCGGATCGAGCCGGGCCTTACCGGAGTGGTCGGCCCGAACGGCTGCGGCAAATCGAACGTCCTGGAGGCGATTCGCTGGGTAATGGGCGAAAGCTCCCCCAAGTCGATGCGCGGCGCGGGCATGGACGACGTCATCTTCGCGGGTACTGCGACGCGGCCGGCGCGCGACTTCGCCGAAGTGTCGCTGCTCGTCGAGCGCGAGGCCGACGAGATGCCGGGCGACGTCAACCTCGCGCCCGCCGGAGACGTCGAGATAACGCGCCGGATCGAGCGGGGCGCGGGCTCCGCCTATCGGCTGAACGGCCGCGACGTTCGGGCCAAGGACGTCTCCCTGCTGCTGGCCGACGCGGCGACGGGCGCCCACTCCCCGGCGCTCGTCAGCCAGGGGAAGATCAGCGCCATCATCGCCGCCAAGCCGACCGAGCGCCGGCTGATGCTCGAGGAAGCGGCCGGCATTTCGGGGCTCCACGCCCGCCGCAAGGACGCCGAGCAGAAGCTTCGCGCCGCCGAGGCCAACCTCACCCGGCTGGACGAAGTGCTGACGGACATGGAGGCGCGCGCCGCCGCGCTCCGGCGGCAGGCGAAGGCGGCGGAGCGGTACCGCAAGCTTTCCGACCAGATCAGGGTCGCCGAAGGGCGGATGATCTTCTCACGCTGGCGGGAAGCGGCGCAGGCCGCCGAGGCGGCGAAGCGGGAAGCGGAAGCGGCGGTCGCGGCGGTCGAGAAAGCGGCGGAAGCCCAGCGCGCGGCCGCGGCCTACCAGCAGGAGGCGGCGCAGGCGCTGGCCGGGAAGCGGAGCGCGGCTCAGGCGGCACGGGACCAGGCTACGTCGCTGGGCCATAAGCTCGCGACCCTGCGCGCCGAGCGGGATGGGATTGCGCGGCGGATCGAGGAGCTGGCCGGGCGCCGCTCGACCCTGCTGAGCGACCGCGCCCGCGAGGAGGCGCTTGGGGCGGATGCAAAGGCGGCGCTCGCTCGGCTGGAGCAGGAGGGGCGCGACATCGCCGCCCGCCTCGCCGCCGCGGAAGCTTCGCGCGGAACGATCGACGTGCGGACGGTGGAGCTGGAGGACGCAGCCCGCGAGGCGGAAGCGGAGCTTGGCCGCGCTCGGGCGGTGCAGGCGGCGGAGCAGGCCGAGGCGCGGGTCGCTCGGGCGGCGCTGGAGGCCGCTCGGGCGAAGGTGGCGCGGGCGGAGGCGGAGGCTCGGCGGCTTCAGGAGCAGATGGCGGGGCTGGGCGAAGAGGCGCCGCTGGTCGAAGCTCTCCGCTCGGCTCGCACGGCCCGCGAGCAGGCCGAGGCGCGGCTTGCCGAGGCGGCGAGCGCGATCGCGGCGGCCGAGACCCGGCGCCAGGCGGCCGCGGCGGCTCGCGATTCGGCTGAGAGCGAAGGTTCTTCCGCGCGGGCGGCGCTTGCGGCGCTCGACTCGGAGGCGAAGGCGCTGGTGAAGGCGGTGGAAGGATCCAGCGGCGACCGGGCGATCAACCATGTGAAGGCGGAGCCGGGCTATGAGCGCGCGCTCGCCGCTGCTTTGGGAGACGACCTCGACGGCGCGCTTGAAGGCGATGCTCCTCGTAAATGGGCCGGCGCAAAAATGCTGCCCGAGGATCCGGCACTTCCCGAGGGATGCGAAGCCCTTTCGGATCACGTGACGGCTCCGGACGCACTCGCCCGGCGGCTGGCGCAGGTGGCGGTGGTCGATAACGACAATGGCGTGGAGCTCGCCGTCGGACAGCGGCTGGTGACGCGGGACGGGCGGCTTCGGCGGTGGGACGGGTTCGTCGCGAGCGGCCTTGGCGCCGCCGCCGCCGAAAGGCTGATCCGCGTCAACCGGCTTGCCGAGATCGAAAAGGCGCTGGCTCCGGCCGCCGCCGCCGTCGATGAGGCGCAGGCGCGGATCGCGGAGGCGCTTGCGGAGATCGCGTCGGCGCGGGAGGCGGCGGACTCGGCACGGCGCAGCGAGACCCAAGCCTCCGCCGCCATCCGGGAAGCGGCCCGGGCGGAGGATAGCGCGCGGGTCGAGATCGAGCGGCTGGACCTGCGCCGTACCGGCCTTGCCGAGCGGATCGAACAGGCGGAGCAGGACCTTTCCGAAGCGCAGGACGCGTTGGCGGGGGCGACGCAGCTTGTCGAAGCTCTGCCCGATGCCGCCGCGACGGAAGCTCGGGTCGCGGGCTTGCGGGCCAAGGCGGAAGCTGCCCAGCAGGCGCTGGCGGAGGTTCGGGCCGAGGCCGCCACTCATGCGCACGCGGTGAGCGCCGACAGGCAGCGCGCGGAGGCTGCCGTGAAGGAAAGCGCCGACTGGCGGGTCCGGGCGGCGGAGGCGGAGAAGAGGCGCGCGGACATGGGGCGGCGCCTTGCCGAAGCGGAAGCCGAGGCCGAACGGCTCGCCGACGCTCCGGAGGAGATCAAGCGGCGGATCGAGACGTTCGAAGCCGAGGCGGCGGAGGCCGCTCGAGCGGCCCAGGCGGCCGCGGAGGCCGAGCGCGAGGCGGAAGGCTCGCTCCGCCAGACCGAGGCTCGGCTTGCCGAGGTGGGAGAGGCGCTTTCCACCGCGCGCGAGGCGCGAGCCGGGGCCGTCGCCCGTCACGAAAACCAGGAAACCCGCCGGATCGAAATGGGACGGATCTCGGGCGAACGCTTCGAATGCCCGCCGCCGCTCCTGCCGGAGAAGCTCGGCTTCGAGGAGGAGACGATCGCTCCCGCGGCCGAGGAATCCTCCCGCCACGAGCGGCTGTCGGCGGAACGGGAGCGGATCGGCCCGGTCAACCTGGTCGCGGAGCGGGAGCTTGCCGAGCTCGACGAGAGCCGCACCGTCTCGCACACGGAGCGGGAGGAGCTGGGCCTCGCCATCAACCGGCTTCGAGGCTCCATCGGCAGCCTGAACCGCGAAGGCCGGACCCGCCTCCTTACCGCGTTCGAGACGGTGGACCGCCATTTCCGAAGCCTCTTCACCACCCTGTTCGAAGGCGGCCAGGCCCATCTCGAGCTGGTCGAGGCGGAGGATCCGCTTGAGGCGGGCCTGGAGATCATGGCCCAGCCGCCGGGCAAGCGGCTTTCGGCCCTGACCCTGCTGTCGGGAGGCGAGCAGGCGCTTACCGCCGTCGCGCTTATCTTCGCCTTGTTTCTCACCAACCCTGCGCCGATCTGTGTGCTCGACGAGGTCGACGCTCCGCTCGACGACGCCAATATCGAGCGCTTCTGCGACCTGCTCGACCGGATGACGAACGAGACGGACACGCGCTATCTGATCGTCACCCACAACGCGGTGACGATGAGCCGGATGCACCGCCTGTTCGGAGTGACGATGATCGAGAAAGGGATCAGCCGCCTCGTCAGCGTCGACCTGGGCGGCGCCGAGCGGCTGCTCGCGGCCGAGTGAACGCGCCTTTCACCCCGCCCTACCCGCCCCGCGGCCCCGGCCCGGTGCCGGTGTGGCGCGGCTTCGTGGGGGAGCGAGCGCGGACCTCCGTCTATGGCTGGTCGCAACTCGCCTTCCGGCAGAAATATATGCGGCGGCGGATCCTGGGCTTCAACGTCCACATCCCGCTCGACCCCGACCTCGTCCAGCGCGTCCTTCTCGACAATGCCGCCAACTACGTGAAGCCCGACGTCGTCAAAAAACTCCTCGCGCCCGCGATCGGGCTGGGCCTGCTCACGTCGGACGGGAGCCTGTGGCGGGAGCAAAGGCGCATCGTCGCGGCGAACTTCGCTCCGGGGGCCGTCGATGCGCTAATGCCGGAGTTCGGGAGCGTCGGGCGGGACGCGGTGGAGGCGTGGACGCCGGGCGTCCGGAACATGGCGCACGAAGCCACTCAGGCTACGATGCGCATCATCTCCAACACTTTGTTCAGCGGCGACCCGCGGCTGACCAGCGACGCCGCCATGGCCCATATCGCCGCCGCGCTCGAAGGCGTCAGCGAGGCTCGGCTGCAGGTCATGCTCGGCCTGCCGCGAATCCCCTGGACCCTGAGGGGCTGGAAGGCGCAGCAGGGCCAGAAATATCTGCGCGGAACGCTGGAGGCGGTCGTGCGCGAGCGGCTGCCGGACGGGGGGCCGGACGATTTCCTCGGACGGCTGATCCGAGGTCTGAACGAAAAATTCGAGCCGGCCGAGGCGGCCACGCTGGCGGCCGACAACGCAATGACTTTCTACCTCGCGGGCCACGAGACGACGGCGAACGCGCTCACCTGGACCGTCTACCTCCTCTCCGAGCAGCCGGATCTCCAGGAGCAGGTGGCGGCGGAAAGCGCCAAGGCTCTGGCGGCGGGCGAAGGGCCGAACCTGCCCGACCGGCTGCCGCTGCTCAGGATGGTGCTCGAGGAATCGCTTCGGCTCTATCCCCCCGCTCCCCGCTTCGACCGGCAGGCGGTCGCCGCCGACCGACTGGGCGAGGAAGAGGTGGGGCCTGGCGACATCGTCTCGATCTGGCCCTGGCTCCTCCACCGCCACCAGGCTTTGTGGGAGCGGCCGGACGAGTTCGACCCGTATCGCTTCTTGCCGGAGCGGCGAGGCGGCCGCCACCGCTTCCAATATCTTCCCTTCGGCGCGGGGCCGCGCCTGTGCGTGGGAGCGCGCTTCGCAACCGCGGAAGCGCTGACCATCCTCGCCCACTGGCTCGCGACCTGGCGCTTCGCCCCGGTCGCAGGCCGCCCGGTGGAAGTGCACGGGATGGTGACGCTTCGGCCGCGAGGCGGGCTTCCGCTACGGTTGGAGAAGCGCTGACGGCGCTATTGCGAATAATTATCAAGAGCGATAGAGCCGCCCCAGACGCACAGAGCGCATCAAGGGGTTATTCGTGCAGCTTCGCCATCTGTTCCTGCTGACGGCCGAACTCGCCGTTTCGCCTGCCTGGGCTGCCGAGGTCGAAGTGGCGGCGGACGTGGAGGTTACTACGAACGACGTGGCCGCTGCGGAAGAGCCGGCGATCGTCGTCACCGGGCAGCGGCCTGAATATGGCGCTCAGACCACCCGCACCGCGACCCGCACCGAAACCCAGGTGAAGGACGTTCCCCAGTCGCTGACGATCATCTCGGAAAGCCAGATCGAGGACCAGGCGTTGCGCTCTATCGCGGACGTTCTCACCTTCGTTCCCGGTGCGATGCCAGGCACGGGCGAAGGAAACCGCGACCAGATCACACTTCGCGGCAACAACACCACCGCCGACTTCTTCGTCGACGGCATCCGGGACGACGTCCAGTACTTCCGCGACCTCTATAATGCGGAGCGGGTCGAGGTGCTTCGCGGCCCCAACGCGATGATCTTCGGCCGCGGCGGCGGCGGCGGTGTCGTCAACCGAGTGATCAAGCGCGCGAGCGGCAAGAGCTATCGCGAGGCGGCGCTTCAGGGGGACAGCGAAGGCGGCTTCCGGCTGACCGGTGACTTCGACCACCCTCTCGGCGGCGGCGCGGGCCTTCGCCTGAACGGCCTCTACGAGAATGGCAAGAGCTTCCGCCGCGGGGTCGAGCTGGAACGCTACGGCGTCAACCCGACCGTCGGGCTGGCGCTCGGCGACACGCGCATCGACCTCTTCTACGAATTTTTCCACGACCGCCGCACCGCGGACCGGGGCCTTCCCGCCTCGCAGGGACGCCCGCTCAAGGGAGCGGACCGCACCTTCTTCGGCGACCCGGACCGGAGCTTCGCCGACGTTGACGCCCATGTCGCCAGCCTCGCGCTGGAGCATCGCTTCTCGGACGCTCTGACGCTGCGCAACCGAACCAGCTTCGGCGACTATGACAAATTCTACCAGAACATTTATCCGACAGCCCTGAGCACGGCCGGGGTGGTGACTCTGGCCGCCTATCAGGACATCCTGAAGCGCGAGAACCTCTTCAGCCAGACCGACCTCGTCTGGGACGGCGATCTGGTAGGGCTCTCCCATACTCTGCTCGTCGGTTTCGAAATCGGCCGGCAGGAGACTTTGAGCCGCCGCCTCAACGGCTTCTTCCAGCCGAGCGACAGCCCGAACTTCTCGGCGCCCGTCACCGCCCCGACCATAGCGGCCAACGTCATTTTCCGGCCGACGAACACCAATGCCGCCCGCACCCCTTCCCCCTTCAACGGCGGCGAAGCCTCGGTTCTGGCCGTCTACGCGCAGGAGCAGTTGCGCCTGTCGGACCAGGTCGAGCTGGTGGCAGGACTACGGTTCGACCGGTTCGAGCTCGACATCGTCAACCGGAACAACGGCCAGGCGTTCAGCCGCACCGACGAGCTTGTCTCACCCCGCCTCGGCCTCGTCGTGAAGCCGGCGCCGGAGGTCTCTCTCTACGCCAGCTACGCCCGCTCCTATCTTCCGAGCGCGGGCGACCAGTTCACCTCGCTCGACCTCACCTCGGAGGCGCTGAAGCCGGAGCGGTTCGACAATTACGAGATCGGCATCAAGTGGGAGCCGGTCGAGGGGCTGCTCGCCACCGCCGCGATCTATCAGCTCGACCGGACCAACACGCGGGCGCCCGGGGCGATCCCGGGAAGCGTCGTCCTCACCGGCGAGCAGAGGAGCCGCGGGCTGGAGATCGGCCTCGAGCGCAACGTCACCGACCGCTGGCAGGTCTCGGCCGGCTACGCGCTCCAGGAGGCGGAGATCCGCCGCACCACCTCCGCTGCTCCCGCCGGCCGCGAAGTGCCCCTCGTGCCGCGCCACCAATTTTCAGCCTGGAACCGCTACAATGTGAGCGACCGGATCGGCTTCGGGCTGGGGCTCGTCGCCCGCTCCAAGGCCTTCGCCTCGATCAGCAACCAGGTGACCCTCCCCGGCTATTCTCGGGTCGACGGAGCCGTCTTCTACGAGATCGCAGAGGGCGTCGAAGCGCAGGTGAACGTCGAGAATGTGTTCGGATCGGACTATTTCCCGACCGCCCACAACGACAACAACATCGCCCCCGGCGCTCCGACCACGGCTCGGGCGACCTTGAGACTGCGCTTCTAGGACGCGATCAGCCGGTGACCTTCGAGCCCAGCGGCTGGGTCGCGGGGCCGTGGATCACCTCGCCCGACAGCTCGAAGCGCGAGCCATGGCAGGGGCAGTCCCAGGTGCGGTCCGTCGCGTTCCAGCCGACGAGGCAGCCCATGTGGGTGCAAACGGCCGAGACGGCATAGACCTTGCCCTGCTCGTCCTTGAAGGCAGCGACATTCTCCCCGTCGATCTTCATGATCGCGGCGTGGCCGGGTTCGAGCGCGTCGAAATCCTTGGGCTTGCGCGAAAGGTAGCCGCTGACGAGGTGGGCGGCGACGTCGAGATTTTCCTTCGCGAATTCCTTCGCCCCGGCGACCGGCTTCACCCGCGTTGCGTCGAACACCGGCAGCCAAGGATTCTCCCGCCCCGCGATGAGATCGGCGATAATCATCGCGGCGGCGGTGCCGTTTGAGATGCCCCAGGCCTGGAAGCCGGTGGCGACGAGGTAGCCGTCGCCGCCCTTCGACGACCAGCCCACATAGGGGGCGCCGTCCATCGGATCGTAATCCTCGTTGATCCAGCGATACTGGACCGGGCCGGCCTCGAAATGTTCGGTAAGCCAGCGCTCCACGTCCTGGATATATTCCTGCTCATCGTCCGGATGGCCCGGCTTGAAGGTGGTGCCCGCGACGATGCCCCACGTCTGGCCGCCGGAGCGATGGGTGCGGATGGAGCGGCCCGGCTTCTCGGCATTCTTATACATGCCGGGCGGCACCCGCCCGATGGGTGCGGCGATCACCGGCTCCGCGTGCGGATAGGCCATCGCATAATACATTCCGACCTGCCCGAGCGGCAGGTGCGTCGCCATGACGACATGGCGCGCGGTGACGGTGCCGCTGTCGGTGGTGACGGTGGTGGGCGTCCATTCGACGGCGCGGCTGCCTTCGAAGATGTGGGAGCCGTCGCCGGGAATGGTGGCGGCGAGTCCGGCGACGTACTTGACCGGGTGGAACTGCGCCTGGTTCTCCCAGCGCATGGCGGCGAGCACCTCGAACGGAAGGCCGATGTCGCCCTGCTGGAGGCTGGCGGGGAGCCCGAGCCGCCGGGCGACCTCGACCTCCTTTTCCAGCTGGGAGACGTAGCTCTCGTCCTGCGTGTAAACGTAAGCGGGCATCGGCTCGATGTCGGCCTCGATTCCGTATTGCGCGGCGAGCTCGGAAATGCGGCGGATCCCCGTTTCCTGCGCCTCGGCATAGAGCCGCGCCTTGTCCTCTCCGAATTTCTGCTCGAGCGTTTGATAGAGTATCCCGTGTTGCGAGCTCATCTTCGCCGTGGACTTGCCAGTGACCTGCTGGCCGACCCGCCGTCCCTCGATCACCGCCACCTTGAGGCCCTGGTCCTTCAGGAGCCGAGCAGTCGTGATGCCCACGATGCCGCCGCCGATGATGGCGACGTCGACCTGCAGGTCGCCGGCAAGCCCTGGGAAGGAGGGCACCTGCGCCGTATCGTTCCAATAGGTCCTGTCCTGGGGAATGCCCGTCACGTCCGCCATGTCTCTCCTCCGCCATTGCCGATCACCTCTCTGAAACGGCGGTGCGGGGGCGCTGTTCCCGACAGCCTCTTGGCGACAGGCGCCGGGCCGATTAGGCACTGAGCATCCATGGATTCGAGGGCCCGATCATGCGCATTGCCGCCGCCGCTTTCCTCCTGCTCCCGCTGTCAGCCTGCGCGATGAAGGACGCCTCCCCCGAGCAGGCGTCGGCGCACCGCGCCTCCCTCGTCTACCCGGTGAGCGAGCGGCAGAATATTGTCGAGAACCAGTTCGGGGTGCAGGTCGCAGACCCCTATCGCTGGCTCGAGGACGACGTTCGAGTGAACCCCAAGGTCCGCCAATGGGTGGCCGAGCAGAATGCCCTCACCGAATCCTACCTCGCCACCCTGCCGGCCAAGCCGCACTTCCAGCAGCGGATGACCCAGCTCTTTTCCTACGAGCGGATCGGAATCCCGACCCGCAAGGGCGGGCGCTATTTCTACGGCCGCAACACCGGGCTCCAGAACCAGAACGTCCTCTACGTGCGCGACGGCCTCAACGGCGCGCCGCGGATGCTGATCGATCCGAATACCTGGTCCGACGACGGGGCGACGGCGCTGGCCGAATGGGAACCGTCGAGGGACGGCAAACGCCTCCTCTATTCGATTCAGGAGGGCGGCACCGACTGGCGGATCGTCCGCGTGCTCGACGTGGACAGCGGCAAGACGCTCCCGGACGAGGTGAAGTGGGTGAAGTTCTCGAGCCTGGATTGGGCGAAGGACGGATCCGGCTTCTTCTATTCCCGCTTTCCCGAGCCGAAGGCCGAGCAGCAGTTCCAGTCCGGCAGCGAGAACCACAATATCTATTTTCACAAGCTCGGAACGCCGCAATCGCAGGACCGGCTGATCTTCCAGCGGGTCGACCAACCCAAGCTGCTCAACTTCCTCGAAGTTTCGGACGACGGCCGCTGGCTGGTGGTGACCAGCAGTCAGGGCGGTGAGACCAACGAAGTCTCCGTCGTCGATCTCCAGCAGCCGGGCGCCACGCCGCGCCGGCTGGTTTCCGGCTTCGAGAGCAGCTGGTCCTATGTCGGCAATGTCGGATCGACCTTCTACTGGATCACCGACGCCGGCGCGGCACGGCAGAAGATCGTCGCGACCGATATCAGCCGTTCCGGCTTCGAACACCGCACCATCGTTCCGGAAGACGAAGCGACGCTCGGAAGCGCCTCAATCGTCGGCGGTCAGCTCATCGCTTCCTATCTCGTTCACGCGAAGACGGAGGTGCGGACCTTCGCACTCGACGGGCGCCGGCTCGGCGCGGTGACCCTGCCCGGCATCGGCTCGGCCGGCGGCTTTTCGGGTGATGCGGACGATCCTGAGACCTTCTTCTCCTTCACCAGCTTCAATGTGCCGGCGGCTGTCTACCGCTACGACGCCAGGACCGGGCAGACGAGCGTGTGGGCCGAGCCGCGCGTGCCGTTCACGCCTGCGGACTTCACCGTCGAGCAGCGTTTCTACCGGTCGAAGGACGGAACCCGGATCCCGCTGTTCCTCGTTTATCGCAAGGGGCTGGACCTCTCGAAGCCGCGGCCGACTCTGCTGTACGGCTATGGCGGCTTCAACAGCTCGCTGACTCCCTCCTTCTCCTCGACCAACCTCGCCTGGGTGGAGCAGGGCGGCGTCTATGCGGCCGCGAACCTTCGCGGAGGCGGCGAATACGGCAAGGCCTGGCACGACGCCGGCCGGCTGGCCAACAAGCAGAACGTGTTCGACGACTTCATCGCGGCCGCCGAATATATGATCCGGGAACGAATCACCGCGCCGGAAAAACTCGCCATCTATGGACGCTCGAACGGCGGCCTGCTGGTCGGCGCGGTGGTGAACCAGCGGCCCGAGCTGTTCGGCGCCGCGCTTCCCGCCGTGGGCGTCATGGACATGCTCCGCTTCAACCGTTGGACGGCCGGGCGTTATTGGGTGAGCGACTACGGTCAGCCGGACCGCGACGCGGACTTCCGTACGCTCTGGGCCTATTCGCCCTATCACAATATCCGGTCCGGCCGGGACTATCCGGCGATTCTGGTGACCACGGCGGACACCGATGACCGCGTCGTGCCCGGCCACAGCTTCAAATATACTGCAGCCCTGCAGGCGGCGAATACCGGGCCGCAGCCCAAGCTGATCCGGATCGAGACTCGCGCCGGCCACGGCTCGGGCAAGCCGACGGAGAAGATCATCGACGAATTCTCCGACATGTGGGCCTTCATCGCCCATCATACCGGCCTGCGCGTCGGAGAAACGGCCACCGCTCGCCGCTGAGCAGTTCATCTTCCCGACAGGACCGGCTCCGTAACGAACGCGGACTACCGGCTCGAAGGAGGGATGAATGAAGACAATCGCAGCCATCGCGGCCGCCGCGCTCGTAACGACTGCCGCGGCCGCCCCCGCCGACGCGCGCCACCGCCGCCACCGGCATCACGACGATGTGGACGCGGGCGACATCGTTGCCGGCGCTCTCGTGGTCGGTGCGGTCGCGGCCCTGACGTCGTCGAGCAATCGCGAGAAAAGGGCGCGGCAGGATGCGGCCGTCGGCGCGTGCAGCGACGAGGCCGAATATCGCAGCGGCGGCCGCCTGAGCGAGATCATCCACGTCTCCCGCCGCCGCGGCTATTACGATGTCGAAGGCGCGCTCGACGCGGACCGGGACAGCGACGGTTTCGAGCAGACCTTCCGCTGCACCGTCCGCGATGGTCGCATCTACAGCCTCAGGCTCAGCGGCAGAGACGTCTGACCGGGGAAGCTGAACCGGAGCCAACAGCTCGGTTCAGCACGTCGTCAGGACGACTCGCATAAGAGGCGCAGCATGGCTCCGCGCGTATCGGCGGGGCGGAAGTTCCAGAAGGAGGCTCTGCCATGAAGGCTGCTACCAAGTTCATCACCGGCGTCGGCGCCGCGGCGCTCGTCGCGATCTCGGCCGCTGCTCCCGCCAGCGCAGAGCACCGGCGCTACGACCGCCGCGGCGGGATCGATGCCGGCGACATCATCACCGGCGTTGCCGTCCTTGGAGGAATCGCCGCCGTGGCTTCGGCCATAGAGCGCGATTTTGGCCGCTACGGCTACGGCTCGCGCGACCGCTACCGCGACGGCTATTCCGCGGCCGTCAACAGCTGCGGCTATGAGGCCGAGCGGATGGCGCGCGGTCGCGTGCGCATCACCGACGTCGACCGCACCGGCGGCGACCGCTACCGTGTCCGCGGCGTGGTGGAGGCCGACTATCGCTATAGCGACCGGGCGTACGATCGTTACGGCCGCTATGACCGGTACGATCGCTACGACCGCAGCCGCCGTGAGGACTTCACCTGCTACGCGCGGGGCGACGGCCGGATCTACGACTTCAATCTCTAATCCTGGTCCCGCAACTGCGAGGAGCGCGCGAGCCTCAAGCTCGCGCGCTTTTTCTTTGCAGGCATGGCTTCCCTATCGCGGTTGAGGCGCCAGACGTCCTCCCTGGCCAATCCGCCAGGTTGATCGGGGCAGGACCCACGCCCGAGCCTTTACTCGCTCGGGCGGGCTGCTTATCGCCCTGCCATGACCGTCCAGCCTTCCGAAACCATCCTTATCGTCGATTTCGGAAGCCAGGTGACACAGCTGATCGCCCGCCGCGTGCGGGAGGCGGGCGTCTATAGCGAAATCGCCCCGTTCAGCCGCGCGCTTGAGGCGTTCGAGAGGATGAAGCCGAAGGGCATCATCCTCTCCGGCGGGCCCGCGTCCGTGACCCTAGAGGACAGCCCCCGCGCCGATCCGTCGCTCTTCGAGGCCGGGGTGCCGATGCTGGGCATCTGCTACGGCCAGCAGCTTATGGCCGGCCAATTGGGCGGCAAGGTGGTGACGGGCGACCATAGCGAGTTCGGTCGCGCCTTCATCGAGGTCCAGGACGGCTGCGCCTTGTTCGATGGTCTGTGGTCGCCGGGCGAAAAGCATCAGGTTTGGATGAGCCATGGCGACAAGGTGGAGCGCCTCCCCGATGGCTTCCGGATCGTCGCACAGTCCGATGGCGCCCCCTTCGCCGCCACGGCCGACGAGAGCCGCCGCTTCTACGGCGTCCAGTTCCATCCAGAGGTCGTGCACACGCCGGACGGGGGGAAGCTGATCGCCAATTTCGTCCGCCACGTCTGCGGCCTTTCGGGCGACTGGACGATGGCCGAGTTCCGGGCGACCAAGATCGCCGAGATACGCGAGCAGGTCGGCGACGGCCGGGTCATCTGCGGGCTATCCGGCGGAGTCGACAGCTCGGTCGCCGCCGTGCTCCTTCACGAGGCGATCGGGCACCAGCTCACCTGCGTCTTCGTCGACCATGGCCTGCTTCGGCAGGGCGAGGCTGAGCAGGTCGTGTCGCTCTTTCGCAATCACTACAACATCCCGCTCGTGCACGTGCAGGCGGAGGAGCTGTTCCTTTCAGGCCTAGCCGGCCTCACCGACCCGGAGGCCAAGCGCAAGTTCATCGGCAAGACCTTCATCGACGTCTTCGACGAGGAGGCGCGCAAGATCGGCGGCGCGGACTTCCTGGCGCAGGGCACGCTCTATCCCGACGTGATCGAGAGCGTCAGCTTCACCGGCGGCCCGTCCGTCACCATCAAGAGCCACCACAATGTCGGCGGCCTTCCCGAGCGCATGAACATGAAGCTGGTCGAGCCGCTCCGCGAGCTGTTCAAGGACGAGGTCCGCGAACTCGGCCGCGAGCTTGGCCTGCCCGACGCCTTCGTCTCTCGCCACCCCTTCCCCGGCCCTGGCCTCGCCATCCGCATCCCAGGCGAGGTGACTCGGGGGCGGTGCGACATCCTGCGCAAGGCCGACGCCGTCTACCTCGACGAAATCCGCAACGCGGGCCTCTACGACGCCATCTGGCAGGCCTTCGCGGTGCTCCTTCCGGTGCGGACGGTGGGCGTGATGGGCGACGGCCGCACCTATGATTATGTCTGCGGCCTCCGCGCCGTCACCTCGACGGACGGAATGACGGCGGACGTCTACCCGTTCGACTCGAGCTTCCTCAGCCGCGTCGCAACCCGGATCATAAACGAGGTTAAGGGCATCAACCGCGTCGTCTACGACTATACTTCGAAGCCCCCCGGGACAATCGAGTGGGAGTGAGGGTCGCGGCTCTGCCAGGCGGTTCGTGAGCACGAGCCTCCTCGCCGTCTGCCTCGGTCTGTTTTCCGCCATAACTTTGGCGGCCGCCAACATGTCGGTGAAGATGGGGGTGGATATTCTGGTCGGCCGGGCCATCCTCTCGTCCAGCGCAGCCCTGCTGGTCGCGCCGGCCTTGCTCTTCGTCCCGCCCCCAAACCCGCAGACCTGGTGGGCATTGGCCGCGGCGATCCCCGCCCATTTCTTCTACCAGGTCTGCCTCGTCCGGGCGATGCAGCACGGAGATCTCTCCCTCGTCTTCCCGGTGATGCGCGGCACGGCGCCGCTGCTCACCGCGGCGGCCGCCTATCTGTTGCTGGGCGAGCGGCTGCCGCTTCTTGGCGTAGGAGGACTCATCATCGCCGCCGCTTCGGTGATCGTCTTCGCGATGCCGCCCCAGGGCGTGCGTCTCCGCCACCATCCTGACCGGGCGGCGCTGCTTTGGGCCGCCGGCACGGCCGTGGGCGTCTCGCTCTATAATGTGGCGGACGCCCGGGGAGTCCGGATCGCCCCCGACCCCTTCACTTACATCGTCTGGCTCTTCCTGCTCGACGCCGTCGCCGTGACCACCCTTGCCCTCTCCAGGCGCCGCTCCGCTTTTTTCCGCACGGCTCTCGAAAAATGGCGCTTCGGGGTGACGGCCGGAATCCTTTCCATTTTCTCCTACGGCTCGGCCGTTTACGCCTTCAGGCTGATCGAGACCGCGAAGGTGTCGGCGCTTCGCGAGACCTCCGTCGTCTTTGCCGCAATGATGGGTGCGGGCGTGCTGAAGGAAGGGTTCGGCCGCCGCCGCATCCTGGCTGCCGTCGCGCTGGCCGCCGGGCTCCTCCTGATGCAATTCGCCCGCTGAGAGCCTTTCTGGCAAAGGCGGCGCCGAACCGCTAAGACTGGCCCATGTCCGTCACCCACTCGCTCGACACGTCCACCAGCCGCGCCAATCCGGTGCCGAGCCCGATGAAGCGGCTGACGGTACCGAAGCTCAAGGCGATGAAGGGCGGCGAGCCGATCGTCATGCTCACCGCCTACACCGCCCGCATGGCGCAGCTGCTCGATCCGCACTGCGACATCCTGCTCGTCGGCGACAGCCTGGGACAGGTAATCTACGGGCTTCCCTCGACGGTTCCTGTGACGATGGAGATGATGTGCGCCCACGGCGCCGCGGTCGTCCGCGGCTCCTGGCACGCGGTGGTGGCGGTCGACATGCCGTTCGGCTCCTACGAGGCGAGCCCGGAACAGGCGTTCGCAAGCGCGTCGAGGATCCTCAAGGAAACGGGCGCAGCCGCGGTGAAGCTGGAAGGCGGCGAGGCTATGGCTCCAACGGTCGCCTTCCTCACCCAAAGGGGCATTCCGGTGATCGGCCATGTCGGCCTGACACCCCAGGCGGTGAATGCGCTTGGCGGCTACGGCGCGCGCGGGCGCGACGAGGCCGAGGCACGCAAGATCAAGGCCGATGCCGCGGCCGTAGCGGAGGCGGGCTGTTTCCTCCTCGTCCTGGAGGGCGTGATGGAGGAGATCGCCGCCGAGATCACTCCAAGCGTCCCCTGTCCCACGATCGGCATCGGAGCCTCGCCGAGCTGCGACGGCCAGGTGCTCGTGACGGAGGACATGCTCGGCCTGTTCGAGCGCACGCCCCGGTTCGTGAAGCGGTTCGACGATCTCGCCACCCGCATCGGCGACGCGGCCGCGACCTATGCGAAGCAGGTCCGCAGCCGCGCTTTCCCTGGCGAGGAGCAAATCTACCGCTCGCGCACGTGAAGTCTTGCCGTTGCGCCGCCCCGCCCGGTAGAGAGGCGGCGGGGCAGATGCCGGCGTCACTCCTTCCGTTCATCCTCTGTATCGCTGCCATCGGCGATCAGACGTGCAAGGACGGGGGCGGCCGGCCCGGATTTGGAGATTTCTTTTGGCTTTGAAGCCTGCCGACAACGAATCCTTCTACCGCGAGGTGGACGAGGAGCTGCGCCGCGAGCAGATGAAGAGCTGGTGGGAGCGCTATGGCAAGCTCGCCATCGCCGGCGGCGTGCTTCTCCTCGCGCTCATCGGCGGCTTCATCTGGTGGCAGAACCAGCAGACCTTGAAGGCCGGCAAGCGCAGCGAGACGCTAGTTTCCGCCTTCGAGGACATAGCGGCCCGCAACAAGGCGGCCGCCGGGCCCAAGCTGGATGAGCTGACGAAATCCGGCTCGGAGGGGCACCGCGCGGCGGCGCTGCTGACCAAGGCGGCGCTTGCGATCGAAGGTAACGACCTCAAGGGTGCCGCCGCGCTCTACAAGCAGGTGGCCGATGATAGCGGCCTCGCCCAGCCTTATCGCGACCTCGCCCTCGTTCGGATGACGGCGGTCGAGTTCGACACGCTGCAGCCGCAGGCGGTGATCGACCGCCTAAAAGGCATGGCCGTGGCGGGAAACCCCTGGTTCGGAAGCGCGGGCGAGATGGTGGCCATCTCCCACATGAAGCTGAACCGCCCGCAGCAGGCCGCCGCGGTGTTCGGCGCGATGGCCAAGGACAATAAGCTCCCCGATTCCGTGCGGTCGCGCGCCACCCAGATGGCGGGCGCGCTCGGAGTCGACGCCGTCCAGGAGATGGCGAAGGAAACACAGGAAGGCAATCCATGAAGCGTATCCTAATCGGCCTCGTCGCCGCCAGCTTGCTCGGCGGGTGCGGCGTGCTCGGAGGCAAGGAAAAGAAGGTGACACCGACGGTCGGCGAGCGCATCCCCGTCCTCTCCCGCGAGACGGTGCTCCAGGTCGAGCCGGCGCTTGCCGGAGTGCCGGTCACGCTTCCGGCGGCCGTCACCAACGAGGAATGGGCACAGCCCGGCGGAAATGCCGCCAAGTCGATGGGACACCTGACGCTGGGCTCCTCCCTGGGCCAAGCCTGGCGGGTCGGCATCGGCGCCGGCAGCAGCGGCAAGGGCCAGCTCGCGGCCCCGCCCGTGCTCGGCGGCGGCAGGATCTACACGATCGACACCCAGGCGGTGGTCCGTGCGATCAGCCCGGAGAACGGCGCCACTTTGTGGCAGACCCAGGTTCGCGGCGGCACGGCGCAGCTCAATTCCCTGTTCGGCGGCGGCGTCAGCTTCGACAACGGCCGGGTCTATGCCACCAACGGCGCCGGCTATGCGGCCGCGCTCGATGCGAGCAACGGCTCGATCGTCTGGACCGTCAGGCCCGGCGGGCCTCTTCGCGGCGCCCCCACCATCGCCAACGAGAATGTCTACGTCATCAGCCAGGACAACCAGCTGTTTGCCCTTAACCCCGTCGACGGCGCCACGCGCTGGAGCGGCGCGGGCGCGGTTGAGATTGCGGGCGTGCTCGGCGCCGCCGCCCCCGCCGCTGCGCAGGGGACGGTGGTCGCCGGCTTCTCCTCGGGCGAATTGACGGCCTTCCGCTATGAGAACAGCCAGATCGTGTGGCAGGACGCCCTGGCGCGCACCAGCATCTCGACGGCGGTCACGTCCCTCTCGGACATCGACGCCAGCCCGGTGATCGATTCCGGCCGCGTCTATGCGATCGGGCAGGGCGGCCGGATGGTCGCCATCGAGCTGATCACCGGACAGCGTATCTGGGAGATCAACGTCGCCGGCATCTCCACACCTTGGGTGGCCGGCAACTGGATCTTCGTCGTCACCGACCAGGCGCAGCTTCTGGCTCTCGACCGGACGTCGGGGAAAATCCGCTGGATGACGCAGCTTGCCGGCTACCGGGACGTCAAGGACAAGAAGGGCCGCATCTCCTGGGTCGGGCCGATCCTGGCGGGCGACCGGCTGATCCTGGCGAATTCGGCCGGGCAGATCGTCAACGTCTCCCCTCAGGACGGGGCCGTTCAATCAACGATCGAGACGCGGATGCCCGTGTCGATCTCGCCGATCGTCGCGAACAACACGCTCTACGTCCTCCACGACAACGGCCAGTTGACCGCTTGGCGCTGAGGGGCCATCGCCCCTCCTTCATGCCGAAACAGCCCACTGTCGCCATCGTCGGCCGTCCCAATGTCGGCAAATCGACCCTGTTCAACCGGCTCGTCGGGAAGAAGCTCGCGCTTGTAGACGACCGGCCCGGCGTCACCCGCGACCGCCGCGAGGGCGAGGCGACCCTGCTCGGACTAGACTTCCGGGTCATAGACACGGCGGGTTATGAGGACGAGGATCCCGACAGCCTCCCCGGCCGGATGCGCGCCCAGACGACGGCGGCGGTGCGGGAAGCCGACGCCGCCTTGTTCCTGATCGACGCCCGCGCCGGGGTCACGCCGCTCGACGAGGAGATCGCGCGCTGGCTTCGGAGCGAGACCACGCCCGTCATCCTAGCCGCCAACAAGGCCGAGGGCCGAGCCGGAGAAGCCGGGCTGCTCGAAGCTTGGTCGCTTGGGCTCGGGGAGCCGATCCCGATGAGCGCGGAGCATGGCGAGGGCGTCGTCGACCTGTTCGAGCATCTGCGCCCCCACGTGGAGCGGGAGGAGGAAGAGGAGGCCGAACCGGAGGACGAGGAGGAGCGTGCTCTGAAGCTCGCCATCGTCGGCCGCCCCAATGCCGGCAAGTCGACACTGATCAACCGCATTCTGGAGCAGGAAAGGCTGATCACCGGCCCGGAAGCCGGAATCACCCGCGACTCCATCTCAATCGATTGGGAATGGCAGGCGCCGGACGGGCGGCAGCGGCCGGTGCGGCTGATCGACACCGCAGGGATGCGCAAGCGCGCCAAGATCCAGGACAAGCTCGAGAAGCTGTCGGTGGCGGACGGGCGCCGCGCCGTGGAGTTCGCCGAAGTCGTCGTGCTGCTGCTGGATGCGACGCTCGGCCTGGAGGCGCAGGACCTGAAGATCGCCGACTATGTGCTTCAGGAGGGCCGCGCGCTTCTCATCGCCATCAACAAGTGGGACGTGGCGCAGGATCACTCCTCCCTGTTTCAGGGTATCAAGAAGGCGCTCGAGGAGGGGCTGAGCCAGGCGCCGGGCGTGCCGCTGCTCGCGGTCTCCGCGATCACCGGAAAGGGCTTGGACCAGCTCCTCGCCGCCGCCTTCGAGATCCGGGAGGTCTGGTCGCGCCGGGTCTCGACGGGCCAGCTCAACCGCTGGTTCGAAGACGCGATCGAGCGCAACCCGCCGCCGGCCCCCGGAGGCAAGCGCATCAAGCTTCGCTACATCACGCAGGTGAACACCCGGCCGCCGAGCTTCGTCATCTTCGGCAGCCGGCTGGAGATGCTGCCCGACAGCTATCTACGCTATCTCACCAACTCGATGCGGCGCGAGCTCGGCTTTGGGGCGGTGCCGGTCAGGCTTGCGACCCGCAGCTCCCGAAACCCGTTCGACGCCCGCTGAGGGCGCTATTCGGCCGCAGCGGCCGCCGGCGCGGGGCGCCGCATGGGCTGAAGCGACCAGCGCGAGAGCGAGCGCCAGAGCCACTCGAACGGGCCATATTGATGGCGGTCCAGCCACGGCTTCGACCAGAGCAGCATCAGCCCCCACATCGGCAGCACGACGAGCCACAGCTCGACCCGGCTCATCGTTCCGAACAGGCCGAAGCCGTAGCCGTAGAAGAGCGTCGTCATCAGGATGCTGGTCCCGAGATAGTTGGTAAAGGCGGCGCGGCCGGCGGCGGCGATCCTGTCCACCAGGGTACCGCCGCGGCGCGTGGCGAGAATGATCAGTGACGCGATCGCAACCACCATCAGCGGCCGGAAGGGCGTAGTGCCGGCCATGACGAGGGCCATCACCATCGGCACGCTGAATCCATCCGCCATCAAGAACCAGGCGAGGAGCGCATAAGCGGGAATGCCGATGCCGAAGCCGATGAGGAGCGCCTTGCGGTAGGAGCCGGTGCTCCACTCGCCACGGAAGAAGCCGCTTTTCAGGGCGGCCATTCCGAACAGCATGTAGGCGAGCGTCTCCCAGCCGAACATCGGCAGGCTGGTGAAAGGCGCCAGGCCCTGCTCGAAGAGGCGGTGGTGGACGAGCCCCTGCCAGCTTCCGAGGTGGAGCGAAAGCGCCTCGCTGAGGGGCTGGCCGGTGAGCACCCCAAACTTGTTCTGAAGCCCCTGCCACTCGGTAACCAAGGCGGGCTCCGCCGTTCCCGCCGCGACCGACTGCTGAAGCATGAAGACCGCGGCCGACATCCCCGCGAAGATGAGCGTCTGGACCACCGTGAAGATGACGCCCCAGATAATGAGCTTGCGCGGGGAAAGACGCCGGAAGAACCAGGCGATCATTCCGATCATCGCGTAGCCGGCGAGGATGTCGCCGAACCAGATGAACCAATAATGGGCGAGGCCGAAGACGAGAAGCCACCCCATCCGCCGGTAGTGGACGGAGCCGGCGCGTTCGCCCTTCGCCTCCGCCCGCTCGATCACCAGCAGCATGCTGGCGCCGAACAGGAAGGAGAAGAGGCCGCGCATCTTCCCGTCGATGAGGATGAAGCTGAAGACCCACGATGCGTAGTCCGCCGCGCCCTCGGATCCGAAGGAGGCCGGGTTCAGGTAAGCGTTGAACGGCATGGCGAAGGCGACGATGTTCATCGCCAATATGCCCATGACGGCGAATCCGCGGACGATGTCCAGCGTCTGGATGCGCGGCGGCGGCAATGTGGTGGCGGTCATTCGGCTCCCCCCTGGCCCGAACTACGATGACCGCATTCTAGACCAGCCGACGCTCGGGAGGAAGGCGCCTATTCCTCGACCGGCTTCGACTGGAGCTGGATATAATTCTGGAGGCCCATGTTCGCGATCATGTCGAACTGCCGCTCGAGCGTATCGACATGCTCCTCCTCATTCTCGAGGATCTCCGCGAAGAGGTCGCGGCTGACATAGTCGCGGACGCTCTCGCAATGGGCGATCGCGCCCTTGAGCTGCTCCACCGCCTCATATTCGAGGTCGAGGTCCGAGCGGAGGATCTCCTCGACCGTCTCGCCGATCCTGAGCCGCCCGATCATCTGGAAATTGGGAAGGCCGCCGAGGAAGAGGATTCGCACCGCGAGCCGGTCGGCATGCTTCATCTCGTCGATCGACTCGTGGCGCTCGTAATCGGCGAGGCGCGCGATGCCCCAATTGTCGAGCATCCGGTAATGGAGCCAATATTGATTGGTGGCGGTGAGCTCGTTCCTGAGCGCCTCGTTCAAGAGTTCGATAACCCGCGCGTCGCCCTTCATAACCGCCTCCTGTGTGGCGGCCCCAATAGCTCAGGCAGGGCCTGCAAGGAAGCTTAAAACCCGCGGAAAACTGCGAAAAACGCTGCTGCTCTTGCTAGGCAGTCGCACGCTCGGCGGAGATGATCTCACGTGCGAACGAGAAGCATTGCCCGCAGCGCGGCTTACGGCCGACGCAGCGATAGGCGCTGGTCGGACAGGAAGCACCGGACCGCGCGGCCTGCCGCACCTCGGCCTCTCGAATCGCATTGCAGACACAAACGATCATTGGAGCGGAATACCGCTAATGCGATTTAGTCGCAATAGTATTGATGAGGCGAGCGCGGCGGAGCGAGCTTTACGCCACTGTCGCCTCACTGCCCATCAGGCTGGGGAAGAAGCCCTCGTGCGCGAGGCGTAGGCTGTCGAGCGAGACGGAGCCCCAGTGCCCAAACACCAGCCTCCGACCGCCCGTTCGGCCGATGCGGCGCCGGGCGACTGGGTCCTGCAGAAGATAGAGGCCGGAATGGCGCAGCTCAGTCCACTGGAAGGCCTTCTCATCCGGAACGGTAACAAGATAGCGTCCCTGGTCCTCACCGAAGAGCCACTCATGAGGCCACACTCGGAGGTCCAGATCGACAGCGGCACCCATATCTCCCGCGAGCGCCATCTCCGCGAGAGCCACTGCTAGACCGCCATCGGAGACGTCATGCACGGCAGAGACTAGGCCAGCCTCGACGAGTGATCGAACCACGAGACCGTTCGCCTTTTCTACCGCTAGATCAACCGGAGGCGGCGGTCCCTCCTCAAGCCCGAGGACGTGCCGTAACCACAGTGATTGACCCAGGTGCCCGCTCGTGTCGCCGATCAGGTATATGGACTCCCCCTCCGCCTTGAAGGCGATGGTGGCCGATTTCCGCCAGTCCTTGAGCAGCCCGACACCGCCGATGGCGGGGGTGGGAAGGATGGCGCTTCCGCCGCCGGTTGCCTTGCTTTCGTTGTAGAGGCTGACGTTGCCGCTAACGATCGGGAAGTCGAGCGCCCGGCAGGCCTCGCTCATGCCTTCGAGACAGTGGACAATCTGGGCCATGATCTCTGGCCGCTGCGGGTTGGCGAAGTTGAGGCAGTTGGTGACCGCCAGCGGAGTCGCGCCGACCGCGCAAAGGTTGCGATAGGCCTCGGCGATCGCCTGCTTGCCGCCCTCATAGGGGTCGGCATAGCAATAGCGCGGCGTGCAGTCGGTGGTGATGGCGAGCGCCTTGTCGGTGCCGTGGACGCGGACGACCGCGGCGTCGCCGCCGGGCGCTTGCACCGTGTCTCCGCCCACCTTCTGGTCATATTGCTCCCATATCCAGCGCCGGCTGGCGAGGTCGGGCGAAGCCATCAGCTTGAGGAGGTCGGCGGCGATGTCTTTGCTCTCAGGCAGGTCGCCGAGCGGCTTCACCTGCGCCCAGGCCTTGTATTGTTCGCGGGAGAGATGGGGGCGGTCGTAGAGCGGCGCCTCGTCGGCCAGCGGCGCCAGCGGGATGTCGGCGGCCGTCTCGCCGTTCCACTTGAGGACGAGGTGGCCGCCATCCGGTCCGGATTCGGTGACCCGGCCGATGACCGCGAAGTCGAGCTCCCACTTGCGAAAGATGGCTTCCGCCTCGCCCTCGCGGCCGGGCTTCAGGACCATCAGCATCCGCTCCTGGCTCTCGGAGAGCATCATCTCATAGGGCGTCATCCCCTCCTCGCGGCTGGGGACGGCGTTCATGTCGAGCTCGAGCCCGACGCCGCCCTTCGACGCCATCTCGACGCTCGAGGAGGTGAGGCCGGCCGCGCCCATGTCCTGGATGGCGACGATCGCGTCGGACGCCATCAGCTCGAGGCAGGCCTCGATGAGGAGCTTCTCGGTGAAGGGGTCGCCGACCTGGACGGTGGGGCGCTTCTCCTCGCTGTCCTCGGAGAAGTCCGCAGATGCCATGGTCGCGCCGTGGATCCCGTCGCGGCCGGTCTTGGAGCCGACATAGACGACCGGGTTCCCCACCCCGGCGGCCGCCGAATAGAAGATCCTGTCCTGCTCTGCGATCCCGACCGTCATCGCGTTGACGAGGATGTTGCCATCATAGGCCGGGTGAAAATTGACCTCGCCGCCGACGGTCGGCACGCCGACGCAATTGCCGTAGCCGCCGATCCCCGCCACCACGCCCGCGATCAGGTGCCGCATCTTCGGGTGGTCGGGACGGCCGAAGCGAAGCGCGTTCAGATTGGCGATCGGGCGGGCGCCCATGGTGAACACGTCGCGAAGGATCCCGCCCACGCCCGTCGCCGCGCCCTGATAGGGCTCGATATAGGAGGGGTGGTTGTGGCTCTCCATCTTGAAGATCGCCGCCTGCCCGTCGCCGATATCGATCACGCCGGCATTCTCGCCGGGTCCGCAGATCACCCATGGCGCGCTCGTCGGAAGCTTCTTCAGGTGGATCCGCGAGCTTTTATAGGAGCAATGCTCCGACCACATGACCGAAAAGATGCCGAGCTCGGTGAGGTTCGGCTCGCGCCCGAGGGCGTGAAGCACCCGCTCATATTCCTCGGGGCTGAGGCCGTGCTCGGCGACGATTTCCGGAGTGATGGATTCGCTCATGCAAGGCGGCTCTAGCGGAGCGATTCCGCTTTGTCGAAACGCGCTTTGGGTGTAGCTGCGATCCTGCTTTGTTCCACAACGAGGGAGGCCGGAAGTGACCGTCAAAGCGATCCCTGAAGGATATCACAGCGTTACGCCCTATTTGATCGTCGACGGCGCCGCCGAGGCGATTCGCTTCTACGAGCGGGCGTTCGGCGCCACCGAGGTTCTCGTGATGCCGATGGGCGACAGCGGCCGGATCGCCCATGCCGAGATCCGCATCGGCGACAGCCATGTCATGCTTTCCGACGAATGGCCGGACATGAACTTTTTGGGGCCGAAGTCGCGCGGCGGCGCGACGGCGAGCCTGATGATCTACCTTGAGGATGTGGACTCCGCCTGGGAGCGGGCGATCTCCGCCGGCTGCACGGAGGAGCGGCCGCCGGAGGATCAGTTCTGGGGGGACCGGATGGGAACGCTGGTCGATCCGTTCGGACACCGCTGGTCCCTCGCCACGCACATCGAGGACGTGGACGAGGATGAGATGCGGCGGCGAATGGCTCAGGCCTTCGGCGGCTGACGCACTCGGAACCCGCGCTTAGTCCCCGAGCGCCGGCCCGACCGCAACTATGGCCGCCGCAAGAAGGAAGGCCGCTGCGACGCAGGCGGCAAGCCGGCCCTTTGGCGCGGGCGCCATCGGCACCGTTCCGTCCGGAAGGCTCGCGCTCCCGGTTAGCATCGGCTTCACCAGCGAGCGGCTCCGCACGAACTGGTAGTAAGCGATGGCTGCGAGGTGCAGCGCGATCAGCCCCAGCAGGACGATGAAGCTCGCGCCATGCACCTCGTGGGCGAGCAGCGCGACATCGTAGCTGACCAGCTCCGACAGCGGCCCGTGGACGAAGTCGTCGTCGTCGATCTGGATCAGCCCGGTTCCGATCTGAACGAGCAGCGCCAGCAGCATGGCGAGGACGCTGAGCGCGCCGAGAGGCGTATGGCCCGCCTGGCGGTGCTCACCGCTACGCAGATAGGCGGCCACCGCCGCCGGTCCGCGGACGAAGCTCGCAAAGCGTGCCGTCGTGCTGCCGAAGAAACCCCACAGGATCCGGAACAGGAGCAGGAAGAGAAGAGCGTAGCCCGACCAGAAATGCAGTCGGTCGAAACTCTCTTCGGCCGACCACCAGCTCAAGCCGATCAGAAGGACGATCGACCAGTGGAACAGGCGTATTGGGAGGTCCCAGACGGGGTCCTCCGACTGCCGGTCAATTCTCTTCACGATAGAGATCGTGGCAGCCCTTGCAGCTCTTGCCGAGGTTCGCATGGGCCGAGCGGATCGCGCCGAGGTCGGAGCCCTGCGCGGCTGTATTGAACGCTGCGGCCGCTTCCCGGAACGCCCGGGACTTGGCCGCGAAATCCTCCGGCTTCTGCCAGATCTCGGAGCGTGCCTCGGTCTTGCCGACGTCCGGGCCCGTTCCGGCGGGGAACCAGCTGGAGACCTGAGGGGCGAGCTCGGCGATGGTCGCCGCTCCGCTCCGAACTGAGGCAAGATTGGGGTTGTCGCCTTTCAGCTCGCGGCTGATCGCCTTCATGGCGTCGCCGATCTTCTCGTAATTTTCGTGGCGCTGCTTCATCAGGGCGATCGCCGGCTCCTTCTGCAAGGGCGTGGCGTCGCTTTCCTGAACTGCATTCTCGAGCGCCGCGCTGGCCTCATTCCCGCTGGCATTCGCCTCCGCCAGCGCCTCGTTCCCATCTCCAGCCGAACCACAGGCGGCGAGGAGCAAAGCAGCCGTACCGGCAATCATCATTCTCACCATCATTCTCCTACTTGCACGACGCGCCACTGCGCCAGCGGAACGCCTCAGGAATGCCGGCCGCGAGCCGGCAGCGGAAGAACGAATAGCGGTCCCCTCCCCGCGAAGGCAGGGGGCCGAAAAGCGGTTGACGGCGTCTTACGCCTTGCAGCTCTGGATGCCCTTGCCAGGAGCCGTGATCGTCACCTGCGGCGCATTCGCGCTCACCGACCAGCCCTCGGCCGTGAAGGGCGGCTGGCCCTCGGCGGCCGTCAGCGTCGTCGGCTGGCCCTCCTTCTCGGTGCGAATGCGGGCCGTGTTGTTGGTATAGAAGTCGACGTAGACGAGGCTGTTGTCCTTGCAGCGATAGGTGCGGCTCGCCTGGATCATCGGCGGGGCCTCGACCGGCGGCGCGTTCTTCAGCGCTTCCGACTGGGGATCGTCCCCACCGGCCACGATATTGTGGTCTTCGGAGTTGCAGGCGGAAAGGGCGAGGAGGGCCGCGACCGGCGCGGCGGAGAGGATGTGCTTCATGCCCCACCACTTCGGGGGCGCACCTTCGATCGTCAAGGATTTTTTGCGAGCGGTTCGCAATAGCGGGCGGAGTTCGACAAGCCCCTTTCCTTAAGTTACTCTTCCGTTACGCTTGGTTGGGGAGTGGAGAGCAAAAGCCGCGTGCAACAACGTATCCGGATTGGCCTGACCGGGCTCGCCTTCGTATTCCTGCTCGTGCTGCTCGGCGCCGTCTTCACCAGCCCGAGCGCGGAGGAGCCGATCACGCCCAATCTCATTGAGCGAGCCCGCGCCGGAGGAACGGCCGCGCCGCCCGCGCCGGCCAATGAATCGGAGCCGAAGGAACCGCTGGCCGAGCTCGGAGTCGCTCCAGGCAATGCCGACGAGAACAGCAGCGCAGCAACCTCGGGAGCCGCAGCGCCCTCCCGCTGAGTTCCGCTCCACCGCCTGGCGGGTCCTTTGCGGAGCCGCCGCCTTCGCGCTCGCCGAAATCCTGCTTGCCGTGCTGGTCGGCCGCTTCTTCGATTGGGGCCGGGCCGAGGCGCTCGTCTTCCACGCCTTCCGGCCGGCCCTAATGTTCCTGGCCGTGCTCGCCGCCGCGTCATGGCCTTGGCGGAAGCGGGCGGCGCTCTATGGGACCGCGCTTGCCGCCGCCGCGGGCGCCGAGACGCTCCTGCTCCTGAAGCTGGGCGCGGCCGATCCATGGCCGGAGATGCTCCGCGGCCTCGCCGCCGGCGCCTTGCTGGCCGCGGGGGCGGACCTGCTCGTCCAGGCGGCACGACGCTGGGGCGGGAAATGGGGGCGCTGGGCCGCCGCGCTCGCGCTCCTGCTATTGCTCGTCGTGCCCGGAGCGCTTCGACCCTACGAGGCGCTGCTTCTCACTGCGCCCAAAGGGGCGAGTGGAGAAAAGCCGAAGCTCATGCTGATGACGGGCCTTCCGATCGTCTGGGGCGAGGCAGGGCCGTTCGATCCGGCGTCCCGGCCTTCGTACAGCTACCGCCTCCTCCAGCAGGAGTTCCAGGTCGATCTGCTGGATACGATCGAGGCGCGGACGCTCGGCAGGGGCGGGCTGCTTCTCCTCGCCCAGCCGCAGCGGCTGGAGCCGGTGGAACTGGCGGCGCTCGATGCCTGGGTGCGGCAGGGCGGCCGCGCGCTCATCCTCACCGACCCCGCCCTTCTGTGGCCGAGCGAGCTGCCGCTCGGCGACATACGCCGTCCGCCAACAATCGGGCTGCTCGGGCCGCTCCTCGCCCATTGGAGACTGGAGGTGAAGGAATATGGCGCCGGCGGGGTGACCGAAGCCGTCGGCGCCCGTCGCCTCGCATTGCAGGCGCCGGGCCGGCTGCGCGGGAGCACGGGCGCCTGCGAAGTGGGTCCGCGGTCCTGGATGGCGACGTGCCGCCTCGGCCGAGGGGCAGCGGTCGTCATCGCCGACGCGGACTTGATGCACGACGCCGTCTGGGCGCCACTGGGGCCGGAAAGGCATCGCCGGACTGCCGACAACCCGCTCCTCGTGGCCGACTGGCTGGACCGGCTTGCGGGGCGGGAACGCAGAAGAGCGGAGGCGGACGTAAGCTGGGCCCGGCCCGGCGCCGACAGGAGCGGGGCGCTCGCCTTCGGGCTCGTCCCGCTCCTGCTGATGCTTGGAGCGGCACTCTTGCTCCGCCGCCGCCGCGCAGGCTAAGCCACAAACTTATCCACAGGCTAGTCTTGCGGAACGAGAGGTGAACTTTGAGCAGAACACAACATGAAACTCCCTCTTGAGGCATGAAATCCCTAAAAAAGGCATGAAATCCCCTTCCATCAAGGGTCTGCCGATGTTATCCACCACGCTCTGAGTTTCGGGGCACTTCTTCGTCTGACCGGCGAGTGACGCGGCGCACCACGGTGCTTCCGCGGACGGGGGAGGTCCGTGTTTGGGAGCGGACAGGGGCGTGGAAGTTGACGACTTCTTCCAGGGCAGCGCGCTCAATGCGGTGGACGCCAAGGGGCGTCTTTCCGTTCCCGCCTTCGTCCGCGGCGTAATCGAGCGGCGTTCGGACGCCCGGGCGATCGTCGTCGGTGCCCACGAAGTCTCCCCCTGCCTCACCGCCTACGGCCGCAACTACGCCCGAAGCCTGTTCGCCGACCTCGAGCGCCGCCGCCTGGCGGAGGAAGAGCGGGGCGGCGCCCTCGAAGACCATTATGCCCGCGCCCGACGCATGTTCGGCATGACCGAGGACGTCCCCTACGACACGAGCGGCCGAATCATCCTGCCCCCAATGATGCGCCGCAAAGGCAAGATCGAGGACCTGGCCCTGTTCGTCGGAGTCGGCGGGATCGTTGAAATCTGGAACCCGCGGCTGGCGCTCAAGGAAGGCGACCGCGACCTCAAGGAGATCGCCGCCTGGCGGCTCGAGGAAAAGGGGATCGCTCCGTGAGCGCCCCCTCCCCCTCCTCCGGCATGGCCGCCCCGCACGTCCCGGTGCTCCTCGCTGAGGTGATCGCCGGACTCGCCGTCGCCCCCGGCGAAACCCATGTCGACGGCACGTTCGGTGCCGGCGGCTACACCAAGGCCATAATCGAGAGTGGGGCCGCCCGTGTCTTCGCCTTCGATCGCGATCCCGATGCGATCCGTGAAGGCGAGGAAATCGCGGCCTCGAGCGGGGGGCGCCTGACGCTTGTTCCGGAGCGTTTTTCCCGGATGCGTCAGGCGCTTGCCG
>DASWOC010000013.1:0-114510 GCA_036398895.1 Allosphingosinicella sp. | reverse complement strand
CATTGGGCTCGGAGTAACCCTGGCACCAGCGAATCTCGCCGCGTGCGATCTCGGTCAGGAAGCGCTTCTTCTGCGCCTCGCTGCCGTACTTGAGCAACGCCGGCCCAAGCATCGAAATGCCGAAGCTGTAGAGCGGCAGGCGGGCCCCGATCCGCGCCATCTCCTGCCGCAACACCTTCGTCTCGGCCGGCGAGAGGCCGCCGCCGCCATAATCCTTCGGCCAGTCCGGCACCGTCCAGCCGCGCCCGGCCATCCGCTCGAGCCAGACCTTCTGCGCCTCGCTCGTGAAGCTCGCATTGCGGCCGCCCCAGCACAGGTCCCCTTCGTCGCGCACGGGGCGGCGCATCTCGGCGGGGCAGTTCGCCTCCAGCCAGATTTGGGTTTCAGAACGGAAAGTTTCGAGATCGGTCATTCGGCACCCCTCGCTCGTGAAAAGGGAATGGCCTCCGCGCGCCGCGCGGTCAACGCGCCCGTTTACATGCCGGCCCCCGCGGGCGTAGGCTGCGAGCAAGGGGAGTGCCGAAATGAACAAGCTTTTCCATCTGATTGCCTGTTGCTCGCTTGCCGCCGCCGGGGCCGCCCTTGCGCAGGAGCCGCCGGCGCCGCCGCAGCCGACGCCGCCCAACCCGATGGGCGACGATCCGAGCGGCCGCATCCCGCACGAGCGCAATGCCATCGACCTGCTCGGACGGATGGACTGGACCCAGGAGGCGGCGGACGCGGCCGCAGCCGAGCGCCTGAAAAAGAAGAAGGGCGGGCAGACGGTCGACGCCGAGGGGCGTCCCGCGTTGCGCGCGACGGCGGCCAAGCTGCGCGACGTGGTCGCTGGCGCCGCGGTCACGGATCGCTTCGGAGCCGAGCTCGGCAAGATTGAGGGAATCGTCGCCAGCGAAGCGGTAGTCGTCACTCCGACAGGGCTCGTCAAAGTGCCCGTCGAAGCATTCGGCAAGAGCCGCAAGGGGCTTCTCGTGGACATGCCCAAGACGCAGTTCGAAGCCCTCGTCGCCCAGGCGAATGCGCCGCGCCCGGCTCCGTAGGCGCGCCCGCACTGGCGCAAATCCGCCGCTTCTGACAGGAAGCCCGAAGCCCGGGCGAAGAGGAAAGCGGCGGCATGGATTTTGACCTTACGGAACGGCAGGCTTTCTACCGCGACCGGGTGCGCGAGTTCGTCGAGACTCGGATTCGCCCGCGCCAGAAAGACTACAAGCAGCAGCTCGAAACCGGCGACCGCTGGCAGCCGATCGAGGTCATCGAGGAGCTGAAGCCGCAAGCGCGCGAGGCGGGCCTGTGGAACCTGTTCATGCCGCCGGGCCATGCGCTGCGCCATGTCGACGAGAGCTTCCAGTTCGAGGGCACGCAGCTCACCAACCTCGAATATGCGCTCTGCGCCGAGGAGATGGGCCGCGTCTCCTGGGCGTCGGAAGTGTTCAACTGCTCCGCGCCCGACACCGGCAACATGGAGGTCTTCCACCGCTACGGCACGCTCGAGCAGAAGGAGCAATGGCTCAGGCCACTGATGAACGGCGAGATCCGCTCCGCCTTCCTCATGACCGAGCCCGCCGTCGCCTCCTCGGACGCGACCAACATCGAATGCGACATCCGCCGCGAGGGCGACGAGTATGTCCTGAACGGCCGCAAATGGTGGTCGTCGGGCGCGGGCGATCCGCGCTGCAAGGTCGCCATCGTCATGGGCAAGACGGACAAGGGCGCCGACCGCCACCGCCAGCAGTCGATGGTCCTGATGCCGCTCGACGCGCCCGGAGTCACGATCGAGCGCGCGCTCACCGTCTACGGCTATGACGACGCGCCGCACGGCCACATGGAGGTGGAGCTCAAGGACGTGCGCATCCCCGCGTCGAACATGCTGCTCGGCGAAGGCCGCGGCTTCGAGATCGCGCAGGGCCGCCTCGGACCGGGGCGCATCCACCATTGCATGCGCACCGTCGGCGCGGCCGAGGAAGCCTTGAAGGCGATGGTGAAGCGGCTCCAGTCGCGCGTGGCCTTCGGCAAGCGCCTGATGGAGCATTCGATCTGGGAGCAGCGCGTCGCGCAGGCGCGCATCGAGGTCGACATGGCCCGCCTCCTCTGCCTCAAGGCCGCCGACCTCATGGACAAGGCCGGCAACAAGGCCGCCGCGGCCGAGATCGCGATGATCAAGGTCTTCGCGCCCAACATGGCGCTGCGCATCATCGACGACGCGGTGCAGGCGCACGGCGGCGCGGGCGTTTCGCAGGACTTCGAGCTTGCCAAGAGCTGGGCCGGCATCCGGACCCTGCGCCTCGCCGACGGGCCGGACGAGGTGCACAACCGCGCGATCGCAAGGATCGAGTTCGGCAAGCACCGGCCGGAAACCGGGTAACAAGAATCCGTTCGTCCCGAGCGAAGTCGAGGGGCGCTGGCACAGACTCCGAGCGGCGCCCCTCGACTGCGCTCGGGACGAACGAAGTTAGGAGCGTTGCATGTCCCTCTTCGACCTTACCGGCAAAGTCGCAATCATCACCGGCTCCTCGCGCGGCATCGGGCGCGCCATCGCCGAAGCCATGGCGGATCACGGCGCCAAGGTCGTCGTCTCGAGCCGCAAGGCCGACGCCTGCGAGGAAGCGGCCGCCGCGATCAACGAAAAGCACGGCGCCGGCACCGCCATCGTCGTCCCCGCCAACATCTCCTCCAAGGACGCGCTCCAGAACCTCGTCGACGAGACCCGCCGCCAGCTCGGCAAGATCGACATCCTCGTCTGCAACGCCGCGTCCAATCCGTATTACGGACCGATGGGCGGCATCACCGACGACCAGTTCAGGAAGATCCTCGACAACAACATCATCGCCAACCATTGGCTGATCCAGATGGTCGCGCCGGAGATGATCGAGCGCCGCGAAGGCTCGATCATCATCGTGAGCTCGATCGGCGGCCTCAAGGCTTCGCCCGTCATCGGCGCGTACAACATCTCCAAGGCCGCGGACTTCCAGCTCGCCCGCAACCTCGCGCAGGAGTTCGGGCCGCACCAGGTGCGTGTGAACTGCATCGCGCCGGGCCTGATCCGCACCGATTTCGCCCGCGCTCTGTGGGAAAATCCGGAGACGCTGCGCGCCGTCACCATGCACACGCCGCTCCAGCGCATCGGCGAGCCGCACGAGATCGCCGGCGCCGCCGTCTTCCTCGCGAGCCCCGCCTCGACCTTCGTCACCGGCCAGGCGATCGTCGTCGACGGCGGCAGCACGACGGGCGTTGGCCTGTGAGGCTCGAAGGCAAGGTCGCCATCGTCACCGGTGCCGCCTCCGGCATCGGCAAGGCGTCGGCCGCGCGCTTCGCCGCCGAAGGCGCCGTCGTCATCGCCTCCGACCTGGAGGGCGGAGACGGCATCGTCCCCGCCGATGCGGGCCGGGAGGGGGACGTTCGCGGCCTGGTCGACCTGGCGGTGCGGGAGCATGGCCGGCTCGACATCTTTTTCGCGAATGCCGGCGTGTCCGGCGGCCTCGCCTCGATCTTCGAGCAGTCGGCCGAGGATTGGGAGGCGATCTTAAGGACCAACCTCATCGGCCCCTTCCTCGCCATTAAGCATTCCGCGCCGGCGATGAAGGCGAACGGCCGCGGCTCGATCATCTGCACCGCCTCGGTCGCGGGAATCCGCGCCGGCGCGGGCGGCCCGGCTTATTCCGCATCCAAGGCGGGTGTCATCAACCTCGTCAGCGTCGCCGCCACCCAGCTCGCCGGCGCCAACATCCGGGTGAACGCCATTTGCCCCGGCCTGATCGAGACGGGGATGACGCGGCAGGTGTTCGAATGGGCCCGCGCCAAGGGGAAGGAGGACCGGATCGGCCACCTCAACCCGCTGAAGCGCGGCGGCATCCCCGACGAGATCGCCAACGCCGCCCTGTTCCTTGCTTCGGACGAGAGCTCCTACGTCAACGGCCACGCTTTGGTGGTGGACGGAGGCCTCTCCGTCTCCCACCCCTACAATCACCAGGAATATGGCAAGACGGCGGTCTAGCGCTTCAGGATGAGGCTCGGCGCGCCAGCCACCTCTGCCGCGCCCATTCGTTCGCCAGCCGATCCGCCCGTACGCGCAGCTCAGTTCCGGGACGCAAATCCGTGTAGCGGATATTCCGGGCGAGGTCGCTGAACTCCACCTCGGCGGTCTCGAGGTTGAGGGTGGTCCGCTTGCCCCCGGCCTCCACCATCCCGATCACGTCGGGCCGGTGCAGAGTACCGATGAACTGGAAGACGGTGCCGCTGCTTTGAGCCGGCGGCTCTCCCGACAGAGCGCGAAGAATAAGCCCGCGATAATCCGCCAGCCCCACCGGGCCGTTCGCAGCCGCCGCGCCCGGCACGCTGAAGATCAGCGGGACGTGCGTCTGCGCTCGGTTGAGGATGTGCCCGTGGCCGATGAAGCCGTCTTCGAACAAAGCCTCGCCATGGTCGCCGGTCACTACCAGCAAGGACCGCTCCCATACCCCCATTCGCTTCAGTCGGGCGACGACCTGTCCCACCAGCCAGTCGCTGTAGGCGACCGCATTCCAGTACGTCGCCTCGACTCTCTCGCGGTTCTCCGCCTGGATCTCGCCCCGCTCCACGGGGTCGCCCGGAAGCAGCCGCGGCATGTCCCGATGGCGGTAGGGGAAATGCGCTTCCTGGAAGTTGAAATAGAGGAAGGTCGGAGCCTTCCAGTCGCCGGCGGATCTGAAGTGCCTGTCGAACTCGCGAAGCACCTTGCGGCCGTCCAGCGCCAGCGAGCCGAGCGCCGCAGAGCTGTGCGCCCGCTCCGCCTTCAGAAGCTCCGCATCCACATAGAGGTCGGCGTTTTCCCGCATCCCCACAGCCGCCGAAATGCCTCCGAAATTCTCGGGCGCGGCTGAGAACACACCCACACGATAGCCCGCGCCCTTGAGGTCCCGAAACAGGGAGGGCGCCCGCTCGCCCGGCTCCAGCGCGCCGGAGAAGATGCTTTTCCCGGACGCGGTCGTGAAGCCGACATGGCTGTACGCCTCCCGCACCCACGTCCCGCTCCTGGCGAGCGCGTTCAGCTGGGGCGTCACCGGACGGCCGGCGACCTGCTTGCCAACCGCGTCGCCGCGCACACTCTCCAGCACGATCAGGACAACGTGCTTCGGCTGGCCCGGCGGGCGCCAATCCGACGACTGCTCGAGCGGCCCCTCAAAACGGAAGTCGCCGCCGAAGCCGTCCTCGTCCACTCCGTTGCCGGGGATGTCGAACGCGAGCGGGTGCCTCGCGGAGTCGAAGGGGAAGCCGTCCCGCTGCGCGCTGAACCCGCTATAGCCGTCCCGGTCGAAGTCGGTCGTCTGGTGGAGCAGGGCCAGCGCCCCCGCCGGGGCCGTCGTCCGCGCCAGCGCGAAGCGCACGTCGGGCTCCCTCGCCGCCGCCGCCGCCAGCAGAGGAAGCGGCAACGCCGCCCAAAGCACGTGCCTCCACTGGAGCCCCGGCAGAGCCACCCGCTCCGGCAGGCGCCGCCGCGCAAGCCGCAGGCCGATCCACCAGACCGCCACTGCCCCCGCGCAGACCGCCAGGCCGATGGCGGCTTCCAAGGCGACGTATACCAGGGCTCCGGCCACGCTGCCGCCGCCGAGGTTCTTGATCAGCTCGAAGCCGAGGGCATCGCTGAAGTAGGATAGAGCCTCGAACTTGGCGAGCAGCAAAGCCGCGAGCCCGCCCGGCGCGAAGAAGAGGAAGTTCAGGAGGAAGGTGGGGCTTTCCGGACGCTTGCGGTGCGCGGAGCGGATGAGGAGCCACAGCCCGCCGATCAGCACCGCCTGCGCCGCGGCGAGCGTGGCGGCGAACAGCGCCACCTCCTTCGCGGTGTCGAGCACATGCCCCGCCCCAAAACCGCCCCCGAAGATGGCGTACTTCCGCTCGACCAGCGCCAGCTCGAACGCCGCCGTCCCCCCAAAGGCGAGCGCCGGAATTCCCCACGGCAAATATCGGACGAAGCGGGACGACATCGCGCCGGCCTAGCAAAAGGATTTTTAGAAACGGTTAGGAGGCCGGGCGAAAGCGCAACCGGCCGGACCCTAGCGTGCTCGCGAAGCGTAATCCGGGCATGACACAGCGCTCCGGGATCTTTCCGACCTTCTTCCTGTCGGGCTTCGAATGCTCGACCTTTCAGTGGAAGGATGTGGGCCGCCGCGACCTTTCGGCCGAGCTCCAGCATTACGTCCATGCGGACGAGGATTATGCGATGCTTCGGCCGCTCGGCATCGCGGTCGCGCGCGAAGGCATTCCCTGGCCGATGGTCGATCGCGGCGGCGAACTGGATTTCGCCTGCATCGAGCCGTTCCTCGACGCTCAGCGGCGGCACTCCATCCTCCCCATCTGGGACTTATGCCACTACGGTTTCCCCGACGATCTGGATCCGCTCTCCGAGGCCTTCGTCGAGCGTTTCGCGGCTTATGCCCGCGCCGCCGCCCGCCACGTCGCGGAACGCGCGCATCACGGGCCCCTGCTGTTCACGCCGGTCAACGAGCCCACCTTCTGGGGCTATATGGGCGGAGAATGGGCCTGGGCGGCGCCCTATGGCCGCGACGCGGACTATCGCCGCCGTTTCACGCTAGCTCTCGCGCGCGCCGACATCGCGGCGGTAAAGGCGATCCGCGAGGATTTCCCGGAGGCGCGGATGGTGCATATCGATCCGCTCATCTGGGTCGTCCCGCCGCGCGACCGGCCCGACTTCGCCGAGGCGGCTCACCGGGAAAGCTATGAGGACGCCTATCTCGCCTGGGACGTGATCTCGGGCCAGAGGCATCCCGAGTTCGGCGGAAGCCCGGAGATCATCGATATTCTCGGCTTCAACAATTACAGCTTCGGCCAGATGGAATACCGCCCCGGCGGGCCGCACGTGCCTCTGGAGCCGGGCGACGACCGCATCCGCCCGCTCGCCGACCTCATCGAGGAAGCGTGGAGCAAATATCGCCGCCCCTGCATCGTCGCCGAGACCTCCGGAATCGGAGGAGGCCGCGTGGACTGGCTGAACGACGTCGTCACCGAGGGACTCGCCGCCATCAGCCGCGGGGTCGACCTGCACGGCATCTGCCTCTTCCCGGCCGTGGACATGACCGACTGGCATAGCGGCGAGTGGCTCCGCATGGGCATAGCCGACGTGGAGCGCCTCCCGAGCGGCGCGCTTATGCGCACGCCTTTCATTCCGCTCGTCGAGGCGCTGCACGGCTGGCAGCGCCGACTGAAGCGGGCCACAGAGCTTGATGAAGACGCCTACGATAAGCCGGTCGACCTAGAGGACATTGTCGAGGCGGCGCGCAGGCTGAATGCCCAAGGCGACGCGAACTGGCACTGAGGCGTGGGCGCCAGCCCGGCCCGCCTCAGTCGCCGTCGCAGACCGTGAGGCGGCGGCCGTTGCTGGAGGTCCAGATGACGTCGCCATGGCGCCTGCTCGACGACCAGGTCACTTCGTGAGTGACGTCCCCTCGATGGCGTTCCTTGGAGACGGCCTCCTCCCACACCGGGTGCCCTTCCCTCTTGCCATTGGCCTTCAGGAAAAGGTGGACGCATTCGGAGCGGGCGTTCGACCCCACCGGCTCCTTCGTGCAGACTTGCGGCGGCGTCACGCAGGCCGCTTCGCTGCGTCCCGGGTTCTTCTGCTTCTTCTCCGGCAACCCTGCGTGAACCAGGCTCGCCGCGACGAGCCCCGCCGCTCCCAAACCCAGCTTCCAGACCGTGCTTGCTCTCCGCATGGCTATTTCCCCCGCTGCTTTGGCCGAGGGGTTATACACCGGCTCAGGCCCCGACGAAATCCTCGGCTTCGCGCTCCGCCACGCCGGTTGACGTTCGCGTAAAGCAGCGCCTATCGGACGGCGACCATACCAGCCGGAGATACGCCGCATGAGCCCGATCAGCACCCGCCGCCACGGCGACGTCCTCATCGTCACCTCGAACAACCCGCCGGTGAACGCGCTCGGCCATGCGGTTCGGGAAGGGCTGGTGAAGGCCATTGAGGAGGCCGACGGCGACGAGGCCGTAAAGGCGGTGGTGATCGTCTGCCAGGGCCAGACCTTCTTCGCGGGTGCGGACATCACCGAGTTCGGCAAGCCGATGCAGATGCCGATGCTTCCGATGGTCGTCGACATCATCGAGAATTGCACCAAGCCGGTGGTGGCCGCGATCCACGGCACCGCCTTCGGAGGCGGCCTCGAAGTGGCGCTCGCCTCGCACTACCGGGTGGCGGTGCCGACGGCGAAGCTCGGCGTTCCGGAAGTGAAGCTCGGCCTCCTCCCCGGCGCTGGCGGGACTCAGCGGCTGCCGCGCGTCGCGGGCGTCCGCAAGGCGCTTGAGATGGCGGCCACCGGCAACCCCATCGGCGCCAAGGAAGCCTATGAGGTCGGCTTGGTCGACCGGCTGATCGAGGGCGACTTGGAGCAGCACGCCGTCGCCTTTGCCGACGAAGTGAAGAACGTACGGCCGGTGCCCCGGACCAGCCAGCGGCAGGACAAGATTGAGGGCACCGACCCCGCCGTGTTCGACGAGTTCCGCAAGGAGAATGCCCGCAAGTTTCGCGGCTTCCAGGCGCCGGAACACAATATCAGAGCCATCGAAGCCGCCGTGTCGAAACCCTATGCCGAAGGCGTGATGCAGGAGCGCCAGCTCTTCATGGAGCTGATGAGCGGCACCCAGGCCAAGGCGCAGCAATATTTCTTCTTCGCCGAGCGTCAGGCCGCGAAGATCGACAACCTCCCCGAAGGCACCCAGCCGCGCCGGATCGAGAAGGTCGGCGTCATCGGCGCCGGCACGATGGGTGGCGGCATCTCGATGAACTTCCTCTCGGCTGGCATTCCGGTGCGCATCGTCGAGCAGCAGCAGGAAGCGCTCGATCGCGGCACGGGCGTCATGCGAAAGAATTACGAGGCGACCGCCGCCAAGGGGCGAATGTCGGCCGAGCAGGTCGAGCAGGCGATGGGCCTCCTTTCGCCCACGCTCAGCCTTGAGGATCTCGCCGATTGCGACCTGATCATCGAGGCCGTGTTCGAGAATATGGACGTGAAGAAGGAGGTGTTCGGAAAGCTCGACCGGATCGCCAAGCCCGGCGCCATCCTAGCCTCCAACACCTCCTATCTCAACATCGACGAGATCGCCGCCTCGACTTCGCGGCCTCAGGATGTCGTCGGCCTCCACTTCTTCTCACCCGCCAACATCATGAAATTGCTCGAGGTGGTGCGCGGCGCGAAGACGGCGCCCGACGTGATGGTGACCGCTATGCAGCTCGCCAAGCGCATCAGGAAAGTCGCTGTCGTCGCGGGCGTCTGCTACGGCTTCATCGGCAACCGGATGCTGATCCCGCGCCAGACGCAGGCGATGCGCCTCCTCCTCGAAGGCGCCACCCCGGAACAGGTCGACCGCGTCTACACCGAGTTCGGAATGCCGATGGGTCCCTTCCAGATGGCCGACCTAGCCGGAGTCGACATCGGCTGGCACCGCGACCCGAGCCGCATCGAGAACATCCGCGACGCGCTCTGCGCGATCGACCGCTGGGGCCAGAAGAAGGGCGCCGGCTTCTACGATTATGATGAGAAGCGCCGCCCCTCTCCCAGCCCCAAGGTCCAGGAGATAATCGAGCAGTTCCGCGGCAGGGAAGGCGTCCAGGCCCGTGAGATCACCGATCAAGAGATCGTCGAGCGCACCCTCTACACGATGGTCAACGAGGGGGCGAAGATCCTCGAAGAGGGCATGGCCCAGCGCGCCTCGGATATCGATGTGGTCTGGGTGTACGGCTATGGCTGGCCGGTCTATCGCGGCGGCCCGATGTTCTGGGCGGACACGGAAGGCCTGCCCAAGATCGTCGAGGGCCTCCGCCGCCAGCAGGAGCCGCTCGGCGCCGATTTCAGCCTAGCCGACCTGCTCGTGCGCAAGGCCGAAGCCGGCGAGAAGCTCACGCGCTAGGCGCCGCCGCCGAGCACCTCGTCCATCCGCCGCTCCGCCGCCTTGCGGCGCTCGGGCGAGAGGCTCTGCCACCAGGAAGCGGCGGTGAGGCCGCCCGCTTTGGCCTCGGCGATGCGGGGCACATCCTGCTCGCCGCCGACTTCGGGCACGTCCAGGCGCACCGTGTCGATGCGGACGGTGATCGGCTTGCCCTTATGCGCCTCGAGGAAATGCTCGAGCGGTGCCGGCCCGACCCAGGCTCCCGCCGCCTCACGCCCCTTCACCTCAAGGTTCGCCCAGACGTAATCGCCCACCTCCCATCCGGTGAACACCGCCTCGACTGTTTCCGACTTCAGCACCTTTTCCTTCGGCGCCCCAGCCGAAACGTTGGCGGCCGGCGCCGCGTCGGCCCGGTTCGCCTCGCCCGCGCCGCCTCCGTCGCAGCCGGCAAGCAGCCCCAGTCCCAACAGCAACGAGGCTCGACCCGCCATACCCTCTCCTTAGCTCGCGACCCTTCTTTACTCCGGCGGGCCCCGATGCTCAAAGGTCTCGAAAGACAGGTGGAGGGGTCAAATGGATTGGGTGGGTTTCGGACTGATCGCACTGGGCCTCGTCTGGAGCGCGGCCTTCGCTTTCGCGCATTTCCGCGCGGCCGGAAAAGCCAAGGCGGCGGAGACCTGGCCCACGGCGATCGCCACGATCCACTCATGCAGCGTGGTCGAAGAGGAAAGCACCAACCGCGAAGGCCACACCAGCACCTGGTACAACCCGGTGGTCGCCTACAGCTACGCCGTTGCCGGTCGAGAATATCAAAGCCAGCGGCTGCGCTTCGGCAATTACCGCAGCGGCAGCAGGAAGAAGGCGGAGGCGATGCTGGCGCCTTATTCCGCCACCGGCAATTCCACGGTCCGCTACAATCCCGAGCGGCCGGAGGAATGCGTGCTGGAGACTCGCAGGCCCGGCCCGATCTACCTGATCATGGCCGTGTTCGGTCTGCTGTTCGTCGGGATGGGCCTCTTCTGGGGATCGATGTCCGCTTAGCTCAGCGGCCGGGATCGACGATCTTGAGGTCCGTCATCGTCAGCCGCTCGAAACGGGCCGCCCACGGGGAATCCGGCCGAGTCTCCGTCTCCAGATAAGCGGGCTTGAGGATCTCGGGCGGGCGCTCCCCCGTCTGGCTGCGGACCGCGAGCGAATCGAGGTCGAAGTCGATCGCGAAGCGGAGGCCAACCTGTCCGTCCTTCGACCAGCGCACCTCCGCCATCTGGAAACCGGCCTCGCCGAGGTCGAGCTCGACCTCGCTGCCCGGCTGAAGCTGGCGCTCGCTGTCGATGCGGGCGCCGCCCGAGGAAATGTTGCGCAGGCGCACGGGAATGGAGATGCCGCTCCAGTAGAGCGTGCCGGCGCGAAGCAGCGCCTGCCGCGGTTCCCGGTCCACCGCCGGCCGCACCGGCGCCTCGCGCTGCGCCTCGGCCGTAGCGCCCTCATATTTGAAGACCGCGCCGCTTTGGCCCGGCCCCGATTCCCAGAAGATCGTCTCCTCCGCGAACTCCAGGCCGATCCGACCTTCGCGGATCCAGCGGACGACGCAGCGGGTGCGGTTCTGGGGGGTGAATTCGATGTCGAGCTTCTCGCCGATGCGGGCCGGCAGGTCGCTCTTGATCATCGCGCCGCGCGAGGAGACGTTGACGACCTCCACCTGATGACGCTTGCGGCGGAAATGAATGGTCGAGCATTCCACCACGCCGCGGTGCCGGTCCTCCAGCCGCTGGTCCGTGACCCGGGTTTCCTCACGCTTGATGGCGATCTTGGTCAGCCCCCCGACACCGGCACCCTCGCTCTTCGGCTTCGCCTTCCGCGCAATCGGCGTAGCGGGCTTCGGCTCGCCGGAAAGGATCGATGAGCGGATCTCGTGCATTGGGCTCCCCCCGAGGGATCGGTTTGATCCCGCGGCTGATGCCACAGAAATGATTACCGAATTGCTAGCCTAAAGGCCGTGGGGATGAAGGACGCGCAGCTTTCGATGTTCGAACCGGGGTCAGACCTGCCGGAGGGGCTCGCCTACCGCGCGGAGCTTATCGGCATCAAGGAGGAGAAGCGGCTGGCGGAGCGGATCGCCGCCCTTTCCTTCAAAGCCTTCGAGTTCCACGGCTTCACCGGGCACCGCCGCACCGTGTCCTTCGGCTGGCATTACGCCTTCGACGGCAGCGGCCTCCACGAGGCCGAGCCGATGCCCGAGTGGCTTTTGCCGGTCAGGACGCGGGCGGCGGATTTCGCCGGCATTGAGCCGCAGGCTCTGCGCCACGCTCTGGTGATCGAATATGCTCCTGGCGCAGGCATCGGGTGGCACCGGGACCGATCGGTGTTCGGCGACGTCGTCGGCATCTCCCTGCTCGCGCCGGCCCGGCTCCGCTTCCGGCGGAAGGTCGGCGCGAAGTGGCAGCGCGCCTCGATCGTGGCCGAGCCGCGCTCGGCCTATCTGCTTCGAGGGCCTGCCCGGCACGAATGGGAGCACAGCATCCCGCCGATGGAGGCCCTGCGCTACTCGATTACGTTCCGCACGCTGCGCAGCTGAACCGGAAGTCCGCGTGCGGACAGCAAATGTCCGGAGCCGGACACCGCGAGGCATCGCTCACACGCAAATTGCGACTGCGACGCTTGTAGCTCAGAGGGTGCCGAGAAGCTGGCCCGCCTCTTGCTTCAGGAGAGACGAAGCGGCGCCACACGAGGCGCGCACAGGAGGGTATATGCTAAAGACGATCGCCATCAGCTCCTTGTCCGCGGCCTGCGCAATTTTATGCGCGACGGCCGGTTCCGCCGCCGGTGAACGGGCACGCGACACTTGGGAAGGCCTTTCTGCAAGAGAAAACATTGATCGGGTCTTCGATCTCGACTCCACAGCGACGGTGAAGATTTCCGGGCTTGCCGGTCATGTTTCTGTCGAAACCGGTTCGGGTTCCCGTGCCGAAGTCCATATCGTCAGCGCGGCGGGTACCGAGGCTGAGCTCAGCTGCTTCCGGCCCGTCGTCACCGCGTCCGCCGCCAGCCTTGCCATCGCGCCGAGCGACAATCGCGACAGGCGGGAATGCCGCAACATCCGCGCGCGTCAGGAAGCCAGGCTCATCCTTCCGCGCACCGTCCGGCTGCACGTTTCCGGCGTCGCGGGCCGGGTCGATGTGGGAGCGATGGAAGGGTCCGTGCGGCTGGAGGGGATCGCGGGGCGCGCCCATATTGCCAGCGCTCGATCCGCGGAGATCAGCTCGATCGCGGGCGGCGTGACCCTGAACGTCGCTTCGACCGCGCGAGACATCCGAGTGTCGAGCACCGCCGGCTCCGTCGACCTCGGCTTCGCGCAGGGAGCCAACGCGGACGTGTCCGTCGACAGCACATTGGGGAGAGTCACGAGCCTGTCGCCCGACATCCGGCTCGTGCGGAACAACTCCGGCTATCGTGCCCGCGTCGGATCGGGCGGAGCGCCCGTGAGGATCACATCCACCCTCGGCCCCGTCCGCCTGCGACGCCCCTAGCCATGGCAGGCGCGGCTTAGCTGTAGAAGATATGGAGGCCGATCTTGGTCTGGCGGCTGAGCCTCTTGCCCCAGCTCGGCGCGACATAATCGGCATGGTACCAAAGGACGTTGGAAGGAAGGCTGTCGGCGAGCTGCTGGCGGGCAATGTGGGCGATCGCCGCCGCTTTGGTCCAGGCCTCCGAGCCGCGGTCGGCTTTCGGGAAGCGGCCCTTGCGGATGAAGGAGAATTGCCAGGGCTGGGTGATGACGGCGCAGATGTCGGTCGGGTAGCGGCCCGAGGCGGCTCGGTTCAGGACCACTTCCGCCACCGCCAGCTGGCCTTCGATCGATTCGCCGCGCGCTTCGAAATAGATGGCGTTGGCGAGGCACTCCTGCTCCCGGTCCGCGGTGGAGGCTCCGCCGAAATCGCCGACAAGCTGCGCCAGCGTCTTGCGCTCGGGAGCCGCGGCAGGCGCCGCCTTGCTCTCGCCGACGATCGCGGTGACCGCACCCTGCCAAAGCTGGGATAGGACGCTCGTCTGATCCTGCGGGGCGCTGCCCGGAGCCTGGGCTCCGGCGGGCGCAGAGGTGCTGGCACTCGCAACCAGTGCGAATGCGGCCGCGGCAAAGCCCGCGGCGCGAACCGTCTTGTTCATCGTCTCTCTGTTATATGCGGCCGGCTGATCCCCGGGATGCGAGAACCGCATCCCTGATCGCCCCCCGTCTCGAGCCCTGCGCCGCTTTTCTTGTGTGCGGCGGCCCCGCTCTCGCTACTAAGCTGAGGGGCCAATGACCGAAGTCGGCCCGCCGATCAACTCATCGGGAGCGACTTAGCGATGAGCCGTGTGACTCCGAGGACACGCTGAAGAAAAAAGTTACTTTTCGCGGAACCTTTGGAAAAATCCGCTTTTTTCAAGCACCTGCGGCTGCGTTAGCGGGCTCCTGCGCGTCCGGTTGATTCTGCGGCAGCGCCTCCGTCTCTCCGGCGACCAGCTTCACGAAGGCGCTTTGCACCCAGCCGGAGCGGCACGGGCCCTCATAGTCGCGCCGCCTGGCGAGCGGCTCCGCAACCCCGCAACGCTCCGCCAGAGTGCCCTCCTCGGCATAGACGATGCCGAGCCATTTCTGGTCGTGGCTGCGAGTGCAGACGAAGAAGCGGGCGCCCTGCGGCACCGCTCCAATTTCCGAGCCGCTGTCGAAGGGGGAGGAACGAACGGTCAGGCTCTCGCCGCGCGGCAGCCGCCGGGCCATTCCGGCGCCGCTGCAGGCCGGGAGGCTCGGCCCCAGTTCCCCCACCCTCACCGGCCGCGCCTCCGCCACCATCGGCTCGGCGGCCGCCTCGTTGGCCTCGGCGGACATGTTCGGAACGGCAACCGGCTCCCCGCAGGACCCGAGCAGCAACAGCAGTGGCAGGGCGAAGCGCATCGCCGCCTTGTGGCGCGGCGCCGTGGAAAAATCTACTTATCCCTCGGACAAGGAGATTGAGGATGGCCAAGTGGCTGATGAAGTCGGAGCCGGGAAGCTACAGCTGGGAGGATCTGGTGCGCGACGGCGGCACCGAATGGGACGGGGTGCGCAACCCCGCCGCCCGCCTCCACCTCAAGGCGATGAAGCCGGGCGACGAGGCGCTCTTCTACCATAGCGGCGATCAGAAAGCGGCGGTCGGCATTATGCGCATCGCTCGGGAAGCCGGCCCGGATCCGAAGGATGCCGCCTGGGTCTCCGTCGCCGTCGAGCCGGTCCGCGCCCTCCCCGCCCCCGTCACGCTGAAGGCGATGAAGGCCGAAGCGCGCCTCGCCGGCCTCGAGATGCTCCGCCAGTCCCGGCTCTCGGTCTCCCCGGTGCGGGAGGAGGAATGGGCGGCGATCCTGGAGTTGGCGGGAGCCTGAGCCCTCGCCGTTCAGCCCTGCACCCGCGTCCCGCCGCCGGCCGCGTTCCAGAACAAGGCTGCCGCGAGCAACCACGGAAGCGCGAAGACCATGCTGAACATCGCGCCACGAATGTCGCTCGCGAACCCGCCGGCGGCGGCGGCTGCCTGGGCGACGCCTGCAACCACCATCGCCATTGCCATTCCCCTCGCCTGGAAGCGCGCGGCGACCGCGCCTGCGAGCGCGACGACCAGAACCCCGAGGAACAGAAGGTTGTAGGGATTGTCCTCGTCGCCGATCATCCCAACCGCGCCGTTCGCCCAGATCGTCAGGAAGGCCATGAGGACCGCCAGCGCTGCGCCCAGGCGGTAGGTGAGGCTTCCCGACCATCTCACGATCAGCTCGAACGCCGCCCCGACGCTTCCGAACAGCACCGCCGCGAAGAAGAAGTCGGAAGCGGTCCAATTGACCTCCTTCGTGAACTGCATCGCCACCAAAGGCAGCAGCAGGAGGATCGCCGGAATGCTCCACCCGATCGCCCTCCACGGCAGCCCGCCGCGCCGCCCCTCGATCGTTTCCGCTTCATTTGCCATTGCCTTGCCTCCATGCTTGAACGAGGCCCCCGTCTGCCCCGCCGTGAGGTAGAAGGCATGAGCAACTTCTGAGGTTTCGCTGAAACATGGCCCCGGGCGGCTTCCGCTTCGATCGTTTCCTCCTCGACCTCGGCAACCGGCAGCTGAGGCGCGACGGCGCGCCCGTGGAACTCAACGCCCGCTACCTCGACGCCCTCGCCTTGCTGGTGCGCGAGGCCGGCCGACTGGTCACCAAGGACCGCTTCATGGACGAGGTGTGGCGGGGGGTGCCCGTCACGGACGAGGCGCTCACCCAATGCGTCAAGACGCTCCGCCGCCAGCTGGGCGACGAGGCCGCTCGCCCGAGCTTCATCGAGACGGTGCCCAAGCACGGCTACCGCTTCATCGCCGCCGTCGAGCCGGTTGAGCCCGCCGAACCCGGGCCGCTCGCCACCGCCCCGCTCCCGCAGGCTGGGACGCCGTCGGGTTTGCGCCGGCTCTTCCTCCTCGGCGGTGCCGGGACGATCGGCGCGGGCGTGGCGGGAGTCGCGGGGGGCCTCTTCTACGGATTCGCGGGCGCTTCCCAGCCGCTGGCGCCCGGAATCGGTGCGGTCTCGGTGATGCTCGTCCTGATGTGGCTGACCATCGCCGCAGCCTTGATGGGCGGGGCGGGCGTGGCGTTCGGGATCGCCGCGGGCACCCTGGCGCGCGGCCCCGTTTGGACAATCGCGGGCGGCGCCGCGGGAGGGCTGGTGGTTGGCGGCATCGTGAAGCTTCTCGGCCTCGACGCGTTCAACCTCCTGCTCGGCCGGACGCCGGGCGACATTACCGGCGGAGTCGAGGGCGCGCTGCTCGGAGGAGCGGTCGGCCTCGGCGCCTGGCTCGCGAGCCGGGGCGCCGCCCGCCGCTCGCTTCGCCGCGCCGTCGCCGCCGCCGCCCTCGCCGGAGCCGCCGCGGGCCTCCTCATCCCTTTGCTCGGCGGGCGGCTGATGGGCGGAAGCCTCGACCTCCTCGCCCTCGCCTTTCCGGATTCGCGCCTTCGCCTCGACCCGATCGGCGCCCTGTTCGGAGAGGCCGGCTTCGGCACCGTCAGCCAGATCGCCACCGGAATCCTCGAAGGCGCCCTGTTCGGCGGCTGCATCGTCGGAGCGATGGTCCTCGCGCGGCGGACGCTCGACATTAGCGACCCCGCCTAAAGCGGAGTCGGCTCCCGCAGGGGTGAACGGCCCGAAGGTCACAAGCGGCACGAATGTCACGAGAGTCACATGGTTTCACAGGGGTCCTTCCCTGCAAGCCGCCGTACCGGGCCGGGTGAAGTTCATGAAGTTCACGATCTCGCACCGAAGCCGCACAGGCGGCATCCGCTTTCTGTCCTGAACCGCGCGCAGCCCGGCACCTCGTTACCCATCTCTTCCTCCTCCCGATTCGTGGCCAACCGGCCAGTTTATGACTCAGGAGGGGGGCTGTAGGAAAATGATTTGTTCCGCTTTTGTGCCCGAGCGCAGCGACGCCGGCGTGAAGCGCCGCCGGAGCAGCGCGAAGAGCGCACAAAAGCGCGGCCAGCCTGCGCTTGCAGGGCGACAGGACTGACGTCACGGGATTTAGTCCCGTGACGGCTGCTCATGCGTCTGAGAACTCGCGCCTGCCTCTGAGCTGCACAAGTGCCCCGCCCCCGGAGCGTAGCGACGCCGACGGCGAAGCCGACGCCGGAGCGCCGCGAAGAGAGCGGCGAGACCGGCCAGCCTGCGCCCGGAGCAAAGCGGATTGGCGACAGGACTGACGTCACAGATTCCCTCCGTCACGGCTGCTATCGCTCCCGATAGTCTCAGATCTAGCCGAAATGGCGAAGAAGACTTTTAGTCGATTGCCACACCTAAAGGCTCCCCTTAAACGTCTCGGCCGACATGCGTTTAGGGGGGCGGGTGCGTGTACGAACAAGTTGATGTCGCTATCGACGATTTGCTGCTTGACCACGAGAACCCAAGGCTCGGCAGCGTCCCGGCGCAATCGGACATCCTGCGTGAACTGATCCTTCTAAATCAGGTTCATTTTCACACGATGATGTTGAGCATCAAGCAGCACGGGCTTGATCCGGGCGATCTCTTCTATCTCGTCGATGAATCTGAGGAAACCGGCGTCACGGGACTAACGGTTGTCGATGGAAACAGGCGGCTGGCCGCGCTCAAGGTTCTCCGGGAACCTGGGTTGCTCGCTGGGACCGGCTTACCTGACAGCATGATCAAGAAGCTAAGGGACGCGGCCGTCGGCTTCCAACCAGACATTGTTGGGGAAAGCCGCCTATCGATCCTTTTCGCTAGTCGCGGCGACGCGGAAGATTGGATTCTGCGTAGGCACGGGCGCGGACTAAAAGGGGAGGAGCGAATCGCTTGGGGGCCGCTGGAAATCCAGCGTTTCCAAGGCGACTTTTTGGTCCTAGACGTGTTCGACTTCGTCGAGCGAAATGGCGGTCACACGCCGGAGCAGTGGGCGACCGTCCGTGGCGAGCTGCAACGACGCTCCTACGTGGTGAGGCGCTTCCTTGAGTCTAAGGCAGGTGTCGAGGCTCTCGCGCTGGGCACTGAAAACGTCGATGAGTATTTGTACCCGACGACCCGCTACTCAGCCGCGTACCTCGTTCCGCTGCTGAAGAGCCTTCTCGAAGATGCCGCGGCGGAGGTCATCGACACACGAAAATACAATAAGGCGGCGGCTATTGAGAAGTATTTTGCTGATCTCAAGGCGAAGCTCGCACTACCCACAAGCGTCGCGGGCGACAGCAAGCGGCTTCGTGACCTAGAGCTTAATCGTACTTCTACGCCGGCCCCATCGCCTCCGCCTCCGCCTCCCCCAACTGCGCCTCCCTCGCAGATTCGCAACACGCTCGCTCCCAAGCGGCTCGAGTTTAGGGAACCCCTAAACGAGAAGGGCAAACAGTTCATCCGCGAGGCCACCAAGGTGCAGCTAAAGAGTGCCCCACTGTCTGCGGCATTCCTGCTGCGGGGTTTCATTCAGTTTGTCGTCGATTCTTATATGCACGACAATGGACTGCCCTTCTGGGAGGGCGAAAAGCAACTCGACCTGCATGTGCGCGCAGAGCGCGTTATTGATCATCTGATTAAGAACAAGCGTGCCAAGAGCAGCGATCTCAATGGCATCCGTCGTAAACTCTCGGAGTCAGCAAAGAAGCATCACGCTTCAATTCAGGCGTTAAATGACTACCACCATGACCAGTATCAGATCCCGAGCCCTGATGCGCTCAGGTCCGGCTGGGACGACGCGACTGCACTATTCGTTGCGATCCTCGGGCGAGTCGCCAAGTGAGCCCGGATCGAAACCGCCGCGCCCCATTAACGGGGCGCTTTTCTCCGCTACGTTATCCCGGTGGCAAGGGTAAGCTGTCTCGTTTCGTCGCCGAGCTAATCCGTCTCAACCAATTGCAAGACGGCTTATATGTGGAGCCTTATGCAGGAGGCGCAGCTGTTGCTTGGGAGATGCTGCTGACGGGTGTCGTGCGCCGCGTCCATGTCAACGATCTCAGCCGCCCCATTTATGCCTTCTGGCGGTGCGTGCTCGAGCGCACCGATGAGTTGACGAAACTTATTTGCGACACTCCGCTCGACTTGGATACGTGGTATCGCATGAAGCAAACGTTCGCGAACTCGAACGATGCCGACGACCTGCAACTTGGCTTCGCAATGTTCTACCTCAACCGCACAAATCGTTCTGGGATCCTCAACGGCGGCCCGATTGGTGGGAAGGCACAGAATGGGACTTGGGGCATCGACGCGCGTTTCAATCGGATCGAGCTAATCTCTCGTATCGAGAGAATTGCTCTAGTCCGTCGCCGGGTGACGGTCACTAACTTAGACGCGACTACGCTACTGAAGACGCATGCGGCTGGCTGGTCTCCTAAGACGCTGGTTTATCTGGACCCTCCCTATTTTGATAAGGGACCAGAGCTCTACTACAACTTCTACAAGCCTGACGATCACGCCGGTGTTGCAACAGCCGTTCGGCGGCTCAGAAACGTGCCATGGATCGTTTCCTATGACGATGTTCCGCCCATTCACGCCCTCTACACTGGCGAAAGATGGCTGCAGTACCAGATCGGCTACTCGGCCCGGCGCAGGACCACTGGACGTGAAGCAATGTTCTTCAGCGCCGGCCTGAAAGTACCGCCGGTGGAAGGTTCGATGATTGAATTGGGGCGCTGGTCGGAGCAGCAAGGGGCCGTCCAGCCACCTGCTTCCGTTTCGATATGAGGCAGCGCCATGGCTCCTCGCGCTGTGCACCTTCCTTCGGCGGCTTCCGCCTTAGCGATAGCCGGAGACTAGCCTTCGTATCTCGGCTTAAGCCGTAGATGCAGGAAGGCTTCCAGCAGCGATAGCAGCTCGTAAGGAAAGCCTGTGGAGAGAAGGATGTTCACCCGGTGAGCGTTGCCCCTAAGCCAGGAGCCCGGGTTTGCCGGATCGAACGAGCTATTCTGACCGATCCTCGGACACTTGAGCAGGGACCCTGCGAGCGTGCTTCGCGCACTGCTCGGATTGTAGTGTTGGCTCGTATAGCGGGGGGATGAGTTAGCGCCCACCTTGCCGACTTTCAGCCAGCACCCATCGCCCCAAAATGCGTATACCGCCATCTTCCCGCGAGGCAGGCGAGTTGGTGGCCGGTGCGGGGCGGGAAGAAACTCGATCTCAACATCGTTAGTCGTAGGAGTGAGGCCGCCCAAGCTCGCGACGATCAAGAAGGCTTCTATCGCCTCTTCAATATCTTGCCGCCAATCGTTCAAGGGTCACGTCCTTTACGCGCCTCCGCTTCCGGCTCTTATGCTTTCTTTTGTGAGGGTCCGCGAGACAAACCCGCCCCCCCTACTTCCGGCTCTTCCGCGCCGCGTAGCGGGCGTCGCGCGCCGCCTTGCGTTCGGCCTCGGTGGGCGCAGCCCAAGCCGCTTCTTCGGCGGCCTCGGCGGCCTTCTCTGCCTCGGCCGCACGCGCTTCCTCGGCGGCTTTCGCCGCTTCGGCCTTGGCAATGCGCTTCTCTTCCGCACGGGCCTCGCGCTGTCGGGCGGCCTCCAGGCGGGCGGCGGCGACGGCTTCGTCCACCGGCGGCTTCGAGCGAAGCTTCTCGAGCGCCTTGCGCTTGGCTTCGGCCGCCTGGCCGACCCGGTCCTGGAAGCTGTCCTTGAAAGGCGGCATGCTGGGTCAGATCCTCTTTGGTTGGGCGGGGACGGCCTGGTGAATGTCACTCAGGGCGTTCAGGTGATACTCAATTTCGGGCTCAGCTTCTCGTGGCGATCATGCCCTCCGCTCAGCCTTCGCGCCTTTGCGGCTTCGCGTGAACCCCATTTCTCCGCGTCCTCCGCGCCTCCGCGTGAATCCACTGCACCGTGCGGGGCCGTCACGAACTGAATTCGTGACGTCAGTCCTGTCGCTCCGCGCAGGCTGGCCGGCGTCAGCCGTCTCTTCGCGCTGCTCCGGCGGCGCGTGCCGCGCCGGCGTCGCTACGCTCGGCGGCCCGACAAAGCCTTAGGCCGCCTCGGCCTTTCGACTTTGTCTTTTCCGCTCATGCGGATCCAGATGCCGCTTCCGCAGCCGGATCGACTTGGGAGTCACCTCCACCAGCTCGTCGTCCTGGATATAGGCGATCGCCTGTTCCAGCGTCATCCGCTTCGGCGGGGTGAGGCGGATGCTTTCGTCCTTGGGGCCGCTGGCGCGGAAGTTGGTGAGCTGCTTGGACTTCAAGGGATTGACCTCGAGGTCCTGGGGCTTGGCGTTTTCGCCGATGATCATGCCTTCGTAGAGCTTCTCGCCCGGAGAGATGAACAGGGTGCCGCGCACCTCGATCGCGTTCAGCGCATAAGCGACGGCCTCGCCCTGCTCCATCGAGATGAGGACTCCGTTCTGGCGGCCCTGGATCGGGCCTTTGTAGGGGCCGTATTTCTCGAACAGGCGGTTCATGATCCCGGTGCCGCGCGTGTCGGAGAGGAACTCGCCGTGATAGCCGATGAGGCCGCGGCTGGGCGCCGAGAAGGTAAGGCGCGTCTTGCCGCCGCCCGACGGGCGCATGTCGGTCATCTCGCCTTTGCGCTGCGCCATCTTCTCGACGACGGTCCCGCTATATTCGTCGTCCACGTCGACGACGACCGTCTCATAGGGCTCCTCGCGGCCGTTCGGACCGTCGCGGAAGAGGACGCGGGGGCGGGAGATGGAGAGCTCGAAGCCTTCGCGGCGCATCGTCTCGATGAGCACGCCGAGCTGGAGCTCGCCCCGGCCGGCGACCTCAAACGCGTCCTTCTCCTGGCTCTCGGTCAGGCGGATGGCGACGTTGGTCTCGGCCTCGCGCAGGAGACGGTCGCGGATGACGCGGCTCTGCACCTTGTCGCCGTCGCGGCCCGCATAGGGGCTGTCGTTGACCGCGAAGCTCATCGCCAGGGTCGGCGGGTCGATGGGGCGGGCGGCGATCGGGCGGGTGACGGCGGGCTCGGCGATGGTGTTGGAGACGGTCGCCTTGGTGAGGCCGGCGATGGCGACGATGTCGCCCGCCTGGGCGCTTTCCACCGGAACGCGCTCGAGGCCGCGATAGGCGAAGACCTTGGTGGCCCGGCCCGCTTCGACGTCGTTGCCGTCCACGTCGAGCGCCTTGATCTGCATGTTGACCTCGAGCTTGCCGCTCTCGATCCGGCCGGTGAGGATTCGCCCCAGGAACGGGTCGCGGTCGAGCAGGACTCCGATCATCCGGAACGGCCCTTCCGGGTTCGCGTCGGGCGCGGGGACGTGGCTGACGATGGTCTGGAAGAGCGGCGTCAGGTCGCCCGAGCGGACGTCGTCGCTCGTCCCCGCATAGCCGGCGCGGCCCGAGGCGTAGAGGACGGGGAAGTCGAGCTGCTCGTCGGTCGCGTCGAGGCTGAGGAAGAGCTCGAAACATTCGTCGAGCACTTCGGCGGGGCGAGCGTCCGGGCGGTCGATCTTGTTGACGACGACGATCGGCTTGAGGCCGAGGGCGAGCGCCTTTCCGGTCACGAACTTGGTCTGCGGCATCGGGCCCTCGGCCGCGTCGACGAGCAGGATGACCCCGTCCACCATCGAGAGGATCCGCTCCACCTCCGCTCCGAAATCGGCGTGGCCCGGAGTGTCGACGATGTTGATGTGCGTGGTCTCACCGTCATGCTCCCATTCGACCGAAGTGCATTTGGCGAGAATGGTGATCCCCCGCTCCTTCTCCAGGTCGTTCGAATCCATCGCGCGCTCCTCGACGCGCTGGTTGTCGCGGAAGGTGCCGGACTGGCGGAACAGCTGGTCGACGAGGGTCGTCTTGCCGTGATCGACGTGGGCGATGATCGCCACGTTGCGGAGGCTCATTTCGATTTTCCTGATTTCGGGTTCGGGCAGCCCATAGCTACAGGAATGCGGCGTGGCTAGGGCCGGTTCCGCTTCAGGGCTTCCAAGGCGGCGCGGCCAATGTTAGTCTCGCCGGGCATTAGGAGGCGCCTCGATGAAGCTTAGCAAGATCATACGGATAGCAGCCCTGCTGGCCGCCGCCCAAGGCACCTCCTTGTTGGCGCAGCAGAACTCACCGGAAGCGCCGACGGTACCTGAACCGCCGAACGAGGACATGATCGAGATGCGGGCGGAGCAGGCCCAGCGCCTGTTCGACCGGCTCGTCAACGAGAAGGCTCGCCGAGGCTCGGTCGTGGCCGGATACAAGATGGCGCCCGAAGAGAAGAAGGCGCTTCGGACCCTGGAGGATTCGCTGGATTCCGAAGACAAGGGGAAAGTGGCCGCCGCGCTGGCCGCTGCCCGCCCCCATATGAGCAGCCCCAACGCCCTCTTCGTTTACGGCGCGCTTGAGCTTCAGGCCGGCAACCGGTTCCAGGACAGCGCGATGCAGTCTGAAGGAACGGACCTCGTCGTAGGAAGCGGCGCCGCACCCGAAAAGGTGCTTTCGAGGCTGCTCCGCAACCAGGCTTCCTTCGCGATGGAAGCGAATGATCTTCCCAAGGCCGAGGGGGCCTTCGCCAAGCTTCTCGCCATGACCCCCGCGGACGCGGACACGGCCGTCGCGCTCGCCCAGATCAAGGCCGACCTCGGCAAGCATCAAGAGGCGCTCGGGCTGTTCAGTCAGGCCATTGCAGCCAAGACGGCCGCCGGCCAGGAAGTCCCCGCACTCTGGTTGAGGGTAAGCGAAAGCGTTCGGCGGCGCGCCCAGGCAAGCGCCGCCAAGTAAGCCTGGCCTGCGTCTGATCAGGGCGAGCCGCAGGTCATATTCAGCCGGTAGCGGAGTAAGGGTGGATCTTGACCTCCACCGCCCGTCTCAACCGCCTCCGGACAGGGGGCGAGGCGGACCTCCGCAGCCGGCCGGTTCGAACATTCCGGCGGGGATCGACTCCTGCGCAGCCTTTTCGTCGTTACCGGCAGCGGCGGCCACGTTGTACCAGAGGGCCTGAACGAGCTGCCGCGCGAAGAGCCGGACAGGCGGTGGGCTGTCGGCCTGCGGAGGCGTGTCGTAAGGCTTGAGCGCAGGGTCGAAAGCGTCGAATTCGATCATCATCGGCTCCTCGCCAGCCGCGCGCTTCGTGGCTTCGAACTCGGCATCATCGTCGAGCGTTGCCGAGATGCGAGGATCGATGTCCGGGCCGATATAGGTCCCGCTATGGCCATTGGGCGCGAAGAAGGCGAAGAAGTAGGTGCGCTGCGGGCTCTTCAGCCAGAAGACCAGGTCGGAAGCACGGATCTTACGGCGATCCTGCCTGATGAAGCCGGCCGTGAATTCCGGCGCCGTGTTGAGCCGGTAGACGGCGCGATCGATCGGACATTGAGGCACCGCCAGGGCCGCGGCGGCAAGCATCGTAGAAAGCATGGATACGTCTCCCCGGACGAGCCTAGCACGGCTGCCGCGCCGGTTGCGACTCCTCGGGGATCAGGGCCTAGACGAAGATCGACCAGCCGCTGCGCTCGGCCAGCCGCTCCAGCGCCATCGCACCCGCGAGCGAAGTGCCGGCGGCGTTGAGGCCTGGGGACCAGACGCAGGCCGCGCCCTTGCCGGGGATGACGGCGAGAATGCCGCCGCTGACAGCGCTCTTGCCCGGCAGCCCGACCCGGAAGGCGAAGTCGCCGCTATTGTCGTAATGGCCGGAGGTCAGCATCAGCGCGTTGATCCGGCGCGAGCGGGAGGGGGTCGTCACTTCGTCGCCCGTGCGCGGATCGCTGCCGTCGAAGGCCAGATAGAGCGCCGCCTGTGCCAGCTGCCGGCAGGTCATAGCGATCGAACATTGGCGATAATAGAGGGAGAGCACCTGATCCACCGGGTTGGTCAGGTTGCCGAAAGCGGCGATGAAGTGGGCGAGGCTGCGGTTGAAGGCGCCGGCTCGCGATTCGGACATGGCGAGGTTCTCGTCGATCGAGATCGCCTCCTCGCCGCAGCGCTCGCGAAGGAAGCCGAGCACCTCCCCGAGAGCCTCGTCTGGCCCGCGCCCGCCGATCAGCTGGTCGCACACGACCATGGCCCCCGCGCTCGTCATAGGATTGCGGGGCCGGCCTTTCTCCATCTCGAGCTGGACGATCGAGTTGACAGGGGAGCCGGCGGGCTCGCGCCCGACATGGTTCCAGAGCGCCGCCTTCACATGGTGAAGCGCGAGCGACAGTCCGAAGACGTAGGAGATGCTCTGGATCGAGAAAGGCTCGTCCGCATCGCCGGCCGTCACCACCTCCCCGTTGCCGAGGACAAGCGCAATGCCGAGCTTGCGCGGATCGGCCTGTGCGAGCGCGGGGATATAGGACGCGACCTTCCCCTGCCCCCGATAGGCTTCGACGTCGGACAGAACGTCGCGAAGTAGCGCCTGATGATCCATGACGGTCACACCCGGTCCGGATAGATGGGCTGGATGTCGGTCGGGAGGTGGCTCATCCCCGCCAGCACTTGGCGGGCGCGGTCGTCCAGCTGGGCGTAGCGGTCGAAGAAGGCTTTGGTACCCGCATAGTCGCCGCTGCCCTGGAGTTGGACGAGCTTGGAAACGAGGTCGCTGATGCCGTTCGCCATCTCGTCATAATAGATGTGGAAGCGGCCGGTCCCCTCGTCCCAGCGGAAGGCGCCCTTGTCCTTCAGGTAGCTGTACTGCAGGGCGGCGCCCCGCCCATGGGCCTCATCGATGCCAAAGCGGACTGCCCGGAAGATGCCGGCGAAATAAGTGGCGAGCGCCTCCTCCCTCTCCGCCGCCGGAAGCTCGCCGCGCTTCATCATGTAGAGGATGTTGTAGACGCCCATGACGTCGGCCTTGGCTTCCTCGCTGGCGGAATAGACCTCCTTCAGCTCGGCGTTCACCGTCGTCTGTCGGCCGCCGACGCTGATCGTCCCCGGCCCGAGGCTGTGGGACAGCTCGTGGAACAGCGTCTCGTTGGTCATGTACTTCTTCGTCACAAGCCGGGCCTGGTCCGGGACCAGCACGAGCGACGCCATCGGAGCGAGGATTCGGTCGTATTTGGCGCCGAGCACGTTGGCGAGGATCACCTTCTTCGCGCCCTTCGCCTCCCTAACCCGCTCGTCGTTCGGAAGGTTGAAGGCGATGGTCTGCACGCCGGGCACATTGTCGCCGCCGCCATGCACTTGGTCGGCCACGAGTATCGGTGACGCGAAGGGGCGGTTGAAGTTCTTGTAGCGCTCCTCGACCGGCAGGTTGCGCTCCATATCGGGGAGCAGGGTCTTGTACTTCGCAAGAGCCCCGCTCGCTTTCGGGTCCTGCACCGTGACGAAGGCTTCGAAGGCGGTCTTCGTGCCGTAGAGCGTGTCGGTATAAACCTCGTAAGGGCCGATCACGACCTCGATCGGGGTTCCCGACAGGTCCATCCAGGCGAGCTCCGACTCGTAATAATCGTTGGTCCGGAACGCCTTCGCCCTGAGGTTCAGGAACCGCTTCAGGCTCTGGTTACTCGTCCGACCCGCCGCCCGCTCGAGCAGCTTCGCCGCCGGCTCGAGCCACTGCCGGTATTCGACGCTGTGGGGCACCGCCACCAGCCGGTCCCCACGCCGCTTCACCACGGTGTAGCCGCTGGTAAGCTCCTCCTTCTGCCTCGGGTTCGCGGCCAGATAGGCTTCGAACGCCTCTTTCGTGAGGTCCTTGGGGTAAAAGCCCGCCCCCGCCGGCAGGCCCTCGCCGCCGTAGAAGGGATGGTTCTCGGCGAGCGTGTCCCATGGGCCGAAATGCAGGTCGAACATGTCGAGCAGCTGCGCCTTTTGCGGGTGGGCGCTACGCGCGATCTCGGCGCGGATGGTAGGGTTCTCGACCGACTTCTGCCGCAGATAGATCGGGTTCATCAGCTCGGCGGCCTGGATGAGCAGGTTCACCACCTCCCGCTCCTCCGCGTTGAGGAAGCGCGTGTCCGGCTTCATCTGGATCCGGGCAATCTTCGCACGCTGCCCAGCCAGATCGTAGCTTGCGTGGGCGGCCGAGCGTGGTTCCGCCGGCGAATGGCTTTGCACGGTGGTGCAGGCGGCCGTCGTCAGCAACAGGGCGGCGGCAAGGACATTACGCATGGGAGCTCCTTCGTCAGCGACGGCGATTACGGCCTCGCGTTTTGCATTGGAACGGCTGCGGCACGAAGCACGTTCCGCCGCTCGTGTCCTCTTCAACGCGAAGCAAGCGGGAAAGCCGCAACTTCCGGCTCGAGCCCGGCCGCAACTGCTGGCGGATATCCCGGGCCCACCGAGCTTCGCTGATCGTCGACGCCGCAGACTATTTCCGCCTGGCCCGCCAGGCGATGCTGAAGGCGCGGTCGCAGATCATGCTGATGGGCTGGGACGTGGACACCCGCATCGATCTCGATCCCTCGGCTGACGGCGAGGAGGCACCGGTCCACGTAGGCCCCCTCGTCTCTTGGCTGATCAAGCACCGCCCGGACCTTCACATCCACATCCTCGCCTGGGACGGGGAAGCCTATCGCTATGCGGGACGCGGCTCGACGCTCTTCCGTCTCGGCACCTGGGCGATGAAGAAGCGGATCCATTTCAAGCTCGACCATGTCCATCCGCGGGCGGCGAGCCACCACCAGAAGATCCTCGTCATCGACGATAGCCTCGCTTTTTGCGGCGGGATCGACATCACCGGCTCCCGCTGGGACACGCGCGCGCATTGCGACGATCACCCGGATCGCCGGGAGCCTACCACCAGGCGCGCTTACGAGCCCTGGCACGATGCCATCATGGCCGTGGACGCCGGCGCCGCCCACTGCCTGGGCGACCTCGCCCGGCTTCGCTGGCTGGCGGCGACCGGAAAGAAGCTCCCATCCGCCAATCCCCATCCGCACGATTACTGGCCCGAAGCGCTCGAGCCCGACTTCCACGACGTGGACGTGGGGATCGCGCGCACGCGCGGCCAGTACAGCGATTGGGGCGAGGTGCGCGAGATAGAGAAGCTGTTTGTCGACCTCATCGCGAGCGCCCGCCATTTCGTCTATATCGAAACCCAATATTTCGCGTCCCGCGTCGTCGCGGAGGCGATCGCCCGCCGCCTTGCCGAGCCTGACGGTCCGGAGTTCGTGGTGGTGAACCCCAAGACGGGCTTCGGCTGGCTGGACGAATCCGTGATGGGGCCGGCACGCGCCGAGTTGGTGCGGGCGCTGGGGGAGAAGGACCGCTACGGCCGCTTCCGGATTTACAATCCGGTGACCGAAGGCGGGGCCGACATCTACGTTCATGCCAAGGTGATGATCGTGGACGACGTCGCGATCCGCGTCGGCTCGGCCAATCTCAACAATCGATCGATGGGGCTCGACAGCGAGTGCGACCTGCTGATCGACTGCCGCCTTCCCGCCAATAAGAATGCGGGTGCGAAGATCGAGGCTCTACGCGCCGACCTCATCGCGGAGCATCTCGGCGTCGAACCCGCCGACGTCCATTCCCTCTGCAAGGAGCGAGGCTCGCTGATCGCGGTGATCGAGCGCCTGCGCGGGGACGGCCGGACACTGGTTCCCTTCGAGCCGCCGCACCCGGGCGGGCTTGCCAAGAGCATAGCGCGCACCGAGCTGCTTGACCCCGAAAGCGCGGGGGAGCCGTTCGAGCCTCGCTCTCGCCACCGGCTGCTTTCCGGCCTGCGCGGGCGGTAACTGGACGGGAGCTCCCGAACCCCCGGGTTAGTCCGCGTCGGCGGCCGCCCCGGAAGCATCATCGCCCCCTGCGTTACGTTGATCCTCGAAGAAGGGCTCGACCTCGCCCTTCAGCTTGATCGTCATCGGCTGTCCGAAGCGGTCCAGACTGCGGCCCGCCGCGACGCGGATCCAGCCTTCTGAGATGCAATATTCCTCGACATCCGTACGCTCCCGGCCCTTGAAGCGAATGGCCACTCCGCGCTGCAGGATCTCGCGGTCGAACCAGGGGCTGCGCGGGTTGAGGGACAGGCGGTCTGGCGGAGTGTCGGACAAGGGCTCTTCCCGGCTCGGTTCGAAGGTGGCGCGTCGCTTAGCGAGCCGCGCCCCCTATGCCAATCCCGTCCCGTCGGCACGGCCGCTGATTGCCTTTTTCCGTGCCGCGGCTTATTGCTCGCTAATGGCGTTTCCTGTTCAAGGAAGCGACGATAAATCAAAGATTTACCTGGAGAAGAGCCCGTGAAGAAGAGCCTTGCCCTTGCCGCTTCCCTGCTTGCGCTCAGCGTCGCCGCACCGGCATTCGCCGGCGAGCGCCACGAATGCATCGATGAGGCCTGCACGATGACCTCTCTGTTCGACGGCACATCGGAGCAGGGAGGTTCGGGAACCGCCCTCGTCGAGGCGCAGCGCCTGGGCAGCTGGGGCATCGATCTCGCCGGGATGGACCGGTCCGTAAAGCCCGGCGACGACTTCTTCGCCTATGTGAACGGCAATTGGGCGAAAACGACGACCATTCCCGACGACCGCTCCTCCTACGGCGCCTTCGCGGTGCTGCGCGATCTTTCCGAAGCGCGCCTGCGCCAGCTCGTGGAAGGCTATCCTTCCACCGACCCTGCGACTGGCGGCGACCAAGCGAAGATCTCTGCTCTTTATCGCGCCTTCATGAACGAGGCGGGGGTGGAGCGGCAGGACGCCATTCCTTTGCTCGCGCGGATCGCACCGGTTTATCAGGCGAAGACGAAGGAAGACATGGCTCGGCTGATGGGCCGCTCGATCGGCGGCTTCGGGGCCACCTTCTTCGGCCCGGGCGTCAACGACGACGCGCGCAATCCCGAGCAATATGCCTTGTACATGGGCCAGTCGGGCCTCGGCCTCGGCGATCGCGAGCTCTATCTCGATGCCAAGTTCAAGCCGCAGAAGGACCGTTACCAGCAATATGTCGCGCAGCTGCTCGAAATGGCGGGCTGGCCGACGCCTCGAGAATCGGCGGCCGAGGTCGTCGCTCTGGAGACCAGCATCGCGCAGGCCCACTGGACCCGGGCCGAAAGCCGCAACCGCGACAAGACCTACAACCCGATGAGCCTCGCCCAGCTCCAGACGCAGGCGCCGGGTTTCCCGTGGCAGGTGTTCTGGCAGGCCGCCGGCGTGGACAGGGCGGACAGGGCCGTGGTGTCGCAGGTGACGGCGGTTCCGAAGCTGGCCCAGATCTTTGCCGATGCGAACCTTCAGACCCTAAAGGCTTGGCAGATGTTCCACATGGCCGACGAGATGTCGCCGCTCCTCTCGAAGCGCTTCGCCGACGCCCAATTCGAGTTCCGCTCGAAGTTCATGCAGGGCCAGCCGCAGCAGCGGGAGCGCTGGAAGCGCGGCATCGCACTTGCCGAAAATTCGCTCGGTGAAGCGATCGGCCGCGACTATGTCGGCCTCTACTTCAAGCCTGACGCCAAGGCGAAGATGGACCGGCTGGTGGCGGACCTGCGTGCAGCCATGGGCCAGCGGATCGAGCGGCTGCAGTGGATGGGGCCGGAGACCAAGGCGGAAGCGCTGAAGAAGCTCCAGAACTTCGTGGTCAAGATCGGCTACCCCGAGAAGTGGCGTGACTATTCGGCGCTGCAGATCGTTCCGGACGACCTCGTCGGCAACGTCGAGCGGGCTTCACGCTTCGAGTGGGATTATCGCCGCAACCGCATAAGCCAGCCGGTCGACAAGGCGGAATGGGGCATGACCCCCCAGACGGTGAACGCCTATTACTCGTCGGCCAAGAACGAGATCGTCTTCCCCGCTGCCATCCTCCAGCCGCCCTTCTTCGATGCCGACGCGGACCCGGCGGTGAATTACGGGGCCATCGGCGGCGTCATCGGCCACGAGATCACGCACGGCTTCGACGACCAGGGGCGCAAGTCCGACTTTGCGGGCGTGCTCCGCGACTGGTGGAAGCCGGAGGATGCCGCCAAGTTCGAGACTCAGGCGACGCGCCTGGGCGAGCAATATGCGGCCTACGACTTCCCCAACCTTCCTGGGATGCACATCAACCCGCGCGTGGCGATGGGCGAGAACATTGCCGACCTCGGCGGCGTCCATCTTGGACTGGAAGCCTATCGCAACTTCCTCGGCGGCAAGCCGGGGCCGGTGCTCGACGGCTTCACGCCCGAGCAGCGCGTGTTCATGGCCTGGGCGCAGGTCTGGCGGACGCTGTGGCGGGACGACGCGCTTCGTCAGCAGATCGTGAACGGACCGCACTCACCGGGGCAGATTCGTGCCTTTGCCCCGCTCCGCAATGCCGACGAGTGGTACAAGGCGTTCAACGTTCAGCCAGGCGACAAGCTCTACATTCCGCCGGAGAAGCGCGCCCGCATCTGGTGATCGCGCTTATCGGTGGCGATCCAGATCACGTGCTTGGCGCCCTTGCGCCCGGCATGGGCGCGGACCGTGACCTCCTCCACGGCGAAGCCGGCCTTGCCGAGCCGCCGCGCGAAGGCGGGGTCGGGCGCGGCCGACCAGATGGCGAGTAGGCCGCCGGGCCTCAGCGCCGCGCGCGCCCGGCGGAGCCCGTCCAGGTCGTAGAGGCGGTCGTTGGTGTCGCGGCTAAGAGCGTCGGGGCCGTTGTCCACGTCGAGCAGGATCGCGTCATAGGCGGCTCGGGCGGCCGCGATGAGATCGCCGACGTCGCTCTCGTCGATCGCGACGCGCGGGTCGTCGAGGGTGCCCCCATGCGCATGCGCCATCGGGCCGCGCGCCCAGGCGACGATCGCCGGCACAAGCTCCGAGACGATCACCTTCGCGTCCCGGGGAAGCGCCTCCAGCGCGGCTCGAAGCGTGAAGCCCATTCCGAGCCCGCCGATAAGGATCGCCGGCTGCGACCGTGCCGCGATGCGCTCGCAGGCCAAGGTGGCGAGCGCCTCCTCCGATCCGCGCAGGCGCGTGCTCATCAGCGCATTGGCGCCGAGCATGATCCAGAAGTCCTCGCCGCGCTGTATGAGCCGGAGCTCTCCGCCGCCGCCCGGGACAGGGGCGCTGTCGATCAGCACTCGCGGGATCATGCTTCGCGCTTTAGCCCATCCAGGGGCGAGCGCAACGAAGCGGTCGCGAGCGGCGTTGGCCGGACGTACTCGATTGAGAGGATTGAGCGTTGAGCGTCGCATTCCGCCGCGAAAGCGATGAAGAGCATAAGGAGCCGAGGTTCGAGCTGCCGATCCCCGTCGGCCCCAATCTCGTCACCGCCAACGGCCTCGCCCAGATCCAGGCGCGCGTGGCCGAGTTGGAGGCGTCGGTCGCCGCGGAAAGCGACGAGGCGAGGCTTGCGGAAGCGAGACGGGAGCTGCGCTACTGGCGCACGCGCCTCGCCACCGCCCAGCTGGCGCCGCCGCCTCCGCCCGGCGAGGTCGGTTTCGGCTGCCGGGTCAGCTTTCGCCAGGACGGCGTCCTGCGAAGGATCGACATCGTCGGGGACGACGAAGCGGAGCCCGCGGCGGGGCGCATCTCCTTTTCGGCGCCGCTCGCCAGGGCACTGATGGGGGCCGGCGTCGGCGACCTCGCCGATTTCGCAGGCCGCCCGGAGGCGCTGGAGGTGATCGAGGTGGGGCTGATCGACGAATAGCGGCAGCGGGCCGCTCGAACATCGCCGGAAAGGGGGAAAATGGTGGGCGTGGCAAGGATTGAACTTGCGACCCCTGCGATGTCAACACAGTGCTCTACCACTGAGCTACACGCCCACGCGGCGGTTATCTAGCGACGCTCCCGAAGCCGCGCAACCCGCGCAGCCTCACAATCTGCCGTGCTGGTCCTCGCTTTGAAAGAGGCGGTCGACCTCCGCCACCAGATCGCGCAGGTGGAAGGGCTTGGAGAGCACCTTGGCCGAAGGGGCGGCCTTGCCGGCCTTGAGGGCCACGGCCGCGAAGCCGGTGATGAACATCACCCGCATCTCCGGAGCGACCAGGGCGGCCTTTTGCGCCAGCTCGATCCCGTCCATCTCAGGCATGACGATGTCGGTCAGCAGCAGATCGAAATTCTCCCGCTCGATCCGCGGCAGGGCCTCGGTGCCGCGGCTCACCGCCACGACCTCGTAACCGGAGCGCTCCAGCGCGCGCGTCAGATAGATGCGCATCGTCGCATCATCCTCCGCAAGCAGGATCCTGATCATCGACGCTCCTGGAACCGCCGCGCCCGATGCGCGTCCAACACTTCCTATATGCCCGAAGGCGCCTTGCTTTTCCAGCACGGGAAGTACGGTCGGACCTGCCATGGGTTCGGAAAGACGATTGCGTGCCAGAATCGGACTGCCTAGGCCTCAAATGACAATGAGCGATTCCCCACCGCCATTCCGAAGGCTCGGGCCGGAAAAACCGCCTTTGCCGGTGATCCTCTCCGTCCCCCATGCGGGCCGCGCCTATTCAGATGCGCTGCTTTCCGCCGCCCGTCTGTCACGTTCCAAGCTGGAGACGCTGGAGGACCGGCTGATGGACCGGCTGGTCTGGCGGGCCGTGGAAAAGGGCGCCTGCGCAATCATAGCGGACACGCCCCGTGCCGAGATCGACCTCAACCGGGACGAGCGCGAGCTCGATCCGTCGATGGTCATGCCGAGGCCCCACCCGTCCGCCACCATCGATTCCCCCCGCACCCGCGGCGGGCTCGGCCTCATTCCAGCGAGGATCGCCGGGGGCGGAAGCATCTGGCGGCAGCGCATAGAAGCCGACGAAGTACGGAGGCGTCTGGACGCGGTCCACCGCCCCTATCACGCCGCCGTCGCAGCCTCGATGCGGGAGGCACGGTCCCGCTTCGGCGTGGCCATCCTGCTCGATTGCCATTCAATGCCGCCCCGCCACGGCCCGCTCGGCGAGGCAAAGGTCGTGCTTGGAGACCGGCACGGGAGCAGCATCGCTCCCGAGCTGACGGAAGCGGCCGAGCGGGTGGTGCGGGACGCGGGATTCGGGGTGGCCCGAAACGCCCCTTATGCGGGAGGCCATATCACGGAGCGGCACGGGCGCCCGGCGGAGCGTCTGCACGCGCTCCAGATCGAGATCGACCGCTCCCTCTATCTGGCGCCGGACCTCAGGGCGCCGGGAGCGGGGTTCGACGTGGTGGCCCGACTCCTGGCCCATGTCGTCGAAGCCATCGCCGCGGCGGCGCTCGGCGAGCCTCACCAGATAGCGGCCGAATAAGAAATGACCGCCTCGCGGATCGCGAGGCGGCCAGGTTCAGGGAGGAGCGCCCCGAAGGGCGCAACGCGCCGCCGCAAAGGGGGAAATACGTCGGCGCGTCAGTGTAAATGTATGAAAACTATATTTTGTTTCACGACTCTCAGGGTCGGGTTTCGCGACAAGGGCGAGAAGCTCGCACCGCAAGCGGCGCGGCCGGTCTCATAGGCCCCGCCTGCCGCGCCTCCTTAATCCGTAGCCGTCAGCCCTCGCCACCTCCCGTGGCGGCGGAGCCGTTCGCCGGCTGGGGGCCCTTGCCCTGCTGTATCTGGCGGGCGAAGATTTCCCGCATGATCGCCATGGAGAAGAGGTGCGCCATGATGAGCGGCAGCATGCCGTTCTGGTTCATGCGCTGGAGCTCCTCGCCGGAAAGTTCGCGAAGTTTCTCCTCGTTCACCATCTGGAAGCCGCGATAGACGGAAGGCTGCTGCGCATCGCCAGGCTGGATCGAGACCTCGCCCTCCATCAGGAGGCCGGACTTGACCAGCTCCTCCACGAACGCAGCGGTGCGCTGCGCCGAAAGCTCGAACTCCTCGCAGAACTTCAGGATCGAGGTCGTGGTCTCGCTCGGCTTGCCGTCGTCGAAGAGCGGATTGCCCTCGTCGAACTCCCCCACCATGCCGCTGGTCGGATCGAAGCAGAGCGACAGTTCCTGCGCGTCCGGGCTGAGGCGGGCAAGCATGAAGGGATAACGCCGCACATAAGCGGGCAAATAGACCTCTCCAATCAGCGCACCCTCGCCGTCGACGAAGACGTTCACGCCCTCATTGAGGCCCAGCAGAGCCAGCGGGACCGGGTTCTCGCCGCTCGAGAAGACGATTGGGCAGAAACGCTGGACGGAGACGAACTCGTCGATCGTGACGGGCACGGCATGATGGTTCGAAAGGAACGGCGCCTTGTCGGTCGTCCTGATCTTGTATGCGCCGTGGACGTTGCTCGAGAGAGGCTCCAGGCCGTTATAGAAAATAGGCAGTGTGTTGGCCGGCGGCTGGCTCGCCATGATTGTATCTCCGTAAAAGGCAGGGAGCGGCCGCGGGGCCGCTGGTGCGGCGGGATGTCTATGGCCCCGTCACGGCTTCCGCAAGGGCATAGGCGCGGAGCTGAGTTAATCGCGTGTTCAAGCGGGCCGGTGGAAGTGCGGGCGATGGGGCTTCCACGATGATCAGGCGCGTTTTCGCCGCTCTCCTGCCGCTGCTCGCGGCAAGCGGCGCCGCGCCTCCTCCCGAGGAGCGGCCGCTTCAATATGCCCAGGCGGTGGTTCGCCAGCAGGTGATCATCCGCTACCGCCAGGTGCCGACCGCGGCCGCCGTGCAGTGGAAGGAAGGCAAGAAGTTTAAGTGCGTTCCGGCGGCAGCCATCCTGGGCGCCTCGCTGATCAGCCAGCAAAGCGTCGACCTCATTCTCAAGGATCGCCGCCGGGTCCGCGCGGGCCTCGAGAGCAGCTGCCCCGCGCTTGATTACTATTACGGATTCTACATCCGGCCCAATGCCGACGGAATGATCTGCGCCGACCGCGACGTGATCCGTTCGCGGATGGGAGGCGAGTGCGGCATCGACCGTTTCCGCACCCTGGAGCCGATCGCCAAACGCCCCGTTCCTTGACACTGACAGCGCCTTAGCCCAAGCCCGCGACCGAAGCGGCCGGCGACAAGGCCCTCTAACTTTTCCGGAACTTCTATGAGTTTTGCCGATCTCGGCCTTTCCGACGAATTGCTCCGCGCAGTGGAGGAATCCGGCTATTCCGACCCCACCCCGATCCAGAGGCAGGCGATCCCTTCCGTCCTGATGGGCCGGGACCTGATCGGGATCGCGCAGACCGGCACCGGAAAGACCGCCGCCTTCGTCCTTCCAATGATCGATATTCTTGGCGAGGGCCGCAGCCGGGCGCGGATGCCCCGCTCCCTGATTCTCGAGCCGACACGCGAGCTGGCGATGCAGGTCTCGGAAAATTTCGAGAAATACGGCAAGTATCACAAGCTCACCATGGCGCTGCTGATCGGCGGCACGAACATGGCCGACCAGATCAAGAAGCTGGAAAAGGGCGTCGACGTCCTGATCGCCACGCCCGGACGGCTGATGGACCTGTTCGGCCGTGGCAAGATTATGCTCAACGGCTGCGGCCTTCTGGTCATCGACGAAGCCGACCGGATGCTGGACATGGGCTTCATCCCGGACATCGAGGAGATCTGCTCGAAGCTGCCCACGCAGCGCCAGACCCTGCTCTTTTCGGCCACCATGCCCGGCCCGATCAAGAAGCTCGCGGACAAGTTCCTGTCGGGGCCGAAGACGATCGAGGTGGCCCGTCCGGCGACTGCCAACGTCTCCATCGACCAGCGGCTCCTGAAGGTGGACGCGCGCAAGAAGAAGCAGGTCCTGACCGACCGCCTGCACGGCAACGACGTGCGCACCGCGATCATCTTCTGCAACCGCAAGACCACGGTTCGCGATCTCGCCCAGAGCCTCAAGCGCTCCGGTCTCAATGCCGGAGAGATCCATGGCGATATGGAGCAGCCCGAGCGGATCCGGGAGCTCGACCGCTTCAAGGCCGGGGAGATCAACATCCTCGTAGCTTCCGACGTCGCCGCCCGCGGCCTGGACGTGAAGGACGTGAGCCACGTTTTCAACTTCGACGTGCCCTGGCACCCGGACGATTATATCCACCGGATCGGCCGCACCGGCCGCGCCGGCCGCACCGGCGTCGCGATCACCCTTGCGACCAAGGAAGACGCGGAAGCGATCTCGGCGATCGAGAAGCTGACCGGAATGCAGATCCGTCCGGTCGAGGGAGCCGCCGCTCTGCCGGCCGAGGAGCCTCAGGAGGCGGAGCCCGCCCCTGCGCCCCGCAAGCGAGAGGCTCGCCGCGAGCGCGCCCCGCGTGCCGAGCGTCCCGCCCGGTCGGAGGCACGGGAAGAGCGTGCGCCTCGTGCCGAACCCCGGCGCGAATCTCGGCGCCCGGAGCCTGAGCCTGAGGCGACCGGGGAGGATGAAGGCTGGAACGGCCCCGTTCCGGGCTTCCTGGGACAGCGCCTCGCGAGCTAGTCGGGTGCGCTCTCCTCGAAGGCCTGCTCCACCTGCCGGCGCACCTCGGCAGAGGCGCCGCCGAGCGTAGCGATCGACGTGCGGCGGAAGAGCACGTCCTCCACCCTCACCGCCATCTCGTTTCGCCGAGCGTAAGCCGCCTCCGCGGTGATGTGGGGAAGATTCGGAGCGAGCGGGCTTAGCCAGTTCCGATTTCTTTGGGCGGTCCGAACCACGTCTTCCGCCGCGGTCCCGTAGCTTCGCATAAGCTGGGCTTTTGCCGCCTCGTGGAGACCAGAGAGTCTCCGCCCCATCTCCTCCTCATGCTCCTTCACGGTGCCGGGCGGCGCCAGTGGAAGCCTGGCCGAGGCGGTGTCGCACGGCCGTAATGCGCAGCCGAGCCGCGCGGCCACCTTGTCCACCGCCTTTTCCGCAATCAGCCGCGCGGTCGTCCATTTACCCCCGATGGCCGAGATAAGATTGGGCGGTCCGCCGCTGCGGCCATGCTCGACGATCTCGGCGCCGCGGCTGAGCGCATAGGTGCCCTTCCCTCCGTCAGCCCGTCCGATGAGCGGGCGCACCCCGGCGTAGCGGTGGACGATATCCTGCGGCTTCACGCGACCGCCGGGCAGCATGGCGCTGAAGCTGTGGAGGAGGTCGGCCTCTTCCTCCTCCGAGACCCCAACTTCACCCGGTTCTTCGTCATAAGGGATGTCGGTCGTGCCGATGAGGCTGCGCCCGCGCCACGGCAAAGCGAAGAGGTGCCGCCCCTTCCTCGTGAGGGCCAGCGCCTGGGGGCCGAGGAAGTTGCGACAAACCAGGTGGATGCCTTTCGAACGCCGCAAGGTGAAGGGCGCAGCCGCCCCCAAGGCTTGGGCGGCCACCTGATCGGCCCATGGGCCTGTGGCATTCATGACGGAGCGCGCGCGGATTTCGAACCCGCCGCCGCTTAGCGCGTCCTTCACGGCCAGCCCTTCGAGCAAGCCGGAGCCGCTCCGCAGAAAGCCGGTCATCGCGAGGTAATTCGCCGCGCAGGCGCCGTGGGAGACCGCGTCCATGACGCACTCCAGCCCCAGCCGCTCGGCAGACTCCATCTGATAGTCGTAATAGAGAATGGCGCCGTTGCCCGCGACTCCGGCCAAGGCGGGCTCCATCCGTTCCGCCTCGCGCGGCTGCAGGAACCGGTGTCTCGGCACCCTTTGCTCCGCATCGGGGATACGGTTCCCGTCGAATGCGAGCAGATCGTAGAGAGCGACACCCGCTCTCAATGCGGCAGCGGAAGAGTCTCCGATCGGCAAGAGGAAGGGCAGCGGCCGAACGAGGTGAGAGGCGTTCGTCGCCCACAGCCGCCGCTCCCGTAGCGCCTCGCGCACGAGCCGGAGTTCGAAGCTTCTAAGATAGCGAATGCCGCCGTGGACGAGCTTCGAGGAAGCCGCCGACGTGCCGCTGCTGAAATCCCCCTTGTCGATGAGCGCTACCGATAGTCCCCGTCTGGCGGCGTCCCTTGCGATGCAGGCGCCGACGATTCCGCCGCCGATCACCGCGAGATCGAAGGTCCGGCCGGTAAACGCCGCCAGATCCCGGCGAAGAGGCGTCGCGCTCATCCGCCAAAGACAACAGAATTAGGCGGCCGCAGCAACAAAAGGTGGGAAGGCGAGCAGCCCTACGCCTGCCCCAGGACGAGACGTTAGTTGTCCCGGTCGCTGCCGCAGATCTCGCCCTCGGCGCAAAGCTCGGCCAGGACGTAGAGCGTCCCGACCACCGCGACGACGCCGATCGCCACCCAGCCAATTGTGGAGATATTCTGCCGCGGCCCCTTCGGCCCCTCGCCACGCGGCGCGATGTCGGATAGCCGCTTGCCCGCGAGGGAAAGACCGGGCGCCTTCCGGTCGCTGATCCCGAACTCAGTGCCCTCGCCGATCCTCAGCCGCGTCGAGCCGTCGCTCCTGAACTGGCGCACGGTGGGTGCTACGGCGAACCCTGCCCGGAACCGCTCCCGCGGCTTCGCGTCGAGGGATATGCGCAGGCGTGCGCCCGCGAACGCGCCCGTGCGAGTGGCTTCGACGCCGGGGCTAGTAAGGTCGGCCGCCGCAGCCGGAGCCGCTACCTGGGCGGCGATCAGCACCGCAATCATAAGCCTCTTCATCTCGTCCTCCACGTGCGCCCGGGCCGCGCGGGGCCGGAGCGTGCAATGATATCGTCAGTTCAAATGGCGCACCCGACAGGATTCGAACCTGTGACCTCTGCCTTCGGAGGGCAGCGCTCTATCCAGCTGAGCTACGGGTGCGTGGGCGGGACGCCTAGCAAAGCCGCGAACGCGTCGCCACACCTTTATCCGGTGGATCGAGGCCTTGCCGGCGGCCCTTCGCCCGGCGGCGGAGTCTTCGGCTCGTATCGGCAGATGTGGGCGACGACGCACCGCCAGCATTCGGGCTTCCGCGCCTTGCAGACGTAGCGGCCGTGAAGGATGAGGAGGTGGTGCGCGTCGCGCCGATAAGGCGGCGGAGTCACGGCTTCCAGCCGTCGCTCGACCTCCAGGACGTCCTTGCCGGGGGCGAGGCCGGTTCGGTTCGACACTCGAAAGACATGGGTATCGACCGCAAACGTCTCCGCCCCGAAGGCGCAGTTCATCACGACATTGGCCGTCTTGCGGCCGACCCCGGGAAGCGCCTCCAGCGCGTCCCTGTCCGCGGGCACCTGGCCGCCATGCCGCTCGATCAATTCGCGGCTGAGGGCGATGACGTTCTTCGCCTTGGTGTTGAAGAGGCCGATCGTCTTGATATGGGCTTTGAGCGCCTCCTCCCCCAGCGCCACCATCTGCTCGGGGGTTCGGACGCGCTTGAACAGGTCGCGGGTGGCGAGGTTGACGCTTGCGTCGGTCGCCTGGGCGGAGAGCACCACCGCCACCAGCAAGGTGTAATGATTGACGAACTCGAGCTCCGTCTCCGGGTTCGGAGTCCGCTCCTGCAGGCGGCGGTAGAGCTCGGCGACTTCGGCCCGCTTCACGTCAGCCCCAGCACGTCCGCCATGGTGTAGCGGCCGGTGGGCTTACCGGCGAGCCAGAGCGCCGCCTCGATCGCCCCGTGGGCGAAAATGGAGCGGCTTTCCGCCCGATGGCCGAGCTCCAGCCGCTCGCCGAGGGTGGCGAAGATCGCCTGATGCTCACCCGCGACCGAGCCGCCCCGGAGCGAAGCGAAGCCGATCCGGCCGGGCTCACGAACCCCTGCCGTCGCGGCCCGGCCGCGGTCGGCGACTGTTTCCAGCTCCACTCCCCGCGCCTCGGCCGCCGCCCGGCCCAGCATCAGCGCCGTGCCGGAAGGGGCGTCGGCCTTCATCCGGTGGTGCATCTCCACGATCTCCAGGTCCCAGTCCGTCCCCAGCCGGGCCGCCGTCTCGCGGACCAGATGCGCGAGAAGATTCACTCCGAGCGAGGTATTGGCCGCGTAGATCAACGGGATCTCCGACGCGGCGTCGTCTATGAGAGCGAAATGCTCCGGCGCCAGGCCGGTGGTGCCGATCAGGATCGGCTTTCCCGCCGCGCGCGCCGTCTCCAGATGCTCCTCTACGGCGTCAGGGGCCGAGAAATCGACATAGACATCCGGATGGCGTTCGGAGAGGCGCACGTCCTCCCTCAGCGCCGCCGCCTCCGCGATCGCCTGCCCCATCCGCCCGCTGGCGCCGAAGATCGAGATGCTGGTCATGCCCTGGCCTCCTCGAGCAGCCTCATGCGGGAGCCGAGCGTCGCGCGCAACTCACCCAAAAAGCTCTGGCGCCCGCGCGGCAGCGCAGTACACCGGCAGGAAAGACAGGGAGGATTTTCATGCGTCGATCCAGCGCGGCTTTGGCCGCAGCGCTCCTGGCGAGCGCCCCCGCCGCCGCCCAGCCGGCACAGCAGCCGCCGGCCGCTACCGAGGCGCAGACGCTCCTCATCCACGCCGGCCAACTGCTCGACCGGCCCGGCCAGCGTCCGCGGGGCGCTTCCACCATCGTCGTCAGGGGCGGCAAGATCGTGGAGGTGCGGGACGGCTTCTCCCCCGCGGCCGGCGGAGAGCGGGTGATCGACCTTCGCGACCGCTATGTCCTCCCCGGCCTCATCGACATGCACGTCCACCTCTACAGCGAGGGCGACCCGCTGAAGTCGCGCCTGGAGGGGCAGAATCGCGACCTCGAGGACAGCCTGCTGATCGCGCTCCGCAACGCCCGCACCACGTTGGAGGCGGGCTTCACCACGGTACGCGACCTCGGCGGCGAGGCTCGCGGCATCGCCACGCTTCGGGACTTCATCAATGCCGGTGAGGTGGCCGGGCCGACGGTGGTGCCGGCGGGCCGGATGGTGTCGGTCGCCTCGGGCCACGGGGACGCGAACGGCCTCAACCGCAGCATCGCGGGCGCTCAGCGGGCGCAGGCGGACCATCTGTGCAACGGCGCTGACGAGTGCCGTGCCGCCGTTCGAAACCAGATCTTCCAGGGCGCCGAGGTTATCAAGTTCGCGGCAACGGGCGGCGTCGGAAGCAACGTCGCCGGAGGCCTCGCCCGCCAGATGTTCGAAGACGAGATGCGCGCCATCGTCGAGACTTCGCGCACCTTCGGACGGAAGGTCACCGCCCATGCCCACGGCAAGGACGGCATCGACGCGGCGCTTCGGGCCGGCGTGGATTCGATCGAGCATGGAAGCTTCATCGACGACGAGACGATCGCTCTGTTCAAGCAGCGCGGCGCCTACCTCGTCCCCACCATGCTGGCGCCGATCGCTGCGCTCGAGCAGGCGCGCCGCGGCGACCGGCCGCCCGCCTCGTTGGCCAAGGCGGAGGAGGCCGCCGCCGCCGCCCGAGCGAGCCACGCCCGCGCCTTCCGCGCCGGGGTGAAGGTCGCCTTCGGCACCGATGCGGGCGTTCCCAAGCACGGCATCAACGCTCAGGAGTTCAAGCTGATGGTCGATGCGGGAATGGCGCCCATGGCGGCGATCCAGGCGGCGACCGTGAACGCTGCCGATCTGCTCGGCCGCTCAGCCTCCCTTGGAACGATCGAACCGGGCAAGGACGCGGACATCATCGCCGTCGCCGGGGATCCCGTCGCCGACGTTACTCGCCTTGAGCGCGTGGACTTCGTCATGCGGCGGGGAACGGTTCACAAGCTCGGCGGAAGGCGTCAGGTTTTCCCCGCTCACTGAGAACGACGGCCGGTAACGGATCGTTAGCCTTACCGGATTATTTACCATCCCTCCTGTTCCCGGGGGGGAGGCATAACATGGGTAGCCAAGCCGTGCTTACGCTCGTCAGCGACGAGCCGGATCTCTGTCGCCGAGAGGATTCGCGACTTCGAGTGCTCGTTTCGGCAAAGCTTCTGACCACAACCGATGAGTTCCCCGTCACCGTGCGGGACCTCTCGGCCACGGGCGCGAAGCTCGAGGGGAGCAAGCTGCCGCCAAAAGGCACCGACGTCATCCTGAAGCGTGCGGCGCTGGAGGTTTTCGCCACTGTCGTGTGGCGCGATGGCGATCGTTGCGGCCTTCAATTCGAAGAGCCGCTGACCAACGCCGAGCTGCTCCAGCAGATGAACGCGCCTGTTCCGAAAGCGGTGCCGTCGCTGGAGGAATACCGCCGCCCGGGGCTGCGCGGCGTCCGTGTCAGCGCCTCGGAGCTTGCCGCCGCCCGAGAGTGGGCGATGCCTACCGGCCGGCAGGCTTTCCGCGGCTAGGCGGCAGGCGCCGACCGGCGCCGCCGAACGCCGGGCTCTGGTACTGCCGAATATCCCTGTCGCTTTCCACCGATTGCGCCCAGCGGCGTGGCGCGTAAGCAAGCGGCATGCAGAAGCGCGAAATAGACAATATCGTCATCCTGACCGGCGCCGGCATCTCCGCTGAGAGCGGCCTTGCCACCTTCAGGGGAGCCGACGGCCTGTGGGAAGGGCATCGGATCGAGGATGTCGCCACGCCCGAAGCTTTTCGGCGCGATCCCACCCTCGTTCACGCGTTCTATGATGCCCGGCGGCGGCGGCTGGGCGAGGTGGAGGTCAATGCCGCCCACCACGCCCTTGCCCGACTCGACCGGGAATGGCCGGGGCAGCTTCTCATCGTCACCCAGAATGTCGACGATCTTCACGAGCGGGCGGGGGCAAGGCGGCTGCTCCACATGCACGGCGAGCTCAGATCCGCCTGGTGCCTCGCCTGCGACGCGCATCTGCCCTGGGAAGGTGATCTCGGCCACCATTCCCCCTGCCCCGCCTGCGGCCGCACCGGCCTCCTCAGGCCCGACATCGTCTGGTTCGGCGAAATGCCGTACGAAATGGAGCGCATCGACCGCGCTCTGACGCAGGCGGACCTGTTCGTCTCAATCGGCACATCCGGCAACGTCTATCCCGCCGCCGGCTTCGTCCAGACCGCGCGCTATTGCGGGGCACGGACGCTGGAGATGAACCTCGAGCCGAGCTTGGGCAGCGTCTATTTCGACGAAAGCCGCACCGGGCCAGCGGGCGAGCTGGTGCCGGAATGGGTGGAGTCGCTTCTTCGCGCCTAATCCACCCAATCCAGCCCGATCTCACGATAAAGGCCCCGGTCCTCTTCCCAGTCCGGCTTTACCTTGACGTGGAGGAAGAGGTGGACCTTGCGGCCGAGGAGGCCGGCAAGCTCGGTCCTCGCCGCTTCGCCGATGGCACGGATCCGGGCGCCCCCTTTTCCCAGCACGATCGCTCTCTGGGTGTCGCGGCCGACGAGGATCTGCTGATGGATGGCGACTGAGCCGTCCTTGCGCTCCTCATATTTCTCCGTCTCGACCGCGCTGGCATAGGGAAGCTCGGCATGGAGCTGGTGGTAGAGTTGCTCGCGAGTGACCTCGGCGGCCAGCATCCGGTCGGTCGCGTCCGACACCTGCTCCTCGGGGAAATGCCACGGCCCCTCCGGCACCCGCGCCGCGAGCGCCGCCTTGAGATCCGCGACTCCGTCGCCGGTCGCAGCGGAGACCATGAAGATCTGCTCGAAAGCGAGCCGCTCCGAAAGCTGCGTCGCCAGCGTCAGAAGCACCTCCTTCTTCACCAGGTCGACCTTGTTCAGCACAAGGATCTTGGGCTCGCGCCGCCCCTTGAGCTGATCCAGCATCCCCTCCAGGCGGCGGAAGAAACCGGTCTTCGCATCGACCACCAAAGCGATGAGGTCCGCATCCTGCGCCCCAGCCCAGGCGGCGGTGACCATCGCCCGGTCGAGCCGCCGCTTCGGCTCGAAGATGCCGGGCGTGTCGAGCAGCAGGACCTGCGCCTCCCCTTCGATCGCTACGCCCATCAGTCGGGTGCGGGTCGTCTGCGCCTTGGGGCTGACGATCGCCACCTTCTGCCCCACCAGCGCATTGACCAGCGTCGACTTGCCCGCATTCGGTGCGCCGACGACGGCGACGAGGCCGCACCGCTCGCTCACTGAAGCTGCTCCAGCATGGCGAGGGCGGCGGCCTTTTCCGCCTCCTGCTTGGTCGTCCCCTTACCCGTCGCCTCGCCCTTTCCGCGAACGCTGACCGAAATGGTGAAGCGGGGTGCATGGTCCGGCCCGGAGGTCTCGACCAGCTTGTATTCCGGGGGCCTTCGGTTGTTGGCCGCGGTCCACTCCTGAAGCACTGCCTTGGGGTGCTTGGGCGGCGCCGCGAGGCTGGCGACGCGGCTTTCCCAGATGCGATGGATAAACGCCTTCGCCGGCTCGAGCCCGGCGTCAAGGTAGAGGGCGCCGATCAGCGCCTCCGTCACGTCGCCGAGCACATTGTCGCTGTGGAAGACCCCGTCGTCCTGCGCCTGCCGGCCGAGGCGAAGGTGCGCCGGAACTCCGAGGTCCCGCGCCACCGAAGCGCAAACGTTTCCCGCGACAAGGGCGGCGAAACGGGTGGAGAGCTTGCCCTCCGCCTCGTCAGGATAGTCCTCGATCAGCCACTCGGCCATGGTCAGCCCCAGCACCCGGTCTCCGAGGAACTCGAGGCGCTCGTAATTGTCGCCGCTATGGCTGGGGTGGGTGAGCGCCCGCTGGTACAGCTTCGTGTCGCGCGGCCTGTGCCCCAAGGTCGCGCCCAGCCATTCGAGCGTCGCCCTGTCCATCAGAAGGACCGCCCCACCCGCTCCCAGCGCGCCGCCGAGAACCAGGTCCAGGGCTTCAGCCACTCAGCGCCTCCGTCCGTCGACCAGAAGGCGACCTGAGCCTCGCCGAGCAGATTCTCGCGCGGAAGCATCGCGACACCAAGCTCCGCGCGGGAGAAGCGGCTGTCGGCGCTGTCGTCGCGATTGTCGCCCATCATGAAATAATGGCCCGCAGGCACGGTGAAGATGCCGGTATCGTCGGCTTGGCTTTCGACCTGGTCGAGCACCTCGTAGCTGCGGCCGCCGGGAAGCGTCTCGCGGAAGCGGGGGTAGCGGCAGGACGCCTGGCCGTCCGCGTCGACGACATGGGGACGGACATTGCGCCCGCCGTAGCGGCAGGGGCTGTTGGCGGTCACCGGCATCAGCCAATCCGCGACCCGAACCTTGGGAACAGGCTTTTCGTTGAGGATGAGCTGGCCGCCGCGCATCTGGATTCGGTCGCCTGGAAGGCCGATCACCCTTTTGACCCAATCCTCCTCCTTGCCGGGATAGCGGAAGACGGCGACGTCGCCGCGTTCCGGCTCGGCCGCCCAGATGCGTCCGTCGAAGGATAAGAGACCGAAGGGAGCGGAATGGCGCGAATAGCCGTAGGGCCATTTGGTGACGAAGAGATAGTCGCCGATCATCATCGTCGGCAGCATCGACCCCGACGGGATCATGAACGGGGCCACGATGAAGGTCCTCAGCACGAGCGCGGAGGTGCCGAGGAGAAACAGGAACCGGGCCATCTCGAAGAGGCCGCCTCTCTTCCCGTCCTTACGCCGCTCGGCCGCTTTACTCGCCATCCGCCTGCTTTCGCCGGGGGCGCAGCCGCGGTCAAGCAGGCGCTAGGCACGGCTCTCCCGCGCCGATACAGACCCCCCCGTGACAGGAGCCGAAAGAATGAGCGACGCGTGGGCGAAGGTCGAGGGGCTGGGAAGCCGCCCCGTGACCGAGCTGTTCAAAGACGACCCCGACCGGCTGAGCCGCCTGAGCATCGAAATCTGCGGCATCCTGTTCGATTTCTCCAAGACCCACCTCGACCCGCAGGCTCTCGACGCGTTCGACGCTCTGGCCGAAGCGCAGGGGCTCACGAGCGCCCGCGACGCCCTGTTCGCTGGGGAGGTGGTCAATCTCACGGAGGGGCGTGCCGCCGAGCATAGCGCGGAGCGGGGCCAGGGCGCGCCGGAGAGCGTCGCCCGCGCGAGCGCCTTCCACGCCCGGATGCGGGCCTTGATCGATGCCGTCGAGGCGGGAGCGTTCGGCGAGGTACGCCACGTCCTCCACATCGGCATCGGCGGATCGGCGCTCGGGCCTGACTTCGTCGTGGACGCGCTGGCCAGGGGGGCGGGGCGCTACGACGCCGCCATTGTCTCTAACGTAGACGGCTCGGCGCTCGAGGAGGCGGTCGCCGGCTTCGACCCGCAGGCCACCCTTCTGGTGGTAGCTTCGAAGACGTTCACGACCCTCGAAACGATGCTCAACGCCCGCTCCGCCTTGGCCTGGATGGAGGAAGGCGGAGTCGCCGACCCGTACGGCCGGGTGATCGCCCTCACCGCCGCACCGGACAAGGCTGTAGAGTTCGGAATCGACGAGACCCGGATCCTTCCCTTCGTGGAGAGCGTCGGCGGTCGCTACTCGCTCTGGTCGTCGATCGGCTTTCCGGCCGCGCTCGCGCTCGGGTGGGAGGGGTTCGAGCAGCTGCTCGAAGGCGCCGCGGCGATGGACCGGCATTTCCGCCTTTCCCCCGCGCTCGAAAACGCCCCCATCCTCGCCGCCTTCGCCGACCGTTACTACGCGAACGTACGCGGCTGCGAGACCCGCGCCGTCTTCGCCTACGACGAGCGCCTCCGACTCCTCCCACCCTACCTCCAGCAGCTGGAGATGGAATCGAACGGCAAGAGCGTCAGGCTCGACGGCTCACCGGCCGGCCGGGCGAGCTCGCTCATCACCTGGGGCGGCGTCGGGACGGACGCCCAGCACGCCGTCTTCCAGCTCCTCCACCAGGGGACGCACCTCGTGCCGGTGGAGTTCGTCGCCGCCGTCGAGCCGGGCCACGACCTCGACGAGGAGCATCACCGCCAGCTCCTCATCAACTGCTTCGCCCAGGGAGCCGCCCTGATGTCGGGGAAGGCGTCCGACGATCCGCACCGTCACTATCCGGGCGACCGGCCCTCCACCACGATCCTGCTCGATCGGCTGGACCCGACAACCCTCGGCGCGCTGCTCGCCTTTTACGAACACCGCACGTTCGCGAACGCCGTTCTGCTCGGCATCAATCCGTTCGACCAGTTCGGAGTGGAGCTCGGGAAGCAGATGGCGAAAGCCATGGACGGCGGGGGCGAAATGGCCTTCGATCCTTCCACCTCCGCCCTGATCGCCCGCGCCTTCGGAGACGAGCTGCAATGACCTACGATTACGACCTGTTCGTCATCGGCGCCGGCTCCGGCGGAGTCCGCGCCGCCCGGGTCTCCGCGGCCCACGGTGCGAGAGTGGCGATCGCCGAGGAGCATAAGGTCGGCGGCACCTGCGTCATCCGCGGCTGCGTGCCCAAGAAATTGCTCGTTTATGGATCGCACTTCGCTGAGGATCTGGCGGATGCCCGCCGTTTTGGCTGGGAAGTGCCGGAGTGCCGGTTCAATTGGGCGACTCTGCGCGACAACGTTCTAGCGGAAGTCACTCGCCTCGAGGGCGCCTACAGCGAGACCCTCGCCAACCATAAGGTGGAGATCGTGAAGGAGCGGGCCGTCGTGGCGGGGCCGCACGAGATTCGCCTTGGAAGCGGCCGCACCGTCACGTCGAAGATCATCCTCATCGCCACAGGCGCAACTCCGGTCGTGCCGAGCTTCCCCGGAAGCGAGCTGGGCATCACTTCCAACGAGGCCTTCCACCTGCCGGAGCTGCCCAAGAGGGTCGTGATCGCCGGCGCCGGCTATATCGCCAACGAGTTCGCCGGCATCTTCCACAATCTCGGCAGCCACGTCACCTTGGTGAACCGCTCCGACGTCATCCTCCGCGGCTATGACGAGCAGATCCGCGACCGCCTGCTCACCATCTCGATGATGAAGGGAATCGACTTCCGCTTCCACGTCAATTTCGAGAGCATCGAGAGACGCGAGGACGGGAGCCTCCACGTCAATATGCAGGGGTGCGACCCGATTGAGGCGGACGCGGTGATGTACGCCATCGGCCGCAAGCCCGCGACCGCAGGCCTCGGCCTCGATGAAGCGGGCGTGGAGCTAGACAAAGCGGGGGCGGTGAAGGTCGACGCCGACAATCGCTCGACCTGCCAAAGCATCTACGCGGTGGGGGACGTGACCAACCGGGTCCAGCTCACCCCCGTCGCGATCCGCGAGGGGCAGGCCTTCGCCGACAGCCTGTTCGGCAACAAGCCCACCCGCGTCGACTATGAGAACATTCCGTCCGCCGTCTTCAGCCATCCGCCGCTGGCGGGCGTCGGAATGACGGAGGGTGAGGCGCGCAACAAGCTTGGTTCGGTCAAGACCTACACGTCCGACTTCCGCGCGATGAAGAACGTCCTCGCCGGTCGAAACGAGCGCGCGCTCTACAAGCTGGTGGTCAATTCGGAGACTGACGAGGTGGTCGGAATCCACATGATCGGCCCCGACGCCCCGGAGATCCTGCAGGCCGCCGCTATCGCGGTGAAGGCGAAGCTGAAGAAGACGGATTTCGACGCGGTGGTGGCGCTTCACCCGACAATGGCTGAAGAATTGGTGCTGATGCGCTAGGAGGAGCGGATGACTGACGCCTACATGTCCGGCTTCGGCAACCACTTCGCCACCGAGGCGGTGCCGGGGGCTCTTCCAGAGGGACGAAATTCGCCGCAGCGGCCCGCCTTCGGCCTATACGCGGAGCAGCTCTCAGGAACCGCTTTCACGGCGCCCCGGCACGAGAACCGGCGCTCCTGGCTCTACCGGATGCGTCCGTCCGCCGAGCACCCGCTCCTTCGCCCTTATGAAGGCGCGTCGCTCTTCAGCGCCGCTTCGCTCGCCGATCCGCTCCCGCCCAATCGGCTACGCTGGGACCCGCTGCCTATCGAGGGAGAAGGCGTCGACCTGATCGACGGCATGGCGACGATGATGGCGAATGGCGGCCCCGAAGCGCTCTCGGGCGTGGCCGTTCACATCTATCGCGCCACGGCTGACATGAAGCACCGCTGTTTCTTCAACGCCGACGGCGAGATGCTCTTCATCCCCGAGCAGGGTCGGCTGGAGCTGCTCACCGAGATGGGCCGGATCGAAGTTTCGCCCGGCGAGGTGGCGCTCGTCCCTCGCGGAGTCCGCTTCCGCGCGCGGCTGCCGGACGGTCGAGCGAGGGGATATGTTGCCGAGAATCACGGTGCCCTCTTCCGCCTTCCCGACCTCGGGCCGATCGGCTCCAACGGCCTCGCCAACCCGCGCGACTTCCTAACGCCGGTCGCTCAGTTCGAAGATGCCGAGGGCGAGGTGGAGCTCGTCCAGAAATATCTCGGCCGCCTGTGGACGACGACCCTGGACCACAGCCCCCTCGACGTCGTCGCCTGGCACGGCAATCTCTCGCCTTGGAAGTACGACCTCGACCGGTTCAACACGATCGGCACGATCAGCTTCGACCACCCCGATCCCTCCATCTTCACCGTCCTCACCAGCCCATCGGAAACGCCCGGGCGCGCAAATGCGGATTTCGTCATCTTCCCGCCGCGCTGGATGGTGGCCGAGGATACGTTCCGCCCCCCCTGGTTCCACCGCAATCTGATGAGCGAGTGCATGGGCCTCATCCACGGTGCCTACGACGCCAAGGCGGACGGCTTCGCCCCCGGCGGCCTCTCGCTCCATAATCTCATGTCCGGCCACGGCCCCGATGTCGCGAGCTGGGAAGCCGCTTCGCAGGCGGAGCTGAAGCCCCACAAGATCGAAGGCACGATGGCCTTCATGGTCGAAAGCTGCTGGCCCTTCCGCCCCACCGCCTTTGCGATGAGCGCGAAAGGCGGGCTTCAGCGCGGCTATGACGAGGCCTGGGGCGGTTTTCCGAAGGCGCGCCTGCCCTGAGCGACGTTCTGATCGTCGGCGCCGGGCATAACGGGCTCGTCTGCGCTTTCTATCTCGCGTCCAGGGGACTGAAGGTCACCCTGCTCGAGCGCCGCTCCGTCGTCGGGGGCGCCGCCGTCACGGAGGAGTTCCACCCCGGCTTCCGCAACTCGACGGCAAGCTACACGGTGAGCCTGCTCAACCCGAAGGTGATCGAGGATATGCGGCTCTATGGGCACGGCCTAAAGGTCGTGCTCCGCAAGGTCGACAACTTCCTTCCGACCCTCGGCGCCGACCATCTCCTCTCCGGCCGCGGCGGCCTCACCCGGAGGGAGATCGCCCGCCATTCTCTCAACGATGCCGAGGGCTACGATGCTTATTCGCAGTCGTTGGAACCGGTCGTCCGGACCCTCCGGGAATGGGTGCTTCGCCCGCCACCTAACCTGGGCGGCGGGATTCCCGACATGCTGGCGGCGCTCAAGCTGGGCAACGACGTCCGCCGAATGGCGGACGAGGAGCAGCGCAACCTGCTCGATTTCTTCACCAAGTCCGCGGCCGACATCCTCGACCGCTATTTCGAGACCGAGATCGTGCAGGCGCTGTTCGGCTTCGACGCGGTCGTCGGCAATTACGCCAGCCCCTACGATTCCGGCTCGGCCTACGTCCTCCTCCACCATTTGTTCGGGGAGGCGGCGGGCGTCGCGGGCGCCTGGGGTCATGCGATCGGCGGAATGGGGGCGATCACTCAGGCGATGGCCGAAGCGTGTCGCCGAGCAGGCGTCGAGATCGTTCTCGATGCGCCCGTGGACGAGATCATTATTGAGAAAGGCGGGGCCGCGGGGGCCGTCGCGGGCGGCAAGGCGTATCGCGCCAAGGCGGTCGCGGCCGGCGTGGGCCCGAAGCTCCTCTTCGGCAAGCTGCTACCCGAAGGCGCCGTCGCGCCGGAGATCGAGCGCAGGATGAACGGGTGGAGCGCCGAATCGGCCACCTTCCGGATGAACGTCGCCCTCTCCGAGCTGCCGCGCTTCACCAGCCTTCCGGAGCCCGGGGACCACCTCACCGCCGGGATCATCATCGGCCCCTCCCTCGGCTACATGGACCGCGCCTACACCAGCGCCCGCGCCGGCCTCTGGTCGGCCGAGCCGGTGGTCGAGATGCTGATCCCCTCCACCCTCGACGACAGCCTCGCCCCTGCCGGCGCGCATGTCGCCAGCCTGTTCTGCCAGCATTTCCCTTATGAGGTTGAAGGTGGCTGGGAAGCGCGCGTCGAGGAAGCGGCGGACCACGTCATCGCCCATGTCGACCGCTTCGCCCCAGGCTTCAAAGCCTCGGTGATCGGCCGCTCCGCGCGCTCCCCCTGGCACCTCGAGCAGCGGTTCGGTTTGACCCGCGGCGACATCTTCCACGGCAAGATGGGCCTAGACCAGCTCTTCTCCGCGCGGCCGATGCTCGGCCATGCCGACTACCGGATGCCACTCCCCGGCCTCTATCTGTGCGGCTCCGGGGCTCATCCCGGCGGCGGCGTCACCGGCGCGCCCGGCCACAATGCCGCGCGGGCGATCCTCGCCGACCGAAAGAAGCTCAGGCTTTAGCCTTGCCTTTCGCGGACCGCGCGCCGCGACACCTCTCGGCCGCCACGGGTGCGGGATCTCGATCCTTCTCTATGAGATAGAGGATCGGCCGCTCGACGTCGATCACGGCGCGGTGCTCCTTGAGCACGTCCTGTCCGATGAGCCCGTGGACGGCTCCGCCCGCGAGCGGCGCGAGCGCGTCGCCGATGGCGCCAAGGTCGGTCAGCACCATCCGCTGGAGGCGTATTCGGACAGGGCCGAGGCTGAGGCTTTTGATCAGCGTTTGGCGGGCGATGTTCGACCCGCCGAGCCCGGTGGCGCCGCCGCGCACGCCCCTGGTCTCCACGAGGCCGAAGCGGGCGGCATGGTCGACATCGACCACTGACATATTGGCGCCCGTGTCGAGCACGAACACGCCTTCCATACCGTTCACTGTCGCGGAGATCAGGTGGTGCCCGGTTTGGCGAGCCTCCTTGAGCGGGATGGCGGTGAAGCCGAGCAGGCAGAGCGCATGGTCCACCGTCCCTGCCTCCTGCGGCCGATACTCCACTTTCTCATCCGGAGCGCCCAGTGGTGCGTCGCAGGCGGCGAGGGAGAACGCGGAAGCGGCGAGGACAAGGACGTTCTTCATCCTCCCGCAAATGAAGTCTAAGGGCTCCAGTTCCGCCCAAGGAGTGTGGCCCCGATGAAGACCCGCGCCGCCATCGCCGTCGCACCCAACCGGCCGCTGGAGATCCATGAGGTCGACCTCGAAGGCCCGCGGGCGGGTGAAGTGCTGGTGGAGATCATGGCGACCGGAGTCTGCCACACGGACGCCTACACCCTGGAAGGCAAGGACTCCGAAGGCATCTTCCCCTCGATCCTGGGCCATGAAGGCGCCGGCATCGTGCGGGAGGTGGGCGAGGGGGTGACCTCCGTGAAGCCGGGCGACCACGTCATCCCGCTCTACACGCCCGAATGCCGGCAGTGCAAAAGCTGCCTCTCACGCAAGACGAATCTGTGCACCGCCATCCGCGGGACGCAGGGCAAGGGGGTGATGCCCGACGAGACCAGCCGCTTCCGCCTCGGAAGCGAGATCATCCACCACTATATGGGCTGCAGTACCTTTTCGAACTTCACGGTGATGCCGGAGATCGCGGTCGCAAAGGTCCGCGAGGACGCGCCGTTCGACAAGATCTGCTACATCGGCTGCGGAGTCACCACCGGGGTCGGAGCCGTCATCTGGACGGCAGGTGTCGAGCCCGGCTCGAACGTGGTCGTCTTCGGCCTCGGCGGCATCGGCCTCAACGTCATTCAGGGCGCGAAGCTGGTCGGCGCGAACCGCATCGTCGGCGTCGACATCAACCCGGCCAAGCGCGCCATGGCCGAAGCCTTCGGAATGACCGACTTCATCAACCCGCTGGAGATCGGCCACGACAAGGTGGTGCAGGCGGTCCTCGACCTGACTGACGGCGGCGCCGACTACAGCTTCGACTGCACCGGCAACACCGACGTCATGCGCCAGGCGCTCGAATGCTGCCATCGCGGCTGGGGCGAGAGCGTCATCATCGGAGTCGCAGAAGCCGGGCGCGAGATCTCCACCCGCCCCTTCCAGCTCGTCACCGGCCGGGTCTGGAAAGGCAGCGCCTTCGGCGGCGCGCGTGGCCGAACTGACGTTCCGCGGATCGTCGACTGGTACATGGACGGCAGGATCGAGATCGACCCGCTCATCACGCACACGATGCCTCTCGAGGACATCAACCGGGCGTTCGACCTGATGCACGCCGGCGAAAGCATCCGATCGGTCGTCCTCTACTGATGGAGACGCTCTCCACCGTCCGCTCCTTCGGCGGCACCCAAGGCGTCTATCGCCACTCAAGCCGAGAGACCGGCACGGACATGACGTTCGGCCTCTACCTTCCGCCGCAGGCGGAGGCGGGGGAGCCGCTTCCGGTGATCTGGTACCTCTCCGGCCTTACCTGCACCCATGCCAACGTGGTCGAGAAAGGGGGCTTCCAGCGCGTCTGCGCGGAGCTCGGCCTGATCTTCGTTGCCCCCGACACCAGCCCTCGGGGAGCCGACGTCCCAGACGATCCCGATTATGATTTCGGGCAGGGCGCCGGCTTCTACGTCGACGCGACGCAGGAGCCCTTCGCCGCTCACTACCGCATGTATTCCTATCTCACCGCCGAGCTTCCCGAGCTGATCGCACGCCACTTCCCCGCCGACATGACTCGCCAGGGGATTAACGGCCATTCCATGGGCGGCCACGGTGCCCTCACCCTCGCCTTGAAGAATCCGGATCGTTACCGGAGCGTCTCCGCCTTCGCGCCGATCGTCGCGCCCTCCGACGTGCCTTGGGGCCAGAAGGCGTTCGCCGGTTACTTGGGCCAGGACCGTGCCGCGTGGCGCCGCCACGATGCCGTCGCCCTGATCGAGGACGGCGCACGTCTTCCGGCTCTGCTCGTCGATCAGGGCGAGGCCGATCCGTTCCTCGAGCCACAACTCAAGCCCGAGCGCCTCGGCGCCGCCTGCGCAGCGGCGGGCATTCCGCTCAACCTGCGGATGCAGCCGGGCTACGACCACAGCTATTATTTCATCTCCACGTTCATGGAGGATCACCTGCGCTGGCATCACGAGCGCCTGAAATGACGCCTCCCCTCCTTCCGACCCTCATCGAAGCCGCTCTCGCCGCGGGCGAGGAGATCGAGCGCATCTATGCGGCCGGCTTCGAGGCCGAGGAGAAGCTCGACGGGTCGCCCGTCACCATAGCCGACCGGCGCGCCGAGCTCATCATCCTGGAGCACCTCGCCCGCGCCTTTCCCGAAATTCCCGTGCTGGCCGAGGAAGAGGCTTCAGCGGGCCGCATTCCGGAGCTCGGCCGCCGCTTCTTCTGCGTCGACCCGCTCGACGGCACCCGGGGCTTCGTCCAGCGCAACGGCGAATTCACCGTCAACATCGCCCTCGTGGAAGAGGGCGAACCCATAGCCGGCGTCATCTACGCTCCGGACTCCAAGCTCCTCTACTACGGCGCCCGCGGCGAAGGTGCCTTCCGGGTGCGCGGGAAAGGCCGGCCGGAGCCGATCGCCTCCCGACCCCGCCCCGCTTCTGGCCTCACCGCCGTCGGCAGCCGAAGCCACGCTTCCCACGGCACGTCGGAGAAGAGCGCGCATCTCGGCATCGCCGAGTTCGTCCGTTCCAGCTCCTCGCTCAAATTCTGCCTCGTCGCCGAGGGCAGCGCCGACGTTTACCCGCGCTACGGTCAGACCGCCGAGTGGGACACGGCCGCCGGTCAGGCGATACTCGAAGCCGCGGGCGGGCGAGTGATGGCGCTGGACGAGGAAGGGCGGGAAATCGGCCCTTTGAGCTACGGAAAGACGGAGGCCGGCTTCATGAATCCCGGCTTCATCGCCTGGGGCCGATGAGCAGGTCGTCCTCCACCAGGAGCTTCGTCTCGCCCAGGTAAGTAACGCCCGGCCATTCCGACGGCGCGGAGCCCCCAAAGGCCGCTGCTCGGGTCTCCTCGCTGGGCCATCGAGCAAACGCTAAGAAGGTACTGTCGGCCTCGCGGCAGAGGCAGGAGCCGAGGCCACCTAGCTCTTTCAGCCTTTCCGTCCCCTCGTGCCAGCGCTTGCGGAACGCGGCCTCGGCTTCCGGCTCCACCCGCCAGCGGTAGATGACGGCAAACTCGCCCACCGAGAGGCCCTCTCAGATAATCGGATGCCGTTCCCAATTGGGCTTGTCGGACCGCTTGCACAGCGTCCGGTTCAGCTCCTTCACGGTCTCGCTTCCGGTTCGGGCAAACAGGAAAGGGAGAAAGGCGTGGATCACGCAGGCGATGCCTCCGCCGATCATCTTCACTCCGAAGCCGGCTGCCGCCGCGAAATGTTGTCCATAGGTCTCGCCCACTTCGCGTGGGTGCTTATTGAAGAGGTGCTCGGCCATGGACCCTGTTTATCGTCAGCCTTGCTGTCCCGCCAGTGAATAGGCGCACCCTCCCCTTCCTTCCCGCACCCTGCTAAGCGCCGCGCCGGAAGGGGAGCCCAGATGGCCGAAGCCTATATCGTCGCAGCCGCCCGGACCGCCGGAGGAAGGAGAGGCGGCGCCCTAAAGGACTGGCATCCGGCGGACATGGCCGCCGAGGTGCTGGACGCGCTGATTGAGCGCTCCGGCATCGACCCGTCCGTAGTGGAGGACGTCATCATGGGCTGCGTCGGCCAGGCCGGCGAGCAGGCCTTCCACATCGGCCGCAACGCGGTGCTCGCCTCGAAGCTTCCCCAGACCGTCCCGGCCGTCACCATCGACCGCCAGTGCGGAAGCTCGCAGCAGGCGATCCAGTTCGCCGCCCAGGCGGTGATGAGCGGCACTCAGGACGTGGTGATCGCAAGCGGGGTTGAATCGATGACCCGCGTGCCGATGGGCCTCCCGGTGACTCTGCCCATGCAACACGGCATCGGCACCGGCCCCTTCTCGAAGCGGATTCAGCACCGCTTTGGAGTGCCGAGCTTCAGCCAGTTCGTCGGCGCCGAGATGATCGCCGAGAAATATCAGTTCCGGAAGGAGGAGCTCGACGCCTTCGCCCTTGAGAGCCACCGCAAGGCCGCCCACGCTACAGAAGCCGGAGCATTCGACGAGGAGATCGTGCCGCTCGAAGTGACGCTCGAGGAAGGCACTCCCGCCCTCCACACCAAGGACGAGGGCATACGCTACGACGCGACCCCGGAGAGCATCGGCTCGGTCGAGCTGCTGAAGGAAGGCGGCAAGATCACCGCCGCCAACGCCTCGCAGATCTGCGACGGTGCGAGCGGCGTCCTCGTCGTCAGCGAAAAGGCGCTGAAGGAACATCGCCTCACGCCGATGGCGCGGATCGTCAACCTCACCGTCACGGGGGGAGACCCGGTGATCATGCTGGAGGAGATCATCCCCGCCACCCGCCGCGCGCTGGAGCGGTCGGGCTTGAAGATCGACGAGATCGACCTCTACGAAGTCAACGAAGCCTTCGCCCCCGTGCCCCTCGCCTGGTTGCGCGAGTTCGATGCGGACCCGAAGCGCCTCAACGTCAACGGCGGCGCCATCGCGCTCGGCCACCCACTCGGCGCCTCAGGCACCAAGCTGATGACGACCCTCCTCCACGCCCTCAAGAATCGTGGCAAGCGCTACGGCCTCCAAACTATGTGCGAGGGCGGCGGGCTGGCGAACGTGACGATCGTCGAGAGCCTGGCCTAGCGCCGGATCCCATACACCGAGTTCTCGATCCTGAGTCTGGTGACGGCGGCGCCGTTCGTCGCCGAGGGCTCGCGCGCTTGCCGCGCCTCGACCATGGCACAGTGGGAAGGGCCAGTCGCGACCGGCGGCTGGTGCAGGATCGACGTGCACTTCACGGGCCGCCCCTTCTCGTCCACCTCGATGTCGCTGGTCTGGACATTCAGACGCTCGCCCCATTCGCTCCGCAGCGCCTCGGGCACCTCTTTCCCCTCTCGTGCCGTGATCCCGACGATGCGCAATGTACGATAGAGCGGCGCCCGGCTCCGCAGCAGCTCGGCGACCGGCGGCGGCGGGGGTTCGGCGGGGCAGGGACGCGCCGCCATGGGCGCAGTGGCACCGACCGGGCCGACCTGCACGGTGCAGTTCGTGATCGCCCCGTCCGGCTGCAGGTCCATTCTGATGACGCTCATCATTGAGGGCATGCTGCCGACCGAAGCCGGTGTCGTCAGCACTGGCGGCGGGCCGGCGGGAAGCGCCCAGCGAATGCGGGTGTTGTAGGTGGAGGCGATCGCCCGCCCCGCCTCGTCGCGCGCTGGCTGGAATCTGCTGCGGCTCACCAGAAGCCGGCACGTCGCGGAGTCCAGCGCAGCAGAGCGCGACGATTCCACGATCCGGCAATCCGTGACTCGCCCGTCCGCGTTGATGCCGAGCTGAACTTCGACATTGCCCTGCTCCCCGGCTCGAACCGCGGCTGCTGGATAGTCGGCTGAAGAAATCAGCCTCCCAAGTGGCGTCGAGGGCTTGGGCTCGGAGGCCGTATTTTGTGCAGAGGCGGCGACCAGGAGGCTCGCCGTCGCGGCCGAAAGCTTCAGGATCACCCATGCCTCCATAACTGCCTATGGAGGTGAACGCGCACGCCCGGCTTTCGCTTCGTCAGGCGGCGAGCCTGCCCTCGGGCTTCGCTTCCAGCACGATCCAGCCGAGTTCGGCCGCCCGCGCGCGGAGCCACTCACGCTCCTGCGCCTCATAGGCGGCGTCGAGCACCGCGTCGGCCCTGGGACCCGGCGCGGTCCAGCCGCAGCGCTCGCAATTGCCGTCGTTCACCACCGCTTCGTGAACACCCCACGGCCTGTCAGGCGTACATTGAAAGCTCACTCGACCCTCCCCGGCGAAACGCCACTCCGTCAGCTCCTGTATAATTATGCACCTCCATGCATACAAGAGCCTGATCTACTTTAGTGAACCTACGGCGTCCCGCCTCCCGTTCAAGGTGAAGAATTCGCGGGGATCGAAGCAGGCGCTCCCGTTCCCTGCAGCTCCCCTTGCCCGCGGCGCGACTCTACCTTTAGGGGGAGCGCAAAGCGCAAGGGGAAGCTCAGCGATGAAACTCGACAATTCGATTGCCGCGGTCGTGACCGGCGGCGCTTCCGGCCTCGGCGAGGCAACCGCCCGCGCCCTGGCCGCTCGGGGCGTGAAGGTCGCCGTGTTCGACCGCGACGCGGAGAAAGGCGAGCGGGTCGCCTCCGAGATCGGCGGCCTCTTCGCCCAGGTCGACGTCACCTCCGACGACGCGGTGGCCGCGGGCTTCGCGAAGGCGCGCGAGGCGCACGGGCAGGAGCGGATCTGCGTCAATTGCGCGGGCGTCGCCAATGCGATGAAGACCGTGGGCCGCGACAAGGCGACCGGCGAGCCCCGCCCCTATCCGATCCACCAATTCGAGCTCGCTATCCAGATCAACCTGATCGGCACCTTCCGGGTGCTCTCCCAGTCCGCCTTCGGGATGGTGTCGCTCGACCCGCTCGAGGACGGAGAGCGCGGCCTCATCGTCAACACCGCCTCGGTGGCCGCTCAGGACGGCCAGATCGGCCAGGCCGCCTATTCCGCCTCCAAGGCGGGCGTGCTCGGAATGGCGCTCCCGATCGCCCGCGACCTGATGGGCGAGGGCATCCGCGTGAACACCATCCTCCCCGGCGTGTTCGAGACCCCGATGGTCGCGATGATGCCGCAGAACGTGAAGGACGCCCTCGCCGCTCAGGTCCCCTTCCCCAAGCGCCTCGGCCGGGCGGAGGAATATGCCCGCCTCGCCGTGTTCATGGCCGAGAACCCGTACCTCAACGGCGAATATGTGAGGCTCGACGGCGCCATCCGAATGGCGCCGCGCTAGGGGCGCGGCGGCCGTGCCATCTGAGGCGCCGCACGGCATCCCGCTCGGTGAGGCGGCGCTCACCTGGGCGCGTATCGCGGCGCTGAGCTTCGGTGGCCCGGCGGGGCAGATCGCCGTCATGCATCGCATCCTCGTCGAGGAGAAGAAGTGGATCGGCGAGGAGCGCTTCCTCCACGCACTGAACTTCTGCATGCTCCTCCCCGGCCCCGAGGCGCAGCAGCTCGCCACCTATATCGGCTGGCTCCTCCACCGGACGAAGGGCGGCCTGATCGCCGGCGGGCTGTTCGTCCTCCCCGGCTTCCTCGCCATCATGGCCCTGTCCTGGCTCTACGCCGCTTATGGCAATGTGGGGAGCGTCGAGGCGCTCTTCTTCGGCCTCAAGGCGGCGGTGCTCGCAATCGTTGTCGATGCCGTCCTGCGCATCGGCAGCCGCGCGCTCGACAGCAACGCCAAGCGCCTGCTCGCCGCCGCGGCCTTCGTCGGAATCTTCTTCTTCGCTTTGCCCTTCCCGCTGATCGTGCTCGCCGCAGGCCTCACCGGCTATGCGGGCGGCCGCGCCGGCTGGAGGCCGCTCCTCGCCGGAACAGGTGGGCACGGGCCGGGCGGGACAATTGCCGTAAGCGATGCGGAGAGCGCGCTAGGCGCGGAAATCCCGGCGCACGCCCGCCCACATCTCGGCTGGTCGCTTCGCGTCGGCGCGATCCTCCTCCTGCTCTGGCTCGCCCCCGTCGCGCTCCTTTTCGCCGCTCTCGGCCCGGACAGCGTCTTCACCCGAATCGGCTTGTTCTTCTCGCAGATGGCGGTGGTGACGTTCGGCGGCGCCTATGCGGTTCTCGCCTACGTGGCGCAGCAGGCGGTGGAGACCTACCATTGGCTGACCCCCGGCGAGATGCTGGACGGCCTCGGGCTTGCGGAGACGACGCCCGGGCCGCTCATCATGGTGACACAGTTCGTCGGGTTCATGGGCGCCTTCCGGCAGGCGACCGGTGTGTCGCCGATGGTCGCCGGCATGCTCGGCGGGATCCTCACCACCTGGGTCACCTTCATCCCCTGCTTCCTGTGGATCTTCCTCGGCGCCCCTTTCGTGGAGCGGCTGCGCGGCAACCGCGCCCTCAGCGCCGCTTTGTCCGCGATCACCGCGGCCGTGGTCGGCGTGATCCTGAACCTCGCCCTTTGGTTCGCGCTCCACACGCTCTTCGGCGAGGTGCGGGAGGTACGAGGCGCGGGTCTGCGCTTCGAGGCCCCCGTCCTCCCCAGCCTGGACCCCGCCGCGGCGCTGCTGGCGCTGACCGCGCTGGTGGCGATGCTCCGCTTCCGCGTCGGCCCGCTCCCGACGCTCGCGGCCTGCGCCGCCGCCGGTCTCCTGTGGCGCGGCCTGTCAGGCTGACCGGCAACAGCCGCCGTCCGCCAGCGTTGATAGGCTGGACAAGGAAAGGAATCACGATGGACAGCAGCCGCGACGAGCATCGGCAGCCGGCGCCGCCGCCCGGCAGCGGGGAGGGCATCGATGAGGCTTCGAAGGAAGCGGTGAAGGAGCTCGAACGGCGCCGCGGCGGCGAAGGCCACGCCGGGGCCGGCGATATCGGCTAGGCGGAGATCCTGAGGCGGTCGAGGGCGCGCGGGTTACTACGGAGCCGGCTCCACCGTGACGAGGTGACAGCCATCCTCCTGCTCGATGAAAGCGATTCGGACATCGAGGAACCTGGCGATCACGTCCGCCCCGGTCCGGCTGTGGGCGGTCGGCTTCACCGTAGTGAAGCTCCCGCCGCCGGCGAGCGCCATAGGGAGGAGGAGCTGGTCGGCGAGGTGCGGGCCCACCGCCGCGGACGAAGCAAGATAGCCCGCGATGCGCTTCGCCGCTTTCTCCGCGAGCGATTCCGCGGGGATGCCCAGTTTGCCGAAGCCGCTCACCATCTCCGTCACATGCTCGAACTCGGCCTCCAGCATCAGGATGTTGCCGGGGCCGGTGCGCTCCGGAAGCTGCACGATGCGGCGCGCCGCCTCGGGCCAGCCGAGGATCCTCTCCACCACGGCAAGCTCCCGCACCGCGATTTCGCCCGGAAGGCCGGCGATCAGGGCGCGGGCCTCGACTCGGCGCAACTTGCCCCGCTCGCGCAGGTCGAGCCGGGTGAGGGCGGCGCAGGGCTCGACCTCCACCTCGATTCGTCCGCCGCCCGCCGGGTAGAAGCCGGGCCGCGACAGCCGCGCGGTCACTTTCGGCCCCATTCGGTTCAGAAGGGGCAGGAAGACCCGCTCGATGAAGTCGAACGGGGGCGCCGATATGTTGTGGGTGCCGCCTTCCAGCACCAGCCGCGACGGAGCGTTCGCGAGCATGAGCGGCGGCAGGAGCGTCTGAAGGACCAGGCTCGTGCTTCCCGCGGTTCCGACGGCGAAGCGATGCTCGCCGGGCTGCACCTTCCCAGGCGTGAAGCTGAGCTCCGACGCTCCGACCTGCAGCTCCTCACACTCGGCGCCGCCGATCGCGCAGGCGGCTTCGACGGCCGTCACGTGCTGGCGCATGACCCCCGGCCGCGAGCGGTTCGCCCGGATCTTCTCGATCCGGAAGGGGCGGCCGGTGATGAGCGAGAGGGAGAGCGAGGTGCGAAGCACCTGTCCCCCGCCCTCCCCTTCGGAGCCGTCGATTACGATCATTGTTTTATCCCATCTACTCCCTCTCCCCAATGGGGAGAGGGAAAGGCGCGAAGCGCCAGGGAGAGGGGAAGTCGATGCGAATGACCGACTCCCCCTCTCCCCAACCCTCTCCCCAGAGGGGAGAGGGAGGTCACCCCTTCACGCACACCACCTGCTTCAGCGTGTGGACGATCTCGACCAGGTCCGCCTGGGCGGCCATGACCTTCTCGATCGGCTTGTAGGCCGCCGGGGTCTCGTCGATCACGCCCGCATCCTTGCGGCACTCCACGCCCTCGGTGGCGAGGATGTGGTCGTCGAGGGTGAAGGCCTTCTTCGCCGCAGTCCGCGACATCAGGCGCCCGGCGCCGTGGCTGCAGCTGTCGAACGACTCCTTGTTGCCCCGACCGCGCACGATGAACGATTTCGCGCCCATCGAGCCCGGGATGATGCCCATCACGCCTTCGGCCGCACGCACCGCGCCCTTGCGGGTCACGAGCACGTTCTCGCCGAAATGGTTCTCCTTCTGGACGTAGTTGTGGTGGCAGTTGATCGCCTCCAGCTCCGCCTCGAAGGGCTTGGCGATGACCGAACGGATCGCTCGGATCGTGTTGGTCATCATCATCCGCCGGTTGAGCGCCGCGAAATCCTGGGCCCAGCCGACCGCCTCGACATAATCGTCGAAATGATCGGTCCCTTCCGGGAAATAGGCCAGGTTCTCGTCCGGCAGGTTGAGGTGCCACCGCCGAGCGTCCTGCTTCGCAAGCTCGATGAAGAAGGTGCCGATGGCGTTCCCAACCCCGCGCGAGCCCGAATGGAGCATCACCCACACCCGGTCCTCCGTGTCGAGGCAGAGCTCGATGAAGTGGTTGCCGGTGCCGAGCGTCCCAAGGTGCACGAGGTTGTTCGTGTTCTTGAGCCGCGGGTACTTGTCGGTGATGCGCTTGAAGCGCTCGGCGAGCGTCGCCCAGGCTGAGACGATGTCGGGCGGCGGGTCTCCCCAGCTTCCCTTGTCGCGCTTGCCCCGTCCGACGTCGCGGCCGTGCGGCACCGCCTGCTCGATCGCGCTGCGCACCCCCTCGAGATTGTCGGGGAGGTCCGCCGCGTGCAGCGAGGTGCGCGCGGCCATCATGCCGCAGCCGATATCGACTCCCACGGCCGCCGGGATCACCGCGCCCTTGGTCGGGATCACCGAGCCGACAGTCGCGCCAATGCCGACATGGACGTCGGGCATGACGGCCACGTGCTTGAAGATGAACGGCATCTTCGCCGCGCGCGAAAGCTGGTCCCGCGCCTCCGGCTCGACCGCAACGCCCTTCGTCCACATCTTGACCGGCGCGCCGCCTTCGACCGCCATATACTCGAAACTCTGATCGCCCATCGGGGCCTCCTTTTCACTTTCGTCTCTAAACCCTGTCGGCGCGGCGACAAGCAGGTGCGGGACGTCTCCGGCCGGAGCCGGGGAGGATTCGAACCTCCTTCACCCAATGTAGTCCCGCGGGCATTCGCCGCGCCTTCGGATCGGCGACGAGGCTTAAGCAGACCTTCTTACTGAGCTATCCGGTCTCCCGGAGGCGGGCTCGAACCGCCGACCTCCTGCTCGCGCAGGCGCTCTAACCTTGTAGTCCGCCCGGCATTCGCCGAAGCTGAATCGGGGCCGGCGGGACGAGGGTTTGTGCAGACATCTTCTTGGCAAAGGATGTAGTCCGCACGGCATTCCCGCCGGCTTGTCTCTTTCGCGGCGACGAGTGTTTGAAGCGACGCCTGCTCTACCCACTGAGCTACGGGCCCCCACGAGGCTCCCGCTGGAGCTGGTGGACCCGGCGGGATTCGAACCCGCGACCCGGTCATTACAAATGATGTAGTCGCTCCGGCATTCGCCGCGAATGTCTCGTTTCGTTGAAGAAGGCCGTGGCGACCAGGGGTCGCGGGACATCGGTGCAGGATGTAGTCCCACCGGCATTCGCCACGGCTTCTTCTTTCTTACACCTCCGTTTCGTTAACCTCGGTAACCCAGTCCCGCTGCCCGTCCCCGGAAGCGAAGCGGGCGATCGTGTCGAACACCGCGTCGGAGAAGCCCCCGACGTTGAGGATGTCCGGCCGCTCCCTGGCCTGGGTCGTCCCGTAGGGCTGAAGGTCGATGCAGACGAGCTTCGCCGCCGGCACGCGCTTCCTCAGCTCCTCCCATTCGCGCATCGTCGCCGTCGCCCCGTGCCGGGTGGAGTCGACCCAAGACTCGTTGTCCGAGACGATCACCACCAGGTCCGCCGCCGCACGCTCCCGGTTGAGGAGGGCGAGCGGAGCCGAGACGTTCGTCCCGCCTCCGCCGATCGCCGCCAGCTTCGCCGCATTCGCAGCGACGCGGGCGAACGGATCCACCTCGATCGGCACGACGTCCACCTCGAACGGCAGAAGCCGCGCCGAGGCGTTGCGCCGCAGGATCGCCGCAGCGACGAGGGCCGCGACATCGATGCACCGCACCTTCGACGAGGCGCCCTTGCGGTACCCCGTCACAGGCGAGGACATCGAGCCCGACACGTCGGGGGCCACCACGACCCGTCCCGGAATGGCGGGAACGTTGGCGAGCGCGGCCTCCAGCGCCGTCTCCAGCGCCGCCTGGACCTTGAGTGGCACCCCCTCGCCGACGGCCCCCAGCGACGCCATCAGCTGGTAAGGGAGCACCCGGGCCTTTCCGAGCGCGGCCGGATCCGAGAGCCGCAAAGCCACCAGATCCGCCGTCCCCTCGACTCTGAACGCGCCGTTGCGCGCCAACGTGTTGAGGTTCATGCGCAGAGCTTGCCATCCCATTCGGGAGGCGAGCTCAGCCCATTGCTCCGGCTTCAGAGTGAAGGCGGACAGCCATTCGAACGGCACCTCGGGGAGCGGAAGCGCGGTGTCCTGCTTCCACGCCTCGAAGGCGGCGATCTCGGCCGGCAAAGCGGCCACATCGTAGGGCTTCCTGATCAGCCAGGCGTAGAAGGCGCGGCGACCTTCGTCGGCGGGTTTGGGGTGCACCATCCGCACGATGTCGGCGAGCGAAGGGTCGTTTCCGGTCGCCGCATGCATCAGGGTGCGGATCGAGGCGCGCTCGAGCCACTCCTTGACCAGCCGCTTCGGCCGAGTGCCGAGCGAAGTTCGCCCCACCACTCCGGAGCGCATGATCTGCACGAAGTTGCGCAGCATCCGCCCGTTGTCGACCACTCGCCCGAAGACCGCCACGGCAAGATCCGGATCGGCGACCGTCAGGTGCGCCGCCAGCAGAGCCGGCATGTCCTTCATGGCGCCGCGGGTGCGGGCATAGACCGCAGCCCTAGCGACGAAGAGCGGATCGACCGCGCCGGCCGCCTCCAGCGCCTCCGCGAGCTGCGTTTCCGCATCGGCGTAGAAGGCGTCCTGGAGCGTGCCGGTCGCAGCGAGCTGGGCGAGCTTGTGCTCGGGCCCATAAGCGTAAGCCGGCGCCAGCTCGCGGTTCAGCGCGTCCGTCGCCGGAAGCAGCTTCGCGGTCGCGGAAGCAAAGAGGCCCTTGTTGGCCATGACCGTCACCTTCCTCAAAATCTTTAGCGGCTTCCGGGGCGGCCGGCCCATTCCGGCCGCCCCTTCTTCCGCCGCTTTGCCGGACGGTTCGACCTCGCCCGGCATGAGGATAAGAGCATGTGCCGTGCCAAACCGATCAGAGGCATCGGCATAAATCCTGTAAGTCTCTGTTTTGGATCAGGAAGAAAGATGCTCCGGCCACTCGGCGCCAAAAACACCGGCTCCAGCCACTTTGTAATTTCCTATCGACATGTATAGCATATTAGATAATGATCTAAACCATGAAACCTTTGGTCGTCCTTGGGCTCGTCGGCTCCACCCTCGACGCCTCGAAGATGGGGCCGAGCCGGTGGAGCAAGTGGCGCCCGACGGTCGGCATGTGCATGCACTCCGACCTTCGGATCGACCGGCTCGAGCTGATCCACGGTTCCATGCACGAGGGGCTGGCAAGCTACATCGCGCAGGACATCGCGGGTGTGTCGCCGGAGACGCAGGTCGTCCCACGGCCCATGGACTTCGCCGACGCCTGGGATTTCGAGGAGGTGTACGGCAAGCTCCTCGACTTCGCCCGCGCCTACAAGTTCGACCCGGAGGCGGAGGATTATCTCGTCCATATCACGACGGGGACGCACGTCGCGCAGATCTGCCTCTTCCTTCTGACCGAGGCGCGCTATCTCCCCGCCCGCCTCCTCCAGACCCACCCGCCCCGGATGCGCGACAAGGAGGGCGTAGCGGGGAGTTGGAGCGTCATCGACCTCGATCTGTCGCGTTACGACGGCATCGCGACGCGCTTCGCCGCGGACGCGGCCGCGGGGTCCTCCTTCCTCAAGTCCGGCATCGAAACGCGGAGCCCCGCCTTCAACCGGATGATCGACGAGATCGAGCAGGTGGCGATCCGCTCGCGCGCGCCTTTGCTGCTGATGGGGCCGACCGGGGCGGGCAAGTCGCAGCTGGCGCGGCGGGTGTTCGAGCTCAAGCGGCTGAAGCACCAGGTGGCGGGCGGCTTCGTCGAAGTGAATTGCGCGACTCTGAAAGGTGACAGCGCGATGTCGGCCTTGTTCGGCCACAAGAAGGGTGCCTTCACCGGCGCGGCCGCGGACCGGCCGGGGCTGCTTCGCGCGGCGGACAAGGGGGTGCTCTTCCTAGACGAGATCGGGGAGCTAGGCCTCGACGAGCAGGCGATGATCCTGAGGGCCATCGAGGAAAAGCGCTTCTTCCCGGTCGGCGCCGACCGCGAAGCTTCGTCCGATTTTCAGCTGATCGCCGGCACCAACCGCGACCTCGGCGCCGCCGTCGCCGCGGGAACGTTCCGAGACGATCTTTTCGCGAGACTCAACCTGTGGACGTTTGAGCTCCCGGCGCTGCGCGACAGGCTGGAGGATATCGAGCCCAATCTCGATTATGAGCTGGATCGCTTCGCCGAGCGTGAGGGGACGCGGGTGAGCTTCAACAAGGAAGCCCGAAGGGCCTTTCTCGAGTTCGCGACTTCGCCCTCGGCCGTCTGGGCCGGCAACTTCCGCGACCTCGCCGCAAGCGTCACCCGGATGGCCACCTTCGCGCCCGGCGGCCGCATCGACCTTGCCACCGTCGAGGCCGAGGAGGCGCGCCTCACGCGCTTCTGGTCCAGCGGAAGTGCGGGAGGTTCGGAGCTCGAGACGCTGCTGGAGCCGGATCGCCTGGCGGAGATCGACCCGTTCGACCGGGTCCAGCTCGCCGAAGTGATCCGCGTCTGCCGCCGAAGCCGCTCCCTGTCCGAAGCCGGCCGCACCCTCTTCAGCGCGTCGCGCTCTCGCCGCTCCTCGTCGAACGACGCGGACAGGCTGCGCAAATACCTGCAGCGCTACGGCCTCGAATGGTCCAGCCTCACCGGCTGATCGATGGCGGCGGGCGGAGGGCAGGCGGTCGGCACTAGCCCAGATGCCCCTGCTGCAACGCCTTGAGCGCTGCCCGGGTTCTGTCGCGGGCGTTGAGCTTCAGGAGGAGGTTGGAAACGTGGTTCTTCACGGTCCCTTCCGCCAGCGCCAGCAGGTCGGCGATTTCCTTGTTGCTGTAGCCGGCGCAGATCAGGTGCAGCACCTCTCGTTCGCGAACGGTGAGCGCCTCGGTCACTTCGTCGTCGGACGAGGCCGAAGGGCTGCGGCGGATCGCCGCCATCAGGCTTTCGGTCATAGCGGGCTGGAACGCCGTTCTACCCTCGGCGAGCGCCCGGATGGCTTGAGCGAGGTCTTCCAAAGACACGTCTTTGAGCATCAGGCCCTTGGCGCCCGCCTTGATCGCCGCGATCGCGGCGTCGCCGTCGTCGAAGGTGGTTAGGACCAAGGTGGGCGGAAGCGCATCCGCTTTGCCGAGAGCCTCCAGAACGGCGATGCCGCTCATCCGGGGCATCCGGATGTCGAGGAGGAGCACGTCCGGCCTCAGCTCCGGAACCTTCTCCAGCGCCTCCTCGCCGTCGCTCGCCTCTCCCACCACCTCGATGTCCGGCACCAGCTCGAGCAAGCCGCGCACGCCCTGACGAACGAGCGTCTGATCGTCGACGAGGACTACTCGGATCATGCGGGGTGCGGCGCACCCGAAGGCAGCCAGGCATCGACCGTAAAGCCGAAGCCGGCTCCCGTTCGAACCGCCAGCCTCCCCCCGAGACATTCCACCCGCTCGCGCATTCCCAATAGCCCCAGGCCGGGCGACGACGCGGCCCGGGCGTTGCCGTCGTCGCGCGCCACGAGACGCACGCCTTCGCCGTCCGGGGTGACCTGAAGCCACAGGTTGGCGGCCTCGGCGTGCCTCACCGCGTTGGTTACGGCCTCCTGGGCGCAACGCATCAGGGCATGCGCCTGGTCGGGGCCCACCCGGACGTCGGGGGAGATTTCCACGTGAATAGCCGGCGTCGGGACGCTTCGGGCAAGGGCCTCCAGCGCATCCTTCAGGTCGCAACGCTCGGCCTCCCGCAGGGTGGCGACGACGTCGCGTACTTTCCCGAGCAGGCCGCGGGCGAGGCCTTTCGCCTGCATCACATGATCGTTCGCCCGCCCTTGCTCGGGGACGTGGCTTGCGATCTCGAGCTGCAGCCCGAGCGCGGTCAGCTCGTGACCCCAGGCATCGTGAAGCTCGCGCGAGATGCGCAGGCGCTCGGCGTCGCGGGCATTGCTTGCGATGATGGCTTGCGCAGATCTCAGCTCCCGGTTCGTCTCAGCCAGGGCGCGGGCGGTTTCCGCCTCCTTTCGAAGCGCCTGTGCGGTGAGGAAGAGCACGAGCTGCAACGCCAGGGACTCGGTGATGACCCAGCACAAGTCCGGGTTCAGAGCGTGGGCAAGGGCGCCGATAATGGCGAGTGTCTGAAAGGCTATCCAGCCTAGCGCATTGACGGGCCCGGTCGCCATCGCGACCTGCCACGCGATGATGACGAGGAACGTCGACATCCCTGGCCAGGGAACGATGATTGTCATCGCCACGACCGCAGCGAGCTGGATGCAAAGCAAGGTCCAGCGCAGCTTCGCCGGCAGCTTGAGCGCCATCGCAACGAAAACCGCCGCTCCGAAGAGCGTGAAGGGTACGAACCAAAGAGTCGAGGCGGGCCCACCGCGTATAGTTCCGCCAGTCGAAATCCTTTCGATGACCGGCCAACCCCAGGCAATCCACACAACCAGCGCCGCGATGCAGAAAATCCAGTGCTGCCGATTTCTAAGCCGGTCCGTCATCGTGGCGTTCCGCCATAGCGTCCGGCGGTCGCCTCTCCGCGAGCGAGCGTCTGGTCCTCGATGAGGACGAGCCGGATCATGGGCGCGGTCATGCGGCTTGCGGCGCAGCCGAGGGCAACCAAGCCTCGACCGTGAAGCCGAACTCGCCCCCCGTGCGCACCGCCAGCCTCCCGCCGAGGGACTCCACCCGCTCGCGCATCCCCAGGAGCCCCAAGCCAGGAGATGAAGCGGTGGCGCGAACGCTGCCGTCGTTGCGCGCCACGAGGCGCACGCCTTGACCGTCTGAGGTCACCTGAAGCCACAGGTTCGAGGCTTGCGCGTGCCTGATGGCGTTGGTGACCGCTTCCTGCGCGCATCGCATCAGAGCGTGGGCCTGGTCGGGGCGGACCCGAACTTCCGGAGAGATCTCCACGTGGATGACCGGAGTCGGCACGCTTTGGGCAAGCGCCTCCAGCGCACCCTTCAAATCGCACCGTTCAGCCTCGCGCAAAGTGGAGACCACATCGCGCACCTTGGCGAGAAGGTCGCTCGCGAGGCCTTTCGCCTTTACCACATGGCCGTTGACGCGGGCGGGGTCACTCACATGGCTTGCGATCTCGAGCTGCAGCCCGAGCGCCGTCAATTCGTGGCCCCAGGCATCGTGAAGCTCCCGCGAGATGCGCAGGCGCTCCGCCTCGCGGACCGTGATCGCGATCACGGCCTGTGCCTGGGCCAAAGCCCGCGCCGTTTCCGCCTCCCGCCGTAGTGCGCTCGCCGTGAAAAGGGCGCACAGCTGCAGCCCGAAGGCCATCCAGTGGACCCAGCACGTATCGGGGTTCGGCACCAGCGCGAGGGTGACGAGAACGACCAGCGTCTGGAACACGACCCAGCCCAGCGCCCGGAAGGGGGCGGTTACCATTGCGACTTGCCACGCGACGATGATGAGGAACATCGAGATCATCGCCCAATTGACCAGGATCGCCATCGCCATGACCGCGGCAAGCTGGACGCACAGCAAGAGCCACTGGAAGTGGCCTCGCAGCTTCAGGAGCATCGCTCCAAGCACGGCCGCTACGAAGAGCGTGAAGGGAACGAGCCAGAGCGCCGGCACAGGGGAACCGCGGATCGGGATGCCGGCCTGGAGCGCCTGAAGAACCGGCCAGCCCACGGCAAGCCAGACAGCCAGCGCCGCGATGGAAAAGATCCAAGGGTGGGGATTGCTGAGAAGGCGCGCCATGAGCGGAATGCTGCCACAGCGTGAGCCGCCTTGCCATAGGCCGAAGGTCACGATTCCGCTGCCACCCGTCTGGGAGCGGAAGCAGGGCCTCCGCTCCCCAACCGTCTCTCCGATCAACTATATTTGACGCTGCACCCATAGGGACGGCTCGTCGGCACCGAGACCGGCTTGCCCGCCTTCAACTCGCTCAAGGCCGCCAAAACGTGGTTGCGATCGTCTCCATCCGCTTTGCCGGAAGTGGCGCCGTCGACCCCATCCCTGACCGCGCCCCGGTAAACGAGGGTGCCAGTCTTGTTGATGATGAACATGTGGGGGGTCGTCTTGGCGCCGTACCGCTTCCCCACCACGCCTTCGGGATCGAGCAGATAGGCGGTAGGCTGCGCCTTTTGCTCGGCAACATATTCCTTGGCCTCCGCGCCATCCATGTTGCCCTGCTTCCAGGGTCCGCTGGAATTGATCGTCAGCCAGACCACACCGTCCGCGGCCGCGGCGGCCTGCGTCTTCTGCATGAGCCCGCCCTTGTAATGCTCCTTCACCGTGGGGCAGCCGGGATTGTTCCACTCCAGCACGACCGTCTTGCCGGCGAACTGCGACAGGCTGACCGGGCGGCCGTTCGAGTCCAGAGCGCGGAAGTCGGGAGCCGCCTGCCCCATCGGGAGATCGGCCAGGACCGGATCCGCGTCGAACACCCCAGTTACGTAAGCGTACGACAGGACCGAAGCACCTGCCAAACCGGCAGCCGTGAGGGCGATCTTCATTTTCCGACTCATTCTAAGTCTCCGGTTGAAGCAGTGGAAAGCCAAAAGCCTGAGCGCCTGCGGCAGGACCTCCACCCCGCCGGCGGCGATAGGCTACCGGCTCGCAAAGCAGTAGAAGAGGCCGTTGCCGCCGCTTCCTTGCAAATTTGCCTGGCTGCAGCCCCGTGAGGGATGAGCAGAGTTCCAAGAGGTCGGATCGGCGCCGCCACCTTGGCGGTCATGGTGCCCGACTTGGGCGCTGCCTTCGCCGTTCCTCGTCCAGTTTCCGCAGGTCCGATCCGAGTCACCTGCGAAAGCTGTGCCGTCTGCCTGGGAGCCGGTCAGGATGTCGTGGGTGTTAGGAGAGTCCCCGCGGCCGTTCACCACGGCGCCAGTCTCGGTGAGCGCGTCGTTCTTGTTAATGTGATTGTCGGCGCTGTGGAGATCGGCAACGCTCATGGCAACGGGGACGCCTTTGGCATTGTACCAGGGCCCTCGCCCGATCCTGTCGCGAGCGTTCACCGCGGCAGTACCGGGGCCGGCGCTGACGCTGAGATATGCACGCCAGCGCTTCGACCCGGCACCCACGGCTTGCGCCCGCTCCTGACAGATCCGATCCGCTCCCGCGAGGCCCCCAAGGTTTGCGCCATCTCCCGAGCCGGCACTCGTGATGAAGAAGCTGAGCTTGTTCTCAGGTTCCTCGACGGACGTGGTGCAGGAGGCGGCAAAAAGGGCGAGCCCAATCAGCCCTGAGCTAACCAAAAGCTTCATGAACTCGCTCCTTCAATCTGCGGGCATCGGACCTGATGCCGGATTATCCCTGAGGTTTCGCCGCCGGTGCGGGTGCACCTTCGGGCGGTGGCGGAGCCTTGCCGATCACGTCCAGGGTCGCGCCGGCGCGCTTAACCTTGAAGCTCACCGGATCCCCCTCCTTCCAGGTCAGTATATATTCGTTGAGCACCTGCGGGCTAATCGGCTTGCCCCCCGCTTCCAGAACAATGTCGCCGAGCTTGAGGCCGAGCACCGCAAAGGGTCCGTCGGGGTTTAAGATAATAACCTCGGCGCCTTCGGCGTGCTTCTTCAATTGGAAGGGCGGCCCTTCCTGAGCGGAGACATAGGCGGGCGACAGCGCGAGCGCTGCGCCGGCAGCGACAATCGCGGCAAACTTCAATTTGTTCATGATCTCTCTCCAAAAGCTGGTTGTGCGGAAAACCGGGTCTGGGCGGAAGCTGGGCTTCCGCTCCACTAGCCGATCTCGCTTACCCCTGGGGCTGCGCGGCCGGTGCCGAAGAACCTTCGGGCGCTGCCAGGCCCTTGCCCTTCACCTCGATCATCGCATCGCCGCGCTTCACCTTGAAGACGAGCTCATCCCCTGCCTTCTTATCTTTCATATATGCCCTGAATACTTCGCCGCTGATCGGCGTGCCGCCTGCCTCGATCAGAATGTCGCCGACTTTGAGGCCGAGCGCCGCTCCGGTGCGGTCCGGAAGCATGGCTGTGACCTGGCCGCCTTCCGCCACGCCTTCCCCCAAACCTTCCGTGACGTGCTCTAATTTGATGCCCAGGCTGATGGGCTTAGCCGTCTCCTGAGCGGCGACGTGCGCGGGCGATAAAGCGAGCGCGGCACCGGCGGCAAAAATCACTGCCAGCTTCAACTTGTTCATTATATTTCTCCGAATAAAAATAATTGGCTTCGCCCGGTGAGGAAGAGGGCTTGAGGTACAAGGCTTTGGAGCGGAAGCAGGGCTTCCGCTCCAAAGCCTCAGGGCTTAGCTGTCCTTATACTTGACGTTGCAGCCATAAGGACGGCTCGTCGCCACGGATACCGGCTTCCCCGCCTTGAGCTCCGCAAGCGCCGCGAGCACATGGTTGCGCGCGCCATTGATGTCCGCCGGGTTCGGCGTCGGCTTGTCGTCGATGCCCCCGGCATAGACGAGCTTGCCCGCCTTGTTGACGATATACATGTGGGGCGTCGTCTTCGCGTCATAGGTCTTGCCGACCACGCCGTCGTGATCGAGTAGGTAGGCGCTCGGCTGGGACTTCACCGCGGCGACGATGTTCTTGGCCTGAGCGCCGTTGATATGCCCCTGCTTGCCGGGCGCGCTGGAGTTGATCGTCAGCCAGACGACTCCGTCCTTGCGCGCGGCGGCCTGCGTCTTCTGCATGTTGCCGCTGCCGTAGTGCTTCTTCACAAAGGGGCAGTCCGGGTTGTTCCACTCGAGGACGACGAGCTTCCCCCGGAACTGGCCGAGCGTAACCGGCTTCCCATTCATGTCCGTGAGCCGGAAGTTCGGCGCTTGGCTGCCGATCTGCGGCGCGGCGATTGCCGGTGCCGCGATCGCGAGCGCGGCGACGATTGGGAACAGGTGCTTCATTTTTTGCCTCCTCTTTCGATGTTAAGTCTTGAGCGTCGTCAGATCACCCACCGTAAGGATCTGAGGCAGTATCTTCGCCTCCTGCCCCGGTGCGTAATAAAGGTAGAGCGGCACTCCGGACCGGCCGTGCTGCGCGAGGAACCGTCCGATCGCGGCGTCGCCCCGAGTCCAATCTCCCGCCAGGACCGCGACGTTGCGATCCTTGAACGCCTGCGCCACGTCCGTGCGTGAAAGCACGCCTTTCTCGTTCACCTTGCAGGTGATGCACCAATCGGCGGTGAAGTAGACGAAGACCGGCCTCTGCTCGCCGCGCAGCGCCGCCAGCTTGGTTTCGCTGAACGGTTCGGAATTGAGCACGCCCTGCGCCTTGGCGACCGCGGGGGCTTCGAGCGGCACAATCAGGATCGCGGCGAGGCCTGCGGCAAGCGCCGGCACGAGCGGCAGCCAGGCGCGGGGGCGCCCCTGCCGCACGCCCACCCACCACAGGCTCAAAGCGAGGAGAAGCGCGGCGGCAAGGCCGAGCGCCATCGCATCCACTCCCGCCTGCCGCCCAAGGATCCAGGCGAGCCCCAAAGCGGTCAGGAACATCGGTATGGAGAGGATGCGCCTAAGCCTGTCCATCCAGGCACCGGGCTTGGGGAGCCGGCGCCGCAATGCGGGCACGAAGCCGAGCAGCAGGAACGGCAAGGCGAGCCCCAGCCCAAGCCCCGCGAAGATGGCGAGCGCCGCTGCCGTCGGAAGCACCAGGGCAGCACCCAAAGCGGCGCCCATGAAGGGCCCGGTGCAGGGCGTCGCTACGAAGGCCGCGAGCGCACCTGTCCAGAAGGCGCCCTGCGCCCCGCCCGTGCCCGCCAGCTTGCTTCCGCCACCCATCGTCGGAAGCTCGAACAAGCCCGCGAGATTGAGCGAAATGGCAGTGACCAGCAGCAGCAGAACCAGGATCACGCGCGGGTCCTGGAGCTGAAAGGCCCAGCCGACCATCGCCCCCCCGGCGCGAAGCCCGAGCAGGGCTCCCCCCAGCGCCAGGCAGACCAGAACAACGCCCGCCGTATAGGCAAGGGCCTCCCGCCGCGCCGAGCCTTCATCCCCGCCCGCTTTGGCGAGGCTAAGCGCCTTCAGGCTCAGGATCGGAAACACGCAGGGCATGATGTTGAGCAGCAGGCCCCCGATGATCGCGCCCGCCAGGGCCGCGAGGATCACGCCCGCTCCGGCTCCGGCCTCCGCACCGGCACCGATCGGCTTGCCCGCAGCCGGAACCGGGCCGGGCTTCGCCGTCAGCAGCAGCCCCTGCCCGTCTCCGATCTTGAGCAGGCCGGGAATGCCGGTGAGCCCGCCGCCATTGGCGCCCGCCTTGGTCTCGATGATCAGCAGGTCGCCGTCCCGGGTCACCGTCTGGACAGCGCCATGGTCGAGGCTGCCATAGTCTAGGGGGAAGAAATAGGGATCGGCGACCGTCACCGAGGCTGGAAGCGGCACTCCGATCCGAACCCGGCCGTTCTCGACCACGAACCGCCCCTCGACGCCCAGCGGCTTGGGCATCGCCGCCTCGAACGCATCGAAGCGCGCGTCCTTCACCGCCGCGCTGCCTGCAGGGCCCGCGACGATCTCCGCCGATACCTCGGCGCTCTCCGGAACGCAGATCTCCTTCGTGCAGGCGAGATAATCGAGCTTTGCCTTGAGCGGCAGCCGAGTGCCGGGCGCCACATTGGCCGCCACCTTCAGGTCGGCGAGCAGGGCGTAATCGTGCTCGTAGACATAGTTCATGATGCCCGAGACGATCAGCCGCTCCGGCACCGGATAGCGAAGCTCGCCGACGCTCACGCCTTCCGGCAATGTCCACGCGATCGTCGCTTCCGAACCTGCATCGCCCGGGTTTTTCCAATAGCCGTGCCAGCTGGGCTTCGGCTTCATCACGAAAGCGACGGGGATCGATCCGCCGGCCGCCACCTCCTTCGCGCCGGGCTGCAGCGACACGATGAGGTTGACGCCCCCCGTCTGCTGCGCCGCCGCCGGCGCCTGAAGGCCGATCAGCATCAGCGCGGCCACCATCAATCGGCAAAGCAGCGCAGACATCAAAGCTCCTTCTCGATGGCCGCCCGCAGTCGCGCCTTCGCCGGGCTTCGGAAGCATGCTGCCAGCCATGTCACGAACCCGACCCCGAATCATCGAATGGAACGACTTTCCCTTGAGCGCAGGACGTAGCAGCCGGCACTGCTACGTCAAAGAGGCAACGATTCCGATACTTTGGATGCCCTAGCATGAGCGGAATGCTGCCATAGCGTGAGCAGCCTTACCATAGGCCGAAGGTCACGGTTCGCTGATGCGACCTATGGCAGTTAGGCCTGGGGGAGCCACGGAAGACAAGAAGGCGCGGAGTAGCTTGGAAACGAGTGGCGGCCGAGGCAGTCTGCGGCGAAGCCTCCTCCTCGGGAGCTCGCTCCCTCCAGGAATAGCAGGGAGTAGAGGTGACCCGAGCAAGGCCTTCATCAAACGCTAAGGAGCGTCGCCTTCGCGAAAGGCTCTATGAAAATCGACGAGTCCGGCCCTCATAGCTTCAGCTGCGATATAATATCGCTGGGCCCCATAAGAACTATAATCGGTATTAGAAATCCTAGCTGGGGACCAGCCCTCTTCCACGACTGAGCCAGCGCTCGAATGGCGCAGAACTACGCCCTTCCACGTAAGATTGCAGCTGGATCAATGATTTAGGACTAGGTGGCGGAGAGGGTGGGATTCGAACCCACGGTACCCGTGAGGGCACAACGGTTTTCGAGACCGTCCCAATCGACCACTCTGGCACCTCTCCGCACCTGGGAAGGGCCCTTCGCAACGCGGGGGCCGGTCGACAGGCGGCGCGCTTAGCCCATGGCTCGGGCCTTGCCAAGCGGGCGCTCGCTTGTGCCGCGCGGCGCAACGCCTACATGGGGAGAATGGAGAGATCCGAGAAGCAACCGATCTTCGGCGAAGTCGCGGGCGTCTCCGCGCCGCCGGTCGCCCACGCCCGTTTCGCCATCGGCGACGTGGTGCGCCACCGCCTGTTCGACTTCCGAGGCGTGATCTTCGACGTGGATCCCGTCTTTGCCAACACCGAGGAATGGTATGAGGCGATCCCCGAGGAGGTTCGGCCGGCCAAGGACCAGCCCTTCTACCACCTCCTCGCGGAGAATGGCGAGACGAGCTACACCGCCTATGTCAGCCAGCAGAACCTGCTGCCCGACGACAGCGACGAGCCTGTCGACCATCCCGCCATATCGGGACTGTTCGACGCCTTTTCCGGTGGTCGCTATCCGCTGAAGCGGGAGCATCGCCACTAGGCTTGGGAGTTGACAGGAGAGGGCTTGCCCAGTAGCAGCCCGGTTCCCGCGCGGGGGAAGGGCCGCGGCCCTTCCCCGTGCGACCAGCATCAGGAATTTGGAAAGAGCCATGTTCGCAATCGTGCGCACGGGCGGCAAGCAATATCGCGTCGCCGCCGGAGACAAGATCGTCGTCGAGAAGCTTGCCGGGGAAGCGGGCGAGACCATCACCCTGGGCGACGTGCTCCTCGCGGGCGACGGCGGCGAGCTGCGCTCCACCGACGGCCTCACCGTCTCCGCCGAGATCATCGCCCAGGCGAAGGGCGAGAAGGTCATCGTCTTCAAGAAGCGCCGCCGGCACAATTACCGCCGCAAGAAGGGCCATCGCCAGCAGCACACGATCCTTCGGATCACCGCGATCGGCGATCAGAAGGCCGAGAAGCCGAAGAAGGCCGAGAAGGCGGCCGCTCCGGCCGCGCAGGCCGCCGCTCCGGCCGCAGAGGCTCCGGCGAAGAAGCCGCGCGCCAAGAAGACCGAGGCTCCGGCGACCGACTCTCCCGCCCCCACCGAGGCGACGCCGCAGGCGCCGCTCAAGGTCGACGGCGCCGAGAGCCAGATGACCGACAGCCCGGTGGCGACGAAGAAAAAGGCTTCGACCAAGAAGCCCGCGGCTGATAAAGACGCATAAAGACAGACAGGTTAGAGCACAGGCAGGTTAGAGCTTAGTCATGGCACATAAGAAAGCAGGCGGTTCCTCACGCAACGGTCGCGACAGCGCCGGCCGCCGCCTCGGCGTGAAGAAGTTCGGCGGAGAGCAGGTGCTCGCCGGCAACATCATCGTTCGTCAGCGCGGGACCCGTTGGTACCCGGGCTCCAACGTCGGCATGGGCAAGGACCACACCCTCTTCGCGCTTACCGACGGCCGGGTCACGTTCAAGGACGGGAAGCTCGGCCGCAAATATGTATGCGTCGACATGCATATGGAAGCAGCGGAATAGGGGCGGTCGAGGAAGGGCCGCCCTCAGGGAGGGTGGCTCCAGGTCTCGTCAGAGAACCGAATTCGAGGGAGAGGAGCCACCGGGTTCCTCTCCCTTTTTCTTTCTCCCTCGAAATTGTCGCCGGGCCGTCACCCTCTCGGGATAGCGGCCGGCAAAGGGAAGAGAGGAAGACCGATGTTCGCGAGGACCGATAGATTGCTGCTGCGGCCCGGCTGGATCGAGGACGCGCCCGCCCTTTTCACCGCGATCAGCGATGAAGCGATCGTCCGCAACCTCGCCAGCGCCCCCTGGCCGTACCGGCTGGAGGACGCCGAGGCCTTCCTCGCCACGGAGCGCAGCCCTTCCGAGCCGGCGATGCTCATCTTCCGCCGCACCCGAGGCGCGCCCGAGCTGATCGGCTCGATCGGCTTCGGCCGCCGCCCGGACGGAGAGCTGGAGTTCGGCTACTGGATCGCCCGGGCTCATTGGAACCGGGGCTATGCCACCGAAGCAGGCCGTGCGGTGCTCGGCATGGCGAGAGAGGGCCTGCGGCTCTCCCGGCTCAATGCCGGCCACTTCCTCGACAACTCCGCCTCTGGCCGGGTGCTGGAGAAGCTCGGCTTCAGGGCGACCGGTGCCGTGATCCCGCGCTACAGCGCCGGTCGCCGCGAGGCAGCGCCTTGCAGGTTGTTCGAGATCGACTTCGCGGCCGATGCAGAAGCCGAAGGCGCGGCCGACGTAGCAGCAAGGGAGATGATGGCGGCTTGAGCCCTTCCGCCCCTCGCGGGGGAAGGGTCAGGCCGCGTAGGCTTGTTGAAGCGCCCGTTCGGCGTTCGCGATCAGCTTGCGGTCGTCGTGCTTCCACGGGTGGAAGCCCGGCAGGAAGAAGGTGATCCAGGCGCCGAGGATCTTTCGGAACAGGCCGGGATTGCCGAACATGAACCAGAGGAGCCCGGCGAGAGCACGCGGCCCCCTGATGCCGTCCTGCTCGAGGAGCATCAGCGCGCCCTTCGTGCGATCGACGAAGAAGTTCTTCGTCACCAGCAGCATCACCCGCGCCTTGACGCTCCAGCGCTTGAAGCGCGGCCAGCTGCGCGTCGCGTGGAGCCAGGTGTCGTAGGCCACCCCCTTATGCTCGATCTCCTCGATCGAGTGCCAGCGCCACAGGGCCGCGGATTCCGCATCCGCCTTTCCGAGGTGGCGCGGATTTCCGAGCAGCTGGTTGGCGATGACAGCCGTGAAATGCTCCAGCGCCATGGTGGCGGCGAGATTCACGATCGGCGGCCGGGTCTTCACGAAATCAAGCCGAGCGTCGACGACCCGCTCCAGCTCCGAGAAATCGTAGCCGGCCTTGATGGCGCGCTTGTTGAAGGCGACATGCTCGCGGCTGTGCATCACTTCCTGGGTGGTGAAGGCCTTGATCTCGGCGGCGAGGCGCGGCGGAGCGCCCTCGCGAAAGGCGCGGACGCTCTCGACGAAAAAAGCCTCGCCCTTGGGAAAGGTGATCGACAGCGCATTGTAGAGCGCGGTCCCGTAGGGATTGCCGCCCAGCCACCAATGGTCCGTACGCGCTCCCCGGCCGAAGCGCCGGTCGCGCGGCGTGATCGTCAGATCGGGGGGAGTGACTTCGCGCGCCATGAATGTATCTCCTTGAGACATGGCTGCTCGCATGTACTTACATTCATGTCAATAGCTAGGGAGCGCCTTTCGCCGGGGGAAAGCCGCGGCGCCGCCCTCGAAGCGGCGCGCGCGCTGCTGATCGAAGCGGGGCCGCAGGCGGTCACCTTGAAGGCCGTCAGTGCCCGGATCGGGAAGACGCACGCCAACCTCCTCCACCATTTCGGCTCCGCGGCTGGCCTGCAGGCCGAACTCGCCAAGCTGATCAGCCAGCGCGTGACCGCCGGCATCGCCGATGCGGTGGAGCGCGCCCGGCAGGGCGAGGCGGACCCGCGAGAGATTGTCGACCGCACCTTCGACGCTTTCGATCGCGAGGGCGCGGGGGCGCTCGCTGCCTGGATGATCCTGTCGGGCAACCGGGACGCGCTGAACCCGATCCTGGAGGCCATTCACAGCCTGGTCGACCAGCTCGGCGAAGGCCATGAAGACCGGCCGGTGCACGAGATGACTTTGTGGCTGGTCCTCGCCGCGCTCGGCGACTCCCTCCTTGGAGAAGCGATGGCCGCGGCGCTGGGGCTTCCGCGCGACAAGGCTCGTGAGCTTGCCCGTGAGCACCTGCTCTCCCGCACCGCACTGGCGGATAAGCGGCCCAGCCCCTAAGTCCCCTCCATGCACTTTCTCGACCAGGCCAAGATCTTCATCCGCTCCGGGTCCGGCGGGCCAGGCGCCGTGGGCTTCCGCCGGGAGAAGTATATCGAATATGGCGGCCCCGACGGCGGCGACGGGGGCAAGGGCGGGGATGTCGTGTTCGAGGCGGTCGAGGGCCTGAACACCCTCATCGACTTCCGCTACACCCAGCATTTCCGGGCGGAGCGCGGCAAAGGCGGGTCTGGGCAGAACAAGACGGGAGCGGGCGGCAAGGACCTCCTCATCAAGGTGCCGGTCGGAACCCAGATCCTGTCCGACGACAAGGAGCATGTGCTCGCCGATTTCACCAGGGCCGGGCAGCGGGTCGTGCTTCTGAAAGGCGGCGACGGCGGGCGGGGCAATGCGAGCTACAAGACATCGACCAACCGGGCGCCGCGCCGGCACGGCACCGGCTGGCCGGGCGAGGAGATGTGGGTCTGGCTGCGGCTGAAGCTGCTCGCCGACGTCGGCCTTGTCGGGCTCCCCAATGCCGGCAAGTCGACCTTCTTGAACGCAGTCAGCAATGCCAATGCAAAGGTTGGCGATTATCCCTTCACCACGCTCCACCCGAAGCTGGGGGTCGTGCGGCACCGCGAGCGCGAGTTCGTCGTCGCGGACATTCCGGGCCTGATCGAAGGCGCGGCGGAAGGGGCAGGCGTGGGCGACCGCTTCCTCGGCCATGTCGAAAGATGCCGGGTGCTCCTCCACCTCGTCGACGCGAACAATGAAGATGTCGGTGACGCCTACCGCACCGTGCAGGACGAGTTGGATGCCTATGGCGCCGGACTTGCCGACAAGCCTCAGGTGCTGGCGCTCAACAAGTCCGACACCCTGGACGAGGAGCTGATGGACGCGCTCGCCGACGAGCTGGAGGAGGAAGCGGGCGTCCGCCCCCTCCCCCTCTCGGGCGCCACCGGGATCGGCCTCACCGCAGTCCTCGATGCTCTCCTCCCCCACCTCGACGCAATTCGTGAGGAGGAAGGAGAGCCGGACCAGGGTCACTGGTCGCCTCTGTGATCCGGAGCGGCCGCAAGACCCGCACCCTCGCGGTCACCGGCGGCACCGGCTTCGTCGGACAGCACCTCCTCCGCCTCGCTTTGACGCAAGGCTATGACGTGCGTGCGCTGACCCGCGGCTGGAAGCCGCCGGAGGACGAGATCGTCTGGGTGGAGGGGGCGCTCGACCGGCCGGACACGCTGGTGAAGCTGTGCTCGGGCGCCGACGCTGTCGTCCACATCGCCGGCCTCATCAGCGCCCCCCGCGCCGACGCCTTCGAGAAGGTGAATGTCGGCGGCACGGCCAACATGATCGACGCCGCCCGGCAGGCGGGGGTGAGGCGCTTCATCCACATCTCCTCGCTCGCCGCGCGCGAGCCGAAGCTCTCCGCCTACGGCGCTTCCAAGGCCAAGTCGGAGCGGCTCGTCGCCGCCTCAGGCCTCGACTGGACGATCATTCGGCCTCCCGCCGTCTACGGGCCGGGGGACAAGGAGACGTTCGAACTGTTCAAGATGGCCCGGCGGGGGGTCGTCGCGCTTCCTCCCGGCGGGCGTTTCTCGCTGATCCATGTCGAGGATCTGTGCCGGCTGATCCTGGCGGTCCTCGAGGATCCGGACAGCTGGTCGGAAAGCTACGAACCGGACGACGGCCGCGAGGGCGGCTGGCAGCACCGCCATTTCGCCCGAACCCTCGGCCGCGTTTACGGCCGCCGCGCCCTCACCTTGGCGATGCCCAGGCCCCTGCTCCGCCTCGCCTCGGGACTCGACCGCCTGCTCCACCGGGACAAGGCGAAGCTCACGAGGGACCGGGTCGGCTATTTCTGCCACCCCGACTGGTCCTCGGCCCCTGAGAAGCGGCCTCCGGCGCATCTCTGGGAGCCGCAGGTTCGAACCCCCGCCGGGCTCAAGCAGACGGCCGACTGGTATCGCGAGCAGGGCTGGCTGCGCTGAGTCTTCAAACCGTAAAGATCGCGTCCTAGATTGGCCTCTGCGGGACCGGGCCCCTCTGACGGCCGTTCGTCCGAACGACCGTGATGTCGGACCGCATCGGGTAGCTCCGATGCCGTTCGAAACGCCTTTCGACGAAGTGTCGGCGCCACCCGATCGATGAAACCATCGATTGGAGAGAGGCACAATGGAATTCCTTCACCAGCTCTGGCTGGGGACGCCGCTTTGGATGTGGCTGTCCTTCTTCGCGCTCGTCGCCACCCTCCTCGCCCTCGACCTTGGAGTGCTCCACCGCAAGCAGCGCGAGATCGGCGCTCGCGAAAGCCTGATCCTCACCGGAATCTATATGGCGCTGGGCCTCGCCTTCGGTGCCTGGCTGTGGTGGCAGCGCGGCGAGACGGCCGGCCTCGCCTACGTCACCGGCTTCGCCATCGAGAAGAGCCTCGCGCTCGACAACGTCTTCGTCATCGCGACCATCTTCGCTTACCTCGCGGTCCCGCGCCTCCACCAGCACCGGGTGCTCTTCTGGGGCATATTGGGCGTTATCGTGCTTCGCGCGGTGATGATCGGCCTCGGCGCCGCTCTCGTTGAGCGGTTCGACTGGCTGCTCTACCTTTTCGCCATCTTCCTGATCCTCACCGGCATCAAGATGTGGGCGATGGCCGAGCGCGAGTTCGACCCCGGCGCCTCCCCGCTGCTGCGCTGGGTCCGCGGACGCTTCCGCGTGACGGACGAGCTGGAGGGGGACCGCTTCTGGGTGCGCCGCCCCGATCCCGCCATCGGCAAGGCGGCCTGGTTCATGACTCCGCTCTTCCTCGCGCTCGTCATGGTGGAGTTCGTCGACATCGTCTTCGCGGTGGATTCGGCCCCGGCCATCTTCGCGATCACGACGGACCCGTTCATCGTCTATACGTCCAACATCTTCGCGATCCTGGGCCTTCGCGCCCTCTACTTCGCGCTCGCGGCGATGGTTCACCGCTTCCACTACCTCAAATATGCGCTCTCGCTGCTTCTGGTCTTCATCGGGTCGAAGCTGTTCGTGGCGGACGCGCTTAGGCTGGCGAAATTCCCGCCGGCCTTGTCGCTGGGCATCACGTTCGCGATCTTGGCGGGAGGAGTCGGCTGGTCCTTGTGGAAGACCCGCGGCGGGCGGCCGGAGCCCGCCACCGTCTCGCCCTAATCGCTTGGCAGAGGGGGCGCCCGCACCTAAGGAAATGGTCCATGACCGACAGAGAAGAGACGCTTGCGCGGGTCGCGCAGCTCATCGAGCCGTTCAACAAGAAGGGCGTGGAGCTTAACGAAGGCACGACCTTCGCCGGCGACCTCGAGTGGGACAGCCTCATCGTCATGGACTTCGTTGCCACGGTTGAGGACGAATTCGACATCCTTATCACCATGAACATGCAGGCGGAGATCGAAACCGTGGGGCAGCTCGTGGACGCTGTCGAGAATCTCAGGAACGAAGGGTGACGGAGGCGGCACGCACTCCGATGGACCCGGCGGACGAGACGGCCGTCGGCCCCTCCCACGGGCGGGACCTCTTCTCCAAGTTCGACCCGCTGATCGCTGAGCGCGAGGCTTTGCTCTCGACCGGAGTGCGCGACCCCTTCGGACTGGTCATGGAGGAAGTGCTCTCCCCCACCCGGGCGATCATCAAAGGGAAAGAGACGATCCTTCTCGGCACCTACAATTACATGGGCATGACCTTCGACCCCGACGTCGTCCAGGCGGGGAAGGACGCGCTCGACGCCTACGGCTCCGGCACGACCGGCAGCCGGGTGCTCAACGGCACCTATCAGGGGCATAGGGAGGTCGAGGAGGCGCTGAAGGATTTCTACGGCACCGACTATGCGATGGTCTTCTCGACCGGCTACCAGGCCAATCTCGGCCTGATGTCGACGATCGCGGGCAAGGAGGATTTCATCATCCTCGACGCCGACAGCCATGCCTCGATCTACGACGGGTGCGCGCTCGGCAACGCGCAGATCGTCCGCTTCCGCCACAACAGCGTCGAGGACCTCGAGAAGCGCCTCCGCCGCCTCCCGGCCGAGGGCGGTCGCCTCGTCGTCCTCGAGGGCGTCTACTCGATGCTCGGCGACATCGCTCCGCTGAAGGAGATGGTGGAGGTCTCGAAAGCCGCGGGCGCCATGGTGGCGGTGGACGAAGCACACGGCATGGGCTTCTTCGGCCCGAACGGCCGGGGCGTGTTCGAGGAAGCCGGCGTCGCCGACCAGGTCGATTTCGTGATCGGCACCTTCTCGAAGTCAGTTGGCACGGTGGGCGGCTTCATCGTCTCCAACCACCCGAAGTTCGAGGTGCTGCGCCTCGTCTGCCGGCCCTATGTCTTCACCGCGTCGCTGCCGCCGAGCGTGGTGGCGACCGCTGCGACCTCGATCCGCAAGCTCAAGTTCGCCGGCAACAAGCGCGCCCACCTATGGGAGAACAGCCGGCGCCTCCACAAAGGGCTGCGCGACCTCGGCTTCGATCTTGCGACGCCCGAGGCGCAATCCGCGATCATCGCAGTCCTCCTGCCCGACCAGGAGATGACGGTGCGCATGTGGCAGGCGCTCCTTGAGGCCGGCGTTTACGTGAACATGGCGCGCCCGCCCGCAACCCCCGCGGGCATGTACCTGCTCCGCTGCTCGCTCTGTGCCGACCATACGGAGCAGCAGGTCGGGGAGATCCTCGGCATGTTCGAAGCCGCGGGGCGCGCGACCGGCTACCTTCAATAAGCGGCGAACCGAATCTTCGAGGCGCGTCAGAGGCTTCCCAAGGCGCGGCGGGTTGATCTAGGCTCCACCCATGGTGGGTGAGGACATGTACGCCATGTCCGAGAAGCGATCTTCCGGTTCTTGGCGTGGGGTTGTGGCGAGCGGGGGCGCCGTCCTGGCGGCGCTTCTCCTCGTCGCCCTGATGCTCATGGTGACCCAGTCGAACCGGGCCCGCGAGCAGGCTCTCGCCTTCGAACGCCACAGCTATGACGTCATGCTTCTGACCCGCACGGTGGACGGGAGCATCGCCCGCGCGGAGGCGGCGCTCGGCCGCTATGTGCTCGATGAGCAGGCGACAACCGCCCGCCTTTATTCGGCCGAATGGCAGCAGGCGGGGCGGCTGATCGAGGAATTGCGCCGCCTCGTGCGCCAGGAGCCGCAGCAGCAGGCGCGCGTCGAGGCGCTGCGCAAGCTCTTCGACCAGCGCGGGCGGGAGCTCGTTCCGGCCGCTCTCGCCGCCCGCGCGGGAAAGGGCAGTGGCGGCCTCTCCCTCTTCTATCAGGCGGCTCAGAGCGAGACGGTGGCGGGGCTTCGCTCCACCTTGAGCGAGATCGCGACCGCCGAACGCGAGGATCTGCGCCGCCGCATGGCCGAGACCCGGCTTTCCACCACCCGCGGCGACCAGCTGACCGAATGGCTCGGCTGGCTGGCCGTGCTGATTGCGCTCGGCGCCGTGGTGCTCGGCTTCCTCGCCTTCCGCGCCGTCAGTCAGCGCCTCGAAGCGCTTCGGGAAGCGGACAACGAGGCAAGCCGCGCGCAGCAGCTCGAGGCGGCGGTGCAGGAACGGACCCGCGAGCTCAGCGAGGCCTATGACAGGCTGAAGGCGGAATCGGCCGAGCGGGCCGCGGCCGAGGCGCAGCTTCGCCAGGTTCAGAAGATGGAAGCGGTGGGGCAGCTCACCGGCGGCATCGCGCACGACTTCAACAACATGCTCGCGGTCGTCGTCGGCGGGCTGGATCTCGCCAAGCGCAAGCTGCGAAGCTCGAAGCGCGAGGTCGAGTTCCACCTCGACAACGCGATGGAGGGGGCGACCCGCGCCGCCGCCCTCACCCGCCGCCTGCTCGCCTTCGCGCGCGCGGAGCCGCTCCTCCCGGTTTCGGCCGCCCCTTCCGCTTTGGTCGAGGGCATGCTCGACCTCATCGACCGCTCGATCGGCGAGCGGATCACGGTCACCACCCGCTTCCCCGACGACCCCTGGAACGTCTGCGTCGACACCAACCAGCTGGAGAACGCGATCCTCAACATGGCCGTCAACGCCCGCGACGCCATGGACGGCGAGGGGCAGCTGCGGATCGCCATCCACAACTGCGCTTTGAAGGCGGGCGAGGTGGGCGAGCTTCCCGCCGGCGAATTCGTCAGGATCAGCGTCTCCGACACGGGCTCGGGAATGACGCCGGAGGTGATGGAGCGGGTGTTCGAGCCCTTCTTCACCACCAAGGCCGTCGGCAAGGGCACCGGCCTCGGCCTCAGCCAGATTTTCGGCTTCGCGCGGCAATCGGGCGGCGACGTGACGCTCGAATCCGCGCCGGGAGCGGGCACCACCATCTCCCTTTACCTCCCCCGCTCCGCCGCGGCGGCGGAGGGAGCGGCCGCCGCGCAGCCTGCACGCGGCGAGGAGGAAGCGCCGGCGGCGGCAGGCCTCTCCATTGTGGTGGTGGAGGACGATCCGCGAGTCAGCCGCTCGACCGTCGCGGCGCTCGAGGAGCTCGGCTACCGGCCCCTTCCCTGCGCGAGCGGGCGCGAAGCGCTGGAGCTGCTGGAGCGGGAGCAGGGCTGCGTCGACCTGATCATCACCGACGTCATGATGCCGGAGATGACGGGGCCTGAGCTGGTCCGTGAGGCGACTCGGCAGTGGCCGTGGCTGAACGTGCTGTTCGTCACCGGCTATGCGGGCGAAGCGGGAAGCGCGGAGGAGCTTTCCGGCTACGAGATCCTGCGCAAGCCTTTCACCGTCTCCGCGATGTCGAGAGCCGTCTCCGCCGCCATGTCCCGCGCTAGCGAATGGCGCCCCGCCGAAGCAGAAGCGGCAGCAGAGTAAGCGCCGCAACCAGCGGCCAGCGCCGCTGCCAGGGCTTGATCTCGATCTTCGTCCCCGCGTGCCGGTTTATCTTCCAGGCGAGATAGTCGATGCCGCCGGCATAGGTGCCGCTCGCTTTGACGAGGCGGATCACCGTAAGCGCCTTCCCGGCCCGGCGGCGCGAGGCCCAGCGGCGAAGCGCGCGCCGCTTCTCGGCTTCGGAAGCCGCGCCTTCGAAAGATATGCCGGCAGCCTGGAAGGCTGGAGCGGTGAAGCGCCGGTACCGGTCCGCGTCGGCGTCGACCACCGAAGCGGCTCGTCCCCGGCGTTCTGCCCGCAACTCGGCAGAATAAGTGAGCGAAAAGGCCAGCCGCCACAACTCGAGCGGATCGCCGCCCGTCCAGAGAGGGCGTGCCTCGGCAAGGAGGGTGGGCGCCGCCCGAGCGACCGCCTCCACCACCTTGCCAGTCGAGTCCTGGCCGGAGCTCCACACCAGTCGTGACGGCTGTGCGAACCGCGCCCAGACGGAGACGGAGAGGGTCTCCGGACCGTTCAGCCGGTGGAAGTCCGCCTCGCTCAGAACCGCATATTTGGCGATCAGGCCTTCATGCTCGAACGGGAAGACGTTGGGCGGGATGAGCCGGTTGGCCCCGGCCATCCAGCTCTTGCCGTAGGCGGAGGGGTAGTCGGAGACGATCAGGTAGAAATCGAGCATCAGCCCGTCGAGCTCGCGCTGCCTGAGGCAGGAGCCGTAGAAGAGCACGGCCCGAGCCGCGCCTGGGTAGCGAGCGGCCAAAGCGGCCGCCATGGCGCTCACCCGCGGCTCCACCGCCTCGGCCAGCTCCGCGGCCACCAGTTCCTGGATGTCAGACACGGATCCGCCTTAGCCCCGGCCCTTGCGCGGCGAAACGCTTTCCCGTCTACAGGCGCGCGAAAGGATCGGACGCATGGAAGGCTCTTCGGGAGGAACGGCGCTAACCCTCGTCACGCTCCTCATGGCGCAGCTCAAGACTCGCGGCATGGTCGATCTCGACCAGGTGGAGGAGGCGCTGCGCCTGCTCCTCGACCGGCCGCTGACTCAGGAGCAGATGGCCGACACCGGCAACGCGCTGGCGGTCGTGCGGGGATTGAAGGGAATACCCGAAAGCCAGGCCTAGGCGGCAAGCCTCAGAAACGGCACGGGCGCGGTCGGCCTGAGCACGATCGGGCGGCCGCAATCGGCCTGGAACAGTTCCCCGTCGAGGATCACGTTGGAATGGTCCCCCTCGATCCGGATCTCGTCGCCTCGCTCGATGTGCACTCCCGACAGCCGACCGGACCCGAGGCGCCCACGTATCCCGGCGACCAGCGCCCCCAGAAGCGCGGGCGTGCTGCGCTCGATGACGAGCATCTGCATCGCCCCGACCTTGCCGGAGCCGGGCATATGGCCCTTGAAGAGAATGCGCTGCAGAGTCGTCACCATCAGGATGGCGAAGCGGCCGTGAAGCTCGCCGCTCTTCATCACCGAGATCTTCACCGGCTCGGTGCGCGGCGGAAGGAACCGGCCGAAGCGGCCGAGGACGATCCCCAGCAGCCCCAGCATGAGAGCGATGAAATGGGCGAGGCCGTTGGGAAGGCCGAGCGGATAAAGCTTGTGCCGGCAATAAAGCATTGCGTCGGCAAGGCCCGCCCCGCCGAGGAACATGCCGAGGACCGGCGCCCCGCCAGCCATGCCGCCCGACAGGGCAATCAGCTCGCGCTGGACGATGTGCGGGTCCATATCGGCGCGGGCGAGCTCGAGCACCCGCTCGAGCGCCTGCAGGGCGTCGCCTTCGGCGCCCAGATCCTGGGCGATGAGGTTGGTCTTGCCGTTCGGCAGCACCGCCACCGGCGGCGCGGTGTCGCCGAAATGGCGGCCATTATAGATTTCGGTCAGAGTCGCCTGGACGGTGCCGTCGCCGCCGTTGATCACCAGCACCTTGGGCTTGACCAAGGCGATCGTCTTCAGCGCCGCGCCGATCTGGTCGACATGCTCCACCTCGTAATGGAAGATGTCCTTGTGCTGCGCGCAGAAGCTGCGGATGCGCGGGAGCAGCGACCGGTTGCCGGTCGAGCGGGGGTTGGAGAGAAGTGCGACCCGCGGCATGCTCAGCGCCTCCCAGCCGGAGCCGCCGCAAGGGTACGCAGGGCGCAGGTTGCGGCAGGGATGGACTTCGACATGATCGTTCACTCCTGGACTGAACGCGATGCCACAACCCGGCATGGTCCAGTTGCCACAGCCCCCAATCCTCACTGCTAACTTAAGGTTGCGGCCAAATTGTGTCCCGCGAGCGCTTCGGGCCTTTTCCGGCACTCAGCAGGCGGCGGCGAGCGTCCGCTGGGCCTGAACGAGATGCGGCCGGTCGATCATCTTCCCGTCGAGCGAGAGCGCACCGGCCCCGGGACTGGCCTCGAACGCGGCGACGACGGCGCGCGCGTGCGCGACCTCGGCCTCGCTGGGGGTGAAGGCCTGGTTGATCACCGGGACCTGCGCGGGGTGGATGGCCATCATGCCCGTGAACCCGTCGCGCCGGCCGCGCGCCGCGTAGGCGGCGAGGCCCTCGAGGTCCCGAAATGCCGGATAGACCGTCTCGATGGCGGTCACGCCCGCCGCCGCCGCCCCGAAAAGGCAGAGCGAGCGTGCAAGCTCGTACGGCGGCGTATAGCGTCCATCCTCTTCGCGGCTGGTGCTGGCGCCGATCGCCGCGGGCAAGTCCTCCGCGCCCCAGGTGAGCGCAACGAGGCGCTGAGCATAGATGTAGCTGGCGAGGCGGAACATCGCCGTCGGCGTCTCGGTGGCGATGGCGATGATGCGTGACTTGTCGTTGCCGAACTCGCTCAGCCGGCGCGAGAGCCGGTCGACCATCTGGCCGCCCTCAGCCTTTGGCAGGACGATGCCGCTCGGCCGGGCGGCGGCCACAGCCTCGAGATCCTTGAGCCAGTCTCCATCCGGATCCGGCCCGTCGCCGTCATTCCAGTCCTCGAGTGGGTTGATCCGCACCCAGAGATTCGCGTCTCGATGGCTTTTGAGGAAATGCTCGACATGGCGACGCGCCTCCGCCTTGGCCGGAGCCGCAACGGAATCCTCCAGGTCGAGGATGATCGCGTCGGCGCCCAAGCCGAGCGCCTTTTCCATCCGGTCCGGCCGGTCTCCAGGCACGAACAGGAGCGAGCGAAGCCTCAACCCCGCCTCCGCATCAGCGCGGTGCGCTCCATGACGCAGACCAGCTCGTCCCGCTGGTTCAGCATGCGGTGCTCGAAGGTGACGATCCCCGCATCGGGGCGGGATTTCGAGTCCTTCAGGGCGATCACCTCCGTCTCCGCCCGAAGCGTATCGCCGATGAAGACGGGCCTGGGCATCCGAACCTTGTCGTAGCCCAGGTTCGCGACGAGCATGCCCAGCGTCGTGTCCCCGACGGACAGGCCGACGAGCAGTGAGAAGGTGAAGGTGCCGTTGACGACGATCCGCCCGAACTCCGTGCCGGCCGCATATTCCGCGTCGAGGTGAAGCGGCTGCGGATTATGGGTAAGGGTCGAAATAAGGAGGTTGTCCGTCTCCGTCACCGTCCGGTGCGGCTGGTGGGCAAGGCGGTCGCCCAGCGTCCAATCATCGTAGAAGCGTCCGGGCATCAACATCCTCCCCGCTGGCGGGGAGGGGGACCGCACGAAGTGCGGTGGAGGGGGGGCAGTGCCACGCGCAGAGCCCCCTCCACCATGCTCCGCATGGTCCCCCTCCCCGTCCCGGGGAGGATTTGAAGCGCCATCACTCCCCCTTCTCCACCCGGACCAACCTTGTCCCTTCCGTCACCTGCGCACCCTGCTGCGCCTCAAGCTCGGCGACCACTCCGTCGAAAGGCGCGACGAGGCTATGCTCCATCTTCATCGCCTCAAGCGTCAACAGTTTCTGGCCCTTGGAGACCCTGTCCCCCTGCCGCACCTCGACCGAGAGGACCCGGCCCGGCATCGGCGAGAGCAAGGTCCCGTCCGACGCCGCTCCGCCGGCAGCCCCGCCGCCCGCGCCCGGAAGCGTGAAGGCGAAAGCCTGGCCGTGGGAGAAGACGAGGATCGAGTGGCCGCTGGCGGTGGCGATCCCTTCCAGCGGCGGGTCGCCCCCGCCCTCGATCCGCCTCGTCTCACCGGCATGCGAAAGCGCCACTCCGAGGTCGCGGGGGGCGTTGAGGCGGAAACCCTGCAGCGCCGCCCACGGATCGCCTTCCTCGGACGCTCCGAAATCGGAGGCGAGCGCCGCCGTCGCGGCCAAATTCCACACCGCTTCGGAAGGCGCCGAGTCGGGCACCAGTCGGTCGATCCGGGAGGAAATGAAGGCGGTGTCGACGTCGGCGGCGCGAAAATCCGGATCGGCCGCCGCGCGCGCCAGGAAGCCGGCATTGGTCCTTACCGGCCACACCTCGACCTGCTCCAGCGCCTCGACCAGCCGATCGATCGCCTCGTCGCGGGTTTGGCCGCGGGCGATCAGCTTCGCGATCATCGGGTCGTAATAGGGGCTGATCCGGTCCCCCTCCTCGACGCCCGTGTCGATGCGGATGCCTCGGCCGAGGTGGAAATGGTCGAGCCGCCCCGTCGAGGGAAGGAATTCGTGCGCCGGATCCTCGGCGTAGAGCCGCGCCTCCATCGCCCAGCCGCGGATCGAAAGCTCCTCCTGGCGAAGCGGCAGCGGCTCGCCGGACGCGACCCGGAGCTGCCATTCCACCAGGTCCTGGCCGGTAATCTCCTCGGTCACCGGATGCTCGACCTGGAGCCGCGTGTTCATCTCCATGAACCAGACGCGATCCGGCCTTAACCCCTCCGACGCATCGGCGATGAACTCAATCGTCCCCGCGCCGACATAATCGACCGCCTGCGCCGCCTTCACCGCCGCGCTGCACACCGCCGCGCGCGTCGCCTCGTCCATGCCCGGCGCCGGCGCTTCCTCGATCACCTTCTGGTGGCGCCGCTGCAGCGAGCAGTCGCGCTCGAACAGGTGGACGACGTTGCCGTGCGTGTCTCCGAAGACCTGCACCTCGATGTGCCGCGGACGCAGGATGTACTTTTCGATCAGCACCCGGTCGTCGCCGAACGAGGTCGCCGCCTCGCGCTTGCAGGAGGCGAGCATCTCCTGGAACTCGGCCGATGCGTTCACCCGCCGCATCCCCTTGCCGCCGCCGCCCGCCACCGCCTTGATCAGCACCGGATAGCCGATCGCATCCGCCTCCGCGTGGAGCCTCGCCGGATCCTGGTCCTCGCCGAGATAGCCGGGCGTGACCGGCACGCCAGCGGCGATCATCAGCGACTTGGCCGCGTCCTTCAGCCCCATCGCCCGGATCGAATGCGCCTTAGGCCCCACCCAGACCAGCCCCGCCGCCTCCACCGCTTCGGCGAACTCGGCATTCTCGGAAAGGAAGCCGTAGCCGGGATGGATCGCCTCCGCCCCCGTCGCCTTCGCCGCCGCGATGATCTTCTCGCCGACGAGATAGCTCTCCCGCGCCGGCGAAGGCCCGATATGCACCGCCTCATCCGCCTCGCGCACGTGGAGCGCATTGCGATCCGCATCCGAGTAGATGGCAATCGTTCGCACCCCAAGCCGCCGCGCGGTGCGGATGATCCGGCAGACGATCTCTCCCCGGTTGGCGATGAGAAGCGAGGTGATCATGGATTGCGACGTTCCCACTTCAGATCGTTGGCCGTCGACCGGCCATGAAAGTAGTCCGTCATCAACGTAACAAGACGCGCGGTGCTTGCATCCAAAAGTGGGCTTGCCTCTAATTCTGTTCGCTGCAACTCTGCCCTGAAATGGCGCTTGCTGCTACCTTCCCGCTTTTCGAGAATAAAACTATCCTCCTCAACAAGAACCTGCATGTAGCTCTCCAGCGCCCTCTCTAGGATCAGAAACTCTCCTTGACCGAGGCTCCAAAGCGACTCGTGTAACTCAGCCTCCGAAACGTAGCCTTTGGAGGCACCGTCGAGGATCAGCTTGGCTGTCGGGGGTCGAACGGCGGCCGCGCGTTTACTGGGCGACCGTGCGGCCGGTTGGATCGTCCGGCGAATGAAATTGACGAGAGGATCGGCTTCTCGGCGATCTTTGTGGGCCATCCACAGGGTCAGCGGAAATCCAACCAGTAGTAGGCCGCCGTATAACAGGATTAGTCCCGTCGTTGCCTGCCCCTGAAGTAGCGCAAGAGACATCAGCAACATCATCGCTGGCGTCAGCAGCAGGAGCCCAACGATGCCGTTGAGATCGGATCCCGCGCGGCCGATGATTCTGGTTCCCTCGCCCTCCCTCGATATCCATGCGAATACCATGGGACCATGAGATGAGAGTGCAGTGCGCCACAGGCACATCACCGGCCCCACGATCCAGCCGCGAGGGCCGTCTTCTCCCGCGAGTAAACTCTTCTTCTTGCGCCGAATAGCAGCTTTCGCGTCAGCGGTTGCCATGACCGAATGCACTTCAAACGGGTACCCGAGCGGCTGAAAGGGCATAGCGGCGATCACATCCTGAACAGGCCGAACTGGGCCCGCTCCGGGATCGGCGCGTTGAGGCAGGCGCTGAAGGCGAGGCCGAGGACGTCGCGGGTCTGGACGGGGTCAATGATGCCGTCGTCCCACAGCCGCGCGGTGGCGTGGTAAGGGTTGCCTTCGTCCTCGTAGCGCTGGCGGATTGGGGCTTTGAAGGCTTCGGCTTCCTCGGGCGTCCACATGTCCGCGTCCTTGTGCACCGTTGCTAGGACGCTTGCCGCCTGCTCGCCGCCCATCACGCTGATCCGGCTATTCGGCCAGGTGAAGAGGAAGCGGGGGCCGTAGGCACGGCCGTTCATTCCGTAATTGCCGGCGCCGAAGCTGCCGCCGATCAGCACGGTCACCTTAGGCACCTGCGCCGTCGCCACCGCGGTCACAAGCTTCGCACCGTCCTTCGCGATGCCGCCTGCCTCATACTTGCCGCCGACCATGAAGCCCGAGATGTTCTGTAGGAAGAGCAAGGGCGTCCGCCGCTGGCAGGCGAGTTCGATGAAGTGTGCGCCCTTCAGCGCGCTTTCGCTGAACAGGATGCCGTTATTGGCGAGAATCGCGACCGGCATCCCCCAGATGCGCGCGAACCCGCAGACCAGGGTGGTGCCGTAGAGCGCTTTGAACTCGTGGAACTCCGAACCGTCCACGATCCGCCCGATCACGTCGCGCACGTCGTAGGGCGTGCGCACGTCATCCGGGATGATGCCGTACAATTCTTCCGGGTTGAGCTTCGGCTCCACCGGCTCCGAGAGGTCGAGATCGGCCGCCTTGGTCGTGTTCAGCCGAGCCACGATGCTTCGAACGATCGCCAGCGCATGCTCGTCATGCTCGGCGAGATGATCGACGACGCCGGAGCGCCGCGCATGAAGGTCGCCGCCGCCCAGATCCTCGGCGCTGATCACCTCCCCCGTCGCCGCTTTCACCAAAGGTGGGCCGCCGAGGAAGATCGTGCCCTGGTTACGAACGATCACCGTCTCGTCGGACATGGCCGGCACGTAGGCGCCGCCCGCCGTGCAGCTCCCCATGACGCAGGCGATCTGGGCGATCCCCTCCGCCGACATGTTCGCCTGGTTGTAGAAGATCCGCCCGAAATGCTCCTTGTCCGGGAACACCTCGGCCTGGTGCGGCAGGTTCGCTCCGCCGCTGTCGACCAGATAGACGCACGGCAGCCGGTTCTCCCGCGCAATCTCCTGCGCCCGCAAATGCTTCTTCACGGTCAGCGGGAAATAGGCCCCGCCCTTCACCGTCGGATCGTTGGCGACGACCAAGCACTCGCGGCCGGACACGCGGCCGACGCCCGCGATCATGCCGGCGCCCGGCGCCTCATCCCCATACATGCCGTTGGCGGCGAGCTGGCCCACCTCAAGGAAGGGCGAGCCGGGATCGAGAAGACGGATCACCCGGTCCCGGGGCAGCAATTTGCCTCGGCTGACATGCCGATCGCGATGCTTTTCCGGTCCGCCGAGCGCGGCGGCCGCCACGCGCTCGCGAAGCTCCTCGGCAAGCGCCCGATTGCGCGCGGCGAAGCGCCGGAAGCTTTCCGACCCCTCATCCACCTTCGATACGATCTGAGTCACGCGGGCCGCTCCGCTTCCTTGGCCTCGAACTCCTCGACCGCCTCCTTGATCGCGCGCATCTTCCGGCGGTTCCTCGGGCTCAGCAGATATTGCCAGATCCCCACGCAATTGACGGCGAACAGGACGATGTTCTGCGTCATCAGCCCGTCGGTGTCGCTCATTTGCGCAAACGCGATCCAAGCGACGTTCATCGTGCAGAAGAGGATGAAGGCGAAGCCCGAGACGCGCCGCCCGAAATCACCCGCAAGCATGATCGCGGCGATCACGCCGCTGATCGTCGCATACCATTCGACGATCTCCGCCAGCGTCATGCGGCGCCGATCAGTTCGCGGCCGATCAGCATCCGCCGGATCTCGTTCGTCCCGGCGCCGATGTCGAGCAGCTTCGCATCGCGCATGAAGCGCTCCACGGGCCAGTCCTTGGTATAGCCCGCTCCGCCCAGAGCCTGGATCGCCTCCAGGCTCACCTTCACCGCGCTTTCCGAAGCGAGCAGGATGGCGCCCGCGGCGTCGAAGCGGGTGGTCTTCCCCGCATCGCAATTCTTCGCGACCGTATAAACATAGGCCCGGGCGGAATTGAGCGCGACGTACATGTCGGCGACCTTGGCCTGCATCAGCTGAAAGCCGCCGATCGGCCGCCCGAACTGTTTCCGCTCGCGCACATAGGGGAGCACCACGTCAAGGCAGGCCTGCATGATTCCGAGCTGGATGCCGGCGAGCACCGTCCGCTCATAATCGAGCCCGCTCATCAGAACCCCGACGCCGCCGTTCACCGGCCCCATCACATTCTCGTCCGGAACGAAGCAGTCGTTGAAGACGAGCTCGCCCGTCGGCGAGCCGCGCATCCCCATCTTGTCGAGCTTCTGACCGAGGCTGAAGCCTTCCATATCTTTCTCGATCAGGAAGGTGGTGATCCCGCGGCTGCCCTCGCCCGTCTTGGCATAGACGACGAGTGTGTCCGCGTGATGGGCGTTGGTGATCCAGAATTTGGTGCCGTTGAGGCGGTAGCCGCCGTCCACCCGCTCCGCCTTGAGCTTCATCGAGACAACGTCGGAGCCCGCCCCCGCCTCCGACATGGCGAGGCTGCCGACATGCTCGCCCGAGATCAGCTTGGGCAGATATTTCTGCTTCTGCTCCGGGTTGCCCCACCGCCTGATCTGGTTGACGCAAAGGTTCGAATGCGCGCCGTAGGAGAGGCCGATCGAGGCGGAGGCTCGGGCCACCTCCTCCTGCGCCACGACATGCTCGAGGTAGCCCAGGCCTAGGCCGCCATCCTCTTCCGCCACCGTGATGCCGTGAAGGCCCAGCCCGCCCATCTCCGGCCACAGCTCAACCGGAAACCAATCCTCCTCATCGATCTTCGCGGCCAGGGGCGCGATCCGATCGGCGGAGAAGCGGGCGGTGGTCTCGCGGATGGTGTCCGCCATCTCGCCGAGCGAGAAGTCGAGCCCGGTTTCGGACATTCGGTTCCTCCTGTCGCGGGGCCCCTAGCAGAGGCCCGGCGATTTGAACAAGGCGGCGGACGGCACTATGTGCGGCAACGAACTGCCTCCCGACCAGGTCCGGGAAGTCGATCCCAAGGAGTCCTCAATGACCACCAGCGCCCTCGCCGACCCCATCGTCATCCTCTCCTACGCCCGCACGCCGATGGGTGGTTTTCAGGGCAGCCTCTCCGGCGCCAGCGGCACTGAGCTCGGAGCGGCGGCCGTCGCGGCGGCGGTCGAGCGAGCCGGAGTCCAGGGCGAGCAGGTCGACAAGGTCTTCATGGGCTGCGTCCTCCCCGCGGGCCTCGGTCAGGCCCCCGCCCGTCAGGCGGCGCTGGGTGCCGGCCTCCCCCGCTCGGTCGAGGCGGTGACCGTCAACAAGGTGTGCGGCTCGGGCATGCAGGCCGCGATTTTCGCCCACGACATGATTGCCGCGGGCTCTGCGGACCTGATCGTCGCGGGCGGCATGGAGTCGATGTCCAACTCTCCCTACCTCATGAAAAAGCACCGCTCGGGCGCCCGCATCGGCCACGACACGGCCTACGACCATATGATGATGGACGGCCTCGAGGACGCCTATGACGCTGGGCGCGCCATGGGCACTTTCGCCGAGGAGGCCGCGCGCGACTACCAGTTCACCCGCGCCCATCAGGACGAATATGCGATCGAGAGCCTCCGCCGTGCCACCGAGGCGATCAAGTCCGGAGCCTTCGATCGCGAGACCACCCCCGTCACCGTCCGCACCCGCAAGGGCGAGGACGTCGTCACCTGCGACGAGCAGCCCGGCAAGTCGAACCCGGAGAAAATTCCGGGGCTGAAGCCCGCTTTCGCGAAGGACGGCACCATCACCGCCGCCAATGCGTCGTCGATTTCCGACGGAGCCGCCGCCCTCGTCCTCACCCGCCAGAGCGTCGCCGACCGCCTCGGCGTGAAGCCGGTGGCCCGGATCGTCTCCCACGCGGCCCACGCCCATGCGCCGAACAAGTTCACCAGCGCCCCCGTCCCGGCGGTGCAGAAGGCGCTGGAGCGGGCCGGTTGGAACGTCGGCGACGTCGACCTCTACGAAGTCAACGAGGCGTTCGCCTGCGTGGCGATGATTGCTATGCGCGACCTTTCCATTCCGCGCGACATCCTGAACGTCCACGGCGGCGCCACTGCGCTGGGCCACCCGATCGGCGCGTCCGGAGCGCGCATCCTCGCCACCTTGATCAGCGCTCTCGAGACCCACGGTCAGAAGCGCGGCCTCGCCACCCTTTGCATCGGCGGCGGCGAAGCAACCGCCATGGCGGTCGAGCTGATGAACTGATCCCCAGGCCATGTTCCTGCATGGCCGGGCAGCGCTGGCGGCGCTTCTTTCAGCGCTGATCGTCGTCTGCCTGCCGCTCGCGCGGGCGGAGGCGCAGTCGCCTCCGGCCGCTCCGCAAGCGGCGCGCGTAGCCTGGGGCTTCGATCGGAGCAACCTGACCCCCGATCCTCGAGTTCGCTTCGGCGTGTTGCCGAACGGCATGCGCTACGCGCTGATGCCCAACCCGACTCCCGCCGGCGGCCTGTCGGTGCGGCTCCATCTCGATGCCGGCTCGATCGTGGAGGGTAAGGGCGAGCAGGGCTTCATGCACCTCATCGAGCATATGATCTTCCACGGGTCGCCCAACATCCCGGAAGGCGCGCTGCCGATGATGCTGGCGCGCGAGGGGCTCAGGCGCTGGAACGACTTCAACGCCTTCACCGGGCATGATGAGACCGTCTACCTGCTCGACCTGGCGCGCGCCGACGCGCGCGCTCGGGAAACCGCCTTGATGCTGATGCGCGAGATTGCGGGCGGGCTCGTCTTCGAGCGGCGCGCGGTTCAGGGAGCGAAGGCGAAGGTACGGGAGGAGATCGCCGCCCGCGACGCCGTTCAGGACCGGCTGACCAGCGCCCGAGATGCCTTCTTCATGCCTGGGACGAAGCTCGCCCGCCCCGTCGCCGGCAGCGGGCGAAGCGTATCGCGCGCCACCCCGGAGGCGCTACGGCGGCTTTACGAGCGCCATTACATGCCCTCGAACGCGACTTTGATCCTCGTCGGCGATATCGAGCCGGCCGCGGTGGAGGCGGAGATCGCTGCCCGGTTTGCCGACTGGCAAGGGTCGGCCGAGCCTGCTCCTCCCCCCGTCATGGCGTCGGCCGCACGCGGGATTAAGGCGCGCCTGTTCGTTGATCGGCGCGCAGCTACCGCCATCACCATCGCGACGGTAGAGCCGCTCGGCGAGCCGGATGCCGTTGCGCCGCGGGACCTTCGCTTCCTTCAGCATCTGGCCGGCGAGATGCTGACCCGACGCCTTTCCGGGCTCGCGGCCGGGCCGGATGCGCCATTCTCCGGCGGAAGCTCGGGGGTGTACGATTATCTGTCCACCGCGAAGGTTGCGCAGGTTGAGCTGGCGGCGAGGGACAGGGACTGGCGCCGCGCCTTGCGAGCCGGCGCAGCCGAGCTCCGCCGCGCGCTGGATGGCGGCTTCTCCGAGACGGAGCTTGCCGAGCAGCTCGCCCTCAGCCGCCGCTCCCTCGCCCGCGACGCGGCACCCCGCACCAGTCCCGCGGTCGCAGATGCGATCGTGGACGCCGTGGGCCGCCGGCTCGTCTTCACGGCGCCTGACGACGCCGCGGCCGCCGAAGCCTATCTCGCGAGCGTGCGCCTCACGGCCGTCAACGCCGCCTTCCGCGCCTCCTGGGCATCCCCGGGCCGCCTGCTCTTCGTCTCCCACAACCGCCGGGTTCCTGACGCCAAAGCGGCGATTGCCGCGGCCTGGGCAACGCATACCTCACCCGTGGAGGCCCGGCCTCCGCGTCGAAGCGGGCGAGGCATAGCCGGTCCGCTCAATGAAGAAGCACCGACCTCAGACCGAAGCGCGGTCGCCGGACCGGGCGGACGCGATGGTGTGGGCGATGACCGAGCTGATGCTGGGCGAGCGGGCGGCGGAGCCGCGGGTGAGGATGCTGTAGCGGGGCCGCTCAGGGCACGGACTTCACCACGGTATAGGGGATCTTCTCGGCGTCGAGGACGGGGCCGAGCCGCTTGAGGTCGCCCGCGATGACCCAGAGGAAGCGGTCCGGAGCCAGCATCGACTGCGCCTGCGCCCTCACCTCCTCCGCCGAGACGGCAGGGACGGCGCGAAGGGCCTTGCTGTGATAACCGGCGGGAAGGCTGCCGCGCTCCGCCTCCAGCAGCTGCTCGTTCATCGAATCCAGGGAAGTCAGGCCGCGAAGCAGCGCGCCCTGTAGATAGCCCTTGGTGAAGGTGAAGAAGCCCGGGTCGACCGGCGCCTTGCGCAGCCGTTCCGCCTCGGCCTCCACTTCCTTGATTCCAAGCCCGGCTTTGTCGGTCTGGATCGGGATGTTCATGAAGAGGAAGCTGCCGCTCCGGCCGACGCGGTTGCCATAGGGATACATCTCGTAGCTCCAGCCCTTCTCGGTGCGCAGGACGTTCATCAGGCGCTGGCGGAAGGTGAGCGTCGCAAGCTCGGCGGGGATCGGATCGGCGGCGAGGCCGGACGGCAGCGGCTGAACGAGCAGGAGATTGGCCTGGGCGGCTCCGGGCGCGTCGATGATCCTCACCCGCGGGACCGGGAGCTGAGGCTGCAGGACGGCGTCGGCAGGCGCTTGCGGTCCCGGCGGCAAGGCCGCTTCGACGACCGGGGCGAGGCGTTCGGCCTGAGCGGCGCCGGAGACGATGACGAGGGCGTTCGTGCCGTTGTAGCGGCTCTTGTAGAAGCTCCTCAGCTGCTCGGAGGAAAGCTCTCGAAGGGTGGCCTCGCGCCCAAGCCCGTCGAGGAGCGCCGGGTTGCACGGATCGACCAGCATGCAGGCGGCGACGCCCCAGCGGGACGCCGACGGGTCGGTCCGGGCGGCGGCGGCTTCCGCCTGCTGCTCACCGAGCGCGCGGGCGAAGTCGGCATCGGCAGGCCCGGCGGCAAGCGCCCCCAGCACCGCAGCGAGGCCCGACTCCAGCTGCTCGGCGACGACCGTGAAGGAGAGGGATGCGAAATCCGGGTCGATGCGCGTCTCGAGCCTCCCGCCGAGCTGAGCGATCCCCTCGGCCAGCGTTCCCCCGGACCGAAGCGCGATGTTCGGAAGGGCCGCCAGAACAACGCGGGCGCGGCCCGCAGCCCCGGCGGAGTCGCTCGCGACCCCGGCCGGAAAAGCGATCGTGACGCGCGCGAGCGGAAGCTCCGGCCTTGCCGCAACCACAAGCTTCCCGCCTGCGGCAAGCCGCTTCGATTCGATCGCGGCCAGGCGCGGCTCGCGCGAAGGGCCGGGCGGAAGGGTCGGCCCCGGCTGAACCGGAACGGCGGCGGCGGCGGCCGGGGCGGTTGCGCCCACCGGCAAAGCGTGGAGCACATAGCCGGGGCGACCAAGCCAACGAGCCCCCGCCGCCTGGACCTGCTTCGGAGTGGCCGCGGCGATCTGCGCCATTCTGACCCGGTAACGGTCCGGATCGCCATAAGAGAGCAGCCCCCGCCCCACCGCCTCGGAACGGCTTCCCCGCCAGACCGGGTTCTGGAGGCTGAGCAGGAACTCCGTCTTCCATTGCGCTCGGGCTCGATCGAGTTCGGCGGCGGTCGGGCCGGTCTCAAGAAGCCGGCGCAGCGCCGCGGAGAGGCGCGCTTCGGCCTCCGCCGCTCCCGCGAGCGTCGATGCCTCGTCGGTGACCGAAAAGCTGCCCGCAAGCTCCCACAGCTGGACCGAAGCGGCAGCCTTCGCGGCTCCCGCCCGCCTCAGCCGATCCTCGAGGACGCGGCTCAAAAGGGCCAATCGATCACCGTCTTCGCTGCCCCAGGCGGGAGTGGGCCATTGCAGGAAGACGCCCCCGACCGGGAACGGCACTTCGAGCGTCTCGCGAAGGCCGGTGGGCCGCGGAATTGCGCGTTTGACCGGGCGGTACCTGGTGCCGGCGGCAAGCGGGCCGAAATAGCGGCGGGCCATCGCTTCCGCCGCCGGGGGATCGAAGTTGCCGACGATGAACAAGGTCGCACTCGCCGCTCCGCCGAACCGTGAGAGCCACTCCCGCATCAAGGGAACGGTCGCAGCCCGCACGTCCGCTTCGGAGCCCACGACGGCATGGCCGTATGGGTGTTCCGGCCCGAACGTCCCCAGCTGCAGGTGCGTCATCAGATCGGTATTCCACGGGAGGGTGAAGTTGCGGCGCAGCTCGCTGACCACGATGTCTTTGTCGGTCTTGAGCCTGTCGCCGGTGAACCCTGGGCCGCGGGGATCGAACTGATCGGCGAGGGTGGCGAGGGTCACCTCAAGCCCCTCTGGGGCTATCATCCGATAAAAGTTGACGAAGTCGAGATCCGTTCCCGCGCCGCCACCTCGCTGGGAGCGCGCTAAGAGTGCACGGTTCTCACGGTTGGAAAGCACCCGCCCTGCCGGTGAGCCGGCAATCTGGTGCTCGAACAAATGGGCGATACCGAACTGGCCCGCCCGCTCCTCCCTCGCTCCGCCGCGGATCCACAACTCGACCCCTACATTGGGGAGGGTTTCATCAGGCATCAGGACGAGCGTCAGCCCGTTCTCCATGCGCACTACGCGGTGCGGCATGGACAGAGTGGCGGTCGCTTGCGCCGGCTTTGCGGCGACCGCCGGAGGGAAGGAAATCGCCGCTGGCAGGGCTGTGGCGAGCAGGACGCCAAGGATCAGCTTTCTCTTCATTTCTTCCCTGTGGCTTGAGGGGTTGCGGGGGGTGAAGCGGCCGCGGGTCGCGGACGCACGGGAGTTGCGCGGCTGACGTCACGGATCAGCACATAATAGTCGAACGCCTGGATCAGATCGCGGGTCTTGGCGTCCAATCCGCCCAGCGACCGCAACTGCGCCCGAAGCGGCCTCAGATCGAAGGCGGTGTACTTGTCGGAGGAGGCGGACGCGTAGATCGCGTGGTCGGTGCCGAAGTAGGGCTGGCAAGGCGAACCCGCCGGGCCGGCAATGCAATCGACCATCACCGTCAACGGGGCGTGGCCGCGAGGCTCGCCCCATTCCGCCAGGAAATTTCCGAGCGCCGGCACCATCGTGGCGCTGAAGCCCCGCATCGCGTGGTTAGCCCCGATCTTGAGGAACACCTTGGGCGGCCGCCCCTCCTCCCGCTCGGCTTTGGCGAAAGCTGCGGCGAAGTTGCGCTTCATGTAGTTTTCGCGAGTGAGGTTTGCGCCGTAGCGGTTGCTGCCGGGCACGGTGAACGGCCCATAAATTTCGCCCGAAAGCCGGTAATCCTCGATGATGCGCAGCGCCCGAGGATCCTTGCGGAACGCGTCCGTGAGGGGCTGAAGGTCGAACGAGCGAAAATCCCTCACCAACTGCGGATTGGCGGCCGCGGCGGCTGTCAGCTGAGCGAGCGCGGCACGCTGCGCCGAATTCTTCTGCCGCGCGGCGAGAAGCTCGATCAGAATGGGCGCCGAGCCGACAAATTCCTGATCGATCCCCCAAAGCGCGTCCCGGGAAGGAGAGAGGCGAACATATTGCTCGGCCAGCCGAACCTCCTCCTTCCAGCCGAGGAAGGGGAAAAGCCATCCCCGGTCCGCTCCTTTCAGATAGGTTTCGAGGGCGCCCGGACCGGAGCGGATCAGCTTCTCCACCTTCTCGGTCGAGTGCGGCCCGACCTCCATCGCCGTGTGCGTATATCCCCGCTTTGCCAGCTCCGAGTGCAGGGCCGCCGCCAGCTCGAGAATCTCCGCAATGCCGTGCTGCTCGCCGAAGACGAAGAATTGGGCGCGCTCTCCGTCCCGCAGGATCTGCTCCCACGCCCGGCCTTCGAACGCCCCGCCGTCAGTGCGCCTGAGCTCCAGCCTCGCCGACCGCAGCTGATCCTCAGTGCGGAGCGGCTCCGCCGTCCCCTGCCCCTCCACGTGGGCCGGGGCGACAGCGACGGTAAGGGCCAGTGCAGCGGCCATTCGAAGGAGCGGGAAAGGCTTCATCACGAGTCCTCTTGATGAAAGTCAACTTCCACAACTAGAGAAAAGGTGCAAGAAATTTTTCTTGCATCGGAATGGCGGGCGGGAAAGATTCTGCTATCTTCAATCGGTGGAGGCTCGATGACCCGGCACAGCGCACCTGTCGTTTCCCTGATTGGAGATCGCTACGCGGAGCTGAGCGAGACCCACCGGAAGGTCGCCGACTTCATCCTGTCCAATCCGCACCGCGCCGCGCTGATGACGCTGGACGACTTCGCCCGCGAGACCGGGGCGTCGCAGGCGACCACCAACCGCCTTGGGCGCAAGCTCGGCCTATCGGGCTTTCAGGAGCTGAAGCGCCTGCTCCGCGCCGAGCTTCAGGAGGCCCTGAGTCCGGATGAAGACCTAGTCGCGACGGTGCGGGCGCAGCATCTCGCGCGCAAGGCACCCTGGACCGAATCCATCGACGAGGACATCGAGCGGCTGAGCCGCGTTCGAGCGGTCGGCGGCGATGCCACTTTCCTCAGGGCTTCCACCCTCCTCGCCTCCGCCCGACGGGTGTGGATGATCGGCTTCGGCAGCAGCGCCTACGTCGCGCAATATGGGGCTTTCTCGCTGTCAACGCTGCGCGACGGTTGCGAAGCGCTTCCCGACAATGGGGGGATCGAGAGCGCCGAGCGCCGGCTCCTCGGAGCCGGCCCGGAAGACGCCGCGCTCCTCATCGCCTTCGCCCGCTACTCGCAGGAAGGGATCCGCCTCGCCCGGCGCCTGCATGGAGCCGGGGTCCCGCTCATCCTCGTGTCTGACGTGGAGGAGGCGCCTCATGTCGCCTTCACCAGCCACCATTTCCTGGTCGGCCGGAAATCGGGCTTCGTGCTCAGCGGCTGTGGCCCGGCCGGCCTGGCAGTTGTCGAGGCTCTGGTGCGGGCAGCGGCGGCGGCGATCGGTCCTGAAGCAGCCGAGCAACGCTCCGCTCGCCTCACCGCCTCGCTCTCAGAAGTTGTCGTCCGTTCCTGAGGCAGCTGTCTCGACCAGAGCCATTGCCCCTTGCTTCCGGCTGCAAACCACCGTTCACTGCGGCGATGAAGAATATTCCGCTGCTCCTCCTCGCCGCCTTGATCGCCACGCCCTCGTTCGCGGAGGCGAAAAAGCGGCCGCTGCCGACCTACGCCCATGCCGTCCGCTGCGCCGGGCTGACGGGGGCGTGGATGCGGGAGGTTCCGGAGGCTTCGGAGGAAGGGCTGAAACGGTTCGACCGGGCCCTGTTCTGGGGGCTGGCGGCGTCCGAGGTCGCACGGCGGAACAAGCTGACCGCCGCCCGGATGGAAGCGGACACGCAAGGCTCCGTGGCTCGGGCGCAGTCGGAGTTTGGGGGCGCCGGACCGGTCGCCGAAGCGGCAAGGCGCGAGCTCGGCGCCTGTGTCGCCGAGGTGCCGCCGATCCGGCGGAAGCGGTAGGCGCTTCGGCCGCCCTAGCGGGCGGCGCGATAGGCCTTCACTTCGGCGGCGGAAATGTCGGCCGGATAGCATTTGGGAGCGTAGCCGCCGGCGCGGTTCCAGGCGCTTCGGCGGCCGCAGCTCCGGCCGGCACGGTCGCTGTTGTACGGGCAGGGGCAATTGCCGGGATAAGCGGCGATCGACGCCTTGATGATCTTCTGACGAATAATGGCGTCGCTTTGCGCGGCGGCGGGCGTTGCCGCGATCGTCAGAGCGAGAGCAGCAGTGGCGGTGGCGGTGGCGGCGAAAAGCTTCATCATGTCCTCCCCTTGGACGCGGCCTGAAGGGGCGGCGCCCGAAGGGGAGGCTAAGCGGCGGCGGGCGAGCGGCGGCGGTGGACCGGCTCCGGAACGGAGGGAAAGGAGCGGTTCGTTCGCCGCCCGTTCACGGTGGATGAGTCCGAAGCGGAAGCAGCGGGAGAGCGCCCAAGCCTTGACTTGGCGGCGCTTTTCGGCTTGAGGGGCGGCGACGCGCGGGGCTTCGGCTCCGCGTCTTCATTTGGGGTTTGGGCAGTCCCCCATTCGACAGCCTGGCCGGTGTTACCTTGCACGGACGCCGGACGAACGAAAGGAAGTTACCATGCGTCATCGCGTCGCCGGGCGTAAGCTCCAGCGTACCTCCAGCCACCGCGCGGCCCTATTCCGCAACATGGCGGCCGCGCTCATTAAGCACGAGCAGATCACCACCACGACGGCCAAGGCCAAGGAGCTTCGGCCCTATGTCGAGAAGCTGATCACGCTCGCCAAGAAGGGCGGCCTTTCCAACCGCCGCCTCGCCCATGCGCGACTTCTCGACGACACGCAGCTGGTCAAGCTGTTCGACGTGCTCGCCCCCCGCTACGCGGAGCGGGCCGGCGGCTATACCCGCATCATCAAGGCCGGCATCCGCGCCAGCGACGCCGCCCCGATCGCCATCATCGAGCTGATCGACCGCGACGTTTCCGCCAAGGGCCAGGACAGCGGCCCGGTGACGGCCGCCGACGAGTTCGACGAAGCCGCATAAGAGACACCGCGGCGTGGACGTCGCGATCCTGAAGACGGGCGTTCCGCCGGCGGGGCTGGCGGAACGGTTCGGCACCTATCCCGACATGTTCGAGCGGCTCCTGGGACCGGGCTTCTCGACGCGCGTCTATGACGTCGAGGCGGGCGAGCTTCCGGAGCGGGCGGACGCTCACGGAGCCTATCTCATCACCGGATCCCCGGCCGGCGTCTACGAGCCGCTGCCGTGGATCGCGCCTTTGCTCGACTTCATTCGAGAGGCGAAGGGCAAGTCGAAGCTGGTCGGCGTATGCTTCGGCCATCAGGCGATGGCGGAGGCGCTCGGCGGCAAGGTGGAGAAATCGGAGCGCGGCTGGGGCGTCGGCCTGCAGGATTACGAGGTGCGTGAGAGCGCCGCCTTCATGCGCGAGCCTCCGCCGGAGCGGATCGCCGTCCCCGTCTCGCACCAGGACCAGATCGTCGTCCCTCCGCCCGGCGCGCGGGTGCTCGCGGGCAGCGCGTTCAGTCCGTTCGGGATGCTGGCGTGGGACGGCGGCGACGCCCTGTCGATGCAATTCCATCCCGAGTTCGAGCCGGACTATGCGCGGGCGCTGATCGAACAGCGCCGCGCCCGACTGCCGGAGCCGGACGCCGCGATCGCCTCTTATGCTCGCCCCAACGACACGGCGCTGGCGGGGCAATGGATCCGGGATTTCCTCAGCGGGCCAGGAATGCAATCAGCTCCTTCCTGAAGACTTCGGGCTCGTCCAGCATGATGAAATGATAGGAATTCGGGATGCGCTTCAGCACCGAGCGGGGGGCGTTGGCGTAGGAGAGCCTGTAGAATTGCTCCATCTGCTCGTCCGTGACCGGAGCACCGGCGGGCCGGACGAACAGGATGCTACAGGAGACTCCGATAGACCGGCCCGGACGCTATGCTAAATGGGGGCGTGGCAAAGTATGAAGTCGGGCCCATCAAGGCGTCTTACAAAACCCCGAACTGGCATCCGGAGGGGCCACAAGGGTGGAGTTTTTCGGTCACGAGCGACCCGGTCGACGGAGGAGCTCCCCACCGTAGGTTGCTCGACGCCATTTCGGCCGCGCACCCCCACATGGCCCTCAACGTCGAGGACGCAGACTCCAGCGGATATTACCTCGAAGGCTCAATTCTTTGGCAGGGTGCCGAGATCGTCATCTGGGCTGAGGCGCTAGAGGGTTTCTTGTACATATGGTCGCTCGAACGCGAGCCAATTGAAGCGATCCATACAGAGGCCGGTATACAAGCTACCCGCATATTTTAGCCCGAGTGGGTACCCGAAATATAATAAGGCAGAAATCCTTACATCAGGGCACCGACTGCCTCACACCCCTGTGGCGAACGTGTCGCAGGCTGCGGGGTCGCCGGACTCGAAGCCGCGGCGGAGCCATTGCTGGCGCTGAGCGGCGCTGCCGTGGGTAAAGCTCTCCGGGCGAACCCGGCCCTGGCTCTGCTGCTGGAGCGTGTCGTCGCCGATCGCGGCGGCGGCGGTCAGGCCCTCTTCGAGGTCGCCGGCTTCCATCAACGAACCCTGGGCGTCGCGCGCGTTGGCCGCCCACACGCCCGCATAGCAATCCGCCTGAAGCTCGACCCTTACCTGAAGGGCGTTCCCCTCCCGCGCGGAGAGACGCCTTTGCTCGCGCTGGGCGCGGGCCAGGGTGCCCTCGAGATTCTGGAGGTGGTGGCCGACTTCGTGGGCGATCACATAGGCCTGGGCGAAGTCGCCGGCCGCCCGGAACTTCGTCTGGAGCTCATCGAAGAAGCTGGTGTCGAGATAGATCTTGCTGTCGGTCGGGCAGTAGAAGGGGCCCATGGCCGACTGGGCCGCGCCGCAGCCCGATTGGCCGCCGCCGGTATAGAAATCGAGGCTGGCGGGCCGGTAGCTCTGCCCCTGCGCCTGGAAGATCTTGGCCCAGGTGTCCTCGGTGCTGGCGAGGACCCGGCAGGAGAATTGCTTGGCGGGATCGCTGGCGCAGACCTGCTGCGGGTCGAAGGAGGGACGCTGCGCCTGATTGGGAGCGACTTGGGTGCCGCCGCCGCCCAGGCCGAGCCCGCCGCCGCCGCCGAGCGTCGAGAGCGCGCAATAGCCGAGCAGCAGGATCAGAACTCCGCCGATGCCGAAGCGGCTCATGATCATCGGCAGGAGCATGAAGAGGCAGCCCCCTCCCCCCCCGCCGCCGCCGCCGCCGAAGCCGAAACCCCCGCCGCCCCGGCCCTGGTCGCCGACATTGGTGCTGGATCGATAGCCGCCGAGACGCATGACATTGGTCCTTCCCTGAACGGGAGGGACAATGCGGGAGGGGCGCGGCGGTTGCAAAATGGCAGGCCAGCCTCGAAAGGGCGGCGACTTAGCAAAGGGAGCCCCAATGTTTCTAAAAGGAAAGACCGCCCTCGTTACCGGCTCCACGTCGGGCATCGGGCTCGCCATCGCCCGGGGGCTTGCAGCCGAGGGCGCGCGGGTGACCCTGAACGGCTTCGGCGACCCGGCGGAGATCGAGCGGCTGAAGGAGGAGCTCGGCGCCGGCTATAGCGCCGCGGACCTCACCCAGGCGGACGCGATCGGTGCGATGATGGCGGAAGCCGGCGAGGTGGACATCCTCGTCAACAATGCCGGGATGCAGCATGTCGCCCCCATCGACCTCTTCCCGGTGGAGAAATGGGAGCTGATCGTGGCGCTCAACCTCTCCGCCGTCTTCCACACCACCCGCCTCGCCTTACCGGCGATGAAGGCGAAGCGCTGGGGCCGGATCATCAACACCGCGTCCGCGCACAGCCTCGTCGCGAGCCCCAACAAGGCGCCGTACGTGGCGACCAAGCACGCGGTGGCCGGCCTCACCAAGGCGGTCGCGCTCGAGACGGCGACGAGCGGGGTGACGGTGAACTGCATCAGCCCCGGCTATGTCTGGACGCCGCTGGTGGAGAACCAGATCCCGGACACGATGAAGGCGCGCGGGCTGACGCGCGAGCAGGTGATGGACGACGTCCTCCTCGCCGCCCAGCCGACGAAGAAATTCGTGACCGTTGACCAGGTGGCGGCCTTGGCCCTGTTCCTGTGCAGGGACGAGGCGAGCGCGATCACGGGCGCGAATTTGAGCATGGATGGGGGGTGGACGGCGGCTTGACGCAATGAGACGGGCGGCGTCATCAAAGTTGCCTCCATTTTGGGTCAGGCCTGGCCTAAGCAGGCGTCGAGTGACCACCGGATCAGCTCGGACCCATAGGATTGTTCGAGCTGAACAACGGACCGCTTAAGTGCATGGAACTTCCAAGATTTTTGCGATAAGTGGCTAAGCTGCCGATCGAGGCGCCCGGGGGAGGCATACGTGGTTCAGACATATACCCGTCGCGGAGGCGAGTTCCGCGTCGACAGTAGCTCCATTGGAACGACGCTTCCAGACACGAGCGTTGCTAGGCTCGCGTCAGGTGGGTTCGTAATTGCCTGGGCATCGTGGACCTCCGGCGGGGCGCGGTTTCAGATCTTCAATGCTGCCGGCGAGAAGGTCGGCGGAGAGGTTCTGGCCACGACCTTCGCGCCGTGGCTTCTCGGCTCCGTCACCGTAAGCGGCCTTACGGACGGTGGATTCGTCGTATCCTGGGAGTCTAACTCCGACGCGCAGGATTCAGGCTACGGGGTGAAGGCGCAGATATTCAACGCCGACGGCACCAAATCGGGCAGCCAGTTCGTCCTCAGCAGCACGACGAATCAAACCGAGTTGCATCCGGACATCGCAGGCCTGCCCGGCGGCGGATTCATCGCCACATGGCTCGCGAGCGACGGCAATGGCTTCGGAGTCAAAGCCCAGATCTTCAGCGCGACAGGGGTGCGGCTAGGGGCGGAGATTGCCGTCAACACCATGACTGCCAACAACCAATATAGGCCTGCCGTCGTTGTCGATCCGGCGAGCGGCGGCTTCCTCGTCACTTGGTTCGATGGGCTGAACGGTGACCATACCGGCTACGCGGTGCGGGCTCGCCGCTTCGATTCCAGTGGAAACCCGCTAGATCAGGATTTTCCGGTCAGCAGCGCCTCGACGGCGCCTGCTAATCCGGTTGCGGCGCTGCTCACAGGCGGCGAGTTCGTCATCAGCTGGACCGACACGAATGGCTATGATGTAAAAGCTCAGGTTTATAGCGCAGCTGGTCAGAAGATCGGAGGCGAGTTCCTGGTCACGACCCTGACGACGAGCGAACAGGCCCAGCCGGCTGTAGCGGCTCTTCCCTGGGGTGGCTTCGTCATCGCCTGGCACGATTACGCCGCTCATGCCGACGATTCATCCGGAAGCGTCCGAGCCCGCATATTCGACGCGGCGGGGGCGCCGGTCGGAACCGAATTCCGAGTCAGCCAGACAACAGCCGGAGAGCAATATTTCCCGGATGTTTCGGTTCTCGATTCGGGATCGATCGTCTTCAGCTGGGTCGATAAGGCTAATAGCGCAGTCGAGGCGTCCATTTTCAATCTCGGCCCCGCGAGCGATTTATCTTTGTCACGCACTGCGCTTAATGAGACAAGGATCGAGGGTATGACGCTGGCGACGCTGTCGTCGAACGTCGCTAACGGCAGCCCCCATTACAGCATCGTGGTCGATTCCACGGGGGGAGCATTCAGCCTTGTGGGGAACAGGTTGCTCGTCGCCGACAGCTCGAAGCTGGATCATGAGACCGCGCCCTCGCCGACGTTGACGCTGCGTGTCACCGACATCAACGGCATCAATTACGATGAAAGCTTCGAGCTAACGGTCTCGGACAGCCGGGCCGAGGTCCGTTATGCCGCGGGACCGGAGTTCCTCGCCAATCTCACTGTGCAGGACGAGCAGACAGCTCCTTCGGTCGCGGCCTTCGCCGGGGGCTTCGTGTACATTTGGCACCACGGCAGTGACATCGTCGGCCGGCTCTTCAGCCCGACAGGCCAGCCAGTCGGCACAGAATTCCCGGTGCACGCGCCGACGGCGAATTACGAGAACATGGGGTCCGTGGCGAGTCTCGCTTCGGGGGGCTTCGTCGCCGTCTGGGGCGCCTTCAATGGCGACAGAGATATCAAAGCACAAATGTTCGGCCCTTCTGGAGAGAAAATCGGCGGCGTGCTGGCCGTGAACGTCAATGCCGCTGGTGATCAGGAGACTGCGCGGGTCACGGGCCTTCCCGGGGGTGGGTTTGTTGTGAGCTGGACCGACCTCAACGGTGGCGAAAATTATGCCGGTGTGCGCGCTCGAATTTTCGATTCCTCAGGCGTGGCGCTGGGGGGGGAGATCCGGGTCAATACGATCACGAATATGGACCAGAAGGAGAGCTACATTAGTGCCAGGCCGGAAGGCGGGTTCGTCGTAGTCTGGACCGACACCAGCGGCCTTAGCGGGGACTCCAGTCCGTCAGCGGTGAAGGCTCAGCTTTTTGACCCGCTCGGTAACAAACTGGGCGGAGAGATACTCGTCAACACCACGACAGCCTGGAGTCAAATGGGTCCGACGGTCTCCACGCTGGCAGCGGGGGGGTTCGTGGTCACCTGGACTGATAATAACGGGTACGGTCCCTACTCTGCGGTAAAGGCGCAGGTCTTCAGCTCCGTCGGTAATAAAGTGGGCGGAGAGATCACCGTAACGCCTCTGAGCGCCGACGACTTCTCAAAGCCGCACGTCGTAGCGCTGCCATGGGGTGGATTTGCCATCGGTTGGACCGACCGGAGCGGTATCGGCGATGACGTGAGCGGTTCCTCGGCGCGCCTCCAAATTTTTGATGCATTGGGGGGTAGGGTCGGCGACGCAATCCAGCTCAACGAGATATCCGATCGCGATCAGGCGTCGCCGAGGCTAGCGGCTGGAACCGACGGCACGATGGCGATCGCCTGGACCGACTATAGCGGAGACGGCGGCGGTGTGGTGTCGGCGGGAGTACGCAGCCGAGTTCTCACTCTTCCGGAGCAACTTACCGGCGGCGGTGGCGACGACTTTCTGGTGGCTAGTCATGGCGACAGCGTCGCCGGGGGTGCCGGCCGAGATCTGCTGTCGATCAGCTTTGCCGGCGCCGATACCGGCGTGGTCGCCGATTTCCGCGCACTGGCATCCGTCGGCTCGGTTATAATCCAGGGCGCAACGATCAGCGACATCGAGGTGGTCTGGTACCTCAGCGGAAGCCAGCATGACGACCTGCTCGCTCCGATCGCGACGGAAGGAGCCGAGGGCCTTGCGGGAGCGGTCTACGGCCTCGGCGGCAACGACGAGATATTCACCAACGCGTTCAGCGGCCTAGTCGATGGCGGCGGCGGCAATGACCTCATCAACGCTCGGGCTAGCACCGGCTCGGCTCCCCTCCTTGGAGGGGCTGGCGACGATCGCATCCTCGGAGGAGCCGGCGGCGAGATCCTTTCGGGCGGTCCCGGGGACGACCGGCTGTCGGGCGGCTCGGGCGCTGATACTTTAGACGGCGGCGAGGGCACCGATACCGTCGATTCTTCGCAGGAAACCGGCGGCGGCGATGTGCAGGTGAACCTGCAGAATGCGGCGGTGTTCGGGCCTTCCGGCAAGGTGCTCGACGCTCGGCAGGCGCGGGACAGTTATGGCGATCTCGACAGTCTTTCCGGAATCGAAAACGTCAAGACCGGCGCGGGGAACGACAGCGTCTATGGGGATGAACTGGCAAACCGGATCGAGACGGGAGCAGGCAACGACTTCCTAATGGGGGGCGCAGGGGCCGATACTTTGATCGGCGGTACGGGCGACGATGTCTATTCGATCCTTGCCGCCCATGGCGGGGCCTATGACGACACGATCGTCGAGCTTGCCGGCGAAGGCACTGACGAGATCCGCACGAGCGTCGCCAGCTTCGATCTCACCTACACCGCCAATGTCGAGAATTTGACCGGCCTCGCCACCACGGGCCAGACGCTGACGGGGAACGATCTCGCCAACGTCATCAGTGGAGGCTCTGGCAACGACACTCTAGAGGGCGGCAAGGGCGACGACCTGCTGATCGGCGGGGCCGGGGACGACTGGATGTCGGGCGGCACGGGCAACGACACCTTCGTGGTGGACAGCCTGGGCGATACGGTCGCCGAGGCGCAGGGGATCGATACGGTCCTCACCTCCGTCAATTCCTATCTTCTGCCCGGCAATATCGAGAATGTCACCGCGACCTTCACCGGCTCCGGGCCGGCGCAGACGCTGCGGGGCAATGGCGGCAACAACCGGGTGACCGGCTCCACCGGCAATGACGTCCTCTACGCGCGCGGCGGCGACGACCTCGTCCTCGGCCGCGACGGGATCGACATCGTCAACGGCGGCCCGGGGCGGGACCTGCTGATCGCCGGCGGGCTGTCGGCGACGAACCTGATCGTCAACGGAAGCTTCGAGACTCAGGACGGCAGCAACAGCGCCGCCGCGTTCGTTCAGGCCGCCGGCGTCGCGGCGAACGGGGTCGTCGCCCGCACCACCGCCTCGCTTCACGGCTGGCAGAGCGGCACCGGCGCCGGGATCGAGCTGAACAGGATCGGCACCAACATCTTCTTCAACAATGGCGGCGGGGAGGTGGCGGTCGATCTCGAAAGCGGCGCGGGCGAGAACCAGCGCCTGTACCAGGACATTGCCGGAATAGCGGCCGGGACGGAGCTCGTTCTGAGCTTCGCGGCGGGCCTGCCGATCACCGATCCGGACAGCCCCACCTCGTCGGCGACGGCGGGTCTGGAAGTCTATTGGAACGGAGCCCTCGTCGGCACCGTCTCGCCGAACTCGACGGCGATGCGGCAGTACAGCTTCCTCGTGAAGGGAGCCGAGACCGGATCGGGCGCGGGCGGCGCAAACCGGCTCGAGTTCCGCGAGGTCGGAAGCGGCAGCGACGGGCGCGGCACGATGCTCGACGGCGTTTCGCTGAACGCGCTCGCCAGCGACTCCGAGGACGACTGGCTGACCTATGACAATGAGGTGGACGGCGGGAGCGGGAGCATCCTCGTCAACCTCAGCGGCGCCGCGGCCGTTCTCGACGGAGTGCTGATCGAAGCCGGCCAGGCCCGCGACACAAACGGCACGTTCGATACGGTGCGGGGCTTCAACAACGCCGCTTCCGGCCATCTCGGCAACAACTGGATCCTAGGGAGCGAGGCCGCGAACTTCCTGACGGGCGGCCTCGGCGAGGATGTGCTCGACGGCGCCGGTGGAAACGACTTTCTCGACGGCAATATCGGCAACGACCGGCTGATCGGCGGTCTTGGGGACGACATCTTCCTCGTCCACGACTCGGGCGACGTGGTGGTCGAGCTTGCGGGCGAAGGGGTGGATTCGATCCGCACGACCGTGGCGAGCTTCAGCCTCGTCGGAACGCAGGTCGAGAATCTGAGCTCGCTCTATCTGGGGACGGCGCACAGCTTCCGCGGCAACGCGCTGAACAACAATCTCAGCGGCAACAATCTGAACGACTTTCTCGATCTGCGTGACGGTGGCGACGATAAGGGTTGGGGCGGCTCTGGCCGCGACGGCTTCTACTTTGGGAGCGCTCTCACCAGTGCCGACAGCGCGGACGGCGGTGCGGATCGAGATTACGCCACTCTGGCCGGCGATTACTGGACGGTTCCGCTGACGCTTGGCGAAGGCTTCAAG
>DASWOC010000012.1:0-461063 GCA_036398895.1 Allosphingosinicella sp. | reverse complement strand
GGAAAGGGCGTCGACACCTTCAAGGGTGGCCTTGCAAGCGACTTCTACTTCTTCTCCGCGGGCCGGTTCGGCGCGTCCGACTTCGTGGACGGCGGCACCGGCGCCAGGAACCAGCTCCAGCTGCTGGGCGACTACACGATCAGCTTCGGAGCGGGCCAGCTCGCCAACATCCACTCGATCGTGTTCCTCTCCGGCCGCGACATCCGCCAGAACACCGACTTCGACTATACGATCGTGATGGACGAGGGGAACCTCGTCTCAGGCCAGATGACCATCGACGGCGGTCAGCTCAAGGCGACTGAGAAGCTCGCGTTCGACGGCTCGCAGGAGACCACGGGCACGTTCAAGATCTTCGGCGGCAAGGGCGAGGACAGCCTCACCGGAAGCCAGAACGGCGACATCCTCTTCGGCGCGGGCGGCAGGGACTATCTGAAGGGCGGGGCAGGCGCGGACACCTACTCCTATCGCGGCGTCTCGGACTCGACGAGCACCGGCTACGACACGATCGATGGGTTCGTGTTCGGCACCGACATGATCGACCTCACCGGCACCCACGACAGCTTCGAGGTGAAGAACGGCGGAACGCTCAACTCCGCCAGCTTCGATGCCGACCTGGCAGCAGCGATGGGGGGAACGCTCGACCCGAGCGAGGCGGTGCTGTTCACCCCCAATGCGGGAGACCTTGCCGGCAAGTTGTTCCTGATCGTCGACGAGAACGGCACCGCCGGATACCAGGCCGGCCAGGACTATGTCATCGAGATGATCAACACATCCGTGCCGATGGCCACGGTGAGCGACTTCATCGTCTGAAGACGGGCACTGCCACGGAACGGTCCTTCTCAAGATAGAGCAGGAACCTTTCGTCTCAAGCGCGAGGAAAAGGCCCCGCAGTCGCCTGCGGGGCCTTCGTTCGTTCTAGCGTTAGGAGGCTCTCGCCTCCAGCCCGCTTAATCCTCGTTGCGCGTCAAGAAAGCCGGAGCGAACTCCGGGTCGCCGCCCTCTTCGCGCGGCGGGCGGTCCTCGCGGTCGCGGCGGGGGCGGTCGCCCCGGTCTCCGCGGTCGCTACGCTCGCCGCCGCCCTCGCGGGGGCCGCGGTCGCCGCCTTCGCCGCGCGGACCACGCTCGCCGCGGTCACCACCGGACGAACGCTCTCCACGGTCGCGGTCGCGTCCGCCGCCGCCGCCGCCGTCACGGCGGGGGCCGCGGTCACGGCCGCCACGGTCGCCGTCGCGGCGGGGGCCGCGATCGCCCCGGTCACCACGGTCGCCGCGCTCGCCCCTCGGACGCTCCTCGCGGGGAGGCCTCGTGTCCTCGAGCTCGGCTCCGGTCTCCTGATCGACGACGCGCATGGAGAGGCGGACCTTTCCGCGCGGATCGATCTCGAGGACCTTGACCTTGACTTCCTGGCCTTCGGAGAGGGCGTCCGCCACGCGCTCGACCCGCTCGTTGCGGATCTCGCTGACGTGGACGAGGCCGTCCTTGCCGCCCATGAAGTTCACGAAGGCGCCGAAATCGACGAGGTTCACGACCTTGCCGGTATAGACCTTGCCGACCTCCGGCTCCTCGACGATGCCCTGGATCCAGCGGCGGGCCGCCTCGATCTGGGTGACGTCGGACGAGCTGATCTTGACGATCCCCTCGTCGTCGATGTCGACCTTCGCCCCGGTGGTGGCGACGATCTCGCGGATGATCTTGCCGCCGGTGCCGATGATGTCGCGGATCTTCGCCTTGTCGACCTGCATCGTCTCGATGCGGGGCGCGTGGGCGGAGAGCTCGCCGCGGACGTCGCCAAGCGCCTTGGCCATTTCATTCAGGATATGCGCGCGTCCGGCACTGGCCTGATCGAGCGCGATCCGCATGATCTGCTCGGTGATCCCGGCGATCTTGATGTCCATCTGGAGCGAGGTGATGCCCGCTTCCGTTCCGGCCACCTTGAAGTCCATGTCGCCCAGGTGATCCTCGTCGCCGAGGATGTCGGAGATGACCGCGAACTCGTCCCCTTCCTTGATGAGGCCCATCGCGATCCCGGAGACCGGGCGCTTGATCGGAACGCCCGCGTCCATGAGGGCGAGGGTGCCTCCGCAGACGGTCGCCATCGAGGAGGAGCCGTTCGACTCGGTGATGTCGGAGAGGATCCGGATCGTGTAGGGGAATTCCTCGTGGCTCGGGAGCACCGGATGGAGCGCCCGCCAGGCGAGCTTGCCGTGGCCGACCTCGCGCCGCCCCGGAGCGCCGAAGCGCCCGACTTCGCCGACCGAATAGGGCGGGAAGTTATAGTGGAGCATGAAGCGCTGGTAGGAGAGGCCCTCGAGGCCGTCGATCATCTGCTCCGCGTCCTTGGTGCCCAAGGTGGTGGTGCAGATGGCCTGCGTCTCGCCGCGGGTGAACAGCGCCGAGCCGTGGGTGCGCGGGAGGAAGCCCACCATCGCGTCGATCGGGCGAACCGTCTTCGTGTCGCGGCCGTCGATCCGGACGCCTTCCTTGAGGATGGCGCCGCGGACGATCTCCGCCTCCAGCTTCTTGACGAGCTTCAGGGCGCCCAGATAGCCGGCGGGATCGCTGGCCTCCATGTCGGCGAGGCCTTCGCGCGCCTTGGCGCGGGCTTCGTTGATCGCGGTCTGGCGCTGCTGCTTGTCGGTGAGCTTGTAGGCGGCGGCGATGTCGGCGCCGATGAGGTCGCGAAGGCGCTGCTTGATCGCGGACGTGTCGGCGGCCTCGGCAAGCTCCCACGGGTCGCGGGCGGCCTGCTCGGCAAGGCGGATGATCGCCTCGATCACCGGCTGGATCGCGCGGTGGGCGAACATGACTCCGCCCAGCATGACGTCCTCCGAAAGCTCCTTGGCTTCGGATTCGACCATCATGACGGCATTGTGGGTTCCGGCGACGACGAGATCGAGCTCGCCTTCCTTCATCTGCTCCTGGGAGGGATTGAGGACATATTCGCCGCCCTGATAGCCGACGCGGGCGGCGGCGATCGGGCCCATGAAGGGGATACCGGAGAGGGTGAGCGCAGCCGAGGCGGCGATCATCGCAAGAACGTCGGGCTCGTTCTCGCCGTCATAGGACATGACGTGGGCGATTACGAGGACTTCGTTGTAGAAGCCTTCCGGGAAGAGGGGGCGGATCGGGCGGTCGATGAGACGGCTGGTCAGCGTCTCCTTCTCCGTCGCTCCGCGCTCCCGCTTGAAGAAGCCGCCCGGGATGCGCCCGGCGGCCGAGAATTTTTCCTGGTAGTGAACGGTGAGCGGGAAGAAATCCTGCCCCGGCTTCACGTTCTTGGCGGCGGTGACCGCGCAAAGGACGACGGTCTCGCCCAAGGTGGCCAGCACTGCGCCGTCCGCCTGACGGGCAACGCGGCCCGTTTCGAGAGTGAGCGTCTTTCCGCCCCACTCGATTTCCACTTTCTTCATGTCGAACATTTGATTTCCTTCCGTCCGGTCGCCCTATGCGGCCGGGGCAGCTTGCGCGGGCCTCTTGCCCGCTATTCGGGCCGATGCGGCCCAATTCCCGCGCCGCCGAATTGCGGTCGCCGGATGTGCGAAGCGGCCCCGCAGGGCCGCCTCGACGTTATTTGCGAAGACCCAGCTTCGCGATGAGGTTGGTGTAGCGCTCTCCGTCCGTCTTCCTCAGATAGTCGAGGAGGGCGCGGCGCTTGTTGACCAGCATCAGAAGGCCGCGCCGCGAATGGTTGTCCTTCGCATGGGTCTTGAAATGCTGGGTGAGGTTCTGGATCCGCTCGGTGAGGATCGCGACCTGGACCTCGGGGGATCCGGTGTCGCCCTTGCCCTGGGCGTTGTCGTTGATGATTTCCTGCTTGCGCTCGGCGGTAACCGACATCGTCAAACTCCTTCGTCTAGATGTTGAAGCCGCGCACCACGCGAAGTTCACCTTCGCGAAGCTCCACAAGCGCAACCGGAACAGAGCCTTCGGTTGCTAGATGGAGCCCTGGCTTTGCGGCGATCCCGGCCAATCCGCGCCCCTGTCGGAGCGCCCCTGCCTGGTCGGGGGTGACGGGTAGAGCCGGGATGTCGTCCAGCCCCGCCGTCAGCGGCAAGAGTGCCTGTTCAAGGCTGCGCGCCTTAGCGAGTTCGCTCAATTTGTCCAGCGAAATCGCCGACGCGAGGGTGAAGCGCCCCGCCTTCGTGCGCCTCAGCATGGCGACGTGGCCGACGGTGCCGAGGGCGACTGCGATGTCCCGGGCGAGGGAGCGGATGTAGGTGCCCTTCGAGACGCGGGCATAAAGAGAGATTTCGCACACGCGTTCGTACTTCCCAGCGTGCGCCGCTCGTTGGTGATCAAATAAGGAGCGTATGGAACCACCCGAGAAATCGATAGGTGGCAGCCCGTCCTCGCTCCTGACCGGAATAGCGGAGAGCAGCCCGAGGCGGATGACCACGATCGCACGTGAGGGAAGCTCAACGGTCGCACCGGAGCGCGCGAGATCATAGGCGCGCCTACCCGCGATCTTCAACGCAGAGAAGGCGGGGGGAACCTGCTCTTGCGGACCTCTGAAGCGATCGAGGACGTGCTCGACCTGCTCACGTCTTGGCCGAACGCTGCTGGTTTCAATAACCTGCCCCTCCGCATCGAGCGTGTCAGTCTCCTCGCCGAAGCGGATGGTGAAATCGTACTCCTTGTCCGAATCGAGCATCCGCCCGCACAGCTTCGTCGCCTCACCGATCGCGACCGGCAGAACGCCGCTCGCCAGTGGGTCGAGCGTTCCGCCGTGGCCGACCTTGGTCTTGGGATAGCAGCCCTCGCGGAGCGCCCGCTTCACCGCTGAGACGATGTTCGTCGAGCCCGGCCCCACCGGCTTTTCGATGACCAGCCAGCCGTGGAGCGGCCGTTCGGGGGAGGGGGAATGGTCCATTCGGGTTGCCGCCCCTAGCAAAGCGGCGGCGGCAGAGCGAGCAGGTTAACGGGAGAACCTGCCCCCGCCCTTGGCGGCCGGAGCGGGGCTGGTGACGAGCGTCTCCACATGGCAGCGAAGGAAGGGCGTGCGGATGACGCCCCAATCATCGAACTCGCCCAGAGGACCGGTCTCGAAACCGATCCGATACTCCGAACGAAGCGAGGGGCAGGGCGCGCTGAAGGTCGCGAGATACCAGCGGCCGTTGCGGTCGCGGATGTAGATCGAGCGGTCATCCTCGACATGCCAGTCCTGAATGCCGCCCTGGGCTGCCCAGGCGATCCTGGCGGGCTGACCGTAAACGGGCGCCTTGCCGCGCGCGGCCGCAGGAGCCCCAACGGCGGACAGGCCGACGAGCAAAGTGGCGGCTCCGAGAAGCATGGTGGTGAGCTTTTTCATCATCTTCGATCCATCAAGTGTGAGGCCGTCACTACAGGATCGCGCTGAACCCAAGCTGACGAACCGCCCCATCAGCCGCTCCCCGCCACCAGGCTCAGGCGGAGCTGACGCGCCTCCGCGTCCTTCAGCCGCTCCATGAAGTGGCGGCGGCAGAGGGCGACGTAGCGGTCGTTGCCGCCGATCTCCGTCTGGGCGCCGCTGGCCACGGCCCTGCCCTCCTGGTCGACGCGAAGGTTCATCGTCGCCTTGCGGCCGCATTCGCAGATCGCCTTCAGCTCGACCAATTTGTCGGCGAGCGCCAGGAGGGTCGCGCTGCCTTCGAACAGATTGGCCTGGAAGTCGGTGCGCAGGCCGTAGGCGAGCACCGGGATGTCGAGCTCGTCGCAGATGCTCGCCAGCTGGAGCACCTGCGCCCGGCTCAGGAACTGCGCCTCGTCGAGAAGGACGCAGTGGAGAGGGCCGTCGGCAAGCTCCGCCTCGACCGCGCCACGAAGATCGGTGCCCGGCTCATAGGCATTGGCGCTCGCGGTGATTCCGATGCGAGAGTCGATGATCCCGAAGCCGGAGCGGTCGTGGACCGCCGCCGTCCACAGCATCGGACGCATCCCCCGCTCACGATAGTTGAACGCGGTTTGGAGGAGGATGGTCGACTTTCCGGCGTTCATCGAGGCGTAATAGAAATAGAGCTTGGCCATGAGGCGAGCCTAGCCCGCTTCGGGGGCGGCGCGCCAGAGACTCCGCTCTGGAAGCCGCGGGGGGAGCGCGGCTAAGCAGGGCGATGGCCGAGACCGTCAAGCTTCACCCAAGCTGGCTCGAACCGCTTCGGAGCGAGTTCGAAAGCGCCTACATGCAGGCTCTCAAGGCCTACCTCCTGGAGCGCAAGGCGGCGGGCAGGCGCATCTTCCCCGCAGGCAGTGAGTGGTTCCGGGCGCTCGACCTGACGCCGCTCGAGGAGGTGCGCGTCGTCATTCTCGGCCAGGATCCCTATCACGGCGCCGGCCAGGCGCACGGCCTCTGCTTCTCCGTACGGCCCGAGGTCCGAGTGCCGCCCAGCCTCGCCAACATCTACAGGGAGATGGAAGCGGATCTCGGAATCCCGCCGGCCCGCCACGGCTTCCTCGAACATTGGGCGCGCCAGGGCGTGCTTCTGCTCAATGCGGTGCTGACCGTCGAAATGGGCCAGGCCGCCTCCCACCAGGGCCGCGGCTGGGAGCGCTTCACCGACGCCGTCATCCGCCTCGTCAACGCCCGCACCGAGCCGGTCGTCTTCATGCTCTGGGGCAGCCACGCGCAGAAGAAGGCCGGCTTCGTCGACAGCCTCGAGCGCGGCGGCCGCCACCTCGTCCTCAAGGCGCCGCATCCGTCCCCCCTTTCCGCCCACAGCGGCTTCTTCGGCTGCCGCCACTTCTCCAAGGCGAATGCGTTCCTCAAGCAGCACGGGCAGAAGCCGATCGACTGGGCGCTGCCGCCGCTACAAAGCTAGTTCGAGTTGCCGCCGGACGAGCGGCCATCGCCCCAGCTCGACGTGCCGGGTCGCGCCGACCAGGCTGTGGATGAGGACCAGCTCCGTCGCCGCCCATTCGAACGGCTCGCACGGCAGGAGGAACGGGTCGCCCTTTCGATAGAGGAGAGTGCTGTGAGGGGCGAACTTCCACCCCTCCCGGAGCACCCCCGAGCGGCGCATCCACCGCTCGATCTGGCGCTGCAGGATCCCCAGCTGAGGCGGCCGTCTGCTCGGCCGCAATGCTATGACTTCATCGCTCCCCGACAGCCGGTCCAGGAAGAGGCTGAACGGCTCCGCGTCGATTTGCCCACCGATCGCCATCATGCAGTCCGCGACTTTCGGGAAAGGCAGCGGATAATCGCCCGTGATCCCCAGCGTCACATGGAGGCGGTGATCGGACACGATCGAACCTCGATAACCGAGGGAGCTCCGAAACGCGCCGATGCGCTTCGCGAGCAGCGGGCTGGGGCGCAGGCAGAAGAAATAGCGATGATCCACGGCCATCCGGCGCGCTCCGACTCGTCAAGATGTTCATATTATGTTCTGAGTGGATGAAGGAGTCGAATCCTCCTATGCCTGTCTTTCCCCGGGGGACCGCCTGAGCGGTTGAGATATGGCTGGAGCCACGACCCGTCGAACCTGATCCGGCTGACACCGGCGTAGGGAGGGAGGCCGGGCATGCCCGTTCTTCCTCCACCTAGGAGGAACAAGATGGCCGACGCACCCACCCCGCGCGAAGTTCTTAAAGTCACCACCGGCCCAATCCGCGGCTCCCGCAAGGTTCATGTCGGCCCGCTTGGCGTGGCGATGCGCGAAATCCACCTCGAGCCCGGTTGCGGCGAGCCGCCCTTGCGCGTCTACGACCCCTCCGGCCCCTTTACCGACGCCGAAGCCCGCATCGACATCATGGCCGGCCTCCCGGAGCTTCGCCGCGACTGGATCCGCGCCCGCGGGGATGTCGAGGAAGTCCCCCAGCGCGAAGTGAAGCCCGAGGATAACGGCCAGCTCGGCCCCGACCGCTCCGGCGGCGTTCAGCCCTTTCCCAACGTGCGCAAAACCGTGCTTCGAGCCAAGGCCGGCCACAACGTCAGCCAGATGCACTACGCCCGCAAAGGCATCATCACCCCCGAGATGGAGTATGTCGCGGTCCGCGAAAACCTGGGGCGCGAGCAGCTCGCGGCCCAGATCCGCGACGGCCAGGATTTCGGCGCCTCCATCCCGGACTACGTCACCCCCGAATTCGTCCGCGACGAGGTGGCGAGGGGCCGCGCCATCATCCCCTCCAACATCAACCACCCCGAGAGCGAGCCGATGGCGATCGGCCGCAACTTCCTCGTCAAGATCAACGCAAACATCGGCAACAGCGCCGTCGCCTCCGACGTCGCGGCCGAGGTCGACAAGATGGTCTGGTCGATCCGCTGGGGCGCCGACACGGTCATGGACCTCTCCACCGGCCGAAACATCCACGACACGCGCGAATGGATCATCCGCAACTCGCCCGTGCCGATCGGCACCGTCCCGATCTACCAGGCGCTGGAAAAGGTCGGCGGCGTCGCCGAAGACCTCACCTGGGAAATCTACCGCGACACCCTCATCGAGCAGGCCGAGCAGGGCGTCGACTATTTCACCATCCACGCCGGCGTTCGCCTCCCCTACATCCCGATGACGGCGAAGCGCGTCACCGGCATCGTCAGCCGCGGCGGCTCGATCATGGCCAAATGGTGCCTCGCCCACCACAAGGAGAGCTTCCTCTACACCCGCTTCGAGGAGATTTGCGAGATCATGAAGGCGTACGACATCGCCTTCAGCCTCGGCGACGGCCTTCGCCCCGGCTCCATCGCCGACGCCAACGACGAAGCCCAGTTCGCCGAATTGGCCACCCTCGGCGAGCTCACCCAGATCGCGTGGAAGCACGACGTCCAGGTGATGATCGAAGGCCCCGGCCACGTGCCGATGCACAAGATCAAGGCCAACATGGACAAGCAGCTGGAGGCCTGCGGCGAGGCTCCCTTCTACACGCTCGGCCCGCTGACCACCGACATCGCCCCCGGCTACGACCACATCACCAGCGCGATCGGCGCCGCGATGATCGGCTGGTTCGGCACCGCGATGCTCTGCTACGTCACCCCCAAGGAGCATCTCGGCCTCCCCGACCGGGACGACGTGAAGGTCGGCGTCGTCACCTACAAGCTCGCCGCCCACGCCGCCGACCTCGCCAAGGGCCATCCCGCCGCGAAAATGCGCGACGACGCCCTCAGCCGCGCCCGCTTCGAATTCCGCTGGCGCGACCAGTTCCACCTCAGCCTCGACCCCGACACAGCCGAGCAATATCACGACCAGACCCTCCCGGCGGAAGGCGCCAAAACGGCGCATTTCTGCTCCATGTGCGGCCCCAAATTCTGCTCGATGAAGATCACTCAAGAGGTGAGGGATTTCGCGGCGAAGCAGAACGCGAGTGCCGATACGTTCTTGGCTGCTGAGGAGGCGAAGAAGGGGATGCAGGAGATGAGCGAGCAGTTCCGAGCGAAGGGTGGTCATATTTACCAGCCGGCGCCGCAAGGATAGGGGCAATCGTGCCAATAGATGACGATCAGATTAATGCACTGATCCGGCGGCCATCAGAGAGTCTGCAGGTCGAACTAAAGACGTGGCTGGACCCTAGCACAGACGACGGAACCGCCAAGCTCGTTAAAGCAATCTTTGCCATTCGAAATCGAAATGGTGGCTTTCTCGTCATTGGCTTCAATGATGAAACTCTTAGTCCAGACTCGCTTAGTCTAAGCGGCAAGGTAGAGGAACTCTACCACACCGACGAAATCCAAGGCTTAGTATCACGCTACGCCAATATACCGTTCGAGGTAGAAGTGGCATTGGTTGAGGTCGGACACCAACTGCATCCAGTTATCGCAATCCCGGAAGGCGTCAGAGTGCCCGCCGTGGTGAAGCGTGATTTGCTTGGGGACGGAGGTAAGCGGCTCCTGCAGGAAGGTGAGGTCTACTTTCGCACCTTGCGGGCAAACGGCACGCCGAGCAGTGCGCGAATAAGTACATCCGATTACCCCGAACTTTTGGAAATCTGTTTCGAAAACCGCGAAGCCGATATCGGCCGCTTTCTAAGAAGGCAGCTAGCGGGGCTCGATGCTTCGGTTCTGACAGGTCTATTGGCGCAAGGGGCCCCGACGCCGGTTGAAAATCTTCGCTCGAAGGCATTCGCTGCCCTAAATCGGAGTGAAGAGCATTTCCGGCACGCAGTGGTGCGCCGGCGGGCTGAGGACCAACTCAACAGGGTATCCACCGCGCTGACGATGAGTGTGGCGATGGTCCTAGAGCCACCGAAGCCGGATGCGCTTCCTACCCGAGAGTTCATGAACCGAGTGGCAGGAGGGAACCCGCAGTACAGTGGATGGCCAGTGTGGATCGACACGCGGCCAATGAACGTCGAAGCAGACCGAGCTTACGTGAGCGACGGTGCTTGGCAGGCGCTGATTGCCGACCTGGACAGCGGTTGGTTCCCTACCTTCGAGTTTCTGCGATACGATCCACGCGGCGAGTTCTTCCTGCGTCGCGTCATGCAGGACGATTTGACGGAGAAGGTGCCACCCGGAACAGCTCTCGACGTGGTGCTCATGCTCTATCGGGTCATTGAAGTCCTGGCGACGGGCATCAGCATTGCTCGCGCTATAGGTTGGGAAGAGAATGACGTAGCTGGGTTTGCGTTTCGTTGGACAGGGCTTAACGATCGAAGGTTGGTATCGTGGGTAGACGCCTTCCGGTCCGCCGGAGGGAGGGGGCAATCGCGAACTCAAACCGCAGAGTCCTTTATTGAGGTCCCTCTCGCCACCCCACATCTTGCACTTGCGCCCCATGTCAGGCTTGCTGTCGCGCCTCTCTTTGCTTCTTTCGATGGCTTCGACCCTGCAGCCTCTTTGATAGAGACGTGCGTTCGCAAGGTTGTTGAACGTAAAATGGATCACTAGCCCCATTTGAATGGCGCCCGCTTGAGGGTAGAGGCTGCCGAATGAAGCGGCGTCGCGATGCATGGAGAGAGCCCCGGTATTTCACTGTGGGCTCGGTAGGCGAAGACACCGACCTAATTCCTGCGCTTAATGAAATCCTGCCCGGGAACGCCGAGGAAAAATTTACCGAAAGCAGTCTCCTGAAGGCCTGTAAGGAGATCATCGTGTATCGGCAGGAGGACGGACGTTATGGCGCAAGCTTAATTTCTGCGGCCATCTGCTCAGAGAGGCGCGCACTCGCCTATTATCACTTTCTCGACGCGATCGATATGGATGAGGATGAACTCATCAAGACGTTAGCCCTCTGTGAGGTGTATGAAGTCCCGGTCTTCCCCGACACGCTAGACTTAGTTCCGCAACTCGAGAGCTTGTTCGCGCGGCTGTACGAGTCCGGTTTCAAAATGCCCGGCGCGGAAGGCGAGCCGGTGCGCCTGAAGCTCGTCAAATCCGTCGGAGGTTCTCCGCTTATGGATTTGAAGGTGCAGTTGGATGACCCGTTGCCTCGGTTCGTTCAGCCAGCCCTCGCTCTCTCCGCCCAAATGCGATTGCAGCGGGTCAGGGAGCTATTTGACCATACAGCGGCATTCTTAGAGCACTTCGGCAAAGGCATAGCTGCTCTTGAGACCGCTCTCGGGCTTGCTGATGCTTCAGAACGCGATTTGCAGGTCGTACTAGAGACTTACCCCGAACTATTCGGCCTGACGTACTCCTCCGTTAGGTCCCAATTTGCCTTCGCAGAGCGGTTTGTAGCGGATTTCGCCTTTTTCACAGGCCAGGGCTCGACCATTTTCGTGGAGATTGAAGCTCCCAACCGAAGGCTGTTTACCAAAAAAGGCGATCAGACCGCCGACTTAACCCACGCTATCGGGCAGGTTACAGCTTGGCACCGTTGGCTTGCCCAAAATGCGCTCTACATTCGCGACAAGATACCGAATGTGGAAGCGCCTTACTCCTGGATCATCATTGGTCGGAGCGACGATCTGGACGAGGAGAGTATGAAACGCTTGTCGTGGATCAATTCCGTGAACCGTAACCAATACAGAATCATGACGTATGACGACCTGCTCGCTGAGGCTCGCCACCTTCTGTCCAAACTGACTGGAGGAAAGAGAACAACGGGCTTCCTGCTGCCTTAGTGCCCCAATCCCTCGCCCACATCGCCCTCATCGTCCGCGACTATGACGAGGCGATCGCCTGGTTCACCGGCGTGCTCGGCTTCACCCTTGTCGCCGATCAGTACCAGCCCGAGCAGGACAAACGCTGGGTGCTCGTCGCGCCGCCCGGTGCGGGCAAGAACGCCGCCACCCTCCTCCTCGCCCGCGCCTCCTCGCCGGAGCAGGAGAAGTTCATCGGCAACCAGGCGGGCGGGCGCGTCTTCCTGTTCCTCGTCACAGACGATTTCGACCGCGACTACTCCGCCTACCGCGCCCGCGGCGTCCGCTTCGTGCGCGAGCCGAAGCAGGCGCCCTACGGCACCGTCGCCGTGTTCGAGGACCTCTACGGCAACCTCTGGGACCTGGTGCAGTTCGCCGCCCCATCCCCTAAGGCGCCGACATGAAGAAGGCCGCCTCGCTCGCCACGGCTGTGAGCGCTTCGACGCTCGCGCTCTTGCTGGCAAGCCTCAGCCTCCACCGCGCCTCGCTGCCCTACAACGAGGAAGGCCGCCATTTCGACGCCGCCGATAGCGTCGTCTATACGGATGGCGCCGCCACCACCTACGGAGTGCTCGGGGCGCTTTTGGGAGCGGCGGCCGTCGCTGCGGGCCTCTGGGCCTGGCGCGTTTGGCGGGGCTGAGCCGGCATCCCCGAACCTGAACGGGAGTCCCCTGGTTCATGCAGTGTCCGGCTCACCCTCCTCCTCGCCCCCGTCGCCGCTCTTGGCTAATCTCCCGCCATGTCCGCATACGCCTTCCGCCCAGCCACCCACGCAGACCTCCCCCTGCTCCGGAGCTGGCGCGCGCAGCCGCATTGGGTGGAATGGTGGGGACCCGTGGTGGACTCCGCCTGCTTCTTCGAAGAAGCCATGGCCGATCCGCACACCGCCGCCTGGATTGTCGAGCTGGACGGGCGCGCCATCGCCTATGCGCAGGATTATGATCCCCACGCCTGGCCGGGGCATCATTTCGCGCATCTGCCGCTAGGCGCGCGCGGCGTCGACCAATCGATCGGCCCCGCCGAGCTGGTCGGCCGCGGCCACGGCAGCGCCTTCGTCCGCCAGCATTGCGACCGCCTCTTCGCCAAGGGTGCCCCCGCCATCGGCACCGACCCACATCCGGACAACGCCCGCGCCATACGCGCCTATCAGAAAGCCGGCTTCGCCAACGCCTCCGGCCCGCTCGACACTTCGTGGGGCCGTGCGCTGCTGATGGAGCGCTGGCGTTGACCGGCGCCGCGGCCGGTGCTTGAACATCGGCCATGAGCGAACCCGCCGTCAAAGGCCCCGCCTCCTACTTCCCCTCGATCGAGAAGAAATACGGCCGCCCCATCGCCGAGTGGAAGGCGATGCTGCGCGCCCGTCCGCCCGCCAGGCATATGGAGCTGGTCGCCTGGCTCAAGCAGGAGCATGGGATGGGTCACGGCCACGCCAATGCCCTCGTCGCGCATACGCTTGCCGAGGACAAAGGCTGAGGCCCGGCCTCCCACATCAAAAACAACTTTCCTACAGCGTACCCTTTATGTTCTAAACTCGTGGATGGAACAGCATTCGCGCTCCCCCCGCCGCCGCGTCCCCGCCTTCACGCCCGTGCCGCTTCGCTACCGCAAGGACGGCTGGACGCCGATGCGCCAGGCGGACTTCCTCGGCCGCCTCTGCGAGACATGGTGCGTCTCCGCGGCCGCCCGCCATGTCGGCAAGACTCGGGAGAGCGCCTACCGACTGCGCGACAAGCGGGGCGCGGAGAGCTTTGCCGCGGCCTGGGACGCGATCCTCGCCGAGCCGCGCCGGGTCCGGAAGTCCACACATGAGCTGCTCTGGCACCGGGTCTTCTACGGCACGCTGAAGCCCGTCATGCGCGGCGGCAGGCATGTCGGGACGCTCCATTCCCCCGACAATAACGCGGTTCTGAAGCTCTATCGGGCGGAGCAGCGCAGGAAACGCGCCCTCCGCCGCCTGGGCGGAAGATCACGGTGAAATTTTCCATGCGTCTCGTGCCGGTCGTGAACTTCCGGACCGCGAGGCGAGGCTCGCGCCTTCGCCTTTCCGCCCGCGCCGCCGAGCCGAACCAGCCCGGGCCCTCAACTCGTCCGCAGCACTTTCTCCATCGGCGGGCCCTTGGCGAGCTCGTCGATCAGCTTGTCGAGACAGCGTATCTCCCGCATCACCGGCTCCTCGACCGCCTCGATCCGGACGCCGCAGATCGTGCCGGTGATCGAGGCCCGGGCGGGGTTCATCGCCGGCGCCTCCGCGAAAAAGGTCTCGAAATCGGCGCCGGCGTCGAGCTGCGCCTGCAAAGCGTCCGGCGAATAGCCGGTCAGCCAGCGAACGACCTCGTCGACCTCTGCCTTCGTCCGCCCCTTCTTCTCCGCCTTGTCGACATAATGCGGGTAAACGCTCGCGAAGCTGGTCGTGTAGATGCGGTGCTTGGCCACGTACTAGGCGGCTCCGGCGCCTCGCCTGCCCGCCATCCTCTCCGCGATCCACGCTCCCAGCAGCGGAAGCGCGATCCCGCCCGCCCACATCCAGGCCGGGTGCGGGATCATGACCATGGTGGCGACGCCCGCGGCGATCACCAGCAGCGCCACGGCCCACCCCGCGAGGCTTCGGCCCGCGATCCGGTTCGCAACCAAGGCGCCCGCGAGCGCCCCCACGAACCAGCCGACCAGCACGATGGCCTTGGCCGCGGCGGGCATGGCTTCCATCACCCGCGCCTGGTCGGCGGGGTTATGGAGGTCGAGACCGGCGGGCGCCGGGTAGAGGCTGTGGCCGACGAACTCGACCGCGAAGACACACAGGAACGCGACGACGATACCGGCGATTATACCCATTGCCAGGCGCATGATCATTCCCCCTCTTGCGAGCCCCCTCGGCTCCCACCGGAACCTAGCACAATGCAGGCGTCGCCGCTACGAGCCGCCCTCGCTCACCTTCGCCAGCACCTCCGCGCCCGTCAGCCGCTCCCGCTCGCCCGCGAAGTCGTAATAGGTCGGCTTCTCGTCGATGAAGATCTCCTCCGCGAATTCGAAACCGTCGGCGCCGTCGAACAGTCCGGCGGTGAAGGAATAGCCGGCCTTGGGTTTGTAATAATAGAAGAGGTGAGTGCCGCACCCGCGGCAGAAGCCGCGCTCGGCCCAGTCGGACGAGGCATAGCGAACGATATGCTCCTCGCCTCCGAGTTCCGGGTCGCTCACCAGCTTGAGCGAGAGGAAAGGCCCTCCGCCCCAGCGCCGGCACATGCCGCAATGGCAGGCTTCGACATGCGGCTCAGGCGGGGTCATCCGAACCGTCACCGCGCCGCACAGGCATTTCCCCTCGAGCGTCTCCGTCGCCATACCGCCTCCTCCGACTGCCGCCGGATTAACTCAGACTGCCCACGACGGGAAGCGGCCCGAGGCTTATTCGTCCTCTGCAAGCGCCTTCAGGTAAAGCCCGTAGGGCACTCCGAAGCGGTCCGGCACGCGCCGTTCCAGCTTGAACCCCATCCGCAGATACATGGCGAGCGCCACCTCCATCGCCGGGCTGGTGTGGAGGGCGATCACCGCCGCGCCGTCCCTCCGCGCCCGCTCGATACACTCCTCGGTGAGGCGCCGGCCGACGCCCCGGCCGCGGGCGGCGGGGTCTACCACCAGCATCCGGATGATCGGCCAGTCGGGATGGAAGAAGTCCGCGCGCGGCTCGCTGCGGGGGCCGAAATAAGCGACGGCGCCGACGATCCGGCCTCCCTCCTCCTCCGCGACGACGATCTCCCCGCCGTCCGCCAGCGAGGCCATGCTTCCGACCCCGCGGCTCAGCGTCTCCCAATCGTCGTACACCGCCCGATATTGCTCGAAGGCGGCGAGGGCGAGAGCGTTTACCGCTCCGGCATCGCCGGGGGTGAAAGGGCGAAGGGGCATCGCGCCACCTTACCGTGCGGAGAAGCGAATAAAAATAAATCATCGGCTCACCGGCTCACCTCGGGTCGCTTGTGAACATGGGCTCGATCGGCAATGCCGAGAGGATGGCGCATTCGGACGAATTCTCTTCCGGTATCGAGGCGGATCCCGCGCTGCTGCAGGTCGATCTCGGTCGTCTGACGGCGGCGATCGAGGTGTCGTGGGACCATCGCACCGCCTATGGAGGCCTGACACGGCCCGGCACCCCCGCCTTCGGCCAATGCTACCCCACCTGCCGCGTCGTGCAGTATTTCCATCCCGAGACCGAAATTGCCTGCGGCGACGTGTGGACGGGCTCAAGCACCGAGTGCCACTTCTGGAACGTTCGCGGGTCGGGGCCGGAAGCCGAGTGGATCGATCTGAGCTGGGAGCAATTTCCCCCCGGGTCGACCGTTCAGCGCTTCAAGCTGCTCGACCGCCGGTTCCTTAGAGACAGTCCGGCGACTATAGAGCGCTGCGCGCTCCTGCTCAGGCGCGTCCTCTGCCGTCTGGCCGATCGGCAACTCACTTCGAAGCCGCTGGAATGAAGCAAAACGGCGTTGAACCTCCGCTCGCGCGGTTCAGCCACGAACGTTCGCCGCCGCCGCCGCTCGGACAAGAGCTTTCAACGCCTCGCTGTCGATCGTCTCCCCCTCGCGGATGTCGATGGCACGCCGCATGTTGCCCTCGAGGCTCGAATTGAACAGCCCCGCCGGGTCTTCGATCACGGCACCCTTTGCGAAGGTGAGCTTCACCTTATCGCGGTAGATCTCGCCGGTGCAGATCATGCCCTGATGCTCCCACACCGGCACCCCCGCCGGGTTGGTGGGCTTCCGCCACTTCACCGCCTCGACCGCCTCCGGGTCCGCCTCCCGGATCAGCGCTCGCACCCGGGCCAGCGTCTCGCCACGCCAGTCGCCCAGCACCGCGATCTTGGCATCGATGGCCTCAGAAGCGCTCCCCTCGTTCATCCCCGTCTCCAGAGTCACTTCCCTTTGCGGCGGGTCCCGGTGAAGTGGCGCTCGATCAGGAAAGCGGTGAGCAATCCGCTCATCTTCCGGCCCGAGACCCGGCCAGTGACCGTGAACGGCACCCCCATCCGGGTTCCGCGCAGGGTGAAGGTCGAGCCGGTGAGAGTGCCCATCGCGGTGACGTTGCCGTGGCTCTCGATCCGGGCGCTGAGCTGGGCGTCGCGCTGCTGGATGACGATCAGGCCTTTCCTCGCGGCGCCCTCGCTGTTCCGCCAGGTCACGTCCCACGTACCGCCGATCTGCAGCGGTCCGCGAGGCGCCGCCGTCGCCGGGGAGGCGAGCGGCGCTCCGCCGCTCCAAGACATGGCGCCGAGGGCAAGCAACGCCAGCGCCGCCGCTCGAACGACGAATCTCGTCAATGCGACTTCTAGGTTCCAGCGAGGAGCTTTTTCGGCCACGAACAATTCCTCCAATTCCAAAGTCTTCGCCTCCTCCAACCGCCTGCCGGAGCAAAGGTTCACGGCCCGATCAGGTGCAGCCGCGCCGGCTGTTCCGGCAGCGCTTTCACTTCGTCAGTGCGAAATCGACCCTCACCCGCACTTGGCTCGTCGTCATGCCCGCCCGCATCGGCGGGGGCGGCGGGGCCTCGGGAGCCGAAGCGCTCATCGCGATCGGCGGAGGTCCGGACTCGACCCGCATGGCCGCATCCCCATAATAGCCCCGCGTCATCTCCTCGCCCACGTCGCGGATCGTCAGTACGCGGCTCACCTTCACGCCCGCCGCCCCGGCATAGGCTTCGGCCCGGGCGCGCGCCGCTTTGTAGGCCTGGGCATAAGCGGAGCGGCTCGCATTCTCCGGGTCGGAGACGACCAGGTTCGGCCCGGACATGACGTTGGCGCCGGCCTCGCTCGTCGCCGCAATCGCCTCGCCCGCGCGCTTCATGTCGCGCATGCGCACTTCGACGACGTTGCTCGCCTGGAAGCGGCCGCGCTCCGGCCCGTAGTCGATCCGCTGGAGCGAAATCTGCCGCGTCTGAATGTCGTCCCCTTTGACTCCGAGCCGCTCGAGGCTGGCGATCACCCGGTTGATGACGGCGCTCGCCTCGGTGCTCGCAGCCGCGGCGTTGGCGGCGGTCTTCTGAACGCCGGCGGTGAACCGCGCCTCGTCCGGCCGAGTGTCCGCCCGGCCGGTGGCGACGACCTGCAGAAGCACTTCGTCGCGCGCCACGCCGCGCGGATCGGCCTCGCCTTTGCCACAGCCCGCGAGCGCGACGCAGCCGATCGCCGCCAGTACCAGGTTACGCATGTCCGACTCCTCTTTGAAAAAGCAGTACAATCTAATCATGTTATATTGTAACGAACAAGTGACGCTGTACCGAGGCCGCACGGCAAAAGGCGCCCCGGGGTTGAACCCGGAGCGCCTTTCGAACTGACTCGATACGCCTGATCGTGGGATCAGCGTCGCATGGCGTAGATGCGGAGCACCACATCCGTGCGGGCGTCGATCTGATAGATCGAGCGGCCGTCGGAGCGATAGTAGACGCCGTTGCCGTCGCGGAACTCGTTGCGATACTCGTACGGCACCGCTCCGAGACGGGCATTGGCCGAGACACGCTGGCCGACCCGAAGGGCGCCGCCGCCCAGTACGCGGTCGATCACTCCACCGAGAACTCCGCCACGGCTTCGATCCTCGTAGCGGTCATCGCGATCTTCGTAGCGGTCGTCGTACCGGTCGTTGTACCGATCCTCCGCCATGTCCCGCTCGCGACTGTCGATGCGGCCGTCGCGATTGAGGTCGCGGTCGTCATAGCCGTCGCGGTTGCGGTCCCAGCCGCCGCTGCGATCCTCGTCACGGTCCCAGTCGCGACCGACCTGCCCCGGGGGAAGGCAGCCGTTATTCTTCTTCTCGAGGCCCGGAGGGCAGCGGCGGTCGTAGCGATCGTCGTCTCGGTCATAGCGATCGTCACGATCGTAGCGATCGTCGCCGTTGCGGGCGGCGATGCGGATCGACTGGCGCAGACTCATGATGCGGTTCTGCAGGTCGTCCCGTTCGCCGCGGGTGAACCCACCCTGCGCATATTGCCGCTCCAGGTCGTTAAGCGCGCGAAGCTGCTGGCGCAGCGGCATGGCTTCCGCGCGGGTGATGGCGCCACTGCGCACGCCGGCCTGCAGGTCCGTCTGCAGCTCGCCGATGCGAAGGTTGATGTTGCTGCCGATCGTCTGGGCGGCGGCCGGCATCGCGAGGCCCAAAGCGGACGTGGCGGCCAAGGCTATGATGAACTTCTTCATGTCGGTCTCTCCTGTAAGGCGACCCCCGACGCCTGGCCTGCCTTTTGCGCCTCCAGCTGTGAGGCCATGCTGAACGGGCTCCACAGGCGAGGTTCATCCGCGGAGCGCGCTAGGACCGCCGCTTCTCGCCATTCCGCCGTGGCTCCGATAAGCTGCCAGGAAAGGAGGCCCTGATGCGACTTTCCTCTGCCCTCGCCGCCGCCGCTGTCGCTCTCGCCGCCTGTGAAACACGGGAACCGGAGGCGTCGAACGGCTTGAACGCCGTCGATCCGACCGCCGCCGCCACCCCCAGTCCCTCGACTCCTCCTGCGGAGAAGCCGAAAGAGTCGGCTGCGGGATGGGACCTTCAGTCGAGCGGCGAAGGCGCGGCGCTGGTCCTGCTCTCGACACCGGGGCGGGCGGCGATCCGCCTCTTCTGCCCGGCGGGCGAGGACCGGCTGCTCGTCAACGTTCCGAGCTTCAAACCGGTCGGGAGCGAGGAAAGGCTGTCCTTTGGAAGCGGCGGCGAGGCGACGGCGCTCGTCGCCGACACGCGAGGCGACCGCCAGCGCGGCGGAGTCAGCGGCACGGGCACGGTGCCGGCCGACCTGCAAGCCCTCATCAGAGGTCCTATCTCCGCGAGCTACGGGGCTCAGGCGAGCGGTCCCCATCCCGCTCCGCCGCCGGAGCTCGCGCGCGGCTTCGTCGCCGCCTGCCGGGAGGGGAAGGCAGAGCCTCAGGCCCCCAAGACCGCCATCGCCTCTGCGGGCCCCTGCCTGATGCAGGACGGCAGGCGAATCGACGTACCCCCACGGCGCGCGGTCGGCACCGAGCCCTTCTGGGGAGCTCGGATCGAGGGGCGGTGCGTCACCTATTCGCACCCTGAAGACCAGAGAGGCACCCGCATCTGGACCCGCTACGTGCCGGGTGCCGACGGCGGCGGCACCTGGTCCGGAGCGCTGGCCGGCAAGCGCTTCGAGCTCAAGCTCCGCCCCGCGCCGGGCTGCTCCGATGGAATGTCCGACAGGCGCTATCCCCTGGCGGCCGATCTCATCGTCGCGAGCGAGCGGCGCAGCGGCTGCGCTGAGCCGTTGTAGCGACTGAGGGCGGTCAGGCGCTCTGGATGTACGCCCGCATTGCTTCGGCTTCCTGCTCGATCCGCGCCAGTCGATAGGCGACAAGGTCGCCGATGGAGACGATCCCGATCAGCCGACCGCCCTCTGTGACAGGAAGGTGGCGGATGCGCCGCTGCGTCATCTGAGACAGAGCAGCCAGAACGGAGGTCTTGGGATCGACGGTGACCGGAGGCGCGGTCATCGCCCGGCTGACGGGCAGGTCGAGCACCGCGGCGCCCTCCCGGGCCAGGCAGTAGATCACGTCCCGCTCGGAAAAGATGCCCTCGACGCGGTGGTCGCCGACGACCGGCAGGGCGCCGATGCGGCGCTCAGCGAGGAGGGCTACGGCGTCGCGGACGCTCGTATTGGCGCTGACGGTGGCGACCTCATGGCCCTTCTTCTCGAGAATGGCGGCTATGGTCATGGGCCGGTCTCTCCTCTTTTTTCCCCGACTCGGCTTGAATCATCCCATGCACCGCCTCCAAATGCAAAACATGCCCCAACATGACCCAGGTCCGGCCCGCTATGAAGACGCTGCGCTCGCCTGGGCGCGCTACAAGAAGCTGATGACCTGGATGGCGCTCGCCGCGGCGCTCGCGGTGGTAGCGGCGCTCGTCTACCTGCGCCTGACGGTCGAGGTGATGCCCATCGGGATGATCATTGCCGCCATCGCCGGGGTGGGGCTCTCCGTGCTCCTCGGCACGGCCCTTATGGGCCTCGTCTTCCTCTCCAACCGCGGCGGCCATGACGATGCCGCTTCAGGCCGGGATCCTCTCGATGACTGACGAAAAGCGCGAGCCGATCCTTCGAGTGGTGCCCCGGCCGGCGGACATCAACGCCAACGGCCATATCTTCGGCGGCTGGGTGCTGAGCCAGATGGACATCGCGGCCGGCATCGTCGCGTCGCGCGAAGCGGACGGGCCGGTGGCGACGGTGGCGATCGAGGCGATGGAGTTCGTCGCTCCGATCCTCCTCCACGACCTCATCTCGGTCTATGCCTGGGTGGAGCGGATCGGGCGCACCTCCATCGCCATCCGGATCGAGGTGGTCGCGAGCCGCAAGCGCGGCAAGGAGCATGTGAAGGTGACGGAGGGGCTGTTCACCTTCGTCGCGCTGGACGAGAACAACCGGCCGCGCCCGGTGAAACGGACCTAACGCCTCGGCGGAGCTTCCAGCCGGTAGCGCAAGGTGGCCCGGCCGTTCGGCGGCACCGTCACCGCCCACACCGGGCGTCCGTTGCGCCGCTGCAGCGCCGTCGCCGGAACGACGGTCCAGCCATAGCCTTCCAGCTCCGCCTCGTAGCGCACCGGCGCGCCGCTCGAATTACTGACGGCCACCTCCCAGTCGCCGGAGCCTTCCGGCGTGACACGCACGAAGGTGGCGGCCACGTTGGTGGAAACCGCGATCGGGATCTCCACCTCTTCGCCCACCGCATGATCACGCATCGTGCCCCGGCCTACCAGTAGCGGCCGTCCGGCCGCTTCGGCGAAGAGCGCGACTCCCCCCGCAGGGAGCGGAAGGCCAAGGCCGGCGGCCGCCGTGTTGCGCGTGGTGAGCACCCGCATCACCTGCGCCGACTGGTCCGGCATGGCGGCGTTTACCCGCTGCCGGTGCACGGTCTCGACCTTGATCGCCCGGCGTTGGAGCAGGGCGACCTGCTTCTGGCTCTTGGCGGCGACCGTCACCGCCTCAGGGATCCGGTAGAGCTTGAGGTCGCCCAGATCCTCCTGCTCCGCCATCATCGCCGGGGCAGCCATGGGCGGCGGAGGCGGCGGCGGTGGAGGCGGCGGAGGCGGAGGGGCCATTGCAGCGCGGCCGATCCGGGAGCCGGTGACGACGATCTCCTCCGCTTCGTGGAGGTCGCTGGTGGTCGTTCCCTGCGGCCAGCATTGGAGCCTCAGCGGCCGCGGCCGCGGCTTCGGTGCCCGGACCGAGTTGCGGTTCAGCCTCCCGGCCACCGCCTGAGTCTGCGCCTGACGGAAGCTGGTCTCGTCGCCGTTGGCGAGCGTGAGCCAGGCGAAAAGGTCCATCCGCTCCCCGTCCGGCGAAAGCTCGGCTACATAACTCGCCTGCCAGTCGAAGTCGCTCGCGAGGTAGGAGAGGGTCACGGTTGCGGTGGCGGGCGCCGCCGCCCTCACCCGCACCGAGAGGGTGGGCTTCGCGGAGAGCCGCTCCGGCACCCGGTCATAGACGAGCGTCTCGGGAAGACCGCTGCAGCTAAGGGCCTCATGCCCCTCCGGAGTCTGGAGGACGACGGCACCGTTCGAGCCCGAGCGGACGACTGCCTCCGTTTCCCGTACCTCGCCCGTGGCGCGAGACGTGCGGCGCAGGTGGACGCGTCTCCCGAGGGAGGCGTCGAGCAGGCTGGCCGGCGAGAGGAGCATCGCGTCCTGGTTTTTCTCCACCACGCCGGTCGGCAGCCCCGCCACGATCGCGCTTTCGGGAAGGATGCCGCCGGCCACGCCTTCGAACCGGATGTCGGATTCACCGGCGGGAATTGTGACGCGCCGGGTTTCGGTGATCAGCGCATAGCCCTGAAGCCACTGCAGATTGAGCTTCTGCCCCGCCGGCCGGTAGGGCGCACGGTAGACGGTGACCGCCACCGCATCGGGACCGGCCGAGCGCGCGACCTGCTGAGCCGCCGCGGGCGAGGCGGCGGCCAGCAATGCGGCGAGGAGCAGCGGGCGGCGGGCCTTCACGGGCGTCAGTAACGGGTGTCGAAGGTGGCCATGACGACCGTCTCTCCGTTGGCGGGAACGGTAACCCGCCACAAAGCCTCGTCGGCGGAGCGGCGCGTACTCTTCAGGCTTTCCTCGACGATCCGGGTGTCGCCCCACAGGCCCGACTGGAGAAGGTCGACCGTCACCGCCTGGCTGCGAGCGTTGGTGAGGGTGTAGCGCATGGTCGTGCGCCAGCGGGAGTCGGAGACGCGCTCGCGCTTCTCGACCACCGGCCTCACCTTTACGTCGAAGGCCTCGCCGGTGGTGATGGCGATGTCGGAGCCCATCGGCGTGTGGCCGATCCGGTTCTCGCCGACGAACTGGGCGTTGCCGCGCGAATCCTTCTGATAGACGCGTACGATGCCGGCGGGGAGGGCGTCGCCGAGGCCGGAATCACGCGAGCTGGAGAATTGGAGAACGGTGGACGCGCTCGCCGCCTGGTCCTGAGTCCCGAGCCAGCCGTTGCGGAACACATAGCCGCGCCGCGCGGCGGCGCCGGTGACGTCGAGGAAGCTCACCTGCTTGGTCTGCTTGTCGGCGATCGTGGTCCGCTCCTTGAGCGGGTAGAGGTAGAAATCGCCGAGGGCCTCGCGGTCCGGCGTCTGGACGCCTGGACGGTTGCCCGGCGGGCGCGGAGGGGGCGGCGGGCGATAGCCGCCGTAACTGCCGTAGCCGTTATTCTCCCGCGGGACGTCGCCCGCCACCAGCAGGGTGTCGGCGTTGGTGAAGGTGGTCCCGGTCGAGTTGGTCAGCGTCACCCAGCCCTGGACGTCGATCCGCCCCGCCTGCTCGTCGAACAGGGTGACGTAATCGGCCTTCCAGCTCATGCCCGGCGTCAGATAGCTGAGAGTGACCGGCCGGGCGCCGCCGCGGCTGCTTTCCATCGTGACCGAGAGGGTGGGGCGGGCGCGTAGATTCTCCGGCACCTTATCGAAGATGACTCGCACGGGGAGCCCGTCATCACGAAGCACCTCGATGCGGCTACCGATCTGGAGGACGACTCCGCCGTTCACCGCCAGCACCTTCGCCCGCTCGCGCTGCTCGGCGCCGGTGGCGGGGTTGGTGCGGACCAAGGTCACTTCCTCGCCCACCGCCTTTTCCATCAGCGTGGAGGGAGACAGGAGGTCGAAGTCGAAATTCTGCTCCACCACCGCGACGTCGCGGGCGGACAAGGTTACCGTCTCGGGGCTGATCTGGCCGGAGACATTCGGAAATTCCTGGCGGGAGCGGCCGGCGGGAATGTCCATCTGCCGCGTGTCCTGAACGAGCGCGAGATCCTGGTTGTAGACGGTGACGGAGACGTTCCCCTGCCCTTGCTGGGCGATCGCAGGCGCGGCGATGCAGGCGGACAAGAGTAGAAAGCGACGCATTGACAGGACCTCCCCCGGCTTTGAGCCGGCAGAGTGTTACAATGTTACCTGCTCGTCAACCGCCTAGAAATCGACCTGCGCGCGGGCCCCCACGACATTGACGGAATAGTCACGGTCGCCGCCCGCGGCGGGCACGGCTGCGTCCCGATAGCTCAGACGGCCGTAGTTGAGGAGGAAGCGGACATGGTCCTGCGGGATCCAGAGGAGCCCCGCGAGAAAGCCGGACTGGGTGCCGCCGACGACGCCGTCGTCGCTCAGGTCCAGCCGGTCGTAGCGAAGATTGACCTGCAATGCGCCGAAACCGCCGTCGCCGAGCGGCTTCAGAACCTTCGTGCGGTCCCAACGGCCGCCTTTGTAGCCCCGCGTCTCTCCGGTGAGGAAGAAGCCCGCCTCCGCATAGCCTCCGAAGAAGGTAGGGGTAGCGCCAGGGACAGTCTGCGCACTCAGCCAGTGAAGCTCGCCGGTCGCGTGGAACGGCCCGTTGATAAGCGCCGCTTCGAGGCCGTAGCTCGTCTCCTCCTCCACCGCGAGGGCGGGGGTGGCGAGGAAGCGCGTATCGGTGGTGTGGACGAACGGCCGCTGCCGGTAGCGCGCCGTCCCCGCGGCATCGCCGCTGTCGCGCCAATGGGCGGAGCCGCCGAGGTGGAGCTGAGTCGCTCCGAGCTTCGGTGCGTAGACCAGACGCGCATCGGCTCCGATCGCGTCATTTTCGTCCGTGCGCGAAAGATCGTCGATATTGTCGGTGAAGATTCCCGCCTGGGCGATCACATCGCCCTGCGCGAAGGTCCCGGAGAGGCCGACGCGGCGCTCGAACCCGAAGGCATCGGTGAAGGCTGCGCGCTCGAGGAAGGAGAGGAAGCGCGAGCTCGTCACTTCCTCCAGCGACTGGAAATTATTGTGCTGGCCGAGCGTGAGCGTCAGCGGCTTTCCAGCCTTGTAGTTGAAGAAGGCGTCGGTGATCTCGACCTGATTGTCGGCGAAATCGGCTTCCAACTTGTATCCGAAGCCGCCTGGGATCGTCCCTTCCACGCCCAGGCGCGCGCGGCGAAGCTCGTTGCCGAAGCCGAGCCCGGGGTCGGAGACGCCGCGGGGGCTTTCGACATGGCCCACATCATATTGCAGGCGTCCGAACGGCTTCACCGTGACGCCGCCGCCACTCCCGGCCGGCTTGGGTGCCGGTCGGCTTTCGGGCGCTGGAGGTGCGGGAGCCAGAGCTTCGGGGGCCGCTCTCAGCGCGGCAAGCTGCGCTTCGAGGCTTGCGATCTTGGCCCGCATCGCCGCCAGCTCGGCGGCGATCTCAGCTGTCGTGGGATCGGCCAGAGCCGGAGTGGCGAGCGTGCTCGCCAGGAGCGCCGCAGCAATGGCTTTCCCAACCATCTTTTCCCCTTTTCTTTCACTTTGGTGATGAGGCTAAGTCAAAACTATGACAAAGCTGTGACAAATCTATAGAATAAATATGACGACCGGCGCGTGTAACAAAGGAGTCGCACTGACGCCCTAGATCCACCCTGCGTTTGGGACTCGTTCAGGGGGATCAATACATGAAGAATCTTACCGCTTTGCTCGTAGTCGGAGTGTCGGTACTGCCGACTCTCGCTCATGCCGCCAATAATGACATAGCAACCGCTCCCGTCTCCACCGAGGACACGCCCGGCGCCGCGGACGGCGACGTTATGGCTGGCGAGGACGAGGAGCAAGAGCTGAGCGAGATCGTGGTGACCGCCACGAAGCGCGAGACCAACCTCCAGGAGACGCCGATCGCCATCTCCGTGATCGGCGAGCAGATGCTGGAGGACCGAAGCGCGCAAAGCCTGCTCGACCTTGCCGACGGAGCCGTCCCGTCGCTCCGCGTCGCCACCTTCGAATCGCGGCAGTCGGCGCTCACCGTCGGCATCCGCGGGATCGTGCCGTTCGACGCCAACCAGACCGCCCGCGACCAGGGCGTCGGCGTCTATATCGACGGCATTTATATCGGCCGGCAGCAGGGCCTCAACGCCGCCTTGTTCGACATCGAGCGGATCGAGATCCTGCGCGGGCCACAAGGAACCCTGTTCGGCCGCAACACCGAAGGCGGCGCCGTCAACATCGTCACGCGGGCACCCTCGGGCGAGTTCGGAGGCCGCGTCATCGCCGGAGTCGGCAATTACGGAAGCTATAATGGCGAGCTCCACCTCGACCTGCCAGCGTTCGCCAACCTCGCCTTCAAGGTCGACGCGCTCGTCCAGCACCAGGATGCGACGACGAAGAACCCGCTCACCGGCCAGACCGGCTGGAACTTCTACAACCGCGTCGGCGGCCGGATCGCCGCGAGCTGGAAGCCGGTGGACGCCCTGACGGTGGACGTCTCCTTCGACAAGGCGAAGGACGAGAACACGCCCTTCTACAGCCAGCTCATCAACTACAATCCGAACGGCTACAATGTCGGCAGCTACGGCGGCGCCAACGGCACCACGCTCCAGTTCAACGGCAGCCAATGCAACAAGGTAGTCGCCGGCGCGCTCACCAACCCGTGCATCGCGCCGCTGTCCCCGCTGGTGGTCGTCAGCGGCGGCAAGCGGCAGAAGGTCGCTGAGATCGGAGTTCCGCAGCAGCCGAGCGTCGACCGCACGCAGGGCGTGACGGCGACGATCCGCTACGAGCTTAACGACGACCTGGAGCTGCGCTCGATCTCGGGCTGGCGCAAGGTCAGCACGCAGCAGTTCGACAATAGCGGCGGCCCCCACCGCAGCACCTTCGTGCCGAACGCCAATTTCAGCCGCTACAGCCTTTCGGAGCTGTTCCAGGACCAGTGGAGCCAGGAGCTCCAGGCGGTCGGCACCCTCGGCTCGGTCGATTACGCCGTCGGCCTCTATTATTTCACCGAAGACGTGCGCGAAACCGCCGCCACGCCAACCACCAACCGCTGGAACGCCACCGGCACCGGCTTCACGATCAACAGCCCGGACGTCGTCCCGCCGATCACCTCCAGCAATCAGGGCTGGCAGCGCGAGGATTGGTTCGTCGCGCGCGACAGCAAGGCGACCGCCAAGAGCTACGCCGCCTTCGGCCAGGGGACCTGGACCCCAGCCGGAATGGAGGCGCTGCACATCACCGCCGGCGCCCGCTACACCTACGACAAGCGTGATGGGGCGCTGACGATGTTCCAGAACAAGGCGGTCAACTTCCCCTTCAACTACCGGGTGGGGCGCATCGACCCGATGGTGACGATCGCCTACGACGTTTCGGACGACATCCACGTTTATGCGAAATACGCCACCGGCTTCCGCGCCGCCGGAGCGAACAGCCGCTCGCAGACCTTCAGCGCCTTCGGCCCGGAAACGGTGAAGTCGTTCGACGTCGGAGCCAAGTCCGAATTCCTCGACCGGCGCGTCCGCCTCAACCTCGCCGCCTACCTCATGCGGCGCAAGGGGACCCAGACGGACTTCGACTTCGTCGACACGCGGCAGACGCTGCCGGACGGAACGGTCAATCCGAATTTCAACCGCCACTACGAGGAAACGGCGAACGCCCCCGGGGTTTCGAAGATCAAGGGGCTCGAGGCGGACCTCGTCCTTCAGCCGATGGAGGGCCTGCAGCTTTCGGCGAGCTACGCCTATACCGACGTCAACGTGCCGCCGACGTCGAACCCCTTCCTCCCCGGCAACCCTCTGTTCCAGGTCTATACGGTCTTCACGCCCAAGCATGCGGCCTCGGGCTCGGCGGACTATGAGGTGCCCGCCGGCTTCGCCGACGCTCGCCTCCGCTTCCACCTCGACGCCAATTATGCCGGCCGCCAGTACAGCTTCCAGTCGGAGCCGGTGAAGACGGACTCAAGCTTCATCATGAACGGCCGGATCGCGCTTACGGAGATCGCAATGAACGAAGCGGGCGCGCAGCTTCAGCTCGCCCTCTGGTCCCGCAACCTGCTCAACGAAACCCACATCTACCGCCGCTCGGCCGCCAATTCGGAGCCGGTGATCGACTCGATCTCCGGCATCCCGAGCTACAACGGCGTGCTCGGCGACTATGGCAATTTCAACGCGCCGCGGACCTTCGGCGTGGAAGCCCGCATCAGCTTCTGACGGCGGGCAATCTCTCGACCAAAAGAAAGGGCGCCGGTCGGGAGACCGGCGCCTTTCTCTTTTTTCTTGCCGCCTGGGCTCAGGCGGCGGGAGCGATCTCCGCCTCGCCGTCCTCCGCCCTGGGGCGGCGGGTGCGGCGACGGGGCGCCTTGGGGGGCGCGTCCCCTTCGACGACGCTGATGGCGGGCGGAAGGACGTCTAGCGCGATCCGCTCTTCGCCCTGGCCTTCGGCTTCAGCGCGCGGCTCGTCGCGATCGCGGCGCGGGCGGAAGCGCTCGCGGGCTTCGCCGTTGCGGTCGCGGGTCTCTACATTGCGGTCGCGGGGCTCACCGTTACGCTCCTCGCCATATTCGCGGCGAGGGCGATCACGGCCTTCGAAGCGGTCGCCGCGTCCGCTGCGGTCGCGATTGTCGTTCCGCTCGGTGCGCTGCGGACGATCGTCGCGGGCTTCGCGCTCGTCGCCTTCATCCTCGTCGCCGTCGGCGTTCATGCCCTCATCCTGGTCCTCATCCTCGTCGGATGCGAACTCGTCGCGGCGCGGGCGCTGCTCCTCGAAGCGAGGGCGGTTCTCGTTGAGGACCCGGAAATAATGGTCGGCGAACTGAAGCCAATATTCGGATTGGACGCGGTCGCCCTGCAATTGCGCGTCGCGGGCGAGCGACTTGTATTTCTCCAGGAGCTGGGCGGCATTGCCGCGCGAGCGGTTGTCCTGCCTGTTGCCCATATTGGGCGACTGGTTCGGCGAGCGGGGTCCGCCGCCGCGGCCGCGACGGCGGCCGTTCTGACGATTGTTGATCAAAAGTAGGTCCTCGTCCTCGTGGTCCTGTTCTTTGCAGCCACTCAGGCAACCGGGCCCTTCCCGGCCGCTTTCTCTTCCTGCACGACGCCCTGGGCAGGCGACCGCTCACGCGGCCTCCGCCACCTCACGCTGCGACCGTCCGGAGACGTCAAAGCAATCGGGGGTCGGCGACGGCTAGCCTCACGCTTCTCTTCGCTGTGAAAGGCCCCGTCCCTGACCCCCTATGTAGCTAGCCCCGCAACGAAAACCAAGCGGAAAACACATTCACCTGGATCATGAGTTCAGCACAAGGCATCGGTCCATACCGGCCAAATCCTTTCGGGAACGAACCCGGAGCCCTGCCGCTTCGAAAAGGGAAGCGACGGCGGAGCCTTGACCGGCTCCGATCTCGACGCAGGCGATGCCGCCGGGCGAGAGCAGGCGCGGGATCTGAGGCGCAAGACGTCGATATTCGGCGAGACCGTCCGGAGCGGCGAACAGGGCCTCGTGCGGCTCCCATGCGACGACATCCCGAGGCAGGTTGGCACCCTCCTCGACATAAGGGGGATTGCACAGGATGAGGTCAAAGCGCTCCTCCACGCCCTCGCCCCAGTCGCCGATCCGCATCTCGGCGCGGGAGGCTAGGCCGAGCCTTTGCGCATTGCGGGCCGCGTAGGAGAGGGCTGCTTCCGACGCATCCACTCCGACACCGCTGGCCTCCGGCCACTGGTCGAGCGCGGCAAGGAGGAGCGTCCCCGGACCTGTGCCGAGGTCGAGGATGCGCCGCGGCCCGCGGGCTCCGAAATGCTCGAGCGCCGCTTCGATCAAGGTCTCGCTGTCGGGCCGCGGAACGAGTACCCCCGGCCCGACTTCAAGCTCCACCGTCCAGAAGGTACGCTTGCCGAGGATGTAGGCGACCGGCTCCGCCATTTCCCGACGTGCGACCAGGGCTTCGAAAGCGGCAGGCGCGTCGTCGTCGAGCCGCGACAACAGCATCGCCTGGCGGCTCGTCTCCAGCGCCTCCGCCATCAGCAGCTCCGCATCCAGGCGAGGTGTATCGCTGCAGCGAGACAAACGCGCGGAGCCCGCTGCGAGGGCTTTACGCACCGTCATCGAGGCTCGCGAGGCGTTCCGCCTCGTCTTCGGAAATGAGGGCGCCGACCAGCTCGTCCAGATTGCCCTCCAGGATCTCGGGCAGGCGGTGGAGGGTGAGGTTGATGCGGTGGTCGGTGACCCGGCCCTGCGGGAAGTTGTAGGTGCGGATACGCTCCGACCGGTCGCCTGAGCCGACCATCGACTTGCGCGCCCCCGCCCGCTCGGAGGCGAGGCGCTCGCGCTCCTGCTCGTAGAGGCGGGTGCGCAGCACCTTCAGCGCTTTCGCCTTGTTCTTGTGCTGGGACTTCTCGTCCTGCTGGATGACGACGAGGCCGGTGGGAAGGTGGGTGATTCGCACCGCGCTGTCGGTCGTGTTGACCGACTGCCCGCCCGGCCCCGAGGAGCGGTAGACGTCGATCCTGAGGTCCTTCGCCTCGTCGATCTGGACGTCGACATCCTCCGCCTCCGGAAGCACCGCAACCGTCGCGGCGGAGGTGTGGATGCGCCCACCGCTCTCCGTCACCGGAACGCGCTGCACTCGGTGGACTCCGCTTTCATATTTGAGCCGGGCGAACACGCCCTGGCCGGACAGAGAGGCGACGACTTCCTTGTAGCCGCCGAGCTCGGCCGGGCTGGCGGAGATCAGCTCCACCCGCCATCCCTGCCCCTCGGCGTAGCGCTGGTACATCCGGAACAGGTCGCCCGCGAACAGAGCCGCCTCGTCGCCGCCAGTGCCGGCGCGGATTTCGAGCATCGCCGGCCGCTCGTCGGCGGCGTCACGGGGCAGCAGCTTAAGGGCGAGCGCCCGTTCGGCCTGCGGCAGGGCGGCCTCCAGGGTTCGGATCTCCTCCTCGGCCATCTCCCGCATCTCCGGATCCGCGGCCATTTCGCGCAGGGATTGCAGTTCTGAGCGGAGGTTGCGCAGCTCGGCGGCTGCGGTCGCGACCGGCTCGACCTCCGCATATTCCTTCGACAGGCGCACGAACTCGTCCGGCGCCAGCGACGGGGAGGACATGGCGTTCTGAAGCTCCTCCCGCCGAGCCTCGATGGCGGCGATCCTATCGGCGGAGATGGAGGTCATTCGCCCGAGACCGCCTCGCCTATCGCTTCGAGCTTCACGGCCTGCTGCTCCCCCGTGCGAAGGTTCTTCACGGCCGCCTCGCCGCGCGCGAGCTCGTCCTCGCCGACGATGACGGCGAAGCGCGCGCCGCTGGCGGAGGCCTTCTGCATCCGCTTCTTCATGTTGCCGCGATAGGCCATTTCGCACGGGACACCGGCTCGGCGAAGCTCCGCCGCGATACGCACCGCCGCTTCCTCCGCCGCCTCTCCAAGCGGAATCAATGCCGCCGCGGACGGGGTCGGAGCCGGGGCGGCAATCAGCATCGACAGGCGCTCGATCCCGGCCGCCCAGCCGACGGCGGGCGTGAACGGCCCCCCCATGCCTTCGATGAGGCCGTCATAGCGCCCTCCCGCAAGCACGGCGCTCTGGGCGCCGAGATCCTCGGTGACGAACTCGAAGGCGGTGTGACGGTAATAATCGAGGCCTCGAACGAGCCGCGGATCGCGCGTCCAGGCAATTCCGGCGGCGTCCAGCCCCACCGCGACCTTGGCGAAGAAGTCGGAGGCCTCCGGCGTGAGGAAGTCATCGACGATGGGCGCAGCGTCCACGATCGGCCAATCCTGATGCTCCTTGCTGTCCAGGATGCGCAACGGGTTCTTCTCGAGCCGCGCACGGCTTTCGTCCGAGAGATCGCCGCGGTGCTTGCGGAAATAGTCGATCAGCGCCGCCCGCCAGGCCTCCCGAGTCTCGGGGTCGCCAAGCGTATTGAGCTTGAGCTCGACCCGGCTGGACACGCCAAGCTCCTCAAGGAGCTGCGCGCCCATGGCGATGATCTCCGCGTCGGCCGCGGGCTCGCCAGCGCCGATGATCTCCGCATCGAGCTGGTGGAATTGGCGGTAGCGTCCCTTCTGCGGACGCTCGTAGCGGAAGGCGGCGCCCCAGGTCGCGACCTTCACCGGCGCATGCTGCTGCCAGCCTTCCGAAAGATAGGCGCGGCAGATGCCGGCGGTGAATTCGGGACGGAGCGTCAGCGAATCTCCGCCGCGATCCTCGAAGCTGTACATCTCCTTCGAGACGATGTCCGTCGTCTCACCGATCGAGCGCGCGAAGACGGAGGTGCTTTCGAACAGCGGCATCTCGACCCGCTGGAAGCCGTAGAGCCGGCGCACCCGGTCGAACGCCGCCACCACCGTGTCGAAACGACGCGCGGCCTCGCCCCAAATGTCCTGGGTGCCCCGGATCCTCTGCGGTGCCTTGCTCATGGCGGGCGCCTTAGCATCTTTGCAGGAGGTGGAAAGCCGCGGAGGCGGACGCGCACCGCGGCCGCATACGCTTCGGGGCTGGACGTTCGCGCCGCAAGGCGTCATCGGCCTTGGCAAAAGGAGAGGATTCCATGCGCCTTGCCAGCCTTTTAGCCACCGCCGCCGGCTTCTCGCTCGCCGCCTGCAGCGTGCACCGTCCGGAAGTGCCGGGGCCAGCCCCCGCCTTCAACTCCGGCGCCTCGGCCCAGGAGAATACGACGGCGGCGCTTCGCCGCATTGCCGAGGTGAACCCGCTGGTGAACGCGGTGCTCGCTGTGGATCCGACGGCGATGGAGCAGGCTCGCGCCATCGACCGGCTGCCGGCTCGGGGGCCGCTCCACGGCATGCCGATCCTGATCAAGGACAATATCGAGAGCGCCGGACCCCTCCCTACCACCGCGGGGAGCCTCGCCCTGGCGCAGAACGTCACCAACCGGGACGCTCCGCTCGTGGCGCGCCTTCGGCAGGCGGGCGCTGTCATCGTAGGCAAGGCGAACCTCTCGGAATGGGCGAACATCCGGGACAACGATTCCATCTCCGGCTGGAGCGCGGTCGGCGGGCAGACGCGCAACGCCCATGCGTTGAACCGCAACGCCTGCGGCTCCAGCACCGGGAGCGGCGTGGCCGTCGCCGCGGGCATGGTGCCGGCGGCGATCGGCACCGAGACCGACGGGTCGATCACCTGCCCCGCGTCGATCAGCGGCATCGTCGGATTCAAGCCCACGGTGGGCCTCGTCAGCCGTACCCATGTCGTCCCGATCAGCCACAGCCAGGACACGCCTGGGCCGATGACGCGCACAGTGCGTGACGCCGCGCTCGTCCTTTCCGCCATCGCCGGCAGCGACCCGGCCGACGCTCAGACGCGGGACGCGGACCGCTACAAAGCGGATTATGCGGCCAGCCTCGACTCCAACTCCCTGCGCGGCAAGCGGATCGGGGTGATGCGCTTCGCCAGCGGCTTCGTACCCAAGGAAGTGTTCGAAGAAGCGCTCCAGACCCTACGGGCGCAAGGCGCGATCCTGATCGAGATCGAGAAGTTCGAGCGCAAGCCGGAAATGGGCCAGGGCGAGTTCAAGGTTCTGCTCACGGAGCTCAAGGCGGATCTCAACGCCTATCTCGCGACCACTCCGCCGAGCGTCAGGACCCGCACGCTCGCCGACGTGATCGCCTTCAACAAGGCGCATGCGGAGCAAGAGCTGGCGCTGTTCGGGCAGCGCACGTTCGAGGATGCGGAGAAGACGAAAGGGCTCGACGATCCGGACTACAGGAAGGCGCGCGAGACGAGCCTCCGCCTCGCCGGCGCCGAGGGCATCGACAAGATGCTGAAGGACAACAATGTCGTCGCGCTGGTCGGCCCGACGGTGGCGGCGGCGTGGCTGATCGACGCGGTCCATGGCGACATGTATCCCGGCGGCGGCGCGGGCGGGTTTGCCGCGATCGCCGGCTATCCGCACCTGACCGTTCCCATGGGGACGGTGAAGAGCCTGCCGGTAGGGCTGAGCTTCATCGGCCCCAAATGGTCGGACGGGATGATCCTGTCGCTCGGCTACGCCTTTGAGCAGGCGTCGCAGAAGCGGGTGGAGCCGCGCTTCCTTCCCTCGATCGAGGAGAGCCCGGAGATCGCGCCGAAGCTTCGGCCCGCGACGCGGCGCTAGGCCTTCTTGCGAGGCTTCTTCTTCGCGGCGGCGCGAAGCCCTGCCTCGAGCGCCAGCCGCGCCCAGCGCTGCATCTCCTCGGGGTCGTCATAGACGTCTGTCGGCCCGCGCCGGTAGTTCATGCTGCCGGTGCGGCCATCCTCGAAGGCGTAGGTGAAGCGGGCGCAGCCCTGCTCGTCCCAGACGGCATCGGTTGCCTCGTCGGCCTTGAACCAGATCTCGCCCTCGTCGAGGATCGCGAAGACGGTCCCGTCGAGGTAGAGCGTCGCGCCGCCCATCATCTTTCGCATCGTTATCCGGCCGAGAGGCGCCAAGGCCTCCTCGACCCAGGCGAGCAGCCCCTCGTCCACGCTCATGCGGCGGTCAGCCTCAGGCCGACGATGCAGCCGATCAGGGCGAGGAGGAGGAGGATGCGCATGGAGTTCACCGGCTCGCCGAACCAAAAGATGCCGACGAGCACCGTCCCCGCGGCTCCGATGCCGCCCCAGACCGCGTAGGCCGTGCCCATCGGGATCGTCCGAGCGGCATGTTCGAGCAGGCCCATCGACAGGGTCACGGAGGCGAGGAAGCCGAGCGTCCAGGGGATGTTGCGGAAGCCGTCGACGAAGCGAAGGCAGGTGGTGAATCCCACCTCGAACAGGCCGCCGAGCATCAGCAGGAGCCAGGCCATCAGACGCCCGCCTCCACCGCAGGCAGGGGCGTCTGGCGCCGTCGCGTCGCCACGAGACACGCTCCGACGATCATCGCCGCCCCGGCGAGGGTGAACGGGCGCACCGGCTCGGCGAAGAGGAGGAAGCCGAAGATCGCCGCCCAGATGAAGCCGGTATATTCAACCGGCGCGAGATGCTGCGCCTCCGCCCGGGCATAGGCCCAGGACAGGAGCAGGAGCGAACCAAACGCAAGGGTGGCGGCGAGGAGTATCTCCGGCAATTCTTCCCTCGGCGGAAGCGCGGCGAGGAAGGGGGAGATGAGCAGGAAGCAGCTGAGCATGATCAGGCTGGTGAAGAAGGAGATTTCGAGCGGCCGGGCCACAAGCGCCTGCTGTCGCATAAGGATGATGTTGTAGGCGTAAAGGCTCGCCGATCCGAGGATCGCGATCGAGCCGTAAAGCGCATCGCGGCCGAGCTCCGCCTCCGCCTGGCCCGCGAGGATCACCACCACGCCCGCGAAGCCGAGCAGGGAAGCGAGGATCGCCCGCCGCTCGATCTTCTCCTTGAGCAGCACCGCGGCGAGGTAGAGGGCGATGAGCGGCGCCACGAAAGCGAGGGCGATCGCCTGGGCCATCGGCACCCGCGCCAGTCCCCAGAAGAAGAGGATCGCCATCACGCTCGACATGGAGCCCCGGATGAGGTGGAAGCGCATCGCCGTCCGCTCCGGCCAAGGCGAGCGCATCAGGAAAAACACTGCCCCCGCGAGCGCCGCACCGGCGAGCGTCCGCCACAGCAAGGCATTGTAGGTGCCGATCTCGAGCGACAGGCCCTTCATGAGGGCGTCCATCGCCGAGAAGAGGGCAATTCCCGCCGTCGCCACCGCGAACGGAATCGCCGGATTGCGATGCTGGGCAGGCGCGCTCATGCACCGCCCGATAGCGGCGGCGGCGGCGGGGCGCTACTGGAGGCGCATATAGTCGCCGCTCATCTCCACCGAGGAGAGGCGCGACAGATAGGATTGACCGAGCAGATGCTGTTCGAGCCCCTCGGCGATGGCGCCGTCCACGTTGCGCGCTTCCTTGCCGTCGATTGAGATGCGTTCCAACCTGACAAGCTTGCCGCGCACCGCTCCCGAAGCGCCGGAGCCGATGACTGTGAACTCGCTTTCGGAGAAGGGGATACCGAGGCGACGAGCCGTGTCGACCGGAAGGGCGACGCCGCTGGCTCCGGTGTCGACCATGAAGCTTACGAGCTCCCCATTGACCTCGGCGTCGACATAGAAATGGCCGTCGGAGCGACGCTTCAGAAGCGTTTCCTTCGGCTCGCCTGTCTGGGCCAAAGCGGCGACGGGAGCGGGCGCGGGCCCGGACGGCCACATCAGCCCGATTCCCGCTCCGGCAATGAGGACGAGGAAGAGCGCCTTTTGCATGCGCCCGTCCTAAGCGGCGGCGGGTGAAGGAAGCCTAAAGGCTATTCGGCCGGGTGGGGATGGGTCGCGCGATATTGGGGCCAGGCCTCGCGGACCACCTTCAAGGCGGAGCGGAAGAAGAGGAAGGCGATCACCGCCGCAATGGCGATGTCCGGCCAGGCCGAGTTGGTGGTGGAGACGAGCAAAGCCGCGACGAGAACACCGACATTCGCCAGCACGTCGTTGCGGGAGCATTCGAAGGTGCTCGACAGGTTCACGTCGTGGCGCCGGTAAGGCCACAGGAGGCCGACGCAGCTGAGGTTCGCCACCAGCGCCATTCCGCCGAAGACCAGCATCAACCCCGAGGCCGGCGGATGGCCCCAGACCATCTTGATGCCGATCTCGACCAGGACGCCGAGCCCGAGAGCGATGATGAAGCCCGCTTTGATGAGAGCCATGCCGGCCCGCCAGCGAAGGCTCCGTTCGAGCGCGTAGAGGCTGATACCGTAGACGAGCCCGTCGCCAAGCATGTCGACCGAATCCGCCATCAGGGCCGCCGAATCCGCGATGATTCCGGCGCCGAACTCCAGCACGAACATCATCAGGTTCAGCATCATGACGACAACGAGGACCCGCCTGATGTCCTTGTGAAGCGCGATCCGCTCGAGCTCATGGCCCTTGTCGTGGCAGCAATGGGCGCTCATTCGGCGGCATCCAGAGCCGGAGCGTCGCTCATATTCGCTTCGATCTCCGCCGCTTTGGCTTCCACGAGGCGGACGATGTGGTCGACCATCTCCTCGTCCCGGACATGATGGTCCGTCACCCCGGAGAGATAGACCATATGCTTGCCGTTGCCGCCGCCGGTGAGGCCGATGTCCGTCTCGCGTGCCTCGCCCGGGCCGTTCACGACGCAGCCGAGGACGGAGAGGGAGAGCGGCGTGCGGATGTGAGAGAGCCTTTCCTCCAGCGTCTGCACCGTTCGGATGACGTCGAAGCCCTGCCGCGCGCAAGAGGGGCAGGAGACCACCCGCACGCCGCGGTTGCGAATGCCGAGGCTCTTCAGGATCTCGAAGCCGACCCGCACTTCCTCCTCGGGCTCGGCGGAGAGGGAGACCCGAATCGTGTCACCGATCCCGAACCAGAGCAGCGAGCCGATTCCGATCGCGCTCTTGACCGTTCCGCCGCGGAGGCCGCCGGCCTCTGTGATGCCGAGGTGGAGCGGGCAATCGACCGCCTCGGCGAGCTGCTGGTAGGCGGCGACAGCGAGGAACACGTCGGAAGCTTTGACCGCGACCTTATACTCGCGGAAGTCGTGATCCTCGAGCAGGCGGATATGGTCGAGCGCGCTTTCGACCAGTGCCTCCGGGCAGGGCTCGCCATATTTCTCCAGCAGATCGCGCTCCAGCGACCCGGCATTGACGCCGATGCGGATGGCGCAGCCGTTCGCCTTGGCGGCGTTCACCACCTCGCGCACGCGGTCCGCGGAGCCGATATTGCCGGGATTGATACGGAGGCACGCGGCGCCCGCGTCGGCGGCTTCGAGCGCGCGCTTATAGTGAAAATGGATGTCGGCGACGATCGGCACCCGGGCGGCACGGACGATCTGCCTCAGCGCCTGCGTCGAAGCCTCGTCGGGGCAGGAGACGCGGATGATGTCCGCCCCGGCCTCCTCGCAGCGTCGGATCTGGTCCACCGTCGCCCGAACGTCGGCGGTGACGGTGTTGGTCATGGTCTGAACGGTGACGGGCGCGTCGCCGCCGACCGGCACGTTGCCGACCATGATCTGGCGAGAGGGTCGGCGCGCAATATCGCGCCACGGCCGAACGGACATCGGCCTGATATAAGCGCCTCAGAACATTAGGCCAAGGTGAACTAGGCCTTCGGGGGCCGACCGCGCTTCCTCTGCTCGGGCGGCGCGAGCTTCACCCCGCGGCGCTGGAGCGCCTCCCTCAGAAGGCACTCGATCTCCGCATTCACGCTCCGAAGGTCGGCCGCCGCCGCGCGTTCGAGCGCGTCCCAGAGGGACGGCTCGACGCGGAGCGGGAAGGCCTTCTTCGGGGGCGGCGAGTCCACGTCGCCGGCCTATTGGTAGAGCGTGCCGGTGTTGACGATCGGCTGTGTGTCCCGTTCCGAGCAGAGAACGACCATCAGGTTGGAGACCATCGCCGCCCGCCGCTCGTCGTCCAGCTCGACCACGCCCTTCTCCGAGAGGAGCTGGAGGGCGTTCTCGACCATCGAGACGGCTCCGATGACGATCTTCTGCCGGGCTGCGATCACCGCTTCGGCCTGCTGGCGCCGGAGCATCGACTGGGCGATTTCCGCCGCATAAGCGAGGTGGGTGAGGCGGCATTCGTCGATGCTGATGCCGGCGACGCCGACCCGCTCCTGAAGCTCGTCCTTGAGCTCCGAGCTGACCACGTCGGCATGGCCGCGAAGCGTCGTCTCCTGATGCTCGATGTCATCATAGGGATATTTCGCGGCGATCGCGCGCACCGCGCTCTCGATCTGGACGAAGACGAACTTGTTGTAATCGTCCACGTCGAACAGAGCCTGGGCGGTGTCGGTGACCCGCCAGACGACGTTGGTTGCGATCTCGATCGGGTTGCCGCGAAGGTCGTTCACCTTGAGGCGCTCCGACGTAACGTTGTGGACGCGGGTCGAGATCTTGGTGCGGGTCAGCCACGGCCAGCGCCAGCGAAGACCGGCGTTACGATCGGTGCCGCGATAGTCGCCGAACAAGAGGATCGCCGCCGCCTGATTGGGTTGGAGCAGGTAAAAGCCCACGAGCACGAACAGAGCCAGGATCGCGCTGGGAATAGCGACGACGAGGCCCGCGGCCGCGTTCCCGCCCACGCCCATGCTGAAACCCCCCAACAGGCCGGCGAGCCCCACGAGCAGAAGAAGAAGCATCAGATACCCGTTGAAGGTCGAGGCGGGGCGCTCCTGCGAAAGGCGGAGCGCCCTCAGATCGGAAGATTGCGTTGCTGTAGCCATGATTCCCTCCTGTAATGATGATATCATATTTATATGATTGGCTCCTCGCAAGCGGAATCGGACTGGCTTGCCGGGTCGGGGGGTGGCGGATAGGGACGCGGCCTCGCGCGTTTGCCGGTGGAGACAGGAGCCGAATGACCCAGAAAGTCCCCTGGAAGCTCGTCATCCACGGCGGGTCCGGCGTGATCGAGCGCAGCCAGCTCACGCCGGAGGACGACGCGCAGGCGAGAGCCGGTCTCGAGGCCGCGTTGGCGGCGGGCGAGGCGGTGCTCGCGGGCGGCGGAAGCGCCCTGGACGCCGTCGAGCGGGCGGCCAGAGCCCTGGAAGATCATCCGAGCTTCAACGCAGGGCGGGGCGCCGTCTTCACCTATCAGGGCACGAACGAACTGGATGCCGCCATCATGGACGGTTGCACCCGTGAAGCCGGGGCCGTCACCGGAGTGACCGCGACCAAGAACCCTGTGAGCCTCGCCCGAGTGGTGATGGAGAAAAGCCCCCACGTCTTCCTGAGTCGCGAAGGCGCGGATCAATTCTCCCGGGAGAACGATTTGGAGCAGGTCGGCCCCGAATGGTTCGCGACGCCCGAGCGGCGCCGTCAGCTCGAGCTGATGAAGGCGGAAGGTGATCATTATTTCGACGAGGAGCTGAAATACGGCACGATCGGCGCCGTCGCGGTGGACGTGAACGGCCATGTCGCCGCGGCGACTTCGACCGGGGGCCTCACCGGGAAAAGGTGGGGGCGGATCGGCGACACGCCGCTGATCGGCTCGGGCACTTATGCGGACGACCGGGCCGGAGCCGTCTCCGCTACCGGAGCAGGGGAATATTTCATCCGAGCCGCCGTCGCGCATGAGATCTGCGCCCGGATGCGCATGCTCGGGGAAAGCGTCCGGGTTGCCGCCGACAGGGTGATCGCGGAAGTGGGGTCGCTAGGGGGAAGCGGCGGAGTCATCGTAGTGACGCCCGACGGGGAGGGCGCCTTTGCCTTCAACACCCAGGGCATGTATCGGGGGATCGCTTCGGCCGAGGGGCGGCGGGTAGCCATTTACGCTGACGAATGAGGCCCTTCCCCCAATGCTGAAAGGGCTGATCGCGCTGCTCGCGCTGCTCCTTGCCGCTTCGCCCGCCGCCGCCTGGTGGGAGTATGGCCATTATACCGTCGGCCGCATCGGCCTCATCGAGGCGAAACCGGAGACGCGCGCCGCCATCCGGCGCCTGCTGGCCAAAGAGGCCCTGCTCGAGACTCCGACCTGCCGGGTTCGGACGATCGAGGAGGCGAGCTACTGGCCGGATTGCATCAAGGGTCTGGGCGACCGGTTCAGCTACGCCGCGTCCTGGCACTACCAGAATGTCGACGTCTGCAAGCCGTTCGACCTGAAGGTCGCCTGCCGCGACGGCAATTGCGTCTCGGCGCAGATCGAGCGGAACACCAAGCTGCTGGCGGACAAGGCGCTGCCGGTGCGGGAGCGGCTCCAGGCGCTCGCCTTCCTCGTCCACTTCGTCGGCGACCTTCACATGCCGCTCCACGCGGGCGACCGGGGCGATCTCGGCGGCAATCGCTTCGCCGCGAGCTATGGAGTCATCGCGGGCCGAGCCAACCTCCACTCGATCTGGGACGGCTGGCTGGCCGAGAGGGGCATTTCCAATCCTATTCCCGACGCCCGGGGCATCCTCGGAGAGCTCGCGCCGGGCGAGCGCGAGACGATGCGCGGCGGCAGCGTGGAAGACTGGTCGCGCGAGGGGTGGGAGGTGAGCCGGGACTTCGCCTACGGCACGGTCATGCCCGAGCCGTGCGGACCGACGCGCGAGACGCGGCCGGTGATCGCGGAGCCGCTCGTCCAGCGGCTGATCCCCGTCGTTCGCCGGCAGATCGCCCGCGGAGGCCTGCGCCTCGCCCGGTTGCTGGACGAGGCGCTCGCCGCCTGATCAGTCCGGCAGGACGGTGACGGCGCGGCGGTTCTGCGCCCAGGCGCTTTCGTCGGAGCCGAGGGCTTCCGGCCGCTCCTTGCCGTAGCTGATCACCGTCATCCGGCCGGTCGAGACGCCGCGGGCGGCGAGGTAGTTCTTGGCCGCGTTCGCGCGCCGGTCGCCGAGGGCGAGATTGTACTCGCGCGTGCCCCGCTCGTCGGCATGGCCTTCGATCGTCACCCGCACCGCCGTGTGGCGCAGAAGCCAGGCCGCCTGCGCGTCCAACGTGGCGCGATCCTGGCCGTCGAGATCGTACTGGTCGGTGTCGAAGAAGACGCGGTCGCCCGCCTGCCCCACCGTCTGAAGGAAGTCGGCGCGAGAGCCGGGAAGCGCCTCCGAGCCGACGCCGCCGGGGTCGGTCGTGCCGTCCTGAGTTCCGTCGCCCGTCGTGCCCGTGCCGTCCTCGGCGGGCGGCGGAAGCTCCTTGGGCGCCTTTTTCGAGCAGCCGGCGGTGAGCGCCAGCGCCGCGGCGATGACCGCGGCCTTGAGGGGAGTTGCTCTCATCTTCATCTCCTTGAGCAAGAGAAATTCAGGGGAGGATCGGCCCCCAGGCGGGGTCGGAGCCTTCGAGTGGGGTTGGGATGCGCCGCTCGTTGCGGCCGGTGAGGTCCACCTGCCACACGCTCGACTTGCCGGTGCGGCCGGCGGTGGTCCGGAAGAATTGGATGACCCTGCCGTTGGGCGACCACGTCGGAGCCTCGTCCTGCCAGCTGTCGGTGAGCAGGCGCTCGCCCTGTCCTTCGGGTGTCATCACTCCGATTCGGAAGTTACCGGTCACTTTCGTAAAGGCGATGAGGTCGCCGCGCGGGCTCCATTCGGGCGTCGCATAGCGGCCGCCGCCGAAGGTGATCCGGCGCTGGTCGGAGCCGTCGGAATTCATCACATAGAGCTGCTGGCTTCCCGAACGGTCGCTTTCGAAGACGATCTTCGTCCCGTCCGGCGAGTAGCTGCCGCCGACGTCGATGCCCGGGGAGGTCGTCAGCCGCGCCGGCGGCCCGCCCTGCGCCGAGACGCGGTAGATGTCCGTGTTGCCGTTGACCGACATGGAATAAAGGATCCAGCGGCCGTCCGGAGAGAAACGCGGAGCGAAGGTCTGGTTGGCGCTCTCGGTCACCACTCGCTGCCGGCTGGTGCCAATGTCGTAGATGTAGATGCGCGGGCGCTTCTCGACGTAGCTCAGATAAACGATCTGCTTGTAGTCTGGCGAAAAACGCGGGGTCAGGACGATCGAGGCGCCGCTCGTCAAGAAGCGGTGATTGGCCCCGTCCGTGTCCATGATGGCGAGCTGCTTCACGCGCCGGTCCTTGGGGCCGCTCTCGGCGATATAGGCGATGCGGCTGTCGAAGAACGGGCTCTCTCCCGAAAGGCGCGAATAGATGGCGTCGGCGCATTTGTGCGCCGCCCGTCGCCAGTCGCGCGGAGCGACGATGAAGCCTTGGCGAGTCAGCTCCGTCTGGAGCGCGACGTCGTAGAGATAACAGCCCACCGTCAGCTGCCCGTCAGGATTGGCCCGAACGAAGCCCTGGACGAGCGCGGCCGCCCCCGCTCCGCTCCAATGGTCGAAGGCGGGCGCGGTCACTTCGCCGAACGGGATCGGGCGGATTCCGCCCGGACCTTGCGGCTTGAACAGGCCGCTGCCGCGAAGGTCGCCCGCCACGACCTCCGCCACCTGCCGCCCGAGCGCTTCCGTGGTGCCGGCGGGTGTGCCGACCTTCTCCGGCGTCGGCATGACGGGGATGGCGATTACGAGGTCGTCGCCCCCTTCGTCGGTCACGTCGACGCTGAGCTGCGCCGCAACTGGATTAGAGACAAACAGGGCGGCGGGCGCCGCCAGGAGAAGCTTCTTCATTGTGAGAGTTTCCTGTCGAAGCCGATCGGGCTTATATGCTTCCACGCATCGTAATATTTGTCGGGCAGGGCGAACGGCGAAGCGAGCCTGACGGCGCGGATCGCCTGCTCCTGGTGCAGCTTCACCTGGGGTCGGTTGCTGGCGGTTTGGCCGGTGGTGCGGATCACCTCGACCTTGGTTACCGCCCCGTTGGACGAAAGCCAGATGCTGAGCTCCGTCCTGAGCAGCTCCGCGTCCGCACCGGTCGGAGCCTTCCAGTGCGGCTTCAGCTGGTCCCGCACTGCGCGCGCCAGCGACGCCTGCACGGCACCGGTAATCGCAGCCGCCGGCTCCGAAGCGGAGTTGCTCTTGCCGTCGCTATCCCCGGCGTCGGGGATGTTCACGTTGAACGGCCTCCTGCTGGAAGTCGGTTGAGCCGCCGGCCTGGGCGGCGTCGGCGCCGGCCTGGAGGACGCCGCGAGGGGCTTCTGCACGGGCATGGGCATAGGCCGAGGCTCGGTAACCGACACCGGCGCTGGACTCTGAACAGGCTGCGGCGCGGGTTCCGGGAACGGCTCAGCTGGGGAGGCAGCCGGAGGCGGAGCGGACTGCACCAGGGAAAGCGCCGGAGAGCTGCTTACCAGCCCCACCTCGTCCACGAACGCCACTTCAACGGGATCGCTCAATACCGGCGGCAGTCGGGTCGAGGCGAAACCGAGGGAGAGCGCCGCTAGAAGCGCCGCGTGGCCTGCCGCAGCCACTCCAAAGCCGGTTGCCTCCGCGCGATCCATCAGCGCTGCTGCCCCTGCGTGCTGACGAGGGCTACCTTGCGCAGGCCGGCGGCGTTGATCTCGCCCATCACGGCCATCACCCGGCCGTAGTCGAGCCCCCGGTCGGCGCGCAGGTAGATGCGAGGGCCTGCCGGCTCTCGGGACGAAGCGGCAATGCCGGCCAGGCGCTGGCCGAGTTCGGCCGGTGGCACCGGCTGCTCGTCCACGAACAGCGCGCCCGAAGCGTCGAGGGAGATCTGGACCGGCTTCTGCTCCTGATCCAGCGCGGCGGCTTTGCTGTCGGGCAGATCCACCGGAACGCCAGCCACCAGGAGGGGCGCGGTCACCATGAAGATGATCAGGAGGACGAGCATCACGTCCACCATCGGCGTCACGTTGATCTCCGCCATCGGCGAGCGGCGCCCGCGGCGGTTGGAGCCGAGGATCGGGCCCATCGCCATTATTCGTGCTCCAGCTCTCGGCTGAGGGTAGCGTGGAAGGCGTCGGCGAAGCGCTGGAGGCGCGCCTCGAGCCGATTGATGCCATAGCTCATGCGGTTGTAGGCGATCACCGCCGGGATGGCCGCGAACAGGCCGAGGGCGGTGGCGAACAGGGCCTCCGCGATGCCGGGCGCGACGACAGCGAGGCTGGTGCTATTGGCGCCGGCAATGTCGCTGAAGCTGCGCATGATACCCCAGACGGTGCCGAACAGGCCCACGAACGGTGCGACCGAGCCGACGGTCGCAAGGATGTTGAGGCGTGCGGCGAGGCTGTCCATCTCCTCGCTCACCGCGGAATGCATGGCGGTGGCGAGGCGGGAGCGGGCGCCGTCACGGTCGACGCTCTTGCCGCCGGTGGACCGGCGCCATTCGGCAATGCCCGCCGCCAGCACCTTGGCGCTCGGCAGGTCGGCCTTTGCGTTCGCATCATAGAAGCGGTCGATGTCATCCGACTTCCAGAAATCCCGCTCGAACTTCTCGGAGCCGCGAGAGGCGCGGCGGAGCTTCAGCGCCTGGCCGATGATGATCGCCCAGGTCCAGATGCTCGCCAGGAGCAGGCCGACCATCACCGCTTTGACGACGATGTCCGCCTGGAGGAACAAGGCGACCGGCGACATGCTGCTGCTGGCCGTCATCTCCAAACCTGCCACTCTACTCTTCCCCTTGCAGCCGCTCGAACGTTTCTAGCCATGAGCGCGGCTGGCGCCGGGGCCGTCCGTCCACCGAGAGGAAGGCGGCGGTGACCCTTGCGTCCGCGACAAGTTCATCCCCGCGCATGACCCGCTGATGAATGAGGACGCTCGCCGCCCGCACCGCCTCGATCTCGGTGACGACGATCAGGTCGTCCCCGAGCCTGGCAGGCGTCTTGTACTTTATCTGCGCCTCCGCGACCGCATAGACGCCATCGCCGCGCTCCAGGGCAGCGCGCTGGTCCACGCCGGCGAGCCTCAGCATGTCCGAACGGGCCCGCTCGATGAAGCGCAGGTAATTGGCGTAATAGACGATCCCCGCGACGTCCGTGTCCTCGAAATAGACGCGTAGCGGAAAGTGGTGCGCTCGCCCACGCATCTCGCCTTCCGCCGGCTTCAATGGCTGCCCTCCCATGCCTGCGAGCCTAGGAGGGCGGGATTCCGCACCGCAAACTTTTTGGCCCGCGCAAGAGACGAGCCGAAGCTTTCGCAAGACGATGCGAAGGAGCTAAGTTGCTGCTGCTGAAGCTGCTGAAGAAGCTGCCTATTTGCGGCCGGCGCGATAGGCCTCCGCCTGCGCCTCCACCAAGGCGATGAGGTCGCCCATGGCGAGGTTCATGTCCGTAAGATGCAGGCCCCAGGCGGGATTGACGCCACCGCCGATCATGACGTCGCCCGGTATTCGGTCCGTCCGGGCATCGGCCGGATCGGCATTCACCAGCACCGACAGATAGCCGACATTGCCGCGATTGACGCAGGCTGCGGAGGCGAGACCTTCGGTCCGCAGGAACGGCGTCGGCGGGTCGCCCTGAGAAGACCATAAGATCGGATTCTGCGACGCGGTGACGGACGGCCCCGCATACCAATAGCTGTCAAGCGGAGCCGAGCCCTTCGCCAGCCGGACCGGGTTGGTGCAGGCGACGGTCATTCCCGGCGTCGCGGTGCGACCGAACAGAGCCCCCTCCGGCGGCGGGTTGGTGGCGCGGAAGGAGACGTAGGAGACGACGCAGCCCGTTTCCCCGACGCGGGTGCAGAGCGGCGTCTGCTTGAAGCTGCCGCCGACCAGCTTTCCCTGGGGCACCTCGACGTTGAAGCCAATCAGAAGGGCGGAGAGCATCCGTGCCGCTTCCGGCTTTCCTTCGATCTCGCGGGCGAGAAGCTGGACGAGGTGAATCGTCCCCTGGCTGTGGCCGATGAGGACGAAGGGCCGTCCCTGATTGTGGCGCGCGAGATATTCGCGCCACGCCGCGACCACGTCGCCATAGGCAAGGCCGATCACCTCGGGGGTGCGGCGGGCGCCGCCGCTCGCCTGGCGAAGCAGGGCGGCGAGCGTCGCCTGGCGGTATAGGGGGGCGTAGGTCCGGCAGACGGTGCCGAAGCGGGCGAGCTGGACGCTCGCCACCGCCAGCTCCTCCGGCCCGGCTGTCAGGTCCGAATTGTCGCCGGCGTCGCGCGAGACGGTGGGATAGACGTAGAAGCAGTCGACCTTCGCCTGCGGGTCCGGCCTCACTTGGCCGGTGGAGCCGTAGCCGTTCGGGTTGAGGGCGGTGGTGGCGAGCGGAGCGCCGCAGGCGTCGGCGCGGCCGGGAAGGCAGAGCCAGGCTTCCGGCTTCGAGTAATCGGGAACGGCGGGCTCCTGCGCGGCCGCGGGCGAGACGAGGATTGCGAGCGCTAAGGCCAGGATCTTCTTCACGTCTTCCCCCTTCGTCAGTCGAACAGGCCGTCCTGCGCCTTCGCCGGCGTCGGAAGGCCGAGATGGACCCAGCCGCGGCCGTTGAGGCAGCGCCCGCGCGCGGTCCGCGCCACCAGGCCGAGCTGGATGAGGAACGGCTCGATCACTTCCTCGATCGTGTCGCGCGGCTCGGAAAGGCCCACGGCGAGGGTCTCGACCCCCACCGGGCCGCCTTTGTAGATGTCGGCGATCATGTGGAGGTAGCGCCGGTCCATCGAGTCGAGGCCGAGATGATCGACCTCCATCCTGTTGAGCGCGCTGTCCGCCACCTTTGCATCCACCTCGGCCGCGCCTGCGGCCTCGGCGAAGTCGCGGACCCGGCGAAGCAGGCGTCCGGCGATCCGGGGCGTTCCGCGCGATCGGCGGGCGATCTCGCTCGCGCCCGCTTCGTTCAGCGGCATGCCCAGCAGGCGGCCGGCACGGCGCACGACCTGCTCGAGTTCCTCGACGGTGTAGAAGTTGAGCCGGACCGGGATTCCGAAGCGGTCCCGAAGCGGGGTGGTGATCAGCCCCTGGCGCGTGGTGGCGCCGACCAAGGTGAACTTCGGAAGGTCGATCCTGACCGAGCGGGCGGAGGGGCCTTCGCCGATCATCAGGTCGAGCGCGCGGTCCTCCATCGCCGGGTAGAGGATCTCCTCGACCGCGGGGCTGAGCCGGTGGATCTCGTCGATGAAGAGGACGTCGCCGTCCTCGAGATTGGTGAGGAGGGCGGCGAGATCGCCCGACTTAGCGATGACGGGGCCAGAAGTGGCCCGGAAGCCGACGCCGAGCTCCCGAGCGATGATCTGGGCGAGCGTCGTCTTCCCGAGGCCGGGCGGGCCGAAGAAGAGGACGTGGTCTAGCGCGTCCCCGCGCTTCCTCGCCGCATCGATGAAGACCCGCAAATTCTCCCGCGCCGCCTTCTGGCCGACGAAATCGTCCAGCGTCTTGGGGCGCAGCGCCGCGTCGATGTCTTCGGGCCGGCGGTCGCCGGAAAGGATGCGGTCCTGCTCCACGGAGCCAAGCTTTAGCGCAAGCGCCCCCGCTGTCGAGACTTAGCGCGCGGCCTTCTTGAGCGCCGTGCGCACCAGCGCGTCCAGCGTGGCGGAGGGGCCGAGCTCCGCTTCCGCCTTTGCCACGGCGGCCGAGGCTTCGGCAGGGCGAAAGCCGAGGTTGATGAGGGCGGAGACGGCGTCGGAGCCGAGGCTTCCCGGCGCCGGGGCGGCCACGCTCCCGCCGGAGCCGAGCGCGAGGGCGCCGACCTTGTCCTTGAGCTCGTTGACGATGCGCTGCGCCAGCTTCGGCCCGACGCCTTGGGAGCGGGCGACCATGGCGCTGTCGCCGCTGGCGATGGCGCGGTGCAGCTCATCCAACGACAAAGCGGAGAGGATGGCGAGCGCAACCCGCGCGCCGACACCCTGGACCCCGGTCAGCAGCCGGAACCAGTCCCGCTCGGCCGCGCTTGCGAAGCCGATCAGGCGGATGTCGTCCTGGCTCACCTGCATGACGGTGTGCAGCACCACCTCGCCTCCGACCGCGCCCAGCGAGGAGAGGGTGCGCGTGGAGGCGTGAACGAGGTAGCCGACGCCGCCGACGTCCACCACCGCATGGTCCGCGCTGAAGTCAGCCAGAAGGCCGCGGAGCCTGGCGATCATGCGGCGCGTCCGGCGAGCGAGCGGGCGCTCGCCATATGGTGGGCGTGGGTGATCGCGACGGCGAGAGCGTCGGAAGCGTCCGCGCCCGCTATCTTCGCGCCGGGGAGCAGCCGCTGGACCATAGCATGGACCTGAGCCTTCTCCGCCCCGCCGGTGCCGACCAGCGCCTTCTTGACCAGCCGGGGGGCATATTCGCCGACGGGAATGCCGAGGCTGGCCGCGGCAAGGAGGGCGACGCCCCGCGCCTGCCCCAGCTTCAGCGTCGATTGAGGATTGTCGTTTACGAAAACCTCCTCGACGGCGGCCGCGCCGGGCAAATGCTCCGCTATGACGGCTAGCAGCCTGCCGTGAAGCTCCGCCAGCCGCGCCGGCAGGTCCATCTTCGGGTCGGTCCTGATCTGGCCGTTCGCGACATGGCTCAGCCGGTTCCCCTCCGCCGCGATCAGGCCCCAGCCGGTCGTGCCCAGGCCGGGATCGAGGCCGAGGATGATCAAAGCCGCTCCATCACCTCATCGGGGACTTCGTAATTGCCCCAGACGGTCTGGACGTCGTCGTCGTCCTCGAGCGTGTCGATAAGCTTCAGAAGCTGCTCCGCCTGATCCCCGTTCACCTCCACCGGAGTCTGTGGGCGCCAGGCGAGCTTCGTGCTTTCCGGCTCGCCGAGCGCGGATTCGAGTGCCTTGGCAACTTCGTGCAGGCTCTCCTGCGCGGTCCAGATCTGATGACCTTCCTCGTGCGACTCCACGTCGTCGGCGCCGGCTTCGATCGCCGCCTCCAGCACGTCGTCGGCGCTTCCCGCCGAAGCGGGATAGGTGATGAGGCCCATGCGGTCGAAGCCATGGCTCACCGAACCCGAGGCGCCCAAATTGCCGCCGTTCTTCGAGAAGGCGGTGCGGACGTTGGTGGCGGTGCGGTTGCGGTTGTCGCTCAGCGCCTCGACGATGAGGGAGACGCCGCCCGGGCCGAAGCCCTCGTAGCGGATCTCCTCGTAATTATCGCCTTCGCCGGCCGCCGACTTGTCGATCGCGCGCTGGATATTGTCCTTCGGCATGGACTGCGCCTTGGCGGCCAGCACGGCCGCCCGCAGCCGCGGGTTCATGTCCGGATCGGGCGTTCCCATCTTCGCCGCGACGGTGATCTCGCGGCTGAGCTTGGAGAACATCGCCGAGCGCTTCTTATCCTGAGCGCCCTTGCGGTGCATGATATTCTTGAATTTGGAATGGCCGGCCATTGCCGAGACGCGCCTTCGAAGCTGTTGGAAGTCGCCTTTCTCTAGGCGACGGCAGCGGCTTCGCGCAATGCCCCGGAGACGCCGGTCAGCGCATCCCCAAGGCAGCCAGGTAGGTGTCGAGGATCGCCTCTTCCTCCTGGAACTCTTCCTTCTTCTTCCGGCGGATCTGGACGATCTTGCGCATCGCCTTGGTGTCGTAGCCGCGCGCCTTGGCTTCGCCGAAGACGTCCTTGATGTCGTCCGCGATCGCCTTTTTCTCTTCCTCGAGCCGCTCGATCCTCTCGATGAGCAGCCTCAGTTCCTCGGCCGCGACCGTTCCTTCCGCCATTTGTCCTTCTTCCACGCTCGGGGTTGAGCGGCGGCCTTACGGGCGGCTATGCGCAGCTTCAATGGCCAATCCTGAAACGCTCCCCAGCAAGTTCGTCCCGCGTACCCGCAAGGTCCGGATCCTGGCCACGCTCGGTCCCGCAAGCCGCACGCCGGAGATGGTCCGAAAGCTCGCCGAGGCGGGGGCGGACGCCTTCCGGATCAACATGAGCCATGGGTCCCACAAGGACCATCTCCACCTGATCGAGACGATCCGGGCGCTGGAAAAGGAGCTCGACCGGCCGACGACGATCCTGGCGGACCTGCAGGGGCCGAAGCTGAGGGTCGGGCAGTTCGCGGACGGCGGGGTGATGCTGGAGAAGGGGCAGACTTTCACCTTCGACCGCAGCCACGTGGAAGGGACGTCCGAGCGCGTCAACCTTCCCCACCGGGAGATATTCGGCGGCGTGCGCGAGGGCACAAGGCTGCTGATCGACGACGGCAAGCTCGTCCAGCGCGTCGTCACCGCCACGCCCGACCGGATCGAGACGGTGGTGGAGGTGGGAGGCAAGATCTCCAACAACAAAGGCGTGAACGTCCCCGACGTGGTGCTTCCGCTGGCGGCGCTCACCGACAAGGACCGGGCGGACCTCGCCTTCGCGCTGGAGCATCATGTCGACTGGATCGCTCTCTCCTTCGTCCAGCGGCCGGAGGACGTGGCCGAGGCGAAGAGGCTGATCGCCGGGCGGGCGGCCTTGCTCGCCAAGATCGAGAAGCCGGCGGCGGTCGACCGGCTCGAAGGCATATTGGAGCTCGCCGACGCCGTGATGGTCGCCCGCGGCGACCTCGGAGTCGAGCTTCCGCCCCAGGACGTGCCGCCGCTTCAGAAGAGGATCGTCGAGGCGGCCCGCCGGGTCGGGCGGCCGGTCGTCGTCGCGACGCAGATGCTCGAATCGATGATCACGGCGCCGACTCCGACGCGGGCGGAGGTCTCGGACGTCGCCAACGCCGTCTATGACGGAGCGGACGCTGTCATGCTCTCGGCGGAGAGCGCGTCGGGCCAATATCCGTGTGAAGCGGTGACGATGATGAACAGCATCGCCACCACGGTCGAGCGGGACCCCGGCTATTCGGCGCGCGTCCACTTCACCCGCACCGATCCCGACCCCACCACCGCCGACGCCATCGCCCAGGCGGCGAACACCATGGTGGACACGGTGGCCGCCAAGGCGATCGTCTGCTTCACCAGCTCCGGCTCCACCGCCCGGCGCCTGTCGCGCGAGCGGCCAGCCGTGCCGCTTCTGGTGCTGACGCCCTCGCCCCGGACGGCGCGCCGGCTCGGGATCCTCTGGGGCGCGCACGCGGTTCGGACCCGCGACGTGGCGAGCTTCGAGGAGATGATCGCCAAGGCGAAAAGGATGGCGCTTCGCCATGGGGTCGCGAAGGGCGGCGACCGGATCGTGATCATTGCGGGAGTGCCCTTCGGGACCCCGGGATCGACCAACGTGATCCATATCGTCCGGCTGATCGGCGACGAGCTGGAGCGCCACCGCGCCAGCCAGCGCTAGCTCTCGAGCAGCCCGGGAATCTCGTCGAGAAGCTCGCGGGCGAGGAAGCCGATCCGGCCGATCCGCTTCGCCAGGCGGCGCCCCGCCTCGCCGTGGAGGTGGACGCCCCATAAAGCGGCCGTCAGCGGGGCCGCGCCTCGGGCGCAGAGGCCGCCGACCAGGCCCGCCAGCGTGTCTCCCGAGCCGGAGGTTGCAAGGCCGACTCCGCCGCCTTCGAAGCGGAAGGCGTGTCCGTCCGGAGCGACGATATAGCTGTACTGGCCCTTGATCAGGGCCACGGCGTTGAAGCGGTCGGCGGCTTCGCGGGCGGCGGCGAGCGGGTCCGCCTCCACCCGCTCGGCCTCCCATTCCAGAAGCCTTGCCATCTCCCTTGCATGGGGGAGCAGGATCGAGCCGCCGCTCCAGGCGCGAAGAGTCTCGGCCCGAGGCGCCAGCGAACCGAGCACGGCCGCGTCGAGCACCAGCGGCCTGTCGAGGCCGCTCGCAAGCAGTGCGTCCAGCATTTCCTCCAGCGGCGGCCCGTGCTGGAGGCCGCAGCCCATCATGATCGCCTGCGCTCCTTCCGCCCATTTCAGCAGCGGCTCGATCGAGCTTGCGGCGAGGCACCCTTCTTCCGTCTCCTCCAGCCCGATCACGCGAGCTTCGGGTATGGCGACCCCGAGTTGGACGGAGATGCTCTGCGCCGTCGCGATCTGCAGCTTGCCCGCCCCTGCTCGAAGGGCGGCGATCCCCGCCAGATAGGCGGCGCCGGCAAGCTCGCGGCTTCCAGCGACGATGAGGGCGCGGCCCCTCTCCTCCTTGTCCCCGTCGTCCGGGTGATGCGGGAGCGGGAAACGGCGGAGAAGCTCGCGGTCGAGGATTTCGAAGTCGCTCACCGGGCGCCCATGATGTCTTCGGGCTCGGCGGTCACCGGCGCCGCCTCCTCGAGCAAAGGCGCGGCATGATTGTAGCGGACCAGCTTCGGCTCGCAGAGCGAATCCTCGTCCGTTCGCTCGAAGCCATATTCGCACACGCCGCAATTGATGACGTTGCTGGCCCGGCTGATCTCGAGGATCTGCGCCTCGTCCATCTCCTCGAGAATGTAGCGGACGCACAGCACCACCACCTGGTGGCAGACGATCAGCACCCGCCGGTCGGCGTAATGGAGGCTGACGGTGTCGAGCGCGCTCCTGAGGCGAAGGATCACGTCCGCCCAACTCTCCCCGCCCGGGGGGCGGTGGTAGAACTTGCCCATCATCGCCCGGTGCTCGGCCAGATCGGGGTAGCGCTCACGTATGCCAACGGCGGTGAGCCGGTCGAAGACCCCGAACTCCCGCTCCCGAAGCCGTTCGTCGATGACCAGCTTCCGAGCATCCGAGGTGACACCGCCGGCGCGGCAGATCGCCTCCGCCGTCTGGCGGGCGCGGACGTAGGGGGAGGACAGGATCACCTCCGGCCGCTCTTCCTCCGGCAGCTTCGCGAACCATTCGCCGAGCGCCCGCGCCTGGCGTTGACCAAGCTCGCTCAGCGGAACGTCGACATCGCGAACGGTGAGATCGATCATCCCCACCCCCGCCACGTCCGCCGCCGCCCGGGCGACGTTGCCGGCGCTTTCCCCGTGCCGGACCAGCCAGAGCCGTGATGGCCATCTTTGTCTCATCGCGCAAAACAAAGCGCGAGCCGGGCTAAAGTTCAGAGGAGGCCGTCCGCCTCCAGGCGGGCCCGCAGGCCGGTCGCGTCGGTGAAGAGGTGGCCGTGCATGCCGACAGCCTTGGCGCCTTCGACATTGATCTCCCTGTCGTCCACGAAGAGCGCCTCCTCCGGCTTGAGGCCGAACCGGTCGAGCGCCAGATAGTAGATGGCCGGGTCGGGCTTCAGCAGCTTCTCCTCGCCCGAGACGACGATGTCGCGAAAGCGGCGGAAGAAGGTCTCCTCCCGCTGGCGGAATGGCTTCCAGAAGTCGGCGGAGAAGTTGGTGATCGCGAAGAGCGGAACGCCTCGTGCGTCGAGCTCCTCCACGATGGCGTGCATGCCAGGCACCGGATCTTTGATCGTCTCGCCGAACCGGTCGCCCCAGGCCGAGATGAGGTGCGCGTAATCGGGGAATCTCTCGCTGAGCTCGGCGGCGGATTCCTCGAAGGCGCGGCCGCCGTCGAGCGAATCGTGCCACGACCAGAGGTCGACATCCTCGATGAAGCGCAGGCGCGCCTCATCCTCCGGCAACTGGCGTTCCAGAAAGCTGTGGGGATCCCAGCCGTAGAGGACGTTGCCGACGTCGAAGACGACGGCGGTCGCGGGCAAGGGCTTAGCCCTGGCGCGCCTTGAAGCGGCGGTTCGTCTTGTTGATGACGTAGGTGCGGCCCCGGCGGCGGATCACGCGGCAGTCGCGGTGACGCGACTTGAGGGACTTCAAGGAATTGCGGATCTTCATGGCCGGACGACCTTGCCCTTGTCTTTCAAATTGTGCCGGAAAAGCGAGGCGCCCACCTAGAGGCGGAGGCCGGATAAGTCAAGCGTGGCCGCCGTCCGCTTCAGGGGCCCGCGCCGCCAGCCATAAAGAAGCGAAGACCAGCAGGATGATGAGCACCGGCCCTGCCAGCGCCAGCGTCAGCGCCTCATGGGAGCGTGCCAAGGCAGCCTCGACCTGAGAGGCAAGCTCCGGCGAGGCTAAGCCGCGGGCAAGGCGGGCCTGGAGTTGGTCCATCGCCCGCTCAGCCTCTCCGCGAGCCAGGAAAAATCGGTTCGCCCAGAAGGCAGCCCAGCCGGTGACAAGCGCGAACAATGCCGTCGCCGCCAGCAGCCCTTTTGCCCTCACCCGCGCGAACCGCGCTCCGCGAGCTGCCGCTCCCAGGCCAGGGCGTGGGTGACGATGGTCTCCAGATCGTCGAGCTTCGGGCGCCAGGGAAGTGTTGCGAGGATCTTGCGGTTGTCGGCCACCAGCGAATCCGGATCGCCAGCTCGGCGGGCCTCCATCCGGCGCTCGATCCTCATGTTGGTGACCCGGTCGACGGCGTCGAGCACTTCCAGCACGGAGAAGCCCCGGCCGTAGCCGCAATTCATGATGTGGCTCGAGGAAGGGTCCTCGATGAGCTTCTCGAGCGCGTGGACATGGGCGGCGGCGAGATCGCTGACATGGATATAGTCGCGGACTCCAGTCCCGTCCGGGGTATCGTAGTCGGTGCCGTAGACCGAGACATGGCCGCGCTTGCCGACGGCCGCCTCAACCGCGACCTTGATGAGGTGGGTGGCGCCGGCGGTGGACTGGCCCGACCGGCCGCGCGGGTCTGCGCCGGCGACGTTGAAATAACGGAGGGCGCAGAAGTTGATCGGGTGGGCGGCGGCGACGTCGGTCAGCATCCGCTCGGTCATCAGCTTCGACCAGCCATAGGGATTGATCGGCTGGGTCCGCATGTCCTCCGTGATTGGAACCTGCTCGGGGATACCGTAGGTCGCGGCGGTGGAGGAGAAGATGAAGTGGCGGACGCCGCCCCTCACCGCGCTCTCGATCAAGGAGCGGCTCTTCGCGGTGTTATTCTCATAATATTTGAGCGGGTTCTCGACGGATTCGGGAACGACGATCGAGCCCGCGAAATGGATGATCGCGCCGATGCCGTGCTCCTCGATGAGGCGCGTCACGAGAGCCTGATCCGCTATGTCGCCCTGAGCGAACGTCGCTTCCTTCGGAACCGCCCAGTCGAAGCCGGTGGTGAGGTTGTCGATCACCACCACGCGCCAGCCGCTGTCGAGCAGTGCCAGCACCGCATGGCTCCCGATATAGCCCGCGCCGCCGGTGACCAGCACCGTCGGCCTCTCCTCAAGCGTCTTCATCCAGTCTCTTCCTTGGGGAACCCGAGTGAGGCACAAGCGCTGAGCAATCGTTACAGCGCCCGCACGATCGGCGCGCTAACCCATGAGGTGGCGGAATGAAATCAGCTTTTCTGCGCGGCGGCCTTCTCCTTCTCGCGGCCTCGCTCGCGGCCTGCTCGACGAACGGGAATCGCGGCGCGGGCGGCGCAGGAGGAGTCGAGGTGGCCCGGTTCCATCTTGGCGAGCCGGTCGCCCGCGCGAAGATCGCCGTCGACGCCTTCGACAAGGCCGACATCAACCGGCCGGAATTCCCCGCTTACGCAGCGGCAGTCGGACGGCAGCTGGCCCGGCTCGGCTGGACGGTCGTTCCGTCCACCGCCCAGTCGGAGCAGATCGCCCTCATCGACCTGGAGCAGGGAAGCCGGGAAGCGGTGGCCGCTCTGACCGCCGCCCGTATCGGCCGGGGCGTGAGCCCGACAGCTCCGGCGGGGAGCGCGCCCGACATGACGGCGACCCTGTTGGAAGTGGCGATCCGCCGCCGCTCCGACCAGACGGTGTTCTGGGAGGGCCGCGCCGTCGCGGAGGCCCGCACGGGGAGCCCGCAAGCCGCGCGCGTAACGGCGGTTGAGCGGCTTGCCGAAGCCCTGTTTCGGGACTTCCCCGGCGATTCCGGCCGAACTATCAGGATCAAATGACCCTCTCCATTTCGAGCGCCTTTGACGGCGGCAACATTCGTTTCATCGCCATCGAGGGGAGCCGGATCGACCTTGAGATCGCCCGGGACCGCCAGTCCGATTTCTACCAATGGTTCTACTTCCGGCTGAGCGGCGCGGCCGGGCAGCCGGTGGAGCTTCGAATCCTCAACGCCGCCGGCGCGGCCTACCCGCTGGGTTGGGAGGATTATCGAGCCTGCCTCTCCTACGACCGGGAGACTTGGGAGCGGATCGATACCTCCTACGAGGGGGGCGTGCTCACCATCCGCGTGACGCCCGCGTCGAACAGCGCCTGGCTTGCCTATTTCGCGCCCTACACGATGGAGCGGCACCACGACCTCATCGCCGCCGTCGCGGCGCATCCCGAGGTCGAGCACCGCTCGCTCGGCCAGACTCTGGACGGGCAGGAGATGGACTATCTGCGCATCGGCGAGGGCCCCGCGCAGGTGTGGCTCTACGCCCGCCAGCATCCCGGCGAGACGATGGCCGAATGGTGGATGGAAGGCGCGCTCGAGCGGCTGCTCGACGACGCGGACCCGGTGGGCCGCCGGCTTCGGCAGAAGGCGACCTTCCACGTCGTGCCCAACATGAACCCCGACGGGTCGCGCCGCGGGCATCTTCGCACGAACGCGGTGGGGACCAACCTCAACCGCGAGTGGCATGACCCTTCGTCGGAGCGAAGCCCGGAGGTCCTGTGCGTTCGAAATGAAATGGACCGCACCGGGGTTGATTTCGCCATGGACGTTCATGGCGACGAAGCGATCCCCGCCAACTTCCTGGCAGGCTTCGAAGGCATACCGAGCTGGAACGAGGCTCAGCAGGGCCTGTTCGACCGCTTCAGCGACGAGCTGGTCCGCGCCTCTCCCGACTTCCAGACGAAGAAGGGCTATGAGATCGCCAAGCCCGGCGAGGCAAATCTTTCCATGTCCACGGCGCAGCTTGCAGAGCGCTATGGGGCCGTCGCGATGACGCTCGAAATGCCGTTCAAGGACAATGCGGACCTGCCGGACGAGCGCTCCGGCTGGTCGCCGGAGCGGAGCGCCCTACTCGGCCGCGCTTGCCTCGACGCGCTCCACGCCATGATCGACGAAATCCCGCTCCGGAACCGCTGATGCCCATTCTCGTCCTCATCCGTCACGGCCAGTCGGCCTGGAACCTGGAGAACCGCTTCACCGGCTGGTGGGACGTCGACGTCACCGAGAAAGGCATCGCCGAGGCGAAAGCGGCGGGCGCGCTGATGAAGGAGAAGGGGCTCGATTTCGACCTCTGCTTCACCAGCCTTCAGGCGCGGGCGATCAAGACGCTGAACCTGGCGCTCGAGGAAATGGGGCGGCTTTGGCTTCCGGTCGAGAAGGACTGGCGGCTGAACGAGCGCCATTACGGCGGGCTCACGGGCCTCGACAAGGCTGAGACGGCGGCGAAGCACGGAGACGAGCAGGTGCATATCTGGCGCCGCTCCTTCGACATCCCGCCGCCGCCGATGGAGCCGGGCAGCCCCTACGACCTCTCGGGTGACCGCCGCTACGCAGGCATAAAGGTGCCGAGCACAGAGAGCCTCAAGGACACGATCGCGCGCGTGCTTCCTTATTGGGAAGAGCGGATCGCGCCCGAGCTGCGCCGGGGGCAAAGAGTGCTGATCTCGGCGCACGGCAATTCGCTTCGGGCGCTGGTGAAGCACCTTTCGAACATCCCGGACGACGAGATCACCGGCCTCGAAATCCCGACCGGGCAACCGATCGTCTACGAGCTGGACGACAGCCTGGCCGCGACCGACCGCTATTATCTGCGGGACCGATAGCGGGGCCGCCGATGCGGCTCGTCTACCTGCTGTTCGGAAGCTTCTCGCTCCTCCTAGGCTTAGCGGGCGTCTTCCTTCCGCTGCTTCCGACGGTGCCGTTCGTGATCCTCGCCGCGTTCTGCTTCGCCCGCGGACACCCGCCGCTCGAGGCCTGGCTGCTTCGCCATCCCGCGTTCGGGCCGCATATCAGCGCCTGGAGAAAGCGGGGCGCGATCGGGCGCAAGGCCAAGCGCGCGGCACTCGCGGCCTTTGCCCTCAGCGCGGCTTTAGGGTTGTTGCTTCTGCCGATGCCGCTGTCGCTGACCCCTGCAGCAGCCGCGCTGGTCGGCGGCCGCTGGGTGTGGATCCGGCCGGAGTGACGGGCGCCTAATTTCCTGCCTTCGCCCGGGCGAGGTTCTGATCGGCGCGGCGGAGCACCTCGTCGACCGTATCGCCCCTGAGGATACCGGTCGCGGCGACGGCGACCTCAATGCTGAGGCGCGAGCCGCCAAGATCCAGGGGATCTCCGGCGATGCAGCGGGCGATACGCTCGGCGGCGTCGATGGCGCTATCCTGGTCGAGATGGTCGAGGAGGAGAGCGAAGCGGCCGCCGCCAAGATTGGCGAGATGGTCGGTGGCCCGAATGAGGCCGGAGACGCGCTCCGCGACATGCTTCAGCGCCGAGTCGCCGGCCAGCGAGCCGTGATGCTCGTTTATGGCGCCAAGGCCGCGGACATCGATGTGGAGCATCGCGGCGGGCGTTCCGTGACGCTCCGCCTGCGCCACGACCCGCTCGAGGCCGCGGAGGAAGCGGCTTTCAGTGGGAAGACGGGTGAGTGGATCTATCTCCGCCGCCTGCTCGAGCGCCTCGATTCGGCGCTGAGCCTCGGCCAAAGACGCGCGCAGAAGCGCATTCTCGTCCGAGACGTCGGCGGGAGCGGCTGGGGTGAAGCGGAAGCTTTCGTTCGACATTGCGCCCGCCTAGCAGAGGGCGGTTAACAGAGAACGAAGCCGCGTTGCCTCCCGCACGACGCGCCGATAGAGGTGGCGCTTCTCGCGTCGGACGGGGTGGGCATGGCCAGAGTCGGGATCATCATGGGCAGCCGCTCCGACTGGGAGACGATGCGCCATGCCGCCGAGATTCTCGACGCGCTGCAAGTCGCCCACGAGACGAAAGTGGTCTCAGCCCACCGGACGCCCGACCGGCTTTACGATTATGCGCGGGGTGCCGCGGGGCGTGGCCTCAAGGTGATCATCGCGGGGGCCGGCGGGGCGGCCCATCTTCCCGGAATGGCCGCCTCCATGACCCGGCTCCCGGTGCTTGGAGTGCCGGTGGAGTCGAAGACGCTCGCCGGTTTGGACAGCCTGCTGTCGATTGCGCAGATGCCGGGCGGAGTGCCCGTCGGCACGCTTGCGATCGGGAAAGCGGGCGCGACGAACGCGGGGCTTCTCGCCGCCTCCATCCTCGCCTTGAGCGACGAAGGGCTGGCGGAGCGGCTGGAGGCGTGGCGGCAGCGGCAGACGGACGGCGTCGCCGAAGACCCGGAATGACCCTTCCGCCCGGCTCCACGATCGGGATCGTCGGGGGCGGCCAGCTCGGCCGGATGCTGGCGATGGCGGCGGCGCAGCTCGGCTACAAATGCCATATCTACGCGCCGGACGACGCGCCTCCGGCCGCAGAAGTCTCCGCCCGCTTCACCCGCGGGGAGTGGGACGACGAGGAGGCGCTCGCCCGCTTCGGCGGTAGCGTGGACGTCGCCACCTACGAGTTCGAGAATATCGCCGCGGGCCCTCTCGCGGCGCTCGCGGCTGAAGCCCCGCTCCATCCCCCGGCCTTGGCGCTCGCCATCGCGCAGGACCGGCTGGCGGAAAAGAGGTTCGTGGAGAAGCACGGCGGCTGGCCCGCGCGTTTCCGGGCGGTGGAGACTCGGGAGGAACTGAATGCGGCGCTGGCGGAGATCGGCATGCCCGCGGTGCTGAAATCCCGCCGCTTCGGCTATGACGGCAAAGGCCAGGGACGGATCAAGGCCGCAGCGGATGTCTGCCCGGCCTGGGACGCAGTGGCCGGCGCCCCTTCGGTGCTGGAGGCTTTCGTGGCATTCGAGGCGGAATTCTCGATCCTGCTCTGCCGGAACGGCTCGGGCGAGACAGTCATCTGGCCGGTGCCGCGCAACACGCACGCCAATGGAGTTTTGGCCAGCTCCGTCGTGCCCGCCGGAAGCGAACTAGCGCCACAGATCGAAGGGGCCGAGGCACTGGCGCGCCGTGTCGCGGAGGAGCTCGACTATATCGGCGTGCTGGCGATGGAGTTCTTCGCGACTCCCGACGGCCCCTTGTTCAACGAAATGGCGCCGAGGGTCCACAATAGCGGCCACTGGACGATCGAAGGTGCGATCACGTCCCAGTTCGAGAACCACATTCGAGCGATATGCGGCCTTCCGCTCGGCTCAACCGCGCTCGCCGCTCCGGGCGTCGAGATGCTGAACCTGATCGGCGACGAAGTGGAACGCTGGCCCCAGCTGCTCGCCGAGCCTGCCACCCACCTCCACCTCTACGGCAAGGGCGAGCCGCGCCCAGGCCGTAAGATGGGCCATGTGACCCGCCTCATCGGCCTCTAGCGCGGCTGATATTCCTCGATCGGCAGACCGAGGCCCTGGAGCTGCGGGCGCACCTTGGCGGCATCGCCGACGACCACCCACACGAGCCGCGAAGGATCGATCAGCCGCCGGGCGGCCTGATCCAGCGTGCTGCCCGTCATGCCCCGGTAGCGCTCGGCGACTGTCTCCCAATAATTGTCGGGGCGACGGTAGAGCAGGTTGGACCTGAGGGCGGCGAGCACGGCGGATGAGGTTTCGAACTGGCCGGCGAGCTGACGAGTATTGCCGTTGATGATCCCGGTGAGTTCGCTCCCGGTGACGCCCTTGTTCGTAACGAAGCCGCGCACCTGGTCCATCAGCACCCGGATGGCGTCCCCCGTCTTGTCCGCCTGCACCGGGGCGTTGATGACGTAGGGCACCAAATCCTCGCGCATGCCGATGCTGCTGAACGAGCCGTAGGACCAGCCCTTCGTCTCGCGCAGGTCCATGTTTATGCGCGAGAGGAAGCTTCCGCCGAGCACCTCGTTGGCGGCCTGAAGGGTGAGCAGGTCTTCGGTCCCCCGAACCGGAAGCACGCTTCCGGCGAGGATCAAAGATTGCGGCGATTGCGGCCGGTTGACTAGCACGATCCTGGCTTTCGGCGCGGGAGGCGGCGAAGCGAAATTCTTGCTGCCCTTCGCAACTGCCGGCGGCGCCCAATTGCCGAACCGTTCCTCGAGCAGCGGGACGAGCTCGGCAAGCGGAACGTCGGAGACGGCGAAAATCCGGGCATTGTCCGGCCGGATCCATGTCTGGTGGAAGCGGATCAGATCGTCGCGCGTCAACTTTGCGACCACCTCCTGGTCGCCGGTTCCCGTCGAGGGGCGGCCATAAGGATGGTTCGCGCCGAACAGGAGGATCGGCAGCGTCCTCGCGCCGAGGCCGCCTGGAGTCGTTATCTCCTGGGCGATCTGCGCCAGCTGCTGCGCCCGAAGCCGCTCCACCTCTTTCGGGTCGAAGGCCGGATTCCTGACGATGTCCGCCAACAGCTCGAGCGAGAGCCGGAGGTTGGGCGATACCGTGGCCATCGTCACCGCCGTTCGATCGAGCGAGGCGGAGGCGCCGATGCTGGCTCCGAGTCGCTCCTGCTCCTCGGCGATCTGGATCGAATTGCGGCTGGTCGTGCCTTCCTCGAGCAGGTTCAGCATCAGGCTCTGAGTGCCGAGCCGGTCACCGGGATCCGCCGCGACGCCAGCGTCGAACTCGACGGCCATGCGGGTCACCGGCACCGTCTGCCGCCGCGCGTAGACGATCTCGATGCCGTTGGAGAGCCTCGCCCGTTCGACGTCGGGGAAATCGAGATTGGAGACCTCCCCGATCGGAGGCGTCGGGATCTTCTGATAGGGGAGCGGCGCAAGCGGCTTCTCGCCCGCCCCCGGCTGCCGGTAATAGCGCGGCCGCTGAGTGCCGGCGCCGCCGCTTCCGCCCTTTGCCTCCGTATAAGCCTCGCGCTCGCCAGGCACGACGTGGAGCGCGTAGACGGGGCGGGCCAGCCATTTCTGCAGCGCGCGCCTGACGTCCTCCGGAGTCACTTTCCCGAAGGCGAGAAGCCGCTTCTTGTAGAATTCGGGATCGTTCGCGTAGAGCGCGCCTTCGGCGAGCGCCACCGCCTTTCCTTCGAAATAGCCGACCTGCTCGAGCCCGTAGAGCCGGCTGGACACTTCGCGCATCGCCACCCTTTGCACCTCGTCCTGGGTGGGGCCGGTTCGGATGAAGTCGGCGACGATCTGATCAAGCCGTTGCGACACGGCCTCCGCGTCCTGACCCGGCTTCACATCCACCTGAACTTCGAAAAGACCGATGCGGTGAAACGGCTGCAGGCTTGCCGAGACGGCAACGGCGGTCTGGTCCTTACGGACGAGCTCATTGTCGAGACGCGAGCTGGCGAGGCCGCCGAGCACGTTCGCCGCCACCTCGAGCGCCGGCGTGTCTTCGCCGAGCAGGCCAGGGACCGCCCAGTGGCGGTAGAGGCGGGTGTTCGCCACCCGGTCCTTCATGACTTCCTTCTTGGGCGCGGCGAGCGTCGGCACGTCCGCTTTCGCCGGCTCGTTTACCGGTCCGCGGGGAATCGAGCCGAAATATTTCTCGACGAGCGGGCGCGCCTCGGCCGCCGATATGTCGCCGGCCAGAACCAGGATGGAATTGTTCGGGCCGTATTTCTCACGGAACCAGGTTTTCACGTCATCGAGGCTCGCGGAATCGAGGTCGGCCATCGACCCGATCGTGGAGTGGCGGTACGGATGTCCCTCGGGGAACAGGGCCTCGAGCTGAGCATATTCGACCAGGCCAAAGGGTTCGTTGTCCCCCTGCCGCTTTTCGTTCTGAACGACGCCGCGCTGGTTATCGAGCTTCTCCTGGGTCACGGCGCCCAGGAGGTGCCCCATCCGGTCCGCCTCGAGGAACAGCGCCCGCTCCAGGGCCGCACGCGGCACCGTCTCGAAATAATTGGTCCGGTCGAACCAGGTGGTGCCGTTATAATCCGTGGCGCCCATCTCCCGCAGCGGCTCGAAGAAATCGCCGGGGGAGTTCTCCGAACCGTTGAACATTAGGTGCTCGAATAGGTGGGCAAAGCCGGTGCGGCCTTTCGGCTCGTCCTTCGATCCGACATTGTACCAGATGGAAACAGCGACGACGGGCGCCTTGCGATCCTCATGGACGATGACGCGCATGCCGTTCCCGAGCGTGAACTGCTCATAGGGAATGTCGACCTTGTCGACGAGCTGCGTGACCGGCACGATCCGAGCGCGCGCCTCGGCCACTTCGGAAGTCGCCGCCATCGGCGCGTCCTCGACCCCGTGGGTGGTGCAGGCGGGGAGGGCGAAAGCGGAAAGCAGCGCGAACGGAAGCAGCAGGAAGCGCATCACTAAGAGTTCTCCGAGTCTTGAACGCTGGGACAATAACGGTGGAAACGAGAGGCGCAATCGGCGCGTTGACGATGCTGCCATCTGCTGTACGAGCCAGACCCAAGATCCGCCCTCCGGAGAGTTCGCCATGCGCTTGAAGATCTTTGCCGCTACCACCGCCCTGCTCCTCGCCTCGGCCTCCACGGCCCAAGGACCGGCGGAGAACCCTGAGTTTTCCGCCGAGGCGTTCCGGAGCCATGTCGCCTTCCTGGCCGACGATCTACTCGAGGGCCGCAATGCCGGCGAGCGCGGCTACGACATCGCCGCAAGCTACGTCGCGACGCGGTTCGAAGGGCTTGGCTTGAAGCAGGCCGTCCCCAACAGCTGGTACCAGCAGGTCCCGTTCGTCCAGGCGAGCCTGCTCCACCCCCCGACCCTGTCGATCGGGAAGCGCGTCTTCACCCACGGCCAGGAAATCATCGTTCGGCCCAGTCCGGCGGAGACGCGCCAAGCGGTGGAGGCGCCCGTCGTGTTCGCCGGCTACGGGCTCGACCTGCCGAAGTTCGGCTTCAACGACTATCGCGGGCTCGATGTTCGAGGAAAAGTGGTCGTCGTTCTCGGCGGCTTCCCCAAAGGTACGCCCAGCGAAATGGGCGCTCACCTCAATGCCGAAAAGGCGCGGATGGCGCAGGAGCGCGGCGCGATCGGAGTCATAACGATCCTCACCCGGGAGGACGTGGCGCGGCGGCCCTGGGCGTCCCGGATCGAGGGGTCGAGGGAGCCGGTCATCGCCTGGCTGGACCCCAAGGCCCAGCCTTTCCTCCAGGCACCGAAGATCCGGCTTGCCGCCACTGTCGATACGCCCGCGGCGGAGGCGTTGTTCGAGGGCTCGCGCAAGTCCCTGGTCGCGGTGCTCGACGAAGCCGCCCGTGAAGGAGCCAAGCCGCGCGGATTCGCTCTGAAGCAGCGGGTCAGCTTCGAGCGGCAGAGCCAGATGACGAAGATCCAGAGCCCGAACGTGCTCGCCGTCCTGCCGGGGTCGGATCCGAAGCTGGCCGACGAATATGTGCTTCTCATGGCCCACCTCGACCATGTCGGAATCAATCCTACGCGTGAAGGCGACAAGGTCTTTAACGGGGCGATGGACAACGCCTCGGGTGTCGCGACCATGCTGGAGGTGGCGCGGGCCATGGCTGCCTCGCCGAACCGGCCGCGCCGCTCGATCCTGTTCGCCGCCGTGACCGCGGAGGAGGATGGGCTGCTCGGCGCGCAATATCTCGCGCGCAATGCTGTCACTGACGGCAAGATTGTCGGAGTCGTGAACCTCGACATGCCGGTGCTGCTCTACGATTTCAGCGACGTGATCGCCTTCGGGGCGGAGCATTCGACCCTCGGCCCCATCGTACAGCGCGCCGCGGGGCGCATGAACGTGGCCCTCAGCCCGGATCCGCTGCCGCAGGAGGGGCTGTTCACCCGGTCCGACCACTACCGTTTCGTGCAGGAGGGTGTACCCTCTGTTTTTCTCATGACCGGCTTCGCGAACGGCGGCGAGAAGGCTTTCAAGGGCTTTCTGGCCACGCATTATCACAAGCCGAGCGACGACCTGAAGCTCCCCATCGATTGGCAGGCGGGGGCGAAGTTCGCGCGGATCAACTATCTGATCGCTCGGGAGATCGCGGATTCCGCCGATCGCCCGCGCTGGTATTCCGACAGCTTCTTCGGCCGGACGGTGGCGGCCGGGCAGGACAAGGCACAGCGGCCGAAGCCGTAGGGCACCTCTTGTGTTGCATAAGGGCAACACCATATCGGCCCGAGACTTAAGAAGAGGGGCGATATGAACCTGGAGAAATTCACCGATCGAGCCTGCGGCTTCCTGCAGGCGGCGCAGACGGTCGCGGCGCGGATGAATCATCAGCGGATCGCGCCCGCGCACCTCCTCAAAGCCTTGCTCGAGGACGAGCAGGGCATGGCTTCCGGGCTGATTGCTCGCGCTGGGGGGAGTGCGGAGGCGGCTCGGCGCGAATGCGACGAGGCCTTAGCGAAGATTCCTGTCGTGTCCGGAGCGGGCGCGAGCGCGGCGCCCATCCTCGACGGCGAGACGATGCGCGTGCTCGACCAGGCGGAGCAGGTCGCCCAGAAAGCCGGGGACTCCTATGTGACGGTGGAGCGGATGCTGCTCGCGCTCGTCCTTTCCAAGACGACCGACGCCGGCAAGGCGCTTGCGGACGCCGGAGTGAAGGCGGAAGCGCTCAACGCCGCGATCAACGAACTTCGCGGCGGCCGGACCGCCGACACGCAGAGTGCGGAGGACCGCTACGATGCGCTGAAGAAGTTCGCGAGGGACCTGACGCAAGCCGCCCGCGACGGCAAGCTCGACCCGGTGATCGGCCGGGACGAGGAAATCCGGCGCACCGTCCAGATCCTTGCGCGCCGGACTAAGAACAACCCCGTGCTGATCGGTGAGCCGGGCGTGGGCAAGACGGCGATCGCTGAAGGATTGGCGCTACGCATCGCCAATGGCGACGTGCCCGACAGCCTCAAGGACCGGCGGCTGATGGCGCTCGACATGGGCTCGCTGATCGCCGGCGCGAAATATCGAGGCGAGTTCGAGGAGCGGCTGAAGGGCGTGCTCGACGAGGTGCGTCAGGGCGAAGGCGACATCATCCTGTTCATCGACGAGATGCACACGCTGATCGGCGCAGGAAAGAGCGAGGGGGCAATGGACGCCTCGAACCTCTTGAAGCCGGCGCTCGCCCGGGGCGAGCTTCACTGCATCGGAGCGACGACGCTCGACGAGTATCAGAAGCATGTGGAGAAGGACCCGGCACTTCAGCGGCGCTTCCAACCGGTCTTCATCGGCGAGCCGACGGTCGAGGATACGATCTCGATCCTTCGGGGGCTCAAGGAGAAATACGAGCTTCACCACGGGGTGCGGATCACCGACGGGGCGCTGGTTGCGGCGGCCACGCTGTCGAACCGCTACATCACCGACCGTTTTCTTCCCGACAAGGCGATCGACCTGATGGACGAGGCCGCGTCCCGTCTGCGGATGGAGGTGGAATCGAAGCCCGAGGAAATCGAGAATCTGGATCGGCGCATCATCCAGCTGAAGATCGAGCGGGAGGCGCTGAAGAAGGAGAAGGACCGCGCGTCGCAGGACCGGCTGAAGGCACTGGAGGAGGAGCTCGCCAACCTGGAGCAGCAATCGGCCGAGCTCACCCAGCGCTGGCAGGGGGAGAAGGAGAAGCTCGCCGGCGAGGCGAAGATCAAGGAGGAGCTGGACCGGGCGCGCCTGGAGCTCGAGCAGGCGCAGCGCGCCGGCGACCTGGCCAAGGCGGGCGAGCTTCAATACGGCCGCATCCCTTCCCTGGAAAAGCAACTTGCGGAAGTGGAAGCCGCCAGCGTTACCGCAATGCTGCGCGAGGAAGTGACAAGCGAGGACATTGCCGGGGTCGTCGCGCGCTGGACGGGCATTCCGATGGAGCGGATGCTCGAAGGGGAGCGCGAGAAGCTGCTCCAGATGGAAAGCGTCCTCGGCAAACGAGTCATCGGCCAGCAGGATGCCGTGCGCGCCGTCTCCAAGGCGATCCGCCGAAGCCGCGCGGGGCTTCAGGACCCGAACCGGCCGATGGGCAGCTTCCTTTTCCTAGGGCCGACGGGGGTGGGCAAGACGGAGCTCACCAAAGCGCTCGCCGAGTTCCTGTTCGACGACAGCTCCGCGATGGTCCGCATCGACATGTCCGAGTTCATGGAGAAGCATTCGGTGGCCCGGCTGATCGGCGCTCCCCCGGGCTATGTCGGTTACGAGGAAGGCGGCGTTCTTACTGAAGCCGTTCGGCGGCGGCCCTATCAGGTCGTCCTGTTCGACGAGGTTGAAAAGGCGCACGGCGACGTGTTCAACATCCTCCTCCAGGTGCTGGACGACGGCCGCCTGACGGACGGCCAGGGTCGAACGGTCGACTTCACCAACACGATCATCATCCTGACTTCCAACCTCGGCAGTCAGTTTCTGACCGGCCTCGGCGACGGGCAGAAGGTGGAGGATGTCGAGCCGCAGGTGATGGAGATCGTCCGCTCCCATTTCCGGCCGGAATTCCTCAACCGGCTAGACGAGGTGATCCTGTTTCACCGCCTGTACGAGGAGCATATGGGCCCGATCGTCGATATCCAGGTGGCGCGCGTCGGCAAGCTTCTCGCGGACCGGAAGATCAGGCTCGAGCTGACCGACGGCGCACGCGCCTGGCTGGGGAGGGTGGGCTACGATCCGGTTTACGGCGCACGGCCGCTCAAGCGGGCGGTGCAGAAATACCTGCAGGACCCGCTCGCCGACGCCATTCTGAGGGGTGAGATTGCGGACGGGGCCCTCGTTGCGGTCGCGGAAGGGGACGGCCAGCTCGTGCTCACAACGGAACCTGCGAGTCGGACGGCCTAGCGCCGCCCCTAAACGCAGTTCTACTAAGACAAGAAAGGGGGTGAGCCGAAGCTCACCCCCAATCGAAACGCTATTATGTCCGATCAGAACCGCAGGTTCACACCAACAGTGTAGCGGCGCCCGAGCGCATCGTAGATCGTTGGGTAAGTATTGCCGCTGTTGAACGACGTCGAACCAATCGTGTTCCCTACGTCCGGCGGATCCTTGTCCAGCAGATTCTGCACGAGGAAGGTGAACCGCATCGTGTCTGAGATCTGCTGCTGGAAGGCCAGATCGAAGTAGTTGGAGGCGGGTATCTGGCGATAGGCCCCGATCACGTTCGCGGGGCCTCCGGTCGTGGGCGGGCCGCCGAAGACTTGCGGCGTCGGTGCCACCGGCTCCACATTATTCCGACTGATGTGCCTCCAAGCGAGTGAAATGTCGCTGTCCTCGACGCTCAGCGTCGCACGGCCGTTGGCGCTATACCGCGGCAGGGGCGGATCGCAGGAGACGCTGTAACGGCCAACGCATTCGCGGTTGATGCCCTGCGGAAAGGCCTGGAAACGGCTCTTCGTGGTGTGGTTGCCGTTGAAGCTGAGGTTGAGGATGCCGAAGCCCAGATCGCGGCGGTAGCTCGCGGTGAGGTCAAAACCCTCCGTGTGCAGCCGGCCCTGGTTCGTGGTGAAGAGGAACACGCCCGGGGTGGTCGAAGGATCGCCACTGAGCCCGCCCGTCAGAGGGTTGCGCTGAACGAGAGTGCAAAGTGCGGGATCGGCGGTAGCGAAGCAGCGGCCGAGGATGTCGCTGACGCCCGGTGCCGTGATCGCCTCCTTCACCTTGATGCGATACCAGTCGAAGGTCAGCGCGAAGCCCGACAGGAAGCGCCGCGGCTGGAGCACCACACCGGCCGTGAGCGTATCCGCTACCTCCGGGTCCAGATTGGTGTTCCCCTGGGTGGTGACGTTGACCTGGCCCGCGATAGGCGCCGGCACGCCGCCCAGCGTGGAGGTCGGCAGGCCAGCCGCCACAAGCTGCGCCTCGCACACCGCGATGTGGTTCGCACCGCGCGCCTGAACCTGCGCCCGTGTTCCCTGGCAAGGGTCGGTGGCGAGGTTGCTGAGGACCGTGTTCCTCGGCGCGAACAACTCGCCAAGGTTCGCTGCACGGACTGAGCGCGAGTAGACGCCGCGGAACTTAACTTCGGGAATCGGCGAGTAGTTCCCGCCCACCTTGTAGGTCCAGTCACCGCCCGAGATCGAGTTGTCGGCGTACCGGGCGCCGGCCTCGACGGTCAGATTGTGAAAGAAGGGACGCTCCTCGACCAGGGGGACCACCAACTCGGCGAAAGCTTCCTTCGAGTTGTATTCGCCGTTGACGGTAAGGAACGCGCCGCCGGCGCCGAGCACCGCACCCGGAGTGGATGACGGAAGGTCGCCGAACTGGCCACCAGCGTAACGCCGATACTCAAGACCGACCGCGATCCCGATGGGCTCGTTCGCGAAGGGACTGGAGAAGCCAAGATCGCCCGAAACCGTTGCCTGCGCGGCGCCGAGCTCGGTGTTGATGAAGGTGCTGGTCGGCACGCCGACGAACGCGAGCATCGCTGGCGTGAGGGTGCCTTCGCCGCCGAAGATGTTGATCGGCACGCAACCGGAGGTCGAACCCGTCGGACAGCCGCGTAGCGCCTGCTGGACCCGATCCTGGAGTGCCGTGCCAGTCGAGGTGTTCACGCGCCGGGACTCGCCATATTGGCCGCTGAGTTCCCAGTCCAGGTTCGCAGTCAGTGCGCCGCGCAGACCACCCACCACCTGGAAGGTGTTGGTGGTATACTCCGTGACGCGCGGACCGGTTTCGACGAAACGACGTGCGATGATGGCATTGATCTCGGTGCCCGATGCGATTGCCGCAGGGCAGTCCGCGACGGTCGTGGGAATTACGCGGCCGGTCTGGCCGGCAGGGAAGGCGCCCGTGCTGTTAACGGCCAGCCCGCAAAGCTGCAGACGCGTCGCCGGCGTGAGGAACTGATTGTTTAGCGGGACCTGAAAGACGTTCGTGAACGTGCCGGTCGGCGCAATCTCCTGGCGAACCGTGCTCCGCACGAAGAAGCCTTCGGTAAAGACTTCGACTGCCGGCGACACCTCGTAACGGGCCTGTCCGAAGAGGCTCCAGCGATCGAGCGGCGTCTGGAAGATGTTCACCGGATTGAAGTTATAGTTCGATAGTCCGGAGACAATGCCGCCGGTTGCGGCGTCGAACTGGCCGCCGTTGACTTGGATGGGGGTGCCGGCGAGTCCGAGCGGGAAGAACAAGGAAGCAGGGACGGCGGTGTTGGAGCCTTGGGCGGCGCCGACGGTCTGTTGCTCGCAGGTACCCGCGGACACCTGCCCAGCGGTGCAGGTCGAAGCCCGCGAGACCAAGCTGATCGGGCGTGAACCCTGCAGAACCGGCTGTGTGTTCGTGTAGCTGACGCTGAACACGGCATTGCCGCGGTTGTCGTCGAAGTTCGCGCCCATCGTGAGGTCGGCGCGGTAGCTGGCGCCGTCGCCACGCTCGGTGATGCCGTAATTGCCGGAAACGTCCAGGCCCGCAAAGTTACGCCGCGTAATGAAGTTCACGACGCCCGCAATGGCGTCCGCGCCGTAAACGCTCGACGCGCCGCCGGTGAAGACGTCCACGCGCTCGAGGAGCGCGACGGGAACGATGTTGAGGTCGACGACAGCCCCCAGTGTCGCCGGGACAATGCGGCGCTCGTTGAGCAGGATGAGGTTACGGTTGGTACCAAGACCGCGCAGGTTCAGCGTTGCCGAGCCGTTCGCGCCATTGTTCACCGCCGGACCAATGCCGGGAACGGTGCCGGGCAGCTCGCGGAGGAACTCTTCGGCCGAGACCGGCTGCGTCAGGGCAATCTCTTCCGCGTCGACGACAGACACCGGGCTCGACTGCTCAAGGTTCGGACGCGCGATGCGCGAACCGGTAACCACGATCTCGTCAGTGGTCGGGCTCTCCACCTGATCCGGCTGCGCCTCGACCGGCTCGGCGGTCGCCTGTGCAAATGCCGGCGTCGCCAGCACGGCGGATCCCGCAAACATCGACGATGCAAGCAGAGCGCTCTTGAACAATCCGTTGGGCATGTGAAGTATCCCCTTGAGGTGACAAACCGGGTTGAGTCTTGTAACCCGAACACATCGGGCCGACCTTGCAATTGACGTTTTTAGGGAGCGGAGGGGACGGAGGGCAATCGTCGCAGCCCCCCGGGATGCATTTCAGCACAAGTTGTTGCACAAAAGCGACAGGTCGCCATTAGAGATTTTGAGGGGACTAATGCCGTTTGAAACCATCGCGTTAGGATTTGGCTTTCTCGCCGCCGCTGCCGCACAGGCGGAAGCGCCCGCCCCCTCCGATCGCACTCCCACGGAGGTGCAGGCGGTGCTCGCCTGCCAGGCTGAGCAGTCAGAGCAGCGCCGCCTTGCCTGCTATGATGCGGCAGCCGACAAGCTCGCATCGGCGACAAGAACGGGTGCGATCGTGGTGCTTGATAAGGAGGAGCTTCGAAAGACAAGGCGGTCCTTCTTCGGCTTCTCCTTGCCTAGCGTCTCGCTGTTCCGCGGCGACGCTCCAGGCGATGAGCCTAATCAACTGGAGGCTAAGGTCCAATCGGCGCAAGTCGCGGATTACGGACACTGGCGGGTAGTCCTAGACAACGGCGCCGTGTGGCAAACGACTGAAGTCGAACGAAGGCTTCCCCTGCCGAAGCCGGGGCAGAGCGTGACCATTAGAAAAGCGGCGCTCGGAAGCTACATGCTGTCCGTGAATGGCCGACGGGGGATTCGAGCTATGCGGGTGCGCTGAAGGCGCGCGCCGGCACCCTGTCCGAAGCCGAACCAAGCAGCACCGGAACTGGCGACTACGCCGTTTGCTCGGCTCTGAGCGGGCATTCTCCCCTCAGAGCCGCTTCACCAGATCGATACGCTAGCTCCGTCCGGTTATTGGCGGCCAGCGCCAGAGGTCGACTTCTGCAGATAGTCGGCCATGCCGTCGCGCGTACCGATCTCCAGCTTCGCCCATTCGGCGCGGGTGAGACAAATCCGACGCTTCTGTACGCGGGAGCCGATCACGCTTTCGCGCTTGCACACGACCTGATCCTTGTCGACACTCTTGGCAGGTCCCTGCATGGCCGGAGCCGCGCTCGGAAGCGCGAGGGCCAACGGTACAAGCACAGGAACGTATCGTTTCATAGAACTCTCCTCACGAACAAATTAGTATTCATTCATAGCACGATCCACATCCGCCGACAATCGTCTGGAATGTCGGAGCCTCGGCGGCAATCTCATCGGATCGAGCCGATGATGCTCCTCGACCGGTGGAAGGCTGCCCCCGCGCTACGGCTGGGCCTCGGGCGGGGTTCAGGGAGTGAGCGGAATTCCACGGCGTGATCTGACGCCGGATGCCGGCGCGCGCGGCAAAAAATGCGCCGCAGTCGGTCAAAAAAGAGGAGGCGGACCATTGGCCCGCCTCCAGCTTGTGAACCTGGATGGTTTAGAAGTCGAACGAGATACCTAGCCTCAGGTAGCGCGGCGTCTGGAAGGACGTCGGCTTCCCGTAGTTTTCGTTCAATGGCACGCTGCCCTTGGGTACTCCGGGCGCGCCGGCCGAAACCGGTCCGTCGGCGTCTCCCTGCTCCACATATTCGATCGGGCTGTCGAAGTTGAAGACGTTGAAGACGTCGGCCCTGAGCTTCATCCCGCGAATGCCTTTCATCGGCACCTCGTACTGGAAGCTCAGATCGACCCGTTTCTCCCACTCGCTCTTGAACGCGCCGCCGCGCCCGACGAGAATGGAGCTCTTGGCATAGTCTTGTCCGGCAACAGTGAAGGTGGTGCTCCGGTCGCCGCAATACCAGCTGTCCGCACCGCCCGGATCGAACGGGTTCTGCGCCCGATCATCCTCGAACGGGTAGATGCCGATGCAGCCGAAGCTCCGGGGCGAAGCCACGCGGGCACTCATGCCGATCAAAACGTTCTTCATCGGCGCGAACGTGCCGTACAGCTTGAACTGGTGGCGGCGATCGTTCGGCAGGTTGCCGTACGACCCGTCCATCCAACCCGGCTCGTCATAATCCTGCGTCAAACCGACATCGTCCTGATCGTTGTCTGACTTCACGCCGCCTTCGTAATTTCCCCGGGTCTTCGACCAGGTGTAGGACCCGGCGAGCCCCCAAAGGCCGTCGAACGAGCGGTCGAAGCTGAACTCCGCGGCCCAGTACCTGCGGCGAGCTTTCGGCACATCAAGCTGCTCAGGTGTGAAGGTCAGGAGCCCACCGGCGAAGTCACCGTGCGGCGCCACATTCACGATGATCGGCCGGCCCGGGTTGAAGAGCACATAACCGCCGCCGCCGACGGCTAGGTCCTCGCAGTCCTTAACAGTTGGATTAGCCTTACAGAACTGGCCGAGCGCATATTGCTCAACATCGTAATCCTCGAGCACGTTCTTCAGATCGCGGTGCACGAGGTTGAGGCCGGCGCGCCAGCGCCCAGCGAACCGATGCTCGAAGCCAAGGATGAACTCATCCATGAACTGGGGCTTGAGGTTGGTCGTAACGAGCGTCGTCGGATCCGGGTCCGACACATCCGAAAAGACGGTCAAACCGGTCAGAGGCGTGCCCAGCGTTGGATTAAGCGGGTCGCCCGTGTAGGTGTACCAACGCTCCGTAAACAGTTCGTCGCCAGACAGGCGGATGTTCGTATTCGCGGCAACCGGCAGATAATAGCGGCCGAAGAAGGCCGACGCCTTGGTTCGCCTGTCGCCGAAGACATCGAAGTTCACGCCCACGCGTGGCGACCAAAGGTTCTTCAAATCAACGAACGTCTTGCCCGCGGCGTTCAGGTTCTTGAAGCGATCGTTGCGGATGCCCAGGCTTAGCTGGAGACGATCGGTGACATCCCAATTGTCCTGCAGATAGAATGCGGTGTTCTGGAGCTCAAAGATGCCGCCGCTGTTGTAGACACGCTGCCGCAGGAAGTTGGTTCCCGGCGCCAGACCGAAAGGATTATAGGTGCTGCTGTTGAAGATGCGGTTATAACCACCACCCGAGTAGAAGGTCAGCGCATCCGCATTCAGGATCTCATGGTCGACGCCGAACCGGAAGTGGTGCTGTCCGAGCAGGTTGACGAGAACGTCCACGTCAAACCGATAGGTCTGGCGCTTGTCCGATCCCGCCTCTGCAACCCCGCCCTGAAGAAAGTCGAACTGAGAAAAACCCAGACGACTGTCGTAGGTGAGAGGCAGATTGTCCTGTGTTCCGGCTGTCGTCCGGTCGAACTTAGAGAGCCCGTAAAGCCCGGAGACCGTCAGCCAATCCGTGAGCGAGCCGGTGTACTTAGCGATATAATTCTCGCCGCCTTCGTAGGCTCGCGTGGTGCCGGTGGATGTCTCCACACCCGCGCCCGTAACGCCGAAGGTGTTGTAAACGTCCGTGTTGCTGTCGTTGAAATAGGTGAACTCGGCGCGATGACCCTCGAATAGATCGAGGTCGATCTTGCCGCCGTAGAAGGGCGTGTTCGAACTCAAATAGGTCCTGGTGAAGCTCGTGCCGCCCTCGCTCGGAAGAGACTCGTAACGCTGGCGCTCGTAGCGAGGATTGAGGAAGGCGAAGAAGTAGGCGCGATCCGGGATGATCGGACCGGAGGCCCACACATTGCCTTCAAGCAATTCCACGACGTCTTCGGCGTTGTTCTGCAGATAACTGTTCGGCTGCTTCGCCCGCAGGTTCGCCGGGCTCCAGAAGGCATTCATGCCGCCGCGGAACTCATTGCTGCCCGAGCGCGTCAGTGCGATGATGGCGCCGCCGGTGTTACGGCCGAACTCCGCCTGATAGCCGCCGGTCTTGACCTGTACCTGATCGTAGAACTCGAACGGCACGGTCGATCCGCCGACGAAGGTGCGGAAGTTCGTGATGTTCATGCCGTTGATATAATAGATGTTTTCGGCAACCGAGGAACCTGACAGAGCAACTGAATTGCCAAAGCCCGGGTCGCCGGCAACGGTCTGAGGAGCGAGAAGCGTAAGACCCTCGATCGTCCGGGGGACCGGAATCCTCTCCGCCACCTCCTGCACGTCGAGAACGACGCCCGTAGCCGCCTGGGAGAAGTCGAGTTGCTGCGCGGCGCGGCCAGTGACGACGATCTCTTCGCCGCCGCCGGCGGCATCCTCCGCCGTAAGACGAATCTCATAGGCCGTGCCTCCGAGCGCCACATTGGCCTGCTCGACGCGGGTCGTACCGAAGCCCGCCGCCGTCGCGGTCAGCGTATATTCGCCAATCGGAAGCTGCGTCACGTTGAACGTGCCGCCTGAGCCGGTCGTGACGGTGCGGGTGATATCGCGATTCGTCGCCGTGATCGTCACCGTGGCACCCTCGATAGGATTGCCCTCCTGGTCGACGACTTGGCCGCTGACCCGGCCGGCGGTGATTTCCTGCGCGGCCGCAGGCGCCGCAAGCATCAAGCTGGCCGCAAAGCTGCCCCCAACCAAAGCGAGAGCGGAAAGAGCCGAACTGCCCCGGAGCAGTCCGCGATAAAGATTCCGTGTGGTCACTGATCTGTTCCTCATATAGCGCTGGCGCGACGAGGCCCCCAGGCCTCCCCCCGCCCTTGATAGCCGGCACACGTGATACGCGGCAGCATTCCCCCTGAGTCTGCTAAGGCCGCCCCTATGTAAAGGAGCAGGAGGGGGTTACACTTTTGTTTCGGCGGCGCTGTTGCAAAGTCGCAACAGCAAGTGGGCGGCTCCAGACGCCTCGCCCCCCCCTAGCTCGAAGGCCAAGCCCCCTTCTCTTCCGCCTGCATCGAAAGCTCGGCGGAAGCGTAAGCCTCCTGTCTCGCCACGCTCCAGTAGCGCAGCTCATCCAGAGCGATCGGCTGGCCGGTCGCGGCGCATCGGACGTGGTCGCCCGGCGTGAGAATGCGGAAGGTCCCGGGCATGTAATGAAGCCGCGCCTCGCGGCCCTTGTTCGACATCAGCATTGGTGACGCACCTTTTCCTTACAATAGCTTGGGCTGTTCGCTCGCGGGGCGGGTGAGAGCTGCGGGCGGGCGTGGCGGTTTGGGGGCGCCGACGCTGGCGTCAACCTCGCCGTCGCCGAATATGAGACGGAGCCGTCCGGCCGCTCGGGCGGCGCCTGACGAGACAAGCGTTTTCCCGTCGCGGTCCTCGACCCGTGCATAGCCTCGCTCGAGGGGCCGGTTCGGGTGGGCGAGCTCGGCGACCCGCCAAAGCGCGTGCAGTCGCTCGGCCGCCCTTCGCTGCGTCGCCACGAGGAGACCGGGGCGCAGCGCCCCGGCCGCCTGGCTCAGTTCGGCCCGAGCGTGGTTGAGCTGGCTCCTGAGGCCCCGCGGCAGCCGCTCGGTCAGCTCGTCGAGCCGCTGCCGCTGCGGCGCGAGCAGGGCGTCGCGCTCCGGCCAGCGGCGAAGGCTGTTCTCGAACTGCTCGGCTGAACGGTCTCTCGACCGCCGAGCGCAGCGCTCAATGCGGTGCCCGAGCTCGCGCAGCTGGCCGAGCAGGTCGCCGCGCACCGGCACCGCAATCTCCGCAGCGGCCGTGGGCGTCGGCGCCCGAACGTCGGCGGCGAAGTCGCAGAGCGAGGTGTCGGTTTCATGCCCCACCGCGGAGATGGTCGGGATCGTCGAGGCGGCGACGGCGCGCACCACCTCTTCCTCGTTGAACGCCCACAGATCCTCGATCGAGCCGCCACCGCGCGCGACGATAAGCAGGTCAGGCCGGGCGATCGATCCGTCGTCGGGCAGGGCGTTGAAGCCCCGCACCGCAGCGGCGATCTGAGCCGCAGCCCCCTCACCCTGCACGGGCACGGACCAGACGATCACGTGGCACGGGCAGCGGTCGGCGAGCCGGTGGAGAATATCGCGGATTACGGCGCCCGTGGGCGAAGTGACCACTCCGATGACGCGGGGGTGGAAGGGAAGCTTCCGCTTCCGCTCCGCGTCGAACAGCCCTTCGGCGGCAAGTGCGCGGCGCCTTTTGTCGAGGAGCGCCATCAGCGCGCCCTGTCCCGCCAGCTCCAGGCGGTCGATGACGATCTGGTAGCGCGAGCGGCCGGGATAGGTAGTGAGCTTCCCCGTCGCCACGACCTCGACGCCGTCCTCCGGCCGGAACGGCAGCGCTGCCGCCGTCCCCTTCCAGAGCACGCCGTCCAGAACCGCCTTCTCATCCTTCAGGCACAAATAGCAGTGGCCGGAGGCGGCCCGCTTCCAGCCGCTGATCTCGCCGCGCACGCGCACATAGCCGAACGCATCCTCCACCGTCCGCTTGAGCCGCATGGCGAGCTCCGAAACGGAGACGGCCGCCGCGTTGTCGCCGGCGGCTTCGGTTGCTAACAGCCCGCTCTCGGCTGGAGGGTGATCGTCCATGAATGTCCTGCTGCTTGGCTCGGGCGGCCGCGAACATGCGCTCGCCTGGAAGCTCGCGCAATCGCCTCGGCTGGGCAAGCTCTTTGCCGCTCCCGGCAATCCGGGCATCGCCGAGCACGCTCGTCTCGTCGCCATCGACCCCGCCGACCACCGAGGCGTCGTCGATTTCTGCCTCAAGAACTCGATCGAGTTGATCGTCATCGGTCCGGAGGCGCCGCTGGTGGACGGACTTTCCGATAATCTGCGGACGATGGGCTTCTGCGTCTTCGGCCCCAGCAAGGGTCCTGCCCAGCTGGAGGGCTCGAAAGGCTTCACCAAGGATCTGTGCGCGAAGCACCACATCCCCACCGCCCGCTACGCCCGGGCCTCCGACCGCCTGGCGGCAGAGGCGGCGCTGGGGGACTTCTCGCTGCCGGTGGTGATCAAGGCGGACGGCCTCGCCGCGGGCAAAGGCGTGATCATCGCCGAAAGTGCCGAGGAGGCGCAGGAGGCGCTCGCCAGCATGTTCGACGGCGGCTTCGGCGCCGCGGGCGGCTCACTCGTGATCGAGGAGTTCCTCGAGGGAGAGGAAGTCAGCTTCTTCGCCTTGACGGATGGGACGGCGGTCCTGCCGTTCGGCTCCGCCCAGGATCATAAACGGATCGGCGATGGCGACACAGGCCCCAACACGGGGGGAATGGGCGCCTACAGCCCCGCGTCCGTCCTGACCCCGGAGCTTGAGCGGCAGGTGATGGACGAGGTCGTCATCCCCACCGTTGAGGCTCTGAGGGAGCGGGGCATGCCCTATTCCGGCCTGCTGTACGCGGGGCTCATGCTGACGAAGGAGGGGCCGAAGCTCATCGAATATAACGCTCGCTTTGGCGACCCGGAATGCCAGGTGCTGATGATGCGGCTCGAAAGCGATCTGCTCGAGCTGCTTTACGCGACCGCCCGCGGCAAGCTGTCCGCAGCCGAGCCGCCGCGTTTCTCTGAGGAGCCAGCGCTCACAGTCGTGCTGGCGGCGAACGGCTATCCCGGCACTCCGGAGGTGGGTGGGGAGATCGGTGGCGTCGAGGGGCTCTCGACCGACGCGGGAGTCAAAATCTTCCAGGCCGGCACGAAGCTGGAAGGCGACCGGCTGGTCGCCAGCGGCGGGCGGGTGCTGAACGTCACCGCGAGAGGCTCGACGGTGCGGGAAGCGCGGGACCGCGCCTACGCGGCGGTCGATTCAATCGGGTTCCAGAGCGGTTTCTGCCGCCGCGACATCGGCTGGCGTGAGATCGAACGGGAGCGCTGAGGCTGGACAGCCACGTTCGAGCTTATAAACGGGGCTTTCATTGGGTTCGAAGGAGGCAAGCTTCATGTCGCCGACCGTCAAGATCCTGATCGGGCTGCTTCTCGCCTTGCTGGCGGGCTGGCTGTCGCATGGGCCGCTAGGGCGCGGTGAAGCGCTGGTCTCTTCGCTGGAGCGCCAGGCGCAGGCGGCGATCGCGCCCGCCGAGCTGTCGGGCATTCAGGTCCGGCTTGGACGCGACCCGCTCTCCCGCGCGGCGACCCTGAGCGGCAACGCGAACGATATCCAACGCGACGGCATGGGCAGCCAGAAGGGCATCAACGATTATGTGCAGGAGGTGGAGGGGGTGTCGGGCCTCCGCTGGACCGACCAGAGCGGTTCCAGCGGGGGATTTCCGTTGCTCGCGGAGACCCTGATCCTTTGCGCCGCCGGCTATCTGATCGGGCTTGGACTGGGTTGGCTGCTTTTCGGCCGTCGCCGCCGCGAAGGCTTCGCCTGAACCACGAGGGAGCAACATGAGCACGGTCGCAGAATATAATCTCATCCTGATCGGGATTGCGGTCCTGATCGGCTTCGCCGTCGCCTTTTGGGTTTTCCGTGCCGCCCGCCGGTCGGAAGCCCAGTCCGACAGAATCGAAGCGGAGCCGTCCGCGGCAGCTCCGCGGCGGATGGACGGCCCCGAAGGCAATGCAGTGCCCGATGGAATGGCGGCGGCCGCCAAGGACGTCGCCGGGCAGATGCTCGGCGTCGATGCACACCCGGACATCCCCGGCCCCAGCGGCCCGCCGGACGATCTCCGGACGATGAAGGGGGTGGGGCCCAAGCTCGCCGCCCAGCTGAACGAGAATGGCATCGTCCGCTTCGACCAGCTTGCCGGCCTCAGCCCCACCGAGGTCGAGCGCCTCGACGAGCGGATGGGCGCCTTCCGCGGCCGCATCGCCCGGGACCGGCTGGTCGAGCAGGCCTGCTATCTCGCTCGCGGGGATAAGGAAGGCTTCGAGGCGGTGTTCGGGAAGCTCGGCAGCTCGGCCTAGCCGCCGCGGCGCTTTCGCATCTTCTCGCTGGCTAGAAGCTTGTCGATCTTGAAGCCGTCCATGTCGACGATCTCGAACTGCCAGCCGGCGAAGGTGAAGCGCTCCCCCACCTCGGGGATGTGCTTCAGTACCGACAGGGCGAAGCCCGCCGCGGTCGCGTAGTCCCGTTCTTCGGGAAGGTTGATCCCGAGCCGGTCCGACAAAGCGTCGGCGGAGAGCGACCCGGACACCCACCAGCTTCCGTCCTCGCGCTCGACGAGAGGCGATTCCGCCCCGCTTTCGAAACCGGCCTCGATTGCTCCTGAGAGCGCCGCGAGCAGGTCAGCGGGCGTGACGAGCCCTTCAAAATGGCCGTATTCATCATGGACGAATGCCATCCTGAGCTCAGTACCGCGAAGCACAGCGAGCGCGTCCATCGCGTCCATCTGGTCTGGAACCACCGGCGGCTCGCGCACCAACTCGCGCAGGACGAGAGGCCGCCCCTCGATCAGTGCGGCGACGATGTCGCGCGCCTGGACCACTCCGATAAGCTTGTCGACCGAGCCTTCGGCGACCGGGATCCGGCTGTGGGGGGTTTCGAGCAGCGCCTCGCGCACTTCCTCCAGCGAAGCGTCGACATCGATCCAGTCCACGTCGGTCCGGGGCGTCATCACCTCCCGCGTGGGGCGGTCAGCGAGCCGAACGACGCCGGAAATGATCGCCCGTTCATATTCCTCGAGCACGCCCGCGCTGTGCGCTTCGGCGACGACGAGATGCAGCTCCTCCGCGGTCACTTTGTCGGCATTGTCGCGGGTGAGGCGCAATGCCCGGAAGATGAGAGCGCTGGTGCGGTCGAGCAGCCACACCAGGGGCGCCGTGGCCTTCGCCGTCCACAGCATGGGCAGCGCCATCGCGGCGGCGATCGGCTCCGGCGCCCGAAGGGCGAATTGCTTCGGCACCAGCTCGCCGATCACCAGCGAAGCATAAGTGGTGACCATGATCACCGCGACGAAGCCGAGGGTCCCCGCCGTGTCCGCCGGCACTCCGAGCAAGGCGATCCGCTCGCCCAGCGGCCCGCCCAAGCTGGCGCCGGAATAGGCGCCCGCAAGAATGCCGATCATGGTGATCCCGATCTGCACCGTCGAAAGAAAGCGCCCGGGATCGGCGGAGAGGTCGAGCGCCGTCTGCGCGCCGCGGCTTCCCGCCTTCGCCATGGCCTTGAGGCGCGGCTTGCGGGAAGAGACGATGGCAAGCTCCGCCATGGCGAACACGCCGTTCAGCGCGATCAGCATCAGGATGACGGCAACGTCGAACCAGGGGAATGGCTGGGGGGAAAAGGGCGGCATGGCGCCGCTTCTCCTTAGCCGGGATGGTTCCCGCCCCACAACCTCTTCCTCCCTGCGACCTCACCTTTGTTGGAACAAGCACGTCCCGAGGGCGGTTTGAGGCTCGTTCAACAATCCCCGCTTTGGGAAAGGAATGAGTATGCGTGTTTACCAGAGGTTCTTCGGCGCGGCCGCGGCTGCTGCCCTTCTTGCCACCACCGCCGCCTGCGTGACGGATCCCGAAACCGGCGAGCGCAAGATTTCAACCAAGGGTGCGATCGGCGGCGTCATCGGCGCCGTGGTCGGCTATTTCGGCGGCGACATCATCGGCGGCCGCCGCGATCGGACGGCGAAAGTCCTTGGGGCGGGCATCGGCGCCGTCGCTGGCGCTGCGATCGGCGCCTATATGGACAAGCAGGAGAAGGAGCTTCGCGACAAGACCGAGGGCACCGGCGTCGTCGTCGAGCGCGAGGGCGACGAGCTGCTTCTGACCATGCCGTCAGGCATCACCTTCCCGATCAACAGCTATGAAATTCAGCCGCAGTTCCGCACGACGCTGGACCAGGTAGCGCAGACGTTGAACGCCTATCCTTCGACCCTGATCGACGTCTACGGCCACACCGATCCGAGCGGCGGCGATGCCATCAACATCCCGCTGTCCAAGAACCGGGCTGAATCGGTCGCCAACTATCTTGCAGCCCGAGGCGTGAGCCGCTCACGGATTGCGACGCAGGGCTTCGGCTCCTCCCAGCCGACGGTCGATAACAGCACGGAAGCGGGGCGCGCGCAGAACCGCCGCGTGGAAATCCGCATCGTTCCGATCCAGCAGCAGGGCTAACCAGCTGCTCAGCTAGAAAAGGGGGCGCCGGAGCGATCCGGCGCCCTTTCCTTTAGCCGATTCCGCGGCCGTTCATGCGGCCCGTGGCAGAGGGCGCGGATGATGCGGATCGGCGCCTTGAGGAATGAGGATCGCGTCAAGGCCACGGCGGGCGTCGCCGCGCTGCACGTCCTCCTCGGCTATGCCCTCGTCACCGGCCTGGGCTATCAGGCAGTCCGTGAGGCTGGCGAGAACCTCAAGCTCATCAACGTCGCCGTCGAGCCGCCCCCGCCGCCTCCAGAGAAGAGCGTTCCGGATCGTGACCGATCGGAAGCCGAAGAGGGCGCGGCCTCTCCGAAGAGCCTGAAGGCGGCTCCGACGCCCGTCATAGCGCCGCCTCCGAAGATCGTGATGCCCGTGAAGCCGCCGATACGCAGCGCACCCAAGAAGACCCCCGTGCCCGAAGGCCAGGACGTGCGGGCGGGGGTCTCCACCGTTCCCGGCCCCGGTACCGGGACGGGAGGCCGGGGCAATGGGGTGGGAAGCGGCGGCTCCGGGACTGGTGCCGGCGGGGGCGGCGCGAGCCGGCCGGTGCGCCTTCGCGGGCGGATCGAGAATGACGACTACCCCGCCTCCGCCCGAAGCGAGCAGGCGGAAGGGTCGGTTGCGGTGGTGTTCACGGTGGAGAGGGACGGCAGCGTCTCGGGGTGCCGAGTCGCGAGAAGCAGCGGCCGTCCGGATTTCGACGCGACCACCTGCCGGCTGATCGAGGCCCGGTTCCTCTACAAGCCGGCGACCGACGCAGAAGGCAGGGCGATCCAGAGCGTCGTCCGAACCGTCTTCACCTACGACTGGCAACCGCGCCGGCGGCGGCGCAGCTAGGCGCGCCGCTCCCGGAAGAAGGCGCGCAGCATCTCGCCCGCCTCCTCCTCCCCCATGCCGGAATAAACGTCCGGAGCGTGATGGCAGGTCGCCTGGTTGAACAGGCGCGGCCCGTGCAGCACCGCCCCGCCCTTGGGATCCGCTGCCGCGAAATACAGCCGCGAGATCCGCGCGAGCGCCATCGCGCCCGCGCACATGGCGCAGGGCTCGAGGGTCACCCACAGGTCGCAGCCGTCGAGGCGGGGGCTTGCGAGCGCCGAGGCCGCGTTTCGCATCGCCACCATTTCGGCATGGGCGGTGGGATCGGAATCGGCGCGCATGCGGTTGCGGCCGGTCGCGATCACCTGAGTTCCGCGGGTGACGACGGCGCCGACGGGCACTTCGCCGTCGGCCGCGGCGGCCGCCGCCTCGGCCATGGCGAGCCGCATCGGCTCGGAGAATGCAGCCGTCATGAGCGCTACGGGCGCAGACTATTGCGCGTTGCCGGCGGTTCCCTTGTCGACCGTGAGTGCGGGCACCTCGACCTGCTTGGGCTGCATCTGAACGGTGGGAAGCTGAACGTTGGCCGTCGTGGTGCCGATGTCCACGTCGTTCACCTTCACCTCATAGCCTGGCGCCTTGGCCTGCTGGGTCTGGCTGACGCCGACCACGCCGGTGGCGACCAGCGCGATACCGATCAGGATGATGAGGGCGATGATCAACAGGAGAGCGCGTAGCATAAGCAGGTCCTCTTCTTCCCGCGGCTTGCCTTCGAAACGTGGCGTCCGGCGATTGGTTGCTCTAGCGCAACGACCCGCGCCGCGCCACTTCAGGTTGACGAAAGCCGCCGCCGACGCTATCCGCCCAGCGGCTTTTCCGGGGACTTTGCTCCCCGCACCAACTCAGGACGAGATATTATGTCGCGCATTTGCGAGCTGACCGGCAAGGGCCGGCAGGTGGGTCACAACGTTTCCCACGCCAACAACAAGACGAAGCGCAGCTTCCTTCCGAACCTGCAGAACGTGACTCTGATCAGCGATTCGCTCGGCCGGGGCGTGAAGCTTCGGGTGTCGATGAACGGCCTGCGCTCGGTCGAGCATGTCGGCGGCCTCGACAACTGGCTGCTGAAGTCGAAGGACGAGCAGCTGAGCCTGAAGGCGCGCCGCCTGAAGCGCGAAGTCGCCAAGAAGCAGACCGAAGCCGCCGCCTAAACGAGCAGCCGGAACTTCAGCAGCAAGGTCCGCTGGAGCGCCGTATAATTGTCGTCCGAGGCGATCCACACGATCGTCCCCGACGGATCCTGGGTCACGCTCAACGCCTCCAGATTGTCGGTGATCACCGGCCGCTTGAAATCGGCGATCTCGACGCCGGTGAGCAGCGCCCCCTCCCGTAGCGGCGGCAAGGCGCCGAGCGTAAGCTTTGCAGAGAAACCCCCAAACAGACTGAAGTCGCGGTTGAGGAAGAGCAGCCGTCCGTCCGGCAGCACGGCCGCGTCGGTGATTCGATATCCTTCCGGGGGCCGGTAGCGAAGCTTTGTCGCCTTCGTACCGGGAACGGCGGGATCTCCCGAGAAAAGCACCGCCTCGCTGTCGCCGCCGCCGCCTTCCGAAAAGACGATGAACCGGCCGTCGGCCAGCCGGACCATGGCCTCCGGCCCGCTATTCGCCTCCCATTGGCGCATGGCCGGAGGAACGGCCGAGGATTGGGCCCTCCAACCCGGCAGCGCATAGCGCCAGACGGCGTTGGCCTGCTCAAAGGCGATCCAGGCGCGATTTCCCCGAACCACCATCGCCTCGATATCCCGATCCGACTTTTCGCTGGGATCCCCCGGGCCGCTCCCGATCGCGCGGATCTCGGCCCCGACCACTCCGCCGAGGGCGACCGGGAATCGAGCCAGCCAGCCAGCGTCGCCCGCTGCCAGCGCCTCGTCGCCTTCGACATGAATGGCCGAAATCCCGCCGAACCTCCTGTCGTTGCTCGTGAGAGACCAGCCGCCGAGATAGAGAAGCTCGCTCAGGCGCTTCTGACCGGGAGCGGACTCGTTGAGCGGCACGGGCTGAAAGGCGACGCGCGATACCGGAGGGGCGGGCATCTCCTTCTGAAGCGAGAGCGGCGCGAATGTGCCGAGGAACGGCCATGCCGCGAGGAGAAGAATGATACGCACCGCGCCCCCTTACGCCGATGCGGCGGCCGCAGCACCCCTCGCGCGATGAACAGCCGCTGACGGCGGCATTCAGCCTTGGCTCAAGCCGCATCCTGCAGGTGTGAGGCCTGTCGATGGCCGCAACGGCTATTCGAGCTTACCCTCCAGTGGCTTAGCGAGGGGTGGGGCCGGTTCCTTCGGGGGACCGGCCCCTTTTACGTCAGCGCACGGGCGCGTCGAACAGGCCGGCGAGCTGCTCGATCATTGTGCCGCCGAGCTGCTCGGCGTCCATGATCGTCACCGCCCGCTCGTAATAGCGGGTGACGTCGTGGCCGATCCCGATGGCGGCCAGCTCGACGGGCGAGCGCGCCTCGATCCAGCCGATCACCTGCCGCAAATGCCGCTCCAGATAGGTGCCGCTGTTCACGGACAGCGTGGAATCATCGACCGGCGCACCGTCCGAAATGACCATCAGGATGCGCCGCTCCTCGCGACGCGCGATCAGCCGGTTGTGCGCCCACAGCAAGGCCTCGCCGTCGATGTTCTCCTTGAGCAGGCCCTCGCGCATCATCAGGCCCAGGTTCCGGCGCGCCCGCCGCCACGGCTCGTCGGCTGCCTTGTAGACGATGTGGCGCAGGTCGTTGAGGCGGCCTGGATTAGGCGGCCGCCCCGCCGCCAGCCATTGCTCGCGCGCTTGTCCGCCCTTCCAAGCGCGGGTGGTGAAGCCGAGTATCTCCACCTTCACCCCGCACCGCTCCAGCGTTCGGGCCAGAATGTCCGCCGAGATCGCGGCGATTGAAATGGGCCGCCCCCGCATCGAACCCGAATTGTCGATGAGAAGGCTCACCACCGTGTCGCGAAACTCGGTGTCGCGCTCCACCTTGTAGGAGAGCGAGTGTGCTGGGTTGACGATCACGCGGGCCAGCCGCGCCGCGTCCAGCAGCCCCTCTTCCTGATCGAAGTCCCAGCTTCGCGACTGCTGGGCCATCAGCCGCCGCTGGAGACGGTTGGCGAGCTTGGTGACCGCACCCTGGAGGTGGGTCAGCTGCTGGTCTAGATAGGTGCGAAGCCGCCCGAGCTCCGCCTCGTCGCAAAGCTCCGTCGCCTCGACGACCTCGTCATATTTCGTGGTGAAGACACGATAGTCGAATTGCGGCGGCAGGTCGGAGAGCGGCCGGTTCGGACGGACCGGGATCATCCCCTCCTCGCCTTCCTCGCCCGAGCCCTCCTCGCCCTCGGCGATCTCCTCCTCGGACCAGTCGCGCTCCCCCTCCTCCTCCGAGGCGTCGCCCTCCTCCATCCGCATCTCGGCCTCGCCCTCGCCGCCGCCCGGCTCCTCCTCGCTTTCCTCCTCGCCGCCCTCGGCTTCGTCCTGTTCGCTGCCTTCGCCCTCCTCCCCCTCATTGGGGTCGCGCTCGGCCTCCGCCTCCCCTTCGACAAGCTCCAAGTCTCGGAGAAGCTTCGTTGCGAGCGCGGCAAACGCGGCCTGATCGTCGAGCACCAGCCCGAGCCCGTCAAGGTCGGCCCCGGCCTTTTCCTCGATCCAGCCGGAGACGAGATCGAGCCCCGCCCGTGCCGCTTCAGGGATCGGCTCCCCGGTCAGGCGCTCCCGGACCAGAAGTGAAAGCGCGGTTCCGAGCGGCACTTCGGCCCGGTTGCGCGCGCGAGTGATCGGGTCGGTCCTGAGGCGCATCTCCGTCGCGTGGGCGAGGTTCGAGCGCACGCCCGCCATCGCCCGAGCGCCCAGCGCTTCCACCCGCGCCTGCTCCACGGCGTCGAAGACGGCGCGGGCGATGTCGTCGTCCGGTGAGCCGCGGGCGTGGAGGCCGGCATTGTGGTGGCGAAGCTTCAGCGCCGCCGCATCGGCGTAGCCGCGGGCCTCGGCCACCTCGCGCTCGGCGAGCGTCCGTCCCGGCATCGGCACCTTGACGCTCTTGCCCGAGGAAGAAGGCGGGTCGGCGGTGAAGCCGAGCTCCAGCTCCGGCTCCCGAGCGATCGCCCGCGAGGCGCCGGTCAGCGCCTGGCGGAAGGCTTCGAGGGGATTATCCGTCTGCGCCACGGCGGAGCCTCAGGCCCTCGCCGCCACGCTCTCCGGCAGGTCCTTGCCGAACACGCGCTGATAATATTCGGCCACCAGCGGCCGCTCCGCCTCGTCGCATTTGTTGAGGAAGGTGAGGCGGAAGGCAAAGCCGATATCGTCGAAGATGAGCGTGTTCTGCGCCCAGCTGATCACGGTTCGCGGGCTCATCACGGTCGAGATGTCGCCGTTGATGAAGCCCTGGCGGGTCATCTCGGCCACCTTGATCATCCGCTCGACTTCCTGCCGCCCGCCTTCGTGGTCGTACTCGCCCGACTTGGCGAGGACGATCCGAGCCTCGGTCTCGGCCGGTAGGTAGTTCAAAGTCACGACGATGTTCCAGCGGTCCATCTGGCCCTGATTGATCTGCTGCGTACCGTGATAGAGGCCCGTCGTGTCGCCGAGACCCACCGTGTTCGTGGTCGCGAACAGCCGGAAATAGGGGTGCGGACGGATCACCCTATTCTGGTCGAGGAGGGTGAGCTTGCCCTCCGTCTCCAGGACGCGCTGGATGACGAACATCACGTCCGGGCGCCCGGCGTCATATTCGTCGAAGACGAGTGCGGTCGGAGTCTGAAGCGCCCAGGGCAGAAGTCCCTCGCGGAACTCGGTCACCTGCTGGCCCTCGCGAAGAACGATCGCGTCGCGGCCGATGAGGTCGATGCGGCTGATATGGGCGTCGAGGTTGATCCGGATGAGCGGCCAGTTCAGCCGCGCCGCCACCTGCTCGACATGGGTGGACTTGCCGGTGCCGTGATAGCCCTGGATCATCACGCGGCGGTTCTTCCCGAAGCCGGCGCAGATGGCGAGCGTGGTGTCCGGATCGAATACATAGGTGGGATCGAGATCCGGCACCCGTTCGTCCGCTTCGGAGAAAGCGGGCACTTCCATGTCGCTGTCCACCCCGAACAGCTCGCGCACCTTCACCATCTTGTCGGGCGCATCCATGACGAGGGCGCCGCGGCTGGCGGGGTTGGCATTGGGCAAATCGGACATGCGTAAGTCTTTCGGTCTTTGGAGGATCAGGCGAAGGCGGGGCGGGACTTGAGCTGCGTATAAGCCTCGATCACCGCCTGCAACGCTTTCTCGTGGCCGCGGTCTCCCCCATTGTGATCCGGGTGATAGCGGCGCAGCAGGTCCGCGTAACGCTGCCTGAGGTCGCGCCGGTCGGCGTCCACCGCAAGGCCGAGCACCCTAAGGCTCTTGCGGTCTTCACCGCTCAACTCGCGGCCGTCCTTGCGGCCCCCTTCCGGAGCTGAGGGGCGGCGGAAGCGGGCGCCGATCGCGTCGAGCGGGTCGGTGAAGTCCGCCCATTTCGGCGGCCGGTCGCTGCCCGCCGAGGCGAAGGCGCGGGTCTCCCGGTCCCAGCCTCCGTAGGGCGTCTGGGCGGCCTGGATCTCCTCGCTGCTCATGCCGTCGAAATAATTGTAGCCCGAGTTGAACTCTCGGACATGATCGAGGCAGAGCCAGCGCCATTCGCCAGGTCCGTCGAAGCTTGGACCACGGCCGGCGGGAGCCCGGAACTCGCCCGGTGAGTCGCAGCCGGGATGGGCGCAAAGCCCTTGCGCCTCGCTCCTCCCGTGAAACCTGCTCTGCCGACTGCCCGCGCTCGCCACGCCCTCACCTTTTTCGTCCAAACCTTCTATATAGGCGACATGGACCTGCCTTTAACCGGCCCCGTCGCCCGGGAAATCGACGAACGCCTGCGTGCCGCGCTCGCTCCGGAGGAACTGCACGTGATCAACGACAGCGCGCGGCACCGCGGCCATTCCGGCGACGACGGCAGCGGCGAAAGCCATTTCACCGTCGAGATCGTTTCCGCGAGCTTCACCGGCAAGAGCCGTCTCGAGCGCCAGCGCGCGGTGAACGCCGCTTTGGGCGACCTGATGAGGGAGCGGGTGCACGCCCTCGCCATCAAGGCGCGAGCGCCGGGGGAGTGACACGACAACGGCCGTAGCCGGTGGACGTGCTTCTCCGTCTTTTTCAAAACCCGCTTCTGCTGTAGGCTAGCGGCTGATCGCCATTCCGGGGGGAGTGAAGATGGCCACAATTGCGGCACCCGCGGCCGACCGGGTTTCTCCGGAGCGGCGCTTCTACAGGCGCATGGCTTTGCTCCTGGGCGTCCTGGTGTTCCTCGGCTTCGCTCCGAGCTTCTACCTGCGCGGCATCGTTCCGGCCTATCCACGGCCGAACCCGAGCCTGCCGCTTTCCGTGATCCTGCACGGCGGGCTGTTCACCTTGTGGATGGCAGTGTTCGTCGCCCAGACCCAGCTCGTCGCCGCCGGCCGGCGGGACATTCACATGAAGCTGGGCGCGGTATCGATGGTGCTGGCGATCTCGCTGATACCCGTCATGTACATGACCGCGGTCTGGCAGGTCGCTCGCGCCAACCAGCCGCCGTTCACCACGGCCCTCGACTGGACGGCCCTCCCACTCGCCGCAATCCCTGCCTTCGCGGTGATGATCTGGCAGGGATGGAAGCAGCGCCGCAACCCTCAGTGGCACAAAAGGATGATGCTGGGAGCGGCGATGGCCGTGGCGCTTGGCCCGTCGTTCGGCCGCCTGCCGCTCGCGCCGCCGGTCACCGCTGGCTTCGTAGCTCAGATGATGCTGACGCTCCTCTTCTTCATCCCCCTTTTCCGGTGGGACAAAAGCAGCCTCGGCAAAACGCATCCCGCCACCTGGTTCGTGTTCGGAATCTACGCGATTTCGACAATCATTCCGGTTACGCTCATCGCCACCGGCAGCTGGGCGCCCGTGGCCCGGCACCTGCCAGGCATCTGAAGCTGCTCCCGCTCACGGTCTGTAGGGGTGACGCCTCACGCTCGCCCGAAATGCGCTGATGGCCAAGGCCGTGCCAGTCCTTGCGAGCGCCGACCTCGAGCGCACACGCAAATTCTACCGCTATTTCGGGTTCGAGCCGGTCGCGGAGCCGATCTGCGAAGGGGATGAGGAGCCGAGTTGGCTACGGCTTCGGCGCGAGGGGGTCGAGCTCGATTTCTCCCTGACCGATATCGATTATACCCATGACGACTTTATGCGCTTCCAGCGTCTGGCCGTCATACGCGTCGCCGACATCCACAGCTGGTATGACGTCTTCGCCAAGACTCGGATGGGCTGGAAGTGGATCTATCCTTCGCTCACCCGGCCGAGGCAGGACATGTGGGACGGCCGCTGGGCCTTCTGCCTAACCGACCGCGACGGCAACCTCATCTGGTGCGTCGAGGAGCCGCGGTCGTCCAGCAATCCGACCGGGGAGCCGTAGGCGGGGGAGCCGGCGAGGATTTAGAAATCTCGGCGGAACCCGACATAGCGACGAGCCGAGTCCCGATGAGCCAAGGCGAGGAACGTCCGGAGCAACGGCCTCGTTCTCATGATCGGCTATCCGGCCCAATCACCCCCGAAATTGTAGGAGTACCCCATGAACCAGAGCATCGTGTCGGCCGTGTTCGACAACCATTCCGAAGCCGAGACTGCAGTCCGCGAGCTGCGGCAGGCAGGCGTGAGCGACAGCGCCCTCTCGGTCATAGCGCGCCGTGACAGCGGCGACGGCGAATATGGCGGCGCCAACACGCACGAAGCGAAGGAGAAGGGCGAAAGCTTGCTGAAGGGTGCGCTTGCTGGCGGAGGCGTCGGCGCTCTCCTGGGCATTGCGGCGCTTGCCATTCCGGGGGTCGGCCCCCTCGCGGCTGCCGGCGCCATCGCCGCCTCGGCCGTTCCCGAAGCGGCCGCTATCGGCGCGGGCGCGGGCGCTCTGGCGGGCGGCCTCAGCGGGCTTCTGACGAAGCATGGCGTCAGCGAGGACGACGCCAAATATTATGAGGGCCGGATCCACGAAGGCGGCGTGTTCGTCTCCGTCGACACAAGCGACGCGGGCATCGGCCGCGAAGCCGCCCAGGACATCCTCTATCGCTCCGGCGGCCACAGCGCTTCCCGCTCGAGGGCCGCTGAAACGATGTGACAAATGCAGGGCCTCAAGGCCCGTGCGAAAACGAGTCCGCCGCGACGCAGTCGCGGCGGGCTTTCTCTTGCGGCTGACGCGCGACTGCAAAAGCGCTAGGCTGGAGCGATGGCCGACGACCTCATCCTCCAGACCCTCGTCCCCGTCACTCACGATCTCGGCGGGTTCAAGGTGCACCGCACGCTCCCGCACCGGGAGCGAACGACGGTCGGCCCCTTCATCTTCTTCGATCAGATGGGCCCCGCGAAGCTCGAGGCGGGCGGCGGAATCGATGTGCGCCCGCACCCGCACATCAACCTTGCGACCGTCACCTACCTCTTCGCCGGCGCGATCGATCACCGCGATTCACTCGGGACGTTCGCGACCATCGAGCCGGGGGCGGTCAACTTGATGACCGCGGGCCGCGGGATCACCCATTCGGAGCGCTCGCCCGCGGCGCTACGCCCAACGGGGCCGGAGCTCAGCGGCATCCAGACCTGGCTCGCCCTTCCGCAGGCGAAGGAGGAGATCGACCCAGCTTTCGAGCATGTCCCTAGGGACGCCATGCCGGTGGTCGAGGGGCACGGCGCCAGCGCGCGAGTGGCGATGGGGACACTTTGGGGCGCCACTTCCCCGGTCACCTGCCACAGCGAGACTATCTATGCGGATGTGAACCTGAAGCCCGGCGGCTCGATGCCTATCGATGCGGAAGCGGACGAGCGCGCGGTCTATGTTGCGGAGGGCGAGGCGTCGCTGGACGGCCTACCATTAGAACGCAGCACCCTCTACGTTCTTGCACCCGGCGTCCGGGCGACTTTGCGCTCCGAGCACGGCGCCCATGTCATGCTGTGCGGCGGGGCCGCGCTGGACGGCCCGCGCCACGTCTGGTGGAACTTCGTCTCCTCGAACCGCGCTCGGATCCGACAGGCGCGGGAGGATTGGAAAGCGGGGCGCTTCACGCTCCCGCCCGACGACCGCGAGGAGCTCATCCCCCTGCCTGAGGTGCCGAAGACCGTGAGCTATCCATGACCGACACGCGACAGGAACAAATCTCCCTCTCGACCGGCATCACGCTCAACGTCGCGCTCGCCGGCCCCGAGGACGGGGAGCCGATCATCTTCCTACACGGCTTTCCGGAATCGCACCGGACGTGGCGCAATCAGATGGAGGGGCTCGCCGACCGCCATCGCGTGGTTGCGCCCGACCAGCGGGGGTTCGGAGCGTCCGACAAGCCTCGCGGCGTCGAGAATTACGAGACGGGGAAGATCGTCGCGGACCTCATGGCGCTCGCGGACGCCCTCGGAATCGACCGCTTCACCCTCGTGGGGCACGATTGGGGCGGAGCGGTGGCCTGGACGGCGGCGCTCTACCATCCGGTGCGGGTGAAGCGCCTCGTCATCGTCAACGCCCCCCACCCGCTCGTCTTTCAGAAGAGCCTGATCGAGGACGAGGCGCAGCGCGAGGCCTCCCAATATATCAGCTTCTTCCGAAGCTCGCTCGCCGAGGCCGGGATCATTGCGATGGGGCTCGAGGGCTTCCTCGACAAGGTCCTGCTCAGCCACTCCGATCCGACCAAACTGCCACCGGAGGAGCGCCAGCATTATCTCGACGACTGGTCGCAGCCGGGCGTGCTGACCTCGATGCTCAACTGGTACCGTGCCTCTCAGGTGGTGGTGCCCAAGCCGGACGAGGAGGCCATCCTTCCGCTGTGGACGCACGCGCCTTTCCCGAAGCTGCGGACGCCGACCTTGGTCGTCTGGGGCCTGAAGGACCCCGCCTTGCTACCCGTGCAACTGGAGGGGCTCCAGGAGCATGTCGAGGATTTGCGGATCGTGACCTCGCCCACCGCCGGCCACTTCATTACCTGGGAAGAGCCTGGGACGGTGACCAGCGCGATCGAGGACTTTCTCGCCGAGACGCTGGGGGATTAGGGGCTTCACTCTCCGTCCCCACGGCTCCTATAGCCCCGCCATGTCCGCTTCCACCCGTTCCCGTTCGCGTTCCGCCGCCCGGCTCGCCGCCGTCCAGGCTCTCTATCAGCACGAGATGGAGAAGATCCCGATCCCGCAGCTGCTCCACGAATTCCACCACCACCGCCTCGGAGCGACGATCGAGGGGGTGGAATATGAGGATGCGGAGGTCGATTTCTTCGACGACGTGGTCAGCGGAGTCCATGCCCGGGCCGACGAGCTGGACGGCCTCATCGCCGCTAGGCTGACACCCGACTGGCCGCTCCACCGTCTCGACCGGCCGATGCGCCAGATCTTGCGCGCCGGCGCCTACGAGCTCGCAGCCAGGATCGACGTCCCGACCGGAAGCGTCATTTCCGAATATGTCGAGGTGGCCAAGGCCTTTTACGGCCAGAAGGAGGCGGGTTTCGTCAACGGCATCCTCGACGCGGTGGCCAAGCAGGTGAGGACTTAGGCGCCCGGTTGCGCCTATGACGGGCGCGTGTCTTACGAGTCCGATTTCCTCCAGTCGCTCCGCCGCCTCGCCACGGACCCGGCTGCGCGCGGACTGACCGACGACGCGGCAGTGCTGGGTCTGGGCGAGCGGAGCCTCGTCCTGACTAAGGACCTGCTGGTGGAGGGGGTGCACTACCTCCCGGGCGACCCGCCCGCCGACGTGGCCTGGAAACTGCTGGCGGTGAACCTTTCCGATCTCGCCGCCAAGGGGGCTCGACCATGCGGCGTGCTGCTTGGCTACAGCCTCGGCGAGGAGGCGTGGGACAGGGCTTTCGTCGAGGGGCTCGGCGGCGCCCTCCAGGCTTTCGGCGTTGCGCTTCTCGGCGGCGATACCGTGAAAGCTCCGCCCGGTGCTCCCCGAACCTTCTCTCTGACCGCGATCGGGGAGGCGACGGGGGCGGTGCCTTCCCGCGGCGGAGCGGGGGCGGGCGAGCAGCTGTGGGTGAGCGGCACGATCGGAGACGCCGGGGCGGGGCTGAGGAGCCTCAGGGGCGGGATCGACGCCGCGCAGTCGCTGATCGAGCGCTACCGCAACCCCCGGCCTCGACTGGGAGCCGGCGAGGCGCTGGCGCCGCTGGTGACAGCGATGATGGACGTCTCGGACGGGCTTCTGATCGACGCCGCACGAATGGCGGAGGCGAGCGGGGTCGCCGTCAGGATCGATCTGGGAGACGTCCCGCTCTCGGGCGCTTTCCTCGAGGCGCTCGGCAGCGGGCGGGACGCGCGGCTTTTCGCCTCCACCGCCGGAGACGATTACGAGCTTCTGTTCGCCGCCCCCGCCGAGGCGGGCGCCGAAATCCTGCGCCTGTCGGAGAGGCTCGGCCTGCCGCTCAGCCGCATCGGCGGGTTCGCCGCGGGGGCCGGGCTTCGGCTGACCGACGGGGGCGATGAGGTTTCGATGCCGGAGAGGCTCGGCTGGGAGCATGGCTGACGCGCTCGGCGGTTGAAACCTCCCCTCAAGCCCCCTAAAGGGCGGCGCATATCCGGGCGCTTGAGCGCAGGGGCCTTTGCGCCTGCCCGGCTCTAACACCGTTCCCCCCCGAAGCCTGGCTCCGGGGGGTTTCACACAGGGGAAGGAACCTCATGAACGTCGTGCTCATCGCCATAGCCTGTGGAGTGGTCGCAGTGCTCTACGGCATCTTCACCAGCCGCCAGGTGCTCGCCATGTCCCCGGGCAACGAGCGCATGGTGCAGATCGCCGGCGCGATCCAGGAAGGCGCCAAGGCCTATCTCGGCCGCCAGTACACCACCATCGCCATCGTAGGCGTCGTCGTGGCCGTGCTCGTCGCCCTGTTCCTGGGCGTGACCCAGGCGATCGGCTTCGTGCTCGGCGCCGTCCTCTCGGGCGCCGCGGGCTATATCGGCATGAACATCTCGGTCCGCGCCAACGTGCGCACGGCCGAGGCTGCGCGGGTCTCGCTTCAGAGCGGCCTCACCACCGCCTTCCGCGCCGGCGCGATCACAGGGATGCTGGTGGCGGGCCTGGCGCTGCTTGCCATCGCCATCTTCTTCTACGTGCTGGTCGAGGTTCAGGGCCTGGAGCCCAATGACCGGCTCGTCGTGGATTCGCTGGTGAGCCTCGCCTTCGGAGCCTCGCTCATCTCGATCTTCGCGCGTCTCGGCGGCGGCATCTTCACCAAGGCCGCCGACGTCGGCGCTGACCTCGTCGGAAAGGTCGAGGCCGGGATCCCCGAGGACGATCCCCGCAACCCGGCCGTCATCGCCGACAACGTGGGCGACAATGTCGGCGACTGCGCCGGCATGGCCGCCGACCTGTTCGAGACGTACGTCGTCACCGTCGGCGCCACCATGGTTCTGATCGCACTCCTCGTCGCGGGCACGACCGAACAGCTCACGGCCTTGATGAGCCTTCCGCTGATCATCGGCGGCGTCTGCATCCTCACCTCCATCATCGGCACGTACATGGTGCGCCTGGGGAGCAAGCAGTCGATCATGGGAGCCCTCTACAAGGGCTTCTGGACGACCGCCCTGCTGTCGATCCCGGCGATCTATTACGTCACCGCGCAGACGGTCGGCGACATGGGCACCGTGCTTGGCGGAGCGCGTGAGGCCGTGGGGCCGGACGTCGAGAACCAGGTGGTCGGCGAAGCGCTGACCGGCGGCTTCACCGGAATGGACCTCTTCTGGTGCATGATGGTCGGGCTCGGAGTGACGGCCCTGCTGGTCTGGATCACGGAATATTATACCGGCACCAACTATCGTCCGGTCCGCTCCATCGCCAAAGCCTCGGTCACCGGCCACGGCACCAACGTGATCCAGGGCCTCGCCATCAGCCTTGAATCCACCGCCCTGCCGACGCTCGTCATCTGCGTCGGCATGATCCTCAGCTACCAGCTTGCGGGCCTGATCGGCATCGCCTTCGCGGCGACCTCGATGCTCGCGCTCGCGGGCATGGTCGTGGCGCTGGACGCCTACGGCCCGGTGACGGACAATGCCGGCGGCATCGCCGAGATGGCCGGCATGGAGGACGAGGTGCGCACCCGCACCGACGCCCTTGACGCGGTCGGCAACACCACCAAGGCGGTGACCAAGGGCTATGCGATCGGCTCCGCGGGCCTCGCGGCGCTGGTTCTGTTCGGCGCCTATACGACGGACCTCGAGCAGTTCGCCGGCGAGCTCGGAATCGGAGCGGCGGGCATCGATTTCTCGCTGTCCAACCCTTACGTCGTCGTCGGCCTCCTGCTCGGAGCGCTCCTCCCCTACCTCTTCGGAGCCATGGGGATGACCGCGGTCGGCCGCGCGGCCGGCGAGGTCGTGGTCGATGTCCGTGAGCAGTTCCGCTCTAACCCCGGGATCATGGAAGGGACCAGCCGTCCCAACTATGCCCGTACGGTCGATCTCGTCACCAAGGCCGCCATCCGCGAGATGATCATACCGTCGCTGCTTCCGGTGCTTGCGCCGATCGCGGTGTTCTTCGGGATCTCTCTGATCGCGGGACGTGATCAGGGCTTCGCGGCCTTGGGCGCTCTCCTCCTCGGAGTGATCGTCTCCGGCCTGTTCGTCGCCATCTCGATGACCTCGGGCGGCGGCGCGTGGGACAATGCGAAGAAGTATATCGAAGACGGCAATCACGGCGGCAAAGGCTCCGAGGCCCACAAGGCCGCGGTGACCGGCGACACCGTCGGCGATCCCTACAAGGACACGGCCGGCCCGGCGGTGAACCCGATGATCAAGATCACCAACATCGTCGCCCTGCTCCTGCTGGCGGCGCTTGCGGGACACGGCGGCTAAACCAGCCGGGCTTTGACGTAAGAGAAGGCCCCGTCCGGCGCGTCCGGGCGGGGCCTTTCTTATGACGCTCGTCCGCTTCCGGACGCCTGCGTTCGGCTACGACCAGTCCGTGAAAACCAACTACCCAAAAGTCGGCGCGATTCACCAACTTCTGTGAGCCCTCGGCAGCGCCCAATCGCCTGTTACAAGGAAGAGTGGCGGAATTCCGCCGTTTCCTGCACTTGGCATACCCCGTGCAAATCCCTTGTTATGGCATCGGATCAACCGGATGCCGATTTCAGGGAGACTAAAAATGACCATGATCAACTTTCAGCAGTTCGCGGTTTCGGCTCTTGGAGCGCTCTTCGCCGCCTCGCTCTTCATCTCCGCCGCCGTCGGCCCGGTTCAGCTCGTCTGAGCCGCGCCTACGTCAGAGACTTGAGTGGAGGCAGAGACATGAACAACCCTCTCACCCTCGACCCTCAGAACGCGAAGCTGATGGGCGTCTGCGCCGGTCTCGCCCGCTGGGCCGGAGCCGACGCGACGCTCATCCGCCTCGTGGCGGTGCTGAGCCTGCTGGCGCTCGGCCCAGTGGCGATCCTCTTCTATCTGGTCGCCGGCTGGCTCGTGCCGGAAGCGGGCTGACGATGAAGATCAACCCGAAGAGCGCAAGCGATATCTATGCGGGCTGGATGCGGCGCCTCCAGCTCTTCCTCGCGCCGCCGCCGGCAAAGGCGGCGAAGCGCAGTCCAGGCGGCGCTCAGCGGGCCTGAAGCCGTCCCGAAGCAGGACGCGCGGACACCCTCATCAAAAAAATCGCCTCAATTCACCGACGCAGAAAAACGTCTCGCCGCCGCACATTTCTGCGGTTTTCGGAGCGTGGGAGCTGCTCGACGCGGAAGCGTAACCGCTCCGTTCATCTTAACGCCATGAAACTCTTGAGAGTTGTCGGTCGTTGAGCCGCCAAGTGAGTAAGAGGAGCCAAGTATGGCGACGAGTATTCTTGAAGCGCGCGGCGGCTGCATCATCCCCCAGGCCGATCAGCGCGGCTATCACATCGTCTATCGCGAGCACGAGACCAATTACTGCCCCGGCTGCGGCCGCACGCATTGGTATATCGGCCGCTCGATGGCCGAATGTGCCTTCTGCACGACGGCTCTCCCGCTGGAGAATGCTCCGATGATCGCCGGCGGCGCGATCGTCCGCTCGATCCGGCGGCCAATGATCAGCGACCAGGCCTACGCGGCCTGAAGTCCTCCGCCCGCGACCAAGCGGGCGGCGCCTAAGGTCAGCCGCCGTCGCGCCGGCCCCGAATCCCTACGCGAGGGCCGGCGCGTAATTTCCCGATCAGCCCGCTTTCTTCCGCACCGGCACCGGCACGTTGCACAGGTCGACGCCGCCTGCCGGACGCCGGAAGAAGTCGCCGCCGCGGTTCGCGCGCCCGGTGACATATTGGCTGAAAGCATGGCTGTCGGACCGCATCACTTCGTATGAGGGACGTTCGGCGGCCGGGATTTCGCTCGCCAGGCGAACCCGGGCGATGGGGATGTTCTGCGCCGGCTCCTTGTAGAAGCCCAAGGCCTCCGTCCCGCGCGGGCGCGCCGAGAGCAACGGCATTCCTTCGATAACGCGGCCGATGACCGCGATATTGAGATCGAGATGCCGCGGCGCATGGCCGATGATGGCGTAAAGCTCTCCGCCCGTGCCGGTGTCCGGATGGAGATCCCGGCCGACCCCCACGTAGGAGTAGCAATGGGTGAGCCAGGCCTGCCCCTCCTCGGGGTCGTAGCCGACCGGCCAGCCGTTCACGTGCCCGACCCTGGGCGCATAGCTGTCCGGGAAGCCGAGGGGACGGATGTCGAGGCCAGGCATGGCTCGGAAATATTCGTGCGGCGGCTGGCGCACGACGCCCTTGGGCAGCTCCACCTTGGCATCGCCATTGCCCCATTGAGCCACATAATTGTCCTGCACGCGGTAGATTGAGGCGCCGTTCCACCAGCCGCCGCGGGCGAAAGCCTTGACGTTGGCGACGTGGATGGGCGCGAAGTCGGTCGCCAACTCGATGAGGACCCGGCCACCCTCCTTCAGCTCCATGACAAGCAGGTTCTCAGGCTCGATCGCGCGCCAGGCCTCAGGGGGCGAGGCCTGAACCACCTGTGTGGGATCGGGCGCCTCGACCACCGGCGCCGGGCGCCAGAAGGTGTAGCGCTCGCTCGGCTCGACCTCCTTTTCCTTATCGGCTTGGGCGGTGGCACAGGCGGCGAGCAGAAAGGTGGGAGCGAGGGAGAGAAAGCGGCGCATGGATCCTCCGGGCTTTTGCGCCTTCTTATAAGCGCAGGCGGAGGCATTTGTCTTCAGGGTGCCGAGGGCCGTGACTAGCCGCCCAGCTGGGACGGCCGCCCGGCCAGGGGGCGGCAAAGCTCGCGCATCAGGTCGAGGTGGCGCTCGGCCTCAGCCAAATGGAGGCGGGCCGCTTCGACGTCTGACGCGCCGCGCGCAAGATCCAGCTCCGCCAAGGCACGTCCGGAATGGAAGCCGATCTCATCGTCCATCCTGCCTCCCTGCCACAGCTCGAGCGCCGCCTGCACTCACCTGGATCAGTGACCGTAAGCTTTTGAAAAGCTGGATTTAGTTAATCGCAGACCAGCTTGAGCTCGGGCGCGGTGCGGGGCGCATCGCTAAACGCCTTCATCTTCCCCAGATGAAGCTCCGAAAGGCCCAGATGCGCGATCGCCGCTTCCGGTGTCGCGGCGCTTCGGGCGCGGTCGAGCTCCTCGAAAGCGCGGCCGACATGATGCTGGATATTGTCTTCCCGGGACATGGCGTCCCTCCCCCGACTCGGGTGGTACTCAACAGCGTGGAAAGGGAGCCTCTCACGAGTCGAGGCGCCTGCCAAGAACATGGATCAGGCGGCGCGGGCGGCCTGCCCGTCGTGGTGGAGGTAACGCTCGTTGAAGTCGCCGACGTGCCGCATCCGGTCCCAATCCTCGATCACGATGCTGCGCTTGTCACGGCTGATCAGTCCCTCCTCGCCCAGCTGCTTCAGCACCCGGTTGACGTGGACCGAGGTCAGGCCGACCGCATCGGCGAGCTGCTCCTGAGTCATCGGCAGCTCGTAGCGATGGTCCCGGGCTAGCCCGGCCGCCTCCATCCGAAGCGAGAATTCGCAAAGAAGGTGGGCCACGCGAGCCCGGCTGTCGCGGCGGCCGACATTCACCACCCATTCCCGGAAGATCGAGGCGTCGATCAGCGTGTCGATCCACAGCGCCTGGCCGATCTCCGGATTGCCGAGCGCCAGTTCCTGCACCGCCTGGCGCGGGATCATCGCGGCTTCGACTTCCGTCAGAGTCTGGACGCTGTGATCGGACATCTGGAGCATGGCGTTCTGGAGGTCGACGAATTCGGCGGCCATGTGGATCGAGATGATCTGGCGCGCCCCCTCGCCGGTAATCTTGTAGCGATAGGCGAAACCGCTCAGCAGCAAAGCGCAATGTTCGGTGCAATCGCCGTCGCGGACGATGTGGGCACCGGCCGCCAGCTTTCTCAAATTATGGGGAAGGCCGAGCAGCGCCTGACGCGAAGAGGGGCTCAGCGGCGACCTCCGCTCCAGCCTTTGCACCATTTTCTCGAACGTCGGGTGCTGATCCCGCACTGCCGCTCCCTCTCGCCACGTGAGGAACAGCCGCCGCGATTGTGCGGTGCCCCCCTCGAGCCAAGGCATAGGGTCCGGCGGAATGGGCCGCTTTTATCTAGGTTAGGTCGTCGATTTTTTTGCCGGATTCCCGCAACTTGGTCACTCAGCGGGCGGAGACGATGTTCGTCGGGCCGCCTTCCTCGATGTGAAGGTAGCGGACGTTGAAGTCGCCGACATCGCGCAGCCTCTCCCAATCCGAAATGAGGACCGCGCGCTTGTCGCGCTTGATCACGCCCATCCGGCCAAGCTCCTGCAGGACCCGGTTGACGTGAACGGGGGTCAGTCCGGTCGCGTCGGCGATCTGCTCCTGCGTCATCGGAAGCTCATAGCACCCGCCTTCCGCAAGCCCCGCCTGTTCGAGCCTAAGGGCGAACTCGCAAAGCAGGTGCGAGAGGCGGCTCAAGGAGTTGCGCCGCCCGACGTTCACCAGCCATTCGCGGTAGATAGCCGCCTCGATCAACGTGTCGATCCACATGGCCCGGCCCACGAGCGGGCGCGCCTCGACGAGCTGCTGGATCGCGGAGACCGGCGTGAGTGCGACTTCGCAGCGGGTCAGCGCCTGCACATTGTGGTCGGCGACGCCCAGGAAGCTGTTCTGGAGGTCGAGGAATTCACCCGGCAGGTGCACGGAAATGATCTGCCGCTGCCCGTCGCGCGTCACCTTGTGGCGGATCGCGAAACCGCTGAGCAGCAAGGTGCAAACCTCTGCGGGCTCACCCTCTCGAACCATGTAGCTTCCGTGCTCGAGCGAGCGGTAGGTGAGCGGAAGCGCGCGGACCGCCGCGCAGTCCCCCCAGTCGAGGGGAGCGCGCGTCTGAAGCCGGCGGATGATCCGCTCGAGAGGGTCGTGGGCTGCCATTATGGGCTCTCCGCTGGAGGGGGCGGGAGCGCTTCGCCTCTCCCAGCCACCGGCGCCCATTCCGTGTGCCGATTGGTGCCCGCATCTTATCCAAAGGTAGGCCGTCCGTATTTCAAGCAGGATAAGGCGCAGATGAATAACATGGATTAACTATTGGCCACTCCGATGGACGCTCCGTCCGCTTTGGAATAGAGATAGGCCAGTGGCGACCCGAACCCCTTCTGAAGACATTCAGCCGAGGCTGTGCAACCCGTTACAGGCCAAGCTCGCGACCGTCGCGGCGCTTGGGCGGGAGGATGCCGAGGTGATCGCGCAGCTTTGCGGCGACGCCCGCGACATGGAGGCGCGGCGCAACGTCATCCGGGAAGGGGACCGGCCCGACCACGTCCACCTGATCGTTGCGGGATGGGCGGCTCGCTACAAGCTGCTGCCGAGCGGGGCCCGACAGATCGTGGCCTTCCTGATACCTGGGGATTTCTGCGATCTCCACGTCACCCTTCTAGGCGAGATGGACCATTCGATCGTCACCCTGACCAAGGCCAAGGTCGCGTTCATCCCCCGGGGCAGGATGGAGGAGATGACGGACAGGCCGGCCCTCGCGAAAGCCTTGTGGTGGGCGACCCTGGTGGACGAGGCGGTACTGCGGGCCTGGGTGGTCAATATCGGCCGCCGCGGCGCCTTCGAAGCGATCGGCCACCTGTTATGCGAGCTGTACGTTCGGATGCGCAATGTGGGCCTCGCCGCCGACCGCAGCTTCGAAATGCCGCTCACCCAGGAGGAGCTGGCCGACGCGCTCGGCCTCACCACGGTCCACGTCAACCGCACGCTGCAGCGCATGCGCGCCGACGGACTGATCGTGCTCAAGGGCGGCACGCTCGCCATCCCCGATTACGAGCGGCTTCAGGATGCGTCGGGCTTCAATCCCAATTACCTCCACATCGAGCCGCGGCACTGACGCGCGGCGCTGCATCCGCTTGTGCCGCAAGGCAAAATGTTAAGGCAGCAATCGCCGCCGCGTGTTAGGATCGCTCTGCTCAAGCCGGAAAGGCCAGTTATTCGTATCCTTCTCCTCCCGCTCCTCGCTCTGTCGCTTGAGGCCTGCGTCGCCCAGACAGCGCTCGACATCGTGACGTTGCCGGTCAAGGTGGCCTCGGCGGGCGTCGACGCGGTCACCACCAGCCAGGCCGAGGCCGACCGGAAGCGCGGGCGCCAGATCCGGAGGCAGGAACAATGTATCGGCCGTGAGGACCGCCGCGCCCGCAAGGAAGGGCGCGAGCCGGAGTATGAAAGGTGCGACCCGAAGCGCGGCTGAGCCGCGGCATGGGTTCAGCCTTTGAAATATCGGACTGGCGCCCCCCTGCGGGGGCGTGTTAGGCTGCTATCACACGTTCTAAAAATCATGGGGAGTGAAGAGGATGCGTTGGGCATTGAAGGCGGCGCTGCTTGCCGCCGCGGCGGGCGTAACGGGTTCGGTCGGGGCGGCTGAGCCGGCAAAAAGCGGCGCGGCCGCTCCAAATGCGCGCATCGAGGTGCCGCCGCTGCAGTTCCGGGAGCGGCGCCTGGCCAACGGCCTTCGGGTGATCGCGCTTCGGGACACGACCACGCCGAACGTCGCCGTGTCGGTCTGGTACGAGGTGGGAGCGAAGCACGATCCGGCAGGCCGCTCCGGCTTCGCCCACATGTTCGAGCACATCCTGTCGCGCAAGACGGTGAACATGCCGTACAACATGATCAACCGGCTGACCGAGGACGTAGGCGGCACCCGCAACGCTTCGACAAGCTGGGACCGGACCAATTATTACGAGATCGTCCCCGCCCAATATCTCGAGACGATGCTTTGGACCCATGCCGAGCGAATGGCGCGGCCGGTGGTCGATCCGGAAGTGTTCGAGAAGGAGCGCAACGTCGTCAAGGAGGAGCTTCGGCAGCGCGTGCTTGCGCCTCCTTACGGCCGGCTCTTCTCGTTCGTGATCACGGAAAACGCCTTCGATCGGATGCCGCACCGCCGGCCGACGATCGGGAGCATCGCCGATCTCGACTCCGCGAAGCTGGAAGACGCCCGCGCCTTCCACGAAGCCTATTATGGCCCGGACACGGCGACCTTGATCGTGTCGGGCAATTTCGACGAGGCGCAGTTCAACGCCTGGGTCGACAAGTACTTTGCGGCGATCCCCGCGAGGGTGAAGCAGGTGCCGCTGAAGATCACCGAGCGCGACGCGCCGCGCACCAAGCCGAGGCTGGTCACCGCTTATGCGCCGAACGTGCCGCTGCCGGTGGTCGGGTCCATTTGGCAGACGCCGGGGGCGAGCCATGCCGACGGCGCCGCGCTCGAAGTGATGAACGCGGTGCTGAGCCGGGGCCAGAGCTCGCGCCTGTACAAGAGCCTGATCAAGGAGAAGAGGATCGCCACCAGCGTCGGCGGGTCGCTGGCCGACACCGAGGAAGCGGGCTTCTACGCGCCAAGCGTCACGCTCGCCGGCGGCCGCACGGTCGAGGAGGCCGAAGCGGCGCTCGCTGCCGAGCTCGACAGGATGCGTAACACGCCGATTTCGGCGGCGGAGCTGGCGGAGGCGCGGAGCGAGCTGCTCGCCGCCGCCATGCGCGAGCGCGAGACGTTCAGCGGCCGCGCCTTCGGCCTCGGCGAATATCTGGTCCAGACCGGCGATCCCCGCGCCTGGGACAAAAGGCTGGCGGACATCCAGCGAGTCACGGCGGCGGACGTCCAGCGTGTCGCCCGCAAATATCTGGTACCCTCGGCGCGGGTCGACATTCGCTACGTTAACGAGGCGCAGCGGCCGGCCGGCCAGACCGGCGACAGCTGGTCGAACCCGGTGCCGCTTCCGACCTTCAAGAGCGTGTCGCCCGCCACTCGTCCGGCCAATGCGCTGGCTGAGGAAGGCAAGAGGCAGCAGCCGCCCGCGCCCGGCGCAGCAGTGCCCGTGACGCAGCCGGTCATTGCGGAAAGCCGTCTTGCAAACGGCATGGCGGTGGTCGCGGCGAAGACCGGCAATGTTCCGCTCGGGGCGCTCGCGATCGTCTTCAAGGGCGGCGCTTCGACAGACCCGGCTGGCAAGGCCGGCCTCGCCACCTTCGCCGCCGAACTGTCGCGGCAGGGCACGACCAGCCGCACCGCCGAGCAGATCGCGGAGCAACTTGAGGCGCTCGGCGCGACGCTCAGCGCCTCCGCCGGCGCTGACGGCACCATCCTCTCGGTATCGGCGCCAGCGGCCAATCTGGAAGCCGCGGGGCGTATCCTCGCCGACATCGTCCAGAACCCGGCCTTCCCCGACCAGGAGCTGGAGCGGGAGCGGAAGCGCTCGATCGACAGTCTGTCGGTCGCGATGAAGGATCCCTCCTCGATCGCCTCGATGGTCTCGCAGCCGCTCCTCTACGGACGCTCGCCCTATGCGGGCCTGGCCGGAGGCACCGCGAAGTCTCTCGCGTCGATTACCCGCGCGGACCTGGTCCAGCAGCATCGCAGCTGGTGGCATCCGGCAAACGCGGCCGTGGTCGTCGCGGGCGGTGTCGAATCGAAAGCGGCGGAGGCCTTGGCCACTCGCCTCTTCGGAAACTGGCAGGGCAGCGGCCCCGCTCCGCAGGTGCCGACCGCCCGAGCGGGCGAGCGCCAGCGGCCGCGGACGGTCGTCATCGACATGCCCCAGGCCGGGCAGGCGGCGGTTCTCGCCTCGATCCGAAGCGTCGATCGCGCCGATCCCGATTTCTACAACCTCACCGTTGCCAATGCGGTGCTTGGGCTCGGGTCGAACGGGCGGCTGTTCGAGGAGGTGCGGACCAAGCGCGCGCTGAGCTATGGCGCGAGCAGCAACCTTCCCGCGCGCGCCGACGATGCGGTGCTGAGCGCTGCGGCTCAGACGAAGAACGAGTCCGCCGCCGACGTCGCGAAGATCTTCCTCGACGAGATCGACCGGCTGGCGCGGGAGCCGCTCACCGCCGAGGCGGTCGAGAAGCGCAAGACCTTCCTCACCGGCATCTACAATCGTCAGTCGGAGACCAGCTCCGGCTTCGCGATCACTCTGGCCGCGTTGATCCAGCAGGGGATTGCACCGGCCGAGGCCGCGCGCCTCGCCCAGCGGATCGAGGGTGTGACGGCCGCGGCTGCCACGCAGGCGGCGGGTCGCCTGTCTGCGAAGGAAGCCACGGTGATCATCGTCGGCGACGCGTCCAAGTTCGCGGACAAGCTGAAGGGCCTGCGCTCGGACGTCGAGATCATCCCGCTGTCCGAGCTGGATCTGGATTCGCCCACGCTTCGCAAGGGCGGCTGAGCCAAACGTACGGTCGCGGTCGCGCCCTAGAGCGCGATCGCGACCGTCTTGAGCTCCGTATAAGCCTCGATGCCGTGGCGGCCGCTCTCCCGGCCGAAGCCCGATTGCTTGAAGCCGCCGAACGGGAGTGAGGTGTCGGCGGCCGAGGGCGTGTTGCCCCAGACCATGCCCGCCCTCAGCTTCGCCGCCATCCTGTGCATAGCGGAGACGTCGCGGGTCCAGACGCTGGCGGCGAGGCCGTAGGGCGTGTCGTTCGCCGCCTTCGCTACCTCGTCAAGATCGTCGTAACGCTGGGCGGCGAGGACGGGGCCGAATATCTCCTCGCGAACCACCTTCATCTCCGGCTTCACATCGACGAGAATGGTGGGGTTGACGAAATAGCCGTCGCCGCCGGGCGTGTCGCCGCCGCAGACGACGGAAGCGCCCTCCTTCCGGCCCGCTTCGATATAGCCGAGCACCCGCTCATGCTGCTCGTCGGAGACAAGCGGCCCCATCGTGGTGTCGGGGGCGAGGCTGGGGCCGACCTTCCACTGTCGCGCATTTTCCGCCACCGCCTCGATCAACCGGTCGAAGATGTCGCGGTGAGCGAACAGGCGGGAGCCCGCGATGCAGACCTGGCCGGCATTGGCAAAGATCGAGCGGGCGGCACCGGCGGCGGTCCTGGCGATGTCGACGTCCGGAAGGACGATGACCGGCGACTTGCCGCCAAGCTCGAGCGTCACTCGCTTCAGAGTGTCGGTGGCGGCGCGGTTGATGATCTTGCCGACCTCGGTCGAGCCGGTGAAGGCGACCTTGTCGACGAGCGGGGAGCGGACCATCCGGTCCCCCGCGGCTTCGCCAAGGCCGGTGACGAGGTTGAACACCCCGGCCGGGAACCCCGCTTCCGCCACCAGGTCGGCGAGGCGCAGAGCGGTGAGGCTGGTCTGCTCGGCGGGCTTGAGCACCAGGGTGCAGCCCGCGGCGAGGGCTGGGGCGATCTTCTGCACCGCCATCATCAACGGGAAGTTCCACGGCACGATCTGGAGGCAGACTCCGACCGGCTCGCGGCGGACATAGGCGTGGATCGAACCGGTCGGGAAAGTGGAGGGTTCGACATGCTCGCCCGTCAGCTTGGTGGCCCAGCCGGCCATGTAGCGCAACGTTGCGATGCAGCGCGGCAGATCGTAGCCGGCCGAGGCGCTCCTGGGCTTGCCATTGTCGATGGACTCCAGCTCCGCCAGCTCGTCGAGATTGGCTTCGAGGAGATCGGCCAGCCGGTTGATCAGCCGCTCGCGCTGATAAGGGGAGAGGCTAGACCAGCGCCCGTCGTCGAAAGCCCGCCGCGCGGCCTCGACCGCCCGATCGGCGTCGGCGTCCGAGGCGTCGACGATGGCGGAGATTTCCCGACCGGTCGAAGGGTCGACAACGGGAAGCGTCTTCCCGCCCGAGGAGCGCACCCATTCGCCCTCTATGAAGAGCGCTGGCTCGCGCATCAGGATGCGCGCGACGGTATCGGAATAAGCCGGCTGAGCCGCGACCTTGCTAATCTCATTCATGGCGAGTCCTTCCCCTTGCGGCCTATAGCCGCAACGGGGCCTCTCCAGCCAAGACTCTCGTACACCGGGGCAGCGCCTCCCCCGTTTGCTTTCGGGGGGCTCGAGCGGCTGCCTCAGGCGGCCGCCTTCGCTTCTCCTGCCGCTTTGTTCCGATCCTCGAACCACTGAATGATCTGCGGGTAGAGATCGGCCACGGTCGTTCCGGCAGCGCGGCTCCGATAGAGGTTCACAAGGAACGCATTGAAGGCCGGAAATTGCGGGAAACCGCGCCGCTCAGCCATCATGGGATTGAGCGCTTCGATCAGGCGGTCCCGCTCTCCGGCGGGTGCGTGGTCGTTCAGGTAAAGGCTGACGAGCGCCCAGTTCATCATCTCCGTGAACAGGGCATAGGAATTTCCGTAGCCTTCGCTCGCCTTCCCCTTCATCGCCCAGAGGTCGCCTCGGGTTGCCGCATCGGCAATCCGGCTCGCATATTTGTCTGCTGTGGGGTTGATGAAACCGTGGTTCAGTTCGGTGAAGATGAGGTACCCGCGGCGAAGCGCAACCGCTTCGTCGGACCACGCCTTGTCGGTCTCGGCCGGATAGGGGAAGTTGATATGCGGCTGCAATTCCCGGAAGCCGTTGCTCTCGATCCATGTCACCGACTGGTTGGCGTAAACCAAAGGCGAGAAGATCACGCTGGTCGTGTCGTACGGTTTCACTTCGGGAAACTGCGCGCGCAGCCATGTCAGCATCTGCGTGGTGTTGATCTGGTTCCGGAAATAATCGATCTGCGATTGGTAGAGCGAACGATGGCTGGCGTAGAATGCACGGAATCCGCTTTTGTCGGAGAAGTCCTGCATCAGCGAAAGATAGGGAAGAAGGACGTTCTCCGGATTGCCGGAAAATGCCGTCCGGTCATAGACCTTGCTTCGAACCACTTTCCCGCGAGCGTCGAACTCGAAGGCGTTGCCGTTCATCTTGAGGGTCGCATAGCCCGCCCCGCTGCGGAGCTCCTTATCGAACGCCAGCACGAGCGGGTGCTCCATAACCGGAGCGAAATGCTCTAGCACCTCTTGATAATAAGGAACGTGCTTCGCCGCCATGTAAGGATCTTGCCGCGCCGTGGGCGTGAGGGCGATGGCGATGTTCACCAGCTCATAGGCTTCGGGAATGGCGATGCGGAACCGGCCGCGGTTCGCCTGTTGATAGGCGGAGTCGAAAACGGCCATTGGCGGCACGTATTTACCGACGATGCGGGTGGCATAATCGACGCCTCGGTACGAGACGATGAAGTCGTGCACATCGCCAATGCCGACGGTGCGGCAAAGCGAGCTTCCGCCCGATAGGAAGCAGACCTCTCGCCGCTCACCCTTCTTCAGCTGGGCAGTATAGATATCCGGATTGAGCGATGCGTTGAGGGACCAGTTACCTTTGCTGAGCTGCTCGCCGTCCCGGATGTCGACGACGTTGCTTTCAGCGATTAGCCGCGAGGGTTGGGCGCCGACCGCGCTGGCACTTTCCGCCACCGCATTTTCGGGCACGGCAGTGCAACCGCAAAGAAGGGCAAGAGCGGCACAGACAAGGATACGCATTCGACTCTCCTCCACGAGACGGAAGAGTGCAGCTACGCCCGTAGCATGTCAAAAGCTTTTCCTGCGTCAGGCAAGGATGGAGCGGGCGGATTTGACCTGCTGTTCGGGATCGGCGCGGGGCGGGGTGACGACGCCCTTTTGTACGGCGGGGCGGGCGGCGATCTGGTCCATCCAGCGCTTCAGGTGCTCCAAGCCGGTGATGTCGATGCCCGGCCATTTGTACGTGTGCACCCACGACCAATTGGCAATGTCGGCGATCGAATAATCGCCCGCGAGCCACTCATTCTCCGCCAGATGCCCGTCGAGCACCTCGAACAGGCGGCGGCTTTCACGCCGGTAGCGATCGATGACGCTTGGGAGCTGCTCCGGGAAATAGCGGGTGAAGACGTTCGCCTGACCCATCATCGGACCGACGCCGCCCATCTGGAACATCAGCCACTGGATGACCCGGCTGCGCCCCTTGGCATCCGCCGGAAGAAGACGGCCGGTCTTCTCGGCGAGGTAGATCATGATCGCGCCGGATTCGAAGACCGCGAAGTCGCCCTCGCCGCGGTCGACGATGGCGGGGATCCGGCCGTTCGGGTTGATCCTGAGGAAGTCTGGCTGCTTCTGCTCGCCCTTGCCGAGGTCGAGCACGTGGAGCTGGTAGGGGAGCGCCAGCTCCTCGAGCGTGATCGAGACCTTCCAGCCGTTGGGGGTCGCAGCGGTGTAGAGGTCGATCATCGGGCTCTCCTCGGCAGGTGAGTTTCGAAATAAGACTGACCTAGAGGCTCCGCAAGACCCGCGCCGGGCGCGCGGCGAGCGCCGGCAGGGAGCCGAGAAGGCCGAGGACGAAGGTGACGAAAGCCCCGGCGACGAGCGTCAGCGCCACCGCCGCCCAGCCGGGCGCCCATTCCAGCTCGAGGACGTGCACCACCACATACCAACCCGCCCCGGCTCCAAGGCCGAGCGCGAGAAGGCTGAGGACAGTCGCCAGAGCGCCGAACTCCATCGCCTGAGCGGCGAGGATGCGGCCTCGCGTCGCCCCCAGCATCTTCAGCACGACGCTATCGTAGGTGCGCGAGCGGCGGCTTGCGGCAAGCGCTCCGACGAGCACCGCGATTCCGGCGAGGATCGCGACGGAGGCCGCCGCCCGGACCGCGACGGCGAGCTGCTCCAGCATGCCCGAGACGGTCTCCACCACCTCCTTCACCCGGATGAGGGAGACGCTTGGAAAGGCGCGGGAGACGGCGCGGGCGAAGGGCCGCTCCTGCGCCTCCGGCATGAAAAGGGTCGCCATGAAGCTATGCGGGGCGCTCTCCAGAGTTCCGGGCGAGAAGACGATGACGAAGTTGAAGCCCATCGTGTCCCAGTCGATCTCGCGCAGCGAAGCGATCCGGGCCTCGATCTCCCGCCCCAGGACGGAAACGGCAATTGAGTCTCCGACCTTGAGCCCCGCCGCGCGAGCCGCCTCGACGTCGAGAGAGACGAGCGGCGGCCCTGCATAATCGCTCGCCCACCAGCGGCCGGAGACGAGGCGGCTCCCTTCAGGCAGGGTGGCGGAATAAGTGAGGCCGCGCTCGCCGCGAAGGAACCAGGCGCCGGGCGGCAATTCCTTCATGTCCGCCACCCGGCGGCCGGCGATGGAGACCACCGAGCCGCGAAGCGAGGGGATAGTGACGAGATCGCCCTGCGGCGCCGCTCGAACCGCCGTCTCGCGGAAGCGGCCGACCTCCTCCACCGGGATGTCTAGCATGAAGAAGCTCGGCGCCTTGGCCGGGATGGTGGTTCGGATCTGCCCGCCGAGGTTGGTCTCGATCACTGCCAGCGTCGTGAACAAGGTGAGGCCGAGCCCGAGCGCCACCACCAGCCGCCCCGTCTGAGCCCCCGGCCTGTGGAGGTTCGCCAGCCCAAGGCAGAAAACGGGGTTCTTCGGCCGCGGCAGCTTCGAGGCGCCCCAGCGGATCAGCACGCCCAGCAGAGCGAGCAGCAGGACGAGCCCCACTGCCGCTCCCAAGAAGGCCGCGGCGAAGGTGGGCTCGCGGGCGGTGGCGATGGCAAGCCCGGCAATTGCGGCCGCGGCGAGCAGCACGAGGAGGATGACTCCCCAGCCCGGCCTACGAAGCCGCTCCAGGCTTCCGCGGAAAAGCTCGGCGGCGGGGACGGTGCGGGCGCGGGCGAGCGGGATCAGAGCGAAGACAAGCGCGATCAGCAGGCCGTAGGCGGCGCTGACGAGAAGCGGCTGCGGGTAGAGCGCGAGGCGCGCCGGCACCGGCAAGGCGTCTCCGGCGACCGCCACCACCGCGGCCGGCACGAGCGCCCCCGCCGCGAGACCGGCGAGGGTGGCGCCGAGGGCCACCAGGCCGACCTGAGTGAGATAAGAGAGGAAGAGGGTCCGGCTGGTGGCGCCGAGCAGCTTCAGGGTGGCGATCGTCCCCCTCTTGCCGTCGAGGTAGGAGGCGACCCCGTTGCCGACGCCGATCCCCGCGACGATCAAGGCGGTGAGCCCGACCAGGGTGAGGAACTGGCCCAGCCGCTCGATGAAGCGGCGCGTGCCCGGCGCGCCGTTCGACCGGTCCTGCACCTGATAGCCCGAGGGGCCGAAGCTCTTGCGCAGCCGCTCCGCGACGGCTTCGGGGGCTGCGCCGTCCGGCAGCTTCAGCCGATAGCCGCTCATGTAGAGGCTTCCCGGCTGGACTAGGCCCGTGGCCGCGAGCCCGGAGCGGTCGACCAGCACGGTCGAGCCGAGCGTGAAGCCCTGCCCCACCCGGTCCGGCTCCTCGGCGATGAAGCCGATCACCCGAAGCTGGGCAGCGCCGACACGGATGCTGTTGCCGATCCCGATGGAAAGGCGATCCGCAAGCTCCGGTCCTACCGCCGCCTGGGCACCGCGCGGCCGGGGCGCCAAAGCGCCCGACTGGAGCCGCAACTCGCCCGCCAGAGGATAGGCGTCGTCCACGCCCTTCAACTCGACGAGAACGCTCTCCTCCCCGTCGAGGCGAGAAGCCATGGCGCGCATCCGGGTGACGTGGCTCAGCCCACCCTCGCGCGCGAAGGCGGCCAGCTCCTCCGCGCTCGCTTCGCGACCGCCGACGGTGAGCTGCACGTCTCCCCCGAGGATCGCCTGCCCGCGCTCCGCGAGCGACGACACCATCGCTGCCGATAGGGAGCCGACCCCGGCCAAAGCAAGCACCCCGAGGAAGAGGCAGATTGCGAGCAGCCGCAGGCCGGCCAGGCCGCCTCGCAAATCCCTCAGCGCGAGGCGGAGCGGAAGGCTCACGGCGAGGCGGTGTCCCGAACGATCCGGCCGTCCTGCATCTCTAGCACCCGGCCGCAGCGGGCGGCGAGGGCGGGATCGTGGGTGATGACGAGCATCGTCGCCCCCGTCTCCCGCTGCCGCTCGAACAGAAGGTCGAGAATCGCGTTTCCGGTCGCGGCGTCGAGGTTACCCGTCGGCTCGTCGGCGAAGAGGAGGGCTGGGCGAGGCGCCATGGCTCGGGCGATAGCGACGCGCTGCTGCTCGCCTCCGGAAAGCTGGGCCGGATAATGGGTGAGGCGATGGCCGAGCCCGACCGCCTCAAGCTCTGAGCGCGCCGCCTCGAATGCGCCGGTTCGCCCCGCAAGCTCCATCGGCACCGCGACATTCTCGAGCGCGGTCATCGTCGGCAGCAGGTGAAAGGCCTGGAGGACGATCCCGATCCGTCCCTGCCGCGCCCGGGCGAGGCCGTCCTCGTCGAGCGCTGTGAAATCCTCGCCGGCGATCCGGATCGTTCCGGAGGTCGCCCGCTCCAGGCCCGAAAGCACTGCCATCAAAGAGGATTTACCGCTGCCCGACGGGCCGAGCAGCGCAACGCTTTCGCCGTTCGCGACTTGAAGGGCGATGCCGCGCAAGATCTCGACCCGCCCCGCCCGGGAGCCGAGCGACAGCGTGACATCGCAAGCGTCGATAACGTAGGAGCCGGTCATGAAAGGGAATGAAATCCGATGTCGTTACGCTGGCCATATGGTGTCGCGCGCCGGCTTGTCCACGCGCTGCTTGTGATCATGGCGTTGGGAGCCGCCCCCGAGGCCGAAGCGAAGGACGTCCACATCCTCGCTTTCGGCGACAGCCTCACCGCCGGCTACGGCCTTCCGCGCGAGCAGGGCTTCGCCCCGCAGCTGGAGGACGTGCTGCGCCGCAACGGCGTCCGAGCCTTCGTCCACAACGGCGGGGTCTCCGGCAACACCACCGCGAACGGCCGCGCCCGGATCCGCTGGACGCTCGATGGGCTGAAGCAAAAGCCGGACCTCGCGATCGTGGCGCTCGGCGCCAACGACATGCTGAGGGGAATGCCGCCGCGCCAGACTCGCGAGGACCTCGACGCGATCCTCGCCGAGTTCAAGCGACGGGACATTCCGGTGGTGGTGGCCGGCATGCTAGCGCCGCCGAATCTCGGCGCGCGCTTCGTCAGCGACTATAATTCGATCTTCCCGGACCTCGCCCGAAAGTACGGCGCGCCGCTCTACCCCTTCTTCCTTGCGGGCGTGGCGGGCAATCCGGCGCTCAACCTGCCGGACCGGGTCCACCCCAATTTCCAAGGCATCAAGCGGATGGTGAGCGGGATCGCCCCCACCGTGCTCCGCGCGCTTGGGCGCTAGCCGCCGAGCACGATCTCATGGCCGAAGTTCAGGCCTATGCGCCCGTCGCGCTGCCAGCGGACGAAGGCGTGGATGCGGCTGCATTCGTCGAACTCGACCAGCACCGACTCGCCTAGCCGCGGCTGGATGTCGCTTTCGATCATCGTCCCTCGGGACGAGATGTTGAGCACCGGAACCCGATAGGGCCGGCCGCGGAAATGAACGAGGGCGCTCTCGATGAGCCCCTCGTGCCGGTCCTCCAGCCGCCGGTCCGCAAAGGGCCCCCGCCCCTGCGCCGGTAGCGCCGCCGTCGCTGCAATCCCCATGGCCACCTCCCTGGCGGCCAATCTGCATCAGCAGCGGTTACCGAACTCCTACTCCCAGAAATAAGGCGCCCGGCGGCGGTTCCCGGTGACTTCCTCGTTCATCGTCGCGGCGTCGTAAAGGCGGCCGTTCAGCATCACCTTCGACACCTTCTCGGTGTTGCGGATATTCTCCAGCGGGTTCGCGTCCAGGATGACGAGGTCGGCGAGCTTGCCGGCCTCCAGGGTTCCGATGTCGCGGAAGCCGAGCGCCCGAGCCGGAGTCGAGGTCGCCGTCTTCAGCGCCTCGAGCGGGCTCATCCCGCCGCGCACGAACGACCAGATCTCCCAATGGGCGGCGATGCCCTGCTGCTGCCCGTGGGCGCCGATCGAGACGGGAACGCCCCGCTCCGAGAGGAGCTTTGCGGTGGCCGCGCTCACCTTGTCGACGAAATCCTCCTCCGGCGCCTGGGTGACGCGGACCAGCTCCTCCTGGAGGAATTCGGGAGGCGCGTGGCGGGTGAGAAGCGGATGCTCCCAAACCCGGCTTTCCTGGATCCAGTAAGGCTCTCCGCCCATGCCGCCGTAGGTGACTCCGAGCGTGGGCGTGTAGCCCACCTTCGTCTGCCCGTAGAAGCTCAGCACGTCCTCGTAGAGCCGCGCCTGCGGGATGTTGTGCTCGAGCGTGGTGTTGCCGTCCGCGATCAGGGTCATGTCCATGTTGAACAGCGACCCGCCTTCGGCGACGACCGCGATATTCTCCTGAAGCGCGGCCGCCACCACCTGCTGGCGCTGGTCGCGGCGGGGCTGGTTGTAATTCTTGACGCTGTGAGCGCCCGAAGCCTTGAGGCGGCGGACGTGGGCGAGCGCATCCTCGAGGCTGTCGATCACGGCGTAGCGGCCAGGGGACCTGGCGCCGTAGACGATCTCGCCCGACGAGAAGATGCGCGGAGCGACGATCAGCCCAGCCCGCTGCATCTCGGCCGCCGCGAAGATCTGGCTCGACGTGCTCGACGGGTCGTGGATCGTCGTCACCCCGAAGGCGAGGTGGACGAGGTTCGCCCAATTCTGCTGGGGTATGAGGTCGTCGCTGCCCTGGGGCCCGTGCGCGTGAGCGTCGATGAGGCCGGGGATGATCGTCTTGCCGGTAGCGTCGACGGTGCGCGCGCCCGCGGGCACCGCCACCTCGCCGCGCCGGCCGACCGCGCGGATGCGGTTGTTCTCCACCAGGATAACGCCGTCCTCGATCACGCCGCCCCGCTCATCGGCCATGGTGAGGATCCGGGCGCCGGTAATGGCGACCAGCCCGCGCGGCTTTTCCGCCTCGCGCTGCATGGCGAGCGAGGTTCCGGTCTTGGGCGGCTTATAGCTGTCCTGCGCTTCGCCCGAGGGCGGCGCATTGCGGATCATCGTCGCGGTGTCGACCGTGTAGAGGGTCGGTCCGACGCTCCAGCCGAGGGTGCGGCCGTTCTGCGCCCAGTGGAAATATTGGCCGCCTTCGCCGCTCGCCCTGACGACGGGAAGGTTGGTCGCCTTCGCGCCGAAATCGATCGTCTTCGCGCCGGCGAAGAAGGGCGCCACATAGACGTTATAGCCTTCGCGAAAGGCGATCTGGTCCCCGGCAGGCGAGACTTCGTAGCCGGTGATCATGTCGCCCGATGCGTGGGTGCGCCGGTCCTTGCCGCCCAAATCGACGCTGATCAGCTTCAGCTTCTGGTCCTCGGAAAGCTCCATGTAGATGCGGTCGCCGTCCTTGCCGAATTGCGGGTTGCCGCCGGTCCGCGTGAGGCGGGTGGCCGCGCCGCCGTTGGCGGAGACGCGGAAGATGCCTGGATCCTCCGACCAGCGATCGGAGGTGATGTCGCCGCCGCCGCCGCGCTCGAAAACGATCGATTGCCCGTCCGGGGAGAAGCGCGGCCGGGCATAATGGCCGGGCTGGTTGGTGACGGTCCGCATCCCGCGGCCATCCGAGCCGACGGTGCGGATTTCGCCCAGGCGCTTGTCGTTCCAGCTGACGAAGGCGATCCGCCGCCCGTCGCGCGACCAGCTCGGGAAGAGCTGGAAGTCGCCGTCGTCGGCTGTGAGCGGCCGGGGAGCGCCTCCGGCGATGTCGCGCACGTAGAGCCGCCCGAGGCTCTCGAACACGATCCGCTTGCCGTCCGGTGAGACGGAGGCGAAGCGCGGCATCTTCGTGGTGAAATTGTCGGGCGCAACGTCGACCACCGGCCGGGGCGGATCGATGACGGTTCGGCTGTCCGCGACCTGGAACGGGATCTCGGCCGCGCCGCTTCCGTCGAGGTTCACCCGCCTGATCTTGCCGCCCGCCCAGAAGACGATCGAGCGGCTGTCCGGAGTCCAGTCCATCGTGGGATACACGCCCTGGACGGCCCAGGTCTCCTGCATGTCCTGGTCCATCGCGTCATAGACCTTGCGGGTCTCACCCGAGCGAAGGTCCTTGACGAACAGCTTCGACTTCTCGCGCTCGCGGTGGACGTAGGCGAGCCACTTGCCGTCGGGCGAAGGGGTCGGCCGGACAGCGCCGCCGGGGCCGCCCGCAACCTTCGTGCGCTCGCCCGTCTTAATGTCGTAGCGCTCGATCGCGAAGATCTCGGCATTGCCGTTCTGCGCATATTGGAAGGTGGCGCCAGGCGTGACGTCGCGGCTGAAATAGAGGCTTTCGCCGTTGGGCGCGAAGACCGGTTCGCCGAGCTCCTTCTGGTGCTGAGGGCTTGGGCGCTCGACCAGCGGAACGCCGCCGCCGCCCGCGACGTGATACACCCAGATCTCGCCGGTGCCGAGCGAGCGGGACGTCGTGAAATGCTTGCGGGCCGCGATGAAGCGCCCGTCCGGGCTCCAGGCGGGGCCGTTCAGAAGGTTGAACTGCTCCTTGGTCAGCTGGCGCTTGTCCGAGCCGTCCGAATTCATGATCCAGATATTGTCACCGCCGCCGCGGTCGGAGGTGAAGGCGATGCGCTTGCCGTCCGGCGAGAAGCGCGGCTGCACCTCGAACGCCATGCCCTCGGCAATCCGAGTGGCGGCGCCCCCGGTGATCGGCACGGTGTAGATGTCGCCCAACAGGTCGAAGACGATCGTGCGGCCGTCGGGGCTCACGTCCACGTCCATCCACGTGCCTTCGCTTACGCGGATCGGAACCTCCCGCGTCGGCATAGGCGGCTTGGTGATGTCCCACTTTTCCTTCGCCTTGTCCTGCGCGAAGGCGGTGGTGGAAAGGAGGAGGGCGGTGAGGGCGGTAAGGCCTTTGATCATGGCAGCGAGCGTCTCCGGCGGCGGGTGGGTCCGCTTTGCCTGCAACATCCCCCCGACGGCCGCAAGACGGCGCAGGGGCGCGGAATCCTTTTAACCTGCTTTAGCTGAGGGCGGATTCCTTGGAACCGCCGGTTCCGGAGGCGTGTTCGTTACTTAACCGCCACAATCGAACGGACAGGGATGTCGGCAGAACAAGGGAAAGCGCCTCAGCCGGAGTTATGGGGAGGCGCGGAATGCACCATCGTCCGCCTAAACAACGAGTATCGGGATCAGGCAGCGGAAACCGGCCACCGGCACCGGCGCCAGGATTTCGAGCGCATGGCGGAGCTGGGCGTCAGCGCCGTCCGATTCCCGATCCTGTGGGAATCGGTCGCTCCGGAAAGCCTCGACAAGCTCGACTTCGCGTGGACCGACGACCGGCTCGCGATGCTTCGCGAGCGCGGGATCAAGGTGGTCGGCGGGCTGCTCCACCACGGCTCAGGCCCGCGATACACGGAGCTGCTCGATCCCGACTTCCCGAAGAAGCTCGGCGAATATGCCGCGATCGTGGCGGAGCGTTACCCGTGGATCGAGATGTGGACTCCGGTCAACGAGCCGCTGACCACCGCCCGCTTCTCCGCGCTCTACGGCCACTGGTATCCGCACACGAAGGATTACGGCCTCTTCCTCCGCGCCCTGGTCAACGAGTGCAAGGGGACGCTTGAAGCGATGCGCGCGATCCGGCAGCACGCCCCGGGCGCGCAGCTCGTGCAGACCGAGGACCTCGGCAAGTGCTTCTCCACGGCGCCTCTGCGCTACCAGGCCGCATTCGAGAATGAGCGGCGCTGGCTGAGCCTCGACCTGCTCACCGGGCGCATCTGCCCGAAGCACTCGATGCACAAGCTCCTCATCGGCGCCGGCGTCGGATGGGACGAGATCGAAGCCTTCTCCGGCGGGGAGGCGAAGCCCGACATCCTCGGGATCAACCATTATCTGACGTCCGAGCGTTTCCTCGATCACCGGATGCACCTTTACCCGGAGCATTTTCACGGAGGGAACGGGCGCGACACTTATGCCGACGCCGAGGCGGTGCGGGTGAAAAGGCTCGAGGACGACACCGGCTTCGCCCCGCGCCTGCGCGAGGCGTGGGAGCGCTACAACATCCCGATCGCGATCACGGAGGTTCACCACGGCTGCCACCGGGACGAGCAACTTCGCTGGTTTGCGGAAGTCTGGAGGACGGCGAACGAACTGCGCCAGGAAGGAATGGACCTTCGCGCCGTCACGATCTGGTCGATGTTCGGAAACGTCGACTGGCGCTTCCTGCTGACTCAGAAGAAAGGCTTTTACGACACCGGTGCATTCGACGCTCGGGGCGAAGCACCCCGGCCGACGGCCATTGCCAAGGCGGCGAAGGCCTATTCGAGCGGCGAGGATTACGACCATCCGGCGCTGGACAGCCCCGGCTGGTGGCGGCGCCCTCCGCGGCTCTACGCGTGGAGCGGGAGCTGCAAGCCGCTGGATTGGGACGGGCGGAAGTTGCTCGTCACCGGAGCGACGGGAACGCTTGGCAACGCCTTCGCCCGAGCCTGCGAGGACCGGGCGCTGCCCTTCTGCCTAACCAGCCGGCAGGACATGGACATTTGCGACCCGAAATCGGTCGCGAAGGCGCTTAAGGAGCGCAAGCCCTGGGCGGTCATCAACACCGCCGGTTTCGTGCGTGTGCCGGACGCCGAGCGGGAGCGGGACTCCTGCATGGCCTGGAACGCGGAAGGCGCCGAGATACTCGCCAAGGCGTGCGCGGAAGCCGGCATACCTTACGTCACCTTCTCGTCGGATCTCGTCTTCGATGGGTCGCTCAGGCGGCCTTACACCGAAGAGGACGAGACCTGCCCCACCTGCGTCTACGGCGAGAGCAAGGCGGAAGCGGAGCGGCGCGTGCTCGGGGCGGGCGGCGATCCGCTCGTCATCCGGACCAGCGCCTTCTTCGGCCCGTGGGACCGCTACAATTTTGCCTGGAACGTGCTGACCCGGCTCGCCCGCGGCGAGAGCGTCGCCGCCTGCAGCAAGACCATTGTTTCGCCGACCTACGTTCCGGACCTCGTCCACGCCTGCCTCGACCTGCTCGTCGACGGCGAGAGGGGCCTGTGGCACGTCGCGAACGAGGGCTCGGTCAGCTGGCATGAATTCGCCCGGCGGCTTGCGGAGGGCGCGGGCTTCGATCCGTCGTTGGTCGTCGCCGAGGACGGCCCCCGCGAAAGCGCCACCATCCTCACCAGCAAGCGGGGGGTTCTGCTTCGCAGCTTCGACAATGCGCTGGAGGACTATCTCGGCCAGGTGCTCGAGATGGAGGAGATCCGCCCCGCCACCGCCATCGCCGCCGAATAGGGCGGCACGCTCAGGGTCTCATAAGAAAGCGAGCCGCGTTTCCGCGGCTCGCTTCGCTTCGTCCCGGCAGCAGGATCGGCTATTCGGCCGCTTCGGTCCAGACGGTGCTGGAGTTGTTCGTGTCGGCGTTGGCCCGACGCTTCGCGTCGAGCTTACGGAAGGCTGAGAGCGCCTGCCCCACGACCTGGTCCATGTTGTAATAGCGGTAGGTCGCCAGCCGCCCGACGAACGTCACGTTCGGGGTCGAGTCGGCAAGCGCTTCGTACTTCTTGAACAGCTCCTGATTCTCCGGCCGCGGGATCGGGTAATAGGGGTCCCCTTCCGCCGACGGATATTCATAGGTGATGCTGGTCGTCGGATGCTCCTGGCCGGTCAGGTGCTTATACTCGGTGATCCGGGTGTAGGGCACGTCCGGGTGGGGGTAGTTCACCACCGCGACCGGCTGGAACTGGTCCTGCTCCACCACCTTATGCTCGAAGCGCAGGCTCCGGTACGGCAGCTTGCCGAAGCGGAAGCCGAAATATTCGTCGATCGGACCTGTGAAGACGATGTGGCCCGCCTCGATCTCCTCGATCACGTCCTGATAGTCGGTCGAGAGGAGGACATCGATGTTCGGATGGTCGAGCATCCGGTTGAACATCGCGGTGTAGCCGTGCTTCGGCATGATCTGGTGCTTGTCGCCGAAATAGCGGTCGTCGGTGTTGGTCCGCGTCGGGATCCGAGCCGTCACCGCCTTGTCTAGGCCGGAGGGGTCGATGCCCCACTGCTTCCTCGTATAACCCTGGAAGAAGAGCTCGTAGAGCTCTCGCCCGACGGCGGAGATCACCACGTCCTCGGAGGTGCGGATCGTCTCCACGGGCTCGGCGCGCGTGGCGAGATATTCGGCCGCCTCTTCGTCTGTCTTGAGGTCCAGACCGAACAGCATGTTGAGCGTGGTGCGATTGATCGGGATCGGCACGAGCTGCCCGCGCACGTCCGCAAGCACCTTGTGCTCGTAAGGCCGCCACTCGGTGAACTGCGAGAGATAATCGACGATCTCGTCGCTGTTCGTGTGGAAGATGTGCGGCCCATATTGGTGGATCAGCACGCCCGCTTCGTCGAGAACGTCATAGGCGTTGCCGGCGACATGCGGCCGCCGGTCGATGACGAGAACGTGCGCGTCGTGCTGGCTCGCGAGCCGCTCCGCGATCACCGAGCCGGCGAAGCCCGCGCCGACGACGAGATAGTCGTAACGCTTCTTCGTGGCCGCCTTGACGACGTTGGGACGCGGGCTCTCGGCACGCGTGGCTTCGGCCACCAAGCCCGCCATGCGGGCATAGGTGATGTCCCAGCTGAGGTTGGCCAGCTTGAGGTCGACCGACTTCAGCCATTCGTCGCCGGACTGCGCGAGCGCCAGCGCGTCCTCGCAGCCCTTGATGAACGCCTCGGCCCCGTCGGCGATATAGACCGCCTCCAGGTCGCCGTAATGGCGGATGACGTCGGTGATCGGGGTGGAGACCACCGGCCGGCCGCCGGCGAGATATTCGGGGGTCTTGGTCGGCGAGATGAACTTCGTCGAATCGTTGATCGCGAAGGGCATCAGGGCGACATCCCAGCCGCCGAGATAGACCGGCAGCTCCTCATATTTCTTGCCGCCGACATAATGGATGTTGGCGCGAAGCGGCAGGTCGGCCGGATCGATCTTCACGACCGGCCCGACCATCACGATCGACCATTCCGGGTGAGCGTCCGCCACCGCGGCGATCAGGTCGAGGTCCATCCGCTCGTCGATCACGCCGTAGAAGCCGAGGCGCGGGCGGCCGATCGGCCCCTGGTCGTCCGGCTGGGCGTCCATCGCACGCGCCTGGCCGAAATGGGCTCGGTCGACGCTCGAGGGAAACGGGTGGATGTTGGGGTGCTTGTCCTTCTTCGCCTCATAGAGGCTGTAGCCGCCGGTGAAGACAACGTCGGCTGAGGCGAGCAGCTCGCGCTCCAGCTCCAGCAGCTGCGGCGGCGCGAAGCGGAAGTTCGCAAGCTCGTCCATGCAGTCGTAGACGGTGCAGGCCGACTCCACGTGCCGCGAGAAAGGCAGCATCATCGGCGTGTAATACCAGCGGACGAACGGGCCCTTCTCGCCCGCGAGATAGGTGTCGAGCAGGTTCTTCAGGGTCTCCTGCCGCCGCTCTTCCGACAGCGTCTCGGGGAGGGAGGGAGTCACCACCACCACGCCAGTCTCGGCGCAGGTTCGAACGCCCAGCGCCGGCTCGCATTCGGGGAGCGCGGCTTCCGGCTCCTCCCAGAAGATCACCCGGCCGGCTTGGGCAAAGCGGCTCATCAGATGCTGCGGCCGCTGGAACACGAAGTTCCACCGGAGATGCGAGAAGCAGATCAGTGTGTGGTCGGCAGCCTGACGGGGCGCATACTGGCTCTGCCCCAGGCTCGAGGCGGTCGATAGCTTGATCAATGTGGGTATCCCGGAAGTTGAAGGACGGATGAACAAACGTGCTCTGGAGCCTGTAAGTTCCGCCCGCGTCACGTTTTTATATTAATCTAAGTCAGCTCTGAGCTGAATTGTTTCGGAGCCGCTACGGCTCGTTCAGGCGTCGAAAGCGGCCTTCAATTCCTCCAACCACGGCTTCGCTGTTCCGTCCGAGGGCGCCCTCCAATCGCCTCGTGGGCTGAGCGCCCCGCCGGCCGAGACCTTGGGCGAATTCGGAATGGCCGATCGCTTGAACTGGCTGATCTGGAAGAAGCGGAACAGGAACACCTCCAGCCACTTGAGGATAGCGGCGAGGTCGTAGCTGCGCTTCAGGTGCTCCGGATAGCCGACCGGCCACAGCCCCGACTCCGCATCCTTCCACGCCTGCCAGGCGAGGAAGGCGACCTTGGACGGCGGCTGGCCGGAACGCAGGATGTGGAACAGGAAGAAGTCGTGGAGCTCGTAAGGGCCGATCGTCCCTTCAGTGGACTGCATCTCCCCCTTGTCGTCGGCGGGGATCAGCTCCGGCGATATCTTCGTGTTGAGGATCGCCTCCAATATGGCGTTCGTCTCGGAGTCGAACTGGCCCGTCTTCACCGCCCAGCGGATGAGGTACTGGATCAGCGTCTTGGGGACGCCGGCATTGACGCCGTAATGGCTCATCTGGTCGCCCACCCCGTAGGTCGACCAGCCGAGCGCGACCTCCGAGAGGTTGCCGGTGCCGACCACGAAGCCGCTGCGCTGGTTGGCGAGGCGGAAGAGATAGTCGGTGCGAAGCCCCGCCTGCACGTTCTCGAAGGCGATGTCGTAGACCGGCTCCCCCTTCGCGAAGGGATGGCCCATGTCCTTGAGCATCTGCATGGCGGCGGGGCGGATATCGATCTCCTCGCCGACGATGCCGAGCGCCTTCATCAGCTTCCACGCATTGCCCTTGGTCGTGTCGCCGGTGGCGAAGCCCGGCATGGTGAAGCCGAGGATGGTGGAGCGCGGAAGCTTCAGGAAGTCGCACATCTTCGCGGCGACGATCAGCGCGTGGGTGGAATCGAGCCCGCCCGACACGCCGATGACGAGATGCTTGCCGCTCGTGGTGGTGAAACGCTTGGCGAGGCCCTGCACCTGGATGTTGAACGCCTCGAAACAGTCGGAATCGAGCTGCTCCGGCCGGTTCGGCACATAGGGGAAGCGGCGATACCCTCGCTTGAAGCCGATGTCGGCGAAGCTCGGCGCGTGCTCGAAATGGATCCGCCGCGCGCGTTTCTCGGGATGGCCCGCCGCGACCGCATTGTCGTTGAAGGTCGGCATCCGCATCCGCTCGAGCCGAAGGCGCTGGACGTCGATGTCCGCCATGCACAGCTCCGGCTCCATGTCGAACCGGCCTGAATCGCAGAGAAGCTCCCCCATCTCGTAGATCGAGCCCTGGCCGTCCCAGGCGAGGTCGGTCGTGCTCTCCCCCGGACCAGACGCCGCATAGACATAAGCGGCGCAGCAGCGGCTGGACTGGGCGGCGCAGAGCATCTTCCTCTCGTCCGCCTTGCCGATGGTGATGTTGGACGCGGAGAGGTTGCACAGGATCAGCGCCCCGGAGAGCGCCCCCACCGTCGAAGGCGGCTGCGGCGCCCAATAATCCTCGCAAATCTCGACGTGGAAGATGAAGTCGGACAGATCCTCGGCGGCGAAGATCAGGTCGGTCCCGAACGGCACGATCTGCCCCGCCACCGCGATGTCGATGCCGTTGAGGCCGATGCCGGAGACGAACCAGCGCTTCTCATAATATTCGCGGTAATTTGGAAGGAAGCTCTTGGGCACCACGCCCAGGATCCGCCCGCGGCTGACCGCAATCCCGCAATTGTAGAGCCGCCCGTTGCGCCTCAGCGGCGCTCCAATCACCAGCACCGGAGAGAGCTTCGCCGTCGCCTCGCAGAAGCGGACGATCCCCGCCTCCACCGCGTCGAGGAACGCCTCCTGCATGAACAGATCGTCCACGGCGTAGGAGGAGATGTTGAGCTCGGGATAGACGACGAGGTCCGCGCCCTTGTGGTGCGCCTCCTCCGCCATCGCGATCGCCTGCTCGACGTTGAACGCGATGTCGCCCGCGGAACCGGTCGGGCTTGCGGCGGCGACGCGGACGAAGCCGTGTCGGTGGATCGCCTCGAACGGCGCCTTCATCATCAAAGCATCTCCGTGATCATCTCGACGGCGACCTTCATGCATTTGACCCGCGTAGCACCTCTTCCGCCCGGACCGAAATGTTCCTCGCGGTGCGCGGTCGCCCGCCCGGCTCTGGCGCAGCCGAAATGGACTAGGCCGGGCTCGTCGCCCTTGTCGGCGAAGCCGGTGATCGACAAGGCGATGTTCGCCCGCGATCGCTCAAGCGCGCCTTCGGCCATCGCGATGGCCACTTCGCGGGAGACGGCGCCTTTCTCCTCGATCAGCGCCATCGGAACGCCCAGCATCTCGTTCTTCGCCTCGTTCGAATAAGTGACGAAGCCGCGGTCGAAGCTGTGAGCCACGCCCTGCACGTCGGTCAGGAGCGAGGCGAGCATTCCGCCCGTGCAGCTCTCCGCCGTCGCGAGCTTGAGGCCACGTTCGGACGCCTTGGCCAGCATCCGCCGGGTCGCTTCCTCAGTCTCGTTGGGAAGGACCGGTGAGAGGGTTTCCGTGTCGTTCATAGGTGCAAGGAACCGGTCCCTAGGGCCGAATGTTCCAGAGGCCAAACGAGGAGAAATATCATGGTCGCCGAACGCAAGATGGACGCCACCCGCCTGCTCACCGAGGACCACCGCAAGGTCGAGGAGCTGTTCGAGCAGTTCGAGAAAGCGAGCGGAGACGGTCGGAAGGAAAAGCTGGCGCGGCAGATCTGCACCGAACTCAAGGTTCACTCGATGATCGAGGAGGAGATCTTCTACCCGGCGCTGCGCGGCAAGATCGACGATGACGACCTCGATGAAGCCTATGTCGAGCATGACGGCGCCAAGGTGCTGATCAATGAAATCGAGGCGGGAAGCGGTGGCGACGAATTCTATGAGGCGAAGGTGAAGGTGCTCCAGGAGCAGATCGAGCACCACGTCAAGGAAGAGGAGAAGCAGAGCGACAACCTCTTCCAGCAGGCCCGCGCAAGCGATGTCGACCTCGAGGCGCTGGGCGAACAGATGGCGGCGCGCAAGGCCGAGCTGATGCAGCTGGCCGAGACGCAGGGCCTGCCGCCCGCGCAGCCGGCGACGATGAACTCCACGGAGGCGTGAGGATGGAGCGCAAGACGGCGATCCTCACCGGCATCGGCGCGGCGCTCGCGGCCGGCCTCGGCTATCTCGCCACCACCTTCTGGAGGCGGCAGGGCGGCAATTCGCCCGCGCTCGGCGCCCGAGCGGCGATCACCGGCACTGGTGGTCACGGAGCGGTCGGGGATTCCGGAGCGGCGCGGTCCGCCGGTCCGGATTCGATGCGCGACCCGCCGTCCGATTGGGGCAAGGTCGACGAAGCTTCCGACGAAAGCTTCCCCGCCAGCGACCCGCCGGCGGTGAACCCGCACGTCGACTGATCGTCAGTTCGAAGAGCGTTCTGCGTCGATGGCGGCGAGGAAGCTCGCTGCCTCCTCGGTGAGGAATGGCCGAAGCCGCTCAAAGGAATAAGTGAGCTCGATGCCGCAGGCCTGGACGGCGTGAGCCAGCGACGGCGCGAACACCAAGCCCTTTCGCGTCAGGCCGACGTTCCAGAACTCCTCATCTCGAACCACCTCGGTGCATTCGGGATCCTCCGCCCGCCAGCCGGCGAGAAGGAAGCGGCGGAATTCGGGCGTCAGGGTCCGGATCGCGTCGGCGCTGCCCGCGGCGCCTTCGCGCTTCACCGCCCGGGTGTTGAACCAGTCGCGCAGGTCGACCTCCTTCCCGGTCATGCGGTCGAAGAGTCGGTAGACCTGCCCTGAACTCGGGTAAGCGCCGCCGCAAAAGACGTCATGTTGATCCGTGATGCTCAGCCAGCGGCGAGAGATCAGCGCCGGCTGAAGGACAGCGTGGAAGCTTCCCTCGTGGGGGCTTTGAGTCAGCGATGTCTGAATGCAGCTGAACCAGCCGAACTCAGGGTCGCTGAGGGGACGGCTGAGCGCCTCGTTGATCCGCCGCACCGCGTCACCGCCTCCGCCAAATTCGATTGTCTCCACGCTGACGTCGAACCGCCCCCGCACATCCAGCCTCTTCCTCACGAACGCGATCCAGTCGGTGGAGGCGGATTCATCGCGAGTGTCGATGCCCGCGAGACGCGGCGCGTGGAAGGCCCGGCTGGCGCAGGGCGCTTCGGCATCGCCGCCGGCGAGGGGCGTCAGCCGGACGGCAAGGCTGCGCTTGCCGTCGCTCCATCGGCCGCGAATTTCACGCGCGCTCGCCTGCTCGATCTCCCAGCGGCGACTTCCCGGTGCGCTGCCTTCGGCATAGCCGCCCGGCCGCCCCTCCACTTCCTCGAGCGGGATGAGCTTGAGCTGCGAGAGATAGTAATAAGCGCCGAAGCGGCCCCAGTCGCGCTCCGTGAAGCAGGCGCGCACGGGCAGCGTGCCGATGTGACCCTCCCACAGCCCGGCGGGCGAGGTCGGCAGGGACGGAGCGGCGGCGAGAGCGGCGAGCGCGAGCCAGAGGCTAGGCATGCGGCCCCTCGCGCGGTGCATCCTTGTCCGGTCCATTGGCGAGGATCGTCTCCCGCGCCAGCCTCAGCTCGCGGATGGCGGAGGCCGTCGCCGCGCCCCAGACAAGGTGGACCCCGATCATCAGCAGATTGCGCCGGGGCGGGTGCTGGGTGGCCGGCTTCAGGTTACCGACCGCCGGTATCCAGCCCATGTAGCTTGCGAGCCAGATCGCCACGCCCGCGGCCGCGCCGGTGCTCTTCTTCGGGTCCGGGTTCAGCGCCGCCAGCAGTGCCCCGCAGGCTGCTCCATAAGCGAAGTGAGCGGCGGCGGTGATGTCCTTCGCCGCCTCGTTGGTGAGCGGGACGTCGAGCTGCTCGGAGCCTGAGTCGATAATCTCCCGAGGCGTCAGAGGGTAGCGTTCCTTCTCCGGCAGCCGCTCGTGCAGGCGCCGCATTGCGCTCGTCATCGCCATGGTGCCGACGAAGCCGGCGATGGCACCGATCACCATACGGCTCCCGAGCTTCAGCTTCTCATCCCTCACAGCGCGATCTCCGGCCTCGCGATCATCAGCCAGAAGATCGCGAGAACCGCTGTAAAGGCCGGGAAGCCGAATGCGAACCACCGGCGGTAGAGACGGTGAAATTCGGGCGGCAGCGGCGTGCCGGCCTCGGCCGCTGCGGCGGAGAGCGTCCGCATCCGGCTCTGCATCCACACGACCGGGAGCCAGAAGGCGCCGGTTAGCAGGTACAGGAGGATCGAAGCGACGATCCAGCCGTCGGTCAGCGAATAGCCAACCGTCCGCGCCAGAAGCACGCCGGTAATCGGCTGCGCTATGACGGCGGTGGCGGTGAACACGTAATCGGCAATGACCACGATCCGAGCTACGCCCGCAATCACCCGCACGTCGCCGGTGCGCTGCGCCATCAGCATGAAAAAGGCGATCCCCGCGCCGGTGCCGAGAAGCACCGTGGCGCCGATAACGTGCAGCCATTTGAGTAGGTGATAGGTCGTCATCTCTCGTCCAATATGGCGAAACAGACGAAGTTCAGAGCCAGGATCGGCCAGATTTTCATCATCGGCCCCAGCGGGTCGGCCCACAGCTCCGGCAGCAGGATTGTGCCGGCGACGATGTAGAAGACCGAGAGGCCGACCGCCGCCCAGAGCGCGAGCCTCGTCGTCGGGCGATAGAGGAGGCCACAGGCGACCGCGATGTCGGCGATCCCCCCCGCGATCACGCTCGGCTCGCTCAGCGCTCCGCCCCCGCCCGCCAGCATATAGTAGGTCGCCCGCTCATAACCGGGGCCGAGCGAGATTAGCCCGGTGAGCAGCCAGAACAAGGCGAAGGTGCCGATCGCCAGCGGCTTCAGCAGGTAGAGCCGGGCGAACCACCGCTCCTGAACGGACGCCGGCTCGGCGGCGACGGCGGCGTCGAGCGAGCGAGGCTCGATGCCGGTCGCCTGTTTCCACTGCAACGGATCGCCCACCGCGCCGCGCACGATCTCCCGCCGAGCAGTGGTGCGGATCGGCGGCCGCCAGCCGAGCCAGGCGATGAGGTCCCCGATCCGGTAAGCGGCCCCCATCAGGAATGCCGGCACCGCGACCGTGCGCGCCGGCCGCCACCCCAGCCATCGGCGATAGGCGGCGACCACCTCTTCGAACGACAGCCGATCCGGCCCCGCAAGCTCCAAAGTGATGCGCGCGGGTGCATCCGGTCGAACCAGCCGCGCCACAGTTTCGGCGACATCGTCCAGCTGCACGATGTCGAGCGGCCCTGCCTCCGGGGTGCGCGGCAGGATCGGGAGAGAGGCGAGTCCCCGAAACAGCGCGCTTCCACCATAGGCCGCGCGGCCGACCACCACCGAAGGGCGAAGGATCACCCAGTTGAGACCGCTCGCCTCCAGCGCCTCGTCGCCCTCCGCCTTGGTGCCTGAGAACTTGGTCACCCCGCCACGATCCACGCCCATCGCGGAAAAGTGGACGATCCGCTTCACCCCCGCCGACTCGCAGGCCCGCCACAACGCTCTGGGCGCCTCGCTGTGGACTGCGGCCGTCGAGTCCCTGAAACTGTCCTGAAGCGCTCCGGCGCAGTTTACGACAGCGTCGATTTCTCGAAGGTGCTCAAGCCAGACCTGGGGCCGGGTGGCGCGGCGAAGGTCGAGGGAGATCCAGCGGTCGACGGGGAGCCGCCGCTCGGACGAGTCACGCGACCGTCCGAGCGCCGTCACCTCGTGACCGCCGCGCTTCAACCGGGCCGCGACCGCGGATCCGATCAGGCCGGTCGCTCCGATAACCAGCACGCGCAAACGGCTCTCCTCACTGCCTCGCGCGCGTCAACGGAGGCGGAGGAGAGCCGTTCCCCGCCTACTCGTAGCGGAGCGCCACGATCGGGTTTGAGCGCGCCACCTTCAACGCATGGCTGGCGATGGTGCCGATCGCGATCGCCAGCGCCAATGCGCCCGCCAGGAGGAATGGTGTCGGGCCGAGCGGGATCCGGGAGTCGAAGCCGTTCAACCAGTCGCGCATCAGCCACCAGGCCACCGGCCAGGCAATGAGGTTCGCGATCAGCACCGGCTTCGAGAATTGCCAAGCGAGCAGCTTCACGATGTCGCGGCTTCGGGCACCCAGCACCTTGCGGATGCCGATCTCCTTGGTGCGCCGTTCGGCCGTGAAGGCGGCAAGGCCGAACAGGCCGAGGCACGCGATGATCACCGCCAGAATGGCGAAGGCGGCGAACAGCTGACCGCGCGCCGCCTCCTGCTCATATTGCTCGCGAACGATGTCCTCTGCAAAGCGGCCGCTGAACGGCACCTGCGGAATGGTACGCTTCCAGACCGCCTCGACCTGGCTGCGGATCGCGGCCGGATCGCCCGAATAGCGGACCATGATGTCGCCGAAGAAGTTGCGGCGCATCCCGTACATGATCGGCTGTAGCGGCTCGTGGATCGACCGGAACCGCGCATCGCGCACCACCCCCACGACGGTGACCGGCACCAGTCCGTTCTCCATCGGAAGCACCGCGGCGCGCAGGTTCTTGCCGACCGCCTCCTGGGGCGTGCGGAAGCCCAGCCGCCGGGTCGCTTCCTCGGTCACGACGACGTTTACCCCCCGCTCCTTTATCTGCTGCAAGGACGCCTGAAAGCTGGGGTCATCCGGAAAGGGCGTGGTCATGTCGTCGCGCCCCTGGGTTTCTGAGAAATCGCGGCCCGCCACGATCTCCATGCCCATCGCGCGGAAGAAGCCGGCCTCCACCGAATAGGCCCCGATATCGACCGAGCGTGTGCCTTCCGCCGGAAAGACCGGAGTGACCGAATTGCCGCCGGGGTCGATGCCGATCTGGGTCCGAGCCGCGGCCTCTACCCCTGGAATACGCCGGATCTGCTCGGTCACCTGCCCATCGCGGCGGTCCACCCCGCGATAGCCGAGGTTGCCGATCTGCAGCAGCCCCTCGCGCTTGTAGCCGTTGTCTGCGGTGCGCGCGAAAACCGTCTGCGAATAGATGACGGCCGTGCAGATGATGAGGCCGATGGAGACGGCAAACTGCGCCACGACCAATATGTTGCGCAGGTTCCCCGAACCTTCCGACTCGGCCGCCGATTTGTTCGCCTTCAGGATCCTCGCCGGCTGAAAGCGAGCCAGGTAGAAGGCGGGATAGAGACCTCCGATGAGGCCGACGGCCAGAACCAGGAGCAGCAGCGGAAGGAAGAACCCTCCGGAGCCGAAATATCGCAGGTCGATACCGGCATCCAGAAAGGCGTTGAACGAGGGCAGCAGCAGCTCGACGGCGGCCAGAGCCACGATCATCGCCAGCGACGCGACCAGCACCGATTCGGACAGGAACTGGACGATCAGCTGCTTGCGCGCCGCACCGAGGACCTTGCGGAGCGCGACCTCCCGCGCCCGCTGCGAAGCGCGCGCGGTGGCGAGGTTGGTGAAGTTCACGCAGGCCATTCCGAGCACAAGAAACGCGATCACCGCGAAGGTCAGCACAGTGAAGCGGTCGTTGCCGGGAGTAACGGACGCATCCTGAGCTTCTCCCAGATGGACGTCGCGGATGTTGGTCAGGCGAAAATCCTGCACCTCGCCCGCGTTCAGAGTCTCCTCTCCGATGGTCTCGTCGGGAATGTTGCGCTTCTCCCAGGCCGGCATCTGGCGCTGGATGAGTTCGGCGTCGGCGGGCGAGCGGAGCCTGACGTAGTTCCAGCCCTGCTGATTGTTCCAGCTCGTGAGCGCGTCCTTCCGGTCCGCGAATTGGGTCTCCAGATCAAAACGCGCGACCGCGTCGGCGGGGAAATGGGTGTTCTTGGGAAAATCCTTGAACACGCCCGTGACGCGGTAATCGACGTTGCCGGTATTATCGACGATCGTCAGCGTCTTGCCCATGGCGTCGACGGTTCCGAAGCGGCGCTTCGCCTCGCTTTCGCTGAGCGCGATCGAGCGGGTATCCGGCAAGGCGCTCCGCCAGGTGCCATGAATGAAAGGCACTCGGAAGATCTCGAACAGATTCTCGTCGACCATCCGCAGGTTATCGATCTCCGAGGCCTGCCCGTCCTGAATGACGATCGGCGAGAAGCCGCGAACCCAGACGAGCTTCTCCACCTGATCGGGATAATCCTTCCGCAACGTCCGGCCCGTAACGATGCTGCTGACCTGCAGGGCCATTTCCTCGCCGCCCTTGTCCGTGGCCTTGTACAAGGTCTGGACCTGGAAGGCGTTGTCGGAGCCTTCCATCCAATTATCGTAGCTCGTCTCGTACCGGACGTAGAGCAGGATCAGGACGCAGGCCGTGAGCCCGAGCGCGAGCCCGAAGATGTTGATGAAGGCGTAAGTGCGCTGCCGGGCGAGGGAACGAAGCCCCACCGTCAGATAATTGCGCCACATGCTTGTTCTCCTACTCGTAGCGGAGGGCGTTGATGGGATTGGCACGCGCCACCTTGAACGCGTGGCCGGAGATGGTGCCGAGCGCGATGGCGAGGGCGAGCGCGCCGGCGAGAACGAATGGGCCCGGGCCGAGATCGATCCGCGAATCGAAACCGTTGAGCCAGTCGCGCATCAGCCACCAGGCGACCGGCCAGGCGATCAGGTTCGCCACGACGACCGGCTTCGAGAATTGCCAGGCGAGCAGCTGCACGATGTCGCGTGAGCTGGCGCCGAACACCTTGCGGATCCCGATCTCCTTCGTCCGCCGCTCGGCGGTGAAGGCGGCGAGACCGAACAGGCCCAGGCAGGCGATCAGCACCGCCAGCGCCGCGAAGCCGGCGAACGTCTTCGCCCGCGCTGCGTCCGTGACGTAGAGCTCGGCGAGCCTGGCATCGGCGAACTCGCCTTCGAACGGCATCTCGGGGACAAGCTTCTTCCAGACCTGCTCGATCGTGCGGCGAACCGCCTCCGGATCGGCGGACTCGTAGCGAACGACCAGGCTGCGATAGATGCCCGCATCCTGATAGATCATCGCCTCGACCGGCTCGCGCAGCGAACGGAAGCGCGAGTCCTGGGCGACTCCGACGATGGTCACCGGCAGCATGCCATATTTGTCCGGCAGCTGGTTGACCTTGATCTGCTTGCCTATGGCCGCCGCAGGCGTCGCGAAGCCCATCTGCCGCGCTGCCAGCTCGTTGACGACGACATTCTGGCCGCGTTGCGCGAGCATGCGCATCCCCGCCTCCGTCGCCTCCTCAGGTTCGTAGGGAATGAAGCCGTTGTCGTTCGCGAATTGCCGCGACAGCTTGCGCCCCGCGAGCATCTTGATCCCCATCGTGTCGAAGAAGTTGGGATGAGCGCTGTACCAGCCGATCGTGATCGGCCGCGTCCGCCCTGGCAGCTGCACGGAAGTGTTGAGAGTGGTTCCGCTGCCGGGGGTGATCGAGGCGCCGGCGGCGCTCTTCACCCCATCGATCTTCTCAATCTCGCGGATCAGCGTTTCGGTGAGCGGCACCACCTGAGCGCGGTTGAGGTTCGCGACCTGGATCAGTCCCTCTCGCTGGTAGCCGGGGTCGGTGGTCCGGGCGAATTCGGTCTGCGCGTAGACGATCGCGGTGCAGATGATGAGACCGATCGAAACGGCGAACTGAGTGACGACGAGAAAGGCGCGGAGACGGCCGCTGCCGATCGGCTCGGACGAGGACTTGTTGGCCCTGAGCACCGCCGCCGGCTGGTAACGAGAGAGGTAGAAAGCGGGATAGAGGCCGCCCGCCAGGCCTACCGCCAGCAGCAGGCAGACGACGGGCAGCATAACGCCCTGCTCGCCGAAATAGTGGATCTCCAGGTCCGTTCCGAGGAACTTCGAGAGGAACGGCAGGGTAAGCTCGGTGATCGCGAGCGCCAGCAGCATGGCGACGCCCGCCAGCAAAAGCGACTCCGCGAGGAATTGGACGATCAGCTGCCGCCGGTTGGCCCCCAACACCTTCCTCAGCGCGACCTCGCGGGCCCGCTGGCTCGCCCGCGCCGTCGCCAGGTTGACGAAGTTGACCGACGCGATGCCCAGGATGAGCAGGGCGACGATGGTGAAGGTCAGGATGGTGCCGCGATCATTGCCCGGCCGCTCTTCATCGCCTTCGGCCTCGCTTAAATGGACGTCCTGGACGTTGACCAGCTTCCAGTCGAACGCGTCTCCTTCGCTCACCTTGACTCCGCCCACGTCGACCGGCGGGATGTTGCGCTTCTCCCAGGCAGGAAGCTGCCGGTTGATCTCCTCGGCATCGGCGCCGGGTCGAAGCTTCAGATAGACGCTGCCATTGATGCAGCCCCAACCGCATTGCTCTTTCTCGAGGTCGCTGATCCGGCTCACCATGTCGAAGTTCATGTGGCTGTTGCGCGGAAGGTCCTCGAACACGCCGGTGACGAGCATCTCGGAGCGCTCGCCGCGGCGGACCACCGTCATCGTCTGTCCGACGATGTTGATGCCGCCGAAGCGCTTCAGCGCCTCGCTGCGGCTCAGCACCAGATTATCCACGTCCTTCAGCGCCGTTGCCGGATTGCCGTAGAGGAACGGCACCTGGAGGATCCGGAAGAAGCTCTCGTCGGCGCGAAGCATCGGCGCGAAGCTTGCCTCGCCGTTGCGAAGGAAGACCGGCTCGGCCCCCTCGGCGCGGGCGATCGCCTCGATCTGCGGGAAATCCTTTGCGAGGCTGTCCGTGACCACTCCGTGCGTCCCCTGCTGACGGCTGACCTCCCCCGTCTCCGGATCGGTGTGGATGCTCTGGACCTGGTAGACCCGGTCCGCGTCCGGCACCCATTTGTCGTAGCTCGTCTCGTAGCGAACGTAGAGGAGGATCATCAGGCAGGCGGCGAGGCCGATCGCCAGGCCGACGATGTTGATGAAGGCGTAGGTCTTGCTCTTGGTGAGAGAGCGGTATCCGACGGTAAGGTAGTTCCTCCACATCGCCTGCATCCGAATTTCCTTCTACCGCTGGTGCCGAAGTCCGCGGAGGGGCTTCGCTAAAAGGATGAGGGGAACCGCTCCGCTCATGCCGCGCGGCGGCGTTCGATCAGGATCCGGCCGTCGAGCATGTTGACGACCCGGCCCGCATAATCGGCATGGGCGGGCGAGTGGGTCACCATGACGATGGTGGATCCCTCCCCATTCAGCGCCTGAAGCATCTTCATCACTTCCTCGCCGTGCTGTGTGTCGAGGTTGCCGGTGGGCTCGTCGGCGAGGATGAGCTTGGGGTTACCGACCAATGCCCGGGCCACCGCGACGCGCTGCTGCTGGCCTCCCGAGAGCTGGCTCGGCCGGTGCTTGGCGCGGTGGGCGATGCCCACCTTGTCCATCACGGCCTCCACCCGCTCGCGCCGCTCCGACGCGGAAACGTCGTGATAGAGGAGCGCCAGCTCGATATTCTCTCGGACGGAAAGCTCGTCGATCAGATTGAAGCTTTGGAAGATGAAGCCGATATTCCGTTTCCTGACGTCCGCCAGACTGGCCTCCGGGAGGCCCGCGACTTCCATGCCGTCGAAGACGTAGGAGCCGCTGGTGGGCGAATCCAGCATTCCCACGATGTTCAGCAAGGTGGACTTGCCGCATCCGGAGGGGCCCATCACCGCGACGAATTCGCCTTCGGCAATGTCGAGGTCGATCCCGTCCAGGGCGGCGGTCTCTACCGTTTCGGTGCGGTAGACCCGCGACAGATCACGCATGCTCAGCATAGTCGGCTCCTTCATCAAGTCTCGAGGTCCAGCCGGTCCTTGTCGGCGAACCCGGTGTAGGGGGAGGTGATGACTCGCTCTCCGGGATCGAGCCCGTCGAGCACTTCGATATAATCCGCGTAGCGGCGGCCGAGGCGGACGTTCCTCTTCACGGCCTCTCCGCCATCCGGCGCGACGACGAAGACCCACGCACCGCCCGTTTCGTTGTAGAAGGCGCCGGCGGGGATCAGCAGTGCAGGGACGGGATCCCCGAGCGTGAGCTTTGCCTGCAGCGTCTGGCCGCGCTGTATTCCGGCGGGTTCCTGATCGATGAAGTGGAGGTCCACCTCAAAGGCGCCGTTGCGGACCTGCGGGTAGATTTTGACGACCTTCGCCCGATAGCTCTTGCCGCCCGTCTCGACCGTGGCGACCTGACCGGGGGACACCCGGCCCAAATAGAATTCGTCGACCGAAGCGACCAGCTTGGTTCTGCCGGCGCTGTCGATCTGGCCGAGCCGCTCGCCCCGGTTGAGCGACTGGCCGATCTGGATCGAAAAGGCGGTCAACTGGCCGGTGACGGGTGCCCGAAGGTTCAGTGCCTCGAGCGTGGCGCGGGCGATGCCCAAGCTCCCGCTGAGCGAGGCGTTGGAGGCGCGCAACTGCGCAAGCTGGCTCGTCTGCAGACGCCGATTGACGGACTGGGCCTGGCGCAGCACTTCGGCACGGCGCTGCGCCGAAAGATACTCGTCCCGGCTGTCGTTGAAGACCTTTGCGGGCACGAACCCCTTGTCGAACAGCGGCTTCTGCGTCTGATATTGCCGCCTCGCCTTGTCGGCGGCGAGCTGCGCGTCGATCACGGCCCGCTCGTCCTGAATGCTCGTCTGGGCGAGCGCGAGCTCCTGACTGCGCATCGAGTTCACCTCGCGCGACACGTCGCTCTGGCGCGCAAGAAGGCTGAGCTGCAAGTCGGAGTTCGAAAGAACCGCAAGGAGCTGACCCTTCTGGACCATGGCTCCGTCCTCAACGAGCACCTTCTCGACCCGTCCGCCCTCCACGGCGTCGAGATAGACGGTGAGGAGCGGCTCGACCCGCGCCCGAAGCGGCAGGAAGTCGTCGAAACGGCCGCGCTCCACCGTGGAGATCGTAAGGCGTTGCGCCGCGACCGTCTGACTGTCCCCGCTCGGGGCGAACCACCAGAACAGCAAGGCGAGGATGAGGGCCGCGCCCACGCCCAACGCGATCTTCGCCCGCTGCGTCAGGCCCTTGGCCGCTACGACGCGGTCCATTCCCACGCCGCTTTGCGGCGCCCCGTCCTGCTCGGCTGGCTTGGCGGAGATCACGCGCATCTTACCTCACCCAGCCCAGTGCCGGTTAGCCGTGCGTCCGGATTCGGACACGCCGCTGTTCGCGGCCGGACAGCCCTCGGTGGCGCCAGGGATCAGCACCCGCAGGTTCGCGCTTTGCATCGAACAGAGCGGTACCGCGCCCGACGCGGGCTCAAGCGCAACCAGCGGGAGCAAAGCCGTGGCCGCGACCCATAGCAGGCTGCCCAAACAGGCTTCGATCTTCCGCATCATTTGAACTCCCCAGGCGATTGCCCCTGCGAGGATGTCCAGCATGAGCCGTGCCAAGCCCGGAAAACGGCCATTTCGGGCGATAACCCGGACATAGGCTGCGGCCTTCGCGTCCGACCTCGGACGGAGAATGTCCGCTCCCGGACGCGATGGCATGATTGTTGTTTGTGGAGTTCGGGACACTGTAGGAGGGCATATGGCCGGGGAGGGAAAGGCTTTCGGACGCTGCATCGTCATCGACGATGACGACGACATCCTTTTGTCGGCGCGCCTTCTGCTGCGCGACATGTTCGACGAGGTCGTCACCTTCCAGTCGCCCGATCAGGCGATGTCGTCGATCGGAAGCGAGCCCGCAGACGTCGTCCTTCTGGACGCTAATTTCGGACGCGGGGCGACGAATGCCGCCGAAGGTTTTCAATGGCTCGCCGAGATCATCAAGAGAGACCCACAGGCCGTCGTCGTGATGATCACCGCCCATGGCGGCGTCCAGATCGCCGTCGAGGCGATGAAGCGGGGGGCGACCGACTTCGTCTCGAAACCCTGGTCCAACGAACGGCTTCTCGCCACCGTGAGGACGGCGGCGTCCCTTCGTCGATCCCGGGAGGCGGTGGTCGTGGAGCGGAAGAAGGCGGTCGCAATCTCCGCTACGGCCGCGGGTGGCGAAACGCAGTTGCTTGGCCGGTCGGCCGCCATGCGACGGATTGCCTCGCTTATCGAACGAGCAGCGCCCACCGAGGCCAACATCCTGATCCTCGGCGAGAACGGCACCGGGAAGGAGCTCGTCGCACGGGAGCTGCACGCGAAGTCGCGGCGATCGGGCAACGTGTTCGTGTCCGTCGATCTGGGCGCAGTTACCGAGAACCTGTTCGAATCGGAGCTGTTCGGCCACGTCAAAGGTGCCTTCACCGACGCCCGCGGAGACCGGATCGGGCGTCTTCAGGCCGCGGACGGAGGCACTTTGTTTCTGGACGAGGTCGGCAATTTACCGCTTCACCTCCAGCCCAAGCTGCTGACGGCGCTCGAGCAGCGGCAGATCGTCCCCGTCGGCGCCAACAAGCCCGTCCCGATCGACGTGCGTGTCATCGCCGCGACGAACCTTTCGCCGGAGCGACTTTCGGACGAGACGCTCTTCCGACCGGACCTCCTCTTCCGGCTCAACACCGTCGAGATCGAGCTCCCTCCGCTTCGGGAGCGTCGCGAAGACATCCCGCTGCTCATCGACCATTATCTGGCGCTCTACTCCCGGAAATACGGCAAGCCCGCTCACGAGCTTCCGCCGCAGGTTATGGCCGCGCTCAAGGACTATGACTGGCCGGGGAATGTGCGAGCGCTTCGCCATGCCTGCGAAAGGGCGGTGATCCTGGCCACCGACAGCGGCTTCACGGCGGAGGACTTCTCACTCTCGCGCGATCGCGCCGTTCGTGTGTCGGCCGTTCCCTCCCCCGTGGCCGCGGGCGGGGACCTGAACCTGGAACGGGCCGAGAAGCAGATGGTGGAGCAGGCGCTGAGGAAGCATGCCTACAACATCTCGCTTGCGGCGCAGGAGCTGGGCCTGACTCGCGCCTCGCTCTACCGCCGCATGGAAAAGCATGGGCTTTAGGGGCCGCTTCCTCGCCGGGCTTGCGGGGCGTGCAGCGCTCCTGGTCCTGGGCCTCATCCTGCTCATCGCCAGTTTTTGGGTGGACGGGCTCGCTGTCGCCCGGCTGCTGGCGGGCGCCTTCGCCGGCTGGTCGCTTTATGAGCTCTGGCGCTTCATCCAGCGCACGAATGTCGAACTCGCCCGCTTCCTCGAAGCCATTCGGCTCCACGACCTTTCCCAGAGCTTCGCCCATGTCGCCGAGGGAAGCGGGTTCACGGAGATCGGTCAGGCGCTCGATGACAGCATCCGCGGCTTGCGCGAAGAGCGGCTCCGCCTCACCGGGGCGAGCCGGTTCTGCGAGGCCGTGCTCGACGATGCTCCGACGCCGCTGCTGACGATCGACGATGGACGCATCGAGCTCGCCAACAAGGCCGCCCGCCGCCTGTTCCAGCGTCACCAGGGCGTTCGGATCGAAGACTTCACCATCTACGGCACCACCTTTGCCCAATGTCTGCGGGAGAGCTCGGCAGGCCCCGCTCGGCTGGTGCCGCTGATGATCGAAGGGCTTCCCCAGACCGCGATGGTCAGCGCCGCGACGGTCCATCGCCTTGGCATTCTGGTTCGGGTGGTGGCGGTCCAGCCGATCCAGGGCGAGCTGAATGCGGTCGAGCTCGCGGCGCAGAGCGATCTTGTCCGGGTCCTTACCCACGAAATCATGAACTCGATGACGCCCGTCACCTCGCTCGCCCACACCGCCGCATCCCTGATGGTGGAAGCCGACAGGGGTGGAGGTGGGGCAGTCCACGATGCGCGTTTGGCCGTCGAGACCCTCGCCCGGCGCGCCGAGGGCGTGATGGGCTTCGTCGGCAGCTACCGCCAGATCAGCAAAAGCCCGGAAGTCAGACGGCGAAGCTTCGAAGCCGGCCCTTGGGCGCGCGAGCTGGAGGCGCTGTTCAGGGCCGGCCATGCTGCGGACGGCGTTGACTTCACCCTCAACCTCTCCTCCGACCGGGTGATTCTGGAGGCGGATCCCGACCTCCTGTGCCAGGTGCTGATCAATCTCCTGCGAAACGCCGCCGACGCCGCGCGCGATCACTCGTCGGCGCCCGCCGCCTCCCTCTCTCTGGCCCGCCTCGCCGCGGGCCGGGTGCAGATCGACGTGGAGGATAACGGCCCCGGCGTTCCCGAAGCGCTCCGGCAGGACGTCTTTCTGCCCTTCTTCACGACCAAGGCGAACGGGTCCGGCGTCGGCCTCAGCCTCGCCCGCCAGGTCGTGCTCGCCCACCGCGGCTCGATCGGCATCGGAGAAAGCGAAATGGGCGGCGCCCGCTTCCGGATCCTGCTCTAGGAGAGCTGCTCCACCGGGATCGGATCGGCGAGCGTCAGCCCGTCGAGGATCCTCGCCGTCTCGTCCCGAACCATCAGCATCACCCGGTGAAGCCGGCACTGGTCCTCGGTGATGCAGTTCTTGCACGTCTCGTGAGCGAAGCGGCTCGCGCAGGGGAGCAGCCCGAGCGATCCTCGGGTAAGCCGAACCAGCGAGCCGTAGCTGATCTCGCCCGGCGGCTTCGCGAGCCAATAGCCGCCCTCGCGACCGCGCCGGCTGGCGACCAGGCCCTCCCGGATCATCTGCGAGAGCATGACGGTCAGGAATTTGGGCGGGATGTTCTGCGCCTTGGCGATCTCGCTCAGCTGCACCGGCCCCTCGCCGTAGCGGTCGGCGAGGTGGAGGAGCGCACGAATTGTGTACCGCGTGCGTTGAGAAAGCATGGCCGTCCCATGGACCGCCTCGCTCCGCTTGGCAACGGTACCGAGCCTATTCCCGGAACGCCGTCTCCTTGAGGCGCGTGATCGGCGAAAGGATATATTCGAGGATGGTCCTCTTGTCCCCGAGCAGGCTGACGTCGGCGATCATACCGGTACCGATCTGGAGCGGCCGCCCCTGCTTGTCGGCAAGCGCATTCTTCGTTGTGCGCACCTGCACCGTGTAGAAGCTCTCCCCCGTCTTCTCGTTCAGGACGGCGTCCGGCGAGATGGCGACGACGACGCCGTCCAGCGCCCCGTAGACTGAGGGGTCGTAGGCGGTGATGTTGACCTTCGCCTTCTGGCCCATTCGGACGAAGGCGATGTCCTGCGGCCGGATCATCGTCTCGATCAGCAAGGATTCCTCCGACGGCACGATCTCCACCAGAGGCGCGCCCGGCCCTACCACTCCGCCGACCGTCGTAATGAGTACCCGGTTGATCCGGCCTGGGAGCGGCGCGCGCACGGCGGTGCGATCGAGGCGCTCGGCAAGCGCGGGAAGCGTGCTGCGGCGGGCCGAGAACTCGGCTTGGGCGGTAGCGAGCTCGCCCGCGGCGACCGCCCGCCAGTCCTGGCGCTGCTGCGCCAGCGCCGCCTGAGCCTCGGTGACGGCCGAACCGGCCCTCGAAATGGCGGCGGCCGCGGCGGCGGCTTCGCTCGCGGCGACCGAATAGGCGCTTTCCGCCTGCATCAGCGACAGGCGCGGCTCGATCCCGCGCTCCACCAGCGGTCGGATCAGCCGGACCTCCGCCTGCCGGGCGTCGCGGGCGGTGACCCTCGCCTGATAGGCGGCCTGCGCTTCCTGGACCGCGCGGCGGGCCTGCGCCACCCGCGCCTGGCCGGCGCCGACGAGACTCGCCAGCTCGGACATGCGCGAGGCATGGAGCGACTGCTCGATCATGATCTGGTTGCGGGTGACGGGGTCCGCCGCCCGCGGATAGACGGGGCTTCGTCCCGCAACTTCCGCCTGGAGCCGGGCGATTTTGACCATCAGGGCATTGGCCGAGGCCTCGCCGCTCCCAAGCTCGGATCCGGTGGCCGTCGGATCGAGGCGGACCAGTTCCTGGCCCGCCTTCACCTGCTGCCCCGTGCGCACCAGGATCGCCTCGACGACTCCGCCTTCGAGGTTCGACACCGTCTGGAGCTGCGAGCTCGCCACCACCCGCCCAGTGCCGCGCACCGTCCGGTCCAGCTCGGTGAGCGCGGCCCAGACGATGAAGACGATGAAGAAGATCGCCACCGCCCAAAGCAGGATGTTGGAAGCGGTGCGGGGGCGGATCCTGTCCGCCAGATCCTCGATGTGGGTCGTCTCGTTCATCGGCTCAGGCTGCCTTCGCGCCGGTGATCTGTTTCATCACCTCGTCCCTCGGCCCGTCGCGAACGATCCGTCCTTTGTCGACGAGGAGTATCCGGCTCACCAGCGCCAGAAGCGGCGGCCGGTGGGTGATGAGGATGAGCGTGCGGCCCTTCAGCTCCTCCTGGAGCCGCTGGAGGAGCGCCGTCTCGGTCTGGGCGTCCATCGCGCTGGTCGGTTCGTCGAAGACCATCACGGGCGGCTTGCCGGCGAGCGCCCTCGCCAGAGCGATCGACTGGCGCTGGCCGCCCGAAAGCCCCTCTCCGCGATCCGCCAGCTTGAGGTCGTAGCCGTTGGCAATCTGGCCCATGAAGCTGTGCGTGCCCGACAGATCCGCCGCGCGAAGCAGCTCGGCATCGTCGACGTGTGGCCGCCCGAGCGCGATATTCTCCCGCACCGAGCCGGTCAGAAGCACGCTTTCCTGAAGCGCCGCCCCCACGTTCCGGCGCAGATCGTCGGGGTCGAGCTGCCGGATGTCCGTACCGTCGAGCATGACGATGCCTTCTTCGGGCGCGTAGAGGCCGAGGATCAGGCGGGCGATGGTCGATTTGCCGGATCCGACCCTTCCGAGCAGTGCGACATGCTCGCCCGGCTCGATGGTGAAGTTGATCTCGTCGAGCGTCTTTTCGGGGGCGCCGGGGTAGCGGAAGGAGACGTTGCGAAACTCGATCTTGCCCCCGACTCCGCTCAGCCTCAGCGCTTCGCCCTCGGGCCCCTCGGGCGGCAGGTTCATCAGCTCGTTCAGCTGGCGGTACGCGGTGCGCGTGGAGGTCATTCGCGACAGAAGCTGCGAAATCTGGGCGAGCGGAGCCACGGCGCGCCCGGCGAGGATCGAGCAGGCGATCAGCCCGCCCATGGTCAGCCTTTGGTCCGCGATCATCCCGACGCCGACGATGACGACGCCCGCATAGGAAAGCGTGCTCGCCGTGGTCGCGGTCGTGATCCCAATGCTCGCGATCAGGCGCTGGCGAAGCGAGCTTCGGCTATGCTGGTCCACCGCGCGGTCCCAGCGGCCGGCGAGAAGCGGCCCCGCGCCTGTGGCCTTCACCGTTTCCAGGCCGCCTATCGTCTCGACCAGCACCGACTGCTTGGCAAGGCCCTCGCCCATGGCCTGGGCCGACAGCCTGTCCATCGCCGGCTGGGTGAGAGCGCCGACCAGGATCACGATTGGCACCGCGATGGCGGGTACGAGCACGATCCACCCGCCGATCATGGCAATCACCGCGAGGGTGAGGAAGATGAAGGGAAGATCGACGACGGCCGTCAGCGTCGCGGACGCAAAGAAGTCGCGCAGTGCCTCCAGCTCCCGCATCAGTCCGGTCAGCGAGCCGGTGGAGCCCTTCTTGAGTTCCAGCCGAATCCTCAGCAGCCGGTGGAAGAGCGTCTCGCCGATCTCGCGGTCAATCGACGCGCCGGCGATATCGACGAAATAGGAGCGAAGCAGCTTCAGGATGAAGTCGAACACGACGACGATGCCGAGGCCGATAGATAGCGCCACAAGCGAGGACGTGGCGTTGTTCGGGAGCACCCGGTCGTACACCGTCATCGTGAACAGGGACGTCACGAGGCCGAAGATGTTGATCATCGCGGCGGCGATCGCGACCTTGACGTAGACCGAGCGGTTGCGCCGCATCGGCTCGGTGAGCCAGGCCGCCAGGCGCGGCTCCGGTACCTTGACCAGATCCTCCCTAGCCACCTTGTCCCCCCACCTTCGCCGCCTCGATCCCGATCGTCTCGAGCAGGCGTCCCGTCCTTGAGAGGAGCACGTAACGCGAGGCATCGAGTTCCGCCAGAGCGCGCACATAGGCGGTAGCGGTCTCGAAATAGGCGTCCTCGGCGGCCACGACGTCGAACAGGTCGCCGCGCGACGTGACGAAACGCTCGATCAGCACGTCGCGCGAGCGACGGCTGGCAATGTAGCTGGCTTCGAGCGCTCGCAACTGCTCCTCCAGCGCCTGCACGTCGCTCCAGGCGATCGCCGCGTCGCGCGCGGCTTCGTCGCGAATACGCGAAGCGCGGGCATCGGCGGAACGTGCGCGGGCCTGCGCCTGCCCAAGCCGCGCTTCCGTGCCCCCGAACAGCCGCTGGCGGAGCGTTACCCGTCCGCGAACATCGTAATCCGTGTCGTTCTCGAACACGCCGTAGCGGCCGGCATCGATCCCGGCGCTGACCTGCGGCAACCGGTCCGCCTTCACTGCCTTCGCTTCCTGGCGAGCCGAATCGGCGAGCGCCTGTGCGGAGCGTGCTTCCGGCGTGCTCATCGCGGCGAGCGAAGCAGCGTCCTTGGTCATTGCGGGCAGCTCCGCCACCGGCGCGCGCTCCAGATTGGCGGGCGGGGGCGACCCGGTCAGCTCTTCGAAGCGCGCTTCGGCATTGGCCAGCTGGCGGCGGTAAACGGCGAGCCGCGTCTGCGCGGAAGCGATATAGCTTTCGACCCGCGCTGTATCCCCCCGGGCCGACACGCCCTGCCGGATCCGCTCTTCCACCGCCTCGCGAAGCTCGTTCTGATTGGCGACGAAGGATTTGGCGAGAGCGACCAGAGCCCGGTAAGCGAAGACGTCGTACCAGGCGGCGATCGTCCCGAGCGCGATCCGGTCGGCGCTCGCCTCCGCCTCTGCTGCCGCAGCGCGAAGCCGCGCGCCAGCGGCGAGCACACGGCTCTCGCTCGCCCCGAAATCGAACAGGGTCTGCTGGATGGTCAGGTTCGCGTCGGTGCGGTGGGAAGGCCTCGATCGCTCGATGATGTTCTGCGGGTCGTTGGAGAATTCACGGGCGATGACCCGATAGGAGGAGACGTTGAGATCGACCGAGGGCAACCGGCGCTCGCGCACCTCATCGACCACGGACTCTGCCTCGGCGCTGATCGCTCTCGCCTCCTGCGTTCCCGGATGGGTCTCGACGGCGCGAGCCAGAACCGAGCGAAACTCCTCCGGGGAGGCCTGGCTTCGCGCAAGCTGAAGGACAGGGTCGGTCGCGGGGTCGATCCGAAGGGGGTCGGAGGTCGGCCGTGGAAGCGCCGCGGGCGGGCGCGTCTGCGCGTATCCCGTGCCCGCGACGAGCAGCGGCACGGCCAACAGCAGCCCTCTCACTTTCCGGTTCATTTCCAGAAGAATCCTCTCGCCCCCGCGAAAGCTTTAATCCCGTATAAGCGCCCAGACTAGGGAAACCTTCGACGGCTCAAGGTCTTTGGCAAAGCCTGCCCTGGCTGATCGTCAGAACCCGCTCGCAAAAGGCGAGGCTTTCGGCGCGGTGAGCGACGATGATCATCGTCGGCCGTTTCGGCTGCGCCGTCAGCCGCTCCAAGATCTCGCGCTCCCCGGCTAGGTCTATGGCGCTCGTCGCTTCGTCCAGAAGAAGAAAGCGCGGCCGCCGGAGAAGCGCCCGCGCGAGAGCGATGCGCTGGCGCTCGCCTCCGGAGAGCAAGGTGCCCCTGTCCCCCACCACCGCTTCGAGCCTACCCTCAAGCCGACGGACGAGATCCGCGGCGCCGGCGAGGTCGAGCGCCTCCCACAGCGCCTCTTCCGAGGCATCCCGCCTTGCCCAGAGAAGATTGCGTCTGACCGTATCGTGGAACAGGAACGGGTCCTGCGAAACATAGCTCATCTCTTCTCGCCAGGCGGCAAGCCGCGCGCCTTCGAGCGGCGCTCCTCCCACCAGCACGCGGCCCCGGTCCGGGGTGACGAGACCGGTAAGCAGGTCCGCCAAGGTCGTCTTTCCCGCCCCCGACGGGCCGGTGAGGCCGACAAACTCCCCCGGCATGATCTCGAAGCTGAGGTCGAACACTCCCGGCGGCGCATCGCTCGCCCCGGTGCCATGAGAGAAGCTCACGCTCTCGAAGCGGATCGAGTCATCGCCGATGGATGCGGATCGAGCCGCCTCCCAGGTGCGGGGCTCCCGCTGCGCCGCCTCGAGCTCCGCCTGAAAGCGCTTCAGCTCGGCATAGGCGGGGAGAATGTGGAAGACGTGCTGCGCCCCGTTTTGGATTTGGCTGGTGGGTCCGTTCATTCGGGCGAGGATGAAGATGAAGGCGATGGCCGCCGCCGGACTCAGCCCCAGGACTCCGACCCCCATCAGCACCGAAAGCCCGCCGACCGCGGCCGCGATGGCGCCGAGCGTGGCCTGAGCGGAGCTGCGCTGGCGTGCGAACTGGACTCTGCGCTCCCCGGCAAGGTTCAGCGCCTCCTCGAACTCGCCGAGGAAGCTGCTCTGGAGGTTTTGGCTGATCGCGAGCTTCAGTCCGCCCAGGAATTCGGTGGTCGTCGTCACCAGCCCCAGATTGGAGGCGATCAGGCCGAGCCCGAGGTCACGCGAGCGGCGAACGACCGGCCGGAGCGCCATCACGCCGAGCGCCAGCAAAACGAAGATGAGGGCGGCAAGAAGCGGCGAGATCAGGAAAGCGAGGATGAGCTGGCCCAGAAGGACGGCCGCGCCGACTACGGCGGTCAGGAGCAGGTAGGCGGCGGTGGAGCAATCGTCCAGATCGCGCCCGAGGGCATGGGTGACCCGGCCGTGGCGAAGGCGGGCCAGCACGTCCCACCGGCTGTAGGAAAGAAGTCGAACGAGGCGCAGCCGCTGCTGCTGGATAAATCCCGTCTGGAGCTGGGCGATGGCGGTGTCCCGGGCCAGGATCAGCCCGGTGCGGATGGCGAACAATAAGGCGAAGAGCAGCAGCAGGAACGATAGCTTGCCGAAGCGGCTCGTCCCCGGCGCCAGCGAGACGACCGACCTCGTGAATTCGCCGAGCCAGCCCGAATCTCCGCCGCTGTCCATGACGACGCTGAGCAGGGGGACAAGCAGAAGAACGCCGATCCCCTCGACCAGCGACCCGCCGAGCACCAGGAGCATGACCCTGATCCAGCCCCGCCCGGTATAGGACAGAATATCCGCGACGAATTGTCGCAGGGGGTGCGACGGCTGCCCGGCCTGCGCCGGGGGAGGCGCCGCTTCCGCTTCAACCGCCATGGCGCTCAGGCCGCCTCGCCGGGAAAGCGGGCAAGGCAGGCGAATTTCGGTGCTTCTTCGCCCCCGATCACGGTTTCGCCGCCGACGTTCACCCAGACATGGGCGGCCAGCTCCGTCTCCTCCTTCCGGCCGACCCCATAGTGGAGGACGGAGGCGATGCCGCGGCGCCTCAGCATGAAGTGCAATGCGAGCCCGCGCTGGAAGCAGACGGCCTTCCAGGGCACTCGAACGGCCCAGCCTTGGACCGCGCCGCGGACCCGGCGCACCATTTGCGGATCGGCATGGCTCGCGCCCCGCCCCCAGCTCGACGCCGCGGCGGCGAGCCGACGAAAGGGAACGATCCGGATGGCAAGGGAGGCGAGGGCGAGCGTCCCCAGCGCCTCTGCGAGAAGCAGCCAATCGCTCAAGGATCGTCGGCGTCGGGGCCGCGTGGCCATCGGGTTTCCCATGATGCGCGGCAGGTACAGGATCGGCGGCGCGCGAGGCAAACTATTGTTGGTGCGCGACATCCTCGCCTAGGAAGCACCACCTTCAGCTTCGAAAGCGCCGAATTGCACCTGCGTCCCGAAATCCTGCTCGTCGCCGCCTGCTGCCGGTGGCCGCCCTCGCCGGAGCGGGACGAGGCGGTGCGCGCCGCTGCCTCGGGAGTCGACTGGCCGCTCGTTCACCGGGTCGCGGTGCGCCACCGCGTGGAGGGTCTCGTCTGGGACGCGTTGCGCCGGGCGGAGATCGCCCTCCCGCAGGAAGCGGCCCGGCCGCTCCAGGCCGCAGCCGCCGTCGTCGCTCGCCACAATCTGTCGCTGGCGGCGGAATCGGTGCGGCTGAGGCGTGCCTTCGAGGCCGCGCAGGTTCCGGTTCTCTTCGTCAAGGGGCTGACCCTCGCCCAGCTTGCCTACGGCTCCCTGTCGCTGAAGATGGGCTGGGACATCGACATACTCGTGCCGCTGGACAAGGCGGAAGCGGCGGCCGCGGTGCTTGAGGACGCCGGCTACCGCCTGTTCCTCCCGGCGGGGCCGCGCGCGCGCGCAGGGCTCGGCGCCTGGCACGTCCAGTGGAAGGAATCGGGCTGGCGCAGGGATCCGGACCGGATCTTCGTGGAGTTGCACACGCGCCTTGCGGACAATCCCGCGCTCATCCCCGAAATCACCGTCGATTCTCCGCAGCGGGAAGTCGAAATCGCCCGCGGCCTCTCCCTCCCCACTCTCGCCGAAGAAGAGCTTTTCGCGTACCTTTGCGTCCACGGCGCCTCCAGCGCCTGGTTCCGCCTCAAATGGGTGGCGGACGTGGCGGCGCTGCTTTCCGCGCGGCCGCCGGAGGAGATCGACTCCCTCTACCGCCGCTCGCAGGCGCTCGGCGCCGGACGGGCCGCTGCCCAGGCGCTGCTCCTCTGCAGAGCCCTCTTTGAAACCCAGCTTTCGCCCGTTTTGCTGAAGGAACTGGAGTCGGATCGGACCAATCGATGGCTGGCGGCGATGGCCCTTCGCAAGCTCGCCGGGCGCTCCATGGCCGAGGAGATACAAGCCGTTCCACTCGGCACTGCCAGCCTTTATTTGACGCAGTTGGCGCTGCTGCCGGGAATTCGCTTCAAATGGGCGGAGCTGCGCCGCCAGCTGGTTGACCCGCAGCACCGGCTGGACTCTCGCCTGCCGCCCTCCCTCGCCTTCCTCCTCCCGCTGCAATCGCTGGCGCGCCGTTTGAAGAAAGCCAGAACCTAACGGAGGTGGCGGTGCCTGCAGCTGCCTCGCCCAACGCCCAACAGCGCGCTGGAGCAGGGCTAGAACACCCCTGAAGCTTGCCTCGCGACCGGCAGCTGCACCCGCCACTAGGTGTAGGCGATCATCCGGCCAAGGGCTGCGACGGTGAGCCAGAGCGTCATCGATGCAAGGGCGAATGACCGCTCCAGAGCCGTAGCCTCTCCCGAATCGCCGCGTCTCACCCAGCGAAAGGCGGCCGCGTTCACCCCGGCGATGGCGATAAGCGCCAGCTTCCATCCGAGAGTGGTAGAACCGGAAAGCGTCGCAGCGTCGGCCGCGAAGAGCAAGGGGCCGCTCAAGGCGGTCAACACGAACCCGCCAATCGCCAGCGGCGTCAGCGTCCGCATGAGGGGCACGAGTGGAAGCGACCGGAACAGGCCCGCTAGCCGGAGATCGACAATCCCGATGCCCCCGACGAGGAGCACGAGCCCCAGCAGGTGAACGAGGTTGGCGACCGGATAAGCCCAGGGTGAGTCCTGCACGAACACGCCGAGCCGCGAAGCCTCGATCGTGGCCGCGAACGATTCTAGCACGAGCGAGCCTGCGTCACCTTCCGAACGGGCGCCTACTGAGCCGCCGCGGGGGTGCCGCCACGCTGCTTGCGGATCGCATCCGCAATCTCTTTCTTGGCGACCGCGATCTCGTTTTTATCGGTCGGCGCGGCCTTATATTGTTTGATCAAGGCCATCTGCCACTCGTCCTTGAGCGAACTTGCTTCGAGCCAGGCCACGCGAGCCTTGAGGGCTGCGTGGCGCTGGGCGGCGCAAGCCTTGAAGACGGTCGCCGCGCCCGCTTCGGGCGCGACGGTGGCGGCAAGCTTTTCGATCTCGCCCTTAATGCAATTCTGATTCGTGCTGTTGGCCCGCTGAAGACGAATCGTCGCCGCGATCCTTTTCTCGGTTCGCTGGCTCTGGCTGTCCGCGCGCAACTCAGCCACCACATCCGGTGTAAACATTGCGGAATTGAACTCGTCTCGAGCCCTTTCCCTTGCCTCGCGCTCTGGGGCGCAAGCGCTGAGGATGATCTTCGCGGCCGCTTCCGGCGTGGCGGCGGCAAGCTTTGCGCTCTGGTCTTGCTCGCATTTAGCATAGGCTTGGCTAGCCCGGTTGTCGGCGAGGCCTAGGGCTGCGGTGTCCGGCTGGGTCGAAGCAGTGACGATCAATAAAGCTGCGAAAAGACTCAACATGGCTGCAGACTCCGTCCAGCATAATTTGTGACAGATCTTCGGGCGACTCCGGCATTCAAGCCGCCGCCTTTACTCTCAGCGGATCAGAACGTCTTTCCGTTCACGGTCACCCGCCCAACCCGAATTTCGGCCTTTCCGTCCTTTCGGACATGGCCCACGATTGTCACGGCCTTCGAGGCGAGCATCTCACGGGTCACGCCCCACCCCGCCACCACCGTCGGCGGGGGAAACGTCACTTTCCAGATCTTGTTCTGCCACTTCACGTTGGCGGTGACGTGAGGAAAGCGAAACTTCACGTCGGTAAGCGGTCCCTCTACGGTCACCGGCTTCGTCATGTCGTACAAGGGGGTGCTGTGATGCGCGAGCAAGACAGCAGGGGCGGCGACGACCAGGCTGGCAACAAGAACGCGAATGGACAAACTTTCCTCCTAGATTGACAGCCAACCGGGCCGTCTGAGTTTTGCAAAATACGTCGCTGGAGGCAATGCCCAATGATGCGGGAGCATATTTTTGTTCTTGAATGCCGCCGATGGCAGAGACCTCACCGCGGCTATGGCGCATTCCCCGGCTTCAGCGGGCATCCGCACGATAACGGGACTCGGGCAGGATGGCGGAGCGGGAGGGATTCGAACCCTCGATACGGTTTTGCCGTATACTCACTTTCCAGGCGAGCGCCTTCGACCACTCGGCCACCGCTCCGCAAGGTCCTGGAAGGCCAGCCCTCTAGTCGCCGGAGGCGCCGAGGGCAAGCGACGCCAGCCGGTCGATCTGGCGGGCGAGCTCCAAGTCCTGCCCGGTCAGACCGCGGGCGCTGTGGGTGGTGAGCGCGATGTCCACCTCGCTCCAACTGTTGGACCAGTCGGGATGGTGGTCCGCCTTCTCGGCCGCCAGCGCCACCCGCGTCATGAAGGCGAAAGCCTCCGAGAAGTCGCGGAAGCGGAAGGCGCGCCGGATCGCCCGCTTGTCCTCCTCATAGCGCCACTCGACAAGCGTCCGCAGCGCCTCTTCCCGCTCCTCGGTGCTCAGCATTGTCTCCTCCCTCGCTTCCCCTCTATGTCGCCCGAAGGATGAGCGAGCGTCAAACCTTCGCGCCCGACGCGGCCGAGATTGAGCGGCTGGCCGACGCAGCCATCGCTCGCATGCCCGAGGCTTTCCGACACCACTTGGAGGGCGTCGTCCTTCGAGTGGAGGAGTTCGCCGAGGAGGATGTGCTGGACGAGCTCGGAATCGAGGATCCGTTCGACCTTTCCGGCCTCTACCGGGGCCGACCGATCGGCGAGCAGTCGTCGATGCTTTCGGGCGAGCTCCCGGCGATTATCCACCTCTACCGCCGCCCACTGCTCGACGAATGGGCCGAGACAGGGGTCAGCCTCGAGGCGCTCGTCACCCACGTCATCGTTCACGAGGCCGGCCATCATTTCGGCTTCTCCGACGCCGACATGCACGCGATCGAGCAGGCGGCGGGGTGAGCGCGCTGCTGCGCTTCGTCTCCGTCACCTGCGTGCGGGGCGGACGCATCCTTTTCGGAGGGCTGGACTTCACGCTGGAGGCGGGGGAGGCGGCGCTGGTCACCGGACCGAACGGAGCGGGCAAGTCTAGCCTGATCCGAATGGCCGCCGGCCTCCTCCCGATCGCAGCCGGCCGGCTTGAGCGGGACGGCGCCACCGCCCTAGCGGACGAGGGCCTCGCTCTGGACATGAAGCTGACTCTCCGACGGGCGCTCGCCTTCTGGGGCGGCCTCGACGGCGGCGATCCCGCCCCCGCGATGGGCGCGATGGGGCTTTCCCGCCTCGCCGACGTGCCGGTGGCGATGCTTTCCACCGGCCAGCGCAAGCGAGCCGCGCTCGCTCGGGTAATCGCCAGCGGCGCGCCCCTGTGGCTTCTGGACGAGCCGGTCAACGGCCTCGATTCCGACGGGCAGGCGCGGCTGGAAGCCGCGATGTCGGCTCACCGTGCGGGCGGCGGAGCGATAATCGCCGCCTCGCACCAGCCGCTGGCCCTGCCCCGCGCGAAGCCGGTGACGCTTTCGTGACCGCTCTCATCCTGCGGGAGCTGCGGCTTGCGGCCACCGGGGGGCATGCCCTGCTGCCGCTCGTCTTCTTCCTGCTGGTCGCGACGCTCTTCCCCTTCGCGATCGGCCCGGACGCGCCGCTCCTCGCCCGCACCGGCGGCGGCGCGTTATGGGTGGCGGCGCTGCTCGCCGGCCTGCTGCCGGTCGACCGGCTGATCGAACCGGACCGAGCCGCCGGAATGCTCGACCAGCTCGCGGTTCGCGGGATTGCGGAGGAGAGCGTCGCCCTCGCAAAGCTGATCGGTCACTGGCTGAGCTTCGGTCCGCCGCTCATGCTCGCTGCTTTTCCCGCTGCCGCGCTGATGAAGCTTCCGGGCGAAATCCTCCTCCGGGTGGAGCTCGGCCTTCTCGCAGGAACCCCCGGCATCGCCGCCCTGACGCTGACGGTCGCCGCCCTCACTTCGGGTTTGCGGAACACCGGGGCGCTCGCGGGCCTCCTGATGCTGCCGCTGGCGGTGCCGATACTGATCTTCGGCGCGGGGATGAGCGACCCTGCCGGCTCTGCCGGGGCGCTGAAGCTGCTCGCCGCCGCCTCGCTCCTCCTCGTCGCTTTAGCCCCGTTCGCCGCGGGAGCCGCGATCCGCGCCGCCAGGTCCTAGTCGCGCGACCAGCGGGCGAAGATGGCGGTCGGAAGCAGCAGGCCCCGCGCCTCCTCCCGAACCGCCATGTCGCCGAATTCGATGCGGCCGCCGAGATCCCCCATCGCCTGGTTCAGTAGCTCGCCGATCGCGAGAGCCGACATCCGGACCGCATAGACGGTGAGGACGAGGAAGCGGCTCTGGGCGTCCAGAAGCTTGCGGCAATCGGCGATGAGGCCGGGCAGCCCTTCCTCCAGCTTCCAGACCTCCCCATCGGGTCCCCGACCATATTTGGGCGGGTCGAGGATGATGCCGTCGTAGCGCCGGCCCCGTCTTACCTCGCGGGCGACGAACTTGGCGGCGTCGTCCACCATCCAGCGGATCGGTCTGTCTGCCATTCCCGACAAAGCGGCGTTCTGCTTGCCCGCCTCCACCGATTTCTTCGACGCATCGACATGGGTGAGCTTCGCCCCCGCGGCGGCCATGGCGAGGGTTCCGACGCCCGTATAGCCGAACAGGTTCATCGCCTCCGCGCCAGGCGCAAGCCGTTCCCGCATCCACGCCCATTGCGGGGCCATGTCGGGAAAGAAAGCGAGGTGCCGGAAAGGTGTGGTCTGGGCTCGGAAGCGCACTTCCTCCCACTCCATCTCCCAGCCTTCACGCGGCACCGACCGCGCGAATTGCCAGCGGCCTCCGCCTTCCTCGTCCGAGCCGGGGAGGAACTCGCCGTCCGCATTCCATTCGTCCAGAGCGGGCGCCCACATGGCCTGCGGCTCGGGCCGGATGAAGCTGTAGGGGCCGTAGCGTTCGAGCTTTCGGCCGTGGCCGCAGTCCATGAGGCCGTAATGGCTCCACGGCTCCGCGATCAGGGTGGAGAGCGTCACGCCGCCCGGACGGCCGGAAAGCCGATCGTCGCCCGGGCCGGAGAGGCGGAGACCATCTTCCGCCCCGCCTCGCGCACCTGCTCCAGGGTCACCGCCTCGAGCTCGGTCACCAATTCGGCGGGCTCTACGAGGCGGCCGTGAAGGGCGAGCTGGCGCGCTAGGTAATGAACCTGCCCCCACGGGCTCTCGATCGACATCAGCAGGGCGGCGCGCGCCTGCGTGCGGCCGCGGTCGACCTCGCGCTGGGTCAGCATGTCCGCGGCCCCCGCCACGATCTGCTCGATGAGTTGAGAGGCGGCGGCGCATTCCCGCCGCGCCGTCGCGGCGTAGATGTAGAAGAGCCCTGCGTTGGAATAGGGCTGGAGCTGCGAATAGACCGAATAAGCCAGCCCCCGCTCCTCGCGGACCTGCTGGAAGAGGCGCGACGACATGCCGCCCCCGACTATGTCGGAGAAAAAGCGCGCCGCGTAATAATCCGGATCGAGCTGCGCGGGCGCTGGGAAGGCGAGCGCGAGATGCGCCTGATCCGCCCGCACCCGCCCGATGCGCGTCCCGGCCGTGAAGCGTGCCGGCGAAGGCGCCTCAATCGTGCCTGAGGCGAGCGAACCGAAGCGCAATTCGGCAAGCTCCACCAACTGCTCGTGCTGGACCTTGCCCGCACCGACCAAGGTAAGGCTTCCGGCGCGATAGCGGTCCTTGCGCCACTCATGCAGGTCGGCGACGGCGATCTCGTCGATGCTCGCCTCGTCGCCGAGAACCGGCCGCCCCAGCGGCTGATCCTCGAACGCGGCGGACCAGAGCTCGTCGAAGATGATGTCGTTCGGCGTGTCGCGCGCCTCGCCCAGCTCCTGGAGCACGACATCCTTCTCGCGTTCCAGGTCAGCTTCTTCGAAATGCGGCTTCAGGATCAGGTCCGAGATCAGCTCGATGCCAAGCGGCACATGCTCGGCGAGGACGGACACGGTGAAGTTGGTGCCGTCGCGGTCAGTGCAGGCATTGAGGTCGCCGCCGACATCCTCGATCGCTTCGCTGATCTCACGCGCCGAGCGGCCGCCCGCGCCCTTGAACACCATATGCTCGAACAGATGGGCGATGCCGTTGAGCCGGGCCGGCTCGTGCCGAGAGCCCGCCTCGGCATAGAGCCCGACGGCCGCGGTCTCGATGCCGGGCATTTCGCGGCTTGCGACCCGAAGGCCGTTGGCAAGGGTAGTGAGCTTCATTGAGAGCCGGAACTAGGGGCCGGGGGCGTTGGCTTCAACCGCGCCCTGCCGCCGGCGAAGAGCGACGATGTAGATGACGGCCGCGACGAAGGCGAAGAAGAACCACTGGAAGGCATAGGACCAGCTGCTGTTCCCGTTCGGCGGCAAGGGGGCCTGGCTGGCTTCCAGGCCCGGGGCGGGCGTCGTCGAGACGATCATCGGTCGAGGGGGCGACTTCCGGCCCTTGAGGCGCTGGAACAGGCTCTCGCGCGGCGGCTCGGAAACGACGAAGCCGCTCACTTCCCCTCCCCGCCATGACGGCCGCGCCTTAGGGTCGCGCGACACACCCATGTCGGCCGCGAAGCCCGGGCCTTCGGCGCCGGTGCGGCAGTCAGCGATGAAGCGGGTGCCGCCCTGCCCCGAGGCGGACTGGCCGCCGAGCAGTCGCCAGCCGGTGACCTCCAGGCACATCGCCGTCGCTCGGCGGTAGAGAAGGGTGTCGTCGACCGGGCCCGTGGGGGGCAACGCCATGGGCGGCAGGTTGCGGTTGGCGCGATAGACCTCGATCATGCCTTCTTTTAGGTGCGCGCGGCGGATCTGCCAACCGCCGAGGCCGATCATCGCGGCCACGGCCGCGACCACCAGGGCGGTCGGGAGCAGCGGGAAGCGCATCAGCCCTTTGCCCCTAAGGGCGTCAGTGGAGCTCGGCGCCCCAGCCGCCCCAGACGTAGATGCAGATGAAGAGGAACAGCCACACCACGTCGACGAAATGCCAGTACCAGGCCGCCGCCTCGAACCCGAAATGCTGCCTCGGCGTGAAGTGGCCCTTATAGGTGCGCATCAGGCAGACGATCAGGAAGATCGTGCCCACGATCACGTGGAAGCCGTGGAAGCCCGTCGCCATGAAGAAGGCCGACGTGTAGATATTGTCCTTAAAGGCGAACGGTGCGGTCGCATATTCATAGGCCTGAACGCCGCTGAACAGCAGGCCGAGCGCGATCGTCGCCCACAGGCCCTTCTTCAAGCCTTCGCGGTCGCCATGGATCAGCGAATGGTGAGCCCAGGTGACCGTCGTTCCCGAGCAGAGCAGGACAAGCGTGTTGAACAGCGGCCAGCCATAGGGGTTCAGGACCTCCATGCCCTTAGGCGGCCAGGTGCCGCCGATCGCCTCGACCGGCGAAGGGAAGAGCGCGGCGTTGAAATAGGCCCAGAACCAAGCGACGAAGAACATCACTTCCGAAGCGATGAACAGGATCATCCCGTAGCGCAGGTGAAGCTGCACGATCGGGGTATGGTCGCCCGAATGGGCCTCCCGGACGACATCGGCCCACCAGGCGAACATGACGAACAGAACCGCGATCAGCCCGGCGCCCATCAGCAGCCCGCCATAGGCATAATCGTGCATCCACATGACCAGCCCGCCGAACAGCGCCAGCGCCGAGAAAGCGCCGATCAGCGGCCAGACGCTGGGGGGAAGGATATGGTAGGGATGGTTCTTCGCTCCGGCCATTCGTCGCGGTCCTCGTCTCGTGTCGCGTGGTGCTCTAGCTTCCCCTCTTCCCGGAATCCACCGGGTAAAAGGTGTAGCTCAAGGTGATCTCGCTGATCTCGCGGGCGTCCGGGTCGTCGAGGATCTTCGGGTCGACGTAGAAGACGACCGGCATCCGGATTTCCTCCCCGGGCTTGAGCGTCTGCTCGTTGAAGCAGAAGCACTGGATCTTGGCGAAATATTTGCCCGCCTTGACGGGGGTGACGTTGAAAGTGGCCGTGCCGGTCACCGGACGAGCCGAAAGATTTTTCGCGGTGTAGAAGGCCATGTCGCGCTCGCCGATCGCGACCGTCTCACGAGCGCGTTCCGGCTTGAACCGCCACGGGAGCGACGGGGAGATATTGGCGTCGAAGCGCACCGACACCTGCCTTCCGGCGATCGGCCCCGGCGCGTCGTCCGACGCGGCCCGCATCGTCGTCCCGTCAAAGCCCGTCACCTGGCAGAAGAGGCGGTAGAGCGGCACGCTGGCGAAGGCGAGGCCCACCATGGCGGCGACGAGGAGGCCGGCCAAAGCGGCGGTTCGGCCGTTCCTGCGCGCCAGCGCCGTCACTGCTGGTCGATCCTGACGATGGTGATGGCGTAGACAAGGACGACGAAGGCGCCGAGCAGAAGCGCCATCACCAGCGCCCGGCTCTTCTGGCGGCGCGTTCTCTCATCCTCGTGCGGGTCTGTCACAGCGGCATCCATCGGTCGAGCACCAGCGCGCCGAACACGGCGAACAAGTAAAGAATGGAGAAGGCAAAAAGCCTCTTCTCCGGCTTCATGTCCTGCGGCTCGGTAGCGCGGTTGGCGAGGACCCGAAGTGCCAGGACCAGGAAGACGAGGCTGAGCAGCGCCGCCGACACTCCATAGAAGGGTCCCGCGAGCCCCAGCGGCCAGGGCGCGACCGCCGCGGCGGCCATGGGCAGGGTGTAGAGGGCGATCTGCTGGCGAGTGACCTTCGCTCCGGAGACGACTGGAAGCATCGGAACACCGGCCGCCGCATAGTCCGAGCGGACGAACAGCGAGAGCGCCCAGAAATGCGGCGGGGTCCACAGGAAGATGAGGCTGAAGAGGAGGAGCGGGAGGAGGGTGACGTCCCCAGTCGCGGCCGCCCAGCCGATCACCGGCGGAAAGGCTCCGGCCGCTCCGCCGATGACGATGTTCTGCGGAGTCCGGCGCTTCAACCAGACCGTGTAGACCAAGACGTAGAAGAGGATGGAGACGGCGAGTACCGCCGCCGCCAGCCAGTTGGTGGCAAGGCCCATCAGAAGCACCGAGAAGACGCCGAGGCCGACTCCGAAATGGAGCGCCGACTGCCGGTCCATCCGCCCCGCCGGCAACGGCCGCGAGGCGGTGCGCTTCATCAAAGCGTCGAGATCGGCCTCGTACCACATGTTGAGCGCCGCCGCCGCGCCCGCGCCGAGCGCGATGCACAGGATCGCTGCGAAGCCGAGCACGGGGTGGATGGCTTGGGGCGCCGCCAGCAGCCCGCAAAGGCCCGTGAAGACGACCAGGCTCATCACCCTCGGCTTGGTCAGCGCGAGAAAGTCCTGCCAGTCGGCGGGTAGGGCCATGTCAGCGGAGGCGGTCACGCTTGCCATATGGGTCTCCCCTCCCGTTTCCGGGAGGGGATTGCTCAATGGTGCCCGCGGTCGTCGATGACCGGCAGGGTCTCGAACTGGTGGAAGGGCGGCGGGCTGGACAGCGTCCATTCGAGCGTCGTCGCACCCTCGCCCCAGTAATTGCCCGGAGCCTTGCGCCCGGCCACCAGCGACCAGATGATGTTGAGGAAGAAGAAGCCCATGCCAGCGGCGGTCAGGATTCCACCCCACGTGGCGACCTCGTTCCAGCCCGCATAGGCGTCGGCATAATCCGGCACTCGCCGCTGCATCCCCTGGAGCCCCAGGAAGTGCATCGGGAAGAACAGGATGTTCACGCCGATGAAGAACAGCCAGAAGTGGAGTTGGCCGAGAAGCTCGTTGTACATCCGGCCCCACATCTTCCCGAACCAGTAATACCAGCCCGCGAAGAGCGAGAAGACCGCGCCGAGCGACAGCACGTAGTGGAAGTGGGCGACGACATAATAGGTGTCGTGGACGTTGTTATCGATGCCGCCGTTGGCGAGCACGACGCCGGTCACCCCGCCGACCGTGAACATGAAGATGAAGCCCAGGGCCCACATCATCGGCGTCTCGAAGGTCAGAGAGCCGCCCCACATCGTGGCGATCCAGCTGAAGATCTTGATGCCGGTGGGAACCGCGATCACCATCGTCGCGGCGGTGAAGTACATCTTCGTGTTCACGTCCATTCCGACGGTGAACATGTGGTGAGCCCAGACGACGAAGCCGATCACGCCGATCGCGACCATTGCGTAAGCCATTCCGAGATAGCCGAAGACGGGCTTGCGGCTGAACGTCGCCACCACCTGACTGACCATGCCGAAGCCAGGCAGGATCATGATGTACACCTCCGGGTGTCCGAAGAACCAGAAGAGGTGCTGATAGAGGATCGGATCGCCGCCGCCGCTCGCGTCGAAGAAGTGGGTGCCGAAATTGCGGTCGGTGAGCAGCATCGTGATCGCTCCGGCAAGGACCGGGAGCGACAGGAGCAGAAGGAAGGCGGTGACCAGCACCGACCAGACGAACAGCGGCATTTTGTGCAGGGTCATGCCCGGCGCGCGCATGTTGAAGATGGTGGTGATGAAGTTGATTGCGCCGAGGATCGACGCGGCGCCCGCGAGGTGGAGCGAGAAGATCGCCATGTCGACGGCGGGGCCGGAGGCGCCCGAGGTCGAGAGCGGCGCATAGGCCGTCCAGCCGATGCCCGCGCCGTTGCCGGTCCCGCCCGGAACGAAGGCCGAGCCGAGCAGCAGGATGAAGGCCGGGACGAGCAGCCAGAAGCTGATATTGTTCATCCGCGGGAAGGCCATGTCGGGCGCGCCGATCATCAGCGGCACGAACCAGTTGCCGAAGCCGCCGATCATCGCCGGCATCACCATGAAGAAGACCATGATCAGGCCGTGGGCCGTGATCAGCACGTTCCACATGTGATTGGCCTCGTCCATTCCGCCGGCCCAGGACTGAAGGATGTCCATCCCCGGGGTCGCGAGCTCGGCGCGCATGATGCCCGAGATCGTGCCGCCGATGACCCCCGCGACGATCGCGAAGATCAAATAGAGCGTGCCGATGTCCTTGTGGTTCGTGGACATGAACCAGCGCCCGAAGAAGCCCGGCTTGTGGTCCGCATCATGATGCGCATGATCGCCATGCGCTTCGAAATGGGTCGTGTTGGCGGTGGTGTCGGTCATCTCAATTGCTTCCGCGCTTGGAGTCGGTGGCGCCCTGCGAGGACACTGGCGGCGTCGTAGTCCCCGGGCTCACGCCCGGAGGCGCGGGGCTGGTCTCGGTGGCGCTGCCGCCGGCGGTGGGCACGGGCGACGGGGTCGCCGCCTGCGGGTTGGTGACGGGCGAGGTCGCGGTCTCGTCGCCGGAGCGCGCCTGCGCCGAGCCCGGCATGGTGCCGCCCTTGGAGGCGATCCAGGCGGCGAACTGCGCCGGCTGCACCACCTCAACCGCGATCGGCATATAAGCGTGGCGGGCGCCGCATAGCTCGAAGCACTGACCGTAATAGACGCCGGGGCGATCCGCCTTGAACCAGGTCTCGTTAAGGCGGCCCGGGACCGCGTCAATCTTCACCCAGAAGGCGGGGACGCCCCAGGCGTGGATGACGTCCGCGGAGGTGACGATCATCTTCACCGTGGCGCCGACCGGCACCACGACCCGCTCGTCGACCGCGAGCAGCCGCGGCTCGCCGCGAGTCTTCGCATCCTCGTCCTTTAGCATGTTCGAGACGATCTCGAAATCGCCATGGTCAGGGTAGGAATAGGTCCAGTACCACTGGTTGCCGGTCGCCTTAATCGTCAGGTCCGCCTTGGGGGGTGAATATTGATGGGCGAGGAGACGGATCGACGGGACGGCGATCGCCACCAGGATCAGCACCGGCACGAGCGTCCAGACCACCTCGAGCAACGTGTTGTGCGTGGTGCGCGACGGGACCGGGTTGGCGCTCCGACGGAAGCGCACGACCACGTAGAGGAGGAGGAACAGGACGAAGATCGAGATGATCGTGATGATCGGCATCAGGATGACATTGTGGAACCACAGCCCCTCCTGCCCGATCGGAGTGACCTGCGGCTGGAAGCCCATTGCGCCGGTCGGCTGGCCGACGGTCGCGTCCGGTGAGGTGCGGGCGACGCTGCTGCTGAGCACGGACGCGTTGGACGGCTCCTCCTGCGGGGTCTCCGACTGGCTCACCTCTTCCGGTTGGGCGGGCGCGGCCTGCGAGTTCGCGCTGATCGCGTCGATCGGCTGCTGCGCGGCCGGAGCCGTTGCGGCCGCGGGGGCCGGGGCCGTTGCGGCGGGCGCAGGCGCCGCCTGGGCGAGGATTGCGGCCGGGGCCAGCCCGAAGGCGGCGGCGGCGGCGATCAGCTTGAGCAGAGTCTTCATCTAGTCCCTTCGGAACCTCCGGACGGAGCGGGCGGATTCGACGCCGAGGCGGCGGATTGCCGGGCCTTATAGGGAGGAGGCCGTGTCGCCTCAAGGCTCTTGGACGCGCCTTGAAGCGGCCCTTTTCGGCTTCTATCACGCGGCAGGCAAAAGGCAGTTGGAAGTCGAATGACCGAAGAGGAGATATTGGCCGAGTTCCGGGCGGCCGACGCTTTGCTCGAGGGGCATTTCATCCTCTCCTCCGGCCTTCACAGCCCCCGCTATCTGCAATGCGCGCGCGTCCTCATGGACCCGATGCGCGCCTCCCGCCTCGCCTCCGCCCTCGTCGCCTCCATGCCGCGCGACGTAAGGAGCCGCATCGAGATCGTCGTCTCCCCCGCCATGGGAGGCGTGATCGCCGGCCACGAAGTGGCACGGGCGCTCGGAGTCGAAGCTTTGTTCGTGGAACGCCCGACCGGCACGTTCGAGCTTCGTCGCGGCTTCCGGCTCAAGCCGGGGCAGAAGGTGCTCCTCATGGAGGACGTCGTCACCACCGGCCTCAGCTCGCGCGAAGCGATCCAGGCCGTGGAAGAGGCGGGCGGCGAAGTGATCGCAGCCGCCGCTTTGGTCGACCGCTCCGCCGGCGCCGCCGAGTTCGACATACCTTTCTTCCCCCTACTCCGGCTCAACGTGCCCGCCTACGAAGCGGACGCGCTTCCTCCAGAGCTTGCGGCGCTCCCCGCGGAGAAGCCTGGGAGCCGCAAGGCGGCGTGACCGGCCACCTCCGCCTCGGGGTCAATATCGACCATGTCGCGACGATCCGGAATGCGCGCGGCGGCGACCATCCGGATCCGGTGAAGGCTGCGCTGCTGGCGGCCGAGGCGGGTGCCGACGGGATCACCGCCCACCTCCGCGAAGACCGCCGCCACATACGCGACGAGGACATTGCCGAGCTGATGGAACGGCTCACCATCCCGCTGAACCTCGAAATGGCCGCGACCGAGGAAATGCTGGAGATCGCCCTTCGCCACCGCCCGCACGCGGCTTGCCTGGTCCCGGAGAAGCGCGAGGAGCGGACCACCGAAGGCGGCCTCGACGCCGCGGGGCAGGACAATCACCTGCTCCCCTTCGTGGCCAGGCTTACCGAGGCGAACATCCGAGTGAGCCTTTTCATCGAGCCGGACCCGCGCCAGATCGATGCGGCCATCCGGCTCAAGGCCCCGGTCGTCGAATTCCATACCGGCCGCTACGCGCATCTGGAGGGCGAGGAGCGGGCGCGGGAGCTTCAGCGCCTGGCCGACGCGGCGGCCCTCGCGTCCAAGAACGACGTCGAGGCCCATGCAGGCCATGGCCTCACCTTCGACAACGTCCAGCCGGTCGCCGCCATCCCGCAGCTCAAAGAACTGAACATCGGCCATTTCCTGATCGGCGAGGCGATCTTCACCGGCCTCGGCGACAGCGTCTCGCGAATGCGCGCCCTGATGGAAGAGGCGCGGGGGTGATTATCGGGATCGGCTCGGACCTCTGCTCCATCGAGCGGATCGAGAACAGCCTCGCCCGCTTCGGCGAGCGCTTCACCAACCGCGTGTTCACTGAGACCGAGCGGCGCAAGGCCGAGAGCCGCCCCTTCACCCGCGCCGGCACCTACGCGAAGCGCTTCGCCGCCAAGGAGGCTTTCTCGAAGGCCGTTGGCACCGGTTTCAGGCGGGGAGTCTTCATGAAGGATATCGGTGTCGCCAACCTTCCCTCGGGCGCTCCCACGCTTGAGCTGACCGGCGGCGCCAGGGCGAGGCTTGACGCCATGGTCCCGGAAGGCCACTTCCCGCAAATCCACCTGACGATGACGGACGACTATCCTTTCGCTCAGGCCTTCGTCATCATCGCCGCCGTACCGAGCGTTTAGGAGCCAAGGGTGATCCCGAGCGATCCCGCCAATCCCACTGCCGAGCCGAACGTGGAGCCCGGCGCCGTCGCGCCCGAAGGCGCCGCGCCCGCAGAGCCCGCGCAGAAGAAGAAGGAGGGCACCGACTGGTGGGGCGAGATCAAGGCCATATTCTGGCTGATCCTCGGCGTGCTCGCCGTCCACAGCTTCATCGCCAAGCCCTTCTACATCCCGTCTGAATCGATGATGCCGGTGCTCCTTAAAGGCGATCGGCTCGTCGTCACCAAATATCCCTATGGCTGGTCGTGGGTTAGCCCCAGCTTCCACATCTTTCCGGAGACGCAGGGCCGCTTGTTCGGCCGCCTTCCCGAGCGCGGCGACATCGTCATCCTGACCCCGCGCGGCCAGAGGAGCGACTATATTAAGCGCGTGATCGGCCTCCCCGGCGACACGATCGAGATGGTCGGGGGCACGCTCCACATCAACGGCCAGGAGGTCCGCCGCCAGGCGCGGGCACCGGTCATGGTCCCGGTGGACCCAAACGTCCCGTGCGAGACGGATCAGTTCGGCGACCACCGCGTCGAGGGCCCGGAAGGCAAGCTCTACTGCCGCTTGCCGGTCATGCGTGAGACGCTGCCGAACGGGCGCAGCTACGACACGATCGATATGGGCTATGAGGCCCAGGTCGATGATTTCGCCAAAGTCACCGTCCCGCCCGGTCACGTCTGGGTGATGGGCGACAATCGCGACAAATCGGCTGACAGCCGAGTGCCCGCCTCGAGCCAGGGCCTGGGCGGCGCCGTCCCCTTCGAGAATATCGGAGGACGGGCGGAGTTCATCACCTTCTCGCTCGACGGCACGTCGCAATATTGGAATCCGATCAGCTGGTTCACCGCCATGCGCGGCGGCCGCGCCGGAGATTCGCTCCGGCCGGATGAGGCCAAGGCGCGGTGAGCGAGGGGGCGGGCCCCCACGTCGAGCAGCCGGGCCCGGCCGAGCTTCGCGACCCGATCGTCCGCGAGGAGCTGAAGCGCGCCAGCGTCTGGTTCGGCCTCGCGCTTGCGATCGCCGGGCTCATTTTCCTCGCCCAGCCCCTGCTGCTCATCTTCGCGGGGGTCGTGCTCGCTTCGATGCTGGACGGCGGCACCCGCCTCCTCGGCCGGGTGCTTCCGATCGGCCGCGGCTGGCGTCTCGCCATAGTGACTCTCGCGGCGGTCGCGTTCCTCGTCTGGACCTTCTATTATGCGGGGACCGAGCTTGCCGGACAGGCGGAGCGGCTCCGCACCGTCATCACCGACCAGGCAAACCGGATCCTCGCCTGGGGCAACAGCATCGGCGTGGTTCAGGGAGGGGCCGGAGTCGATAAGCTTTCCGGACAGCTGATGGGCTCGCTCGGCCGCCTCGGCTCGGCGGTTTCGAGCGCGCTGGGCGCGATTACCAGCCTCGTCATGATCCTGGTGATCGGCATTTTCATCGCGGTCGAGCCCCGCCTCTACCAGCGCGGGATCGCCTGGATGATGCCGCTCGGCAGCCGCGACAGCTTCTACCGCACCGCCGAGCATATGGGCTTCACCATGCGCCGTCTGATGGCCGGGCGGCTGGTCGGGATGGCCGTCGAGGGCGTCGGAACCTGGATCCTGCTTTGGGTCGGAGGCGTGCCGATGGCGCCGCTCCTCGGGATTCTGACCGGCCTCCTCGCTTTCGTTCCGAACATCGGCGCGATCGTGTCGGGCGTCCTGATCGTCCTCGCCGGCTTCAGCGTCAGCGTGAATGCGGGGCTGTGGGCGATCGCCGTCTATTTCATCGTCCAGGTCGTCGACGGCTATTTGATCGTTCCCTACGTCGCCCGGAAGACTGTGGACCTGGCGCCGGCGCTGGTGCTCGGAGCGCAGCTCCTTTTCGGTGCGCTGTTCGGCCTGATGGGCCTCGCCCTCGCCGACCCGATCGTCGCGATGCTGAAGGTGGCGCTGGAGCGCAAGTCGGTGGAGGACAATGGCGCGGATCCGGGGGCCGCGGATACCGCCTCGGTCCGGAAGGCGAAGACCTAGCGGGCGCCGCCTCCCTGCTGCTCGGCCTGCTGCTGCTGAAGCGCCTGCATCATCTGCATCTGCTGGAGCTGCTCGGCCGTCAAAGGCTGGAAGTCGCGTAGAGTCATGTCGAACCGGAGCACCGAATTGGCCGGGATCACCACCTCGCCGGTGCGCGGATCAGTGCGCTCCTCTGTGCCGTAGGCGAGCTCGGGCGGGAGCCAGATGCGCAGCTTCGTGCCGCGCTGCATCAGCTGCACCGCCTCGCTGAAGCCGGGGACGACGCCCATTACCGGGAAGGTGGCGGGACCTTGACCCTTGGTGCTCTCGAACTCGGAGCCGTCGGTGAGGAAGCCCTCATAGTCGACGACCACCACGTCCCGCATGGTCGGACGAGACCCCCGCCCCTGCTCAAGCACCTTGTATTGAAGGCCTGACGCGGTGGTGACGACGCCTTCTTCACCGGCATTGCGAGCGAGGAAGGTGCGCGGGTCGGAGGCGACCTGGGTCTCAGTGCCGACCCATGCGATCCCCCCGGCGACCGCGGCAAGAAAGCCGAGGCCGATCCAGAGCTTCAGGACCGAGCCCTTCTTCAAGGGGCGGATCGGAACTGCGGTGACGGACATGGACCTATCCCTGAAACGGCAAGGGCGGCGATCTCTATCGCCGCCCCCGAATGAAGCAAGCGCCGGTTTCCCGGCAACACGCCGCCCTTAGCGGACCGCGCCTCCGTCGCGCTCGGCCCGCTTACGCTCAAGCTTGCGGGCGCGGCGGATGGCGGCGGCACGCTCGCGGGCGCGCTTCTCCGACGGCTTCTCGTAGTGACGGCGCAGCTTCATTTCGCGATAGACGCCCTCGCGCTGCAGCTTCTTCTTGAGCGCCCGCAGCGCCTGGTCGACATTGTTGTCGCGAACGAGAATTTGCATAAAGGCCTGTCACACTCCGGTTCAAAAGGCTTTGCGCGGCAGCCGCTTTGGGCCCGCCGAGATCGCACCGCCGATAGCATAAAAATCGGTTCGCCGCGAGACTGTTCCCGCGCCGTTGGGCCGCCCGTTACCAGCGCCGGCCGTCTCTTTCAAGGGTCAAGGTCTTCGAACTCCGGCCGGCCCTTGCTGAGCCGCGCCTGGATCGCGGCGGTGAGATCGGCGCTCACGAGCGCTCCGGCATTCCAGAGCGCGACGTGGCGCAGGCCTTCCTCGACCGTTCGGCCGCGGCTGTAGTTGAGGCTCATCTTCGCGCCGGCCACCGCAAGCGGCGACTTGGCGGCAATTGCGCGGGCGAGCTCCAGCCCCGCCGCGATCACCGCCTCCCGGTCGGGCTCCACCCGATTGACGAGACCGAGGCGGAGGGCTTCTTCGGCGGCCATCCGGCGGCCGGTATAAGCGAGCTCGCGAACGATCCCCTCCGGGATCAGGCGGGTGAGGCGCTGGAGCGTACCCAAGTCAGCGGTAATGGCGACGTCCACCTCCGCCACCTGGAAGAAGGCGTCGGCGGAGGCGAGGCGGATGTCGCAGGCGGTGGCGAGGTCAACGCCGGCGCCGATGCAGCCGCCGTGGATCGCCGCGATCACCGGCGGGCGCGCCTCCTCGGCCGCGGTGAAGGCGTCCTGCAGCCATTTTATGTGCCTCAGCCTTTTCTCGGCGGCCCGCCCGGGATCATTAGTGGGTGGGAACTGGCTGGCGGCATATTGAAGGTCGAGCCCCGCGGTGAAGTGGCGGCCGCGGCCGGACAGGAGGATCGCACGGACGGTCGGATCCTCCCCCATCGAGCGCAAAGTGTCGCCGATCGCCTCGAACATCTCCTTGTCCATGGCATTGAACTTGCTCTCCCGGGCAAGCTCGACGTGGGCGACTCCGCCGTCGCGGCCGATCGCGATCCTTTCGCTTCCCATCTTTCCGCTTCGTCCCCTAGAAAAGCCGTCGATGAGCCGGTTTACCGTCAACGGGCAGCCCGTCCACTATCGTCTCGATCCCGAGACTCCCCTGTTATGGGCGCTTCGCGACGCGTCCAACCTCACCGGTACCAAATATGGCTGCGGCACCGGCCATTGCGGGGCTTGCACCGTCCACGTGGACGGCCAGGCGGTTCGCAGCTGCCAGGTGCGGATAGCGGACCTGGAAGGGCGCTTCGTTACCACGATCGAGGGGCTCTCTAACGACCGTTCGCACCCGGTGCAGCAGGCGTGGGCGGCCGAATCGGTGCCGCAATGCGGCTTCTGCCAGCCGGGCATGATCATGGCGGCGGCCGCGCTCCTCGAACGCAGCCCCGCGCCCAGCGACGAGGAGATGGACGCCGCGATCACCAATATCTGCCGGTGCGGCACCTATCCCAGAGTGCGCGAAGCCATCCGCCGCGCCGGCCGTGTCAAGAGTGGGGAGGAACGGATCGCCTCGGCTCCGCCTCCCGGGATCGACCCCGCCGACGCGGCGCGCCAGGTGCCCGCGCTCAAGCCTCCGCCGCCCACCGGCCGCCGCCGTCCCTGAGGGTCGCCGGTTCAGCAACGGCTCATCCTCGACTCGGCACAACCCGTCTCAGCAGAGGCGGCATGGAGCCGCGGGCAAGAGGAGCATGTATGCGTAGGGCTTTGTACGGGGTTTTGATGGCCGCGGCGGCGTTCGTGCCGGCTGCGGCCCAGGCGCAGGACGGGAGCTTCGCCGAAAGCGTTCGCGACCGGCTGCAGCGCCGCAGCGAGCGGCAGGCGGAACGTCAGGAACAGCGGCAGGAGCGGATCGAGGCGCGGCAGGAAGCCCCGGTTCAGACGCAGGCCCAGCGTCCGCCGCGCGCCGAGCGGGCGGAGAACCGCATGGAGCGCCGCGACGAGCGCGTTGAGCGGCGCGAAGACCGCATCGACCAGCGTCAGGAGCAGTTCGGCGGCCGCAACGAGCGCCGTGACGAGCGGCTCGAGCGCCGGGAAGATCGAATCGACCAGCGCCAGGAGCGCCGCGAGGCCTGGCAGCGCAACATCGAGGCGAGCCGGGAAGCGTCCCGCCGCAGCACCGAGGGCCTTTCGCCCGAAGCGCAGCGTCAGGCCGCCCGCAACCAGCAGCGCTATGAAGAGCGCCTGCGCGAGCAGCGCCAGGAGCGGCGCGCCGACCGCCGCGAATGGCGGGAGGACCGCCGCGAGTGGCGCGACGAGCGCCGCTGGGACCGCAATTGGCGGCGCGACACGCGCTACGACTGGTACAGCTACCGCAACCGCTATCGGGACTATTATCGGGTCGGGCGCTATTACGACCCCTATGGCTGGAACTACCGCCGCTTTTCGATCGGCATCACGATCGGATCGTCCTTCTTCGGCTCGCGCTACCGGATCAACGATCCGTGGCGGTACCGCCTGCCGCAGCCCTATCCGGGCTACGCCTGGGTCCGCTACTATAACGACGTGCTCCTCGTGGACACGTGGAGCGGCGAAGTGGTGGACGTGATCTACGACTTCTTCTGGTAAGTTCCCGAAACGGAAGAATGAGCCCGGGTCGCGCGAGCGGCCCGGGCTTTTCGCTTGTCAAGCCGCGGGCGGAACAGCAGAAAAGCCGCTCCTTCGAAGAGGTGGTCCGATGCGCCTTCGCCTGCTCGCCTTGATGAGCTTGTTCATGGCCGTCCCCGCGGCCGCGGAAACCGTCGTGATCCACGCCGGACGCCTGATCGCCGATGCCTCGCGTCCGGCGAGCGGCCCCTCCACCATTACCGTTGTGGATGGGAGGATCACCGCCGTCGCCGACGGGCTGGTTCCGCCGCCCGCTGGCGCGCGCCTCGTCGACCTCTCAGGCAAGACGGTGCTCCCCGGCCTCATCGACACGCATGTCCACCTCACCGGAGACCCGGAAGGGGACTATTGGCGGGACGCCATCGACACGAATGAGTGGTGGACCCTTATCGGCGCACGCAACGCCCGGGCTACGGCCCTCGCAGGCTTCACCACCGTCCAGGATTTGGGCTCACCCCTACTCTCCGGCTTTGCGCTTCGCCGCGCCACCGCAGAAGGAGTCGTGCCGGGCCCACGCATCGTTTCATCCGGCCCCGCCATATCGATCGTTGGAGGTCATGGTGACGTCAGCGGCTTCCGTCCCGAGGTCCTCCGAGTCCTGGGCCACGACAATACCTGCACTGGTGCGGAGCAGTGCGCTGCTCGAGTTCGGGAATTCTCCCGCGCCGGCGCCGACGTCATCAAGATCACCGCGACCGGCGGCGTCCTCTCCCAGCAGGCGCGTGGCCTCGGCCAGCATTTCACAGATCCCGAGATGAAGGCCATCGTCGAGACAGCCCACTCGCTCGGCCTCCGGGTCGCCGCCCACGCGCACGGCGCCCGCGGAATCGAAGCCGCAGCCCGCGCCGGAGTGGACTCGATCGAGCATGGGACCTTCGCCGACGCGCGCGCGCTCCAGGCGATGAAGGCCAGCGGGTCAGCGATGGTGCCGACGCTGATGGCCTTTACGGGCATCCGCGAAGGGCTCGGCAAGGGCGTCTATACCCCCGCCGTCGAGACCAAGATCCGCGAGACGCTAAGCCATGTCGGCCAGGCTGCGCGCGCGGCTCGTGCGGCGGGCGTACCGGTCGTCTTCGGCACGGACGCGGCCGTGTTCGCGCACGGCCGCAACGCGCAGGAGTTCGCGTTGCTGGTCGAGCTGGTGGGGATGAGCCCCTCTGAGGCCGTCGTATCCGCCACCACCGCGGCGGCGAAACTGCTCGGCATGGAGAACGAGATCGGTCGGATCGTTCCCGGCTATTCCGCCGACATCATCGCGGTCGCGGGCGATCCGCTCCGCGACATTCGGGCGCTCGAGAAGGTTGATTATGTCATGGTGAGAGGACGGACGATCCAATGAGCACTCGACCCATCGTCGATGCCTATGCGCTCTATCGGATGCAGATCGGCACCTATGTGAATGATCGCCTCTCGAAGACCCCGAACGCACTCAAGATCCCGGCCAAGGGGCTGGACATCTTCGTCGTTCGCGACTTCCTGACTCACGACGAATGCCGGCGCGTCATCGAGCTCATCGACAGGGACCGAATCCCCTCGGGCCTGCTCGCCCCAAGCGCCGATCCCGAGTTCAGGACCAGCGAGAGCTGCAACCTCCGCGTCGACGACGCCGCCAACCAGCTCGTCGAGAAGAAGATCAACGCTCTGACCGGTATCCAGCCCGAACATGGCGAGGCGATCCAGGGGCAGCGTTATGCAGTCGGTCAGCAGTTCAAGCCGCACCACGATTTCTTCTACACCGACCAGCCCTACTGGCCGGAGCAGGAGCGGCAGGGCGGCCAGCGCACCTGGACGGCCATGATCTTCCTCAATGAGCCGGAAGGCGGCGGCCAGACCTTCTTTCCCAACGCCAACGTCCGGGTCACGCCGCGCACGGGCAACCTCCTTCTGTGGAACAACATGGACGCGTTCGGCCAGCCCAACATCGCCTCCCTCCACACCGGCTGCCCGGTCGAAGGCGGTGTCAAATACGTCATCACCAAATGGTATCGGGAGCGGCCCTGGGGCTGGTACGGCGAGCATGGCGTTACCCCCTCGAGCCCTTATTGAAGGTAGTTCCATGAAGCTCAAAACCCTGCTCTTCGCCGCCGCGCTGGGCGGCCTTTCAGCCTGCGCATCCGCCCGGCAGCAGGCGACGGAGCCGACTCCGACCGCGTCGGCAAGCCCGGTCGCCGACGCTGCTCAGACGGAAGGGGCGAAGCTCGCGACGCTCTTCCGCGAAAGCGATGAGGCAAGTCTCAGGCGTAACCCCGTCAGCGCGCTCTTCCGTGGCGATCTGCGCTATGCGGACCGGCTCGGTGACTTCATCAGCAACGAATATTTCGCCGCGGAAAAGGCGGCGGGAGAGGCCGAACTCGCCGTGCTCGCCGCGGTTGACCGAGCCCGGCTGAACCCGACCGATCAGATCGCCTACGATGTCTTCAAATGGCAGACGGAGCAGGGGCTGAAAGGTCTGGCTCCCGAGATAATGGCGCTGACGGTCGTCCAGCCCATCAACCATTTCAGCGGCTTCCACACCTTCTACCCCGTGCTCGCCTCGGGGAAGGGCGCCGCACCCTTCAAGACGGTCGAGGATTACGAGAACAACCTCAAGCGCCACCGCGACTATGTCACCTACCTCAGCCGCGCAATCGGCCGGTTTCAGGAGGGCCTCGCCTCGGGCGTCGTCGACACGAAGCTGACGATCCGCAACGTCATCGATCAGCTCGACGTGCAGCTGAAGGAGCCGCCGGAGAAGTCGCCCTTCTACGGCCCCACCTCGAACTTCCCGGAAAGCTTCTCGGAGGCCGACAAGACACGGCTTCGGACCGCCTATGCGGCGTCGATCCGCGACGAGATCTACCCCGTTTACAGGCGGCTCAGGGACTTCCTCCGCACCGAGTATCTGCCGAAGGCGCGGGAAGGCGTAGGGCTCGTGCACATGAAGGGCGGCGACCGGCTGTACGAGCGGTTGATCGAGAGCACCACTACGCTGCCGCTCAAGGCGGAGGACGTTCATCGCCTCGGCCTCTCGGAGGTCGCGCGCATCCGCAGCCAGATGGAGTCGATCAAGAACGAGGTCGGCTTCAAAGGTACCCTCGCCCAATTTTTTGAGCATCTGCGTACGGACCCGAAGTTCAAGCCGGCTTCCGTCGAGTGGCTCCGCGACCGCTATTACGAGATCGGAAAGAAGGTGGACGCGCGCATTGGCGAGCAGTTCTCGACGCTTCCCAAGACGCCGCTCGAGATCCGGCGGGTGGAGGAGTTCCGGGAAAAGACCGAGGCCGGCGGTTCCTATCAACAGGGGACGCCGGATGGGTCTCGGCCGGGCGTGTTCTATTTCAACGCCTATGACCTTCCCTCGCGGACCACGCCCGGCATGGAGACGCTCTACCTTCACGAGGGAGCTCCGGGGCATCATTTTCAGATCAGCCTGGCCCAGGAGAACGAGGCGCTCCCGGCTTTCATGCGCTTCGGCGGCAACACGGCCTATGTGGAGGGCTGGGCCCTTTATGCGGAGACGCTTGGAACCGAGCTCGGCCTGTTCACCGATCCCTATCAGCGCTTCGGCCACCTCGACGACGAGATGCTGCGCGCCATGCGCCTCGTGGTCGACACCGGGATCCACGCCAAGGGTTGGACCCGCGATCAAGCCATCGCTTACATGCTCGCCAATTCCGGCATGGGGGCGACCGACGCGACTGCAGAAGTCGAGCGCTACATCGCCATTCCCAGCCAGGCGCTCGCCTACAAGATAGGAGCACTCACCATCCAGCGACTCAAGAAGAAGGCCCAGGCGGCGCTCGGCGGCCGGTTCGACCCGCGCGAGTTCCACGCCCAGGTACTGATGACGGGCGGCTTGCCGATGACCGTTCTCGAAAAGAAGATCGACGACTGGATCGCGTCGAAGAAAGGCTGAAGCCATGAGGCTCAACGTCCTGCTCCTCGCCGCGGCCGCGGCCGCGGGCTCTGCCGCTTGCACCCCAAGCGAGCCGCCCGCGATCTCAACCGAGGCCCGACCGCACACGGCGTCGCGCGCGCTCGCCTCGCTCTTCGCCCAGAGCGACGCCGACAACCTTCGCCGCAACCCGTTGGAGGGGCTTTCGCGCGGTCTCCCGGGCTACGGCGCCCGGCTGCCGAACGGGTTTTCCGACACCTACGATTCCGCCGAGCGGGAAGCGGCGGAACGGGAGCTCGCGGCGCTGAAGCGGATCGACCGCTCGCGGCTGACGGAGGAGGAGCGAATCTCCTACGATGTCTTCAAATGGCAGCGGGAGATGGACCTTCGCGGGCTTCAGCCCGACCTGCTTCGGATCAGCTCGGCGCTTCCGATCGACCATTTCAACGGAGTCCACGCCTTCCTCGCGGAGATCAGCTCTGGCGAGAGCATCGCGCCGTTCAAGACGCTCCAGGATTATGAGAACGGCCTGACCCGGCTGGACGATGTCGGGCCGGTGTTCTACCGGGCGATCGGCCGAATGCGCCGGGGAATGGCCGCCGGGATCGTCCAGCCGCGAATCGTCGTCGCCAACGTTATCGAACAGCTCGACGCGATGCTCGCCGGGAGAATCGAGGACAGCGCCTTCTTCCGCCCCCTTACGCGCATTCCAACCGCAATTCCCGCGGCGGACCAGACGCGCCTGCGCGGATCCTACCGCCGGAAGATCGAGGCCGAGGTCCGCCCCGCCATCCAACGGCTCCGGACCTTCATGGCGCAGGAATACCTGCCGAAGGCACGCGAGAGCGTCGGTCTCGCCGCGATCCCCGGCGGCCCCGCTTATTATGCGCACCGCGCCCGCGTCAGCACGACCACGGACTTGTCGCCCGACCAGATCCACCGAATCGGCCTCGACAATGTCGCCAAGATCCACGCGGAGATGGAGGCGGTGAAGCGGCAGGTCGGTTTCACCGGCACGCTCAAGGAATTCTTCGAGCACATCCGAACCGACCCGAAGTTCAAGCCGAAGAGCCGCGAGGCGCTTCAGCAGGGCTATGTCGCGATCGGCGAGCGCGTGGCGCCCGCCCTCCCCCGCCTGTTCCAGACGCTGCCGAAGACGCCGCTGGAGATCCGCCCCGTGCCGGCGCTGACGGAGAAGGGCGCCGCGCGCGGATCCTATGTGCAGGGTTCGAGCGACGGCTCGCGGCCGGGCGTCTTCTATTTCAACGCCTACGATCTCCCGTCGCGCACGACCCCGGGCATGGAGACGCTCTACCTGCACGAAGGGGCGCCGGGGCACCATTTCCAGATCACCCTCGCGCAGGAGAATGAGGCGCTGCCCAGTTTCCAGCGCTTCGGCGGCAACACCGCCTTCGTCGAGGGCTGGGGGCTCTATGCCGAGACGCTGGGGCGGGAGCTGGGCGTCTATACCGACCCTTACCAATATTTCGGCTATCTGGACTCCCAGCTGTTCCGAGCCATCCGGCTGGTCGTCGACACCGGCATCCACTCGAAAGGTTGGACCCGCGACCAGACGATCCAATACATTCTCGACAACAGCTCGCGAGGCCGGAGCAACGCGACCGCGGAGACCGAGCGCTACATCGCGATCCCCGGCCAGGCGCTCGCCTACAAGATCGGCCAGCTCAAGATCAGCGAGCTTCGGGCGCGGGCGGAAAAGGCGCTCGGGCCGCGGTTCGACATTCGCGGTTTCCACGACCAGGTGCTGATGTCGGGCGCGCTTCCGCTGGCGATCCTCGAGCGCAAGATCGACGCCTGGATCGGCGCCGGGCGGAGTTGATCCTGGGCGGGCACACCCCGGCAGGCATCATTTCCACACGGCCCGCTGCCTCGTCCGCCCCTCAGCGGCGACGGTCTCAAAGCCGGCGGCGCTCAACCGTGTGGGTTAGCGTTTCGCGCTCAGATTCCCCGTCCGGAAGTCTCGTCTCCAGCGTGGTCGCTCTTGTTTTTCGCAGGACATTCCCCGCCGTATCCGTTTCGAAGGTGACTGTCATCTTGCCGGAGATGCGCTCTTTCGCCCGTTCACGAAGCGCGGCTTCGAGGGTCACAAGCTTCTGGCTGATCTCACCTACAACCACGTCCGACTCTGCGCGCGCCAGACGGACTGCGTCCGGATCGACGTCCATAACGACCTTGTAGATAGCCCCTCCCGAACCGTTTGATTGCAGTGCCAGTGTCCCCGGAGCGGCGGCGCCATCCTCCTTGTGCACCGCCCCCTCCCGCAGCTCCACCGACCGCAGGTCGAAGCCCTCCAGACTCTTGAGAACGGACTGAGGGTCGCACTCGATCCGGAAGGCATTCCAGGTGAAGATCCAGCGCCCGCACGCCGCCCTCGGCAACCTTGCCGCCTTAAGCCAGGCCTCGACGCGAGCTGCGAGCTCCTTACTGTTGAGCAGCTGCATCGGCTTTCCCGACGGTTTGAGCACCAGCGCCGGAAATTGCCAGTTACGGACAGCATCCGCTGCGTCGGCGTCGGGGGAAAGGCTGTATTCCAGCTCCAGACCGGATTGGTGGACTGCAATTACCCGCTCGATGATCGTGTCGGTCCCTGATGTCTCGGACGAAGAACCGTCGCTGCCCTGCATTGACGTTTCGTAGCTACGAGTGATCTCATATCGCTCGCCGGCCTTCGGCGGTTCGGCCCTCGCGTCGGACGCCAGCAGGAGACACGCCGCAAGCGCCCAAATGATGCCAGCCCAGTTCATGCGTCCACACTGTAGGGGCGGAGCCCGCCTGGCAAGGCTTGCGACGGGAGCCCTGAATGCGGGGTCAGCCCCCCAGCGCCTCCGCGATCAGGCGGCGGCTATTGTCGATCCCGTAGAGGGCGATGAAGCTGCCCATTCGCGGCCCCTGGCTGGTGCCAAGCAGGGTCTCATAGAGCGCCTTGAACCAGTCTCGGAGGTTGTCGAAGCTGTGGGACTTGCCGACTTCGAAGACCATGTTCTGGATCGCCTCGGCTGACGCATCGCCGGGAAGCTCCGCCAGCCGCGTGTCTAGATCTCGAAGCGCTTCCGTCTCCTTCTCGTCGGGCGCTCGCTTGAGCAGCGAGCCCGCAACGAAGTCACGGAAATAGGTGAGGGCGTAACCGATCAGCGCGTCGAGCTCCGGATGGGTCTGGGGCGAGGCTTCGGGGGCATAGCGGCGGACGAAGCCCCAGAGCAGTTCCTTGTCGTCCGTCGAGGCGACCGCGACGAGGTTCAGCAGAAGGGCGAAGCTGAGCGGCATCCGCGCCGGCGGCACCTTGCCCGCATGGACGTGGTGCACCGGGTTGCCGAGGCGCTTGTCCCATTCCTGCGCCGGGTAGGCGGCAAGGAATTGCTGATATTCGTCCACCGCCTTGGGGATGATGCCAAACGAAAGCTGCTTCGCCTTCTTGGGCTCGCGGTAGATGTAGAAAGCGAGGCTCTCCTCGGGCGCGTAGGTCAGCCACTGGTCGATCGTGACCCCGTTGCCCTTGGTCTTCGAGATCTTCTCGCCATTCTCATCGAGGAACAGCTCGTAATTGAACCCTTCCGGGGGACGGCCGCCGAGCACCCGCGCGATCCGCGAGCTCTGGACGACCGACTCGATCAGATCCTTGCCGGCCATCTCGTAATCGACGCTGAGGGCCACCCAGCGCATCGCCCAGTCGACCTTCCACTGGAGCTTCGCGCCGCCGGCTAAGATGGACTGCTCGACCTCCTGGCCGGTTGCCGGGTCGGTGTAGCGGACGATCCCCGCCTCCGGGTCCACCACCTCGACAGGCACCTGAAGCACCTTCCCGCTCTGCGGGCTGATCGGGAGGACGGGCGAATAGGTCTGCCGCCTTTCCTCGCGAAGGGTCGGAAGCATGATGTCGAGGATGTCGCCATATTTGCGGAGCACCTGGCGGAGCGCCTCGTCGAACCGGCCGGAGCCGTAGCAGTCGGACGAGGCGAGGAATTCGTAGTCGAAGCCGAAGCGGTCGAGGAATTGGCGCAGCAGATTGTTGTTGTGCGCGGCGTAGCTGTCGTGGCCGCAGCCATAAGGGTCCGGCACCCTGCTTAGCGGCTGGTCGAGATGCTGGTGCATCATCTCCTGGTGCGGCACTCCGGGCGGCACCTTGCGCATCCCGTCCATGTCGTCGGAAAAGGCGATGAGGCGGCTCAGCCAGCCCGTCATCTCAGACAGAGCGTGGCGGACCATCAACGTTCGGGCGACTTCCTGGAAGGTGCCGAGATGCGGAAGGCCGCTGGGGCCGTAGCCGGTCTCGAACACGATCTCGCCGCTCGGGGGGCCGTCCGGATAGCGCTTCAGAAGCTTGCGCGCCTCCTCGTACGGCCAGGCCTTGGACACCAAAGCGGCGGCTCGAAGGCCTTCGGGGACGGTCAAGAGTTGCCCTTTCGTTCCGGCTCACCCATGGTAGCGGGATGGCGGCCTCTTTGCCCTATCCCGCGCTCCACGCAACCCATGGCGGCATCTGGATCGCCGGGGCGGACGGCGAGGCTCGCCCGCTCGGGCGCGGCGAGGCCATCGCCCGGACGGCCGAGACTCCGACCCTGATGCTGAACGCGCCTCTGGTCGGCCAGAGGCTGGGCTATCCGGAGATTTCGGGGCTCGACCTGCTGGAGCTCTTCGCCTTCGTGCATCCGGCGCGGTTCGCCGTGCCGACGCCCAAGGGGCTGGCGGAGGCGTTGGGGATCGAGCCTCCCGCGTCGGATCCGCAAGCCGCGCCCTTCCTGCTTCGTGCCGCCGAGGCCCTGCTCCGGACGCTCGAGACGGCCTGGCCGGAGCGGCAGGGCGCTTGGCCGGAGCGGCAGGGCGCCTGGGCCTCGGCTCAGGCGCTGTGGCGGCTGCGCTGGTCCTGGGCTCCGGTGGTGGCGCAGCGGCTGAAGCGGCCGGAGCGGGACGAGCCCTGGCTCTTCTCCAAGCTTCCGGAATGGGAGGAGAATGGCGGGCGGGCGGCGCCCCAAACGGTGCGGGTGACGGAGAGCGACGCTCTGGAGCGCCTCTCGAACCTCGTCGGACGCGAGGCCGAAGCCCGCGAGGGCCAGCGCAATTATGCTGCGGCGGCCGCGGGCGTGTTTGCGCCCCGACCCGCCGAAGGGCAGCCGAACATGCTGCTCGCCGAGGCGGGAACGGGGATCGGCAAGACTCTCGGCTATCTCGCTCCCGCCTCGCTGTGGGCGGAGGCGGCGGACGGGGCCGTGTGGGTTTCCACCTATACCAAGGCGCTTCAGCGGCAGCTCGACCGGGAGGGGCTTCGGCTGTTCCCGGAAGCCGAGGAGCGCCGGAAGAAGGTGGTCGTCCGAAAGGGCCGCGAGAATTACCTCTGCCTGCTCAATTTGGAGGACGCGCTTCAGGGCGGCTTCGCCGGCCGTGCAGCGATCCTGGCGCAGCTCGTCGCGCGCTGGGCCGCTTTCACGAAGGACGGCGACATGGTCGGCGGGGACCTACCGGGATGGCTGACGACCCTCTTCCGCCGCGCCGGCGCGACGGCGCTGACCGACCGCCGCGGCGAGTGCGTCTATGCCGGCTGCCCCCATTACCGGAAATGCTTCATCGAACGCTCGGCCCGGGCGAGCCATGACGCGGACATCGTCATCGCCAACCACGCCTTGGTGATGGTCAACGCCGCCCGCGGGCGGGACGGCGGGCAGCCGCCGACGCGGATCGTCTTCGACGAAGGCCATCATCTGTTCGAAGCGGCGGATTCGACCTTCGCGGCGGCTCTGACGGGTCAGGAGGCGATCGAGCTCAGGCGCTGGATCATGGGTCCGGAAGGCAAGTCGCGCGGGCGGCGGCGGGGCCTTGCGGCGCGGCTGATGGATGTCGTCTCCTATGACGAGAAAGGAGCGCTGGCGCTCGACATGGCGGTGCAGGCGGCGGGGCTGCTGCCAGGCGACGGCTGGCTTCAGCGGATCGCCGAAGGCTCGCCGTTCGGGCCGGTCGAGAAGCTGCTCTCGGCCGCCCGGAGCACCGTCTATGCCCGCGCCACCGCGCAAGACGCCGGCTACGGCCTCGAGACGGAGATGGCGGAGCTGGACGGACCCATCGTCGAGGCCGCGGCGGGCGCGGTAGAGGCGTTGGAGCAATTGATGCGCCCGCTCATGGCCTTGGCGAAGAGGCTTGAGGCAGTGCTTGAGGACGCTCCCGACTGGCTCGACGCTCAGGCGAGAGCCCGGATCGAAGGCGCGATTTCCGGCCTTGCGTGGCGCACCCAGACTATCGCCGCCTGGGTGGCTCTCGCGGCCCGGATCGGCGGCCCCGCCGACCCGGACTTCGTCGATTGGCTGACGGTGGAGCGGGTGGACGGGCGCGAGTTCGACATCGGCCTCCGGCGCCACTGGCTCGACCCCACCCGCCCTCTCGCCGAGGCGGTTCTGAAGCCGGCGCACAGCCTGCTCGTCACCTCGGCGACCCTGCGCGGAGGCGAGGATTGGGACGCGGCGGAGGCTCGCACCGGCGCCCGCCATATGGACGGACCGGTTGCCCGCTTCGCCGCCGAAAGCCCGTTCGATTATGCCGGCAGCAGCGAGGTGCTGATCGTCACCGACGTGAAGCGCGGCGACGTCGCCCAGCTCGCCGGCGCCTATTCGCGGCTGATGGAGGCGTCGGGCGGCGGGGTGCTCGGCCTGTTCACCGCGATCCAGCGGCTGAAGGCGGTCCACGCCCGGATCGCCGACCGGCTCGCCCGCTCCGGCCTCCCGCTCTACGCACAGCATGTCGATCCGATCGATACCGGCACTCTAGTCGACATCTTCCGCGACGATGCCCGCGCCTCTTTGCTCGGCACCGACGCGTTACGCGACGGAGTGGACGTGCCGGGCGAATCGCTGCGCCTGGTGGTGATGGAAGGGGTCCCCTGGCCGCGTCCCACCGTCCTCCATGCAGCCCGCAGGAGCGCGGGCGGCGGCTCGGCCTATGACGACCGGGTGGTGCGCGCGCGTCTCGCGCAGGCGTTCGGGCGGCTGATCCGGCGGCAGGGAGACCAGGGCATGTTCGTCCTGCTTTCCGCCGCGACGCCGAGCCGCCTGCTCACCGCTTTCCCGCCGGGCGTGCCGATCCGCCGCGTCTCCCTCGCGGAGGCGGTGGAGCGGGTGCGTTCGCGCCTTTCAACCCCCGGCGCTTTCGGGCATCAGGCGCCCCTGGAGAGGCTCTCCCAAGAGGCGGAATGAAGATCCTGACGCTGCTGCGCCACGCCAAGTCCGGCTGGGACGATCAGGTGGAGCGCGATTTCGACCGGCCCCTGAACCCGCGCGGCCGCCGCGCCGCGCGCACGGTGGGCCGGGAGATGCGGGCACAGGGCCTCCGCTTCGACCGCGCCGTCGCTTCTCCCGCGCGGCGGGTGGTCGAGACGCTCCAGGAGATCGCCGCGGGCTACGGCCCCTTGCAGCCGGAGCTCGACGAGCGGCTCTACCTCGCCTCGGCGGAGACCCTGCTCGACATCGCTTGCGAGACTCCGGACGAGGTGGAAAGGCTCCTCCTCGTCGGCCACAATCCGGGGCTTGAGGAGCTGGCGCTTCGGCTCGCCAGCCGGGATCCGGGGGCGCTGAAGAACGAGGTGGAGGTGAAATACCCCACTGGGACGGTCGCCGAGATCGAGCTTCCGGCCGAGCGCTGGGCGGACATTCGGGAAGGCAGCGGCCGAATCTCCCGCTTCATCCGTCCACGAGACCTCGATCCGGAACTCGGCCCCGACGGGACCTAGCGGCCCGCTTCCTCCAGCGCTTCGGCGAGCAGCCGGCGAATGGCCTTGAGCTCTTCCACCGGAAATTCAGTTGCCGGCGCGCCGGCTGGTGGGGCTTGCGGAGCGGGAGCGGCTTCCTCTTCCGCGGAGGCACCGCTCGCAAGCAGCTGCTGGACTCCGCGAATGGTGTAGCCGTCCTGGTTCAGGAGGCGGTGGATTCGCCGAGCCAGCGCCACGTCCGCCGGACGATAATAACGGCGGTTGCCGGCGCGCTGAAGCGGCTTGAGCTGCGGGAAGCGGCTCTCCCAATAACGAAGGATGTGCTGCGGGACGCCGAGCTCGGCTGCCAGCTCGCCGATGGTTCTGAAGGCTTGGTCGCTCTTGCCGCTGGCTTCAGCCATGGTCGCCGGCCTCAGCGGCCCCGGGCGATCCGCTCGCGCATGATCTGGCTGGCGCGGAAGGTGAGCACGCGCCGCGGCGCGATCGGCACTTCGACGCCCGTCTTGGGGTTGCGGCCCACCCGCTCGCCCTTGTCGCGAAGGATGAAGCTTCCGAAACCGGAGATCTTCACATTCTGCCCTTCGGACAAAGCGTGGCACATGTGGTGCAGGATCCGTTCGACGAGCCCTGCCGATTCAGCGCGCGAAAGCCCGATCTCGCGATGGATCGTGTCGGCCAGATCGGCGCGCGTGAGCGTCCCGACTTCCGTCCGCCTGATGGTTCCCGCGTCGGCCATTACTTCTCCCTCCCCCCGAGGATGCTGTAAGTGCATAGTATAGCTTCAACTTATGTGCAAACGGCCTTTGCGCCGAGCCGCCCTCAGTAGCGGACCACCGCCGCGCCCCAGGTGAATCCGCCGCCCATCGCCTCCAGAACGATTAGGTCGCCCTTCTTGATGCGCCCGTCCCTGACCGCGACGTCGAGCGCGAGCGGGACCGACGCGGCCGAGGTGTTGGCATGCTGGTCGACGGTGACGATCACGCGCGCGGGATCGAGGCCGAGCTTCTTCGCGGTCGCGTCCAAGATGCGCTTGTTCGCCTGGTGAGGAACCACCCAATCCACTTCGTCGGCCGTGTGGCCGGCGGTGGTCAGGACCTCGTTCAGCACATCGGCGAGGTTGACGACGGCGTGGCGGAAGACCTCCTTGCCCTTCATCCGGAGCTTGCCGACCGTGCCGGTCGTTGATGCTCCGCCGTCGACGTAGAGCAGGTCGTTGTGGCGCCCGTCGGCGTGGAGCTTCGTGGTGAGGATGCCGATATCGTCGGTCTCCTGAGCCTCGATCAGGACCGCGCCCGCCCCATCGCCGAACAGCACGCAGGTGGTGCGGTCCTCCCAGTCCAGGATCCGGCTGAACGTCTCCGATCCGATGACAAGCGCGTAATCGGCCATCCCCCCCTTCACCATGCTGTCCGCTATGGCGAGGGCGTAGAGGAAGCCCGTGCACACCGCCTGCACGTCGAAGGCGATGCAGTCGTTGATCCCAAGGCCCGTCTGCACGCGGGTCGCGCTGGCGGGGAATGTCTGGTCCGGAGTCGCCGTGGCGAGAACGATCAGGCCCACCTTCTCGGCCGGGACGCCTGCCGCCGCGAGGGCCTTGCCGGCCGCCTCGAGGGCGAGCGTCGCCGTCGTCTCGCCGTCGCCGGCTATATGGCGCGCCTCGATCCCGGTGCGCTCTACAATCCACTCATGCGTCGTCTCAACCCGCTCCGCGAGCTGAGCGTTGGTCACCCGGTTGTGCGGCAGGGCCGATCCGGTGCCGACGATGACGGAGCGCCGAGTCACTTCGCCGCCACCTGGGCGCGGTTGGCGATATGGTCGAGATCCTCCGCGATCTTGCGGGTGATGTCCTCGCGCACCATCCGCGCCGCGACCCGGATCGCGTTCGCCACGCCGACCTCGTTGGCGCTTCCGTGGCTCTTCACGACGAGGCCGTTCAGCCCGAGGAAGACGGCGCCATTATGGTTGTTGGGGTCGAGATGGTGCTTCATCAGCCGGGTCGCCGAGCGTGAGATCACGTAGCCGATCTTCGAACGGATGGAGCTCGAATAGGCCCGGCGCAGAAGGTCGGTGACGAAGCGGGCGGTGCCCTCCACCGACTTGAGCGCGATATTGCCCGAAAAGCCGTCAGTGACGACGACATCGACGTCGCCGCGCGAGATCTTGTCCGCCTCGATGAAGCCGTCGAAGCTGAGGCCGAGATATTCCGCGTCGCGAAGGATCGCCGCCGCGTCCTTTAGCTCGTCAGTGCCCTTGAGCTCCTCGGTGCCGATGTTGAGAAGCTGCACCCTCGGCCGCTCGAGCTCGAGCACGACCCGCGCATAGGCCGCGCCCATGATCGCGAACTGGACCAGATTCTGCGTGTCGCACTCGGTGTTCGCGCCGAGGTCCAGCATCACCATGTCGTTCTCGCCCAGAGTGGGGAGAAGGGCCGCGAGCGCCGGCCTGTGGATCCCGGGCATGGTGCGAAGCGCCAGCTTCGCCATGGCCATCAAAGCGCCGGTATTCCCGGCGGAGACGGCCGCGTTCGCGTCGCCCGACTTAACGGCGGCGATGGTCCGGCCCATGGAGGTGGTCTTCGCCCGCCTTATCGCCTGGCTGGGCTTGTCCTCGGCGGTGATGACGTCGTCGGTGTGGACGACCTCGCAGGCTCCGGCGAGGTCCTCGTGCTTCGAAAGCTCGGCCGCGATCGCCTGCTGGTCGCCGAAGAGGAGGAAGGAGAGGTCCTGGCGGCGGCGCCGGGCACGCGCGGCGCCCGCAAGCATGACCGCCGGTCCGATGTCGCCGCCCATCGCGTCGATGGCGATCCGCGGCCCGCTGCCCACCTATTCCGTCTCCCGATTAGCCCTGCCGGGCAGCCCTTAAGCTTCTACGGGACGGATTTCACGCCCATTATAGTGGCCGCAGGCCTTGCAGAGGTTGTGCGGCAGGTGGAGCTCGCCGCAATTCTTGCATTCCTGGAAATTTGCCGGCTTCAGCGCATGATGGCTGCGGCGCATGTTGCGCTTAGAGGGCGACGTTTTTCTCTTCGGGACAGCCATCCTGGCACCTGTTCCAATAGCTAGGGTTCGTGATGTGGCGCGCCTGGTGCCACTGGTCAACGGCTGTAGGAGGCCGCGGGCCGTGGCGGCCGGAATGCGCGCGTAAGCGGGGCCGCCTATAGCGATTTCGCTCATGGTTGCAAGCGCCGCCGCCTCGTGCGACCCCCGCACCGTCATTTCGAGGGGGGAAGACATGATTCTGCCGATCACGCTTACAATCGCCGGCGCGGCCGCCTTGCTCAATATCTGGATCGCGAGGCGCGTCGGCCAGGTCCGGATGTCGCAGAAGGTCTCGATCGGCGACGGCGGCAACGAGACTCTGGCGGCCCGGATGCGGGCTCACTCCAATTTCGTCGAATATACGCCGTTCGTCCTGATCCTCATCGGCCTCATCGAGCTGGCCGTGGGTTCGACGCTGTGGCTGTGGGTCGTCTCGGTGATCTACATCGTCGGCCGAATCGCTCACGCCTTCGGAATGGACCGGCCGCTTCCGGACCGCCTGCGCCTCCGGATGATCGGGACGATCGTCACCCTGCTCGTTCTGCTCGGCCTGGGGCTCTACGCCATCGCCCTGCCCTACCTGGAAGGGCCGCAGCGCTCGCGCACCGCCTATCCGGCGATGCAGCGCCCCTAGCCGGCCCGGGCCAGCACCTGGTCCGCGACGAAGGGGTTGGTCCGGCGCTCCTGGCCGAAGGTGCTCATCGGCCCGTGGCCGGGGACGAAGGTGGTGTCGCCGCCGAGCGGCCAGAGCTTGGTCACGATCGCGTCGAGCAGGTCCTGATGGTTGCCCATCGGGAAGTCGGTTCGGCCGATCGAGCCCTTGAACAGGACGTCGCCGACGATCGCGACCTTCGAGGGCGGGTGGTGGAAGACGACGTGACCTGGCGTGTGGCCGGGGCAGTGATAGACGTCGAAAAAGAGGTCGCCGACCGTCACCTGGTCGCCGTCTACCAGCCAGCGGTCCGATTCGAAGACCTTGCCCTGGATCCCGTAATGGCGGCCATCGTCCTCCAGCCGGGCGATCCAGAACCGGTCGTCCTCGTGCGGCCCCTCGATCGGGACTCCGAGTTCCTCGGCGAGGATCTTCGCCGATCCGCAATGGTCGATATGGCCGTGGGTGAGGAGGATCTTCTCGACCGTCACATTGTGCTGCGCGGCGGCGGCCTTGAGCCGGTCGAGGTCTCCGCCCGGGTCGGTAAAGGCGCCGCGCATCGTTCGGGTGCACCACAGGAGGCAGCAATTCTGCTGGAGCGGAGTCACCGGGATGATGACGGCCTTCATCGGCGTTTCGGTCATGCCGGCGCAGATGGCCCCCCGCCCGCCAAGTTGCAACCGGCCCGGCGCGCCCTGTAGGACAGCAGGGAGATGAGGCTCACCCACCTCCAGCGGCTCGAGGCCGAGGCGATCCATATCCTTCGCGAGACGGCAGCGGAATGCGAGCGGCCGGTGATGCTCTATTCGGCCGGGAAGGACAGCTCGGTCCTCCTGCACCTCGCCCGAAAGGCCTTCGCCCCGGCGAGGCCGCCTTTCCCGCTGCTCCATGTCGATACGATGTGGAAGTTTCGGGACATGTACGAGCTTCGCGATCGAGCCGCGGCCGAGGCCGGAATGGAGCTCATCGTCCACCGAAACCCCGAGGCGAAGGCCGCCGGGATCAATCCGCTGGACCACGGATCGGCGCTTCACACGCAGATGTGGAAGACGGACGGGCTGAAGCAGGCGCTCGACCGCCGCGGCTTCGACGCCGCGATCGGCGGGGCCCGGAGGGACGAGGAACGGGTGAGGGCGAAGGAGCGCATCTTCTCCTTCCGCTCGGCCGGCCACCGCTGGGATCCGAAGCGCCAGCGGCCGGAGCTCTGGCGAATCTACAATATTCGCAAGTCGAAGGGGGAGAGCTTCCGGGTCTTCCCGCTCTCCAACTGGACCGAACTCGACGTGTGGCAATATGTCGAGGCGGAAGGGGTCGAGGTCTCCTCCCTCTATTTCGCGGCGCCCCGGCCAACGATCGAGCGGCACGGCTCGGTTCTGATGGTCGACGACGAGCGACTGCGCATCGCTCCCGGCGAGGAGGTGAAGGAGCGCTCGGTGCGCTTCCGCACCCTCGGCTGCTACCCTCTGTCGGGAGCCGTCGAGAGCCGCGCGGCCACCATTCCAGAGATTATCTCGGAGATGCGCACCGGGCGCCTTTCGGAGCGGCAGGGCCGTCTCATCGACCGCGACTCCGCCGCTTCGATGGAGCGCAAGAAGCGGGAGGGCTATTTCTGATGCGCATCTTCCGCCGCAGTGAGAAAAAGGCGCAAGGGCCCGCCGGGGCCACCGAGAAGACCCTGCTCCGGCTCATCACCTGCGGATCGGTGGACGACGGCAAGTCGAGCCTGCTGGGGCGGCTCCTCTACGAGACCGGCTCCGCCTTCGAGGACGAGCTCGACCAGTGCGGCGGCGACCTGTCGAGGCTCGTCGATGGGCTCGAGGCCGAGCGGGAGCAGGGGATCACGATCGATGTCGCCTGGCGCTTCTTCGAGACGGAGCGGCGCAAGTTCATCGTCGCGGACGCGCCCGGCCACGAGCAATATACGCGCAACCTCGTCACCGGCGCATCGACGGCCGATCTCGCGCTGGTGCTCGTCGACGCTCGAAGGGGGGTGCTGACGCAGACGCGCCGTCACGCCTTCCTGTGCCGGCTGCTCGGAGTGCGGCGCCTGGTGCTGGTCGTGAATAAGATGGACCTCGTCGGCTACGACGGCGCGGTATTCGACAGCATCGTGCGGGACTTCAGCGCGGTCGCGAGCGAATTCCAAGCCATCCCGGTCTCCGCCACCGCCGGCGACAATGTGAGCCGCCGTTCCGGGGCCATGGAATGGTATGAGGGACCCAGCCTCCTCGATCATCTCGAGGCGACGGAGCCGGAGAGCGCCGGCGCCGGCGGCTCCTTCTGGATGCCCGTGCAAGCGGCGATCCGCGACGGCGGCTTCCGCGGAGTCGCGGGCCTGGTCGCCAGCGGCTCCGTCAGGCCCGGCGACTTCGTCTCGATCATGCCGGCGATGACGGAGGCGAGCGTCCAGCGGGTGCTCGTCGCCGGCGAAGAAGCGGAAATGGCGCGGGAGGGACAGTCCGTCACCCTCACCTTCGCGGAGGAGGTGGACTGCTCGCGCGGCGACGTGCTGGCCAATTACGGCGTGCCGGAGGTGGCCGACCAGTTCGAAGCGACGATCGTCTGGATGGGCGCCGACGAGCTGGTGCCGGGGCGCCAATATGCGCTGAAGCTGGCGACCCAATCCTGTCTCGCGATCCTTCAGCCGCCCAAGCACGAGATCGACATGGACACGCTCGAGCCCGCCCCGGCGAAGACGCTGGCGCTGAACGGGATCGGCGTGTGCGACCTCTGGACCGACCGGCCGCTCGTCTTCGCGCCCTATGAGGAGAGCCGCGATCTCGGCGGCTTCATCCTGATCGACCGGGTGACGAACGACACGGTCGGCGCGGGCCTGATCCGGCATGCGCTCCGGCGGTCGCACAATATCCATCCGCAGGCGCTGGAGGTGACCCGCGAGGCGCGGGCGGCGATCAAGGGGCAGAGGCCGCGCCTGCTCTGGTTCACCGGCCTCAGCGGCGCGGGCAAGTCGACGATCGCGAACCGGGTGGAGGAGAAGCTTCACGCCATGGGGCGGCACACCTTCCTGCTCGACGGCGACAACGTCCGGCTCGGCCTCAGCCGCGACCTCGGCTTCTCGGAGGCGGACCGGGCGGAGAATGTCCGCCGGGTGGGCGAGACGGCGAAGCTGATGCTCGACTCGGGGCTGATCGTCCTTGCCGCCTTCATCTCGCCGTTCCGGGCCGAGCGGCGGATGGTTCGCGAGATGCTTCCGGAGGGGGAGTTCGTCGAAGTGTTCGTCGACGTGCCGCTCGAGGAGGCGGAGCGGCGGGATCCCAAGGGCCTCTACGCCAAGGCGCGGAGCGGGCAGATCCCGAACTTTACCGGCATCGGATCGCCTTACGAGCCGCCCGAGGCGCCGGAGATCCTGATCGACGCAGCCCGCCTCAGCATCGAGGAAGCGGCCGAGGAGATCTGCCGCTTCCTCGATCAGCGCTGACGAGCGCCGAGAGCCTCATATTCGAACAGGCGGTAGCGGTAGCGCTGCTGGGCGCGGATGTTGGCGGCGATCCGGCCGTGGAGATTGTCGTCCCACTTGCCCCAGCGGTCGACGAAGGCGGCGACCCGCTTCGCGTCCCCGGCCTCCTGGAGCGCGATCACCTCCTTCAGCATGTCGGCGACCGCGCCGTGATAATCGTCATAGTCGATGCGCAGCTTCGCCGTCTGCGTATCGAACTTCAGCACGCCCCGGTCGAGGAACCAGTTCATCTGCATGACCTGCATCATGTTGTACGGCTGCTCGCGCCGCGGCTTGTTGTTCTGGAGCGTCCTCAGGATCCCGCTCGCATAGACGGCGGGAAGCTGGTCGGCATTGTAATAGTCGCGGCGGCGAAGCTCGCGGGCCACGAACAATGAGACGAGGTCCGCCTTCAGCTCCTCCATCAAATTGGCGTCGGCGCCGATGACGTCGAGATTCTGCCCTGAGGTGGTGAGGTCCGGACCTATATAGTGGCCGACCTCGTGCCACAGCGTCCGGTAGAAGTTCGAATCGGCGGTGAGGTGCCCCGCCTGCTCCGGATGCACGGCCGCTCCGAACACGTCTCCGGAGCCGCGGAACAGGTCGGGATTGCGCATGATGTTGGTGCGAAGAAGGATGATGCTTCCGTAGCGTTCGACCAGATAGGCTTCGTTCGGAAGGTTGGTCGCGGTGTTGCCGCCGCGGGTCTGTCCGAAGTCGGCGATCACGTCGTAGACGCCGACGGGGATGTCCTCCTGAACACGCTTGTGACGCTCGTAGGGGAGCGAGTTCTCGAGCTCCTGTATGCCCTTCATCGCCTGGCGCAGAGCGGCCGATTCCTCGGTCCGGGTGGCGAGCAGGCTGAGGCCGTAAAAGGCGCGGGTCCCAATCAGCTCGTCGTCATAGGTCTCGTAGGCGCCGATCTGGGCATTCAAATTCTTGAAGCGCCCCTTCAGCCAGGCGGCGTCGCCCGATTCGTAATCGTCGGTGAGCAGGTCCCGCGCCCGATTGCGGAGGTAACGGGCGAACTCCGTGTCGGAACTTTCGACAGCGTCCGCCGCCTCGTTGAGCAGGGTGTGGCTGCGGATCATCTCGTCCGCATAAGCGATCGAATAAGGGGCGGCGTAGAGCGTCGTGCGGCTCGGCGCCTTGAGCAGCCGCTCGAGCCGGACCCGGAGGCCCGGGTGGAGCGTGTCGAGCACCGGATATTGGCGAAGCTTGGCGAGGTCGCGCTTCAGGACCGCGAGCTCGGCCCTGCGGACCACGGAGCGAAGGTCGGTCAGCCGGGCGCGCTCCGCCGGATGGGCGGCGAGATAGAAGTCGAACTCCTTCTGGGTCAGGTCCCACGGATAGACGTTCTTGCCGGGAGGCGCGTCGGTCACCGCGAGGAAGGGCACACGCTTGTTGTCGAGCGTGGTGGCGATCGGCCCCTGGAACAGGCGATAGAGGGTCTGGAGGCTGCGGCCGTGCGCATCCGTCCGCCGCCATAGAGCGGCTTGGGCTGTCGGCACGGAGCGGTGGCGCTGAAGCTCGTAGACGTCCTGGAAGATGCGGCCGACCTCGAGCAGCTTCGTCACCGCGATCCGCTCGCCGGGCGTCAGGTGGGTGAGCGACGGCGCGAGGCGGATCGTCTGAGTCTTGTCGAGCAGCTCCTTCGCCTGCGCCGGGGTCCATTCCCGAGCCGGCGCCTGGGCCGCCGCTGGCACCGAAAAGGCGACCAGCAGAAGGGCGAAGTTCATGAAGTTCATGAAGTTGCCACGCAACCCGTAACTTTTCGCGGTTCGGGCGGGCTGAGATCGCGCCGGGGAAGAGCTGTTCGAGACCCAGGAAAGCTTCACGCATCACCTCCGACTGACCAATCGGCGGAGCATGGCAGGCGATTTCCTATTAGGGAAGTTTGGCGTTAGCTTTCGCGCCATGAGCCGTTCCGCGCTTCCACTCGCCCTGCTGCTCGTCGCCGGAGCCTGCGCGACGACTCCCCCCGCTCCGCCGCCTCCTTCGGCGAGCCATGCCTGGGCGACGTTCGACGCCAAAGGGATTACCGCCTCCGGCGCTGCTGGCCTTGCCGACCGCGCGACGGGCCGGAGGGTGACGATCGACGACCCGGTGCGGATCGCGTCGATCACCAAGCTCCACGTCGCGCTCGGGATCATGCGGCTGGTCGAACAGGGGAAGCTCGATCTCGACCGCGACGTCTCCGACTATCTCGGCTGGCGCGTTCGCAACCCCGCCTTTCCGGACGCGCCTATCACGCTTCGGCTCCTGCTTTCGCACCGGTCGAGCATGAGGGACGGGATCGATTATTGGCTGATTCCCGCCACCGCGCGGCTTCAGGACCCGCTGGCCGACCCCAAAGCCTGGGACCCGGAGCACCGGCCCGGCACCTATTTCCAATATTCGAACCTCGCCTTCCCGGTGGTTGGAAGCGTGATGGAGGCGGTGACCCGCGAGCGGCTCGACCGGTTGATGCAGCGCCTCGTCTTCGCTCCGTTGAAGCTCGAGGCCTGCCTGAACTGGAGCACGTGCAGCGACGAAAGCGTCGCCCGGGCCGTCGTGCTCTACGCGCCGGATGGCAGCGTCAGGAGGGACGACCTTCGCGGCAAGCGCCCCGATTGCCCGGGCACTCCGGACGCGCGGGGCGGCTGCGACCTCAGCGGCTACAAGCCCGGCACGAACGGCGCGATCTACTCGCCCCAGGGCGGGCTTCGGATCTCGGTCTCGGACCTGGCGAAGGTTGGGCAGATGCTCCTTGGGCGGGGGCGGCTGCCGAACGGAAGCCGATTCCTCCGCGAGGCAAGCCTTGCGGAGATGGAGCGGCTCCACTGGCGCTTCGACGGTTCCAACGGCGCGACGGAGGAGAATTTCTACTGCGGTTATGGCCTCGCAACGCAACTTACCGCGCAATGTTCGCCTCACGACGACCCGTTCGGGGATGGAAAGGCCCGCGTCGGCCATGCCGGGGAGGCTTACGGGCTTCGCTCGGCTTTCTGGATCGACCGCAAACGCGGCACGGGAATCGCCTATTTCGCCACCGGCCTGGGGCCGGACCCGGCGAAGGGGCGCTCCGCCTACCGGGCGGTGGAGGAATGGCTGGCGGCGCGGGGGCGCTAAGGGGGCGAGATGATCCTTCGAGCACTGAAGTGGCTGGGGGGAGCGCTGCTGCTCGTCCTGCTCGGCCTCGCCTCGTGGGACGTCGCGACCTACGACCGCAAGGCGTGGGCGAGCGACTTCGAGCGGCTGAAGCGGGACATGGCGCAGGGTTACGCCAATCTGGACTGGGTGGCGCAACACCGGGGCGTGGACCTCCAGCGTCTTTCCACCGACACGGCGCGCGACCTGGACAGCGCCCACAGCCGGGTACTCGCCTGGTTCGCGCTGAAGCGTTTCATCGACCGCTTCAACGATCCTCATCTGCGCGTGGAGGACCGGGAAGGCGGCGCGAGCGGCCATTTCGTCTCCTCCCTCGCCGATGGGTCACCGACCGGCGGCGCCGACTGCTCTTCCGCCGGCTACGAGGACGAGCAGCACGATTTCGAATTCCCCTTCGCCAGGCTGCCCGGCTGGCGGAGCCTCGGCGGGGGGAGCTTTCCAACCGGAATCGCGGGCACGACGGGCGTCATCCGGATCGCGCAGTTCGGAGAGAACAAATATCTGCCGGTGTGCGAGCGCGCGTTCCGGCCTGGCCTTTCCGACCGCGGTTTGCAGCTCGCGACCCGGAGGGTGCTGCAGCAGGAGCTCCGCGCCGGGATCGCAGGCCTGAGGCAGGCCGGGGCGCGCCGAGTACTTGTGGATCTCACCGGCAATGGCGGGGGCAGCGAGTGGGTAGACGAGGTGATCGCTCTCTTCACCGCGCGCGCGCTGACGCGGCAGGCGCCACGGCTCGTCGGGCCGGCTTGCGACCGCGCTCAGGTTTGGGAAGGGCGGCCGCCGCCTTGCTCCGTCTTCCGCCGCGCACCCCCCGAGCCGGTGCGGCTTCGGGGGACAGGGGAGTGGGCTGGGTCGCTGCTGGTACTCACCGATCGCGACACCGCCTCCGCCTCCGAAAATTTCGTTGCATGGATCAAGGACGGCGGCGCGGGCCGAATCCTCGGCGCCCGCACCGCCGGCGCCGGCTGCGGCTATTCGGACGGCGGCACACGCACGCCGCTCACCGTGCGTCCGGTTGACGTGCGCATGCCGAATTGCGCCCGCTTCATGAAGGACGGGACCAACGAGATCGAAGGCATTGCCCCTCACATCGAGCTGCCGATGGACGAGCGGGAGAAAGCGGCGGAAGCGCTGGCGCGCCTCCTCTCCGCCCGCTGATCAGTCGGTCCCGCGACGGTTGCTTTCGCCGAGCAGGTAGCGCTGCCAGAACATCAGGCTCGCCCAGAAGGCGTAATCCTGATTCTCCTTCTTGGCGAAGCCGTGGCCCTCATTCTCCGCCAGGACGTGCCAGGCGGCATTGTCGTTGCGCCGCACCGCCTTGATGATCTGGTCCGCTTCCGAGGCGGGCACGCGCGGGTCGTTGCCGCCGGTCTGCACCATGAGCGGGATCCGAAGCTCCTTCACACGGGTGAGCGGCGAGATTGCGAGCAGCTTCTTGCGCTGCGCCGGATCGCGCTCGTCGCCATATTCGACGCGCCTCAGATCGCGGCGATAGGATTGGGTGTTCTCAAGGAAGGTGACGAAGTTGGAGATGGCGACCGAGCAATTCGCCGCCTTCAGCCGCTCCCCGTAATGGATGGCGCTCGCATAGCACATATAGCCGCCGTAGGAGCCGCCGGTGACGGCAACCCGCGCCGGATCGAGCGCGGGATCGCGGCCGAGCTGGTCGAGGAAAGCGGCGATGTCCTTCACCGAATTCTCGCGAAGGTCGGGGCCGTTATCCAGAGCGACGAACCGCTTCCCGAAGCCGGTGGAGCCCCGGACGTTCGGGTAGAAGATGGCGATTCCGAGCTCGTTCAGGAGATAGTTGGAGCGTCCGAGGAAGCCGGGCCGCGACTGGCCCTCAGGCCCGCCGTGGATGTTGACGATCACCGGCCGCCGGCCCGGGAACTTGCGCGGGTCGGGCCGGTAGAGGAAGCCCGAGATGGCCTCGCCGTCGAAGCTGCGGGCCTGGACGAGCACCGGCTCGATATTCTGCCTGGGATCGAGGCCGCCGGTCTCGCTCTCCGTCCAGCGAGTGGCGGCGAGGGTGCGCGGGTTCACCACATAGACATCGGAGGGCGAGCGCGCCGAAGACACGGTGATTCCGATATCGCCCCACGGCGCGATCTCCAGCCCTCCGGCGGTGCCGGTGGGGATGGAGGTCACCGTGCGCGTTTTGCGAGTGGCGGGATCGAGGAGCTTGAGGCGGCTGATGCCGGCCTCGTTGACCGTGTAGACGATGAAGCGGCCATCGTGGGAGATGTCGAAGCTTTCGACGTCCCATTTAGGCTCGGGCGCCACGGCGGTGAAGCGGCCGGTGGCGGGATCGAGCGTTCCGAGCCGCTGGAAGTCGGAGCCTTCGTCCGATGTGACCCACAAGGTGCCGTTCGGCGCGTATTGCGCACCGCCATAAGCGATCGGCTTCCTGTGGTCCCCGATCGGAGTCATCCGTCCGGTGGCGACATCGATCCGATAGAGGTTCGATTTGTTGACGGAAACATATTCGATGACGATCCCGCTACGGCCGTCCGGCGCGAAATCGGCAAAGCCCCAGCCGCCGCCCTTGACCTCAGCGAGCAGCCGGTTGGTGGACGGATTGCGGGGGTCCATGACGTAGATGTCGTTGTCCGCGCCGTTGCGGCGGGTGGAGGTGTAGGCAAGCCAGCGGCCGTCATGGCTCCAGGCGTTCAGGCTGTTGCGGCTCTTGCCGTCGGTGAGGAGCTGGAGCCGCCCGTTCTGCATCCGGTAGAGCTGCCAGAATTCGTTGCCGCCAATGTCCTTCTGGACGACCAGCACGTCGCCTTTTCCGCGCGAATAGCTTGCGCCGGAAATCGGCTCCGCCTCGAAGCTGATCTGGCGTCGCATTCCGAGCGGCCGGGCGACCTCGTGAAGCTGGGAGGTGTTGCCGAAGCGGGTGGAGATCAGGATCCCCCGCGTCGCGGGGTTCCACGCCTGCAGCCCCGCCGCCCGGAACTCCATGTATGGGCGCGTCCGCTCCGCCAGATCGTCGGGAATCGCCGGAACTCCGTCCGCATTGATCGCGGCGGGCTTGGGAATTTCGGCGAGGGCCGGGAGGGCGAGGGCGGCGGCGGCGGCGAGCAGGCAAAGGCGAAGGCGCATGGTCATTTCCCCGTTAGAAGGCGTGGTGGTAATCCGAGGCAGCGAGAGCGGCAAGCAGCGCCCGCAGTCTATCAAAGATTCGTGGAGGCGGTAGAGCCCGACATGACCAGGATCGCGTCGAAGCCGTGGACCATCCGCGTCAGCTCCGTATCGCTTGGCACGGGCGAGTAGCCGAGGAGCGGCCGCAGGGCCGTGCTGTCGAACAGGGTGAACGCGTCCGGATAAGCCTGGCTTACGATCGACTTCAGGCCTTTCATGTAGGCCGACCGATCCGCCGGCTGTGGCGAATAGCGCCACTTCCTCACGTCGAACGCCGCGACCTCGGTGCCGGCGCCGGGAAGCACAAGGAGACTGAACGCCTTCTTCCCCTCCATCTCCGCAAGTTCGGGCACCAGGGCGCCAAGGTCGAAAACCTCAGTGCTGTTACGGCCGCGCATCATGTGGGATGCGCCGAACTTCAGGAAGACGCGCGGCTTGCTTCCCTTTTCAGCCCGCCAGTAGCGGAGGAAGTTGGAGCGCAGATTGGCCGAGCGCAGGGCGTTCGATTCCCAAGAGCGCTTGTCCACCCAAAGCCGGTTGATCTCAAGGGTCCTTTCCAGCGTGTCCAGAATCCAGGCGGAGCGGGGGTCCGGCTTCGGCCAGGCCGCGCGAACCGCGCGGACCAGCGCCGGGTCGCCGCTGAAGGTGTAGATGAAGCTCGGGTCGCCGGTTTGATCATATTTCCCCCACGCGCTTGCCGAGGCATCCTCGAGCCGCGCGAGCGCCGCCTGTGCCGCCATCGGCTTCGGCCTTGCCCGCAGCAGGCGCATCAGGTGACGATCGGCCCCGACTTCATAGTCGAGCCCCCAGAGGAAAGGCCGCCCCTCTGGAAGCGCTTCACGCGCGGCGGCAAGCCATTCCGCTTCCTCGCGCATTCCGAAGAAGGAGACGTTCGAGCTCCGATCGCGGAACAGTGCGCGCAGGGCTTCGAGGCCGCCGCGCGCCAGGACCGAGTCGATCTCCCGCGCCATGGGAGGCGAGATTTCGACTGCGGCTTTGGAATAACCACGACGGACGAGGGCCGGGAAGAGCTGAGCGGCGAGCCTGGAATTCTCCGCGATCCCGTGCTCCTCCCCAAGGAGGAAGAAATCGGCGGCTCCCCCCTTTTCGACGAGCCAATCCCACGCAGGGCCGCTGAAGCGCCCGCCCACGAAGTCGAGGCGTTGCCGGCTTTCGGCCGCTCGCCGGGCGACCTTCTCCTCGCGGCTGCCGGGCTGAGGCGCAGCCGAGGCCGTTGCCTGGGCTGCGCGCGCCGATCGGGGAAAAAGAGAGGCGCCGCCGAGCAGCGCCGCTCCCGTGAGAACATTGCGCCGGTCGATCATCGCCCCCTCCTTTTCACGCTGAAGGCTATTGGGGGACGGGGATCAACACAATGGCCCGCTCAGCAGGCGACGACGTTCACCGCGAGGCCGCCTTGCGAGGTCTCCTTGTAGCGCTCGTTCATGTCGAGGCCGGTGCGGCGCATCGTCTCGATCACCTGGTCGAGGCTGACGAGGTGGGAGCCATCGCCGACGAGGGCGAGGCGCGAGGCTTCGATGGCCTTGATCGCGCCCACCGCGTTGCGCTCGATGCAGGGGACCTGGACGAGGCCGGCGACCGGATCGCAGGTGAGGCCGAGATTATGCTCCATCCCAATCTCGGCGGCATTCTCGACCTGTTGCGGAGTCCCGCCGAGCGCCGCCGTCAGCCCGCCCGCGGCCATCGAACAGGCGACCCCGACCTCGCCCTGGCAGCCAACCTCGGCGCCGGAGATGGAGGCATTCTCCTTGAAGAGCGAGCCGATCGCCGCGGCGGTGAGGAGGAAGGTGCGCACACCCTCCTCGTTGGAATGGGGGGTGAAGCGCTGATAGTAACGGAGGATGGCGGGGACGATTCCCGCGGCTCCGTTGGTGGGCGCCGTCACCACCCGGCCGCCCGCCGCATTCTCCTCGTTCACCGCGAGCGCCCAGAGGTTGACCCAGTCGAGCACGGTGAGCGGGTCGGACAAGGTACGCTCCGCCCGTTCGAGGAGGAGCTTGTAGAGGCCGGGGGCTCGGCGCTTCACCTTGAGACCGCCCGGGAGGATGCCTTCCTGCCCGATCCCGCGGTCGATGCACTGGGCCATGGCGGCCGCAAGCTCGCCGAGGCGGCGGTCGATCTCCTCGTCGGAATAGACGGCCCTCTCGTTGGCGCGGGCGACGTCGGCGATGGTGAGTCCTTCCCGTTCGGCGATGGCCAGAAGCTCGTCGGCCGAGCGGTAATTGTAGGGCGGGTCCCAGGTGCCTTCGGGCGGCGCGTTGCGGGCGATCGCCGATTCGTCCACCACCGCGCCTCCGCCGGTGGAATAATAGACGCCCGTCTCCAGAGCCTCACCGGAAGCGTCGAAGGCGGCGAAGCGCATCCCGTTCGAATGGTGGGGCAAGCGCTCGCGCTGGAGGAATTGGAGGTCGTTCGGCTCATCGAAGCCGATTTCGCGACGGCCGCCGAGGCGGAGGCGGCCGGTGGAGCGGATCGCGGCGACGATCTCGTCGGCGGCGTCGGGGTCGAGCCTGTCCGGCCGCTGGCCGGAGAGGCCGAGGAGGACGGCGCGGTCGGTGGCGTGGCCTTTGCCGGTGAGGGCGAGCGAGCCGTAGAGGTCCGCCTGAACGCGCTCGGTCCGCTCGAGCAGGTTCTTTCGGGACAGCGTCTCGACAAAACGGCATCCGGCCGTCATCGGGCCCATGGTGTGGGAGCTGGACGGGCCGACCCCGATCTTGAAGAGGTCGAAGACGCTGGTGACCAAGCGGAAAACTCCTGACCCGGCAGCAAATGGGCCTAGCGCCCGCTTCTGGCAAGCGGGGGCGCCCTTCGTGCTCCTGGACTTTCCGGACGGGGCGCGTCTCTACCGCGAGCCTCGGGAGATCGTGGAGGCGCGTGAGGGCAGCGAAATCGAGGCCGCGCTGGAGCGGTTGCGCGGGCAGGAGGCGGCCGGGTTCATCGCCTATGAGGCGGGGCTGGCGCTGGAGCGCAAGCTTGCGGGGCGGCTTCCCGCGCCGGGCGCGGGCGAGCCGCCTTTGCTCTGGTTCGGCCAGTTCGACGGATGGGACGTGCCGCCGCCGCTTCCCGACCCGGCGGGCGCCTGGGCGGCGCGGCCGCGGCCGCTGATCGAGCGGGAGGATTATGATGCGGCGGCGGCGGCGGTTCGGGAGCATATCCTGGCCGGCGACGTGTATCAGGTGAACCTCACCTTCCAGGCGGACGTGGAGACGGGGGGGCATCCGCTCGCGCTCTACGCCGCGCTCAAGAGCAGAGCCCGGGCGCCGTGGGGAGCGGTGGTGTTCACCGGGAAGCATTGGCTGATCTCGCTTTCGCCGGAGCTGTTCTTCACCCTCAGCGGCGGGGAGGTGACGGCGCGGCCGATGAAGGGGACGGCGGCGGCTTCGAGCGACCCGGAGGCGCTGCGTTCGGACCCGAAGCAGCGAGCCGAGAATCTGATGATCGTCGACCTGATCCGCAACGACCTGTCGCGGGTGTCGAGACCGGGGACGGTCAAGGTGCCGGAGCTGTTCGCGGTCGAGACCTATCCGACGGTTCACCAGATGACCTCGACCGTGGTGTCGCAGCTCGAGCCGGGGGTGGGGCCGGTGGACCTCCTCAGGGCGACCTTTCCCTGCGGCTCGGTGACCGGGACTCCGAAGATACGGGCGATGGAGGTGATCGATACGCTCGAGCAGGGGCCGCGCGGCGCCTATACCGGTAGTATCGGCAGGGTTGCGCCGGACGGAGAAGCCGCGTTCAATGTCGCCATCCGGACCCTCGTCCTCGGCGACGGCGAACGCCAGGCGCGGATGGGGCTGGGTTCGGGAATCGTGGCGGACAGCGTCGCGGCCGAGGAATGGCGCGAGTGCCTGGCGAAGGGAGAGTTCGTGGCGACGAAGCGGCCTTTCGACCTCATGGAAACGATGCGCTTCGATCCCGAGGAGGGGATTGCTGAGCTTGAGCGGCACCTCGCCCGGATGAAGCGGAGCGCGGAGGCGCTCGGCTTCGCCTTCGACCGGCACGACGTCCGCAACGAGCTTCAGGCGGCGACCTTCTTTCTGAGAGGGCCCCGCAAGCTCCGGCTCCGGCTGTCACGCACGGGCGCGGTGGCGATCGAGGTGCGGGCGCTTCCGGAGCGGCCGGGCGAGCCGGTGGAGGTGGCGATCGTGCCGCTGCCGGTGGAGCCGGAAGACTTCAGGCTGGAGCACAAGACCAGCGACCGCGCCTTTTACGACGAGGCCCGGCGGTCCGCGAGGACGTTTGAGGTGGTGTTCCGCCGCGAGAACGGATTGCTGACCGAGGGGAGCTTCACCAGCCTCTTCGTGGAGCGGGACGGGAAGCTTCTGACGCCGTCGCTCGCGCGCGGCCTGCTTCCGGGCATTCTTCGCGAAAGGCTGGTGGAGGAAGGCAAAGCGGTCGCGGCGGAGCTGACCGTAGAGCATCTTCGCGACGGATTCTTAATCGGGAGCGCCTTGCGGGGTCTGATCCGGGCCCGGCTCGCCTGAGTTTCAGGCGGCGAGCGGGAAGCGCAGCAGGCGGTCGGCCACCGGGACCAGCGCCTGAGCCGGAGCGCCGACGGCGCGTATGATCTCCGGATGGGCGGCATCGAGGCCGCCGGTGAGGGCTCCGAATGCAGGCAGGATGAGCTTGCGCTCGGTCGCGACGAAGCAGCGGCGAGACACCTGGCGGCCGCGCCGGTTGATCCGAAGCTTCGGGTGGAAGTGGCCGGAAAGCTCGGGCCTCGGTTCCGACGGATTGGCTTCGTGGCGGAGGAGGAGGCCGTCCACCTCCGCTTCCTCGACGATCTCGCCACCGCAATGATCGGCGAAGCCCGGATCGTGATTGCCCGTGATCCAGGTCCAGCGCGTCCGTCCCGTGAGGTCGGTGAGCAGCTCGCGGGCGCGGGCCGGGAGCCGGTCGCAGCCGTGGCGGTCGTGGAAGCTGTCTCCGAGGCACCAGATTTCCTCCGCCACCGTCGAGGCTGCGAGGGCGGTGAGGTCCGACAGGGTCGCGATCGAATCGTAGGGCGGAAGCATCTGCCCGAGCCGAGCGAACCAACTCGCTTTTTCGAGGTGAAGATCGGCCACGAGCAGGGCGCGCCGCGCCGGCCAGAAGAGCGCGCCCTGGGGCAGCGCCATGAGATCGTGACCGGCGAACGAAAAGCGAACCATGTCCGGGCTATAGCTCGGCGGTCGCGCGGCGCAAGCGGCCGCCTCAATCCTCCGCCTGGTTCGGGTCGCGCTTGGGCAGGAAGCGCTCGAACAGCTTCATCAGGGTGAGGAGCGCCACCGCCATCCCGGCGCCGATCAGCACCAGGGCATATTGTCCGCAGCCGCAGGCGATCCCGACCGCCGCCGCGATCCAGATGTTCGCCGCCGTCGTCATGTTCCGGACGGCGCCACCCTTCACGAAAATGAGGCCGGCCGCGATGAACCCGATCGACTGGGCGAGCCCCTGGACGGCGCGCAGCGGATCGGGGGCGTTGCCTCCGCCCGCGCCGCGCATCTCCGAATAGAGGAGCAAAGAGGAGATCATGATCATCGCCGAGGACAAGGCGACGAGCGCGTGAGTGCGGATTCCGGCGTCGTGGCCGCGCATCTCGCGGTCGAGGCCGAGGAGGAGTCCGACTAACACCGCGAGGCCGAGGCGGAGCGTCAGCTCCTCCAGCGAATTCACCTCCAGCGGGTCGGCGCCCATCATTCGTCGGTCGTCCTCGGCACGGCACCGGAACGTTCCGGCGGCACCTTAACGGCTGGAAGGCTCGGGCGGTTTCCTGCGCTCCACGTTACGCTCCACCTCTTGGGCGAGGTCGGCCAGGGTGAAGGGCTTGCGGAGGAGCGGAACGTCGCGGCCGAGCGCCGCCTCGAGCTGCTCGCTCTCGGCATAGCCGGTGACGAAAACGATCGGCAGGCCCGGATGCAGGCGGCGCGCCTCGGCGGCGGCCTCGGCGCCTGTCATCCCCGGCATGGCATAGTCCATCAGGACGAGGTCCGGCCGAGCCTTGCGCAGAGCTTCGAGGCCCTCCCGACCCGAGGCGGCGGCGACGACCCTGCAGCCCATCCCCTCCAGGGATTCGGAGAGGAAGCCGCGAACGTCTGTGTCGTCGTCGACCACCAGGATCGTGGCGCCCGCGACTCCCGCCATGGCGGGTTGCTGGTCCGGCGCCGCTTCGCGCTTTCCGGGAGGCAGGCCCTCGACGGCGGGAAGGAAGATGTCGACCTGGGTGCCTTCGCCCGGCCGGCTGCGGATGCGCAATGTGCCCCCGGCCTGCTGCACGATGCCGTAAACCTGGGCCAGGCCGAGGCCGGTTCCCTTGCCCAGCGGCTTGGTGGAGAAGAAGGGCTCGGCCGCGCGGGCGAGCACCTCGGGCGTCATTCCGGCACCGTCGTCCGCGACCGTTATCTGGACGAACTCCCCCGCCTCGTGGTCCGCTTCCTGCTCCAGGCTTACCCGGCTGGTGCAGATGGTGAGCGTTCCGCCCTCCGCCATCGCGTCCCGCGCGTTGATGGCGAGGTTCAGGATCGCGTTCTCGAGCTGGTTGGCGTCGCAGCGGCCGCAGCCGGTATCGGGATCGAGGCGGGTCTCTATGCGGACGGCGCCGCCAAGCGTGTGGCGAAGCAGGCGCTGCATGCCCTCGATCACCTCGTTGACGGCCACGGGCGCCATGCTGATCCGCTGGATGCGCGAGAAAGCGAGCAGCTGGCCGGTGAGCTTCGCCCCGCGCCGAGTCGATTCGAGCGCAGTCTCCGCGATCCGCTTCAGCCGCGGCTCGTCCACCCTGGCGGCGATCAGCTCCAGGCCGCCCATGATCGGCGTCAGCAAATTGTTGAAGTCGTGCGCGATTCCGCCGGTGAGCTGGCCGACCGCCTCCATCTTCTGCGCCTGGCGAAGCGCCTCCTCGGCACGCAGCCGCTCCCCAACCTCCGCCTGAAGCCGGTCGAGCGCGGCGCTGAGGTCGGCAGTGCGCTCCGAGACCCGCCGCTCCAGAGTCTCATTGGCCTCGCGAAGCGCCGCTTCGGCAACCTTGAGCTCGGTGATATCATGGGCCACTCCGATGAAGCCGACATGCTCGCCGTGCGAGCCCCATCGTGGCTGGGAGACGGAGCGGAGCCAGCGCCACTCGCCTCCGGCTCGATAGCGGCCGACGAGCTCGAACCGCTTGAGCGAGGCCTCGCCGGCGACCGATTCGGCCAAGATACGCGGCGCGTCATCCGGATGGATGATGGTCCGCCAGTCGAAATCCACCGCCTCCTCGTAGCTGATGCCGAGGAAGTCGACATAGGCGCGGTTTACGAAGCTGCGCTTGCGGTCTAGCCGGGTGACCCACATCGGCACCGGAGCGGAGTCGGCGATGAGCCGGAAGCGCTCCTCGCTCTCCCGGAGCGCGAGCTCGGCCTCGTGCCGCTCGGTGACATCCGAGCCCTGGGCAAAGATGCCGCCGATCTGCCCGCCCGGATCCCTGATCGGCTGAAAGACGAAGTCGACGTGCCGCTCTTCGACTGCGGCGCCGGGTTCCCGCTGAAGCCCGATGGCCATGGACCGCCCGGTGAAGGGCTCCCCCGTCCGGTAGACCTCGTCGAGAAGCTCGAAGAAGCCCTGGCCCTCGACCTCCGGAAGCGCCTCGCGCACCGACTTGCCCACGAGGTCCCGATGGCCGACCAGCTGGAGGTAGGCCGAATTCGTCATCTCGAAGACGTGCTCCGGCCCCCGCAGGACGGCGATGAAGCCTGGGGCGCGATCGAACAGCTGACGGAGGCGCTCCGCCTCTCCCATTCGCTCGCGCTCGGCCAACACCGTCGCGGTCGTCTCGACGACCGTGCAGAGCATTCCGCGCGCTCCCGCCGCCTCGTCCTTCAGCGGGCTGTAGGAGAAGGTGAACCAGGCCTGCTCGGGAAGCCCCTTGCGGGTCAGCGTCAGAGGCAAATTCTCGTAGAAGCTGGCTTCGCCCGCCACCGCGCGCTCGGCGATGGGCCGGATATCCTGCCAGATCTCCGCCCAGATATCCTCGAAGGCGTGGCCCAGGGCGGCGGGATGCTTGCCGCCCAATATTTCTGCATAGGCGTCATTGTAGATGAAGCGGAGCTCGGGCCCCCAGGCGATGAACATCGGGAACTTGGTGGAGAGGAGGATCCCGACTGCCGTCTTGAGCGCCTGGGGCCAGGTCTCGGGAGAGCCGAGCGGGGAGCGCGACCAGTCGAAGCTCCTCAGCCGAGCGCCCATTTCGCCACCGTCGGCGAGGAAATTCGGGGTTGGGCTGCCGGAGGTGACGGACGCCATGGACAAGATCGCTCCAGCGCCGCCCCCCGGTCGACGCGTGCCGGTCAGTAGCGCGGTCCCGGCGGTTGCGGAAGCCCCGCAAACTGTTTCTCACTCTTCGGACGGGCCTTGAATACGAACCGGGTGGGTTCCTATCTCTCCATCGCCGGGTGCCCAATGGGCCCGGTACGGACAACTTGTTGCTCAATGGAGGACAGGAAATGAGGACTGATTTCGATTTCACTCCCTATCGCCGATCCACCGTCGGCTTCGACCGCTTGTTCGACCTGCTCGAGAACGGCGCCGGCTGGCAGGCGGCCGACAATTACCCGCCCTTCGACCTCGAGCGCACCGGTGACGACAGCTACCGCATCACCCTTGCGGTCGCCGGCTTCTCTCCCGATGAGATCGAGCTGACGGCGCAGCAGAATTTGCTCGTCGTCTCGGGCCGCAAGAACAGCGAGAATGACGGCCGCTACATTCATCGGGGCATCGCCAACCGGGCATTCGAGCGCCGCTTCGGCCTCGCCGACTTCGTGCAGGTGAAGAGCGCGGAGCTGAAGGACGGAATGCTCTCGATCGACCTCGTCCGCGAGATCCCGGAGGCGATGAAGCCCCGCAAGATCGAGATCGGCGGCAGCTCTTCGGCCACGCAGGTCAGCGACCAGCGGTCGGAGAACGACAACGCCGACCACAGCCAGGCGGCCTGACGCGTCAGGCTCCGAATGCGGCTCCGGCCCCCGGGCCGGGGCCGCTTTGCTTTGCGCGATTGGGAAGCCTAATATCCCGGGCCAGGAGACAGACTCATGTTCACCGACATGAAGCAGGGCAGCGCTGAGGATTGGGCCCATATCGCCGCCGAGCACGGCAAGCACCAGAAGTCCGCCGCCGCTCGCCAGATCATGGACAGCCTCGCCCGGCTCGAGCAGATCGAGGTGGGCTTCGCGGCGAACCAGCTCACCCATTCGCTTATGGCCGGGACGCTCGCCCGCCGGGCGGGCGCGAGCGACGAGGAAGTGGTGGCGGCGCTCTGCCACGATCTCGGCAAGCTCTTCTCGATCCCGAACCACGGGCCGATCGCGGCGGAGATGCTGAAGCCTTACGTGTCCGAGGACATCTATCACGCGGTCTACTGGCACCAGGATTTCCAGGGCCGCTATTATTTCGAGCATCTCGGAAAGGACCCGGAAGGGCGCGAGCGCTTCAAGGGCGAGAGCTGGTATGCCTTCGCCGAGAAGCTGGTGGACGATTGGGACGCCCCGGCCTTCGACCCCGGCTTCGAGGTCGATCCGCTCGAAAGCTTCGAGCCGGAAGTGACGCGGGTGTTCAGCAATCCAAGGGCCATGGTTTGAGCCGCGGCCGGTGAGGGGGTAAGATGCAGTTCTGGAAACTGGCGGCTGCGATCGCCGTAGCTTCTCCCGTTGCGGCCGCCGCGCAGACGGGCGCTCCGCACGAGGCGCAGGCGCGGTCCATCTACGAGAAGATCGTCTCCTTCCGAACCGCCAAGGGGCACGGCCAGGTGCCGGCGATGGCGGCCTACCTCGCCGAGCAGTTCCGGGCGGGCGGAGTGCCCGCCGAGGACATCATCACCATTCCGCACGGGGAGACGGTGGCGATGCTGGTCCGCATCCCAGGCCGCGACCAGCGGGCCAAGCCGGCACCCCAGCCGATCCTCTTTTCCGGCCATATGGACGTGGTCGACGCCCGGCCGGAGGATTGGGAGCGCGACCCGTTCAAGCTGATCGAGGAGAATGGCTATTTCTTCGGCCGCGGCACCGGCGACAATAAGGCGGGCATCGCCGCCATGGCCTCGACCATCCTGCGGCTCAAAGCCTCCGGCAAACAGCCGCGCTACACCCTCGTCTTCGCCTTCATCGGCGACGAGGAGACGACGATGGACACCACCCGCCTGGTCGCGAAGCACGATTGGGTGATGAACGCCCGATACGCGATCAACACCGATGCCGGCGGCGGGGACCTCTCCGAAGAGGGCAAGCCGGTCATGTACGGCGTCCAGGGGGCGGAGAAGACCTTCGCCAGCTATAAGCTGACGGTTCGCAACCCGGGCGGCCACAGCAGCCGCCCACGCTCCGACAACGCGATCTACGAGCTTTCAGAGGCGCTGCTCAGGATCAGGAGCCACCGCTTCCCGGTGATGAGCAACGCCGTCACCCGCAACTTCTTCGCCGAGCTCGGGAAGGTGCTTCCGGGCGAAACGGGCGAGGCGGCGCGCCGCTTCGGCGCCGACCCCGCCGACGAAGGCGCGGCCGAGGTCATCCGCCGCGACCCCGGAATGGGGGCGGTGCTGGGCACCACCTGCGTCACCACGATGCTGGAAGCGGGCCATGCCGAAAACGCGCTTCCGCAGCGCGCCTCGGCGATCGTCAACTGCCGCATCTTTCCCGGAGTGACGGTCGATTCGGTGAAGGCGACGCTCGCGGAGGTCGTCGGCAATCCGAAGCTGGAGATCGAGACTCAGGGCAGTCCGGAGGCGAGCCCGATCTCCGATCCGAGGCCGGACGTGATGGCGGCGATCGCGCGCTCGGTTCGCAAGCGCTACCCCGGAATTCCGGTCGTTCCGTATCAGGAATCCGGCGGGACGGACGGCAAGGTCTATCGCGCCGCCGGAATTCCCACCTGGGCAAGCTCCGGCATCTTCATGAAGGACTCGGACATGTTCTTCCACGGGCTGAACGAGCGCGTCCCCGTCAAGGCCTTCTACGAGGGGCTGGAGCATATCCACGAGCTGGCGGTCGAGCTTGGCGGCGTGAAATAGGCTCGGCGCAAGGAACCTCACCTGCGCGCACGCGGTTCTGCGCGCCATGCCTATCAAACCGATAAAATGGCCGGCCTTCGCCGAATGGCGGCAAGTGCTGGTACGGACGTGGAAAGAAGCGGGCGACGACAATGTCGGCCTGCTCGCGGCGGGCGTGGCCTTTTACGGCTTCCTCGCCTTCGTGCCTTTGCTGGCGTCGGTGGTCCTCACCTACGGACTGATCGCCGATCCCTCCACGGTGGCCGAGCACATCCAGACGCTTGCGCGCACCTTGCCCCGGGAGGCGGCCGGGATCATCGGGGACCAGCTGCAGGCGATCACCGGAAGCAAGAGCGGGGCTCACGGCCTCGGGCTTCTCCTGGCCGTTGCCATCGCGCTCTACGGGGCCAGCAAAGGCTCGGCCGCGGTCGTTACGGCGCTCAACGTCGCCTATGAGGTTAAGGAGACGCGGGGATTCGTGAAACGCACCGCGCTGGCGCTGCTGATGACGGCGGGCATGGCGGTGGTGGTGCTGTTCGGCGCTCTGGCGATCTCGGCGCTCGGCTTCATTGAGCATCTGCTGCCTTTCTCATCGCCGGTCGTGCACCTCCTCCTCCAGATCCTGTTGTGGATCGTGGCGGCGGGGGTGGTCGCCCTGGGGCTAGCCTTGGTCTACCGCTATGCGCCGGACCGGCCCGACGCGCCCTGGGCGTGGATCACTCCGGGATCGGCGGCCTCCACCCTCCTCTGGCTAGGCGCGAGCTTCGCCTTCGGCCTCTACGTCTCGAATTTCGGCAATTACAACGCGACCTACGGCTCGCTCGGCGGAGTCGTGGTGTTCCTCACCTGGCTCTATCTCACCGCCTATATCATCCTGATGGGAGGCGAGCTGAACTCGGAGCTGGAGCGGCAGCAGGCGGGCGAGCCGGCGCCTGGAGCGGCGAAGGAAGCCAAGGCCTCCACGCCCGCTATGCCGCCACGCGCTGCACCGACGCCCGCACCGGCCGCGCCGCTTCCCGGAGTCGCCGCAGTCACCCCGCAACCGGTTCGCAGGAAAGCGCCGAAGCTTCTCTGGCTCGGCGCGGGCGCCGCCGTGCTTGGCCTGCTGCGGCTTCGGCGGCCCCGAGGTTCCGAGCCTTATTTCGAATATCCGCGCACCTGAACCTCAATCCACCCGCATAGCGACCTCGGCGAGGCTTTCCGCCTCGATCAGCAGTTGATCGTCTACCGTGCCCTGCGCCATTCGCTCGCGCCCGATGATGGTGAGGACCGGCACCGCCATCGGCGAGACCCGCTCGAGCTCGACATGCAGCATCGTCGACTGGGCGCGGTCGAGGAGGCGGGCGAGGCGGCCGACGTCGGTCATCTTCTCCCGCGCGTCCGCCCAGGCGGCCTTCAGGAGCAGGTGATCGGGCTCGTAGCGGCGAAGGACGTCGTAAATGAGGTCGGTGGAAAAGGTGACCTGCTTGCCCGTCTTGCGCTTGCCCGGGTGGTGGCGTTCGACGAGGCCGCCGATCACCGCCACCTCGCGGAAGGCGCGCTTGAGGAGGTGCGAGCTCTCCACCCAGTCGACGAACTCGTTTTCGAGGATGTCGGCGGAGAAGAGGGCCGCCGGGTCGGTGATCGGCTCAAGGCCGTAGCAGGCGAGCGCATAATCGTTGGCGACGAATCCCAAAGGCTTCAGCCCCGCGCTCTCCATGCGGCGGGTGATGAGCATGCCGAGCGACTGGTTCGCGTTCCACCCCTCGAAGCTGTAGGCGGCCATGTAGTGGATGCGCTCGTGCGGGAAGGTCTCCACGAGAAGCTGGTCCGGCGCGGGGATGGTGGAGCGATATTCCTGGACCCGAAGCCATTCGCGAACCGGGTCCGGGAAGCGCGGCCACTGGCTCCGGTCGTGGAGGAAGGCGCGGACTCGATCGGCGAGGTTGGTGCTGATCGCCATCCGCGCGCCCAGATAGGTCGGGATCCGGGCCGTCTTCGAGGTGGCGTGGACGAAGAGGTCGACGCCGTCGATCCGATCCACCTCCAGCACCAGCCCCGAGAAGAAGAAGGTGTCGCCGGGGCTCAAAGTTTCGGCGAAATTGTCCTCGACGGTGCCGAGCAGGCGGCCGTTCTTGAAGCGGACGTAGTAGAGCGGCGTATCCACGATGATCCCAGCGTTCATCCGGTGCTGCTGGATGAAGCGGGGGTGCGAGACCCGCCACAGGCCGTCCGGACCCTTGGTGATCCGGCGGAAGCGGTCATAGGCCTTGAGCGAATAGCCGCCGCTCTCGATGAAGGAGAGGACGGCCCGGAACGTCTCCTCCTTCAGGCCCGAATAAGGCGCGGCGGATCGCACCTCCTCGAGCAGGGCCTCTTCGCTGAAGGGCGCGGCGCAGGCGGCGGCCATGATGTGCTGGGCGAGGACGTCGAGCGCTCCGGGGCGGAAATATTCGGTATCAAGCGCGCCTTCCTCGATCGCGTCGAAGGCGGCGCGCGCCTCCAGATATTCGAAGCGGTTGCCGGGGACGAGAATGGCTTCGGACGGCTCATCGAGCCGGTGGTTGGCCCGTCCGATGCGCTGCATCAGCCGCGACGAGCCCTTGGGCGCGCCCATCTGGACCACGAGGTCGACGTCGCCCCAATCCACCCCGAGGTCGAGGCTGGCGGTGCAGACCAGGGCGCGAAGCCGCCCGTCCGCGACCGCATTCTCGACCTTTCGGCGGGCCTCGATCGCCAGCGAGCCGTGGTGGATGCCGATCGGCAGATGCCCCTCGTTCACCGCCCACAGATCCTGGAAGATGAGCTCGGCGAGGGAGCGCGTGTTGCAGAAGATGAGCGTCGTCTTGTGGCCCTCGATCTCGCGCATCACGCTCTCGGCCGCCCAACGCCCGGAGTGGCCGGCCCAGGGGATCTTATCGCCCTCGGGGAGCATGATCGACATTCGCGCAGGCGCGCCGGCCTCTCCCTCGACCAGGGCCACCGTCTCGACGTCCCCGTGAGGCGCAAGCCAGCCCTGAAAGGCTTCGGGATCGGAGACGGTGGCGGAGAGGCCGACCCGGCGCAGGCGAGGCGCGAGATGCTGAAGCCGGGCGAGCGCAAGGCAGAGCAGGTCTCCGCGCTTGCCGGTGGCGAAGGCGTGGATCTCGTCCACCACGACGGTGCTGAGATTCTCAAACAGCAAGGCGCTGTCCTCATGGCTGAGCAGCAGGCTCAGCGACTCAGGGGTGGTCAGGAGGATCTGCGGCGGCCGCACGCGCTGCCGTTGCTTACGGTCCGAAGGCGTGTCGCCGGTGCGGGTCTCGACCCGTATCGGAAGCCCCATCTCCTCGATCGGCGTCAGCAGGTTGCGCTGAACGTCGACCGCCAGCGCCTTCAGCGGCGAGATATAGAGGGTGTGGAGCCCGTCCGTCGGCGCCTCGATCAGCTCCGCGAGCGACGGGAGGAAGCCGGCGAGCGTCTTGCCCGCGCCGGTCGGGGCGACCAGCAGTGCGCCCTGCCCCCGCCGAGCCGCCGCGAGCATGTCGAGCTGGTGCCGGCGCGGGCTCCAGCCCTTGACGGCGAACCAGTCGGCGATCGGGCGCGGAAGTTCTGCGTTCGTCATTCCGGACTTGATCCGGAACCCATGAACACCGTCGCGGGCGAAGTCTCAACCGCCTTGATCATGGCTCCCGACTTCCGTCGGGATGACCTCAGGAGCGCGCGTCGTCGCCGCTGCGCCGTTTCTCCTCCTCGCGGTCGTAGAGGTCGCGGGTCGCATCCTCGGTGCGGTTCGCCTCGCCCCGCGAGCTTCGGTTGCGAAGAAGCGCCCACAGGAGGACCGCCGCGAGCAGCAACGGCCCGACAAAATTGATGATTCCCCAGCTTCCTCCGCCCGTGTCCATTGCTCGCTCCTTCGCCTGTCCCAAGCCCTTCGGCTTGGCGGCCGCGGGCGTCACGACATATAAGCTCCCGATGGCCCGTCTCGGTTCCTGGATCGAGCCTTTTCCCGAAGGCATCTATGTGAAGCCCGCCGATGCGTGGGTGGATCCGGGCGTGCCGAAGGCGAGGGCGCTGGTCACCCACGGCCACGCCGACCATGCCCGGGGCGGCCACGGCGAGGTGTTCGCGACTCCCGAGACTCTGGCGATCATGGAATGCCGCTACGGCCCCCAACCGGAGGGCCGACCCACCCCCTATGGCGAGGTGGTCCGCCTCGGCGAGGTGGACGTGAGCTTCGTCCCCGCCGGGCACGTTCTCGGCTCCGCCCAGATCGTGCTCGAACATGCGGGCGAGCGGGTGGTCGTCTCCGGCGACTATAAAAGGCGGCCGGACCCGACCTGCCCGCCTTTCGAGCCCGTCCCCTGCGACATCTTCGTCACCGAGGCGACCTTCGCCCTCCCCGTCTTTCGGCATCCCGACACGGGGAGCGAGATCGACCGGCTGCTCGCGCGGCTGCACGAGAATCCCGACCGCTGCGTCCTCGTCGGCGCCTATGCGCTGGGAAAGGCGCAGCGGCTGATGATGGAGCTGAGGGGTCGGGGCTATGTAGAGCCGATCTACATTCACGGAGCGCTCCAGCGGCTCTGCGACCTCTATGTCGAGCAGGGCGTGCCGCTTGGGGACCTTCGCCCCGCCACCGGCGCTTCGAAGGACGAGCTCAGGGGCAAGATCGTGGTCGCGCCGCCGGGCTGCCTCAACGACCGCTGGTCGCGCCGGCTTCCCGATCCGATCACCGCCATGGCCTCGGGCTGGATGCGGGTCCGCCAGCGGGCGCGGCAGCGCAACGTCGAGCTTCCGCTCATCGTCTCCGACCATGCCGACTGGGACGAGCTCACCCGGACGATCGAGGAGCTGAAGCCGCGCGAAGTGTGGATCACCCACGGCCGCGAGGACGCTTTGATGCACTGGTGCATGACGCGGCAGATCAAGGCGCGGGAGCTGAACCTCGTCGGACGCGAGGACGAGGACGATTAGGCGAGGTCGGTCGCCGAGAAGAGCAGGATCGCGGCGACGGTGAGTATCCCCCAGCGCACGCCCCGCTCGATCGAGAAGCTTCCGGTTCGGGAGAGGATGAGAGCGCTCGTCGGCATGATGATGATGAAGAGGCCGAGCGTCAGCGCCGCGCCCGCCTTCCAGCCGAGCTGAAGACCGCCGAAGATGGCGAGCGCCGCCCAGGCGAGGCAGAAGGCCAGAGCTTCGGGGTAGAGCTTGGGCATCAGTGGGCGACCTGCTCGCCCCGGGCCAGGCCGGAGAGGGCGAGCTGCTCGTCGATCTGGCCGACCAGCCGCTCGAGCCCTTCCTGCGACTTGGCTTCGGCGCGGGCGACGAGCACGTCCTGGGTGTTGGAGGCGCGAAGCAGCCACCAGCCGTCCTCGGTGTTGACCCGGGCGCCGTCCGTGGGATCGACGTTCGCGCCGCTCTGGCGCAGCCGCTCGAGCACTTCCTGGACCACCGGGAACTTGCGGCTTTCGTCGACCTGGAAGCGCATCTCGGGCGTGTTGATCATGTCCGGCATCGCGGAGCGGAGCGCGGTCAGCGAGCCGCCGAGGCGGCTGACGGCGCGGATCAGGCGGATGGCGGAATAGATGGCGTCGTCGAAGCCGTACCATTGATGCTTGAAGAAGATGTGGCCGCTCATCTCGCCGGCGAGCGGGGCTCCCGTCTCCTTCATCTTCGACTTGATGAGGCTGTGGCCGGTCTTCCACATGAGCGGCTTGCCGCCGAGCTCGGCGACCCGGTCGAACAAGGCCTGGCTCGCCTTGACGTCGGCGATGATGGTGGATCCGGGCAGCTCCTGGAGCACCGGCTCGGCGAGGATCGAGAGGAGCTGGTCGCCCCAGATCACCCGTCCCTCGCCGTCGATCGCTCCGATCCGGTCGGCATCGCCGTCGAAGGCGATCCCGAAATCGAGCTGCTTCTCGCGCACCAGCCGCTTCAGATCCTCGAGATTGGACTCCACGGTCGGGTCGGGGTGGTGGTTCGGGAAGCGACCGTCGATCTCGGTGAAGATCGTGTGATGCTCGCCCGGAAGCCGCTTCACCAGCCGCTCCAATATCTCGCCCGCGGCGCCGTTGCCCGCGTCCCAGCCGATCCGGAAACCCCCGCCATCGAAGTCGCGAAGCAGGCGCTCGACATAAAGCTCGCGAACGTCGGTCTCGGAGACGCTGCCGCTTCCTTCCTCCCAGTCCGCGGCCTCGGCCATGCGGCCGAGCTGCTGGATCTGGGCGCCGAAGAAGGCGCTTCCCTGGAGCACCATCTTGAAGCCGTTATAGTTGCCCGGATTGTGGCTTCCGGTGATCATGATTCCGCCGTCCACCGGAAGCTCGACCTCGGCGAAATAGAGCATCGGCGTGGGGCCGAGGCCGATCCGGACGACGTCGATGCCGCTCGCCGTCAGCCCCTCGACCAGCGCCGCCTCGAGGCCCGGCGAGCTCAGCCGCCCGTCACGCCCGACCGCGACGCTCCGACCGCCCGCGCGGCGCACTAACGTCCCAAAGGTCCGGCCGACCGCCCTTGCGTCCCCTTCCGCCAGCGTCTCCCCGTAAATCCCTCTGATGTCATATTCACGCAAAGAGGTCGGGTGCAGGCGGTGGCTCATTCGGGACTCCGGAAAGGGGTGGGAACACCGCTTTTAAGACGCGCGAGGCGGCTTGCGGTTCATTTCGGAAAGGAGGGCGTCGCGGGCGGCGTTGACGCGGTGCGCAAGCTCAACCGAGCCCCCGGTATCGGGGTGAACCTTCGAGATGAGCCGGCGGTGCGCCTCGCGTATCTCCTGAAGGCTCGCGCCCTCGCGGACTCCGAGCAGCCGGCGCGCATCATCCACCGGCATCGGCCGGTTGGAGGGGCGGGAGCGGCGATAGGCGGCCCAGAGGATCGAGCCGGCCATCAAGGCCGCTCCGGGAAGCACTCGGCCGGTCGTCATCAGCCGAAGACCGAGGAGGAAGAGGGCGGCTGCGACCCCGTCCTCGTAGGTGAAGCCCTTGAGGCGGCCGCTCCACCAGGCCCAGACCACGGCTCCGGCGGCGACGAGGATGATCGGCCCCATGGTCAGCCCGCGAGCGCGGCCGTGCGCGGCGGCGACGCCTCGCCCGGCTGCGGAAGGGCGAAGCCGGCGATCATCTCGCGAAGCTCCTGCCGCGCGGCGATATGCGCGATCCCGACCTCGCCGAGCTGGGCGAGGTCGAGCAAAGTGAGCCCCTTCGGGAAAAGCTCGCGGTAGATGACCCGCTCGCCGAGGCCGGGGATGACCCGGAAGCCGACCCGGCGGGAAAGCTCGCCGAGCGCCTCTCCGACCCGGCGCATGTTGCGCGCCTCGATATGCTGCATCCGGTTGCGGAGCACGACCCAGTCGACGCTCGCGCCGTGGGTCTTTGCCCGCTGGGTGCGGCTGTTCCAGACCAGCTCCGCATAGAAGCTCGGCCGCCGCACGCGGTAGGTCTCGGCGTCCACCTGCCCGATCAGGTCGAGGTCGACGAAGCTGTCGTTGATCGGAGTGACGAGGGTGTCGGCGCGGATCATCGCGGCGCGCGCATGGGGGTCGTCGCGGCCCGGCGTGTCGACGACCACCAGCTCCACGCCCTCGGCGATCCGCTCCATCTGAGCCTCGATCGTCTCTCCCTTGGCCGGGTCGAACGTCTCGTAGGCGGGCATGGGAAGGTCGACGCCGAGGCGCTTCATCGTCTCGCCACGATTGTCGAGATAGCGGCCGAGCGTCCGCTGGCGGGTGTCGAGGTCGAGCGCCGCCACGCGCCGGCCGGCGGCAGCGAGCGCCACGGCGCTGTGCACGGCCGTCGTGGACTTGCCGGTGCCGCCTTTCTCGTTGGCGAAGACGATGAAGTGCGGCGCGGCCATCTGCCCCCCTTGATTATGCCCTTCCGCCCCCGCAAGGGCCTTCCCGCAAGGCTCTATCGGAGGCGGGAAAAGGGTGCAAACGGTCCGTGACCTCAACGGCTTGAGGGCCGCCCTCGCAGAGCTGCGCTCGGGCGGCGGGAGCGTGGCACTGGTCCCGACCATGGGAGCGCTTCACGCCGGCCACATGGCCCTGGTGGCGGAGGCGAAGCGTCGGGCGTCGCATGTCGTCGCTTCGATCTTCGTCAACCCGATGCAGTTCGGAGCCAACGAGGACCTTTCCACCTATCCGCGCCGCGAGGCGAGCGACGCCAAGATGCTCGACGAAGCGGGATGCGCGATCCTTTGGGCTCCGGACGCAGCGGCCATGTACCCCGAAGGCTTCGCCACCCAAGTCTCGGTGTCGGGCGTCAGCGAAGGCCTCGACGGCGCCTCACGCCCGGGCCATTTCGAAGGCGTCGCGACGGTGGTTCTGAAGCTGTTCAACCAGGTTCGGCCCGACGTGGCGCTGTTCGGCGAAAAGGATTTCCAGCAGCTCGCCGTTATCCGCCGGATGGCCGCCGACCTCGATCTCGATATCGAGATCGCCGGAGTTCCGACGCAGCGGGACGCGGACGGCCTCGCCCTCTCCTCGCGCAACGCCTATCTCACCGACGAGGAGCGGCAGGCGGCTCGGGCGCTCCCCCGGGCGCTCGGTGAAGCGGCGGCCGCGATCCAGGCGGGCGGCGACATCGCAGAGGCTCTGGCCGCCGGGCGCGAGCGGCTCGTCAAGGCGGGGTTCGAGCCGATCGATTATCTGGAGCTTTGCGACGAGGCCTCCCTCGCCCTGGTTTCGAGCCTCGACGCACCCGCCCGGCTCCTCGCCGCCGCCAGGCTCGGGCGGACCCGCCTGATCGACAATCTCGCGGTGGCGCCGATTAATTGACTTGGTGACCGCCGCGTTAACCATTTGTTGGTGATGCGGGTCCAAATCTGCCCCCGACACGCTACAACAACAGGGGCAGGTCACATGGGGAATAGCCTGAAATCCGCCGCTTTCCTGATCGAAAGCCGACTTTGCGACGCCGCCTTCGGAGATCCCGACGCGCTCTACGAGCTGGGGGTCGCCTATTCGACGGGCACTCACGGCCTCGACGTCGATCTCATCGAAGCGCACAAATGGTTCAACCTCGCGGCCTTGAACGGCAGCGAGCGCGGCCAGGAATGCCGCGCCGAGATCGCGGAGGAGATGACGGCGCGCGAGATCGCAGAAGCGCAGCGCCAGGCCCGCGCCTGGCTCTCCGCGACGATGGAACGCCGCGCCGCCTGAGCCGGCCTCAGCCCTTCCTGAAGGGCAATAGGCCGGCCAGCTCGCCCATCTCCGCCGCCACAGCGCCCCGCTCCGCCTCCAGGAAATCGGCGACGGCGCGGCGGAAGCCCGGATCGGGGATGAAGTGGGCGGACCATGTCGGGACCGGCTCATAGCCGCGGCTGAGCTTGTGAGCGCCCTGCGCTCCGGCCTCGACCCGCGACAGGCCCCGGGCGATAGCCGCCTCAATCGCCTGATAATAGCAAAGCTCGAAATGAAGGTGCGGGACGTCCGCCGTCGCTCCCCAATAGCGGCCGTAAAGCGCGTGGGCGCCGATGAAGTTGAGCGCCCCCGCCACCGGCCGCCCCTGATGCAGCGCGAGGATGAGCAGGATGCCGTCCGCCATCCGCTCTCCGATCAGCGAGAAGAAGCGGCGGGTGAGATAGGGCCGGCCCCATTTGCGGGACCCGGTGTCCTGATAGAAGGCCCAGAAGGCGTCCCAGTGCGCCTCGGTGAGGTCGGCGCCGGTGACATGCTCGACCGTCAGCCCCTCCAGCGCCGCCGCCCGCTCCTTGCGGATCGCCTTGCGCTTGCGCGACGACAAAGCGGCAAGGAAATCCTGGAAGCTCGAATAGCCGGCATTGCGCCAGTGGAACTGGCTGTCGATGCGGATCAGCCACCCCGCCTGCTCGAACAGCTTCACCTCCTCTTGCGCGATGAAGGTGGCGTGGGCGGAGGAAAGGCCGTGCTGCCGAACCAGAGCCTCGGCGGCGGCGATGAGCCCGCGGGCATGGCCTTCGTCCCGTGCCAACAGCCGCCGCCCCGGCACGGGCGTGAACGGCACCGCGATCTGGAGCTTGGGGTAGTATTCGCCGCCGGCACGCTCCCAGGCCGCGGCCCAGCCGTGGTCGAACACATATTCGCCCTGGCTGTGGCTCTTGAGATAGGCAGGCATCAGAGCGGCCGGCGCGCCGTCCTCGCCGTCCATGACGATCGGGACAGGCTGCCAGCCGGTCCGGGAGGTGGCGCTTCCCGATTCCTCGAGCGCCGAAAGGAAGGCGTGGGTAAGGAAGGGGTTCGAGGTGCCGGCGCAGGCGTCCCAGCTCTCGCCGTCGATGGAGGAGACGCCGGGCGCGAGGCGCGCCACCAGCTCGGTCACCGGGCGGCCGCTTCGAAGATGATCTGATCCGCGTGAGCCGCGGCTCGGACGCGCTCCTCGTGCGTCCGGACGGTCCAGGTGTAGACCGGCAGACCCCGCTGCCTCGCCCGGGCGGCGAAGCGGGAGGGAAGGTCTCTTATGTCGCAGGCTAGGAAGTCCGCACCCGACCACCAAAGCGCCAGCCGCCGCTCAACACGGCCGCGAGCGCCACGCCGATCCTGCTCGGTCACCACCAGCCCTCGAAGGAGGTTCGGCGCGTTTCGGCGAAACCAGCGGCCCACGGCCGGATTGAAGGACATCACCGCCACCGGATCCCCATAATCCCGAAGCCCCTCCGCCACCGAGGCGCAGAGCGGCGCCACGTTGCTGCCGGGCGATTTCACCTCGACGAGCAGGCCGGCGCGGCCGGAGACGAGCCGGAGCACTTCGGTGAAGCCGGGGATGGTCTCTCCGCTCCCCCTTAGCCGGATTGTGCGCAGCTCCGCAGACGAGCGGTCGCGGACAAGCCCTTCGGCCTCCGCCAACCGTTCGAGTCTGTCGTCGTGGAAGACGAAAGCGGCGCCGTCGGCGCTCTCCTGCACGTCAAGCTCGATCCCGAAGCCGCCGTCCAGAGCGGCTTGGAAGGCTGCGCGGCTATTCTCGATCCGTCCGCCGCCGTGGAGACCGCGATGGGCGAAGGGGCGCTCGGCCAGGCGCTGGAGCTCAGCCTGCCTTGATCTGGACGACGGCATCGATCTCGACCGCCGCGCCGAGCGGCAGGGCCGCGACTCCGACGGCGCTTCGGGCGTGGCGGCCGGCCTCGCCGAACACCTGCTCCATCAGCTCGGACGCGCCGTTCGCGACCTTCGGATGATCGGTGAAGGCCGGCGTGCTGTTGACGAAGACCCCGAGCTTCACGATCCGCTCCACCCGGTCCAGCCCAACAGCCTTTTCGATCTGGGCGAGAAGCATCAGCCCGCAGGAGCGCGCGGCGCGCACCCCGAATTCGAGGTCCCGGTCCTCGCCGAGGCGCCCCGTCCGGCGCTCGCCATTTTCCTGGCTGACCTGGCCGGAGATGTGGAGGAGGTTCCCGGCAAGCACGGTCGGCACATAGGCGGCGACCGGAGCCGCGGCTTCGGGAAGGGTGAGGCCGAGTTCGGCGAGGCGCGAGTTGATCGTCATGGCCGCAGCCGTAAGCACTCGCACGCGGTTGCGGTCAACCCTCCTCCCGCGCCACTTGGAAGCCGGCGAAGCTCTGGCTCGTCGGCATCAGCTCGATCGTGTTGATGTTGAGGTGAGGCGGGCGGGCCGCGATCCAGAAGAGCGTCTCGGCCAGGTCTTCCGCCGTCATCGGGTTCATCCCGCGGTAGAGCGCTTCCGAGGCCGCTTCGTCGCCGCGGGTGCGGACGAGGGTGAACTCGGTCTCGGCCATTCCAGGCTCGATCGAGGTGACCCGCACCCCCGTCCCGTGAAGGTCGGAGCGCAGGTTGAGCGAGAATTGCCGGACGAACGCCTTGGTCGCTCCGTAGACGTTGCCGCCCGTGTACGGGTAGCTCGCGGCGACCGAGCTCAGGTTGAGGATCGATCCCTTCCGCTCGATCAGCATCGGGAGCAGGTGGCGAGTGATGGCGACAAGGCCGATCACGTTGGTTTCGATGACCTGCCGCCAGTCGCCCAGGTCCGCCTCCTGGGCCCTGGCGGTGCCGAGCGCGAGGCCGGCATTGTTGATCAGGCAGTCGATCCCGGCGAAGCGCTCCGGAAGCTGACCCACGACTGCCGCCATCGCGTCTTCGTCGCGCATGTCGAGGACGATGCCGTGAAACGCCTCGCCCAGCTCCTCGGCGAGCGCGTCCAGCCGCTCCTGGCGCCGGCCCGTTCCGACGACCCGCCAGCCGTCGCGGGCGAAGCGGCGAGCGGAAGCGGCGCCGATGCCCGCCGTCGCTCCGGTGATGAAGACGGTTCCGCTCATCCTGCCTCCCTTTGCAAAGCGGGTCCTTCCGCAAACCGCGCGAGGATCCACATCGTCGCCTCGCTCCAATCGTCAATTCGCGCATGGGCGTGCGGCGCCGGAGGCGTATGCGCCGCGAGCCTAGGCTCGGCGATCATGTGCAGCCGCCAGACCTCGGGCGCGTGCTTCGCCACCGAATGGTGGTGGACCGCGAGATCGTCGATGAAGACGGCGACGCTCGGCTTCATCTCCTCGATCAGCTCGGTCACCGGCGGCCCCTTGCCGCCGCGGTTGCACAGGACCCGGTGGCGGATGTCGAACCGCTCTAGCTGCTCTACCCGCCCCGCTTCATATTCGTCGCCGATATTGGTGAGGACGACGATTTCGGCATGGCGGCCGATCTCCGCCAGCGCCTCGGCCGCTCCGGGCACGACGTTCTGACGGTGCATCTCAGTCTCGAAAAAGCCGTCGAGCAGGGGCCAGACCCGTTCCTCGCCCACCGGCTGCCCGTCACGATCCTTGAGAGCGTCGCGGAAGCCGGGCGCGGAGAGGTTGAAGCTGAGCCCGTGCGCCTCCGCCACCCAATCGGCGAAATGCGACACCATGTGGAGGAGGACCTCGTCGCAATCCGTGATGAGGAGTGGCCTGGTCACGCCTCGAGCCTCCGCCGAGCCTCGACCAACTCCATCGGGGCGACCTTCAGCGCATCCGCAGCTGCGAGGAGGTCCGGCTCATGCGCTTCGAGGAAGCCGAGCACCGCAGCGAGGAGCCGGGGATCGCCCAGCCGCTCTCGAAGGTCCGCCGGGGTGAGGCCAGTCAGCGCCAGAAGCCGCTGCGCCCGGGCTTCCTCCGCAAGCGCCCAGCCGAGGGCCGAGAGGGCGAGCGTCTCGGGATCGTTTGTCTGCTGCGTCTTCATCGCCTAGACCTTCGCCGGTGGGCGAAAAAATCCTGGTTGTCGAGGACAACGAACTCAATCTGAAGCTCTTCTGCGATCTGCTTCGCGCCCACGGCTATTCCGTGGAGCCGGTGCGCGACGGCCGGGAGGCGATGGACCGCGCCCGCGCGTTTGAGCCCGACCTCGTCATCATGGACATCCAGATGCCGCACATCACGGGCCTCGAGATCATCGAGCAGCTCAAGGGGGACGAGGCCCTGAAGCGCACTCCGATCATGGCGGTCACCGCCTATGCGGCCAAGGGCGACGAGGAGCGGATCCGCGACGCGGGCGCGGAAGGCTATGTGTCGAAGCCGATCTCGGTGGTGCGCTTCGTGGAGGCGGTGCGGGCCCTGCTTGCCGCGGCTGCGGAGCGAGCGGCGGCCGAGGAAACGCAACCCGAGGAATCGCCGGTCAAAACGGAAAAGGCGGAGACTCCCGAAGAGGAGCTCCGCCCGCAAGAAGCTTCGAACGAGGGCGAGACGCCCCCGGACGCTACTTGATCTTCGCTTCCTTGAACTCGACGTGCTTGCGCACGACGGGGTCGTACTTGCGGAAGGTCATCTTCTCGGTGATGTTCCGGGGGTTCTTCTTGGTCACGTAATAGAAGCCCGTGTCGGCGGTGCTGACGAGCTTGATCTTGACCGTGGTCGGCTTGGCCATGACAGCCTCTCGAAATTGGTTGTGGCGCGAAAAATAAAAGCGGCGTCCCCGCCGCTCATATGCGCGGCGCCTCTGCCCGGAAGCGGCTGTCGTGTCAAGGCCACAGCCGCTTAACGAAGCGGTAACCAAAGGAGCGCATCCTCGGCTCGTCTGGAAGCGGGAGCGGATCCGATGCGCGGGCAGGAAGACGCGATGATGGTGGTTCGAGCGGAGCTTTGCGACCGGCTCGGCCGGCTGCAGGCGCCGGGGAAGCGCCTCTCGGAACGGGAATTCGCGGAGAATGTCGGCGGACTGAAGCGGCTTGCCGCCGTCTACGGCCTCACCCCGGTGGTCCGGCTCGCCGACGCGCTCGAGCGCTCGATGGCCGAAGAGGGGCGCGGCTGCCCCCGGTCGCTCTACCTCGGCCGGATGCAGGACGCGATCGGGTGCGAGGCGGCTGGAGACGGCGCGGCGGAAGCCATGCTCGCCTCCGTCTCCGTGCGCCTCAGCGCCTGAGCTTTGGAGCCACTCCTCTTCAGCTTCGTCGCCGCCGGACTCGGCGAATGGGGCGACAAGACCCAATTGCTCGTGATCGCGCTGGCCGCGCGCTACGGCCGGCCGCTGCCGATTCTCGCCGGAGTGCTGGTCGCGGCGCTCGCCAACAGCCTGCTGGCGTCGTTCGGAGGCGCTCTCATCCACGACACGATCGTTCCGCGCGCCGCCACCTTGCTGATCGCCTTGGCGCTCATCTTCGCGGGAGTCGCCGGGCTGATCCGCCCCCGGCGGCAGGCGAGCGAGGGAAAATCGCGCGCGGGGCCCTTCCTGGTGGCCGCCGCCGCCTTCTTTGTGCTCGAGTTCGGCGACAAGACTCAGTTCCTCACCTTCGCCCTCACCGTCCACTATGACAGCTTCCTGCTCGCGGCCGCGGGAGCGACGGCGGGCATCATGGCATCCAGCGTCCCTGCCGCGGTGCTCGGTGAACGACTGAGCGAAGCCGTGCCTCTGAGGCCGATCCGGATGACGCTCGGAGCCTTGTTCCTGGCGATCGGCATCGTCCTCGCGTTGAAGGCCCTCGAGCTTCTCTAGCCCTTCCGCCGCCGGGTTGGGGCGTGGAAATCCGGGTCCTTGCCCGCAATCCAGTCGATGAACCTGGCGAGTTCCGGATGAGCGCGCAGAGCCTCGGCGGTTGAGAAGCCGCGCTCCAGGGCCTTGTTGTCGAGCGTTCGGTGGATCGTGCGGTGGCAGATCGGATGGACCGGAACGGTCTCCCGCCCTCCACGGCTCTTGGGGACGGGGTGGTGCCACTCGACCTTGGTGCCGAGCGGCCGCCCGCAGAGGAAGCAGAGGGGCGGCTCCGCGCTCAGGCGGCGGTCCCCAGCACCGGATAGTCGATATAGCCCTCGGGTCCCTGGCTGTACCAGGTGGCCATCTCGTCCTTGGCCAGCTCCGCCTTGGCCATCAGGCGCTGGGGAAGGTCGGGGTTTGAGATGAAGGGGCGGCCGAAGCTGATCGCGTCGGCCCGCTCCTCGGCGAGCGCCTCCTCCGCCCGCTCCAAGTCGAAGTCCGAATTGAGAACGAGCGGGGCGGGAAAGACCTTGCGGATGGTCGGGGAGATCGGCGGCACGTTCGACTTGCCGAACGTCCCCTCCGGCCCCGGCTCGCGGAGCTCGAGAAAGGCGATTCCGATCTCCGCCAGTCCCGCCGCGGCCGCCACGAACAGCGGCTCGGGGTCGCTGTCCTGGACGCCCTGGGTCTCGCTGGACGGCGAGAGCCGGACGGCGGTGCGCTCCGGCCCAACCATGTCGGCAATGGCCTGGGTCGCTTCGATGAGAAGCCGGATCCGATTCTCGATCGGCCCGCCATAATCGTCTTCTCGCAGGTTGGTGCCGTCGCGGAGGAATTGGTCGATCAGATAGCCGTTGGCGGCGTGGAGCTGCACGCCGTCGAAGCCGGCCGCGATGGCGAAGGCGGCGGCTCGGCCGTAATCGTCGAGGAGCGCCGGAATCTCCTCCAGCCCCAGCGGCCGCGCCTCGGTATAAGGCTGCCGACCTTCATAGGTATGGGCCTTGTAGGGCGCCGTGGTCGCGGAGGCCGAGACGGGCGCTTCGCCGTCGAGGAAGCTGGGGTGAACCACCCGGCCCATATGCCAGAGCTGGCAGAAGATGCGCCCGCCCGCTTCGTGGACCGCCTCCACCACCGGCTTCCACGCCTCCATCTGCTCCTGCGTCCAGATTCCGGGCGCGTAGGGCCAGCCGAGGCCTTGGCGGCTGATGCCCGTCGCTTCGGAGATGATCAGGCCCGCCCCCGCCCGCTGCGAATAATAGGTCGCCATCAGCTCGGTGGGGACATGTTCCCTTGTAGCCCGTCCGCGGGTGAGCGGCGCCATGACGATCCGGTTGGGGCAGAGCACGGCGCCGAGCTGGATCGGGTCGAAGAGGGCGGGCATCGGCATTCCTTGACGGGGAAGAGGCGCAACCCCTAGCCGCGCGGAAGGCGACATGCAGCAACCTCGATCACCATCCGCCGCACCGGGCGGCCGCTACGCCTTCGCGGCCTTGATCGTGGGCAACCTCATCCTCGCCCTCGGGCCGTGGATGGTGAGGCTTTCCGACGTTGGGCCGGTGGCTTCGGCCTTCTGGCGGCTCGCGCTGGCAATCCCCTTCCTCTTCCTCTTCGCCTGGCGGCAGCAGAAAGGCCGCGAGCTTCCGCCCTCGAGCCTCGTGGCGATGGTAGCGGTCGGCGGCCTGTTCCTCGCCACCGACTTGGCCGCCTGGCACGTCGGAATCGGCCTTACGAAGCTCGCCAATGCGAGCCTGTTCGGCAACGCGTCGAGCTTCGTCCTCGTCCTCTACGGCTTCGTCATCCTGCGCAGGCTGCCCCGCGCGGTGCAGGCGCTCGCCCTTCTGCTCGCCGCGGGCGGAGCGGCCTTGCTTATGGGGTCGAGCTATGAGCTGTCGCCGGAGAATTTCACCGGCGATCTCTTCACCCTCGCCGCCGGCCTCCTCTACACCGGCTACCTGCTCGCCGTGGACCGCGCCCGGCGGACGATGGCCCCGATGCCGGTCCTCGCAATCGCCACCGCCGCGGGCGCGCTCCCGCTCCTGCTGCTCGCTTTGGCGCTGGGGCAAAAGGTGATGCCGGGCGACTGGACTCCGCTCCTCATCCTCTCCTTCGGGAGCCAGGTCGTCGGCCAGGGGCTGCTCGTCTACGCCGTCGGCTATCTCTCGCCCGTGGTCGTGGGGCTCGGCCTCCTCGCCCAACCGGCCGCCGGGGCCGTGATCGGCCGCTTCGCCTATGGAGAGACGATGAGCGGCGCCGACATCGCAGGCGCAATCCTGATTACCGCCGCCCTCGTCCTCATCCGGCTTCCCGAGCCGCGCCTTGCATCCAACCGGGCGGAGGATCATTCTTAGGCCATGGCAAGCATCGCGCCCCTGGAGATGAACCTCGACGAGCTTCGGATGGCGCTCGCTCCACTCATCCCGCAGCATGCGGTGTTCGACGGCTGGGGCGACGAGGCTTTGGGAATGGCCGCGGCGGAGCTCGGAATTCCGGCGCCCCGCGCCCGGCTCGCCTTCCCGGGAGGCGCATCCGGCATGATCGACGCCTGGTTCGACGCGATCGACCGGGGAATGGCGCTCGCCTTCCCGCTGGAGAAGATCCAGGGAATGAAGATCCGGCAGCGGATCCACGACCTCGTCATGTACCGGCTGGAAGTGATCAACCCGCACAAGGAGGCGCTCCGCCGAGCCCTCGCCATCCTCGCCCAGCCGCAGAATGTCCGCCTCGCCGCCCGCTTGGGCTGGCGCGCCGCCGACCGGATGTGGCGGATCGCCGGGGACCGGGCAACCGACTTCAACCATTATTCGAAGCGCGGCATCCTGATGGGCGTCTACGGCTCCACCACCCTGGTCTATCTGGACGACCGGAGCGAAGACCTCGGCCCCACCCGAGCTTTCCTCAACCGCCGGATCGACGACGTCATGAAGTTCGAGAAGCTGAAGGCGAGCTGGCGCGGCAGCCGCGAACGGATGCCCTCGCTCAGCCGCTTCCTCGGGCGCCTCCGCTACCCGGCGGTCTGAGCCGGCTTCGGCTTGTCGAGCTGCTCGATCGTCGCGTTGAGCGGCGGCTCGTTCTTCATCGACGCCGACACCTGCTCGGCCCGCTCCATCGCCCTCAGAAGGTTGCCGCCCGCCAGCTTGGCGATGTCCGAATCGCTCCAGCCGCGCCGGATGAGCTCGCGGAGCAGCGCCGGATAGGTCTGGACGCCTTCGAGACCCTTCGGCGCCGCGCCTCCGATCCCGTCGAAGTCCGAGCCGATCCCGACATGGTCGATGCCCGCGACCTTGCGGATGTGGTCGAGATGGTCGGCGACGTCGGCGAGCGTGGACTGAACGGGCGGGTTGGCGGCATCCCATGCCTCCATCGCCGCCTTCCGCCGCTCGGGCTGCCCTGAATAGAGGTTGCCGACTCGGGCTTCCTCGGCGGAGCGGTCCGCCATCCGGCGCCGATAGGCGGTGGAGAGGAAGCCGGGATAGAAGTTCACCATCACCACGCCGCCGTTGCTCGGCAGCATCCGAAGCACCTCGTCCGGAACGTTACGCGGATGGTCCATCTGGGCACGCGCGTTCGAGTGGGAGAAGATGACCGGCGCCTTCGTCTCCTCGAGCGCCTCCTTCATCGTGTCGGCCGAGACGTGGCTGAGATCGACCAGCATGCCGATGCGGTTCATCTCCCGGACGATCGCCCGGCCGAAGGGGCTGAGGCCCCCGAGCACCGGGTCGGCCGTCGCGGAATCGGCCCAATCGACATTGGCGGAGTGGGTGAGCGTCATGTAGCGCACCCCCAGCCGGTGATATTCCCGAAGCACGGCGGGCGAGTTGTTGATCTGGTGCCCGCCCTCGACTCCGATCAGGGACGCGATTCGGCCCGCCTTGTGGATGCGGCGGATGTCCGCGGCGGTGGAGGCCATTTCGAGGTGGCGCGGGTAGCGCTCGACCATGCGGTGAACGATGTCGATCTGCTCCAGAGTGACCTGGACGGCCTCGGGGCCCTTGAGGCTCACCGGGATCCACACCGACCAGAACTGCGCGCCGACACCGCCCTCACGAAGGCGGGGGAGGTCGGTCTGCAGGGGATAAGGAAGCTTCGAAGTGTCGGCGGAGAGGTCCAGCGGCTTGCGCCAGAAATCGTAATTCTCGCGTATCTCCCAGGGAAGGTCGTTGTGGCCGTCGATGAGCGGGGTGCGCTTTAGGATCCGTTCGATGCGGCGGTCGACCGCGTCCTGAGCGGAAGCCGGTGCGGAGAGGCCCGACACCACCGCCGCCCCGAGCGCGGCCGCCACGATCTTCTTCTTCATCCACATCCCTTTCGCGTCTCAGCCCATGACTGCGCCAGCCGGGAGACAGAGGCAAGGCGGGAGACGCTGTCGTTATTGATAATCAGTTGCAATTAGGATAGCCAAAGCAGTCCTTTCTGAGGTTTCGCGCTCGATGACGTCTCCCTACCGGCCGCTCGTCCGGCTCCTCCTCGCCTTCCTGGCCTTCTTCGCCGCCGCGGCGCCGGTCGCCGCTCAGGACCAGGGTGTCCAAACGACCTGGCGCCTGCTCGACTATATCGCGGTCGACTACCGGGTGGCCGTGGAGGGCGGCACGGTCATCAGTCCCGCCGAGTATCAGGAGATGGGGGAATTCTCGGCCTCGGTGCGCGAACGCATGACCGGCCTCCGCGACACGCCCGCCAAGCCTCGCCTGATCGCAGGTGCCGACGGGCTTCGCGCCGCCATCGCCCGCAAGGCCGATCCGGCGGAGGTGGAGAAGATCGCCCGCGGCCTCGCCGGCGCCTTGCTTGCCGCCTACCCGGTTCCGCTGGCACCGGCGTCTCCGCCCGACCTCAGCCGAGGCGCGGCGCTTTACCAGCAAAATTGCGCGAGCTGCCACGGCGCGGACGGGAGCGCCCGGACTGAGATGGCCAAGGGGATGGAGCCGGCGCCGATCGCCTTCACTGACCGGGAGCGGGCGGTCGAGCGAAGCATGTTCGGCCTCTACCAGGTGATCGACCAGGGGCTCGAAGGCACGGCGATGGGGAGCTTCGCGCACCTGCCGGCGGAGGACAAATGGGCGCTGGCTTTCCATTCCGGCCGCTTCGCCTTTCCGCAAGCGCTGGCCGCCGAAGGGAAGCGCCTGTGGGAGAGCGACGCCGCGCTTCGCAATCGGGTTCCGGACATGGCCGCGCTCACCGCCCTCACCCCCGCCGCGCTCGCCAGGGACATCGGCGCCGACAAGGCGGCCGCAGTCACGGCCTATCTCCGCTCGAATCCCGCGGCCGTTGCCGGCGCGGCGAAGGGCTCCACCCTCGACACCGCGCGGGAGCGGCTACGCGAAAGCGTCGCCGCCTATGAAGCGGGCGATCGGGCGCGGGCGAAGGAGCTGGCGCTCTCCGCCTATCTCGACGGCTTCGAGCCGGTCGAGCCGGTGCTGAGCGCCCGCGACGCGGGGCTGATGGGCCGGGTGGAGAATGCGATGGCGGCGCTCCGGGCCGCGATCTCGGGCGGCAGGCCTGCCGGCGAGGTGAAGGCCGCCGCCGACCGGGTCTCGTCGCTGCTGGATGAGGCCGAGACCGCCCTTTCGCCCGAAACCGGCGGGAGCGCCTCCGCCTTCCTCGGCGCCTTCACCATTCTGCTTCGCGAGGGGCTGGAGGCGCTTCTGATCATCGTCGGAATGCTCACCTTCCTCGGCAAAGCGGAGCGGCGGGAGATGGTGAGGCCGGTCCATTACGGCTGGATCACCGCCCTGATCGCCGGAATCGCCACCTGGTGGGCCGCAACCCACTTCATCTCGATCAGCGGGGCCAGCCGGGAGCTGACCGAAGGCTTCGGCGCTCTTTTCGCGGCCGTGGTGCTGCTGTTCGTCGGCATCTGGATGCACGGCAAGGCGCAGGCGGACGAATGGCAGCGCTACCTCAAGGAGAAGGTCGGCACCGCTTTGTCGCGCGGCTCGGCCTGGTTCCTGTTCCTGCTCGCCTTCGTCGCCGTCTATCGCGAGGTGTTCGAGACGATCCTGTTCTTCGCCGCCTTGTCGGCGGAAGGCAACGTCCCGGCGCTGATCATGGGCGGCGCGGTGGGCCTCGCCTGCCTGGCGCTCATAGCGATCCTCATGTTCCGCTTCAGCCGCAAGCTGCCGATCGGCAAGTTCTTCGCCTACAGTTCGATCCTGATCGCCATCCTCGCGGTGGTGCTTGCGGGCAAGGGCGTCGGCGCTCTCCAGGAGGCGGGGATGATCGGCGTGACTCCGCTCGCCGGCGTGCCGCGGCTCCCGATCCTCGGGCTTTCCCCGAGCCTGGAAACGGTGGCGGCGCAGGTGGCGACACTCGCCATCCTGCTCCTCGGCTTCGGCTGGAACCGGCGGGAGAGCCGGCGCCTCGCCGCCGCCTGAGGGGTAGCGCGGCGCCGTCGGCTCGCTTATCGTTCGGCTTCAATCCACGTTCGGAAGGAAGAGACATGGCGGGCGTCAACAAGGTGATTCTGGTCGGCAATTTGGGAGACGATCCGGAAAGCCGCTCGCTCAACAATGGCGGCGAGGTGGTGAACCTTCGAGTCGCCACGTCGGAAACGTGGAAGGACAAGGACGGCCAGCGCCAGGAGCGGACTGAATGGCACCGGGTCGTCATCTTCAACGAGAATCTCGGGCGGGTCGCGAAGTCGTATCTGCGCAAGGGCTCCAAGGTCTATCTCGAAGGCCAGATCCAGACCCGCAAGTGGACGGACCAGTCCGGCCAGGACAAATATTCCACGGAGATCGTGCTCCAGCGCTTCCGGGGCGAGCTCGTCCTCCTCGACAGCCGCGGCGGCGGTGGCGGCGGTGACGATTTCGGCGGCGGCTACGAGAGCGGCGGCGGCAGCGGTGGTGGCGGCTTCCGCGGCGGCGCAGGCGGCAACCGCCAGTCCCGCCCGCAACCGGCCTTCGACAGCGACCTCGACGACGACGTTCCGTTCTGAGGCTTCAAGGCTATCCGGCGACTCCGGCGCCGCAGCGCCAGCTTGAGATCTGCCGTCGTCTCACGACCGAGCGCGAGGCGCTTACAGCAATCCGTCACCCACCTGGCCGACGCCGGCCGCTTATCCGCCTTATTCGCGGCGGAAGCAAATTCCCGAATCCAACATCAACATGCCTCAAGCGACTGAGTGAGCAGCCAAATCCCCGGAAACAAATAGGATTTGTAAAATAGGATTTCGTTTGTTCTACTTCTGTTCGAAGCAGTCGAAGAGTCGTAGATGTCCCAAGCCGCCGCCATTGCAGCTCAAGTGCAAACCGCCGCTGAAGCGGGGCCCTCGGCCACGCCCAGTCCGGTTGATAGGGTGCGCGAGGTGCTTTCCTGGCCGGAAGAGCGGCTGGATTATGCCGAGGCGAAGCTGGCACTCGACAGAGCGGTAGATGCTTCGATCGACAGCGCCGCGACGATAGCGAAGTTGAACAAGCTCGCCGAGGCTGCGCTGGCTTTGGCAGGCCTTGGCGCTACCTCCGACGCACGACTGAAAGCGCTCCGAACGGTGGTCTACGAGAGCGGCCCGTGGAACGACTACCGGCCATGTGCCTACGACCACTCCAACATCCGTGGCCGCAATGTGCGGGTCAAGCTTATCTCCCATTATCTGGAGACGCGCCTCGGAGACTGCGTCTCCATGCCGGTGCTCTTCCTGATCCTGGCGGATAAGCTGGGTCTCGACGTGGCCTTGGCGGCGTCGCCCCTGCACCTCTTCGTCCGTTACCGAGCCGAGAACAGTCAGGTGATCAACCTGGAGACGACGAGCGGCGCCCTGCCCGCCCGAGACGTTTGGATACGTCAGGCGCGACCGTTCAGCGATCGAGCGCTTGCCAACCGCATTTACATGCGCACCCTCAGCCGCCGCGAAGGCGTGGCGGCCATGGCGGGAGTCGTGCTCCAGCACCTGAACGATCGCCGCCGCGACGAAGAGGCGATCGCGGTTACGGAACTGATGCTTCAGCAGAATCCCCGCGACGTTCACGCGCTGGCGAATCAAGGCAATGCCTATGGCAGGCTCGTCCAGGCCGAGTTCCTCGACAAATATCCGTCGAAGCTCCTCCCCTCTCTCCTCGCGGCCGCGCTACCTGCGGCTCCTGGCGGCCAACCACGCCACCTTTGCGAAGGCCGAGGCGCTGGGATGGGAACATTGCGTCTAATCTCACACGAAAGGCAGGAACCATGTTGATAAGCGCACTCCACTCGGCCGATCTCACCGCGTCGAAATGGGCCGGAAAACGGCTCTCTAAGCCCGCACGAGCCGGCTCTCCACCTCGCCGGCGGCACCGCCCGCGCGTCCTGAAGAGCGAGTTGAACGTCTGTTCCTACGTCCGCGCTGATCCCGTGAACAATGTCGACCCAACCGGGCTGGACACCAACGACATCACGGTTTGCGGCGGCTTTACGAATGAATGGGGCAATTGCATGAGCCATGGTGCGCAGATGTATCTGGACCGTATCTCCCAGGAGCGGCCGACGCCGGGTAACGGACTGATCCTCGCCGCCGCGGAACCAGCACAGCCAAACCTGCCGGCACTCCAGGCAAGGCTTGCTGGACCCGCCTTACCTCCGGATCCTTGCAACGCTCTGCTACCTGATGGATCAACGGTAAACAAAAATGTAGACAAGATAAGGGCAATGTTAAAAAATATTGCGCGTTCGCGATCTTTTGGAGAAAGCTTCAACGGCTCTCATGGGTATGTTCTCGGGGCTTGGTTAGCGTTGATCCAAGAGGGCGGTAAATGGGACTATAAACTACAGCGCGGCGGGTCGCAGCAACTTGGTAATCTTAATTACGGCGCAACAGGATCTCTGTTACTTCCACTTAACGTACTTCTGAGAGGTGCTGGAGCCGTCCAGGATCCGGCGACGGCCGGGAAAGGGCATCGGACCGACCTAGGTCCTAGTGATTATGGTGACCAGTTAGCCGATATCCCGGCGATCAAACAAGGAGCTGCTCAATGCAAAGGGTCGCAGTGAAGCTAGCTTGCGGTTCGGGTTGTGGACTGGCAATTTTGATTCTCCTGGCTGGCTGCAGCGGGGAGGCCGGAGACACGTGGCCCATGCCGGGTCCAGATCAAGTGTCCTCGACTGCGCAGACAGCATCGAAAGAAACGTTGCTTGTTGCCACCACCTCTTCGGGTGGCGGTGCGGGCGACATCACCTACCGGGTGCTTGCTTGCAAAAAGGGGAGCGACAGGTGCGAGCTTCTCGCAAACATCGATACAAACGATGCCGAAGCGCCGAGTTTCGCAAATACACCTGACGGGGTCGTGTTGCTTGTTAACAAAGGCGACTACGTAGCCGATTTTCGAAACTTTGGGCGGGAGCTCGCATCCTTACAGCCGGGCGAACTCCGCTTGCAATACCGAGGCAATCCCACAAATCAGTAGTGCGTGCTGAGTTTCTAAGGGTGCTTGGTAAGAATTAAGATACGAGCTCAGCGCAGCTCTCCCGGAGAACAAGAACCGCTGGCGTCACAGGCGCTAGACCGGCTCATACAGGCCGATCCCGTCGGCTACGGCGGCGGGATGACGCTGGCAGGTCACCGTTGACTGGCTGGACGAGATGACGGACGAACAGGACCACCTCACAGTTAAACAATGTTCACCGCTGGAGCCTTTCGCCGAGGCCCTTTAAGGCAGCGAAGGGGCTGGCCTCGATCTTCGCCTGTTCCTCGCTTTTCACCCCGGCCTGACGCAGCGCCTCCTCGGAAGAGGGGGAGCGGGGATAGGGGTCAAGGCTCAGCGACAGGGTCTCGGCCACGGCCTCGCCGAGGTCAATCGCGCCGCCTTCGTAGAAGACGACGTCCAGCTCGCCCTCGCTCAGCTCGATCTCCTCCTGGCCTCCAGCGGCTTCCTGCTGGGGGCGGAACTCGATGCGGAACGGCTCCTCGACCTCCGCAGGAACCGGCTCGGACATGGCGACGCAGCTTTGGGTGACGGCACCTCGGAGCCGTCCCTCCGCGGTCACCGCCTCTCCGCTCCGGGAGAGGGAGGCCTCCGCCGACAGTCGTTCGATGGAGATGAGCCCGAAGCGGCGGGCGAGCGCCTCGCGCTCTTCGGGATCCGCTCCGATCTCCACCCGCCGGGGCGAGCCGGAGAGGGCGTCGATCCGGTAGGGCCGGCTGAATTCGGGCTTTCCGCTCATGCGCCGCCAAGACCGCCGCCGCGCAATTGTTCCAGCGACGCACCCTTCAGCCGTCCGTGGAGGGCGCGAAGGCCGTTGCTGACGAAGGCGACCTCCTCGTCAGAGGCTTCGGCGCCCCGGAAGATGTTGCCGCGCACCACCGCTTCCAGCCCTTCGCCTGTGGCGAACGCATTGCGCATCGCTCCCAGGCGGCCGCCGAGCGCGCCCATCAGCTTGCCGACATGCTTGCCGACCACGAAGTCGCCAATGCCGATCTGGCGCAGCGTCCCGTCCATGTCGTCGATGAAGATCTCGGCGAGGAGCACCGAGTCCCGCTTGCCGGCCTCACCCTCCTCCTCCAGCCGGAGGAGGACGAGGGCGAGAACCGCCGCGATCATGTCGAAGCGGCCTTCGAGCGTGTCCGGAACTCCGCCTTCCCGGTACCAGACCGGGTCGCGCCCGGCGGCGACGATCGCCGAATAGAGCGGCTGCAGGACGTGACGCTCGCGGCGGTCGCCGAACAAACGGGTGAGAAAGCTCAACAGGGGTCTCCGCGGGAGGCGCCGTACTTGCGCCGTTCAGCTTTTCTCGGATATTGGAGGCGGCGATGCCCGCGCGCAAGGCGGGTGCCGGGCCTTTGATTTCTCAACCGGCGGTTTCGGGAGTTTTTCCAATATGATGGGTGTGGGACGTAAAGCCGCGTTGTCGATTGCGGTGGCGGCGGGGCTCGCCACCGGCGGTTGCTCCAAGGTGAAGGACTTCCAGGGCTTCATCCTCGACGACACGCTCGTTTCCGCGATCCAGCCGGGGGTGGACAATAAGGATTCGGTTGTGGCTACCCTTGGCCGCCCGTCCTTCACGAGCACGTTCGATCAGAATGAATGGTTTTATGTGACGCGCAGGACGCGCAATTATGCCTTCAGCACGCCCGACCCGCACACCCAGACGGTGCTTCGGGTCCGCTTCGACCAGGCCGGCAACGTCGCTTCGGTCGAGAAGAAGGGGATGGAGCAGGTCGTCTCGATCGATCCTTCGAGCTCCAAGACGCCTACGCTCGGCCGGGACAAGAGCTTCTGGGAAGAGCTGTTCGGCAATATTGGCGCGGTCGGATCCGGCGCCACCGGCGGGAGCGGTCCCACCCCCTAAACGTCAGCGGACGATCCCGCCCCCGGCGAGGACCGCGAGAGTCACCAGGTCCGAGGCCGTCGCCGTCATTGGCGCGATCTGGACGGGCTGCGCCATCCCGACGAGCATCGGCCCGATCACGGCGTCGCCTCCCAGTTCCCGCAGGAGCTTGGCCGAGAGGTTGGCGGACTGGAGGCCAGGCATCACCAGCACGTTGGCGGGCCCCGTGAGGCGGCTGAAGGGATAGACACGCTGCAGCGCGGGGTTGAGCGCAACGTCGGGCGCCATCTCGCCTTCATATTCGAAGTCCGCGCCTCCCCGCTGGTCGAGCAGGCGGACCGCGCCCCTAATGTTCTCAAGGAATGTGCCTTCAGGATTGCCGAAGGTGGAATAGGACAGGAAGGCCACACGCGGCTCGTGCCCCATTCGGCGAGCGACGCCAGCGGTCTGGATCGCGATGTCCGCAAGCTGATCGCTCGTCGGCCGCTCCGTCACAGTCGTGTCGGCCATGAAGGTGGTGTGCGACTGGCCCACCAGGATGTGGATCCCGAACGGCGTGCAGTTCAGCTTGGCGTCCAGCACCCGCTGGATCTGGCGAAGGCTCTGCGCATAGGGGCGGGTGACCCCCGTGATGAGCGCATCCGCTTCGCCCAGCGCCATCAGCAGAGCCGCGAAGGTGTTGCGGTCCTGGTTCACCATCCGCTCGACTTCGCGCTGGAGGTAGCCCTTCCGCTGCATCCGGCCGTAGAGATAGTCCACCATCTCAGGCACCCGGCCGTAGGTGCGGCTGTTGATCAGCTCGAAGCTGTCCGGATCGTCCACTCCAAGCTCGCGCAGCCGCTGGCGCACATCGTCGCGGCCGACGAGCACCGGGACTCCGTAGCCGCCGTCGCGGAAGGCGATCGCGGCCCGGAGGACGACATCCTCGTCCCCCTCGGCGAACAGGACCCGCTTCGGGTCCGCCCGCGCCGCCTCGTGGGCCAGCGAGAGGACCGAAGTGGTCGGGTTGAGGCGCGATCTCAGGCGGGTGCGGTAAGCCTGCATGTCCTCGATCGGGAATTGCGCGACTCCGCTTTCCATCGCCGCCCGCGCGACGGCGGCCGGCACCACCTCCATCAGCCGCGGATCGAAGGGAGCGGGGATGATGTAGTCGGGCCCGAAGCTGTGCGCCTTGCCGCCATAGGCCGCCGCCACCTCCTCCGGAACCTGCTGGCGGGCGAGCTCGGCCAGCGCTTCGGCCGCGGCGATCTTCATCTCGTCGTTGATCGTCGTCGCCCGAACGTCGAGCGCGCCCCGGAAGATGAAGGGGAAGCCGAGCACGTTGTTGACCTGGTTGGGATAGTCCGACCGTCCCGTGGCGATGATCGCGTCGGGCCGCGCCGCCTTGGCCTCGGGAGGGGTGATCTCCGGGTCGGGATTGGCCATCGCGAAGATGATCGGCCGCTTCGCCATGTCCATCACCATCTCCGGCTTCACCGCGCCGGCGGCGGAGAGGCCGAGGAAGACGTCGGCGCCCACGAGCGCCTCGGCGAGCGTCCTTGCGTCGGTGTCGACGGCGTGGGCGGACTTCCACTGGTCCATCTCGCCCCGGCCCCGCCAGATCACGCCCTTGCGGTCACACATGATGACGTTGTCGTGCCGAACGCCCATCGCCTTGATGAGCTCGGTGCAGGCGATGGCGGCCGCGCCTGCGCCGTTCACCACCACCTTCACGTCGCGAAGCTCGCGACCCGTCAGGTAGCAGGCGTTGATCAGCCCCGCCGCGGTGATGATCGCGGTTCCGTGCTGGTCGTCGTGGAAGACCGGGATCTTCATCCGCTCGCGGAGCGTCTGCTCGATGATGAAGCAGGCCGGCGCAGCGATGTCCTCGAGGTTGATCCCGCCGAAGCTCGGCTCCATCAGCGCCACCGCGTTGATGAAGGCGTCAGTGTCCTCCGTCGCAAGCTCGAGGTCGATCGAATCCACGTCGGCGAAGCGCTTGAACAGGACTGCCTTGCCCTCCATCACCGGCTTCGACGCCAGAGCGCCGAGATTGCCGAGGCCGAGGATGGCGGTGCCGTTGGAGATGACGGCGACGAGGTTTCCGCGGGCGGTATATTCGTAGGAGGCGGCGGGATCCTCGGCGATCTTTCGCACCGGAACCGCCACTCCGGGCGAGTAGGCAAGGCTGAGGTCGCGCTGCGTCGCCATCGGCTTGGACGCGATGATCTCGATCTTGCCGGGCCTTCCCTGAGAGTGGAAGTCGAGCGCTTCCTGCTCGGAAAATCGGACGCTGCTCTCGCTCATCGCGGCTCCTCGAATTTTGCGCGGCTCTAGGACTTCAGCCGTGACGGGGGCAAGCCAAAGCCTTATCCCTCGCTCATGGCCACCCTGGCGAAACCAAGCAACGCGCCAACTCCGATGATGGCGCAATATCTGGCGCTGAAAGCCGAAGCGCCCGATTGCCTGCTCTTCTACCGGATGGGCGACTTCTTCGAATTGTTCTTCGAGGATGCAAAGGCCGCCGCCGCCTGCCTCGACATCGCCCTCACCGCCCGCGGCGAGCATGAGGGGGAGCCGATCCCGATGTGCGGCGTCCCGATCCATGCGGCCGAAGCCTATCTCGCGCGGCTCATCCGGGGAGGCTTCCGGGTCGCCATCGCGGAGCAGACCGAAAGCCCCGCCGAAGCGAAGAAGCGCGGCTCGAAGTCCGTGGTGAACCGGGCGATCGTCCGAGTCGTCACGGCCGGAACCCTGACCGAGGAAGCGTTGCTCGACTCGCGCGCCGCCAATTGGCTGGTGGCGGTGTCGAAGGTGGGCGAAAGGTGCGGCCTGGCGGCGGCCGACATCTCGACGGGCCGGTTCGAGCTCGGCTCGATCGCCCCCGCCACGCTCGACGCCGAGCTGGCTCGGCTCTCCGCGGCTGAAGTGATCACTCAGGAGCAGAGAGGCGGCTTCGACAGCGTCGCCGCCGAGCGGCGGCTGAAGGAAAGGTTCGAGGTCGCGACCCTCGACGGCTTCGGAAGCTTCGACCGAGCCGCCCTGTGCGCCGCCGGAGGGCTGCTCTCCTACCTGGACGAAGTGGCGCGCGAGTCCCTGCCCTTCCTTCGGCCGCCCGTGGCGCGTTCCTCGGGCGATCATATGATGATCGACGCCGCCACGCGCGAAAGCCTGGAGCTTGTCCAGGCTTCGACCGGCGGCCGGGCGGGAAGCCTCCTCCACGCCGTCGATCGCACCGTGACCGGCGCGGGCGCCCGCCTCCTCGCGGCGGACATCGGGGCGCCTCTCCTCGACCGGGGAGCGATCGAGGCGCGCCTCGACCTCGTCTCCCTGTTCGAAGCGGATTCGGGCCTGAGGGACCAGGTCCGGCGGCAGCTCAAGGCCCTGCCGGACATCGGCCGCGCCCTCGGCCGCCTCGCCGCCGGCCGCGGCTGCCCACGCGATCTCGGCCAGCTTCGCGACGGGCTGAACGAGGCCCGGCGCCTCCACTCCGCCATCGAGCGCCTCCCCGACCCGCCGCCGCTCCTCGGCGAACTGCTCCCCACCTTCACCGGCCATGGCGAGCTGACCGACCTCCTCGGCCGCGCCCTCGTCCCCTCGCCGCCGATCGACGCGAGCCAGGGCGGCTATATCGCCGAGGGCTATGACGCGGCCCTCGACGCGCTTCGCGCGACCGGAGGCGAAGGCCGCCGGGCAATCGCGGCGCTCGAGGCGCGCTACCGCCAGCAGACCGGCCTCGCCTCGCTCAAGATCCGCCATAACGGCGTCCTCGGCTATCATATCGAAGTGCCCGCTAAACATGCCGACGCCCTGATGGCGGCGGACAGCGGCTTCACCCATCGCCAGACGCTGGCGGGGGTCGTCCGCTTCAATGCTCCCGACCTCCACGAGCACGCGATTCGAGTCGGCCAGGCGGGCGCCCACGCGCTCGCCGCAGAGGCGGCCCATCTCGAGGAACTGGTGGCGGCGGCACTCGCCCGGGCGGAGCCGATCGCCGCCGCCGCCGACGCGCTTGCGCGGCTCGATGTCGCCGCGGCGCTCGCGGAACGGGCGGCGGAAGGCGGCTGGTGCCGCCCGCATTTCGCCGGCCACAATTGCTTCGACATCGAAGGGGGCCGGCACCCCGTCGTCGAGGAGGCGGTTCGAACCCAGGGCGGCCGCTTCGTCGCCAACGATTGCGGCCTTTCCGAGGACGAACGGCTCTGGCTCGTCACCGGCCCGAACATGGGCGGCAAGTCGACCTTCCTTCGCCAGAACGCGCTCATCGCTGTCCTCGCCCAGGCGGGATCCTTCGTCCCCGCCTCCCGAGCCACGCTCGGACTGGTGGACCGCCTCTTCAGCCGGGTCGGCGCCTCCGACAATCTCGCCCGCGGCCGTTCCACGTTCATGGTCGAAATGGTGGAGACCGCCGCCATCCTCGCCCAGGCGACCGAGCGAAGCTTCGTCATCCTCGACGAGGTGGGCCGCGGCACCTCCACTTATGACGGCCTCGCCATCGCCTGGGCGGTGGTGGAGGCGATCCACGACCGAAACCGCTGCCGCTGCCTGTTCGCGACCCATTATCACGAGCTGACCCGGCTGGCGGAGCGGCTCGACGCCCTCTCGCTTCACCATGTCCGCGCCCGCGAGTGGAAGAACGAGCTTGTGCTCCTCCACGAGCTTGCGCGAGGGCCTGCCGACCGGAGCTACGGCCTCGCCGTGGCGAAGCTTGCCGGGCTTCCGGGCCCCGTCCTCGCCCGCGCCCGGGCGGTGCTCGCCAAGCTTGAGGAGGGCCGCGCAGCCACCGGCGGGATCGCCGCCGGGCTCGACGACCTGCCGCTCTTCGCCGCGGCGGCAGAGAAGGAGGAGGCCGCCGAGGACGCGCTGCGCCAAGCGCTCTCCGAGGTGGAGGCCGATTCCCTCAGCCCTCGGGACGCGCTGGAGCTCGTCTATCGCCTCAGAGGCCTCGCCGCCGAGGAGCGGGGATGACCGCGCGCTTCGCGTCGGTCGCGAACAAGAGGTTGATCGTCGACCGCCGAGGCTTGGCGGAAGCTCTGGCCCAGGGCGATCCCGGCGATACGGCTCGGCTCCTCAAGCAGGCGCTTCAGGAGGGGCGAGCGGAGATCGGCCGCCGGTTGGAGGCCAAGCCTTGGCAAGGCAGCGAAACGGCCGCCGCTTGCGCTTACCTCACGGACCAGATCGTCCGGCTCGTCCACGACCATGTCGCCGCAACTCACGCACCCGACCGGCTGCTGCTGATGGCGGTGGGCGGCTATGGGCGCGGGGAAATGGCGCCGAATTCCGACGTCGACCTCGCCTTCGTCACGCCCGCCGAGCCCTCGGCACGGACGGCCTGCGCCATCGAGGCCATGCTCTACCTCCTCTGGGACCTGGGGCTGAAGGTCGGGCAATCCACCCGGACGCTCGACGAGCTGATCGAGCTGGCCTCTCAAGACCACACCATCCGCACATCGCTTCTCGAGGCGCGGTGGCTCTGGGGCGATGAGCTGCTCTTCGAGGAAGTGCAGACCCGCTTCTGGCGCGACGTGGTGGCCGCCCGCGCCCGCGAGTTCGTGACCGAGAAGCTGGAGGAGCGGAACGCCCGCCATCGGCGAATGGGCGACAGCCGCTACGTCGTCGAGCCCAATGTGAAGGAAGGCAAGGGCGGGCTTCGCGACCTCCACACCCTCTTCTGGATCGGCAAATATGTGCATCGGGTGAGGAGCGTCGCCGAACTGGTCGAGGTGGGCCTGCTCACCGAGGCCGAGCTTCGCCAGTTCCAGCGCGCTGAGCGGTTCCTGTGGGCGGTGCGCTGCCACCTCCACATCGTCGCCGGCCGCGCCGAGGACCGGCTGACCTTCGACTATCAGCGCGAGATCGCGGGTCGCATGCGGTATGCCGACCGTCCTGGTAAGGCGCCCGTCGAGCGCTTCATGCGCCATTATTTCCTGCATGCGAAAACGGTCGGCGACCTGACCGGAGTGTTCCTCGCCCATCTCGACGAGAAGTTCGCCCGCAAGGGCAGCCGCTTCGGCCTGGCCGCGCTCCGGCGGCGGCCGAGCCGGCTTGAAGGCTTCGTGCTCGACCGGGGGCGCCTGGCCATTCCAGGCGAGGCTTTCTTCCGCGATGATCCGGTGCGGCTCCTTCGCCTGTTCGCGCTCGCCGACCGCTTCAGCCTGGAGATCCACCCGCTGGCGATGCGTCAGGCCGCACGCGACTCGAAGCTGATCGATTCCGGACTGCGGGCCGACCGCGAGGCGAACGAACTATTCCTTCAGGTGCTCACCAGCCCGCGCGACCCCGAGACGGTGCTCCGCTGGATGAACGAAGCCGGAGTCTTCGGCCGCTTCGTTCCCGATTTCGGACGGGTCGTCGCCCAGATGCAGTTCGACATGTACCACCACTACACGGTGGACGAGCATTCCATCCGGGCGATCGGCCTTGTCGCTCGCATCGAGAAAGGGGAGCTGAAGGCGGATCATCCGCTCGCCACCGCGCTGTTCCGGCACATCGCGTCTCGCCGCGTCCTCTACGTCGCCGTGCTCCTCCACGACATCGCCAAGGGACGGGGCGGCGACCACAGCCTGCTGGGGGCGGAGGTCGCGCACGAGCTCTGCCCGAGGCTTGGGCTGAGCGAGGCCGAGACGGAGACGGTCGCGTGGCTGGTCCGCTGGCACCTGCTCATGTCGGCGACGGCGTTCAAGCGCGACGTCTCGGATCCCGAGACGGTGCAGGACTTCGCCTCCAGGGTGAAGAGCCTCGAGCGGCTTCGGCTGCTCCTGCTTCTGACGGTGGTCGACATCCGGGCGGTCGGCCCCGGCATCTGGAACAGCTGGAAGGGCCAGCTGCTCCGCCAGCTGTTCGAGGCGGCGGAAGAGACGCTCCGCCTCGGCCACAAGCAGAAGGGCCGCACCGAACGGATCGCGGCCGTGCAGCGGGAGCTTGGGGAGCGGCTCGGCTGGGAGGAGGCCCGCTTCGCCCGCCTCACCTGGCGGCTTCCGGACAGCTACTGGCTAGCCGAGCCGCTTCCGGTCCTGGAGAAGAATGCGAGGCTGATGGACGCCTCGGATCGGTCGCCGGAAGCCGTGCGACCGCTCACCACGTCGGTTGACGAAGCGCAGGGCGCCACGCTTCTCAGCGTCTACGCCAAGGACCGGCCCGGCCTTTTCTACCGTCTCACCGCCGCGATCAGCCTGGTCGGCGCCAACATCATCGATGCCCGGATCCATACGACCGCGGACGGAATGGCGGTCGACAATTTCCTGGTCCAGGACGGCGCAGGCAAGGCCTTCGCCGACCCGCATCAGCTCGAGCGTCTGGAGGAGGCGGTTCTTCGCGCGGCTGCGGGCGAGGACCCGTCGATGGAGAGGCTGGAGGCGAAAGCCCTCCGCCTCGTGCGCGCCGAGGCCTTCCCGATCCAGCCGGCCGTGTTCGTCGATAACGAGGCGTCCAGCCGCTACACGGTGGTGGAGGTCAATGCCCGCGACCGGCCGGCCCTGCTCACCGGTCTTGCGCACGCAATCTACGAGAGCCGCGCCGCCATCCACTCCGCGCACGTCGCGACCTATGGCGAGCGCGCCGTCGACGTCTTCTATCTGGCGGGCGCCGATGGGGAGAAAATCGTCAGCCCGACCCGGCTGAAGGCGCTTCAGGCGCGGCTTCTGAAGGCGGCCTCCTCGCCAGGGCCGCGCCGCCAGGCCGCCTGAACGGGAAAGGCCCCCGCCGTTGCCGGCAGGAGCCTTCGCAATGGGTCGATCCTTAGAAGCGGAAGCGACCGGTGATCCCGTAGGTCCTCGGCTCAGCCAGGAAGGCCGAGAAGAGCTGGGATGCGAAAGGCGAGCCGAATTGGGCGACGCTCTCGCGCGTTCCGGCCCCGGAGGCTTGGAGCGGCGAGTTGAAGGCGACCTGATCGTAATTGATGTTGAACAGGTTCTGCGCCCACAGCTCCACGCCCCAACGCTCCTGAGGCCCGCGCAGGCCGACACGGGCGTTGACGGTGGCGAAGCCGTCCTGCTCCTTCTCCGGGAACAGGTCCGAGCCGGTATTATAGTCGCCGGTCAGGCGAGAATCGACGTAGAGGAGGCCGGTAAGGCCGCTCGTGCCGAGCCTCGGGGTCCAGGTCATCGAGGTCGTGACCACCGTCTTGGGCGCGTTCGAAAGGTTGCTTCCCGGGAGCAGGAACAGCTCGGCCGCGAGCGGCAGAGTGCCTGCGATGTTTCCAACGAGGTCATTGCGGTACTTCGTGTCGGCATAGGTGAACCCGGCCGTTATGGTCAGGTCGCGGCTCGGGAAGACGGCCCCCTCGATCTCGACGCCCTGGGAGCGAACGCCTGACGAGACGTTGTCAGCGGCGCAGGTCCCGGTGGCACCGGAGGAATCCTCGTCGGCACCGCTCGTTCCGGCGAAGCTGCCGGCCGCAAGCGCTGGGGAGGGGGTTCCCTGAAGATCGGTGCAGCCGTTGACGTTCTGGACGAGGAAGAAGAGCCCGTTGAACGTATTGAGCTGGAAGCTGCTGAAATTCTGCCGGAAAGCCGCGACGTTGAGGTTCAGCTGCCGGCCGCCATATTTGAAGCCCAGCTCGTAGGCGTCGACCTTTTCAGGCTCGAACCGCAGGTTCGACACGTTGCCCGGTGCGATCAGGCCTGTCGGAGAGCCCAGAGCCGAGGCGTCGAGGTTGAAGCCGCCGGCCTTATAGCCCTTCGAATAGCTTCCGTAGAACATCCAGTCGCGGTGCGGCTTGAACGAAAGCGCCGCGGTGCCCGTGAACTGGTCCTCGCCCTTTTCGTCGGCCAGCTTCAGATTGTTGAGGCCGGAGCTGGAGTTGAAGAGGCAGCTGAAGAGGATCGCGCCGCCGAGAGCGGTCTTTACGGTCGCGTTGCTCGAGCCGGCGATCGCTGCGCCCGCCGTAGCCTGCTGGGTGGGGCAGAAGGTGTTGTTGTTGTTGAAGCTGGCGGTGATCCGCTTGTTCTCGTTGGTGTAGCGCAGGCCGGCCGTCAGGCTCAGCTTGTCCGTGATGTGGAAGATGTTGTGCGTGAAGAACGCATAATTGCGGCTCTTCTGGTCGAAATTCGAGGTGTTGAACCCAACATTCTTGACCGTGCTGAGCCGCTCGAGCGCGCCGATCAGCTGAGAAGCGTCGGTCCCGCCCGCGGCATTCGCCCCAGGGAACGCCGCGGCGAGGAAGCCGCGGCCGGTCGGGCTGAGGCAGCCCGGCAGAGACGTGTTGCGAAGCACGGGATCGTCCGCACCCGGCGCCGGCCCTCCGAAGGCCGGCGGTCGGGCGACGCCCGAGACGATGCGGCAAGCCAGGAACTGCCCGTAATCCTTGCCGAACTGGAGGTTGTCGCGAAGCCGCAGCTTCTCGTCGGCGAAGTAACCGCCCACGAGCCAGTCGAGCTTGTCGTCGAAGGCGGAGCCCTGGAGCCTCAGCTCCTGGGTGAAGGTCTTGAACTGGCGGAAGCTGGTTCCGTCCGGCTCCCTGTAGAGGAGGTCGACCGTGCTGTAATCGATGTCGCCGCCCTGGTAGGATTTGTAGTCGCGATAGGCGGTGATGGACGTCAGCGATGCGCCTCCGAACGAGTAGTCGACCTGGCCGGAGATACCGCCGTCCCTGGTCTTCCCCCCATAATCGCGGCCGGGAGTGATGGAGATCTGCCGGCTGAAGCGATCGTTCGGGGTCGGGAAATACCCGCCAAGGTTCGTCAGGATGTTGACCACGCGGCTCGGCCGAGTCGCGAAATCGCCGGGCGCCCCAGGCGTGGGATCGAAGGCTTCGACGGTGGAGCGGTAGGCGGCGGCGCAACACGCCTCGTTCCTTTCCGTATAGTCGCCGATCAGCCGCACCTCGAGCGCGTCGTTCGGCTCGAACATCAGCTGGCCGCGTACGAAATAGCGGTCGCGGTTGTTGACCCGCTGACCGGTGGGCTGACCCGTATTGTTTACCACCTCGTAAAAGCCGTCGCGGCGGCTGTGGACGCCGTCCAGACGGAAGCCCATGCTTTCGCCGATCGGCCCGGTGAAGCCGGCGCTGGCCCGGATGAAGTCGTAGCTGCCGTAGCTGAGCTCGCCGAAGCCTTCGAACTCGCTCATGTTCGGCTTCTTGCTGATGACATGGATCAGGCCAGCCGAGGCGTTGCGGCCGAACAAGGTCCCCTGCGGCCCGCGAAGCACTTCGACCCGCTCGATCTCTCCGAGCTCGTTGAGGCCGATGCCGGACCGGGAGCGGTACACGCCGTCGATGAACACCGCGACCGAGCTTTCAAGCCCTGGATTGTCGCCGACGGTGCCGATGCCCCGGATGCGGGCGGAGCCGTTGGCTTCCGTGCCGGTGGAGGACACGAGCAGCGACGGCGCCAACTGGTTCAGCTGCCTGATGTCGCTCGCGCCGGAATTCTGGAGGTTTTCCGCGGAGACTGCCGACACGGCGAGCGGCACGTCCTGCAGGATCTGGGCGCGGCCCTGGGCGGTGATGACGATCTCGTCGTTGGGATCGACATCGACCTCCTGATTCACCTCACCGGCTTCCTGGGTCGGGCTCGTCTCCCCCGTCGGCGTGGTCTGGTCCTGGGCCAAGGCCGGCGAGGTGCCGAGCGCCATGATCCCGGCGGACAAAAGCCAGATGGATTTGGTCATGTTACCCTCTCCCTCTTATGGTTTGGGGCGAAGGCTACTGAAAGGGCAGAGGCGAGAACAGCGGGAAACCCGCGGAAAAGCGCGATTTTCGACCGCTCATGGCAATTGCGCAACAATTCGGTTTCGAAACGAAACGCGGCTGGCAACTTGCCGCTACGGAAAGCTCAGCTTCACCCAAGAGCGGCTTTCACTTGGGTGAGAGCACCATCAGCATCTGCCGGCCTTCCATGCGCGGATGCTGCTCGACCTTGGCATTTTCGGCGACGTCCGCCTGCACCCGCTGGAGGAGCTGCATTCCAAGCTGGCCGTGGGCAAGCTCGCGGCCGCGGAAGCGAAGCGTGATCTTCACCTTGTCGCCCTCGCCGATGAAGTCGCGGACCTTCTTCATCTTCACGTCGTAATCGTGGTCGTCGATGTTGGGACGCATCTTGATCTCTTTGATCTCCTGCGTCTTTTGCGACTTCCTCGCGAGGTTCGCCTTCTTCTGCGCCTCGTACTTGAACTTGCCCACATCGAGGAACTTGCAGACGGGCGGATCGGCGTTGGGAGAAACTTCCACGAGGTCCAGACCGACCTCCGCCGCCTGTTCTATCGCCTCGGCGGTCAGCAGCACCCCGATATTCTCGCCATTCTCGTCGATCACTCGCACTTTCGGCACGGTGATAAATTCGTTGAAGCGGGGGCCGTTCATCGGCGGGGCGACGGGGCGCCGGATCATGGGCGGACGTATAGCTGTTTCTCCTCGGGGTCTTTGAAGCGCAACTCACCTAATGGCTGCGCCTGCCGAATGAAAGACGCCGCCGCGCCGCCCAACGCTTTTCCCGGGTCTCTGTTGCGGATCAGCCGCGCAGATCCGGCGGGGTGGCTTCGGCCACAAGCCGCTCGATCAGCGCGTCGAGGGGGAGCACCTCCTGCCGCCCCTCGCTGCCGAGGACGCGCAGCGCCACCGTCCCCTCCTCCGCCTCGCGCTTCCCCACGACCAGCAGGTTCTGGACCTTGGCGAGGCTGTGCTCGCGCACCTTGTAGTTGATCTTTTCGTTCCGGGTGTCCGCCTCCACGCGAAGGCCGGCGGCGGTGAGCCGCGCCGCCACGTCGCGGGCATAATCGTCCGCGTCCGATACGATCGTCGCGACCACCGCCTGCACCGGCGCGAGCCAGAGCGGGAAGCGGCCGGCATGATGCTCGATCAGGATGCCGAGAAAACGCTCGAACGTGCCGAGGATCGCCCGGTGGAACATCACCGGGCGGTGCCGCTGCCCGTCCTCGCCCACATACGACGCATCGAGCCGTTCGGGCAGCACGTAATCGAGCTGAAGCGTGCCGCACTGCCAGGTGCGGCCGATCGCGTCGGTGAGGTGGAATTCGAGCTTGGGCGAATAGAAGGCGCCCTCGCCCGGAAGCTCCTCCCAGCCATATTCTGGCGTCGCGCGGCCCGTCAGGCGGACCGCCTCGCGAAGGTCGCTCTCGGCCTTGTCCCACATCTCATCGCTTCCGAACCTTTTCTCCGGCCGGAGCGCGAGCTTGATCGCGTAATTCTCGAAGCCGAGGTCGCGGTAGACGAGGTCGAGCAGGTCGCAGAAGCGCCTTGTCTCCTCGATGATCTGGTCCTCGCGGCAGAAGATGTGCGCGTCGTCCTGAGTGAACTGGCGGACGCGCAGGATTCCGTGAAGCGCGCCGTGCGGCTCGTTCCGGTGGCAGACCCCGAACTCGGCGAGCCGAAGCGGCAGGTCGCGGTAGGATTTGATGCCCTGCCGGAAGATCAGCACGTGGGCCGGGCAGTTCATCGGCTTGAGCGCCATCAGGTCGCCCTCGCCCGAGAGGACCGGCCCCTCTTCCTCGACGTTCGGGACCTCGTCGGGAACGACGAACATGTTCTCGCGATACTTGCCCCAATGGCCGGACTGCTCCCACTGGCGAGCGTCCATCAGCTGGGGCGTTTTCACTTCGAGATAGTCGTGGGCGTCGAGCCGGCGGCGCATATAGGCTTCGAGCTGGCGCCAGATGATGTAGCCTTTGGGGTGCCAGAAGACCGAGCCATGCGCTTCGGCCTGGAGGTGGAACAGGTCCATGTCCTGGCCGATCCGGCGATGGTCGCGCTTCGCCGCTTCCTCCAGCCGCGTCAGATACTCCTGAAGCTGCTTCTTGTTGAGCCAGCCCGTGCCGTAGATGCGGGACAGCATCGCGTTCTTCTGGTCGCCGCGCCAATAGGCGCCGGACACGCGGGTCAGCTTGAACGCCTGCGGATCGAGCTTGCCCGTCGAGGCAAGGTGCGGGCCTCGGCAGAGATCGAGCCACCCGCCCGAGCGATACATGGTGATCGTCTCCTCGGCGGGGAGCTCCATCACCCACTCGGCCTTGAAGGCCTCCCCCTGCTTCTCGAAGAACTCGCGCACCTGATCGCGAGTCCAGACCTCGCGCACCAGCGGCTCATCGCGCGCGATGACCCGGCGCATCTCCTCCTCGATTGCGGGGAGGTCTTCCTCGGTGAACGGCCCCCGCTCCGGATTGGGCGCGAAATCGTAATAGAAGCCGTCGTCCGTCGCCGGCCCGAACGTGATCTGCGTTCCCGGGAAGAGGTTCTGAACCGCCTCGGCAAGGACGTGGGCGTAATCGTGCCGGACCAGCTCGAGCGCGTCCTTCTCGTCCCGCGACGTGACCAGCGCGAGCTCGGAATCGCCTTCGAGCGGCCGATTGAGGTCGCGAAGCTCCCCGTTCACCCGCGCCGCCATCGCCGCCTTGGCGAGACCCGGCCCGATCGCCGCCGCGATATCCGCGGGCGTGGTACCGGGCTCCACCTCGCGAACCGAGCCGTCGGGGAGCTTCACTTTAAATGGCGCCGTCATTGGGGCCACTTGGAAAGCGGGGGCGGGGCTGTCAAGCAGAGGTCAATGGTCCAGCTCAGCTATCTCTCCCGGCCGAAGGGGCCCCGCCTCGCTTATCGTCACCGTCCCGGCAGGGGACCGACGCTGGTCTTCCTGCCCGGTTACATGTCCGACATGGAGGGCACGAAGGCGAGCGCGTTGGACGCCTGGGCGGAGCGCGAGGGGCGGGCGATGTTGCGCTTCGATTATTCGGGTTGCGGCTGGACGGACGGGGAGTTCGAGGACCAGACCCTCTCCGGCTGGCGCGACGACGTGCTGGCGATCATCGACCGGGTCGTGGAGGGACCGGTGGTCCTCGTCGGCTCCTCGATGGGCGGCTGGTTGATGCTGCTCGCAGCGCTTGCCAGGCCCGAGCGCGTGGCGGGGCTCGTCGGGATCGCGGCGGCGCCCGACTTCACCGGCTGGGGCTTCAGCGAGGCCCAGAAGCTCACCATCCTCCGCGACGGGAAGCTCGTCGAGGAAAGCCCCTATGGAGGGCCGCCTCACGTCACCACCCGCCGCCTCTGGGAAAGCGGAGAGGCGCTTCGGCTGCTTCACGCGCCGGTCCAGATCGACTGCCCCGTCCGCCTGATCCACGGGCAGGAGGATTCGGACGTGCCCTGGACCTGGGCCTTGGAGCTCATGAAGCAGCTCCGTTCAGCGGACGTGCAGACCATCATCGTCAAGGACGGCGATCATCGACTTTCCCGGGACGGCGACCTCGCATTGCTGATCTCGACCGTCGCCTCATTGATGGAGCGCCTGTGATTTCCTTCCTGCTCGCGCTTGCCGCAGCTCCGCAGGTGGCGGGGCCGGTGGACAGCGCCGACAACCGCTACAAGGCCTGTATCGCGCAGGTCAGGACCGCTCCGCAGCAGGCGGTAGAGAAAGCGGAAGCCTGGCTGAGAGCCGGGGGCGGGATACGCGCGGGCCAGTGCCTCGGCCTCGCTTATTCCGCGGTCGAGCGGTGGCCCGACGCCGCGCTCGCGTTCGAAGCGGCGGCGAGGGAGGCCAATGCGAAGCAGGACCGGCGCCGGGGCGATCTCTGGGTCCAGTCGGGAAATAGCTGGCTCGCCGCGGGCGAGGCCGCCAAGGCCCGCATTGCCTTCGACTCGGCGCTCGCCACGAACCTGCTCACCGACGAGCTGAAGGGAGAGGTCTATGTCGACCGCAGCCGCGCCGCCGCGGCGCTCGGGGACAAGGATTCGGCGCGCACCGATCTGGACAAAGGGCTGGAGCTGGTCCCGGGGGACCCCTTCGCCTGGTACCTCTCGGCCGCTCTCGCGCGCCAGGAGGGCAATCTCCCCAAGGCCCAGGAGCATATCGCCAAGGCGGTGAGCCTGGCGCCGGACGACGCCGCGATCCTTCTCGAGGCGGGCAATATCGCGGGCGCCTCCGGAGAGATCGAGGCGGCGAAAGGCCTCTACGCGCGCGCCGTCCGAAGGGCCCCGGAGTCGGAAGCCGGCCGCGCCGCCAGGGCAGCCTTGGCCGCGAACGGAGAGGCCGCGCCGCAATAGCGTTCGCTCGGATGCTTCACCCCGCCCGCTCCGCCGCGTAGGGTCGGGAGATGAAATATCTCCACACCATGATCCGAGTCTCCGATCCCGACGAGACCGTCCGCTTTTTCGAACTTCTCGGCCTCAAGGAGCTTCGCCGCTACGACAATGAGCAGGGGCGCTTCACGCTGATCTTCCTCGCCGCGCCAGGAGACGAGCAGGCGCAGATCGAGCTCACCCACAATTGGGATGAGAAAGGCTATGGCGAGGGCCGCAACTTCGGCCACGTCGCCTATCGCGTCGACGACATTTACGAGACCTGCCGCCGGCTGATGGAGGGCGGAGTCACCATCAACCGGCCGCCGCGCGACGGGCGAATGGCCTTCGTGCGCACGCCGGACAACATCTCGATCGAGCTGCTCCAGGCGGGGGACGCGCTTGCCCCAGCCGAGCCCTGGGCCTCCATGCGGAACGTCGGCAAATGGTAGAAATCGCGCGCATCCCCGTTTTGTCGGACAATTATATCTGGCTCGTCCACGAGCCGATCTCCGGCGAAACCACCGTCATCGATCCCGCTCAGGCCGAGCCGGTGCTGGCGGAGGCGGAGCGGCGTGGCTGGCGGATCACCCAGATCTGGAACACCCACTGGCACCCGGATCACACCGGCGGCAACGCCGCCTTGAAGCAGGCGACCGGCTGCCTGGTCACCGGGCCTGCGGCGGAAGCGGAACGGATCCCGACGCTCGACCGGCAAGTGAGTGAGGGCGAAAAAGTCACGCTGGGCGCGGTGGAGGCCGAGGTGATCGAGGTTCCCGCCCACACGGCTGGCCACATCGCCTATCTTCTGCCTTCCGAAGCGGCAGCCTTCGTCGGCGACACCTTGTTCGCGATGGGCTGCGGCCGGCTGTTCGAGGGGACCGCGGAGCAGATGCATTCCAACCTTCAGCGGCTCGCCCAGCTTCCGCCCGAGACGCGTGTCTATTGCGCGCACGAATATACCCTCTCCAACGCCCGCTTCGCGGTGACGGTGGAGCCGAACAACGAGGCGCTCCTGAAGCGAACCGCCGAGGTGGAGGCGGCGCGCCGCGCGGGAGAGGCGACGGTTCCCACGACGATCGCCCTGGAGCGCGCAACCAACCCCTTCATGCGCGCCGCATCCGCGGCGGAGCTTGCCGAGCGGCGGCTCTCGAAGGATAATTACAGAGGCTGAGGCCGACGGCCTGCTCCGGGCGTTGTGATCGTGGAGGTTGCTATGAAGACACTGCTCTTGATCGGAATTGCCGCGCTTAGCGCGGGCTGCGCGATGAACGAGGAAGTGGAGTCGGACCGGGTCGACGCTGACCTGTTGGCTTCCGAGCTTCGAGGCTATGAGCAGGCGGGAGCGCCGGTATCTTGCGTCAGCCTGCGCGACTTGCGCGGCAATCGGTCGGCCGGCGAAGGCGCGATCATCTTCGACGGGTCAGGACGGCAACTTTGGGTCAATCGTCCCCGAGACGGCTGCCCGAACATGCGCTTCGGCCATGCCTTGCGAATCAACACGACGATGAGCCGGCTCTGCAGCGGCGAGATCGTCACCGTGTTCGACCCGGTCGCCCGGCTGGATGTGGGGAGCTGCAGCGTGGGCGAGTTCACGCCCTACCGGCGCACCCGCTAGCGCTTGTAGAGCGCGTCCAGCCTCTCGCCGTAAACCTCGCGGATGACGTGACGCCTGATCTTTAGGGAGGCCGTCATCTGCTCATTGTCCGTTGTGAAGGGGGCGTCGGCGAGGATGAAGCGGCGCACCTTCTCAATCACCGAAAGATCGGCGTTCACCCGGTCGACGGCGGCGCCGATCGCCCGAAGATAATCGGGATCGTCCCCTAGGGCGGCGTCCGCAGCCTTGCCTGCCGCTTTTGCCCACTCCTCCGTCCATTCGAGATCGGGAACGATGAGCCCGACGATGTAGGGCCGCCGGTCCCCAACCACCATCGCCTGCAATATCTCCGGCTGCAGGGTCAGCATCCCCTCCAACTTCTGGGGGGAGACATTGTCGCCCTTGTCGTTGACGATGAGGTCCTTCTTGCGGTCGGTGATGACGATCCGGCCGCCTTCGTCGATATGGCCGACGTCGCCCGTGTGGAGCCAGCCGTCCTTCAGCGCCTTCTCGGTTTGCGCCGGGTTTCGCCAATAGCCGTGCATGACGTTCTCGCCGCGAACCAGGATCTCGCCGTCTTCGGCGATCCGGACCTCGGTATTGGGGAGCGGCGGCCCGACCGTGTCCATCCGGATGCCGGCCTTGGGACGGTTGCAGCTGATCACCGGCGCCGCTTCGGTCTGGCCGTAGCCCTGGAGCACCTCGAGCCGGAGCGCGTGGAAGAAGATCCCGACATCGGGGTTCAAAGGGGCGCCGCCGGAGACCATCGCCTTGATCCGGCCGCCGAAGCGGGCGCTGACCTTGGGACGCAAGGTGCGCTCGAGGATCAGGTCCATCGGCTTGTCCCAGAGGGGCACCTTGCCCGCATAATCCTTGGCGCCGATCTCGAGCGCGCGCTTCATGAGGTAGGCGCTTAGCTTCCCCTGCTTCTCGACATTCTTGAGGATGCGCTGGCGAAGCACCTCGAACAGGCGCGGAACCACGATCATCAAGGTCGGCTTCGTCTCCTCGATGTTGGAGGCGAGCTTCTCCAGCCCTTCCGAATAATAGATCTGGCCGCCGAGCCCGATCGGGAAATACTGGCCGCCGCTATGCTCGTAGGCGTGACTGGCCGGGAGAAAGGAAAGGAAGACCTCGTCGTCCCAGCCATAATCCTCCGCGATGATCTCGAGGCAGCCCTCGACATTGTGGAGGATGGCGCCGTGATGCTGCATGACGCCGCGCGGCGCTCCGCCGGTGCCCGACGTGTAGATGAGGCAGGCGAGGTCCTCTCGCCGCACCGCCGACGCATCGAGGGCGGTGGCGGCGACGTCCGGCGCATTGGCCGCGATCATGGCCTTCCAGTCGTGGAAGGCGACGTTGCCGCTCTGGCCGCCGGGAAGCGGCTCAATCCCGATCACATGCTCGCAGCGGTCCGAGCGGATGGCGGCAGGGAGAAGCGGCTTGGCGAGCCTGGCCGTGGAGACGATAACGGCGCGGGCGCCGCTGTCGTCCAGGATGTGGCTGTGGTCGCGTTCGGTGTTGGTGGTGTAGGCGGGCACGGTGACGCATCCGGCCGCCATGATCGCAAGGTCGCTGAGGCACCATTCGGGGCGGTTCTCCGACACGAGCATCACCCTGTCGCCGCTCTGCAGGCCGATCCCCCTCAAGCCGGCCGCGAGCGACGAAACCTGCTCGGCAGCCTCGCGCCAGCTCGTCGGCTTCCAGGTCCCGCCGATCTTGGCCCACAGGAAAGGCGCGTCGCCCTTCTCGGCGGCGCGCGTGAAGAACATGGTGACCAGGTTCGGGAAGCGTTCGAACTTGCGCATGGTCGTCAGCCCCCTCCTGGCCTTACTGGCTGACCGCCGCGCCTTCGCTGCGCGGGTCGGCCGCGCCGGCCCAGCGGCCGCCGACGCGTTCGACGGCATTGGCTTTGAAGCCGGGATCCACCGGCACGACCTTGTGGCCCATCGCCGTCAGAGCGGGCGCGATCCGCTCAAGCATCGTCTCCCGCTCGACCCGGAGCTGGTCGCCGATGCCTATCATCACCGGGAGCCCGATCGCCTCCTGAGCGCTGAGCTTCCAGTCGAGCACTCCGATCAGCGCCTTGGCGACCTGGGCGATGATCGTCGTTCCGCCGGCCGCGCCGACCGCGATCCGGACCTCACCGTTGGGGCCGTAAACGATGGTCGGCGACATCGAGCTGCGCGGCCTCTTGCCGCCCTCGACGCGGTTCGCGACCGGCTTCCCATCCCGCATCGCCACCGAGTTGAAGTCGGTGAGCTCGTTGTTGAGATAGAGGCCGTTGAAGGTGAGGCCGGAGCCGAAGGCGCTTTCGATGGTGGAGGTCAGCGACGCGACATTGCCTGCACGGTCCACCGCCACCAGGTGGGACGTCCCCGCCGCCTCAGTGTCGGGCACGATCCCGGCGAGAGTGGCTCCGGGAGGCGTACCGGCGACGACCTTGGAGCTCGCCCGTTGCGGGTCGATGAGCTGCGACCGGGACTTCAGATAGGCAGCGTCCATCAGGCCGGCCACCGGCACCCGGACATGGTCGGGGTCGCCGAGATAGGCTTCGCGGTCGGCGTAGGCGAGGCGCATCGACTCGCCGATCAGGTGCCAGGCGCGAGGGTCGTCGGGGCGGTAGGCGGACATGTCGAAGCGTTCGAGCTGCTTCAGGATGGCGAAGACCGTGGTGGCGCCGGACGAGGGCGGCCCCATGCCGCAGATGCGATAGACCCGGTAGGTGCCGCACAGCGGCTGCCGCTCCTTCGCGTCGTAGGCGGCGACGTCCCCCACCGACATGCGCGACGGGTTGACCGACGCCTCGTTCACGGTGCGGACCAGCGCCTGGGCGGTCGCGCCGGTGTAGAACCAGTCCCCGCCTCGGGCGGCGAGCTGCTCAAGGAAGGTCGCGAGATCCGGGTTCTTCACCACCGTTCCGACCGGCTTCGGCGCCCCGTCCGATCCGTAGAACTGGGTGCGCCCCCAGGCCGTCAGAGCCGCCGACCGCTTGGTGGATTCAAGCGCGCGGTGGAAGCGGGGCGTGATCGCGAAGCCGTCCCGCGCATAGCGGATCGCCGGCCCGAACAGCCGCGCCCAGGGGAGCTTGCCGTGGCGCGCGTGGGCAAGCGCGAACATGCGCATATTGCCGGGCACTCCGACACTTTTTCCGCCGGGAATGGCTTCGGAAATCGGGAGGGGTTTACCGTCGGGGCCGAGGAACCAGTCCGGCCCCGCGGCCGAGGGCGCTTCCTCGCGGCCGTCGAAGCTGGTGATGCGATCGCCTTTCTCCGCGTGGTGGACGAGGAAGCCGCCGCCCCCGATTCCGGAGGATTGAGGCTCGACCACCGTCAGAGCGATGGCGGTTGCGATCGCGGCGTCGGCGGCGGATCCGCCGGCGTCGAGTATCTCCCGCCCTGCCTGAGCGGCGCGAGGATCGGCGGCCGAGACCATGCCCGGTACGGCGCTCGTCGCGGCCCGGTCGGCGGTCGAGGCGCAGGAAGCGCCGAGGAAAAGGAGCGGGAGGAGCAGGAGGCGGTTCAGCATGGCGGGAACACTAGCCTCCTCCCCGCCAGCGGCAAGCTCTAAGAGGCGAGCCCTCCCGAGGCGCTCCGCCCGAACAGGCGGCTGGCCCAAGCCATGCGACCGCCTTTCCAGGCCTTTTCGTGAAAGAAGAAGGCGACCGCGTTTATGCACGGCTCCAGGATGGCGATCCCGCCCGCGATGCTCACCGATCCGGTGAAGATGTACGCAACGGTGAAGCCTATCGTCAGGTGGATCGACAGGTAGGTGAAGGTCTTGATGAGATCGGTCGGCATGAGGCGGTTCCTAGCGCCGACCCAATGCCTTGCCACGGTATGCGGTTCCAAGTTCCGCGCCGCGAAGTCCTATCAGCGACCCGCTTCGCCGCTCCCGACCGCGTCGCCCAGCGTGGTGAAGCCGTCGCGCCGGAGCAGTCCCCGAAGCTCCGTCAGGATTGCTGCGGCCAGGGAAGGCCCCTGATAGACGAGGGCGCTGTAGAGCTGAACGAGCGAGGCGCCGGCAACGATCCGCTCGTAGGCGTCGACGCCATTCTCGATCCCCCCGGCGGCGATCAGAGGCATCGCGCCGCCGGTCGCGGAGCGGAAGTCCCCGAGCCGCTGCAGGGCCAGCGTCTTGAGCGGAGCTCCGGACAGCCCGCCCCCTTCCTGCCGGTGGCGGGAGCGGAGCACCGGGCGGCTCACCGTCGTATTGCCGATGATCAGCCCGTCCACCGCGCCGGTCGCAACGGCGGCGATGCCGTCGATCTCGCTCGGCTCCAGGTCCGGCGCCACCTTCAGGAAGACGGGCGGCCCCTTTTCGCCTCTCGCTTCGGTCACCGCGGCGAGAAGCTCCGTCAGCGCTCCCCGGTCCTGCAGCCCCCGGAGACCCGGAGTGTTGGGCGAGGAGATGTTGACGGTGAGATAGTCGGCGAGCGGCGACATCTCCCTTACGCCCGCCGCATAATCGGCGGCGAAGTCCGCGCTGTCCTTGTTGGCGCCGACATTGATCCCGACGATGCCCCTGCGCCGCTTCGCGAGCCGCGCCTTCGCCGCTTCCTGGCCCCCGTTGTTGAAGCCCATCCGGTTGATGACCGCCCGGTCCTCTGCCAGCCGGAACAGGCGCGGCTGCGGATTGCCAGGCTGCGGTCGGGGAGTCAGGGTGCCGACCTCGACGAAGCCGAAGCCGAAGCCCAGCATCTGCGCGAACACCTCGGCATCTTTATCGAATCCTGCGGCGAGGCCGAGGGGATTGGGAAAATCGAGCCCCGCCACCCGAACCACCAGCATCGAATCCCGCTTCGCCGGCTCCCCCGGCGGCATGAGCTTCAGCGCGCGGATCGTCAGCCGGTGCGCCCTTTCGGCGTCGAGAGCGAAAGCAAGCGGCCGGACGAGGGGGTAAAGCGCCATGGCCGATCCATGCTGGCAACGCAGGCCCTGTTCAAGCGGTGTTCGGCAGGCCTAGTGCAGGGCACGCAGCGACCTACCCGAAGGACCAGATCCATGATTCGAACGCTCCTCCTCGCTTCCACCGCCCTGCTCGCCGGGTGCGCCACGGCGAGCGCCGATGCACCGGCGACCGCCGCCGCGGCTGAGACCGCGGCCGCCGCGCCCGCCGCGGCTCAGGAGAGCGCCGAGCTCGCCGACTTCTTCGAAGCCTATGACAGGGCGCAGCTCGCGCTCTCTCCCCTCGGCAAGGCGTATCGCGGCATCATCGATTCCTCCTACGGAGAATGGGGCGATTTCAGCGAGGCGGCCGGCGAGCGCTCCCAGCAGCTTCTCCAGAGCACCGCCCAGTCCCTGCGCGCGCGCTTCGACCGCTCCACGCTCTCGCCCGCCGACCAATTGTCCTATGATCTGTTCCTCAACAACGCCCGCCGAAGCGCCGCCGCCTATCGTTTCCGCGACAACGGCTACGTGTTCGACCAGATGAACGGGTCCCAGAGCCAGCTTCCGGCCTTCCTGATCAACATCCACCGGGTGAGCGACCTCGCCACCGCGCAGGCCTATGTCAGCCGCCTGAGCAAGCTGGACTCGGTCGTCGATCAGGTGCTCGCCACCTCCCGCCGACGCGCCTCCCAGGGGGTGATGCCGCCGCGCTGGGTCTATCCCTACGTGATCAACGACGCCCGCAACGTGATCAGCGGCGCCCCCTTCGATTCGAGCGGCAAGGATTCGGCGCTGTTCGAGGACCTGAAGAAGAAGGTGAGCGCGGCGCCGATTTCCGATGCCGACAAGGCCCGGCTCGTTGAGGAAGGGCGGCAGGCTTTGCTCCAGGACGTTCGGCCCGCCTATCAGCGCCTCATCGCCGAGATGGAGCGCCAGCAGAAGGTCGCTCCCGCACAGGAGGGCGTCTGGCGCTTCGCCAACGGCGGCGATTATTATGCCGAGCGCCTGGGCTTCTACACCACCACCGACATGAACCCGAACCAGATCCACACGCTCGGGCTCCAGCAGGTCGCGCGCATCCACGACGAGATGCGCGAGGTTCAGAAGCAGATCGGCTTCAAGGGAACGCTCCAGCAATTCTTCGCCCACATGCGCACCCGGCCGGAAAACTACTTCCCCAATACTCCCGACGGCCGGCAGGCCTATCTGGACGCGACGCAAAAGGCGCTGGACATGATCAACGCCCGTGTGCCGCAATTCTTCAGCGAGCAGGCGACGCCGCGCGCGCCCTTGGTGGTGAAGGCGGTCGAGCCGTTCCGCGAGAAGTCCGCCGGCAAGGCCTTCTACCAGCGCCCGCCGCCCGACCGCTCACGCCCCGGCACCTATTATGTGAACCTCTACGACATGAAGGACATGCCGAACACGGAGGTCGAGGCGCTCGCTTTTCACGAGGGCGTTCCGGGCCATCACCTCGACGGCGCGGTGACGAGCGCACTCGACAAGATCCCACCCTTCCGGCGCTTCGGCGGCTACACGGCCTGGTCGGAAGGCTGGGGTCTTTATGCCGAGCGGCTCGCTAAGGACATGGGCGCCTATCAGGACCCTTATCGCGACTTCGGCCGCCTTCAGCTCGAGCTTCACCGCGCGATCCGGCTCGTCGTCGACAGCGGCCTCCACCACAAGCGCTGGACCCGCGAGCAGGCGATCAAATATGTCGAGGACAATAGCGCCGACGCCCCGGGCGGCATCGTCAAGGCAATCGAGCGCTACATCGTCTATCCGGGGCAGGCGACCGCCTACATGGTCGGGCGGCTGAAGATCATGGAGCTTCGCGAGAATGCGCGGCGCCGGCTCGGCGACCGCTTCGACATCAAGGGCTTCCACGACGCCGTCCTGCTTTCCGGCGCGGTTCCGCTCGACGTCATGGAGCGGAACGTCGAAGCCTGGCTGAAGCGCCAGAGCGGTTGATTTCGGGCGAATGAGGCGCCACATGCAATCGGACTGAATCGATCCGATTGGAACCATGCGCCTCACCTCCCTCGCCGATTATGCCGTCGTGATGATGGCCGCGGCTGCCCGCCACCCAACGGGGGCGCGGCTGTCCGCGGGCCTGCTCGCGGGGGAGACGGGAGTGCCGCTCGCCACGGCGCAGAAGCTGATGGGCCGGCTCGCCGCTTCCGGGCTGCTGAGCTCCGCTCGGGGTTCGGGCGGCGGGTTCACGCTTGCCCGGGAGGCGGGAGGGATCACGCTCGCCGACATCATCGAAGCGGTCGAGGGGCCGATCGCAATGACCAATTGCGTCGACGGAAAGAAGAGTGATTGCGCACTCGAGGGGAATTGCCGGGTGAAGCCGCACCTTTCGATCGTGAACGGCGCGGTGCGCGGCGCTCTCCAGGGCGTCAGCCTCGCCAGCCTTGCAGAGGTGAAGTGACGTGACGGATGTGCGCAACAAGGAAGCCCAGGAGGCGGTCGACCGCGCCTCGACCTACGAATGGGGCTTCTCCTCCGACATCGAGCAGGATTTCGCGCCCAAGGGCCTGAACGAGGATACCGTCCGCTTCATTTCGGCCAAGAAGAACGAGCCCGAATGGATGCTCGAATGGCGGCTCAAGGCCTATCGTGCCTGGCTGGAGATGGAGGAGGTGAGCTGGGCGAAGCTCGACATCCCCGCGATCGATTTCCAGGACGCTTATTATTACGCGGAGCCGAGGCAGAAGCCGACGCTCGCCTCGCTTGACGAGCTCGACCCCGAGATCCGCCGAACCTACGAGAAGCTCGGAATCCCGATCGAGGAGCAGAAGGTGCTCGCCGGGGTGGAGGGCGCGCGCAACGTCGCGGTCGACGCGGTGTTCGACAGCGTGTCCGTCGCCACCACCTTCCGAGCCGAGCTGGAGCGCGCGGGCGTCATCTTCCGAAGCATTTCCGAGGCGGTCCGGGAGTTTCCGGACCTCGTCCGCAAATATCTCGGGAGCGTGGTGCCGCAGCGCGACAATTACTTCGCCTGCTTGAATGCGGCGGTCTTCTCCGACGGCACTTTCGTCTACATCCCCGAAGGCGTGCGCTGCCCGATGGAGCTCAGCACCTATTTCCGGATAAACGCCGCCAATACGGGTCAGTTCGAGCGGACGCTCATCGTGGCCGACAAGGGCAGCTACGTCTCCTATCTCGAAGGCTGCACCGCCCCGATGCGCGACGAGAACCAGCTCCATGCGGCCGTGGTCGAGCTGGTCGCGATGGACGACGCCGAGATCAAATATTCGACCGTCCAGAACTGGTATCCCGGCGACGCCAACGGTGTCGGCGGCATCTACAATTTCGTTACCAAGCGCGGCGCCTGCCGGGGCGCGCGCTCGAAGATCAGCTGGACCCAGGTCGAGACCGGCTCCGCCATCACCTGGAAATACCCCTCCTGCATCCTGCAGGGCGAGGACAGCGTCGGCGAATTCTATTCGGTGGCCCTCACCAACAACATGCAGCAGGCCGACACCGGCACCAAGATGATCCACATCGGCAAGAACAGCCGGTCGACCATCGTCTCCAAGGGCATCAGCGCCGGCCGCTCGAACAACACCTACCGTGGCCTGGTGAAGGTGCTGGCGAACGCGGATAACGTGCGCAACTTCACCCAGTGCGACTCCCTGCTGCTCGGCGACCAATGCGGCGCCCACACGGTCCCGTACATCGAGGTGAAGAACCCCAGTGCCCAGATCGAGCACGAGGCGACCACGTCGAAGATCAGCGAGGATCAGCTCTTCTACGCCATGAGCCGCGGCCTCAGCCAGGAAGACGCGGTGGCGCTAATCGTCAACGGCTTCGCCCGCGAGGTGCTGCAGCAGCTCCCGATGGAGTTCGCGGTGGAAGCGCAGAAGCTGCTGGGCATCAGCTTGGAAGGGAGCGTTGGATGATTATTGCAGCGGCTCTGCTATTCGCTCAACCGAGCGCGCCGGCTGCCGAGACTCAGCCTGATCACGAGATCGTCGTCATCGGCGAGCGGCTGCGGAAGCTGCGCTTCAAGATGAAGCGGAATCGCACGACGATGCTTGGCTCCTGTCGCATCACCCGCTCGAGCGGTGACGCCGTGCTCGATAAGATGGCCTGCGATGCTGCCGTCGCGTGCATGGGCGCGAAAAAGATCACCGGCGCCACCTTCAACGCCTGCCTCAATCCGCGCTGGAAGGCGATCGTCCAGACAAGGAGGGAGCAGCTCAGGGCTGCGAGAGACGCGAGCTGATGCTGAAAATAGATAACCTTCACGCCACCGTCGCCGACAAGCCGATCCTGAAGGGGCTCAGCCTCTCGGTGAATCCGGGCGAGATCCACGCGATCATGGGGCCGAACGGCGCGGGCAAGTCGACGCTCGGCTACGTGCTCGGCGGCCGCGAGGGTTATGAGGTGACGGAAGGCTCCGTCACTTTCAAAGGGCGCGACCTGCTGGAAATGGCCGCGGACGAGCGCGCGGCGGCGGGGCTGTTTCTCGGCTTCCAATATCCGGTCGAGATACCGGGGGTCTCCAACGTCCAGTTCCTTCGCACCGCCCTTAACGCGCAGCGCCGCGCGCGGGGCGAGGCGGAGATGTCGGCCGGCGATTTCCTTCGGCTGGCGCGGGCGCAGGGCGATGCGCTCGGAGTGTCGATGGACATGATGAAGCGGGCCGTGAACGTCGGCTTCTCGGGCGGCGAGAAGAAAAGGAACGAGATGGTCCAGATGGGCATCATCGACCCGCGCCTCGCGGTGCTCGACGAGACGGATTCCGGCCTCGATATCGACGCCCTGCGCGTCGTCGCCGACGGCATCAACCGGATCATGCGCAGACCCGACAAGGCGGTGCTGCTCATCACCCACTACCAGCGCCTGCTCGACCTCGTGGTGCCCGACTTCGTCCACGTGTTGGCGGACGGGCGGATCGTGCGCTCCGGAGGGCCGGAGCTCGCCCACCAGCTCGAACGCGAGGGCTACGCGCAGGTGGCGGCGTGATTTCTACTTTCCAACAGCTTAGGGTTCTTGATCTGTTCCTAATCATGCGCGAATCGGCTCTTCACCACACCAGGTTCCGTCGGGCCCCTGAAGGCCGAGATGGCAGAATTCACGACATCGTGAACTTCATGAACTTCACCTCGGCGCGGCAGCCGTTTTCCCCGGCGGGAGCCGCGGCCTGATGCTGCTCGACCTCCCTTCAAACCGGAGCGAAAGTTGGCGCTGGAGCGACCTTTCGGCTCTGCCGGAGATTGCCGCCCGCACCCCGTCCGGGCAGGTGCCCACCGCCCTGCCCTGGCTCGACTGCGCCGTTGATGGCCCGCGGCTGCTGTTCGTCGACGGCAGGCTTGCCGCCGAGCAGAGCAATCTCGGCACGATTGAGATCGGCGTGGTGGAAGCTCCGCCCGGCGATCACGCGCTGGCTCGGCTCGTCGGCCGGGAGGGCTGGAAGCTCCGGCTTGCGAGCGGCCATGCTCCGCTCGGCCTTGTCCAGATCGTCCACGTCTCCACCGGCGGCGCCGACCATCTGCCGGGCGATATCGTCCTCGACGTCGATTCGCAGGCGTCCGTGGTCGAAACCTTCATCGGCGAGGGCTGGACCAACCGGCTTGCGCAGGTGACCTTGTTCAAGGGCGCGCGGCTGATGCTTGCGCGGCGGATCCTGTCGGCGGCCGGCTATGCAAGCCTCCACGACCGCGTGGCGGTCGGCGAGGGGGCCAGCTTCACCCTCACCACCCTTTCGGCAGGCGGAGCGGACACGCGCCTCGACGGGCATGTGACGCTCGCCGGGGGCTCCGCCTTCGCAGAGGCGGGCGGCGCTCTCCTCGCGCGCGGCCGCCAGCGGCATGACGCCAACCTCGTCTTGCGCCACGAGCAGCCGAACGGGCAAAGCCGGCAGGTCTGGCGCTCGGTGGCCGACGATCGCTCCACCTGCTCGGTCGCCGCGCGCGTGGAAGTGGCGCGCGGCGCCCAGAAGACCGACGGCGAGCAGTCGCTGAAGGGAATCATGCTCAGCCGCACCGCGACCATCAATGCTAAGCCGGAGCTTGAAATCTTCGCTGACGACGTGAAATGCGCCCACGGCGCCACCGTCGGCGAACTGAACCGCGACGCCCTCTTCTACCTGCAGAGCCGCGGCGTGCCGGAACCGGAGGCGAAGGCCCTCCTCACAGGCGCGTTCGTCGCCGACGCGGTCGAGCGGATCGGCGAGGAAGCGGTGCGCGAGGCGTTTTTGTCGGATGCGCAGGCGTGGCTCGGAGGCGCGAATGGCCGAAGCCGCTAAGCCCCCTCTCCCGCCTGCGGGAGAGGATGAGGCGCCTGGCTTGACCCCCGGACAAGCCTTAGCGGCGCCTCATGGTGAGGGTCTTGGGCACGGCCTCCCCGAAAGAAGAGAAGACCCTCACCCTGCCCTCTCCCGCGAGCAGGAGAGGAAGAATGAGACTGCTCCCCTGGACCATGTCGCCGACTTCCCGGCGATCCCCGACGGCTGGTCCTATCTCGACACGGCGGCGACGGCGCAGAAGCCGAGGCCGGTGATCGACGCCATCACGCGCGGCTATTCCGAGACCTACGCGACCGTGCACCGCGGCGTTTACCGGCGATCCTCCGAGATGACCCTGGCCTTCGAGTCGGCGCGGCGGCGGGTGGCGGGCTTCATCGGCGCACCTTCTGCGAATGAAATCGTGTTCGTCCGCGGAGCGACCGAGGGGATAAACCTCGTCGCGCAGAGCTGGGGCGGCGCCAATCTGCAGCCCGGCGACCGGATCATGCTTTCGGTGCTCGAGCATCATTCGAACATCGTGCCCTGGCAGATGATCGCCGAGCGCACCGGCGCCAAAATCGATGTGGCGCCGCTCACAGAAGACGGCCGCATCGATCTCGACGCGATGGCCGCGATGCTGACGCCGAAGCACCGCATCGTTGCGCTGGCCCATGTTTCAAACGTGCTCGGCTCGGTGCTGGACGCAAAGCGGGCGGCGGACCTCGCCCACTCCGTCGGCGCGCTCCTCCTTCTCGACGGGTGCCAGGCGGTGCCGCGAATGCCGGTGGACGTGATGGCGCTCGGCTGCGACTTCTACGTCTTCTCCGCGCACAAGCTCTACGGACCGACCGGCATCGGGGTGCTCTGGGGCCGCGCCGAGCTGCTCGAGGCCATGCCGCCCTGGCAGGGCGGAGGCGCGATGATCGACAAGGTGACCTTCGAAGGCACCACCTATGCGCCCCCTCCCGGCCGCTTCGAGGCGGGCACTCCGCACGTGGTGGGCGTGCTGGGGCTGGAGGCGGCGATCGATTATGTCGAGCGTAGTGGCCTCGGCGCCATCGCCGCGCACGAGGCGGCGCTGGTGCGCGAAACTCGGGACGCGCTCTCCTCGATCAACAGCATCCGGCTGCTCGGGCCGGAGGACAGCGCCGGCATCGTCAGCTTCGCGATGGAAGGGGTGCATCCACACGACATCGGCACCATATTGGACGAGAGCCGAGTTGCGATCCGCGCAGGCCATCATTGCGCCCAGCCGCTGATGGCGCATCTCGGGCTCGACGCCACCGCGCGGGCGAGCTTCGGGGTCTATAACGGGCGGGCCGACGTCGAGGCTTTGGTCGCTGGGCTGGAGCGGGTGAGAAGGATTTTCGGGTGAACGAGGAACGCAAGATCGAGGTGGAGGAAGTGGACGCGGCGCCCAAGCCGCCTCGCGCCCGTGTCTCCGACGCCGCCGCGACCTTCGAGCGCAAGCGCGACTATCTCGAAGGCTTCCTCGCTCAAAAGGCGCCGGAGCCGGCAGAGGTGGAGCCCGAGGGGGATCTCTACGAAGCGGTGATCGAGGCGCTGAAGGAGATTTACGACCCCGAGATCCCAGTCAACATCTACGACCTCGGCCTCATCTACGATGTGGAGATCACGCCCGAGCGTCACGCGATGATCAAGATGACCCTGACCACGCCGCATTGCCCCGTCGCCGAGTCGATGCCGGGCGAGATCGAGCTTCGGGTCGGAGCGGTTCCCGGCGTGGGCCATGCGGAGGTGGAGCTCGTCTGGGATCCGCCCTGGGACCCCCAGAAGATGACCGACGAGGCCAAGCTCGAACTGGGAATGCTTTGAGATGACCGAGACCCTCACCGCTTCTCGCCGCGCCCGCCGCGCCGCCCTCGCCCTTACCCCCGCAGCCGAGGCGCGCATCGCCCACCTTATGGGCAAGGCGCCGGAGGGGACGATCGGCGTGAAGCTCTCGACGCCCCGCCGCGGTTGCTCCGGCTTGGCTTATTCCGTCGACTATGTCCGCAAGGCCGATCCGCTCGACGAGCGGATCGAGACTCCCGCAGGCCCCTTCTTCGTCGACGGCGGCTCCGTCCTCTACCTGATCGGCTCGACCATGGACTGGAAGGAGGACGATTTCACCGCCGGCTTCGTCTTCGCCAACCCCAACGCCAAGGGCCAGTGCGGGTGCGGAGAGAGCTTCACGGTCTGAAGCTCATACCTGCTGCGGAACGACTTTGCGTTTCCGTCGTATCTTCTTCAGGTGAAAGGAGAACGAGATGGCGGACCGCGATTTCCTGCTCCAAGTCCAGGGCTATGGCCTGATGACGGCCGAGATCAGCTATTACATGCCGGACCATCCGAAGCTCATCCAACTGTTCGTCTGGCAGCAATATGACGTCGCTCCGCGCTTCCCCGTGCTGCACCGATTCCTCGATCATTGGCGGAGCGACGTCGAGGCGGTGCTCCACTCCGTCCGGGTTGCGCATCAGCATCTGATCCGGCCTGCCGAATGGCGTGCGGTGGATGGCGTGATCAGCATCAACTGATTATCCTCCCAGGCGATCGCGCAGGGGAGGGACAATGAGGCGCTTCGTCATCGCAGCCGTGGCAGCCGGCCTGGCCGCTTCTCCCGCGCCCGCCAACGACAGCACGGCCGAGACCGCGGCCGGGGGCCTCGTCCTCAAGCAGAGCGCCGAGATCGACATGGTGTCGGAGGATCTGTTCCTCTCGCCGGATCAGGTGCGGGTCCGCTACGTCTTCCGCAACCGCTCGGCGAAGGACGTTCGCACCCTCGTCGCCTTTCCGATGCCGGACCGGGATCTCTCCGTCGAATGGCAGAGCGACGTCGCCTTTCCCGGCAATTTCCAAACGCGGGTGGACGGCAGGTCCGTCCCGATGCGAGTCGAGCGCAAGGCGATCCTCGGGCCGGCCGATCACAGCGCGCTTCTGGGGCAGCTGAAGGTGCCGCTCGGCGGAGACAATGGAGCCTCCGGCTATGCCGCGATCCAGGACGCGCTCGACCGCCTGTCGGCGGCGCAACAGACCCGGCTCGTGCGGATGGGCCTCGCGGAGCGGGAAGATGAAGCGGACGGACGATCGAGGCTTATGCCGAAGTGGACGATCCGGGAAACCTGGTTCTGGGAGCAGACCTTTCCCGCCGGGCGCGATCTGGTCGTCGAGCATGATTATGTGCCGGGAACCGGCGGCAGCGTCGGGACGCCGCTCGCCATGAGGGACTTTCGCCGATCGGGGGAAGGGCGCCAGGAGATCCGCCGCTATTGCGCGGACACGGCCTTTCTCGCCGGGATCGACCGGCTGGCACGGCAGGCACGCGGAGGCGAGTATCCGACGTTGCCGGACCTGAGGCTGAGCTACATTCTCAGGACCGGCGCCAATTGGCGCTCGCCCATCGGGACGTTCCGGCTCGTGGTGGACAAGGGCGCTCCGGAGAACCTGGTCAGCTTCTGCGGGGAGGGAATCCGGAAGATCTCCCCGACCCGTTTCGAGATGAAGAAGTCGAACTGGAGGCCGGATCGCGACCTTCACATCCTGATCGTCCAGCCCATGCCTCGGGACGCCGGTTGAACTCCGTCGCCCTCGCGAGCGTTCGTGAATGGTGACCTCCCACTCCGCCGACGCCGACAGCCTTACCAGATTCATCGAGCCGGTCGCGACCGCTCTGGAGCTGTTCGGAGTCTTCGTTATCGTCGCGGTGACCGTCTGGGCGACGTGGCGCTTCCTGTTCCGCGACCTCAAGGGCGGCGGAGTCCGTGCCTACGAGCTTTACCGCGCCAATCTCGGCCGCGGGATATTGCTCGGTCTCGAAATCCTCGTCGGAGCGGACATTATCGCCACCGTCACGGCCCCGTTGACGCTTCGCAGCGTCGGGCTTCTCAGCCTGGTCGTCCTGATCCGGACCTTCCTCAGCTTCTCGCTCGAGACCGAGATAGAGGGCCGCTGGCCGTGGCGGCGGGCCCAGGCGGGAGACGCCAAGCGCTAGACGTCAAAAGCCGAGGGTGAACCGCACCGCCGCCCCGAGATCGTCGTTCATCGCCGTCACATGCCCCGGCTGCCGCCGGATGAAGGCGTTGCCGCTGAGGTGAGCGGCGCCGCCGAGCATGTCCATGCCGTACGCCGCCTCCAAATCGATCTCGCGGCCGGTGGGCGCGAGGTTGAACAGGCGCCGCTCGTAGCCGGGAGTCATGGTTCCATAATCGAACGAGACCGGCACGTTGAGGTCGAGCCCGCCGGAACGTACGCGCAGCGGCTGCATCAGGCGGAGGGCGAACTTGTCTCCCGGCCGGAGCGCGTTCAGCCTGGAGATGTCCACCGCCCAGGCGTCAGTCGTCAGGCGCCCGCCCTGCGCCAGCGCGCCGAGCCCCGAAGTGGACGTCCAGCCGCGCCGGTACGCCGCATAGGCGCCCCAGCCGCGGCCGAGATCGACGGAGGCGCTCCCGTCCGCGAACCAGCTTGTCGCGCCGGCCACGCCCAGCATCTCCGAGAAGCGGGCGCCCAGGAGCGTGCTTTCCTCTTCGAGCCGGCTTGCGCCGAAGCTGAGACGCGCAGGGCCGACCCGCCGGTCGAGCGTCAGTGAGCCGATGCTATATCCGGGCTGCACGATGGAGCGGTCGAAGCCGGGCTGCTGCACCTCGCCGCGCTCGGAGGTGACGGTGAGGCCGGCCGGGCCAATTTTGTGCCGGAGGCCGACGCTCGAGGCGGCATCCGCCTGGAAGCCCATCCGGCTTATCGGATCGCGGGCGACAAGGAAGGCGTTGCGGTGATGGCCGGAGAGCCGCTGCTCGAGCGTCTTGCCGCTTTCGGAAAAGCCCAGCGCCACGGCCGTGTTACGGCCGAGGCGGCTGACCGCCATGCCGGAGACGATCCGCGCCTTGCGCGCATCCTCGTAGGTGAGCCCCAGCTGCGCGAAGCCGACCTCCGGCTGCCCGTTGATGCGCTGCTGCACGGTTACCGACACCGCGAGGTTGCGGCTGCCGGTGGTGGCGCTGCGCAGGCCCGGCTGGAGCGCGTCGGCGAGCGGCTGCTCCGGCTCCGCGCGCTGAAGGGCCGAGGCAAGGTTCATCACGTAAGCGCGCGAGAAGCCGTCGAGGACGACAACGCCCGACAGGCCCGGAGCCGCGTCTCCCGTGGCTCCCGAACCGCTTCCGCCAGTCGACGTCGCCGCGGCCGAGGTCCCTGCGACCGTGATTTGTCCCTGCGGCTCGAAAGCGCGGGCGATGTTGAGATAGCCGCGCCCGTAGATCGAATCGACTCCGGCCGCGCCAAGGTCGTCCGCGCTCTTGAAAAGGATCTCTATGACCTGAGTCGCCGTCAGATGCGGAAAGGCGCTGACGAGAAGCGCCGCCGCGCCGCTGATCACCGGCGCGGAAAAGGACGTGCCGCTCCACAAGGTCGCCGTGCCTGCTTCGTCGATCGTCCGAACGCGATAGCCGAGGGCCGTCAAATAGCGGCTCGCGCCGGTGCCCGCGCGATTCGAGAAGTCGGTGATGGTCCGGGTGGAATCGACTGCCCCCGCGAGGATCACATTTCCATATTGAGAGGCGGAGAGCCCGAAGAGCTCGGGGTTAGCTCCGGTCGCCTCCTTGCCGTTGTTGCCGGCGGACATGACGACGACGATCCCCGCCTGAGCGGCACGGGCAATGGCCGAGTTGACGCTGAAGCTCGAATCCCCGCCCCCGAGCGAAATGTTGATGACCCGGGCGCCGTTGATACGCGCGAGGTCGATCGCCCGGGCGATGTCGACGCTGCTGTGCTGGCAGCCGTCCTCCTCGTCGCAATCTTTCGGATTGGACGTATTGAGCGAGATGATCGTCGAATTGAACGCAACTCCGTGGGCGCCCACTCCGTTACGCGACGCGGCTATGACGCCGGCCACGGCGGTGCCGTGCCCCTCTGTGTCGGTAATGCCGCGGCTCGCCGCCACATCCTGGCTGGCTGGGTCAATCCTGCCGGCGAACTCCGCCAGGGTCGGATTGATGCCTGAGTCGACCACGCCGACCTTGACGCCCTTCCCGGTGGCCCCCTTCTCGTAAGCCGATATGGCGCCATGGAAGCTCGCGCCGTTCGAGCGGTTATATTCCACGTCGTTGTACGAGGCAGGGGAGGCCGCCGGCGGTGGTGGCGGGGGAGGCGGTGGGGGCGGTGGAGGGGGCGGTGGGGGCGGGGGAGGAGGCGCGGGGGTGATCGGGTTGATGGCGCCTCCGCCTCCAGTGCTTCCACCGCCGCCGCAACCGCCGAGGGCGAGCGCGACGACGCAGGCAGAGAGGATCAGCGTCTTACGTGCAAGCCTGGTGCGCACCATCGCGACTCTCCGCCTAACCGTTTAGGAAATCTAAGCTTTTCCGATCCTCTGTGCCACAAATATGCTTTCAATTCCATGAAGGCGTCGCTTTGCCTATGGAGCGCCCATGCTCCCTCCCGCGCTTCGCCACATCGACTGCTGGATCTTCGATCTCGACAACAGCCTCTACCCCGCGTCCGCGAATCTCTTCGAGCTCATCGACATCCGCATGGGTGAGTTCATACAGCAATTGCTGGGCTGCGGCCATGACGAGGCCCGCGCCGTTCAGAAGGGCTATTTCAGGGATCATGGCACCACCCTCGCAGGGCTGATGAAGTCGCACGGAGTAGAGCCGCGGGTCTTCCTCGACTATGTCCATGACATCGACCTCGCCCGGCTCTCCGCGGATCCTCGGGTGCTTGCGGCGCTGGACCGCCTTCCCGGACGCAAGTTCGTCTTCACCAACGGCGACGAAGGCTATGCCCGCCGGGTGCTAGACAGGCTCGGCCTCGCCAACGCGTTCGACGGAGTCCATGACGTCCACGCCATGGACTATGTGCCCAAGCCAGACCCGCGCTCCTATGCGGCCATGTGCGAGCGGCACGCGATCGACCCGGCTAGAGCCTTGTTCGCCGAGGACATGGCGCGAAACCTGGTGCCTGCGAAGCAGCTGGGGATGACGACCGTGTGGGTGGACAACGGCTCCGAGCAGGCGGCTCACGATGCCGACCTCTCCTCAATCGATTATCGAATCACCGACATCGGCGACTGGCTGAGCGAGATCACGGGAGCCACGCAATGAACGACACGCTTCGCGCGACGATCGAAGAAGGCTGGGAAAGGCGGGAGACCGTCGGCGGGGAGGATCCCGAGCTCCGCGCGGCCGTCGAGATAGCGATCGCGCTCCTCGATTCGGGCGAGGCACGGGTCGCGGAGAAGACCGCCGCCGGCTGGCAGGTGAACCAGTGGCTGAAGAAAGCCGTGCTTCTCTCCTTCCGGCTGACGCCGATGGAGACGATCCCCGGCGGCCCCGGAGGCTCCCATTGGTGGGACAAGGTGCCCTCCAAATTCGCCGAATGGGGGCCGAACCGGTTCGCGGGGGCGGGCTTCCGGGCCGTGCCGGGCGCGATCGTCAGGCGCGGCGCCTTCATCGGCAAGGGCGCGGTTCTGATGCCGAGCTTCGTCAACATCGGCGCTTATGTCGGTGAAGGGGCGATGATTGACACTTGGGCGACGGTGGGGAGCTGCGCGCAGATCGGCAGGAACGTCCATATCTCGGGAGGCACCGGAATTGGCGGGGTGCTTGAGCCGCTTCAAGCCGGACCGGTGATCATCGAAGACGATTGCTTCATCGGCGCGCGATCTGAAGTAGCGGAGGGCGTGGTGGTGGAGCAGGGAGCGGTGCTTTCGATGGGCGTCTTCATCGGCGCCTCCACCAAGATCGTCGATCGGGAGAGCGGCGAGATCTTCATGGGCCGGGTTCCGGCTTATTCGGTCGTGGTCCCGGGCACGTTGCCGGGGAAGAATGGCGGCCCCGGCCTCGCCTGCGCCGTGATCGTCAAGCGCGTGGATGCCCGCACGCGCTCCAAGACGAGCATCAACGAGCTTCTGCGGGACTAGCCTCACGAATCAGGCGCGCCGCTCGCGGGCCGGTCCAGTCGTCCGGCCCCGCCACCCGCCACACCTCACGTCCGGCGGCGTCGTAGAGGATCGTGGTCGGCAGTGTGGCGACTCCGAGTTCGCCCATCAGTCGCATCTCCGGATCGAGATAGGTGCCGAGTTCGCGGAAGCCGCGCCTGGCGAAGAAGGCCTCCACTCTGTCGCGGCCGTCCAGGTCCTCGCTCACCGTCAGCACCTGCAGCCGCCCCTTCTCCCGCACGCCGAGCGCGTCGAGCGTCGGCATCTCGGCGGCGCAGGGCGCGCACCAGGTGGCCCACAGGTTCAGGAGGAGCGGCCTGCCCCGGAACTCGGCAAGGCTCGTCGGCTCTCCGTCCGGGTCCTCGAAGGTCGCGGCCGGCGCGGCGCGGCCGGCGAAGCTGCGGTCCACCTTGCCCGCCGTCTGCTGCCCGGTCTCGGAAGCGGGCTTCTCCTCACGCTCCTGCGAGAAGCCGCAGGCGCCCAGCGTGAGCAGGAGCAAAGCCGGGAGAAGGTACCGCATCGCGGCGGGTTAGGTTCGCGCCGTCGCTTCGGCAAGGGAGGCCTTGGCCGAAGCTCCGGCCTTCGGCTATGGCGGCGCCGTGATGCTTCGCGCTGCCCTTCTCGCCCTTTCGCTCGCCCTCGCCGCGTGCGGCAGCCGGCAGCCGCTTCAGCCGGAGCCCGGGGCCTCCCTTCCGCCGAAGCCTGCGATGGCTGCGCGAGCTCCCTCGACGGAGGAACTGCTGACGCCGCCGCCCATCGCTCGACCGGAGCGGCAGGATGACGGCCTGCGCCGTTCCGAGGAACGTAAGGACGATCCGTTCGATCTTCCCCCGACGCGCTGACGCGCGGCTCGCCCACACGATCCGGAGATGCAATTGAAAAAAGTCAGAAAGGCGGTGTTCCCCGTCGCCGGCCTCGGCACCCGTTTCCTGCCCGCGACCAAGGCGATGCCCAAGGAGATGCTGACCGTCGTCGACCGCCCACTCATCCAATATGCCGTCGAGGAAGCGCTGGAGGCGGGGATCGAGCAGATGATCTTCGTCACCGGCCGGGGAAAGACGGTGCTCGAGGACCATTTCGACATCGCCTTCGAGCTGGAGGCGACGATGCGCGGCCGCGGCAAGTCACTCGATGTGCTCGACAGCACGCGCATGCCCGCGGGATCGATCGCCTCGGTCCGCCAGCAGGAGCCGCTCGGCCTCGGCCATGCCGTCTGGTGCGCGCGCGACATCGTCGGTGACGAGCCTTTCGCCGTCCTCCTCCCCGACGATTTGATGGTGGGGCAGCCGGGCTGCCTCGCCCAGATGGTCGCAGCTTATGGGAAAGTCGGCGGCAACATATTGTGCGTCGAGGAAGTGCCGCATGAGCGCACGGCGAGCTACGGCATCGTCACCCCCGGCGGACGGGATGGGAGGCTCACCGAGGTCCGGGGGCTGGTCGAGAAGCCGAAGCCGGAAGAGGCGCCTTCCAACCTCGGCGTGGTCGGCCGCTACATCCTTCAGCCCGAAGTCATGCGGATCCTCGACAATCCCGAACGCGGAGCCGGCGGCGAGATCCAGCTGACCGACGCCATGGCAAAGCTGATCGGCGCCCAGCCCTTTCACGGCGTGACCGTGGACGCCGAACGCCACGATTGCGGAGACAAGATCGGCTTCGTCAAAGCGAACGTGGCGCTCGCGCTGAAGCGGGAAGACGTGGCCCCTGCCGTTCGGGATTACCTGGCCTCCCTCTGATGGCGTGCGTCGCGCTTCTTGTCGGCGACGGGCCCTCCCGCTCGATCAGCGCCGCGGAAGCGGTCGCATACACTGGACCGGGCTTCATCTGGATCCACATCGACGGGGGGAGCGAAAGCGAGCTCGGCCTGCTGCGCGAGCATGACATACCGGATGTCGCCGCCAACGCGCTGGTGGCGACCGAGACCCGGCCGCGCTGCGACCGGATCGAGGAAGGCGCCATCGTCAACCTGCGCGGCCCCACGGCGGAGGAGCTGGACGATTCGGACCGACTCGTCTCGATCCGAATGTGGGTTCGACGGGGGAAGGTGAACAGCGTCACCCGGCGGCAGCTCGCGGTCACGCCCAACGTCACTCGCCTGATGGAAGCGGGCCAGATCCTCGACCCGGGCGACCTCGTCGCGGCTTTCGCCCGCGCCATCTCCCGCCAGCTCGACCCCGAAGTGGCCGCGCTGGGCGACCGGCTGGACGATTATGAGAGCGAGCTGGACGATCCACGCGCGATCTACCGCCTCCGCACGGAGATCGCGCGAATCCGCTCCGATGCGATCGCTTACCGCCGCTTCGTCGCTCCGAACCGCGACGCCCTAGTGACGTTGGCGGAGCTCGACTTCGACTGGCTCGCCGAGGAGGACCGGCTCCACATCCGCGAGGCGGCCGACCGCTTCGCGCGGATGACGGAGGAGCTGGAGTCGGTGCGGGAGCGCGCCGCCTTGCTCCACGAGCAGATCACCGACCTTCGCGGCGAGCAGATGGAGACTCGCGCGCTGCTCATCTCCATCGTCGCCTTCATCTTCCTGCCGCTCACCTTCATCACCGGCCTTCTGGGCATGAACGTGAAGGGCATCCCCTATGCCGAAGAGCCTTGGGCCTTCTGGGGCGTCGTCGGCTTCTGCATCGCCATCGGTGCGCTCGTGCTCGCCTGGTTCATGTGGCGGCACTGGCTGAGGCTCAGGCGCTAGGAAAAGCGCTCCCTTAGCGCCAGCATCGCCAGGGCCGCTTTCGCGGCTTCCCCCCCCTTGTCCTTTTCGTCAGGACGGGCGCGGGCGAGGGCCTGGGTCTCGTCCTCGACAGTGAGGATGCCGTTGCCGACGGGGAGGCCGTCGAGCGTCAGAGCCATGATACCCCGGGCGCTCTCGTTCGAGACCACCTCGAAATGATAAGTCTCGCCGCGAATGACCACCCCAAGCGCCACATAAGCGTCGAAGCGGCCCGTCTCCGCCCCCAGAGCGATAGCGGCCGGCACTTCGAGGGCGCCGGGCACCGTCACCGTATCGTGGCTGTGGCCGGCCGCTTCGATGGCGGCGCGGGCGCCGGCCAGGAGAAGGTCGTTCAGATGGTCGTAGAAGCGCGCCTCGACGATCAGCACCCTCGCCATTTCAATCCTCCAGGGGGATCGGCCGCTCGCCGACGATCTTGAGGCCGTATCCGCCGAGCGCCACGGGCGTGTGGTGGGTGTTGGTCAGCAGGATCATGTCCTGGACTCCGAGGGCGGAGAGGATTTGCGCCCCGCCGCCATAATCGCGAAGCTGCTCCATGTCCCTGGGCGCTCCCTTGCCCGAACGGGCGTCGAGAAGCGCGGAGATTGCGAGGTTGCGGGTGAGGGCGACGATCACGCCCGCCCCCTCCTCCGCGATCGCCCGCATCGCGCCCCTCAGGAGGCGGCTGCGTGGGCTGGATTCGCCGAAGATGTCTTCGAACAGGCTGAGCTGGTGCATTCGCACTAGGGTGGGCTTGGAGGGGTCGATCTCGCCTTTGACGAGGGCCAGCGTCTCGGTGCCGACGGCCTTGTTGAGGAAGCTCTTCGCCGTCCAGGTGCCGCCCCAGCAGCTTTCGAACGTCGCCTCCGCCGTCTGCCGGACGAGATGATCCTTCTTCAGCCGGTAGGCGATGAGGTCGCGGATCGTCCCGATCTTGAGCCCGTGGAGCTGGGCGAAGGCGACGAGGTCGTCCATCCGCGCCATCGTTCCGTCCTCGCGCATGATCTCGCAGATCACGCCTGATGGGTTGAGGCCGGCGAGGCGCGCGACGTCCACGGCAGCTTCGGTGTGGCCGGCGCGGATGAGGACCCCCCCGTCTCGAGCCACCAGCGGGAAGACATGGCCGGGCGTGACGATATGCTCCGGACCCTTGGAGGCATCGATGGCGACGGAGATGGTCCGCGCGCGGTCGCCGGCCGAAATGCCGGTAGTGACTCCGTCGCGAGCCTCGATCGAGGTGGTGAAGGCGGTTTCGTGGCGGGTGCCGTTGTTGCGGCTCATCAGCTCGAGGCCGAGCTGGTCGACCCGATCCTTGGTCAGCGCCAGGCAGACGAGGCCGCGGCCGTGCTTCGCCATGAAGTTGATCGCATCCGGAGTCGCCATCTGGGCGGGGATGACGAGATCCCCCTCATTCTCCCGGTCCTCATCGTCCACGAGGATGAACATGCGGCCGTTGCGCGCCTCGTCGATCAGCTCCTCGGGGGAGGAGAGGAAGCCGCGCTCGAGCGGACGCGCGGCCATCAGCGGCGAAGCTCCATCATCCGGCCGATATAGCGGGCGAGGATGTCGATCTCGATGTTGACCGGACGCCCCGCCGCCACGTCGAAGAATGTGGTCTGCTGCGCGGTGTGGGGGATGAGATTGATCGCGAACCGCACGCCTTCGCTCAGCGGCTCGACCTCGTTCACGGTGAGCGACACCCCGTCGAGCGCGACCGAGCCCTTGGCGGCGATATAGGCCTCGACCTCAGGCGGGGCGACTATGGTGATCCGGGTCGAGCCGCCGACCTCCGCCGCCTCCTCGACCTCCCCGACCCCGTCGACGTGGCCGGTGACGATATGGCCGCCGAGCTCGTCTCCGAGCCGGAGCGAGCGCTCCAGATTGAGCCTCGCCCCTTCGCGCCAGAGGCCCGGCGCCGTTCGCACCAGCGTCTCTTGCGAGATGTCGACGGCGAACCAGTCCTCGCCCTTGTCGACGACGGTCAGGCACACGCCCGAGCAGGCGATAGAAGCGCCGAGGTCGACGCCGGCCATGTCATAGCCGCACGCGATCCTGAGGCGAAGGTCGCCCTTGTCCTCCGCCGCGACGACGCGGCCGACATCGGTGATGATTCCGGTGAACATGTCAGTCCCGCCGGCGCTCGTAGACTTCAAGCCGGTCGATTCCAAGCATCCGGCTCTCGGTCAGCGTCCAGCGGCGGTGTGCCTCGGCAAGTCCGGTCAAGCCGATATAGCCGATGGACGACTTGCCTTCGCCGATGAGGATCGGCGCGCGGTAGATCAGCATCCTGTCGACCAGGTCGGCCGTGAGGAAGGCGGAAGCAGTGGCCGACCCGCCCTCAATCAACAGGTCGTTCACGCCTTCCAGCTTGTACACGGCCTCGGGGCTCCCGAGCCGGGTCCAGCCGTCCACAGCTTCGCCGCGAGTCAGCAGCGCACGACGCGGGGAGCGGTCCTCAAGGCCAGGCAGCCGCACGTCGAGCTTCGGCTTGTCGGCTTCATAGGTGCCCCGCCCGACCAGGATCATGTCCGCCCGCGCGCGCTCAAGGTGAACGTGAGCGCGCGCGTCCTCGCCGGTGATCCAGCGGCTCTCGCCGGAGGGCAAGGCGATCTTCCCGTCGAGCGACATAGCGAGCTTGAGTGTAATGTAGGGACGGCCGAGCCGCACCCGCGTCAGAAAGCCGGCCATCGACCGGGCGGCCTCGGTGATTCCCGGGCCGAACACGACGTCGACGCCCCCCTTGGAAAGACGTGTGAAGCCGCCCCCGGAGACACGCTCGTCGGGGTCCATCAGCGCAGCGACCACTCGAGCCACACCTGCCTCGACGAGCAGGTCCGCGCAGGCAGGGCCGCGCCCGCTTTCGTGGCAGCAGGGCTCCAGCGTTACATAGGCCGTCGCGCCGCGAGCCTCGCCGCCCGCCTCGGCGAGCGCCGCCGCTTCGGCATGGGGGCGCCCGCCCGGCTGCGTTGCGCCGCGACCGACGATCCGCCCATCCTTCACGATGACGCAGCCGACATTGGGATTGGGCGCGGTGGTGCCGCGGGCGCTTTCGCCGAGCGCGAGCGCTTCGGCCATGAACGGCTCGTGCGCCGTCAAATCCCCAGCCGGTCCAGCTTCTCGTCGAGCCGCTTGAATTGGGCCTGCCGCTCCTTCTGGGCGGCCTCGCGCTTCGCCTGGTCGATCTTCTGCTCGGCCTTGATCTGCTCGTCCGTGCGGTCGGCCGGCCAGCTTGCGACGTAGATGATCTGCTCCCCCGGCGCGATGTTGGTCCGGCCGTCGGTGAGGAAGAGAATGATGAGCGCGATCGGCATCGCTATCGCCACGAGCGCCGCCACCCAGTGATGGGCACGGCGCTCTCCGGCGAAGGCGCGAAGATCGGCCCAGACGGCTCGGGGCGAGGAGGGGCGGGGGAGGGCCATGGATCCAAGATAAGCGGTCACGGCCTCCTCCGCCACCCCGTCCGGCTCAGCTGTCCGGAAGCACCCAGCGGATCGAGCTCGACATGCTTCCGCTGGTCACGTTGCCGCTGCTGTCGCGGGCCGGGGTGAACCGGGCCCGCTGCTTCATCAGCCGGCATGTGACCGCGTCCAGCGCTGAGGAGCCGCTCGAACCGGTGACCGTGCAGTCGGTCACCCGCCCGTCCGACCCGACTTCAAGGCGGAAGCGGGTCGTGCCCTGCTCCTCGTTACGGATGGCGCTCGCCGGATAATCGGCGTCGGACACGTAGGACGCGAGGTTCGCCTTCGCCTTCACGGGCTCGACCTTCTTCGGAGGCGGCGGCGGTGGAGGGGGAGGCGGCGACGGCGGCTCGATGATGTCCACCGGACCGGGAGTTGGGATGATGACGGTGGGGATCGGAGTCGGCTTCCACTCCGTGACCGGGCCGGGCGCGGGGACTTCCAGGATCGGCGGCGGCCGGTCGAGGACCGTGTCCTGCCGCGGCTCGACCCGCTGCTTCACCGGCTCCGGCGGCTCGGGCGGCGGCGGCTTATCCTCCTCAACCAAATCCACGATCGTCGGCGCGATACGCTCTTTGATGACATCCATCTTGGCGAGCGCGAGCGCTCCGATGGCCGCGCCATGCATCAGGACCACCACGATAAGGGCGGTCGGGCTTGCGCGCTTCGGCTGGTAGGAAGCTGTTCCAGTCATGACCTCTCTCCTGCTTCGGCCGCTTCAGCAGCTCTGGTAATATTGTTACATTATGTTACAACATCACACAAGTGGCAAAGTTCCTGCTGCTGCCGCGGCACCGGGGGTGCCAAAGAGGGTTTTACTAATATGAGGTTCCAACCGCTCCTTCTGTCGCTGACGCTTACCGCTTGCGTAACCGCCGAATCGGCTCAGCTGCCGCAGCCCGCCGTCGAGACGCCTCCCCTTTCTGCTCCACCGCCGCAGCCGCCGCCGCCTCCGGTGCCCACTCCGGCAACACCCCCGATCCATTTCGACATCCTGTCCCCAGCGGGATATCTCGAGCGCGAAGCTTATCGCGCGCTGGGCCCGGAGCCCGTGGTCCAGGCACGAGGCGCTCGGACGTCGATAATCGTTCAGTGGTCGGTGGGTCGCGTCTGGGGTCCAGGGCCGGTCACGGCCTTCCAGGTGGCGGTGCGCACCGGCCAAGGCTGGCAGGTCTGGCAAAAGGATGGCTTCGAGTCCGCGGCACCCCAGGTCGCCTCCCGCCTCGACGCCATCCTAGGTGACCCGAAGTTCTGGAAGGAGCCCGAGCGCTTCCCCCATTCCAACTGTACCGACGTCGGGGGAGTGGAACTTCTGATCCGCCACCAGGGCCGCGTGCGGGTCAGCTGGGTCGACGATTGCCACGAACGCGCGCTCACCCGCGAATTGGGATATCTCGTTCACCGGACGCGGAAGAGCTAGCGGGCTGCGGCTCCTTCGAGCCGGACGATGGCCTCCTTGCGCCCGATGAGCGGGAGAAGGGCGGCCATTTCGGGACCGCTGTCCCGGCCGGTAAGAGCCCGGCGAAGGGGCAGGAACAGAGCCTTGCCGGCCCGACCGGTCTCCGCCTTGAGCCGAGCGACCAGCTGCGGCCAGGGCGCCTCCTCCCAGTCGATCTCCGCCGCCGCCTCCGCGGCGGCGGCGAGTAGGGCCCGATCCTCGGGCGCGGCTTTGGCCTCGACGTGGCCGTGGAGAATCTCCCACCATTCGCCCGCCTCGGCGACGGTCTTCAGGTTCGGCCGCAACGCCGACCAGTCCTCCGCGCCCATTCCCGCGGGAAGCCGATCCGCCACGGCTTCGAAGGGCAGCTGGTGGAGGATTCGGGCGTTGAGCTGCGCCAGTTCCTCCAGGTCGAAGCGCGCGGGCGCTCGGCCGAAGGTGGCGAAGTCGAAGCTCTCGATCAGCGGGTCCGCGCTCGTCACCGGCTCGACCGGAAGGCTGGTGCCGAGCCGCGCCAGCTTGGCTGCCAGAGCGATCGGCTCGATCCCGGCCTCCCTAAGCGCATCGACCCCGAGCGAGCCGAGCCGCTTCGAGAGCTTCCCCTCGCTCCCGACGAGCAAAGCCTCGTGCGCGAAGGCGGGGACCGGCGCCTCCAGCGCCTCGAACATCTGGATCTGGAGGGCGGTGTTGGCGACATGGTCCTCCCCTCGGACGACATGGGTTACCCTCATGTCGATGTCGTCCACCGCGCTCGGAAGCATGTAGAGCCAGCTTCCATCCTCCCGGCGGACGATCGGGTCGGAAAGCAGAGCCGGATCGAAATGCTGGGGACCCCGGACCAGATCGTGCCACTCGATGGCCGCGTCGTGGTCGAGCTTGAACCGCCAGTGCGGCCGCCGCCCCTCCGACTCCAGCCGCGAGCGCTCCCCGTCCGACAGCTGGAGCGCCGAGCGGTCGTAGACCGGCGGCATACCGCGGCCGAGCTGCACCTTGCGCTTGAGGTCCAGCTCCTGCGCCGTCTCATAAGCGGGGTAGACCCGGCCCGCCGCCCGAAGCTGTTCCAGGGCCGCCTCGTAGCGGTCGAACCGCGCCGACTGCCTTTGCTCCTCGTCCGGAGCCAGGCCCAGCCAGGCTAGGTCCTCCCGAATTCCCTGCGCATATTCTTCGCTCGACCGCTCGCGATCCGTGTCGTCGAGGCGGAGGATGAACTTCCCGCCATGCTTCCTCGCCCACAGCCAATTGTGCAGCGCGGCCCGGATATTGCCGACATGGAGCCGTCCCGTCGGAGCGGGGGCGAAGCGGGTGACGACGCTCATCGGCGGCGGCTCTAGGGGAGGGCCGCCGCCCCGGCAACGCCCTTGCCTTCGGCCCCGCCGCCCTTAAGGGAGAGCGGGGAAGCAGACGGGGACAGCGACCATGAAATTGATGGCTGGCAATTCGAACCTGCCCCTGGTGCGCGACATCGCGGCCTATCTCGAAATGCCGGTCACCGAAGTCAGCGTCCGCCGCTTCGCCGACGAGGAGGTGTTCGTCGAGATACACGAGAATGTCCGCGGCGAGGATGTGTTCGTCGTCCAGTCCACCTCCTACCCGGCCAACGACAATCTGATGGAGCTGTTGATCTGCATCGACGCGCTCCGGCGCGCGTCCGCGAAGAGGATCACGGCCGTCGTCCCCTATTTCGGCTATGCCCGCCAAGACCGAAAGCCGGGGCCGCGCACGCCCATCTCGGCAAAGCTGGTAGCGAACCTGATCACCGTCGCCGGGGCGAACCGGGTCCTTTCGGTCGACCTACACGCCGGGCAGATCCAGGGCTTCTTCGATATTCCGACCGACAATCTTTACGGAGCGCCGGTCATGTCGGCGGACGTCCATGCCCGCTTTTCGGGCCGGGCGATCACCGTCGTCTCGCCGGACGTCGGCGGGGTGGTCCGGGCCCGAGCACTCGCGAAGCGCCTCGACAACGCTCCGCTGGCCATCGTCGACAAGCGACGGGAGAAGCCCGGCGAATCGGAGGTGATGAACATCATCGGCGATGTCGAGGGCCGCTTTTGCATCCTCGTCGACGACATCGTCGATTCGGCCGGCACCCTCTGCAATGCGGCGGGGGCGCTTCGGGAAGCGGGAGCGGAGGACGTGGTCGCCTATTGCACCCACGGGGTGCTTTCGGGCGGAGCCGTCCCCAGGGTGGAGAATTCGAGCCTCACCGAGCTCGTCATCACAGACTCCATCCACGCCAGTGAGGCCGCGGCGGCGAGCCGAAAGATCCGGACCCTCACCATCGCTCCGCTGCTGGGCGAGGCGATCAAGCGCATCGCCGACGAGAGCAGCGTTTCGAGCCTCTTCGACTGACGCCGCGCCTTATCGTCGCCGGGCGAATCGCGGAGGTTATCGCCACCGCGCACAAGCAGCCCGGGGAGGAAGAGCTCGCTTCGCTGAACGTTCGCACCGGGCCGCTCCACATGTGCGACGTCCTAACGACCGCCTTTCCCGGAGCGCTGAACGGGCGGCGCTTGACCTGTTCATCGCCAATGCCCGAATGAGCGGCTACGAGCAGTTGCGCACACTCACCTTTTCGCGACCTTGCTGCGCAGCCCCTCCGCACTTATGAACGTCCACAGTCTCCAATCCGCGTATGAACTTTGCGATGCGAAAGCTTTTCAATCTCGTCGGAGCGCTCTTCCTTGCTGGATGCGCTACGTCCCCTCTCGCCACAACGGCAGAAACGGCGGACGATCCGACAAAATTCGCTCGGATAGAGCGCCAGTTGTTACCCCCGATGGTCGTTTCGGGTGAACCGCTCCCTCCCATGCCGATCTCCGAGCGGATGGCTTATTACAAGGTGCCCGGCCTCAGCGTTGCCGTGATAAACGACAATAAGGTCGTCTGGGCCCGCGGCTATGGCACTCTGGCAGCGGGCGGGACGCGACAGGTCACGCCCACTACGCTGTTTCAGGCGGCGTCGATCAGCAAACCTGTTAGCGCCGCAGGCGCACTGACACTCGTCCACCGGGGCCAGCTGTCTCTTGATGCGCCCGCTAACCAATATCTTAGATCTTGGAGAATTCCCGACACCCAGCTGACTTTAAAGCGGCCCGTCACATTGCGGCACCTCTTGAGCCACACGGCTGGCACAACCGTGAGCGGTTTCATCGGCTATGACCCAGGGGAGCCGCTGCCAACGATCCGCCAGATTTTGGATGGCGTTCCCCCCGCGAACACGGAAGCAGTTCGAGTCGATCAGGAACCGGGCGCCGCTTGGCGATACTCGGGGGGCGGCTACATGATCGTTCAACAGCTGATGGAGGACGTGACGCGCAAACGCTTCGCCGCCTCCATGAAGTCCCTGATGAAACGGTGGGGAATGGGCCGCAGTACCTTCGTGCAGCCCCTACCCGGCTCGCTCCACGCCATTGCGGCCGAGGCTCACCTGACCGACGGCTCACCCTTGCGGGGAAATGGTGATGTGCCCGAGCTACGTGGGGGGAGAACTCCCTTTCCGGCGCCTTGGACTGCAAAGCCCGAACAAGCAGCTGCCGGACTGTGGACAACTCCTTCCGACCTCGCGCAATTCGCTATATGGATCATGCGTGGGGCGAGCGATGCGACGGTTCCCAACGAACAAAGAGCAGTCGCCCGTTTGATGCTTCAGCCGCAGACTTCAAAAGCCGCGGGCGGCGCGAGCTTCGGAATGGGCGTCTGGCTATCGTCTTCCGGCCCACCGCTGCGCTTTTGGCACGGCGGCTCAGTTTATGGGATGCAATCTTATCTGCTGGCCTTTCCTGAAACGGGCCAGGGTGCTGTGATCATGGCCAACGGAGATGGCGGCTATCCCCTGATCCAGGAAATGTTGCGAGCGATCGCGGAGGAGTATGATTGGCCGGAGCGTTTGCATCGAACTGCAACGATCAGGGCGGTCGACCCTCGTCTTCTGCAACTTCTTACCGGTTCCTATTGCTGGGAGCCTTCGAAATGCGCTTCCGTCCGGGTCGCGGAGAGGGCCCTAGAGATTCAGTTTCCCAATCGGCCATGGACGCGGCTCAGAAGCGAGAGTGATACTCGCTTTGTAAACGTCGAAGGCGGCTCGCGCTTCATATTCAACCGAAGTGAACGTGGAGAAGCTTCGCTGACGCTCGATCAGATTGGAGCCGCACCCCTTCTTCTTACTCGCGCTCAAGCCCGATAGGGCGGATCAGCGGCTTGAGAGAGCATCTGGGCGGCTGCTCAGTGGCTCAAGGTTCTGCAGCCTTGCCACCGAAGTCATCGCGACTTATAGGCGCGCCTTCTTTCCAGCTTTGGAAGAATGAACGGCCCGGCCGAAAGGGCTGCCGTGGCCGTTCTCAAACGTCGCGCTTTGATGCGCACAAGGAGACGAAAATGCCCAAACTGAAGACGAAGAGCGGCGTCAAGAAGCGCTTCAAGCTCACCGCCACGGGCAAGGTGAAGCATGGAGTCGCCGGCAAGCGCCACCGGCTGATCAGCCACAACGCCAAGTACATCCGCCAGAACCGCGGCACCGACGTGCTCGCCAAGGCCGACACGGCCCGGGTGACGCTCTGGGCGCCCTACGGCCTGAAATAGGAGGTATTTGAGACATGGCACGCATCAAACGCGGTGTGACGACCAAAGCTCGTCACAAGAGGATCCTGGAGCAGGCGAAGGGCTATTACGGCCGTCGCAAGAACACGATCCGGATCGCCCGTCAGGCCGTCGAAAAGGCCGGACAATATGCCTATCGCGACCGCAAGGTGAAGAAGCGCAGCTTCCGCGCTTTGTGGATCCAGCGCATCAACGCGGCGGTCCGCGCGGAGGGCCTCACCTACGGTCAGTTCATGCACGGCCTGAAGCTGGCCGGAGTCGATCTCGACCGCAAGGTCCTGGCCGACATCGCGATGCACGAGGGCGATGCCTTCAAGGGCATTATCGCCCAGGCCCGCGGAGCGCTTCCGGCCCAGGCATAAGCCTCACCGGCTGAAGCTCAAAGGCGCGGAGGGCCAGGCTCTCCGCGCCTTTTTCTTTGCCGGTTCCAATTTCCCGCCAACCTCGGTTACAGCGCCGAACGATGTCCGATACCCACGAAGAGCTGCTCGCCCGCATCGACGCGGCGCCGGACCTTTCCGCACTTGAGGCGGAGCGAGTGGCCGCGCTCGGCAAGCAGGGGGCGATCACCTCCCTTCTGAAGACGCTCGGGCAGATGAGCCCGCAGCAGCGCCAGGCCGAGGGGCCGCGAATCCACGCGCTTCGGGAGCGGGTCTCGGAAGCGATCGCCGCGCGAAAGGCGAGGCTTGAGGCGGAGGTGCTGGAGCGCAAGCTCGCCACCGAGACGCTGGACATGACCCTGCCGCCCGCTCCGGCGCCGCAGGGCAGCGTCCATCCGGTCAGCCAGGTGATGGACGAGCTCGCCGAGGTTTTCGCCGACCTGGGCTTTTCCGTCGCCACCGGGCCCGAGATCGAGGACGACTGGCGCAACTTCACCGCGCTCAACATCCCGGAAAGCCACCCCGCCCGGGCGATGCACGACACCTTCTACTTCCCGGACCGCGACGAGGAAGGGCGGCGGATGCTGCTTCGCACCCATACCTCGCCGGTGCAGATCCGGACGATGATGGCGCAGAAGCCGCCCATCTACATCATCGCGCCGGGCCGCACCTACCGTTCGGACAGCGACGCCACCCACACACCCATGTTCCACCAGGTGGAGGGCCTCGTCATCGACAAGGGCATCCATCTCGGCCACCTCAAATGGACGCTCGAGACCTTCCTCAAGGCCTATTTCGAGCGCGACGACATTGTGCTTCGCCTCCGCCCCTCCTACTTCCCTTTCACCGAGCCTTCAGCGGAGGTGGATGTCGGCTACACGATGGTGAGGGGCCGCCGGGTCCTCGGCGGCTCCGAGGGGTGGATGGAGCTTCTCGGCTCCGGGATGGTGCACCCGCGGGTTATCGCCGCCTGCGGCCTCGACCCGGACGAATGGCAGGGCTTCGCCTTCGGCTGCGGAATCGACCGCCTCGCCATGCTCAAATACGGGATGGACGACCTTCGCGCCTTCTTCGACGGCGACCTCAGGTGGCTGCGCCATTACGGCTTCTCGGCGCTCGACGTGCCGACGCTGAGCGGGGGTGTCGGGGCATGAAGTTCACCCTCTCCTGGCTGAAGGAGCATCTCGAGACCGAAGCCTCACTCGACGAGGTGGTGGAGACCCTGACCCGCATCGGCCTCGAGGTCGAAGGCGTCGAGAACCTCGCCGAGAAGCTGGCGCCCTTCACGATCGCCAAGGTCCTCACGGCCGAGCGCCACCCGCAGGCGGACAAGCTCCAGGTGCTCACCGTCGATGCCGGAACGGGCGAGGCCATCCAGGTCGTCTGCGGAGCCCCCAATGCTCGCGCCGGGATGAAGGGCGTGTTCGGGGCGCCGGGCGCTTACGTTCCGGGAAGCGACCTGACGCTCAAGGTAGCGGCGATCCGGGGAGTCGAGAGCCGCGGCATGATGTGCTCTATCCGCGAGCTGGAGCTCGGCGACGAGCATGACGGCATCATCTCGCTTCCGGAGGAGGCGCCGGTGGGCGCTTCTTACGCCGAATGGGCGGGGCTCGACGACCCGGTGATCGACGTCTCCGTCACGCCCAACCGGCAGGATTGCATGGGCGTCCGGGGCATCGCCCGGGATCTGGCGGCCGCCGGGCTCGGAACGCTGAAGGCGATCGACGTGCGGGAGGTGGCTGGAAGCTTCCCCTGCCCCATCGAAATCCGGACCGACGATCCGGAAGGCTGCCCCGCCTTCTTCGGCCGGGTCGTCCGCGGCGTCCGCAACGGCGCCTCCCCCGCCTGGCTTCAGCAAAGGCTGAAGGCCGTCGGGCAGCGGCCGATCAGCGCGCTCGTCGACATGACCAACTACGTCATGCTGACCTACGGGCGCCCGCTCCACGTCTATGACCTCGCGAAGCTCACCGGCGCCATCGTCGCCCGGCGCGCCCGCGACGGGGAGGAGGTGCTGGCGCTCAACGGCAAGAGCTACCGCCTCGACGACACAATGATGGTGATCGCCGACGACGCAGCGGTCCACGACATCGGCGGGATCATGGGCGGCGAGCATAGCGGCGTCACCGAAGCGACGACCGACATCCTGATCGAATGCGCCTATTTCGATCCGGAGCATATCGCCCGCACCGGGCAGAAGCTGGCCCTGACCTCCGACGCCCGCACCCGCTTCGAGCGCGGCGTGGACCCTGCTTTCCTCGACGCCGGCCTCGCCATCGCCACGCAGCTGGCGCTCGACCTTGCGGGCGGGACGCCCTCCGAGATCGTTCGGGCTGGTGAGCCTCCGAGTGCCGTCAAGGTCGTCGAATATCGTGCCACCCGCACACTTGAGCTCGGCGGGATCGACGTGCCGGAGGCTCGGCAGAAGGACATCCTTCACCGCCTCGGCTTTTCCGTCGCTGAGGGGGAAAGCTGGCAGGTCACGGTCCCGAGCTGGCGCCGTGACGTCGACGGCTCCGCGGACATCGTCGAGGAGGTCGTCCGAATTCACGGCATCGACCAGGTCGAGCGGGTGCCCCTTCCCCGCGCGGTCGGCGTCGCCCGCCCAACCGCCACCTCCGAGCAGCGGCTCGAACGCAAGCTCCGCCGAACCGCCGCCGCCAGGGGCTTCAACGAAGCTGTCACCTGGAGCTTCATCTCGGAAGCGGAGGCCGAGCCGTTCGGCGGCAGCCACTGGATCCTGGAAAATCCGATCAGCGAGGAAATGAAGGCGATGCGGCCTTCGCTCCTCCCCGGGCTGCTTGCGGCGGCTCACCGGAACATGGCCCGCGGCGCCCAAAGCGTCCGCCTTTTCGAGATTGGGCGCCGCTACGGCGCCAACGGGGAGCGGCCGACGGTCGGCCTGATCCTCGCCGGAAGCCGTGGGCCGCGCCACTGGCGAACCGGCAAGGCCGAGGGCTTCGACGCCTATGACGCCAAGGCGGAGGCGCTCGCGCTTCTGGCGGCCGCCGGTGCTCCGGTCGACAATCTGCAGGCGATCGTTCCCGGCTCCGCCGTCTATCATCCGGGCCGGTCCGCCCGCCTCAGCCTCGGGCCTAAGAACCCGCTCGCCGAGTTCGGCGAGCTGCACCCTTCGACTCTTAGGGCGTTCGACATTGAGGGCCCGGTGGCCGCCGTGGAGCTGTTCCTCGACGCGCTCCCGACGAAACGGGGCGGCTCCGACCGAATGCGCGAGGCTTATTCGCCCCCGGCGCTCCAGGCGGTGACCCGCGACTTCGCCTTCCTCCTGCCTGCCGATGCGCCCGCCGACGCGCTCCTTCGGGCGGTGCGCGGCGCCGACAAGCAGGCAATCGCCGGAGTTTCGCTTTTTGACGTCTTCACCGGCCCGGGCGTGCCGGAGGGGCAGAAATCGCTTGCCGTAGAGGTCACGCTCCAGCCCGGCGAGAAAAGCTTCACGGACGAAGAGCTGAAGGCGATCTCAGAACGGATCGTCGCGTCCGCCGCCAAGGCCGGTGCCCGCCTCCGCGACTGAGCGCGAAGCGGCCGTCCGGGCCGCGTTCAAGGCCCAAACCTATTGGTGCGCGAACTTCGGCTCGCCTTTCACGTCCAGGCTCTGCTCCGCGCTCGGCAAGCGGATCGACCGTTCCACCGCAACAGGGTGCCGGCTGCTCGACTGGCGCGGCGATCCGGATCCTGAGGTGGACAATCTCCCGGCCCGCCTTTGTGGCGCCTTTCACTTCCTGGTCCGGCGGGGCGAGGCGCCTGCCCTCGCGGCGCTCTATCCGCCTGCCGCGCTTCCGAGCGAGGAAGAGCTCTGGGCCGCGGCCTCGCCGCTTCTGGAGGAGCAGGAGCCGGTCTTTCACGACTTTCTCCACAATCCGCCGCAGACCAATGAGGTCGGCCGCTCGGCGGTGCTGATGAGCGGCCTCCTCATGCTCGCCGCCCGCTTCCGGCTTCCGATGCACCTGTTCGAGCTGGGGTCGAGCGGCGGTCTGAACCTCGCGCTCGACCAATACGGCTATGACCTCGGTGGGCTTCGGACCGGAAAGCCGGGCTCGGCGCTGACGCTAACGCCACAATGGAAAGGCTCGCGTCCGCCCGAGGCGGGGGTCGAGATCCTCTCGCGGCGCGGCGTGGACCTCAGCCCCCGCGATCTTCGCCGGGACGGGGAGCGCCTGCTCGCCTATGTATGGGCGGACCAGCGCGAGCGGATCGCGCGGCTCGAAATGGCGCTTGCCATTGCCTCGGCGGATTCGCCCCCCGTCGACCGAGGAGACGCGGCGGACTGGCTCGAGCGGGTGCTTCCCGGAGCGCCGGCGGAAGGGGCGGTTCGGGTCGTCCTCCATTCCATCGCCTTTCAATATTTCCCCGCGGAGACGCAGGCGCGGATCGAGGCCCTGATCGAGCGGCTCGGCGCCGAGAGTGAGGCGGCGGGGCCGCTTGCCTGGCTACGCTTCGAACACACCCTCGGCGGCGAAACGGCGACGCTCAGGCTGCGCATCTGGCCGAATGGCGAAGACACGTTGCTTGCCTTCGCGCAGGCGCACGGCGCCTCGGTCGACTGGCGGGCCTAAGGCTCCAGCGCGTTGATCGCGGCGTGGACCCGAGCCTCCATCTCCTTTCGGGGTAGGCCGGGCGGGATCGGTTCGCCGAAGCGGAAGGTGACGACGCCCGGCCTTTTCGGCCCGTGCTTCGGCCATAGCCGGCCGCTGTCGAGCGCCACGGGCACGACCGCAACGTCCAGGCTTCGATAGAGGCCGGCGAAGCCGGGCTGAAGCGGCGGCTTTTTGCCAGGCGCAACGCGGGTGCCTTCGGGGAAGATTGCGACGGGGCGACCCTCCGCCACCGCGTCCTGCGCCGAGCGGAGCATCTTCCTCAGCGCCGTGCCGCCTCCCTCCCGGTCGACTGCGATCATCCCGTAGACCTGGGTCAGCTTCCCCCACAGCGGGATACGAGCGAGGTCGCTCTTCATCACGGTCGCCGGGTTCCTGAGCATCAGGGAGATCTCGGTGGTTTCGAACATCGACTGGTGCTTCAGCGCCACCAGCACGGGGGCGCCCGGAACCTCGCCTTCCACCCGGCTTCGAATGCCGAGGATGAAGCGCGCGCAGCGGCGGTTGAAGCGGGCCCAGCCGTCAGCGACGGCGCGGACGGGTCCTCGGCCAAACGGCATCGCCACGAAGCCGGAGAGCACATAGACGACCGTCCCCGGGTAGAAGACGAGCGCGTAGAGCAGCGAGCGCAGGGAGCTCATCAAATCCCGACCAGAACCGCCGCTCGCCGCAATATGTATTTATTATATTCGGTGAAGAGCTGGATGAAACGCGGGTTGCTTTCGACCGCATCGCCGAGCAGCGTGATGTCGCCACCGAGGCGCCGGGACAGCTCGAACTCGGCGCGCGGCATGTGCCAGTCGGTCGTTACCAGGCGGACGCTCCTGAACTTATGCCGCGCCATCCAGCGCGCCACCTCCTCGGCGTTCGAGCGCGTGTCCACCGCCTCCCGCCCAAGATCCACGCAGCAGCGGAACAGCGCTTCCTCCTTGCCATATTGGGCGGCGAGCTCCTCGGGCCGCACCGTCCGGGCGACGCCGGAGACGAGCATTCTTTTTGCCCTCTTGTTTTCGAGCAGGTCGAGGCCACGCTCGATCCGCTTCGCTCCGCCGGTGAGGACGACGATCGCGTCCGTCTGCCGCGCGTCGGCAGGGCGCGGAAGCAGCACCGCGAAGGCGGCGTAGCCCAGCAGGTAGAGGAGGGCGAGGAAGGCGAAGGCGCGGCTGATCACAACATCCGCCTCAATGCGCGAAGGATGGTCGCGCGCGCAACGAGCATCGCCAGCACCACTCCCAAAACGGGAAGCGCCGCGAGGAGCGCCCAGCTGGCGGCAGGCAGGTTCGTCGAGCCGATCAGGTCCGAGCCGAGCGCTCCCACTCGCCGGGCGATGAGGAGCAGGGCAATGGCGGCCGCCAGAAAGCCGACGATCCCCCCGAACAGAGCGTCGAGAGCGATACGCCTCTGGAAGAGGCGCGCGACCTGGATGTCGGTCGCGCCCATCAGGTGGAGCACTTCGATCGTGCTTCGATGCATGTCGAGCGAAGCTCGGGCGGCGAGAACCACGGTCGCAGCCGTTGCTCCGACCATCAGCAGGACGAGCCCCACCGCCAGCCAGCGCAAGGCCGAGATGAGCCCGGCGAGAGGTGCCAGCCATTGGGAGTTCTGGTCCACCCGCGCGGAGGGCGCGACCTGGGCGAGGACGGTCCGCATCGTCTCCAGTGCCGCAGGGGTGGCGGTGTCGAGCTGAACATCGATCATCGCGGGGATGGGCAAATCGGCCTGGAGCCCGCCGGGGCCGAGCCACGGCTCGAGGAGATCCTCCATCTCGTTCTGCTCCAGGCGGCGGACGTCGGCGATACCTGGAAGCCGGCCGAGCTCCGCCACCGCCCGCCGCGCCTCAGCTTCCCGACGGTCGGGATTCTGCTCGAGCACCTGGACGGTGACCCGACTGCCGATATCCTCTCCAAGGCTCTCGGCCGTTCCGCCCAAGCCGAGACCGGCCGCAGCGGCCAGGACGGAGAGGAACATCATGATTGCGATGACCCAGGGCATCGGCCCGGACAGCCGCCCTTCGGGGAGGAGGCGCCGCTCAGCGCTTCCGAACTTGCGGACGCCACCCTTCACGTGTCGGCCCGCCGGGGCGGGTGCCGAAGCGCCCCGGTCGGATCGAGCACCTGGCCGCGGTCGAGCCGAAGCATCTCGGCCCGGCCGATGCTTGAGATGAGGTGAAGGTCGTGAGTCGCCACCACGACCGTCGTTCCAAGGCGATTGAGGCTGTCGAACAGGTGCAGGAGGCGCTTGGCCATCTCGGGGTCGACGTTTCCGGTCGGCTCGTCCGCCACCAGAAGCTCCGGACGGGCGATGACGGCCCGGGCGATCGCCACCCTCTGCTGCTCACCGCCCGAGAGCGTAGCGGGGCGCGCAGTTGCCCGGTGACCGAGCCCGACCCAGCCGAGCATCTCGCCGACCGGCCCCTCTATGTCGCTCTCTTCAACGCCCGCTACCCGCAGCGGCAGGGCGACATTGTCGAAGGCGGAGAGGTGCGGGACGAGGCGGAAGTCCTGGAATACCACTCCTATGCGGCGGCGGAAGCCCGGAAGCCGCTTCCTAGGCATCGTCACGATGTCCTCGCCGAACAGACGGATGAGGCCCCGGCTCGGCCTCTGGGCGAGGTAGAGGAGCTTCAGAAGCGAGGTCTTGCCAGCCCCCGAAGGACCTGTGAGGAAATAGAAGCCGCCCTCGCGCAACGAGAAGCTCAGGTCCGACAGCGTCTCCGCTCCGGTGCCGTAGCGAAGGCCGACATTGTCGAACTGAACGATCGTGCCGGCAGTGCTCAGACCCGCCTCCACCTGAAGAACGCTTACTCCGCTCCTCAATGGCACGCCGGCCCGAGCGGCGTAAACCATCGAAAGCGGCGCTATTGCTTGCATGCCGCGCCTCAACTGTGCTTGGTTTTGGTCGAGCACCTGCCTTTGGGGGCCTCCAGTAGCCGATGATCCTGAGCTGTCCCGCCTGCAACACGCGTTACGTGGTCCCGGACAGTGCGATCGGCCCTGCCGGACGTCAGGTCCGCTGCGCCTCGTGCCGCCACAGCTGGCATCAAGGCCCTCCGCCCCCCCGTAGTGCTGCCGAAACCGTCGAGGCGGAGCCGACTGCGCCTCCCCCGCCGCCCGTGCGGCCGAGAGAGGAGCCGCGGGCCGTTCCGCCGTCGCCAAACCGCGGCGCCGCCTCGATCCTCGGCCCGGCTCCGTCCGAGCCCGAAAATATCGACGCCTTCGCCCACGAGCCGCCCTTCCGCCCGCGGCGCAATCCGGCGCGGATGTGGACGATGCTGGCGATCGGGGCTGCACTCCTCATGCTCGCCGCCACGGCCGCGATCTCGTTCCTCGGCGTTCCTCAGCTCGGAGGTGGGCTTTCGCTTCCCGGCCGTGGGGCAACGCCGCTCAAGCTCGAATTCGAGGCCCAGAACCGGACGCTCGCCAGCGGCAACACCGTGCTCACCGTCACGGGCCGGATCCTCAACCCGACGGAACAGGTGCAGCGCGTGCCGCCGATCCGCGGGGAGCTTCGCGACGAGCAGGGGCGTGCCGTCTATAGCTGGCCGATCTCGCCGCCGGTGGCCGAGCTCCAGCCCGGGCAGACGGCGAACGTCAACGCGGCGGAGGTCGATACGCCGCGAAGCGCCCGCAAGGTTCATCTGAGCTTCGGCCCCTCGGTCTAGGGCAAGCCTGTGCGCATCGGAATCCTCACCGGCGGCGGCGACGTACCGGGCCTCAACCCCTGCATCCGCTCCCTCACCCTCTCCGCCGATGATCTTGGGTGGGAAGTTATCGGCTTCCGCCGGGGCTGGGACGGCGTGCTCGCGATCGACCCCGCCGATCCCGGCTCGATCGCGGAGAACAGCCTGCCGCTGACCCGAGAGGGCGTTCGCGGGATCGACAGGATGGGCGGCACCATCCTCCACACCTCCCGCACGGACCCCCGGACGGCCCGGGAGGACGACCGAACCGGCCACGTCCTGCACGTCCTCGAAAGCCTCGGCGTCGACGCGATGGTGACCCTTGGCGGCGACGGCACGTTGCGCTTCTCCGCCCATCTCGCGGCCCAGGGCGTGGCCGTGATCTCGATACCGAAGACGATGGATAACGACGTCTTCGGCACGGACTATTGCATCGGCTTCTCGACGGCGGTCAGCCGATCGGTCGAGGCGATCAACGCGCTTCGAACGACCGTGGAGAGTCACGAGCGCATCGGAGTGGTGGAGCTATTCGGCCGCAGGAGCGGCGAGACTGCCCTGCTCGCTGGCTTCCTCGCCCAGGTGGACCGCACGGTCGTGGCGGAGGTTCCTGCGGACCTGGACCACCTCCTCCCCCTGCTGGAGGAGGACAAGAGGTCGAACCCCGCCCGTTACGCCATGTGCGTCGTGTCGGAAGGTGCGACGATCCGCGGCGAGGCTGACGAGGATCACTCAGAAATCTCGAAGCCTGCGAGCGAGCGGGTCGAACTCGGCATCGGCCAGCAGCTCGGGCGCGCGATCAGCAAGCGGCTGGGCTTCGGCACCGTCATGCAGGAGCTCGCCTACCTGATGCGGGCGGGCGAGCCGGACGCGATGGACCGGATGGTCGGCCTCGCCTTCGGCGGGCTCGCCGTCCAGCTGCTCCAGCGGGGCGAGACCGCGCGGATGGTGACTTTGAGCGGCGGCAATTACTCGCACGTGCCGATCGACACCTTGCTCGGCGGCCGCAAGGGCGTCGACGTAGAAGGTCTCTACGATCCCGAAGCCTATCGAGCCCGGCTGATGCGGATCGAGGGCATGCCGATGTTCCTCTACTGAGGCGGCAATCGGGCCATTGCGCCCCTCCGGACCCTTTGCTAGGGGCCACCTCCTGCTGCCAGCGCCGGTTCATCCGGCGACAATCACGTGCGGTCGTGGCGGAACTGGTAGACGCGCAGCGTTGAGGTCGCTGTGGCCGAAAGGCCGTGGAAGTTCGAGTCTTCTCGACCGCACCATTTGCTCCCGAGCCTGTGGAGAAACTGCCGAAGCCCGGGCGTGGAACGGCTGGCGGAGAGATCGGAGCGACGGCATGGCGGATGAGGAAAAGCTGTCGGAGCGCGAGTGGCGGGAGCGGCTGAGCCCGGAGCAATATCATGTGCTCCGCGAGGCCGGCACCGAGCGCGCCTTCACCGGACGCTACGTCCACAACCACGAGAGCGGCGAGTATCGCTGCGCCGGCTGCGGCGAGCTGCTGTTCGACAGCGCAAGCAAGTATGACAGCGGAAGCGGATGGCCGAGCTTCACCGAGCCCGCCGCTCCGACGATTTCCGAACATGCCGACGTGAGCCACGGAATGCGCCGGGTGGAAGTGCGCTGCGCCCGCTGCGACGGCCATCTCGGCCATGTCTTCCCGGATGGGCCTGGGCCGACGGGGCTTCGCTACTGCATCAACAGCAGCGCCCTGGACTTCCAGCCGCGCGGCTGAGCGCCCGCTTGTCGCGACTCCCGACTGAGCCTAGGCTCGGCTCCCATGGCCAGTGACGCTCCCGCCGCCCCTTCGCGCTTTCGACGGGCGCTGATCACCGCTCTCAAGGTCGTGCTTTACGCGGGCATTATGGGCCTGATCGCTTTGGTCGTGGCGGTCGGCGTCGCGATGAGCTCGCTGCCGAGCTACCAGGAGCTCGTCCGCCGCGACGATCTCGGCCAGACGGTACGGGTTCGGGCGGCCGACGGCTCCGCCCTCATCTCGCTCGGCCCCGAGTTCGGCCGGTGGCTTCCCCATTCGCAGATCCCGACGGTGATGAAGGAAGCGATGATCGCGGTCGAGGACCGACGCTTCCGCTACCATCCAGGGGTGGATCCGGTCGGCATCGCCCGGGGAATCACAGTCAGCTTCCAGCGGGAAGACAAGGTTCGCGGCGTCTCGACCATCACCCAGCAGCTCGCCCGCAACATATTCCTGACCAACAAGCGCAGCTACGGCCGCAAGGTCCGCGAAGCGATACTGGCGCTCGCGCTCGAGCGGCGCTTCTCCAAGGACCAGATACTCGAGCTCTACCTCAACCGCGTCTATTTCGGCGGCGGCGCCTACGGGATCGACGCGGCTTCCCGGCGCTTTTTCGGACATTCCGCGGACACTCTGACGCTTTCCGAAGCGGCGATCATCGCTGGGCTGGTCAAGGCGCCGTCCCAATATTCGCCGACCGCGGACGCCGAAGCGGCGAGGCAGCGCGCCGGCATCGTGCTCCGTCTCATGCAGGAGCAGGAATATGTGACTGCCTCCGAAGCCGCCGCGGCGGAGCCCGCCGAGGTGCGGCTGATCCCCACCCCGAAGCAGAACAGCGTGCGCTATTTCACCGACTGGGTACTCCCCCAGCTCGACACATTGATCGACGAGACGGTGGAGCCGATCGAGGTCTGGACGACCCTCGATCCCAACATGCAGCGGCTCGCCGACCAGGTAGTGAACGCCAACACCCCCGCTGGCGCACAGGGGGCGCTGGTGGCGCTCGACCGGGACGGGTCGGTGCGGGCGATGATCGGCGGGCGCGATTATGTGCGCTCGATCTACAACCGAGCGACGCAGGCGGCCCGTCAGCCGGGATCGTCTTTCAAGCTGTTCGTCTACCTCGCCGCGATAGAAGCCGGTTACAAGCCCGACGATCTGATCCCGGATCAGCCGATCACGATCAACGGCTGGAGCCCGCGCAACAACAATCGCGGCTTCGCTGGAGAGGTCACCGTCCGCCAGGCCTTCGCGCAGTCGATCAACACGGTTTCGGTGCGGCTGGCCCAGGAGGTAGGCTTCAGGACCGTGGCGGACATGGCCCAGCGTTTCGGGATCACCAGCCCAGTCACCACCCACCCGTCCATGGCACTCGGCAGCTCCGAGGTGCGCCTACTCGACATCACGCGGGCCTTCGCGGCGGTCGGGGCTAAGGGAGCGGCGGTCATTCCTTATGGGATCAAGCGGGTCACCAGCGCGGACGGGCAGATACTCTACGAGCATCAAAGGGAAGAGGGTCGGACCTTGGTAGCGCCCTGGGTGGCGGCGCAGATGACGGATCTCCTGCAGGCGGCGGTGCTGACCGGTACGGGACGTGCCGCGCAGATCGGGCGTCCGGTCGCGGGCAAGACGGGGACGACGAGCTCGAACAAGGACGGCTGGTTCCTCGGCTTCTCGAGCGGCCTGACCACCGGCATCTGGATGGGCCGCGACGACAACAAAGCCATTCCGGGCCTCCAGGGCGGACGCGCACCGGCCCGCGCCTTTCACGATTTCATGTCGCGAGCAGTGGCCAGTCGGCCCGCCGAGACCTTCGAGATCAAGGTGGAGACGCCGGAATGGGCGACGACTGAGCCCGATCAGGAAACCTGGTTCGAAGCGCCCGACAACGGCGTGCTCGTCGACCCCGACGGCAACCCGCTTCCTCCGGCCCGGCCACCCTCCGGGGAGCCGGACGAGGGCCGCAGGGAAGAGCGCCCGACGCGCGAGGAGCAGGAAACGGACGAGCTCAACCAAGACTGGCTCGACCGGGTGATCGACCGGGAGCCGCGCGATCGGGATTCCGAGCGGCGGCGAGAACCGGCCGCGCCTTCCGAGCGGCGGCGCTCAGGCGGCGATTCGGTGGAGCGACGCCCCTCGGGCACGCAGCCATAAGCGAGCCCGCTTCGGATCGTCGCCGAGCAATTCCTTGACCAAGGCGTGGAAGTCCGGGCCGTGGTTCATGTGGACCCGGTGAGCGACCTCATGGGCGACCGTTGCCCGCCGTACGAAATCCGGCGCGAGGATGAGTCGCCAGCTGTAGCGTATCGCTCCGCTGGAGGAGCAGCTTCCCCAGCGGGATCGCGGGTCGGCCACGGCGACGCGGCTTACCGTGACGCCCGCCTTGTCAGCGAACTCCACCGTTTCCGCCGCAAGCCGGTCGAGCGCGTGGCGCCGAAGCCAGCGCAATAGCCGCGCCTCCAGATTGTCCTGCGGTCCGCCGACGAGGATTCGCCCCTCCTCCAGCTTGGGGAGCCGCGAACGCAGCGGGTCCCAGTCCACCACATGCGGCCGGTCGTAGAGGGGCAGAATCGCGCCCGGCACTAGCCGCGTCGGCGGTTCGATCCTGGAGAGCTGGGCCTCCACCCAGGCTTTGTGCTCCGCCGCCCATTCGAGCGCCTTCTTCCGAGAGGCGCGGCGGGGGAGGGTGAGCACGACCTCGCCGGTGCGGCGGTCGACGCGCAGCCGCATCGTCCGCGCCGTCGGCGAGACGCTGAGCTTCACCTCATAGTTCACGGTCCATCATGTGATGCTCGAGGTCGCCCGCGTCCGTTTCCGAGACGGTCCAGCCGCGCACCGACATTCCCGCGCGGTGCACCGCCTCCGGATCGCCGCAGACGAGATAATGCCATTGCGGCAGCGGCTTGTCCTCGGACCGCAGCCGGTAGGCGCAGGTGGAGGGGAGCCACGCCAGCCGCCCCACCCCCGAGGCCGTCAGTCGGATGCAGTCCGGCACATAGGCTCGGCGGCCGCGATAGTCGGAGCAGCGGCCGCTTTGGCGGTCGAGCAGCTTGCATGCGACATTGGTGGGGTGGACCTCGCCCGTCCCTTCATCCTCGACCTTGTGGAGGCAGCATTTGCCGCACCCGTCGCAAAGCGCCTCCCACTCCGAGCGGGTTAGCTGGGCGAGCGGCTTCTCCCAGAAGTTCATGTCACCCAGCGGCGAAGCTCCGCCGCCACCGCCTCCGACCCCCTGTCGTAAGGGAGGAGAGCGATCGGCTCGCCTTTGGGGCCGAAGAGGATAACGATCCGGCTGTGGTTCATATTGTAGCCCCCGCCGAGCGAGGGATCCCCCTTCTGGTAATAGACCGCATGGCCCTTTGCGACGTCGGCAATCTGCTGGGGGGAGCCGGTGAGGCCAACGATCTTCGGGTGGAAGGCGGCCACATAGTCCTTGAGCACCTTTGGCGTGTCCCGCTCGGGGTCCACGGTGATGAAGGTCGGGGCGAGACGGGCAGCGCGCTTTGGGTCGCTCTCCTCGAAGCGGCGAAGCGCCTGCCCGATCACCGCAAGATCGGTCGGACAGACATCCGGGCAGTGGGCGAAACCGAAATAGGCGATCCGGTACCGTCCCGCGAAGTCGCGGTCGGTGACGGTGCGGCCCTCATGATCGATGAGGGTGAAGCGGCCGCCCAGGCTGGCTCCTGCGAGCGGCGGCTCCTCCTTGGCGCCCGAGCAGCCGACGAGCCCGAAGAGCAGCGAAAGGATCAGCAAAAATCGGGGCTTGGCGCTTTCGTTCATGGTGCCGGCAGCCTTGCTTTGCTAAGGCGCCCGGATCAAGTCGAGACTGGCGGGGGTAGCAGGTGAACATGAAGTTGGGTCGCGCAATCGCGGCATCGATTCTCCTGGCTTCGGCCGTTCCCGTGGCGGCACAGAGCCATTCGGACAGCTACAGCTTTCTCAAGGCGGTCAAGGAACGCGACGGCGCGAAGGTGACCGCGCTGATCGGCTCTCCGGGCTCGACCGCGATCAACACCCGGGACCGCGGCAGCGGCGAAGGAGCGCTTCACTACATCGTGCGCGAGCGCGACCTCGTCTGGCTCACGTTTCTCCTCGGCAAGGGGGCGCGGCCGGACCTCCAGAGCAACCGGGCCGAGACGCCGCTGATCCTGGCCTCGCAGATCGGCTGGGTCGAGGGCGCGCAGGCGCTTCTTGGGCGCCGGGCGTCGGTAGACCTTGCCAATTCGAGGGGCGAGACGCCGCTCATTCTAGCCGTGCAGCGCCGCGACCTGGCGATGGTCCGCTTGCTCCTCTCGAAGGGCGCAAGCCCCCGCAGGACCGACAACGTCGCCGGGCTTTCCGCCCTCGATTATGCCCGCCGCGATCCCCGCGCGGCCGCCATTCTAAAGCTGTTGGAAGCGAAGCCCGCCGCCCCTGCGCAGGGACCCAAGCTCTAGCCGAAGCCGGCCAGTCCCGGATCAAGATCGCCGACGAGCCGCCGCGCGGCACGGCGGGCGAAGCGGAGCGTCTCCGCCTTTCGGCGGGCGGGGGGAAGCTTTCGAAGCGGCGCCTCCCGAAGCACGGCGGCATCGTAGCGGTCCGCCACCAACAGGCCGCACAGATCGGGATGGAAGCCTTCCTGCTCCAGCGGGGAATGGTCGAACCCCGCCGGCACCGCCCAGAAGAAGCGGTCGCAATAGCCGAGATATTCAATCCACTTGGAATCGCCGAGCAGGTCCGAGCGGGAGACCTTGATCTCGACGATCGTGATCAGCCCGCAATTGTCGATCGCCATCATGTCCGCGCGCCGCCCGTTGGGCAGCGGCACTTCGCAAAGGGCGAAAATATCCTGGTTGAAGAAGAGGCGAGTCACCCCGCGCGCCACGTCCTGAGCGGCGAGCGGGGCATCCCTGAAGCACAGCTGGGGCTGGAGACTCGGATTCGCGGCCATCCGGCCAGCTAGAACGATCCGAGAACCTTTGAAAAGCCTCAGCGGTAGAAGATGTGATTTCCGACTGCTGCGACCCGCTTCAGCTTCCAGCGCGGTGAGACGTGGCGGGCGTGGAAGAACAGCGCCTTGGGAGCGCCGCCGTCCGCCAAATCCTCCAGCGCCACTCGAGCCACCGCCACGGCCTTCTTCCAGGCGAGGGAAGTCCGGGTGATGGGCGGGAAGCCGCCGCGACGGATGAAGGAGAATTGTCCGCGCTGCTTCACCACTCCGCAGACGGTGGTGGGAAAGCGGCCCGAGCGGGCGCGGTTGAGGACAACCTCCGCGACGGTGAGCTGCCCCTGGAGCGGCTCGCCCTTCGACTCGAAATAGACGGCGCCGGCGAGGCATTCATGCTGAGCATCGTCCGTGCGGCTGCTCATATAGTCGCTAACCAGCTCGGAAAGGGTCCGCCGCGCCGGCTTCTCCGGCTGCGGGTCCGCAGCCGGAACGACGGCCGAAGTGGCCGGGGCGGGCGCCGGAGCCTGGATCTCGGTCGGCGCTGTCGCCGGGCTAGTCGGAAGGGAGGCGGTGAGTTCGACGGCTGGGGTCATAAGGGGCTCGGAAGCCATGGAGGGACCGGCGTCGGCACCGAAAATGGCGAATAGGCAAATAGCCGCAAAACCTGCGGTACGAACGAAACCTGACATTTGATCTCAAAACAGTGCGGCGGGCGTGTCCAAAGCCGGATGCTCACAAGACCAACTGCATCCCGGACCGCCTTCCGTCTCGCGTGGCCGTCAACCTCCAAAAAACCCCGGGTCGTGACGGCCCCCCGCTCTTGCTCGAAAGGGCTGAGGGGCGGCTACGTTGTGCAGCGCAGCAGAGTCAATCGAACGCAGTCATTTCAGCGGCGAACCGTTCGGTAGACGGGATATCCAGCTCCAAAACCCACAAATCAGGGTCGAATCGCTGCCTTCTAGCGACAAACTGAGGAACGTCCTCAACAAGTCCAGTAACTCGACTCCAGGAGTAGCGTCCATCCGGCTGAAGCACCCGCTCCAGGATGCGCGGTTTTCCGCCTCTTTCGGTCAGAATGAGGAGCAGCGCGCCGGCGCTAGCGTCTCCTTTGGCGAGGACAGCAGCGAAGCCCCCAAGTCCCTCCGTCTTCCTGATCAGCGCCCCCACCAGGACCGAGGTGGCGAGACGGGCATCGCTCATTTCGAATAGCCGGGGAGGCTCGACAAAGGGATGTGGGAGCGCATGAACGTCCCCGTTCCGCTGGCGGCGAGGTCTCCGTCGGCGTCAATCAGCCGGGCATCGCCGATCAGGACCCGGCGCCGGCCGCTCGCCCACCGCCCCTCCGCCACCACCGGCCCGGCCTTGAGCGGGCGGGTGAAGAGCAGGTTGAAGGCGGTGGTGAGCAGGAAGCGGTCGCTGACGAGGCTGTTGCACGCGTAGAAGGCGGCATCGTCCATCATCTTGAAATAGAGAGTTCCGTGCGCCGCGCCCGCGGCGTGGAAGAGCGCTTCACGCACGTCGAAGCGGATGCGGGCGAAGCCTGGCTCGACGATCTCGAGCTCCGACTCGAACAAGGCGTTGACCGGCGCCTGCCTGTAGAGCGATTCGAGCGCCCTGAAGTGCGCCTCCTCCCCCGCCTTGGGCGGCTCAGGCGGCATTGAGGCTTTCGACTCCCGCCAGCAGGGCGAAGATCGCGTCGCGCGAGCGGGCGCCGCGAAGCTTCGCGAGGGTGGTCCGGTCCCGAAGCGCCCGGCTGACCCGGGCAAGCGCCTTGAGATGGTCGGCGCCGGCATCCGGTGGGGAGAGAAGGAGGAAGACAAGGTCGACGGGGAGGTTGTCGACCGACTGATAGTCGATGGGGGAGTTCAGGCGCGCGAAATAGCCGAAGACCCGATCGAGCCCCTCGATCCGGCCGTGGGGAATGGCGACACCCCCGCCGAAACCCGTCGACCCAACCTTCTCGCGCTCGTTCAACGACGAAGCGATCGTCTTGGCGTCGATTGCAAGCCTTCGCCCCGCCGCGATGGCGAGCTGCTGGAACAACGCCTTCTTGTTCGAGGCGGACATCGATCCCTCGATTCGATCAACGGTCAGGATCGTGGGAATGTCGTTCATGGAACCACCGGATCGGGGCTCGGCCCCGCGCGACGAGTTTACAGTGAAAGCGTAAGCAGGCGGGCGATCAAAGCCGTCAGCCGGAGGCGGGCTCTTCCCGTCGCTGCTCGCCTTCTTCCATGCCGATCATCCCGAGCCGCTCGGAGGCGTGATGATCCTTGAGCTTGCGGCTGTGCCGGCGGAGCTGCTTCTCGAACTTGTCCGCCGTGGAGTCGAAGGCGGCGTGGGCGTCGGCGGCCCGGTCGCTCGCCTTCGCCACCATCCCTTGCAGATAGCCGACGATCTCGCAGGTGAAGCCGTGATCGTGAGGGCCTTTGCCGAAGGTCACCTGGGCCGAGATCAGGCGCAACGCATATTTGTCCGCCGCGGCGGCGACTCGTCGCTCCACATGGCCGCGAAGCGCTTCGCCCGTATCCACCTGATGACCCGAGACCCGGATGTCCATTCAACTCTCCCGTAGGAAGCGGCGTCGGATTAGGCGCCGCAGCGATTTCCCGTCAACCGCGCCCGTCCAACCGGTGCCATATGGGGTCGACGAGGGTCGTGAGGAAGTGGGCATGCGCCTGAAGCTCTTCCTCCGTCGGACCATGGTTCCGAGGCGGGCGCACCTGGATCATGATCGATTCTGCCCGCTCCCTTGCCTCTTCAGGGGAGTCGATCCGTTCGGCAACGATCGTGTCGCCGAGGATGAGGCCGATCTGCCGGCCGCCGGTCAGCTCCACATAGCATTGGGCGAGAAGCTGCGCGTCGATGAGCGCGCCATGCTTGACCCGGATGCTTCGATCGACGCCGAAGCGGCTGCAAAGGGCGTCGAGGCTGTGCTTTGCGCCGGGGTGTTTGGAACGCGCGATCTGAAGCGTGTCGACCATTCGCGAAAGGCAGACGAGCGGACGGCCGCAATTGTTGAGCTCGTGGTTGAGGAAGCCGAAGTCGAAGCTCGCATTGTGCGCGACAAGCGGACAGTCGCCGAGGAACTCCAGCAGATCCTCCACAACCTCGCTGAAGCGCGGCTTATCGGACAGGAAGGCATCGGAAAGCCCGTGGACGGCCTCCGCTCCGCTCGGCATCGGGCGGTCGGGATTGAAATAGGCGTGGAAGGTGCGGCCGGTCTCGACCCGGTTGATCAGCTCGATGCAGCCGATCTCGACCATGCGATCGCCCGCGAGCGGGCTTAACCCCGTGGTTTCAGTATCGAAAACAACCTCCCGCATATGCGGACTATGAATCGGGCGGCTGCGTCAGGCAAGCGACGATGCGGCGAACCGCTTGTCGCGTTTCGTCGAGCGGACCTCCGGTCGGGATCACGAAATCGGCGCGGGCACGCTTCTCCTCGTCCGGCATTTGACGCGCCAGGATCCGCTTGAACTTTTCCGCAGTCATCCCCGGCCGCGCCAGAACCCGCTCGCGCTGCACCTCGGCCGGAGCCGAGACGACGGCGATCCTGTCCACGTCTCGCCAGCCGCCGGCCTCGAACAGGAGAGGGATGTCCAGGACCACGAGAGGCGCGGCGGCGTGACGGGCCAAGAAAGCCTCCCGCTCCCGCGCCACAGCGGGGTGAATCAGGGCCTCCAGTCGACGCAGGGCCGCAGGTTCTCCAAGGACCCGCTCCGAGAGAGTGCCCCTGTTCACTCCTGCCGGACCCGTCGTTCCAGGAAACTGCGCTTCGATCTGCGCGACCAGCGCCCCTTCCGGCCCCTGTAGTCGGTGCACCGCCGCGTCCGCATCGAAAACCGGCACCCCGTCATCCGTGAACATGGCCGCCACGGTCGACTTGCCCATTCCGATGGAGCCGGTGAGGCCGAGAGTGATCAACTCTGGAGCAGCCCGCGTTCGCGCAGATAGGCGAGGAGTGGGATGAGCGGCAGTCCAAGGATGGCGAAGTGGCTCCCCTCGATCCGCTCGAACAATTGGACGCCTGGCCCTTCGATCCGATAGCCGCCGACGCTCCAGCGTATCGCCTCATATTCGAGGTCGAGATAGGCGTCCAGAAAGGCGTCGCTGAAGCTCCTCATGGTGAGCTCGACCGTTTCGCAATGCCACCAGACCGCCTCACCCCCTTGCGCGATCACCGCGGCCGAATGGAGCCGGTGGGTCGCGCCGCGAAGCGATTCCAGCTGCCCCCAGGCTTCCTCCCGGGAAGCGGGCTTGCTCAGCAACGTGCCGTCGGCGCGCTCAAGAACCTGGTCCGACCCGAGAACCAGGTCGGCCTCCCCCGCCCGCACCGACAGGGCCTTGAGCTGCGCGAGCTCCTCCGCAACTCCCCGAGCGTCGAAGCCGGCACTCCAAAGTCCTGCCTTGGCCGCCTCCTCGTCGAGGTCGGCGTCGACGGGCTCGAACGGAACGCCCGCCGCTTCGAGCATCTGGCGGCGTGTCGCACTTCGCGAAGCGAGCAGCAGCCTCACGCCCCCTCCTGCGCCCCGGCCGCGTCCATCCGCTCGTTGCAAAGCTTGACGATGGCGAACGCCGTCTCCTCGATCGAGCGCCGGGTGACGTCAATCACCGGCCAGTCATTGTCCGCGAATATCCGCCGAGCGAAGCTGAGCTCGGCATTCACCGCCTCCAGATCCACATAATCGGTCTCCGGCGCCTGGTTTAGGGCCAGAAGCCGGTTGCGCCTGATCTGGATCAACCGGTCGGGATTGGTGGTGAGACCGACCACGAGCGGATGATTCAGGCTGAAGAGCGTCGGGGGCGGCGGCGCTTCAGGGACCAAGGGAATATTGGCGACCTTGTAGCCGCGGTTGGCGAGATAGATTGAGGTGGGGGTTTTCGACGTCCGCGAGACGCCGGCGAGCACGATGTCCGCTTCCTCCCAGTTTTCGGGGGCAATCCCGTCGTCATGGGCGATGGTGAACTGGATTGCGTCCACCCGCGCGAAATAGGCCGCGTCGAGGGCATGCTGGCGGCCGGGACGGCCGGCCGCTTCTCGGCCCAGAACGGCGGAAAGGGCGTGAGTCACCGGATCGAGGGCGGAGACGGCATGGATTCCCCGCCGTCGCGTCTTCTGCTCGAGCTCGCGCCGGATGGTGTTGTTCACCAGAGTGTAGAGGACGAGGCCGGGGCGCCGCTCGACATCGTCCAGCACCCGGTCGAGATGGCCTTCGGAGCGGACCATCGGCCAGAGGTGGCGCTTCACCTCGACGCCTTCGAACTGGGCGAGGCAGGCGGTGGCGATCACCTCCAACGTCTCCCCGGTCGAGTCCGACAGGAGGTGGAGGTGCAGCAAATCCGCCATCAGAGCGGCTTGTGGATAAGCATGGGGAATTCGCTAGCGGAACCCTCGGGACGGATGCAAGCGAACCGTTGCTCCCCGGCTTTCCGATTTGACCCACAGATTCGCAAAGGTGAAGAAGTTCCAAACCTCGCCCTGTGGAAAGCGGGGAAAGGCTTCGCGACTCCGTACGCTTCCGCGGGCCTTCGAGAGTCAAGCTGTTTGCAAAATCGGGCGAAGCCAATAAACCCCGCTGCTCGCCTCCCTACTACCTTCAACAACCTCTCTTAATATAAGACTCTATTATAGTAAGAGAGCGGAGCCCCACTCGCTCATGCCGATGCCCGACAAGCCCTTGCTGAGCGTGCTGAAGGGCAAAAAAGCTGAGAAAACTCCCATTTGGCTGATGCGCCAGGCAGGCCGCTACCTGCCGGAATATCGGGCGCTGAGGGCCGAGAAGGGGGGCTTCCTCGATCTCGCCTGCTCGCCCGCCGCCGCGGCCGAGGTGACGCTCCAGCCCATCCGCCGGTTCAGTTTCGACGGGGCGATCCTGTTCTCCGACATTCTGATGGTGCCCTTCGCCCTCGGGCAGTCGCTGCGGTTCGAAGCGGGAGAGGGGCCGCGCCTTTCGCCGCCGCTGATGGAGGCGGCGCTGTCTGAGCTCGAATCGGTTCCGGAGCGCCTGGAGCCGGTTTACCGGACTGTGGAGAAAGTGGCGGCATGCCTTCCCGAAGCCACGACTTTCCTGGGCTTTGCAGGCAGCCCCTGGACCGTCGCCACCTACATGGTGGCCGGGCAGGGGAGCCGCGACCAAAGCGGGGCCCGGCGCGTCGCCTATCGCGACCCGGAAGCCTTTGACGAGATCGTGAGCGCCATCGCGGCGATGACGGTCGAATATCTGTCCCGCCAGGTCGAATGCGGAGTGGAGGCGGTGCAGCTGTTCGACAGCTGGTCCGGCAGCCTTTCGCCAGCGCAGTTCGAGCGGTGGGTGATCGCCCCGACCGTTTCCATCGTCTCCGCCTTCAAGGCGAGGCACCCGGAAACGCCGGTGATCGGCTTTCCGAAGGGGGCCGGGGGAAAACTTCCGGCGTACGCGCGAGAGACGGGGGTGGACGCGCTCGGCCTCGATGAGACGGTCGATCCGCTCTGGGCGGCGGCGTCGCTCCCGAAGGATCTGCCCCTCCAGGGCAATCTCGACCCGCTGGCCCTTATCGCCGGCGGGGAAGCGCTTGAAAGCGCAGTACGGCACATCCTATCAACCTTCGCGGACCGTCCGCACGTCTTCAACCTGGGGCATGGCATCTTGCCTGACACGCCTATTCCTCACGTCGAGAAGCTCCTCGAGCTGGTGCGCGCGTGAATGGTCTCGAGGCGGCGCTCAGCTTGACCTACGCCTGGATCAAGGCGGGCCACGTCATCTTCGTGATCTTCTGGGTCGCGGGTCTGTTCATGCTTCCGCGCTTCTACGTCTATCATCAGGAGGCGACTCCCGGCTCCACGGAGGAGAAGCGGTGGATCGAGCGTGAGAGAAAGCTCCGCCAGATCATCATCACTCCGGCGATGCTAGTCGTTTGGGCCTTCGGCCTCACCCTCGCCTGGATCACCGGCGCCTGGAGCGAGGGCTGGTTCCAGGCGAAGTTCCTGATCGTCCTTCTCCTTTCCGGATATCACGGCTGGATGGTCGGCTACGGCAAGAAGCTGGCGCGCGGAGAGAGGCCCGCCAGCGGTCGGTCGCTTCGGATCATGAATGAGGTTCCAGGGCTCGCCGCCGTGCTTATCGTCATCCTTGTCATCGTGAAGCCGTTCTGAAGCGTTGACTTGATTTTTGGCGGAGCCTAACGCGTCTAAGGTCGTTCGCCTGCCATCCGCGTAGGCATTCCAGCCGCCGAAATTCCCAAAACCGCGCGACAGACGACCCACGCCAGAACTCCGAGTAGATTCCCGATGCATCTCAAAGACCTGAAGCAGAAATCCCCCGCCGAGCTGGTCGCGATGGCCGAAGAGCTCGGGATCGAGGGCGCCTCCACCCTGCGCAAGCAGGAGCTGATGTTCTCCATCCTCAAGGTCCAGGCCGAGAATGGCGAGGAGATCATGGGGATGGGCACCATAGAGGTGCTTCCGGACGGATTCGGCTTCCTGCGCTCACCCGAGGCGAATTATCTGGCCGGCCCCGACGACATCTATGTGGCGCCGAACCAGGTCCGCAAGTTCGGCCTGAGGACCGGCGACACGGTCGAAGGCGAGATCCGCGGGCCCAAGGACGGCGAGCGCTACTTCGCCCTGGTGCGCCTCGTCTCGGTCAATTTCGACAATCCCGACGCGGTTCGCCACCGGGTCAATTTCGACAATCTTACGCCGCTCTACCCGGACGAGAAGCTCACCCTCGACAGCTCGGACCCGACCATCAAGGACAAGTCGGCTCGGGTCATCGACATCATCTCGCCGCAGGGCAAGGGTCAGCGCGCGCTCATCGTCGCGCCGCCTCGCACCGGCAAGACGGTCCTTCTCCAGAACATCGCCCGCGCGATCACCGACAATCATCCCGAGGTCTTCCTCATCGTTCTCCTCATCGACGAGCGTCCGGAGGAAGTGACCGACATGCAGCGCTCGGTGAAGGGCGAGGTCATCTCCTCGACCTTCGATGAGCCGGCCCAGCGCCACGTGCAGGTTGCCGAGATGGTGATCGAAAAGGCGAAGCGCCTCGTCGAGCACAAGAAGGACGTGGTGATCCTGCTCGATTCGATCACTCGCCTCGGCCGCGCCTATAACACGGTGGTTCCGAGCTCCGGCAAGGTGCTGACCGGCGGCGTCGACGCCAACGCCCTTCAGCGGCCGAAGCGCTTTTTCGGCGCGGCCCGCAACATCGAGGAAGGCGGCTCGCTCTCGATCATCGCCACTGCTTTGATCGATACCGGATCGAAGATGGACGAGGTCATCTTCGAGGAGTTCAAGGGCACCGGCAATTCGGAGATCGTGCTCGACCGCAAGGTCAGCGACAAGCGCATCTTCCCCTCGCTCGACGTCGGCAAGTCCGGCACCCGCAAGGAGGAGCTGCTGGTCGACCAGGCGACGCTCACCCGCATGTGGATGCTGAGGCGAATCCTCATGCAGATGGGGACGGTCGACGCGATGACCTTCCTCCTCGACAAGATCAAGGACGCCAAGTCCAACGAGGATTTCTTCGCTTCGATGAATCAGTAAGCCAGAGGGAGCGCGGCTCGACATGCTCGACATGCTGGACATTCTCGTCAACGTGCACGGGGCGGTGCCCGTCGGGATCGGCGGCATCTGGGATGCGATCGTCACCGATTTCTCGAAGCTCAATACTGCTGCCGCCTGGGTCGTCTTCGGCCAGGTCCTGATGATCGACATCATGCTCGCCGGCGACAATGCGATCGTCGTCGGTGCGCTCGCTGCGGGCCTGCCTGCGGATCAGCGGCGCAAGGTGATCCTGATCGGAATCATCGCGGCCCTGGTGCTTCGAATCGCCTTCGCCCTCGTCGTCACCCAATTGATGCAGATCGTCGGTCTCACCTTCGCGGGCGGCCTTTTGCTGCTCTGGGTGAGCTGGAAGATGTGGCGCGAGCTCAAGCATTCGGGCGAGTCCGCCGGCTCGCCCGAGATCGAGGGCGACGAGGATAGCGGCCTCAAGCCGGCCAAGAGCTTCGCCGCCGCGGCCTGGGCGGTCGCTGTCGCGGACGTCTCGATGAGCCTCGACAACGTGCTGGCGGTCGCCGGCGCCGCCCGCGAGCATCCCGGTATCCTCATCATCGGCTTGCTTCTGGCCGTCGCGCTGATGGGCGTCGCCGCCAACATCCTCGCCAAGTATATCGAGCGCTATCGCTGGATCGCGTGGGTGGGGCTTGCGGTGATCGTCTACGTCGCCGGGAAGATGATCTACGAGGGCTTTATCGACCCCAATGTCGGCCTTGGGACGCTCTTCACCTGATCAGGGAATGAGGATCGTCGAACCCACCGTTGCCCTCGCCTCAAGGGCCCGGTGGGCATCGGCGGCCTTGAGCAAGGGGAAGCGGTTCTCCGCCCGGGCCTCGACGGCGTCCTTGGCGATCATTTCGAAAAGGCGCGCGGCCGATTGCCGCATTTCCTCGGCCGTTCGGCAGTAATCGGCGAGGGTCGGGCGGGTCACGAAGATCGAGCCGGCGCTGAGCAGGTCGAGCGCCGAGAAGGGCGGCACCGGACCCGAGGCATTGCCGTAGGTGACGATAAGCCCGCGCTTGGCGACCGCCCCCAGGGAGGCGGACCAGCTTGCCGCGCCGACGCCGTCGAGCACGACCGGCACGCCCTGCCCTCCGGTCAGCGCCCGCACTTCGCCCGCCAGCTCCTCCATGGGGCAGCAGAGCGAATGGTCGGCGCCGAGCGCCTTCGCCCGCTCCGCCTTCCGGCTGTCGCCGGCATGGGCGATCACCTCCGCTCCGAGCGCCTTCAGCCAGGAGACCAGGATCGACCCCACGCCCCCCGCCGCGGCATGCACCAGAACCGTCTCGCCGGCGGCCACCTTCGCGCAGCGCTCGATCAGGAACTCGGCGGTGCAGCCTTTGAGCATCACCGCCGCTGCTTCCTCGAAGCCAAGCGTATCCGGCAGCTTCACCAGCCGCTCCGCATCGATCACGCGATGGGTTGCATAGGCGCCGATCGGAGCGCTGAAATAGCCGACGCGCGTGCCCTCTCTCAGCGACGATACGCCTTCACCCACGCTCTCGACAACGCCCGCCGCCTCCCCTCCGAGGCCCGAGGGGAGCGGAAGCTTGTAGAGGCCGGAGCGGTGATAGGTGTCGATGAAGTTGAGTCCGACCGCCTCGTGCCGGACCAGCACCTGCCCCGGCCCGGGGTGGGGAACGTCCACATGCTCGGGAACGAGCACTTCCGGGCCTCCCGTTTCACGGAGGCAGAAGGAATAAGGGTCACTCATCGCGTCTGTCGCTCCAAGGAGGGCCAGGCCCGCCATGTCCCAACGGCGTAGGCAAGCCCGTAGACCAGGACAATCAGCGAACTCCAGAAGGTGAACGGATCGATGCCAGTTCCGTTCAAGGCGAGGGCAGGAGCGATCACGAGCCCGCGCAAAAGGTAGACGATCGAGATGATCACCAGCGCGAGACGAATCAGTGGAAGCCGGCGAATCAAGCCTGCGCCGGAAAAGGCGTAAGCCGCCCAAGTGGCGAGCAGCAGCGTGATGGCGAGGGTAACGACGGTGGGGGTGATTTCGCCTCGCTCCGCCATCCGCGCCATCTCCTCGCCGGCGCCGAAGAAGCGGTACCAATCCGGGCCGCCGACGATCACCGCCAGGTGAAGCAAAGCGGCTGCCGCGCTGAGGAGGCCGCCCGCCGCCAGCCAGGGATTGCCCCGCCGGCTCATCCCAGATGCTGCGCGAAGAATTCCTCGGTTCGGCTGTCGGCGAGCCGGGCGGCTTCCTCGCTCCGCCTCTTGCCCATCTCGGCCGCGAAGCCGTGGTCTTCGCCGGGATAGTCATGGAGCGTCACGCGCGGACGGTCATCCAGCCCTTCATGGATCGCACGTTGCTGCTCGGTATCCACGAAATGGTCGGCTCCGGCGATGTGGAGCATCAGCGGGCGGGCGATCGCGTTCCTCTCGTGGAGGATGCTAGGCAAGCCCACGGCATAATAGCCGACGCTTGCGTCCGCATCGGTGCGCGCGGCGACCATGTAGGCGAGCCGACCGCCGAGGCAGTAGCCAACCACGCCCACTTTGCCGCCCTCGCCCAGGCGTTGGCGGGCGGCGCGGATGGTGGCTTCGATGTCGCGCACCCCCTGGTCCTGGTCGAAGCGGCCCATCAGGTCGAGCGCCCGCTTGAACTCCGGCTCCACGTCCGGATCCAGCTCGACGCCCGGTTCAAGCCTCCAAAACAGGTCCGGCGCGAGGGCGAGATAGCCTTTCGCCGCCCATTGATCGCACTTGCGGCGGATGCCCTCGTTCACTCCGAAGATTTCCTGGATGACGACGATGGCGGCACGCGGGGCGCCTTCGGGCTCGGCGATGTAGGCGCCGAAGCGAGCATCGCCTTCGAGCGTCTCGATCGGGGTCATCTCGGCTCCTCCTTGTGTGGCGAAGCTTCTATACACATAGGAAACGGGCCGGCGGCAAGCTTGAGGAGAGCGAAGCGATGAAGATCAGCGTGGACGTGGATTGCACGCCCGAGGAGGCGCGCCGTTTCATGGGGCTGCCCGACCTGACGCCGGTCCATCAGGCTTATGTGGAGCGCATGGTCAAGGCGGCGAACGAAGGCCTCACCGCCGAGTCGGTCGCCGAGATGATGAAGAGCTGGGGCCCGATGAGCGACGCGGGGATGGCGATGTGGCGCGGGATGATCGAGGGGATGAGCGGCCGGCGTGACGGCTGATACGATCTACGCCCTTTCGTCCGGAAGCCCTCCCGCCGCGATCGCGCTGATCCGGATCAGCGGTCCGCGTGCCGATGCGGCTCTGGAAGCGCTTGCGGGTCGGCTTCCGGAGGCGCGGCGCGCGACCCTCGGGGAGCTGCGCGATCCCGCTAGCGGCGAGATTCTGGACCGAGTCTTGTTCCTGCGCTTCCCGGGGCCGAACAGCGCCACGGGGGAGGATATCGCAGAGCTTCACCTCCACGGGGGCCGTGCCGTCGTCTCGGCGGTGCTGAAGGTGCTGGGGCGCCTGGACGGACTGAGAGCCGCCGAGCCTGGTGAGTTCACCCGCCGCGCCTTCGAGAACGGGCGGATGGATCTGGCGGAGGCGGAGGGCCTCGCCGACCTTCTCTCCGCGGAGACCCAGTCGCAGAGACGCGCCGCCGCGGCCATGGCGGGCGGCGCTCTCAGCCGTCTCGTGGAGGAATGGCGTCAGCGCCTGCTCTCTCTGTCGGCGGCGGTGGAAGCCTGCCTGGATTTTTCAGACGAGGGGGAGGTCGGTGAGGCTTGGCCGGAAGGATGGTCACGGGATGTCGGAGATATTGAGGAAAGGCTGCAGACGTTCCTAAGCCGACCGTCGGCGGAACGCCTTCGCGACGGCATACGCGTTGCTGTGGCAGGCCCTCCGAATTGCGGAAAGTCAAGCCTAGTCAATCACTTAGCTGGACGTGATGTGGCGATCACCTCGGCGAGGGAAGGAACGACCCGGGATCTGCTGGAGGCACCGGTCGCGATCGGAGGCCTTCCTTTCATCCTCATCGACACGGCCGGTCTGCGCGAGACAGGCGACGAGATAGAGAGCATCGGCATCGATCGCGCTCGCGCGGCCGTGGATCAGTCGGACCTGGTCTTATGGCTGGGCGACCCGGCGGAAGCCCCGAGCGGCGAACGCACGATTTTGGTAGGGTCCAAATGCGATCTCGCTGCCGAGTATCGGCCAGGGGCCGATATCCAAGTCTCCTCCCTCACAGGCGAAGGGATGACAGCTCTGCTGGACATGCTTTCCGAGAGGGTAGCCTCCCTGCTCCCCGGGGAGGGAGAGGTGACCGGCAATCGCCGTCAGAGGCAGGCGCTTTCCGCGGCGCTCGGTCATCTCCGGGAGGCAGGTTCTGCGGCCGATCTTCTGATTGCCGCGGAGGCGCTGCGGCAGGGGCGCTCGGCGCTCGATGAGGTGACGGGGCGAGCCGGAGTGGAGGACATGCTCGACGCTCTGTTCGGAAGGTTCTGCATCGGCAAGTGAGCTTCAATGTTCCACGTGGAACATGTAGAGGCAGCGCGATGAATCGTAGCTTCGACGTTGTGGTGGTGGGCGGCGGCCATGCCGGGTGCGAGGCTGCGGCCGCGGCGGCACGGATGGGAGCCAGGGCGGCGCTCGTTAGCTTCAGCCGGGAGCAGATCGGCGCGATGTCCTGCAACCCGGCCATCGGCGGCCTCGGCAAGGGTCATCTGGTTCGAGAGGTTGATGCCTTCGACGGACTCATTGCTCGTGCCGCCGACGAGGCCGGCATTCACTATCGCATGCTCAACTTGAGCAAGGGGGCCGCGGTTCGAGGTCCTCGGGTCCAGGCGGACCGTCGCCTGTACAAGGCTGCGATACACCGGATGCTGGATCACCAAGCGGGACTGGAAATCGTGGAGGGCGAGGCAGAGACGCTTCTGCTCAGTAACCGGCGTGTCGAGGGGGTCACTCTCGGCGACGGAAGCATAGTTCGAGCTCGTGCCGTCGTGCTTGCCACTGGAACCTTCCTCGGTGGAAAGCTGCACTTCGGAATGTCTTCTTCTGCCGGTGGGCGCGTCGGGGAGCGGGCGGCCACGGCGCTGGCCGCGCAGCTGAGGGAGCTCGGCTTGCCGCTTGCGCGCCTTAAAACCGGTACCCCGCCCCGGCTCGACGGCCGTACAATCGACTGGGGCGCCTTGGAGCGGCAAGAGACGGACGACGCCGGCTGGACGATGTCGCCGATGACCGAGGCTCGTCCGGCGCCTCAGCTCTTCTGCGCCATTACCCGTACCGGTCCGAGAACGCATGAGATCATCCGCGCCAGCCTCGACCGCTCTCCGCTTTTTGCGGGTGAGATAGAAGGGGTCGGCCCGCGCTACTGCCCCTCTATCGAGGATAAGGTCCACCGCTTCGCCGACCGCGAGGGTCATCAAATCTTTCTGGAGCCGGAGGGGCTGGACGATGCCACAGTCTATCCGAACGGCATTTCTACCTCCCTTCCGGCGGATGTGCAGCTTGAGATGGTCCGCTCGATGGAGGGGCTCGAGCGGGTGGATATCCTGCAGCCGGGCTATGCGGTCGAATATGACCATGTCGATCCGCGCATCCTGGAGCCCACCCTCGCCGTCCGGGAGGTGGAGGGGCTGTATCTAGCGGGCCAGATCAACGGTACGACCGGTTATGAGGAAGCCGCGGCTCAGGGACTCGTGGCTGGCCTCAATGCCGCCGCCTTTGCCGGAGGCTCATCGCCCGTGCTGTTCGAACGTAGAGAAAGTTATATCGGCGTGATGGTCGACGACCTCACGCTGCAGGGAGTCACTGAGCCTTATCGGATGCTCACCGCCCGCGCCGAGTACCGGCTTCGTCTGCGTGCAGACAATGCGGAAGCGCGGCTGACTCCGCTTGCCATTCAAACGGGCTGCGTCTCCCAGGAGCGCCTCTCCGGCTACAATCGCAGGCGAGCCGAACGCGCCAGGGTGGAGCGGCACCTGGCACAGTCCTTCACGGGCGCCGAGCTCAGTTCGTCGGGGATCTCCGTCCGCGACGATGGGGTTCGCAGACCGCTGTCGGACTGGCTGCGCTTCCCAGAGGTGAATGCCCCCGCCTTACTACGCGTCGTGCCTGATCTCCGGGGGTGCAGCAGAGACGCTCTGGACCAGGCGATCGAGGATCATCGCTACGCACCTTATGTGCAGCGCCAGCAGGCGGAGATCGCTCGACTGAATAGGGACGAAGCTGTGAGGATCCCGCTCGACCTAGACTATCGCGCGGTCGCCGGCCTCTCCAATGAAATGGTCGAACGGCTCTCGCATACGCGCCCGCCTACTTTGGGAGCAGCACGGCGTCTCCGCGGGATAACGCCGGCAGCTTTGGCAGCCATCCTGATGCATTGCCGTCGAAGGGCGGCATGATGGAGGAGGCGGAGGCCAAGGACCTTCTCGATGTTCCACGTGAAACATTGGAGCGGCTGGAGAGCTTTGAGGCACTCCTCCGTAAGGAGAATGAGCGACAGAATCTCGTGTCGCGGTCTTCTCTAGAAATGTTGTGGAGCCGGCACATCCTCGACTCCGCTCAGATCACCCGCTTCGCCCCCGTGGAGGCCTCTAAGTGGCTCGACTTAGGTACCGGTGCAGGCTTTCCCGGGCTGATTGTGCCGCTGGTGAGTAAGGCCCATGTGACATTGGTCGAATCGCGTCGGCTTCGGACGGACTTCCTACAGCGGGCGGCGGCCGTGCTTGGCATCGAGGCGTGGGTCGAAATCATCTGCGCCAGATTGGAGACGGCCGAGGCCCGGCGTTTCGACGTCATTAGCGCCCGCGCTTTCGCCCCACTCGACAAGCTCCTGTCGCTTGCCCACCGTTTTTCCACAGAGAAAACCGTGTGGATTCTTCCGAAAGGCCGCAACGCGCAGTCGGAACTGGATGCGGCGCGTTCTTCGTGGCAGGGTGACTTCCGCTTGGAACCGAGCCTCACCGATCCCGATGCCAGGATCATCGTGGCAAGCCGGGTTCGCCGCAAGCCGAGGGGAAGATGATTCGGATAGCCGTGGCCAATCAGAAAGGGGGAGTCGGCAAGACGACGACGGCCATCAACCTCGCCACGGCGTTGGCCGCCACCGGCTGGCGGGTGCTGCTGATCGACCTCGATCCGCAGGGTAACGCCTCGACCGGGCTCGGTATCGGCCATTCCCAGCGGGAAAATTCCAGCTACGAGCTGCTCACCGGCCGGGCCACCCTGTCCGAAGCGGTGGTGGCGACGCGGGTCCCGCGTCTCGACCTGATCCCCGCCACGGTTGATCTCTCGGGCGCGGAGATAGAGCTGGTGGAGCTGGAGGAGCGGACCCATCGGCTGGACAGGGCACTCGACGGAGCTGCCGCCGCTCAGTGGGACGTCTGCCTGATCGATTGTCCCCCCAGTCTCGGTCTTCTAACCATCAACGCCCTTGTCGCGGCGCGAACCATTCTCGTGCCGCTTCAGGCAGAATTCTTTGCGTTGGAAGGGCTTAGCCAGCTTCTCCAGACGATCGAGCGGATCCGCGCGCGCTTCAATCCGGAGCTCTCCATCCTCGGCGTCGCGCTAACCATGTACGATCGCCGCAACAACCTATCGGCCCAGGTTGCGGACGACGTTAGAGCCTGCCTCGGCAAGGTGGTGTTCGACACCGTCATTCCGCGCAACGTTCGCCTCTCCGAGGCGCCCAGTCACGGCGTGCCGGCGCTTATTTACGATCATCGCTGCCCCGGCTCGGAAGCCTATATGGCGCTCGCCCGCGAACTGATCGGCCGCCTGCCCAAGCCTGCGGCGGCGGCATGAGCGACGACACGCCCGCCCGCAAGCGCCCCTCCGGCCTCGGCCGTGGTCTCTCCTCGCTGCTTGGGGAAGTCGCGCAGGAAGCGCCCATCGCCGGCAGCGACGGCGTCTCGCGAGGGGGCGTCCAGCTGATGTCGGTCTCGTCGATCGAGCCGCATCTCGACCAGCCGCGCCGCTATTTCGACGAGGAGGCGCTGGAAGAGCTCGCCGAGTCGATCCGGGCCCGTGGCCTGATCCAGCCCATCGTCGTCCGGCCGCACGGCCACCGCTTCCAGATCGTCGCCGGAGAGCGGCGCTGGCGCGCGGCGCAGCGGGCGCGGCTGCACGAAGTGCCGGTGATCGTTCGCGATTTCAGCGATGCCGAGACGCTCGAGGTTGCCCTCCTCGAGAACATCCAGCGGCGCGACCTCAACGCGGTGGAGGAAGCCGAGGGTTATAGGCGGCTGATGGACGAGTTCGGCCACACCCAGGAGGCGCTGGCCAAGCTCGTCCACAAGAGCCGGAGCCATATCGCCAATCTGTTGAGGCTGCTCGACCTTCCCGAGGTCGTTCGCCAGCTGGTGGTGACGGGCGATCTCAGCATGGGGCACGCGCGGGCGCTGGTGGGGGCGCTGGACCCCGAGGCGCTGGCCCGGGACGTGGTCGCCCGCGGCCTCTCCGTGCGCGAGACGGAGAAGCTGGCGAAGTTCGGCAAGCCCGGCCGCGAGCGTCAGCCGAAGCTGGAATATAAGGGTTCGAGCGCGGACATCGACGCGCTTGAGCGGCAGCTCGGCGACATGGTGGGGCTGAAGGTCAAGATCACCCATCGCCCGGACGGCGGCGTCGTCGCACTCAGCTATTCGACCCTCGACCAGCTGGACATGATCTGCCAGCGGCTGAGCGGTGAAAAGATCTGAGCTTCTAGCGCAGCCGCGCCGCCTTGCGGCAGATGGCGAACAGCTCCTCGTCCGCCGCCACCGGCCCCAGTCCGCCCGAGGCCTTGAGCTGACGTTCCGCCTCGACGAGCCGGCTGACGCTCCGCGCTAAGGCCTCCGCCCGCCAGCGTCCGAGCTGCCGGGCTACTCCGTCTTTTTCCTTCCAGAACAGTGACTTGCCCTGTGACGCCATGACGGCGTCCACGCTCTGGCCGCGTTCCACCTGCGCCCGAAGGCGCGTCAGAAGGCTCATCCTGCGCAGCACCGCGCGGATCAGCGGCACGCCTTCAACCCCTTCGCTCGAGAGGCGTTGCAGCTCCGCCTTCAGAAGGGCCATGTTGCCGCTTCCGACGCTGTCGACGAGGCGGCTGAGATCCCCTTCCTCGGCCGCCGCGCCGACTTCGTCGAGAGCGTCGTGGTCGAGCGGCTGAGGGCGGTCGGGCGCGGCGCCCAGGTAGAGGGCGAGCTTCTGAAGCTCCAGCGCGAGGATGGCGCGATTGCCGCCGCAGCCGTCCGCCAGCCGCCGCGCCACGTCCGGCCTCACTGCGATGCCCTCCGCCCGTGCCATTTCCGCGACCATTCGCTCCGCCTCGGCACCCTCCGGCGCATAGCTTGCGAAGGCGAGCGCCGACGGCTCCCCCAGGGCGAGCTTGAGGAGCTTCGAAGCCGGCTTTAACGCGCCCGCGACCAGGACCACGGGATTGCCTCGCTGCGGCGCCTGGAGCAAAGCCTCCACCGCCGCGACGCACTCGTCCCCCGCCGGCTCCACCAGCACGTAGCGGGCGCCGCCGAAGAGCGACAGGGACGCGGCTTCGTCCGCGAGGCGAGCGGGATCGGACTTGAGCTCAGACCCCGAAAGCTCCACCCGTTCCGCCTCCGCGCCCATCGCCACCGCCACCAGCTTCGCAAGCGCCCGCGACCCCGAATCGTCCGGGCCGTAGAGGAGGAAGAAAGATTGTTGGCCCGGATTCCTGAGCGCGCGCTCGATCTGCGCGCGGTTCGCCTTCACGGCTGGCGGCCGGTGCGGCTCGCATAAAGGGCGAGGCGGGTGACGATCTGGTCCGCAAGCTCCTTCGACAGCCGCTCGAGCGCCGTTTCCTCGGCCGCCACCGTCGCATATTCGGAACCGACCACGTCAATCCCGGCGTCCGAGCCCGCCGTCGCGTCCACCAGCACCGTCCCCTTCGCGGCATCAACCAGCCGATAGCGCGCCCTCAAAGTCCGCCGCTCTCGGGTCACGGCGTCGTCGGAACGGATGCCGAAGCCGGTGATGTTGTCGTCCAAAGTGATTTCGAGTCGGTACCGCGCCGCCTCGCCCTCAGGCGCGCCGAGCCGGTCCTGGAGCGCCGTTCGAACCAGCCAACCCGCTTTCCCTTCTATTGGCGCCACAGACACCGACCGGAGCGACTGAGCCACCGCGCCGGAGCTTCCGTCGCCGTAAAGCGGCCGGAGCCCGCACGAGGCGAGGAGCAGCGTTAGCGGAAGGAGAAAGGCCCCCTTCACGCGACGATGTTCACGAGCCGGTCGGGGACGACGATCACCTTGCGGGGCGCCTTGCCCTCAAGGGCCCGAGCGATCTTCTCGGACGCGAGCGCCATCTCCTCGAGGGCCTCGCGCGACGCGCCCTTGGGCGCCGTCAAAGTATCGCGAAGCTTCCCGTTCACCTGGATGGCGATCGTCACCTCCTCCTCGACCAGCAGCTTGGGGTCGGCTTCCGGCCAGGGCGCGTCGGCGATGAGGCCGCCGTCGCCCATCGCTGCCCAGGCTTCCTCGGCAAGATGCGGCGCCATTGGCGCGACCAGGCGGATCAGGGTCTCGACCGCCTTGCTCCGCGAGGGCGACGGCGCCGCCTTCTCGATGGCGTTGGTGAGCTCGTAAAGGTTCGCCACTGCTTTGTTGAAGGCCAGCGCCTCGATGTTCGACCCCACGGCGGCGATCGTCTGGTGGAGCTTGCGCTGAAGAGCCCTCTCATCGGGCGAATCCTCGCCGTCGCCCAGCCAGGAGGAGGTGCCACGCTCCGCTTCCTCGCTCGCCAGCCGCCACAGACGCTGGGTGAAGCGCCAGCTCCCCTGGATCCCGGCCTCGCTCCATTCGAGGTCGCGCTCGGGAGGGCTGTCCGACAGCATGAACCAGCGGACCGCGTCGGCGCCGTACTGATCGACGATCGCGTCCGGATCCACCGTGTTCTTCTTGGACTTCGACATCTTCTCGATGCGGCCGCGGGTGACCGGCCCCGAATGGCTTTCTGCCTCCTCCGGCGTCAGCCACCGGCCCTCGGCATCCTGGAAGGTCGCGTGGGTCACCATTCCCTGCGTGAAGAGGCCGCTGAACGGCTCCTCCACGTCCAGGCGCCCGATGCGCTTCAGCGCGCGGGTCCAGAAGCGGGCGTAGAGCAGGTGGAGGATCGCATGCTCCACCCCGCCGATATATTGATCGACCGGAAGCCAGCGCTCCGCCTCCGCCTGGTCAAATGGCCGGTCCGCCGGCTGGCTTGCGAAGCGGATGAAGTACCAGGAGGAATCGACGAAGGTGTCGAGCGTGTCCGTCTCCCGCCGAGCCTCGGCGCCGCAGCTCGGGCACTGCGCTTTGTTCCAGCTGGGGTGCCGGTCGAGCGGATTTCCCGGGATGTCGAACGACACATCGTCCGGAAGCACCACCGGCAACTGATCGCGCGGAACCGGAACGGCTCCGCAGCCCTCGCAGTGGATGATCGGGATCGGAGTCCCCCAGTAGCGCTGGCGCGAGACGCCCCAGTCGCGCAGCCGCCAGACGGTCGTGCCTTCGCCCCAGCCATCCGCCTCGGCACGGGCGATCACGTCCCGGATCCCCTCCTCGGCGGTGAGGCCGTCAAGGAAGCGGCTGTTCACCAGCCGCCCGGGGCCGGTATAGGCTTCCTCACCGATCGGCTCCTCCGCTTCCTCTGGCGAGGGGGCGACGACCCGGGTGACCGGAAGCCCGTACTTGCGGGCGAAATCCAGATCGCGCTGGTCGTGCGCCGGGCAGCCGAAGATCGCGCCCGTGCCGTAGTCCATCAGAACGAAGTTCGCGACGTAGAGCGGAAGCTTCCACTCCGGGTCCAGCGGGTGCGCGACCCGAGCGCCCGTGTCGAAGCCCTTCTTCTCGGCCGTCTCGAGCTCAGCCGCCGTGGTGCCGCCCTGCTTGCACTCGGCGATGAAGCCGGCGAGCGCCGCATTCCCTTCCGCCAGCGCCTGAGCGATCGGATGATCGGGCGAGATCGCCGCGAAGCTCGCGCCGAAGATCGTGTCCGGCCGGGTGGTGAAGACCTCGAAGCCGTCGAACGCCTCCACCGGCTGCTCGAGCTGGAACCGGAACCTCAGCCCCCGGCTTCGCCCGATCCAATTCTCCTGCATCAGCCGAACCTTGTCGGGCCACTGGTCGAGCGTTCCGAGCCCGTCCAGCAGCTCCTCGGCGAAGTCGGTGATCTTGAGGAACCACTGGCTTAGCTTGCGCCGCTCGACCAGGGCGCCCGAGCGCCAGCCGCGGCCGTCGATCACCTGCTCATTGGCGAGCACGGTCATGTCGACAGGATCCCAATTCACCTCGCTGTCCTTGCGGTAGACGAGACCGGCTTCGAACAAATCGAGGAACAGCGCCTGCTCATGGGCATAATATCGAGGATCGCAGGTTGCGAGCTCGCGGCTCCAGTCGAGCGCGAAGCCGAGCCGCTTCAGCTGCGATCGCATCGTGTCGATATTGGCCCGGGTCCACTCGCCGGGATGAACCCTTTTCTCCATCGCGGCATTTTCGGCCGGCATTCCGAAGGCGTCCCATCCCATCGGGTGGAGCACCTCGAAGCCGTTCATCCGCCGGTAGCGGGCGAGCACGTCGCCCATCGTGTAGTTGCGGACATGGCCCATATGGATGCGCCCCGAGGGATAGGGGAACATCTCGAGGACGTAGGCGCGGGGCTTCGAACTCTCGCTGGAAGCGTGGAAGGTGCCGCGGTCTTCCCACACCTTCTGCCAGCGCGCGTCGGCCTCGAGCGGGTTGAAACGCGCCGCCATGGCGGGGGTCACTCCTTAGCCGATGGCGTTCCGGCGCAAGTCGCGGGCGCGGGTGAGGATGATTTCCTCGAGCTTCTGAACGGTCGCCGCGGCGACCGGCGCATCGACCCACTGGCCGCCCTGCAGCACCTGGCGAGAGGCGGCGACCCGAAGCGCGTCGGCCCGAAGGTCGCGGTCGAGGATGGTGGCGGTGACCTTCACCCGCTCGTTGGGCGAGTTGGGGTTGGTGTACCAGTCGGTCACCATCACTCCGCCGTTCGAATCGACCTGCGCCATCGGGGCGAAGGAGAGAGTGTCGAGCGCGGCGCGCCAGAGATAGGCGTTCACGCCGATCGTGGTCACCTGCGAGGCCGCGAGGTCGGCCTGGCGGACGCGGTCGCCCTCGCTCTTGCCGAGGGTCTTATTGATGTCCTTCTGGATGAAATCGCAGGCGGAAACCGAAAAGGCCCCCGCGATCGTCAGGGCCAGGAATGCAGCGCGTCGCATAGAAAGGATAATCCTCGAAACTACAGGGGTCGAAGGCCGTTATAGATATCGCCGCGCGGGCGGCAAGCCGTCTCTGGCGAAGCGAACCGCGGCCTGTCGCTCGCGTCGCCTACTCGCTTCGGCCTATCGGGTTGTGGAAAAGATGCAACATGGCGCGGCAATCGTCGTCTTAACCTTCCCCCATACTGGCTTAACGCCTCCCGCAGCCCTAAGTCAGAAGCTCAAGGGAGTCGCGTGAAGTGATGAAGCTGGGTGGGATCGGTGCGATTGGGGGTTCGGCGCTCGTCGCCGTTTCGCTCCTCCTCACGCCCGCTCTTGCCGCCTCCAAGCAGGAGGGGAAAAGGCTTCGGCCCTCTCTGTCCCTTCGCGGAAGCGGGTTCACGCCCGCCGTCACCGACCCCCGCCTCGCTGCCGAGCTCGCGCGGCGCGGCTATCAGCCGAACAGCTTCCGATTCACGCCGGCTTCGGCCGCAGTCAATCGCAGCCAGTCGATTCGCGTGGCGATTCGCGCCCGCGCCGCCACGCCTGCGGTCACCCGCCGGGCGGCCGACGCTTCCGCCTCGACCATCACGGCGGTCACTCCGAGCGTCTACAATATGGGCGCCTCGGTGGGCTGGAAGCGGTTCGCCATTTCCGGCGATGTCGATCGGGTTCGCGGCGGAGCGATTGCCACGACCCAGCGCGATGCCGCGCAGGTCGACGTAAGCTATGACGCCGCCAAGCGCTTCACCGGCCGGGTGGAGATGGCCGCCGCCCGTGCCGACGGCGCCAAGATCATCGGCGAGGAGCGAAGCTACACGGTCGGCGTCGGCGGCTCGTTCCGCCTCAGCCGAAACCTCGATGTGACCGGCGGCGTCCGCTACCGGATCCAGCGCGACAGGCTCGAGGCGCTCGAGGATCAGCGCCGCGACGCTCAGGCAGTCTACGTCGGGACTGCTTTCCGCTTCTGACGCACGGCTGACAGCCGCGCCTCCTTACAGCCAGGCATCTATCCCGCCCCAGCCGTGCGCCCCGCGCAGCCGAGCGAAGGCGCACGAGTCCATCCCGCCGAGCGCGATCACCGGCACCGACGCCTGACGGGCGAGAAGCGCGAAGCGGTCCGGCCCGAGCGTCCGAGCGCTGGGATGGGAACGGGTCGGAAAGACCGGCGACAGGAAGATCAGGTCGGCCCCTTGGCGTTCCGCCACTCGGATCTCCCACAGATTGTGCGCGGAAGCGCTCCTGAGGCCGGCCCCGCGCCGGCCATGGACTCCGTCGGCGGGCGGCAAGGCGGAGCCGGCGGCGAGCAGGATCAACCGCCGTTCCCGGCATAGGCGCCTCACCTCGAGGAAGAGTTGGTGCCGCTCCTCCGGCCCCAAGCGATAGTGCCGGAACACGACGCCCGCGCCGGCGGGAAGCCGCTCCAGGCTCGCCCAGAGCCCCTCGCCCTGACGCTCGTCGGTCATCAGCCAGAGGTGGGGGACAGGGTGGCGGCGAGGCATGGGCCTTCCTATAGCATCCCCGATGCCAGGATCATTGCCAGCGGAGTGCCTCCAGGCCGTCCGGAACGCGATTGCCAAAGCGGCGAGCGTCGCCCGCCGGCAGCCGGACGCGATAAGCCTCGTCGGGATTTCCAAGACCCAGCCCGTTGAGGCGATTCGCCCGCTGATCGAGGCGGGGCTCCGGGAGTTCGGCGAGAACCGGGTCCAGGAGGCGGAGTCGAAATGGCCGGCGCTGAGGGCCGAATATCCGGACGTCCGGCTCCACCTCGTCGGCCGGCTTCAGTCGAACAAGGCCGTCGAAGCCGTCGCCCTCTTCGACGCGATCCACTCGGTGGACCGCCCGTCCCTGATTGAGGCCCTCGCGGCGGCAATGGAGAAGGTCGGGAGACGGCCCGATTGCTTCGTGCAGGTGAATATCGGCGACGAGCCCCAGAAGGGGGGCTGTGCGGTCGCCGATCTCCCCCAGCTGATCGGCCAAAGCCAGGATGCGGGGCTGCCCGTCGTCGGGCTGATGTGCGTGCCCCCGGCTGAGGTCGAGCCAGCGCCCTATTTCGCTCTTCTCGCCAAGCTGGCCCGCCGGCACGGACTGCCGGGGCTCAGCATGGGCATGTCTGGCGATTTCGAGACCGCAGTAACGCTGGGCGCCACGCATGTTCGGGTCGGAACAGCCCTGTTCGGAGAGCGGGGCTGATCGGGAATGATCTTCCAGGCCATCATATTCGACTTTGACGGAGTGATCGTCGACAGCGAGATCCTCTCCAATGCCGTCCTCGCCGAGGCTTTGACCGAGCTCGGCCACCCGACCTCTACGGAGGGAGCGATCAACCGCTATATCGGCCTCAACTGGCGGGACGCGCTGGAGCGGATCGAGGCCGAGATCGGTTGGCCGCTGCCGCAGGATTTTCAGACCCGTGTCGGCGCGGCCTTCCAGCTGCGGGTGGAGGAGGTACAGGCGGTGGCGGGGGTGGAAGACTTCCTCACGGGCGCTGCCGCCGGCCTCCCGAAGGCGGTCGCCTCCTCCAGTCCCACCGAATGGCTCAGCGCTTCTCTCCAGCGCCTTCGCCTCGCCGATCATTTCGGGGACCGGCTGTTCAGCGCCGCCGAACATGTCGGCCGGGGTAAGCCGCACCCCGACATCTACCTTCACGCGGCGCGGGAGATCGGGGTGGAGCCTCCACACGTCCTCGTAATTGAAGACACGCCGGCAGGCGTCGGCGCGGCGCGGGCGGCAGGCATGACGGTTGTGGGGCTCTGCGCCGGCCTCCACTGCCGCGCGGGCTATTCGGAGCGGCTGCGCTCGGCCGGAGCGGATCATATCGCCGCAAGCTACGACGAAGTGGCGCCGCTGATCGGCTGAGGGCTCAGAGCAGATGGCCGCTTCGGGCCCGCTTCGTCGCGAGATAGGCTCGGTTATGCGGGTTGTCGTCGGTTCGGAGCGGCACCTGCTCCACGACCTCGATTCCGGCCGAGCGCAGCCCCTCCGCCTTGCGGGGATTGTTGGTGAGCAGCCGCACTCGTTCCTGTGCGAGCCCCCTGAGCATCGCCGCCGCAACCCCGAACGCCCGCTCGTCGTCACGGAAGCCGAGGCGCAGATTCGCATCGACGGTGTCGAACCCCTGGTCCTGAAGCGCATAGGCGCGCAGCTTGTTGACGAGCCCGATTCCCCGGCCTTCCTGCCGCAGGTAGAGCAGGATGCCCCACCCCGAGGCGGCGATGGCGGCGAGGGCGCCGTCGAGCTGCGGCCCGCAATCGCATTTGAGCGAGCCCAGAACATCGCCCGTCAGGCATTCGCTGTGCAGGCGGACGAGCGGGGGCTCTCCATTGGGGGCGCCGATTAGGAGCGCGACATGCTCCGCCCCATCCTCCTCGGAGCGGAAGGCGACGATCTCCGCCTGTTCCGAAGCCTTGGTCGGAAGCTTCGCGCGCGAGGCGATGCGCAGGGACGAGGCGGTTTCGAACAGGGCGACGTCCCCCGACTTCAGCTCCGCGGCATCCTCGGGCGCGGCCCCGCCTGCGAACAGCGCGGGGAGGAGCCCAGCCCTTCGAGCGAGGGTGAGTGCGGCCTGGGCGGCAAGCGGAGCCTCAACGGGCACCGTTCGGAACGGGCCCTTCATCGGCCGGGCGAGATCGAGCGCCGGGTCCGCCACCGCGACCGCCTCCCGAAGGCTGAACGAGCCTGTGCGTTCGATCGCCACCGGAGCGCTCGACACCGCGTCGATCTGGTTGATGATCTTGAGGGTCTCCGCCCGATTCCCCGAGATCATGAGCAGCGCCGACCCCCCGGAATCGAAAGCGGCGAGGGTGTCTTCATCCGCCGTCTCGACCGCGAGAAAGGCGGTACCGTCGATCCTGACCGGCCAGCCCCGGCGCATCGAATCGATCGCGCGGGCGACGTCGCGCCCGCCGCTCAAACGGCGAATTCCGTGACGAGGGGGACGTGGTCCGAAGGGCGTTCCCAGCTTCGGCAGGGCTCGTGCACCTTGTGGCCGGTCGCGAGCCGCGCGACCTCCGGGGTGGCCCACATGTGGTCGAGCCGGCGCCCGCGGTCGTTCTTCGTCCAGTCGGGGGAGCGGTAGCTCCACCAGGTGTGGAGCCGCTGCGGCGCCGGGTAGAAATGCCGGCCGAGGTCGACCCAGTCGTTGGTCTTCTGAAGGCCGGAGAGCGCCTCGACCTCGACCGGCGTGTGGCTGACGACGTTGAGGAGCTGCTTATGGCTCCACACGTCGCATTCGAGCGGAGCGACGTTGAAGTCGCCCACCATGATCGTGGGGCAGCCGCACATTTCCGACCAGGCGGTCATCCGGGCGAGGAAATCCAGCTTCTGCCCGAATTTCGGGTTCACCTCCCGATCCGGAACGTCGCCGCCGGCGGGAACATAGACGTTCTCCAAGCGGATGCCGCAGGGCAGTCGGACGCCGATATGGCGGGCTTCCCCGTTGGCCTGCCAGTCGTGCCGCTCTTCCTCCACCACCGGCTGCTTCGAGAGGATGGCGACTCCATGGTGCATGCGCTGTCCGCGCAGGATCTGGTGGACGTATCCGAGCTCGTGGAACAAGCCGGCCGGGAAAGAACAATCCTCGACCTTCGTCTCCTGGAGGCAGAGCACGTCCGGCGCCTCCTCGCCCAGGAATTGAGCGACGATGCCGATCCGGGCACGAACGGAATTGATGTTCCAGGAGGCGATCTTGAGGGTTGAGGACATGGTCGCGGGTCTAGCGGCAGGGCCTTGAAACGCAAAGGCCCCCGCTCCGGGGGCGTGGAGCGGGGGCCAACCAAGCGTGGTCTACGCGAGGTCGGATTGCGTTAGGCACCCCGGGCAACAGGGGGAAATCCCGGAAGCGACCACCCGCAATCGCAGGTGTGATTTAGTATCTCCTACCTGTCGCCAGAGTGAATGACGTCAGCCTTTGCGGGCGCCCCGCGGGTCCTGGAAGGTGAAGGCGCTGTCCGCCACGCCGACGTTGAACCGCTGGTTCGACAGGCGGACCGAGGTCCGGTTGCTCTGCGCATCGACGATGGTCCACCCCTGGAGCAGGAGCCCGGAGGGCGCGCGGGCAGACTTGGCGAAGCCGAGCGTGATCGTGCCGAATTCCGGACGCTTTGGATCCCGCGCCTGGAGGAGCAAAGTCTGCGAATCGTTGCGGATGACCTTAGCGATCCGCGAGAGGTCCGGATTCGCGTTAAGAAGCACACCGAGCGGCGAGCTGCCGATGGCCCAGCTCTGAACCTTCTTCACCTGATAATCGATGAAGTGGAGGCGGCGGCCGTCGGCCACGACGAGCATCGGAACGCCGCGGGCGTACTGGAACCGAACCTTGCCCGGCCGCTTCAGCGACATCACTCCAGTAAGGGTACGGCCCTTTCGGTCGGTCTGGGCGAAGTTGGCGGTCATGGTGCTTACGGCCTTGAGGTGGGCCGTGACCTGGCCGAGCGGATTGGCGGCCTGAGCCGCCACCGGCGCCTGCGGCACGAGCGCGACCGCGAAAGCGGCGGGCGCGGCGGCAAGGGCAAGCGTCTTCAAACGCAACATCTTGGGTCTCCGTCTAAGGAATTTGGAGCGGCGACTAGCCGCCCGCCCTTGAATGCCCTCTGAACCCGCGAGTTCCGCGAGGCGGCTGCCTCAGAGCGGCCGCCCCTCCGGATCCACCAGCACTTCGCGGCGGCCGACATGGTCGGGAGCGCTGACGAAACCGTCTTTCTCCATCCGCTCGATGAGCCGGGCGGCGTTGTTATAGCCGAGGCGAAGCTGGCGCTGGAGGTAGGAAGTCGAGGCCTTCTGGCTTTCGGCCACCGTCTGCACCGCCTTGCGGTACAGCTGTGCCTCGGGGTCGTCCTCTCCGGTCGGCTGCCCCTCGAACATATAGCCGCCGTCCTCGGGCTCTTCGGTGACGGCCTGGACATATTCCGGCTTGCCCTGCCCCCGCCAATGGTCAGCGACGGCGCGCACCTCCTCGTCGGAGACGAAGGGCCCGTGGACCCGGGCGATCTGCTTGCCCCCCGGCATGTAGAGCATGTCGCCCTTGCCCAGCAGCTGCTCGGCGCCCTGCTCGCCGAGGATTGTGCGGGAATCGATCTTCGAGGTGACGGCGAACGAGATACGGGTCGGCAGGTTAGCCTTGATGACTCCGGTGATGACGTCGACCGACGGCCGCTGAGTTGCCATGATGAGGTGGATTCCGGCCGCGCGCGCCTTTTGGGCGAGGCGCTGGATGAGGAACTCGACCTCCTTGCCGGCCGTCATCATCAGGTCGGCGAGCTCGTCCACGACTACGACGATCTGTGGGAGGACCTCATATTCGAGCTCCTCCATCTCGTACTTCGGCTGGCCGGTCTCTGCGTCGTAACCGGTCTGGACCCGGCGGCCGAGCGGCTGCCCCTTGGCTTTCGCCTCGCGCACCTTCGCGTTGAAGCTGGAAAGCTGGCGGACCCCGACGGAGGCCATCATCCGGTAGCGCTCCTCCATCTGCTCGACCGTCCATTTGAGCGCCCGGATCGCCCTGGGCGGTTCGGTCACGACGGGCGCGAGGAGGTGGGGGATGTCGTCGTAGATGCTGAGCTCCAGCATCTTGGGATCGATCAGGATCATTTTGCACTGCTCGGGCGTCAGCCGGTAGAGCAGGGACAGGATCATGCAGTTGAGGCCGACCGACTTGCCCGAGCCGGTCGTGCCGGCGACGAGCAGGTGGGGCATGGGCGCCAGGTCCGCGACGACAGGATCGCCGGCGATATTCTTGCCGAGCACGATGGGAAGCTGGGCTACCTGGTCCTCGAAGGCATGGCTGGCAATCAGCTCCGACAGCGCCACCATTTCGCGTTTCGGGTTGGGGAGCTCGATCCCGATGACACTTCGCCCCGGAATGGTGGCGACCCGGGCGGAAAGGGCCGACATGTTGCGAGCGATATCGTCTGCGAGCTGGATGACCCGGCTTGCCTTGATCCCGCTGGCGGGCTCCAGCTCGTACATGGTGACCACCGGACCCGGACGGACCTCGACGATCTCTCCCTTGACCGAGAAATCGTCGAGCACGGACTCAAGCAGCCGGGCGTTGCGCTCCAGGCTGGCCTTGTCGAGCGCCCCGGTCACCGGGGGCGGCGCTGGCGAGAGCAGCTCTATGCTTGGAAGCTGGTAGGAATCCCCAAGCGCGAGCGAGGCCTGGCGCTCCCTGACCGGGCGGGCGGCCTTCTCCGGCGATTTCACGCGGTCGGCGATGACCGTGCGGGCGGGTCGGGCGGGAGCGATGACCGGCGTTCGGGCGGGCCTGTCCTTCGGCTCGGGAAGCTCGTCCTCCTCGTCCTGCATCGGATCGAGCCGGGTCCTTTCGCGGCGCGGGAGACGGCGGCTCGCCATCCACGCCCGCTCCTCCGGCCGAAGGCCAAGGCCCAGCCAGAAGAGGAGCAGGCCCCCAAGGCCGAACAAGCCGGCGCTGACCATGCGGAACGGCTCGACGATTCCGGGCTCTCCGAATGACGCCAGCCCGATCCCGACCAGCTTGGCGATGGAGAGGCCGATCGCACCGCCCCAGCTCGCCGGGAGGCCGTTCACCGCATTTCCGAAGAGGAGCGAGGTGCCCGCCCCCAGCAGGACGAGGCCGATCGCCGTCAGAGCGAGGCCTTTACCCCAATTCGTGGGCTCCCCGCCGGTGGCGATCCTAACGCCGCCAAGAATGAGCAGCGGGAGAAGCAGACCCGCAGGAGGCCCGAACAGGCTCAGCAGCAGGTCGGCGATCCAGGCCCCGGGCGCGCCGGCCCAGTTGCGCACCGGCCCGGCGGCGGCGGTGTTCAGGGACGGGTCCGTGGTGTGATAGCTCGCTAGGGAGACCAGGATGAACAGGGCGCCGAGCAGAATGGCCGAGCCTAGCAGCATCGCCCAGGTGCGGCGCATGCCCTGCTTCATCCCGGTGCGCCACTGCGCCAGCTTCGACTGGCGGGCGCCCTGTGCGACTGTAGCCGCCATCCCCGTGCCCCAAATGTTCCAGACAGGGTTAATGCGCCCACCCCGACTCCCCGGTCAAGCGCTTGGCGTTGCAGGCGTGCATCGGTAGGGCGGGAAAATCGTTGGAGGCCCCATGGAGCGAGCGAACGTCATTATCCTGGGCGGTGGCCTGATCGGCCTGACGCTCGCCATCGCCCTCGACCGGCACGGGCTTTCGAGCCTCCTCATCGATCCCGCCGACCCGGAGAAGACCCTCGCTCCCGCCTTCGACGGCCGCGCGACGGCGATCGCCAGCGCTTCCTACCGGATGCTGGAGGCGATCGGGGTGGCCGAGCGGCTGGAGGGCGAAGGCTGCCCGATCTGCTCGATTCGAGTGAGCGACGGACTGGAGCCCGGCGGGATCGTCTTCGACGCAGCCGAGGGCGACGATCCGCTGGGGATCATGTTCGAGAATAGACGCCTCCGCCAAGTGCTTCGCGAAGCCGCCGAGGAAGCCCCCAACGTCACTCTCCTGATGCCCGCCCGTGCCGCCGAGGTCGTGCGCGATGCCGCAAGCGTCCGGGTCGCGCTCGAGGACGGCCGCGCCGCCACCGCGCCGCTTCTGGTAGGAGCGGAGGGACGCAACTCGCCCACTCGGGAAGCAGCGGCGATCCCGATGGCGCGGTGGAGCTACGATCATTCCGCGATTGTCCTCACGATCGAGCATGAGCGCGACCATGAGAATGTCGCCTACGAGATATTCTACCCGACCGGTCCGTTCGCAATCCTGCCGATGCTTCCCGGCACCCGCTCGGCCATCGTCTGGTCCGTCCCCGCGGGCGACGCCGCGGCCTACGCCGACCTTCCGGACCGAGCGATCGCCCATGAGATCGAGAAGAGGATGGGAAGCTTCCTCGGTGAGGTGAAGCTGGCCGGGCCGCGCTGGACCTATCCGCTCGGCTTCCACCACGCGGCCACGATCACCGCCGAGCGCCTTGCCCTCGCCGGCGACGCCGCGCACGGGATCCACCCGATCGCCGGCCAAGGCCTCAATCTAGGCCTTCGCGACGTCGCGGCGCTGACCCAGGTTCTGGTGGAAGGCGCCCGGATTGGGCTCGATCTCGGCGACGCTCAGCTCCTCGCGCGCTACGAGCGCTGGCGCAGCCTCGACACCTTGATGGTCGCCGCCGCCACAGACGGCCTCACCCGCCTCTACGGGGTCCCCGGCCGCACCGCCTCCGCCGTCCGCCGTTTCGGAATGGGCCTCGTCCAGAAGCTGGGGCCGCTCAAGAACCAGTTCGTGGCGGAAGCGCGCGGCGAAAGCGGCGAGCTGCCGCTGCTCCTGCGCGGCCTGCCCATCTGAAGCGGCTCACACCTTTTCGCTCACCCGCCGCTCCGAGGCGGCCTCGCCCTTCGACGCCCGGATCATGATGAAGGTGCCGGACCAGTCGCCGGGGATCGTCCACTCGCCTTCGATCTCATCGCCCCCCGGCTGGATCCGCCCCTGATAATGCGGGGTAGGCCGGCCCAGGTCGTCGTAGAACTTGACGAACGTCAGGATATCCCCTTCGCGCCGCCCGTCGATCAGCGCCTGCTGGGGCGGGCCGGAAGGCTCGAAAAATTCCCTGGGCTGAGTGATCACGCCGGTGACGAGGCCGCCGGAATCCCGGATCTCGGCCTCGAATTGGTTGGGTGGAAATTGGGCGGGATAGCTGAAGATGCCGCTCCAGCGCCCGGTCAGATCGAATTCGCTCTCGCCGCTCATGGCTCGATCCGGCGCGCCTCCTCGATCAGCATGACCGGGACGCCGTTCCGGATCGGATAAGCGAGACCGGCCGCTTCCGAGACCAATTCCTCCCGCTCGCGATCGTACCGCAGTGGCGCTCGCGTCGCCGGGCAGACGAGGATGTTGAGGAGAGCCTCGTTCACTGCATCGTCTCCGGCCCGTCGGCGCCGCCCGGCACCATCCGCTGAAACTGCATGAACTGGACGAGGAGGTCGCAGCGGGCGGCGATGTCCGGCGCCTCGAGCAGGGCCTGTTTGGATCCGACGTCGAAAGGCGCCACCTGAGCGATGGCGTTGACCAGCATCTCGTCGTCGAGGCGGGTTACCGCGTCCCAGTCGACCGAATAGCCGAGCGCGTCAGCGTAGCGCCTTGCTTCGCGCTCCAACTCCGCCCGCTGAGCAAGGCCGAGCGGCTCCGGCTCGGCCTCGTCGTCGAAGCCGGTTCGGTCCGCCTCCACCTGCCGGTAGAGCGTTTCGACCGTTGCCTCCTCGAGGACGCGGAAGCGGCCGATCCCGTCCAGGACGATGTTGAAGCGGCCGTCCTCCGTTTCCTCGGCGCTGACGATTCGGCCGAGGCAGCCGATCTCGAACAGCGCCGGTACCGTCTTCTGGTCGCGCGGCTGGATCATCCCGATCAGCCGGTCTGCGGCGAGGGCGTCCCGGATCATATCACGATAGCGCGGCTCGAAGATGTGGAGGGGAAGCTGCGTGCCCGGAAACAGGAGGGCGCCCGCAAGCGGGAACACCGGGATCCGAAGCCTCGACCCCATCAGGTGAAGAGGATCGCCGACAGGCGCCGCCTTTGCGCCGAGGCCCAGGGATCCTCTAGCCCGACCGCCTCCATAAGCTGGAGGAGCCGCTTGCGGGCCGCGCCCTCATTCCACGCACGGTCACGGCGGATGCTTTCCAGAAGCTGGTCGGCGGCGGCGTCGTGGTCCCCGGAGGCCATCAGGGCTCCGGCGAGCTCGTACCGCGCCTCGTGATCGTCCGCGTCTGCCTCAATCCGTTTTTGAAGGGCGCTGAGGTCCGCACCGGCGGGTGCCACATCCGCAAGCGCGAGGGCGGCGCGGGCACGGGCCATGGCCGGATCCTTGGCGGCGGCTTCCGGAGCTCCGTCGAGCAGCGAGCGCGCCTCGTCGCTACGGCCGCCGGCGATCAGCGAGCGGGCGAGGCCGCCAATCACCTCGCCATTGTCCGGCGCCATCTCCAGCACCTGCCGGAAGATGTTCTCCGCCCTGGCCGCGTCGCCGCCGGCGAGCACCTCCTCGCCCATGGCGATCAGAGGCTCGATCTCCGCCTCCAGCTGCTGAGCCTCCCCTTCGATCGGGAGCTGCTCCAGTATCTGGTCGAGAAAGCGCGTCAGCTGCCCTTCGGTCCGCGCGGGCGTCAGGTCGGCGACCAGCTGCCCCTGGAAGATCGCATAGACGGTGGGGATGGACTGCACCCGGAATTGGGCGGCGACGATCTTGTTCTCGTCGACGTTGATCTTGACGAGCCGGACCCCGCGGGCCGCATAGTCCTCCGCCACCTTCTCGAGCACCGGCGTCAGCTGCTTGCAGGGGCCGCACCATTCGGCCCAGAAATCGACGATGACGAGCGCCTCCATCGAAGGCTCGACCACGTCCCGCCGGAAGCCTTCCAGCGCCTCCTTTTCCGCCGCGCTCATTCCCAATGTCGCCACAGATGCGCCTTCCCGGTAAGCTTCGAATGCCGCTCCTATGTGGGATTGCGCTCGGCTCTGCCAAGCCTATCTAGCCCCTTGCCGGGTGGCAGGCCCCATGCTAGCAGCCGCCGCCTTACCTCGGCCGGGCGCTTTCGAGCGGCCGGCTCAGCTTGTCGAGCGGGCGTAGCTCAGGGGTAGAGCACAACCTTGCCAAGGTTGGGGTCGAGGGTTCGAATCCCTTCGCCCGCTCCAATTCCCTCGCGAGAGAAGCCCTTTACGGCGGGAAACGCTCCTCCCGGCCGAAAACTCAGCTCGGGAATGCTCACTTAGCTTTTTTCCCCACTTCACATGTTGACCACGCGTTTGCCGATCTGCGTTGCCTGTCCTCACGTCCCGCCATCCGAAAATCAGCGGACCCTACCACCATAAGCGTATGTGTTTTCCACCATCGTGGACACGCGCCGCCTTGTGGGGGAAGCTCCTCATGGGATGTGTGCTCGGCGGCTCTTTGCAATTTGCCCAAGCGATCTTCATGTACGCGGGTCCTCCGTTCGGCTAAGCGCACGGGCACTAAACTAGATCAAGTTTCCCATAAGGGGAGGGGGGCTGAAAGGCGAATGAAACATAGCGAGGAGGGAGCCGGAGCGGCTCCGCGTTCGTCCGCACCTCGACCCCGGATTGCGATCGTCATCCCTTCATTCCGTGCGGCCGGCACCATCGGGGCGGTCTTGGACGGCATCGGACCCGAGATAGCGAGCATTTATCTGATCGACGACGGCTGCCCCGACTCAACGGGGGACCGGGCGTTGCGGGATCATAAGGACCCGCGTCTCGTCGTGCTCCACAATAAGCGCAATTTGGGCGTGGGTGGGGCGATGAAGCGCGGCTATGCCCGTGCACTGGCAGGCGGCGCCGAGATCATCGTTAAGCTCGACGCTGACGGACAGATGGACCCAAGCTATATTCCCCGTCTGATCGCGCCGATTGTGAATGGAAGAGCGGACTATGCGAAGGGCAACCGCTTCGCGCCGCCGCAACTAATGCCCCCGGACGCCTCTCCTCGGGCGCTCGAGGCGATGCCGCCCGCTCGCCGGGCCGGTAACATGACCCTCTCGCTACTTCACAAGGCCGCAACGGGCTATTGGCGCATCGGCGATCCTGCGAATGGCTATACCGCTATCCACTCCCGAGCGCTCCAGGAGATTGGGATCGAGGCGCTGGCGGACTGCTTCTTCTTCGAGACCGACATGCTTTTTCGACTCAACTTGGTCGATGCGGTCGTCGCCGACGTTGCGCTGCCGGCCTGCTACCCAGGGTCCGGAAGCAGTTTCAGGCTGCGGCGTGTCGCTCCGCGGTTCGCAGTCTTGACCCTCAATCGCTTCTTTCGGCGGCTCCGCGCGAAATATTTTGGCGGAAGGTACAATCGTGGCTCCGTGAATCTCTTGGCCGCTGCCACGATGATGGCGAGCGCAGCAGGCCTTGGCATTGGGCGATGGCTCGAAGCCTTCCGCGGCGGCGCTGTTGTCGGTGCGACAGAAGCGGCGATGGCGTGTCTTCTGTCGGGGTGCGCCTTCCTTGTCGCCGCTAGCCTGTACGACGTTGGTCAAGCGGCGCGCGAGCCGCTGTTCCGGCGAGATTCACGCTGCTGACTCCAAAGGTGGCACCGGTGCTGGGTCGAATCGCTCGCGCAAAGTCGCCCCCACTATGGGCGGCAGCTCTGCTGATAGGCGTCAGCCATGGCCTCTACACGGTGGTTATCGGCGTAAGAATGGCCCCGGACAGCCATGGCTACGCCCACTGGTCGGCACGGCTGATCGAAAGCGGCTTCGATTATCCGTCCATAATAGCCCAGGCGAGCGGCGGCTTCCCCGCCATATTGTATGCACTTTTCGGAACGTTGTTAGCCGGACTTCGCCTGGTCTTCGGTTCCGAATGGGCCGCCGCCTTGGTCGTGCTCAACTTCGGAACACACGTAATCCTCGGCCTCTTGATCGTGCGGCTGGTGGCGCGCCTGACGCGAAATGCTCCGGCGGCGTGGGGGGCGCTGCTGCTTTACCTCGGCTGCTTCGACCTGCTTATGTGGGTCCCGTTCGTTCTCTCGGACGCAACCTTCGTTCTTCTCACCTTTGGCATCTTTACGCTCGCGGCAGCCAGGATACTGGGTACCTCGCAAGGCTGGGGCAGGGTCGTGGTGCCGGCGACCGCTGCCGTGTTCTACCGACCGACAGGCCTGGTTTTGCTCCCCGATCTCGCTTGGGCATTTTATCTCTCAAGGTCAGGCCGGAAAAACTTACGGCGGCAAGCGATATTCACAGCATTGGCCGTGGCGATCCCTACCGCAGCCTTCGCCTTCGTTTGGGTCATCCAGGAGCCATCACGGTGGCCTCTGGACGCGCTGTCGACCTCCTTCCGGATCATGGCGGCGGAATATTCCAAGGGGGAAGTCGTGAGCGGACGTCCCGAAACCTACCACGCCCCGCCCGCGGAACTGATCGACTATGTCATCATCTCCGCGGACCGATTTGTCCACTTCTTCGCTATCGGAGCGCGCGATTTCAGCGTTGTCCATTGGGTCGTCGAAGCGGCCTTCTTTCTGCCCGTCTATGCGCTGACCGCCTGGCTCGGAATCGCGCTCGGGCGCGGGCGGACGACGTTCGAGGTTCGGGAGCGGAAGGTCTTCCTAGCAGCGTTCGGAGCCCTGCTCTCTTACGCCGCCTTCCACGCGCTCGTGCAGGTGGATTTCGACTGGCGCTACCGGACGCCGATCCTCCCGCACCTCATACTGCTCGCGGCCGGCGGCCTCGCCGATCTGATGCGGCGGCGGAGCACGTGACCGGCGAGGTCCCGTTCCTATTCAGCGTCGATGTCGAGGACCCGCGCCTGGCCCTGCCGGAAAGTGAGCGCTTGCCGGCCCGTGTGCCTGCGCTGGTCGATTCCTATCTAGATTTCCTTCACCGGCACGGGGCCAAAGGCACTTTCTTCGTCGTCGGCGAAGTCGCTCGACGGCACCCCGACTTGGTGGCCCGCATCGCCGCAGAAGGACATGAGCTGGGCTGCCATTCCGACACGCACGTGCCGCTCGACCGGCTCGCGCAGCCAGCGTTCCGCGACGACCTGCGGCACAATCTCGACGCTCTGCGCAAAGCCGGCGCGAGGGAGGTCAAAGGCTATCGCGCGCCGTGCTTCTCAATGGTTGGGGACACCGGTTGGGCCTATGAGGCGCTGGCGCAGTTGGGTTTCACTTACTCAAGCTCTGTGCTGCCGGCGCGCAGTCCCCTCTACGGGGACCCGGCATTCGGATCCGGTCCTCGGCTGATCGAGGATGTGGTCGAGCTGCCGGTGACGCTGCTGCCGTTTCGGTTCCCGCGAGTGCCCGTCGGCGGCCTTTATTTTCGTGTACTGCCCCGCCCGATCCTGCGCCGGGCACTGACGCTACTTCGCCGGCGGGGCGAAGCCGTCGCCAGCTACCACCATCCCTACGATATCGACACGGAGCAACTTTTCACCCATGCCGGCTTCCGCCGTTGGGGAGCCTACGACCTGCTGATGCGTGCCAACCGGAAGGCGGTCCTGCCGCGGCTCGAAATGGTCAGATCGCTGGGTTTCGCCCTTTCCTGCTACGGTTCCTACGCCGAGCGGCTCGGCGATACCTTGCGCTTGGGACCAAGCGCCGATGGCTGAGAAATACCGGTTCGAACGGCTTGATCACAGCGCCAGCGGATATGAGCAAATCTCCCGGCTGATGGGGAAGGTGTTTCCAAAGGCTCGCCACCTGACGCCGCGCTATTTCGAATGGTATTACGGGAAGAACCCCGACGGGCGGGCAATCGGCTGTAACGCCTTTGCGGGTGACGAGTTGGTAGGTCACATGGCGGCCCAGGTCTTTCCAAGCCGGCTGGACGGGGAAGAGCTGCGCGGGGCTTACACAGTCAACGGTTCCGTCCACCCTCTGCATCGCGGCTGCAAGCTGCAAAGCCGGATCAGCGCCACCCTCTTCGAGCAAGCGGCAGCCATGGGCTGTGTCTTGTGCCTTGCTACCGGCAACAAGTGGAGCACGGGCCCGCTTCTGACCCGCTACGAGATGCTTCGGCCTCTCGAAGCTCGTATCGGCATCGGCCTGCCACGTGCTCGCGGTGACTCTGGCGAGCCCAGCTTCGAGCGGATCTGGAGCGAGGAGGCGATGCGCTGGCGAATGGCCAATCCGGAGGGGCGTTATTCGGCTATTCGGGATCTGGACCGGATGGCTATCCTTTCTCCGGCGGGAGTTCCCGGAATCGGCGCCATTCTTTACCAAGGGCGCTCGGTCGGAGCCTTCAGCGAGACAAACGATTTGCCGGGGCCGCTGCGCCTCTGGCTGGGGCTTGATCCGGACGTGGACTGGCGGGGCTCGGCCTTCCTCCCCATTCCGATGCGTCTCCGCCCCTCCCCTCTCAATCTCGTCTACAGAGACCTGACGGGAGGCGGCTTCCTGCCCGATCCGGCTCGAGTTGTTTTCCGAGGTGTGGATTTCGACGCCTTCTGATGGCCTAGTCGCACGCCAGGTCGCCCCTCCGCGGGCGGAACGCAACGGGCTGCGCCCCGTTCTCGGGCGCATGAGCACGACCCTCGACAGTATCGACTCCTCGATGTTCGAACCGCCCGAGGAGGCGATCGGATTTTACGTGGAGAGCCTGAAGCTCCTCAAGGAATCCGGAATTCCCTTCCTCCTTTCAGGCACCTACGCCCTCTCCTGCTTCACCGGGATCACTCGCCCCACGAAGGACCTCGACGTCTTCTGCAAGCCGAGCGACGCGCCCAAGATCCTCTCCTTCTTCAAGGGGCGGGGCTACGAGATCGAGATGGAGGACGAGCGCTGGATCGGGAAGGTCTGGCTGGGGGACCATTTCTTCGACGTGATCTTCAACATCTCCTCGGCGTCCATCCCGATCACGGACGAGTGGTTCCACGAAGCCTATGAGGCGGACGTCTACGGAACCACCGTGCGGGTGACGCCTCCGACCCAGTTCATCCTTTCCAAGCTCTTCCTCCAGACGCGCTATCGCTACGACGGGGCGGACATCGTCCACACCATCCTCATCAAGCATGACGAGATCGACTGGCAGTGGCTGCTCTCCAACATGGAGCTTTATTGGGAGGTGCTGCTGATCAACGTCCTCAATTTCCGCTTCGTCTACCCAACGGAGCGCGACCTCATCCCCCGCTGGCTCTACCAGGAGCTGATCGACCGGCTGAAGGCGCAGGACGAGATGCCGCCCGCAAGCATCAAGATCTGCCGCGGCCGCCTGATCAGCCCGACCGACTATGTCGTCGACGTGACCGAGTGGGGCTTCGCCGACGTCGTCGGCAAGGGAGTGGACGAGAAGCATGAACGACCCCACCACTGAGACCCTGACGGTCGCCGCCATCGGCGACCTCCACGTCACCGAGACCTGCCACAATCGCTACCGCGCCCTGTTCGAGGAGATCAACGAGGCGGCCGACATGGTCGCTTTGGCCGGCGACTTGACCAATTTCGGGAAGATCTCGGAAGCCGAGATACTCGCCGAGGATCTGCGCGCCTGCACGATCCCGGTCGTCGCAGTGCTCGGCAACCATGATTACGAGGCCGGCGAGTCGGACGAGGTCGTCCGGATTCTCCAGTCGGCGGGAGTGATCATGCTGGGCGAGCAGGCGGCCGTCATTGAAGGGGTGGGCTTTGCCGGCGCCAAGGGCTTCATTGGCGGCTTCGGCCGGGGCGAGCTCGGAGCTTTCGGCGAGGACGCGATCAAGGCCTTCGTCGACGAGGCACGAAATGAGGCGAGGCTTCTCGAAAACGCGCTGCGCTCGCTCAGAACCGACCGCGTCGTTGCCGTCCTTCATTACGCCCCGATCCCCGAAACGGTCGTCGGGGAGCCGCTCGAAATCTATCCGTTCCTCGGCTCCTCGAGGCTCGCCCATGCTGTCGACCGGTTCGAGAATGTGAAGGCGGTCGTCCACGGCCACGCTCATCGCGGCGCTTATGAAGGCCGAACTCCGGGCGGAATTCCCGTCTACAACTGCGCCCAGTTCGTGGTCGAGCCCGCTTTCGGCCGGCCCTACGCCTTGCTGGAGATCTAGCGGGTCTGCGGCTGAGGCTGCGCCGCCGCTCGCGGCTCGAGCAGGGCGGCGGTCTCCAGCCGGTCGAGCGCCCGGTGGGTGACGATGTGCCGCCGGGCGTTGGCGATCCACTTCTCAGCCCGCTCGTGGCCCGGAAGCCGGAGGACTTCTAGCAGCGCCACCTCCACCTGCCCCATTTCGAGGCTTCGGGTAGCGCGGCGCAGGCGTTCGTCAGGCTGGGTCGAGGTGGTGCCTTCGCGGCGGATGGTGATGATGGCCGAAAGCTCGCTTCGAAAGGCCTCCCACCAGCCCTGGTCGGCGCCTCCGCCGGTAAGGTGCGGCGCCACCTCCTGGAACTCCTTCTGAAGGCTCTGCAGGGTCACCGGCTGGCGGGCGCCGGTCAGCACCGCGGCCACCGCCTGCGGCTCGGTCTGGGCGAAGCGCTCCCTGAGGAGAGTTTCGATATAACCAAGGGCGACTCCCCGATCGATCGCACGGCGGGCGGCGAAGGCGACGAGCAGGCCCTCGGCGCGGTCGGCATTGCCGACCGCTACCCGGGACTGTACGTCGATCTGGGCCAGCCGCTCCTCGAGCCGGTTGACCCGGCGGGTCGTCTCCGGGTCGAGGACCAGCCTTTCCCCGCTCGGCTGCGGCGCGAACTCGGTCGGCGGCCCGCGCTCCACGGTCACGGCCGGAAGCGGGGCAGCCGCTTCGGGGGCGGGCGCCGGAGCGATTCCGAGAAACGCGGCCGCCGCCGTCCAGCGGGTCAGAAGCCACGCCATCAGCGCGATTCCGGCGACAAAGGCGATCAGCGGAAGCGCGACGAGCGACAGCATCGACCGCCGCGGCCCGGCCGCTACGCCTCTCGACTCATAATCCATTGGTCACGCCTGATGCTCACCCTCGGGAGGCGCATGATTGCACAGCTTGGCGGCTAGCTCCAGCAAGGCTTCGTCCCGGGGGGCGGGCGCCACCGCCTTCGCTGCCCAGCCCTCGCCGGCCGCCGCCGCCGCCGCCTCGCTGATTGCCGCGAGGGTGACTCTGCTTCTCTCTCCCACCAGCTCAGCCAGCCTTGCCCCTGCGCGAGGGGAATGGACCAGCACGACCGCGCCTTCACCGAGGGCCTCGCCCGCCTCGGGAGGCAGCTCGGACGCGGCTTCGGCCCCGTAGGCCGGCACCGCGTCGATGCAGACTCCCTCGGCCTGAAGATCGATACGGTCCCGGCCGCACAGGTGCAGCGCCCGTTTCACCCCGGCCTCCGCCATCATCACCGCCGCGGCGCCTCCGTCGGAAGGGCCGGTGCGAACGTCCGTGAACCCGGCCTCCCTGGCGGCGGAGGCGGTTGCTTCTCCGACGACGAAGCAGGGGAGGGTGCTGAACCGCTCCGCGGCAGAGCCGGCGTGACGTGCCGCGTTGGCGCTGGTCAGCAATATGGCGTCATGAATGCCAGGCACCGGGGCCTCCCAGGCGAGCGGCACGATTGTGAACAGAGGCGCGACGACCGGATCCATGCCCATCGCCCTCGCCTTTTCAGCGCTCTGCTCGGCCCCCGGCTGCGGCCGGAGGATCAGGACTGGGCGGCTCACCCGGCGAACAGCGCCCGAAGCCGCGGCGCCGCCCGTGAAAGCATCCGGCGCGCCAGGTCCAGCGGCACCGTCTCGTCGGCGGCCGGGTAGCTGAGGTCGCAACCTTCCACCTCGCGTCCGTCCTCCGACAGAATCTCGGCGCGCAGGTGGATGTGATCGTCCTTCAGTGTGGCGAGCGCCGCCACCGGCGAGCGGCAACTTCCCCCCAGCCCCTCGAGCAGCCGGCGCTCGGCGGAGACGCATAGATGCGCGGTCCGGTCGTCGATGGCGCCGATGAGCCCGCGTATCCGGCTGTCGTCCGCCCGCACCTCCACGCCCACCGCGCCCTGGGCGGGCGCGGGGATGAAGTCGTCCAGGACGACTCCTATCTCGGGATAGCCGAGCCGGTCGAGCCCCGCCGCGGCGAGCAAGGTCGCTTCCGCCTCGCCCAAGTCGATCTTCCTCAGCCGCGTCTCGACATTGCCTCGGAAGGCGACGATCTCGAGGTCCGGCCGGCGGGCGAGGAGCTGCGCCGCGCGACGCGGCGACGACGTCCCCACCTTCGCGCCCTCGCGCAGGGTGCCGAGGCTCCCCGCGCCGATCAGCCGGTCGCGCACGTCCGCCCGTGGAAGCACCGCCGCGAGGCGAAGCTCGGGCGGGCGGATCGTCTCCACGTCCTTCATCGAATGGACGGAGAGGTTGGTCCGACCCTCCATCAGCGCCCGGTCGAGCTCTTTGGTCCACAGCCCCTTGCCGCCGATCTCCGCCAGCGGCCGATCGCGCACCTGGTCGCCCGTGGTGGTAATCGCGACGATCTCGATCAGCTCCGGCCCCCAGCCGTGCGCGTCGCGAAGCGCCGTCGCCACCATCCGCGCCTGGGCAAGGGCGAGCGGCGATCCGCGGGTTCCGAGGCGAAGGACCGGCATCATGCGCGCTTGTGCTAGCGGGCGGCGGGGTGGCAGGGAAGCGCGGATGAGCCTCATCCTCGGCATCGAATCGAGTTGCGACGAGACGGCGGCGGCGCTGGTCACGTCCGACCGGCGCCTTCTCGCCCACCGGCTGGCGGGCCAGGAGAGCGCCCACCGGCCCTTCGGGGGCGTCGTTCCGGAGATCGCCGCTCGCGCGCATGTCGAGATCCTCCCCTCCCTCGTGGAGGAGGCGCTGGAGGAGGCGGGCGTCGCCCTTTCCGACGTGGATGCGATCGCCGCGACCGCGGGGCCGGGCCTGATCGGCGGAGTGATGGTCGGCCTTCTCACCGCCAAGGGGCTTGCGCTGTCGGCGGGGAAGCCGCTCGTGGCCGTCAATCATCTCGAAGGCCATGCCCTCTCGCCCATGCTGAGCAACCCCGGCCTCGCTTTCCCATATCTCCTCCTCCTCGTGTCGGGCGGCCATTGCCAGCTCCTCTACGTTGAGGGGCTCGGCCGTTACCGCCGGCTCGCCACGACGATCGACGACGCGGCCGGAGAGGCGTTCGACAAGACGGCCAAGCTGCTAGGTCTGGGATTCCCTGGCGGCCCCGCTGTCGAGTGCTCCGCCGAAAGGGGGGACCCGAAGGCCGTTCCGCTTCCCCGTCCGCTCGTCGGGTCGCCCGAGCCGCATTTCTCCTTCGCAGGCCTCAAGAGCGCCGTCCTTCGCGCCCGCGAGAGCGGCCGCCACAGCGTCGAGGACATCGCCGCGGCCTTCCAGCAGGCGGCGGTCGATTGCCTCGTCGACCGCACCCGCCGAGCCCTGGGGGCCGTGCCCGAAGCGACGGCCTTGGTCGTCGCCGGTGGAGTCGCGGCGAACCGCTCCGTCCGAGCCGCCCTCACCGAGCTCGCGAACCACCACGGCCTCCCCTTCGTCGCTCCGCCGCTTTGGCTCTGCACCGACAATGCCGCGATGATCGCCTGGGCCGGGGCGCTCCGCTTCGAGGCGGGCCTGACCGACAGCCTCGACGCGCCCGCCCGCGCCCGCTGGCCGCTTGACCCGGAGGCCGAGAAGGTGCGCGGCGCCGGAGTGAAGGCGTGAGGGTCGGAGTGATCGGGGGCGGCGCCTGGGGCACCGCGCTGGCCCAGGTTGCGGCTGAGGGCGGCGAGACCCTCCTTTGGGCCCGTGAGCCCGAAGTGGTCGAAAGCGTCAATACAAGCCACGTGAACGCCCTCTTCCTGCCCGGCATCCCCCTGAACCCCGCCCTCCGTGGCACCGCGGACCTTGATGAGCTGGCGCAATGCGAGGCGCTTCTCGTCGTCACGCCCGCCCAGCATATGCGCTCCGTCCTCGCTTCGATGCCGCGCCTCTCCGCTCCGCTCACTCTCTGCGCGAAGGGGATGGAGGAAGCGTCGATGAAGCTGATGCACGACGTCGCCCGCGAGGCGCAGCCGGACGCTCCCGTCGCCGTCCTTTCAGGCCCGACCTTCGCGCACGAGGTCGCCGCCGGGCTTCCCGCCGCCGTCACCCTGGCCGCCGAGGACGCCGCCACGGGCGAGCGCCTCCGCGCCCGCCTCGCCCGCCCATGGTTCCGCCCTTACTTGTCCGACGACGTGGTCGGGGCGGAGATAGGCGGAGCGGTCAAGAACGTCCTCGCCATCGCCTGCGGCGTCGTCGAAGGCCGTCAGCTCGGCCAAAACGCCCGCTCCGCCCTCATCTCCCGCGGCTTCGCGGAAATGACCCGCTTCGGCCTGGCGAGGGGCGCGCGAGCCGAAACCCTCGCGGGGCTTTCCGGCCTCGGCGATCTCGTCCTCACCTGCTCCTCGACCAGCTCGCGCAACTTCTCACTCGGCAAGGGCCTCGGCGAAGGCCGGAACGCCGCCGATCTCCTCGCCGACCGCCGCACCGTGGCTGAGGGCGCCTATACCGCCCCGGTCCTTCTCCGCGCCGCCGGCGAGGCCGGAGTCGACATGCCGATCGTCGCCGCAGTTTGCGCCCTGTTGGCGGGAGAAGCGTCCGTGAGCGAGGTGGTGGAACGGCTGCTCGCCCGCCCGCTGCGGAGCGAGGGCGTTTAGAAGTCCCACGCCCTCCCGTTATTCTCCCAGTCCCCGTAGCGGGTAGGCTCCCGCCCCTTTGGGCCGCCATTCTCCTCCGATTGCGCGGGTGGCCCCGGCTCCGGCACCGGCGGGCTCTTGGACAGGCGCGCCGGCGGCTTGAGGTGGTCGGGCCGCGGCTTGCCGATTGAAGAAGGTCGCGTCATTTCCCACATTTCCGACGTGGAAGGGATGTTTGCAAGATGAACCGCGTCCGGACGTTGATGCTTCTGGCGGCGCTGACCGCCTTGTTCATGGGTCTCGGCTTCACCCTCGGCGGCCCGCGCGGCGCCGTGATCGCCCTGCTGTTCGCGGTCGGCATGAACCTCTTCACCTTCTGGAACGCCGACAAGATCGTCCTTCGGATGCACAATGCGAAGGAAGTGACGGCGCAGGATTGTCCGCAGCTCGTCGGGATGGTGCAGAGGCTCGCGTCGCGCGCGGGCCTGCCGATGCCCAAGGTGTACCTGGTCGATTCGCCGCATCCGAACGCCTTCGCTACCGGCCGCGGCCCGGCTCACGCCGCGGTCGCCGCGACGACGGGGCTGCTCGCCGCGCTCGACAAGGAGGAAGTGGCGGCGGTGATGGCGCACGAGCTCGGCCATGTCCGAAATCGCGACACGCTCGTGATGACGATGACGGCCACCATCGCCGGCGCGATCTCGATGCTCGCCAATTTCGGCTTCTTCTTCAACAATGGCGAGCGCGCCAATCCGCTGGCGATGATCGGCGCCATCTTCCTCGCCCCGTTCGCCGCGATGCTCGTCCAGCTCGCGATCAGCCGCACCCGCGAATATGGCGCGGACCGCGCCGGGGCGGAGATTTGCGGCAACCCGCGCGCCCTCGCCTCGGCGCTGGCCAAGCTCCACCAGGGCGCGGCTCGGTTCCCGAGCCCGGTGGCAATGCGCAATCCGGCCGCCGCCTCGCTTTACATCGTTCCTTCGGGCACCGGCCGAGACAGCCTCTTCTCCACCCACCCGGACACGGCGAACCGGATCGCGGCGCTCCAGGAGCTTGCTTCGCGGATGCCGCCGCCCGCGCCGCGCGCCGCTTCGGTGCCCTCCACGAAGGCATGGCGGACCAGCGCCCTCGACCCGCTGGGGCGTCGGGGCTGAGCAACGGCGCGCCTCCCGGGGTCGCCGCCCGCCGAGCCGCGCTCGGCCTGCTCGACGCGGTGCTCAGAAAGGGCCTCCCGCTCGAGGCGGCGCTCGACGTGGCCACCCGCGGCCTGGCCCGCGCCGACGATCGCGGCCTCGCCCATGCCCTCGCCTCCGAGGCGCTTCGCCGCCTCCCCGATCTCGACGCGCTGATCGACAGCGCAACCAAGAAGCCGCTGCCCGACGATTCCAAGGCCCGTGCCGCCCTCCGCCTGGCGCTCGTCCAGGCGCTGTCGCTCGGGACCCCGGGCCACGCGGCGATATCGACAATTCTCCCGCTGGTGGATGGCGGCCCCCGCCGCCTCGTACACGGTGTGTTCGGAACCCTGATGCGGCGCGGCGCCACCCTTCCCGATCCGCCGACCCTTCCGGCGAACGTGGCTGCGCGGTGGGAGCGCCATTGGGGCGCCGAAGTCGCCGCCGCGGCCGCTCGCTTGCTCGCAAGCCCCCCGCCGCTCGATCTCAGCTTCGCGTCCGGAGCCGAGCCCCCGCCCGACATGGAGGGCGTCAGCCTCCTTCCCGGCCATCTCCGCCTCCCGTCCCGAGCGGCCGTCGCCGGCCTCACCGGCTATGGCGAAGGCGGGTGGTGGGTGCAGGACGTCGCCGCCTCGATCCCGGCGCGCCTGCTCGGCCCCGGCGAGGGGCGGACGGCTCTCGACCTCTGCGCCGCGCCCGGCGGCAAGACGCTTCAGCTCGCAAGCGCCGGCTTCCAGGTGACGGCGGTGGATTCGTCCGAAAGTCGTCTCGCACGACTTTCCGAGAATCTCGCTCGCACCAATCTTCAGGCAAAGGTGATCGCCGCCGACATCCTCTCCTGGTCTCCGCCGGAGAAGGTGGACGCGATCCTCCTCGACGCCCCCTGCTCCGCGACGGGCATCTACCGCCGCCACCCCGACGTCCTCCACCGGGTCCGCCCGCGCGCCATCGCGGAACTTGCGGAGGGACAGAAGGCGATGCTCGCCCGGGTCGCCGGGTGGCTGAAGCCCGGCGGGACCCTCGTCTATTCCGTCTGCTCGCTTGAGCCGGAGGAAGGGGAGGCGGTTGCCGAGGCCTTCCTCGCCGCCCGCACCGACTATGAGCCCGCGCACATCACCGCGGGAGAGCTCCCGCCCGAGATCCCCTTGAACGGAAACCGTATCCGCCTCCTCCCCGGCGTCTACGAAAAAGAGGGCGGTGCCGACGGTTTCTTCATCGCGCGCTTCCGGCGCACCGCCTGACCAGGCCTGCAAACATTTAGGCACCGGGCCCCATGCTTTCATGCGCAGTGCGTTCGTGTTAGCCTCAAGTCGGAACCGAGGTCACGCGGCTCCTCGAACGCTCCGACTGCAAGGCCGGGGCGTTCGCTTTTGAACCAGGGAGGAATCGATGAAGTTAGTTCTTAAGGCCGCAGCCATTGCAGCTGCTCTTTCGCTCGGCGCCTGCGGGAGCGGCGACCGTGATGCTCAAGACAACAGCGCCAACGGCGCCGAGGCCTCGGTCAACACTCTCGACGCCGCTGCCGGGACTCTCGACGATCTCGCCGACAATGCGAGCGGCAACGCTGCCGACATGATCAGCAACCAGGCGGACGCCGTCGGCAACGCCGCGGCCGCGCAGAAGGAAGCGATCGAGAACACGAGCACCAACAGCCAGTAACCCGGAAGCGGCGGCGGGGCCTTGGCCCGCTTGCTTGCCCGGTGCGCGAATAAGCAGCCCGGCCCTCTCAAGGGGGTCGGGCTGCAATCGTTTTGTGGATGTCTCGGGCGCCATGTCCGCAAGGTAAAAGAAGTCCGGCGTCACGGGGCGGTCTTCCTTGCCGCGCGACTCGGGCGGGTTTAACGTCGCCGGGTGCCTCAGCCCATCCGCATCGCCCCCTCCATCCTCTCCGCCGATTTCGCGCGGCTGGGCGAGGAAGTGCGGGCGGTGGATTCCGCGGGGGCGGACTGGATCCACGTCGATGTGATGGACGGCCATTTCGTGCCGAACCTCACCATCGGCCCCTCGGTGGTGAAGGCCCTTCGGCCCCACACGGCCAAGCCACTCGACGTCCACCTGATGATCTCGCCGGTGGACCCGTTCCTCGCCGCTTTCGCGGAAGCCGGGGCGGACATCATCACCGTTCATCCGGAGGCCGGCCCACACCTTCACCGCACGATCCAGGCGATCAAGGCGCTCGGCAAGCGGGCGGGCGTGTCGCTCAACCCGGCGACGCCGGCGAAGATGCTCGATTACGTTCTGGAGGAGATCGACCTCGTCCTGGTGATGAGCGTCAATCCAGGCTTCGGCGGCCAGAGCTTCATCTCCAGCCAGCTTCGCAAGATCGAGGCGATCCGCAAGCAGATCGACAAGACCGGCAGGCCGATCGACCTCGAGGTGGACGGCGGGATCGACGCCGAGACCGCCCGCCAGGCCGTCGATGCGGGGGCGGACGTGCTCGTCGCGGGAACCGCCACCTTCCGGGGCGGACCCGATCGTTATTCGGAGAATATCGTTCGGCTGAGGGGCCATTGAGCCGGGCGGAGAAGATCGAGCCGCCCGAGGCCGAGACGCAGATCGAGCCGGGCAAGCGGCTGATCCGGGTCGGCGACGGCCGCGGGGTCTCGCTCGGGGAACGCGTGTCCTCCGCCCTCCACCGCCTGTCCTGGCGGACCCCTTTTCACAGCCTGCGCCTGCGCGGACGGGCGCCTCTGAAGCTGCTCGCCGTCCCCAAGGACCCGATCGCGGGCGAAAAGGCGGCCGGCGAGGCGATCCTCAAGGGCCGTTTCGAGCGGCGCGGCGAAGCCGTCTTAGTGGAGGCGCTGGACTTCAACGACGCGGCCCTTCCGAAGGACTTTTCCGACTATCTGCAAAGCTTCGAGTGGCTTCGCGACCTCGCCGCCGCCGCCACCCGCGAGCGCGGATCGAAGCTGGCGGAAAAGGTGACGCTCCTGTGGCTGGGCGCTTACGCCGAGAAGGTGAGCGAGCGCGCCTGGCGGGCGGACCTGTGGGGCCGCCGGATCCTCTTCTGGACCGCCTACGCGCCCTACATCCTCTCCAGCCGCGATTCGGACTATCGGGCGGTGGTGCTGAACACCCTGTCCCGGGGGGCGAGGCACCTCGACAAGGCGGCGGAAAAGGCACCGCCCGGGCTAGCCCGAATTACCGCCTGGGCGGGCGTGATCGCCGCGGCCCTGGTCGTCCAGGGCGGCCCCGGCCGGCTGGGCCGGGGCGAGGCCGGGATGTTGCGCGCCCTGGCCGCCTCGCTTCACGACGATGGCGGCCTCCTCAGCCGCTCGCCCACCGAGCAGCTTGCGCTCGTCGAGCTGCTGAGCCAGCTGCGCGCCGCCTATTACGCCACCCGCCGCGAGGTGCCGGAGGCGATCGCCGAAAGTCTCGCGGGCGCCGTGGCGGCTTTGCAGGGGGTCACGCTCGGCGATGGCGGCCTCTCGAACTGGCAGGGCGGGAACGCGCTCTCGAAGCGCCGGATCGCTGCAGCGGTCGAAGGGAGCGGGGTCGAGGTCCGCCCGCTCCGCCAGCCGCGCGGCTGGGGTTACCAGCGGCTGGAGGCCAAGGCCGCGATCGTCGTCTTCGACGGCGCTCCGCCGCCGCCCACCCGCGCCTTTTCCGGCGGCTGCGCATCGACGCTCGCCTTCGAGCTTTCCGAAGGGCCCAACCGCCTCGTCGTCAATTGCGGGGGTCCCGGCGCGGCTGTCGATGCCCTTCCGGCCGACCTCGTCCGCGCGCTGAGGAGCAGCGCGGCCCATTCGACGCTGACTCTGGGCGACCGCAACTCGACCGCCATCCACGAGGACGGAAGCCTCGGCAAAGGCGTGACCCAGGTCGAGCTGGCCCGGGACGAGACCGGCGGGGTCGTCCAGGTGGAGGCGAGCCACGACGGCTATGTCCGCCGCTTCGGGCTCGTCCATCAGCGCCAGCTCACTTTGGCTTCCGACGGGCGCGAGCTTCGCGGGCAGGACGTGCTCCTCCTCGAGGGCCGCCGCCGCCGGGGCGGCCCGCTCCCCTTCGCGGTGCGCTTCCACCTCGCGCCCGAGGTCGAAGCGGCGACCACGGCCGGCGGGCAGGGGGCGCTTCTGCGCATCCGCGGCCGCACCGTGTGGCAGTTCCGCTGCCGCGGCGGTCAGCTTGCGATCGAGGACAGCCTATGGATAGACGGCGACGCGCGGCCGCACCAAAGCCTTCAGCTGGTGATCGGCGGCGATTGCCCGGACGACGGCGCCACCATCGCCTGGATCTTCCGCCGCGCCTGACAGGGGGGGTTTAAGTGCAGGACAAAGTGAAGATCGGCCGCGCGTTGCTCTCCGTCTCGGACAAGAGCGGCCTGGTGGAGCTGGCGCAGGCGCTCGCCCGCCACGGGGTGGAGCTGGTCTCGACCGGCGGCACCGCCAAGGCGCTGCGCGACGCGGGGCAGGCGGTGAAGGATATTTCGGAAATCACCGACTTTCCTGAGATGATGGACGGGCGGGTGAAGACGCTCCACCCCAAGGTCCATGGCGGCCTCCTCGCCGTCCGCGACGATCCTGAACACTCCGGCGCGATGGAGGCGCACGGGATCGGCGCGATCGATCTGGTGGTCGTGAACCTCTATCCCTTCGCCCAGACCGTCGCTCGCGGGGCGGGGCGGGACGAGATTATCGAGAATATCGACATTGGCGGGCCGTCGATGGTCCGCTCGGCGGCCAAAAACCACGCTTACGTTGCCATCGTCACCGACCCCGCCGATTATTCCGAGCTGGTCCGAGCTCTCGACGAGAATGACGCCAGCACGTCATACGATTTCCGCAAGTACCTGGCTGCAAAGGCTTTCGCTGCCACAGCGGCATACGATTCGATGATTGCCCAATGGTTCGCCTTTGCCGACCAAGGGCAGATGTTCCCCGAGACGCTTCCGCTTACCCTCCGCCGCGGGGAGGAGCTTCGCTACGGTGAGAACCCCCACCAGAAGGCGGCGCTCTACCTCCCCGCCGGCCCGCACAGCCGGGGCATCGCCCAAGCGGAGCAGGTCCAGGGCAAGGCGCTCAGCTACAACAATTACAACGACGCCGACGCGGCGCTCGAGCTTGTGTCCGAGTTCGCCGGCCAGGGTCCGGCCTGCGTCATCGTCAAGCACGCCAACCCGTGCGGCGTGGCTGCCGCCGGATCGCTCCTCGACGCTTATGAAGCGGCGCTCGCCTGCGATCCCGTTTCCGCTTTCGGCGGGATCGTCGCCGTCAACGAGGCGCTGACCCGGGAGACGGCGGAGGCGATCTCCTCGATCTTCACCGAAGTCGTCATCGCGCCCGATGCCGACGAAGCGGCGCGGGAGGTGTTCGCCCGCAAGAAGAACCTCCGCCTCCTCCTGACCGGGGAGCTGCCCGATCCGCGCAGGGGCGGCCTTGCCCTCAAGTCGATCGCGGGCGGCTACCTCCTCCAGTCGCGCGACAACGGCCGCGTGAGCCGCGACGATCTGAAGCTGGTCACGAACCGCGCGCCGACCGAGCAGGAGCTTGCCGACTGCCTGTTCGCCTGGACGGTGGCGAAGCACGTCAAGTCAAACGCCATCGTCTATGCGAAGGACCGGGTCACGGCCGGAGTGGGCGCGGGACAGATGAACCGCCTGGAATCCGCCCGCATCGCCGCGTGGAAGGCTCGAGACGCGGCGGAGAAGGCGGGCTGGGATCAGCCGCGGACGATCGGCTCAGCCGTCGCTTCCGACGCTTTCTTCCCCTTCGCCGACGGCCTCCTGGCCGCGGTCGAGGCGGGGGCTACGGCGGTGATCCAGCCCGGCGGTTCGATCCGCGACGATGAAGTGATCGCCGCGGCCGACGAAGCGGGCCTGGCGATGGTGTTCACCGGGATGCGCCACTTCCGTCATTGACGGGCGGCTGCGCTCCGGGAGGCGTCGCTCCGGGCGGCGGCGGAAAGGCAGGTTCTTCATCCCCAGGCTTTTTCATTCGGAAGAGCACCCGGTCTTCATGCGTAAAGCCCTTCAGCCAGACGATGACGCTGAAGGCGGCGAGGATCGCGGGGATCCCGAGCGCCAGCTGCAGCCAGTCGACGGAGCGTGGGAGCTGGGTAAAGCCGAAGCCCACCACCACCGCTCCGGCCGCGGCCCACACGAGCGGCCAGCGCCAGCCCTGCACCGGCGCGTCGAGCAGCCGGCAGAGGAGGCGCGCCTTGAGGATCGAGGCAAGGCCCAGCGACAGCATCAGCGCCATGGCGGCCGCGGCCGCCTGGTAGCCGCCCATCTTCTCGGCCGGTATGGGCAGGCGCCGCATCAGCAGGATCAGCCCGACGGTCAGCGCCGCCTGCACCGCGATCATCAGCGTCGAGATCATCAAATTTCGGTGTCGGGCGATGTAGACGAGCGCGGCTTCCGACACCGCCGCCGTCGCCGCCACCACCTCCGCGGCGAGCAGGAAGGTGAGCGCGCCGGTGCCGCCGACGAACTCCTTGCCGACCAGGCCCATTACCGCGTCGCCTGGAATCCCGAGCGCCAGCGCCACTCCGGCCTGGGCGGCGATCACCCAGAAGCCGACCTGGCGCACCTGCCGGGCGACGGCCTTGAGGTCCCCCTCGGCCAGGCGCTGGGTGATGACGGGGGCAAGGATGGGATCGAAGCTGGTCTTGAGCTTCTGCGGCAGGGACGCGACCTGCTGCGCGACATAATAGACGCCGACATAATAAGGCGCGACGAAGAGGCCGAGTATGGCGATGTCGAGCCGCCGCGAGCCCCATTCGATCGCGTCCGCCGCCGCGAGCGGCATGTTCGCTCGGGCGACGCGGAGGAGCTGCGACGGGTTCGGCTTCCACCCATGGGGCCGCCCGTAGCTCCGGTAGAGCGGCCACAAGGCCGAGATCAGCCCCGCCACGACGGAGACGACATAGGCGTAGATGAGCCCGTCCCTTGCGGAGACGAAGTAGAGCAGCCCCGCCCCGATGCTGATCGCCCACGGCTCGACGATGGCGCGCGTGCGCACCGTCGCTCCGATGTCGCGGCGGTAGGCGAGCGCCGCCAGCGCGACCTCCGTCCCGGCGATCGCGAAGATGACGAGCGGAAGCAGCCGCTCGCCACCATACATCTCGCCTTTCGGGAACATCGCCTGCGGGAAGACGACGAGGAGCGCGGAGGCGACGGCGGAGGCGATCAGAGCCGCGAGCATCCCGTCCATAACGACGCAGGAATGCGGCTGGTCGGTGGTCGAAAGCTGCTGGGCGAGGCCGCGCTTCAGCCCCAGGGTCGCGAGCTGCGCCGCGAACTCCATGACGATGACGGCATAAGCGAAGCGGCCGAGCAGCTCCGGCCCGTAAAGCTGGCCCGCTATGAACAGGAAGGGCAGCCGGGCGGCCAGCCGAAGCAGGAAGCCGAAGAAGTTGGTTCGCCCGCCCCTGGCCAGCGCGGCGATGTCCTCGCCTTCGCCCGGCCGCGTCTCGGTCAATGCGCCGCGCCCCAATTCGTCCCGGTGCCGATCTCCACCCCGAGCGGGACCGAAAGCGTCACCGCCGGCTCCGCCGCCCGCTCCATCACCGCGCGGATGACCTCCCGCGCGGGCTCCACGTCCGCCTCGGGCACTTCGAAGACCAGCTCGTCGTGGACCTGCATCAGCATCCGCACTCGGCCGAGCCCGGCCTTTTCGAGGGCCGGGCACATGCGGACCATCGCACGCTTGATGATGTCCGCACTCGTCCCCTGGATCGGCGCGTTGATCGCCGCCCGCTCCGCGCCCTGCCGCTCGTGCTGCACCCGGCTCTTGATGCCGGGAAAGTGGGTCTTTCGGCCGAACAAGGTGGTGGTGAAGCCGGTCTCGCGCACGCTGCTCAGGGTCGAGTGGATATAGTCGCGAATCCCGGGGAAGCGGTCGAAATAGCGGTCGATCATCGCCTGAGCCTCGTCGGCCGTGATCGAGAGGCGGCCCGCCAGGCCCCAACGCGAGATGCCGTAGAGGATGGCGAAGTTAATCGTCTTGGCCGAGGCGCGGGTGTCGCGGTTCACCTCGCCGAACAGCTCCTGAGCGGTCATCGAGTGGATGTCGTCGCCGCGAGCGAAGGCGTCGCGCAGCTGCGGCACGTCCGCCATATGGGCGGCGAGGCGAAGCTCGATCTGGCTGTAGTCGGCGGCGAGAAGGACATGCCCCTCCTCCGCGACGAAGGCGTCGCGGATGCGGCGGCCGATCTCGGTCCGGATCGGGATGTTCTGGAGGTTCGGATCGGTCGAGGAGAGGCGGCCGGTCTGCGCGCCCGAGAGCGAGTAGCTGGTGTGGACCCGCCCAGTCTCCTTGTTGATCTGCTGCTGGAGCGCATCCGTGTAGGTGCTCTTGAGCTTGGAGAGCTGGCGCCATTCGAGCACCAGGCTTGCGATCGGCACTCCCTCCCGCGACAGCCGCTCAAGCTCGTTGACGTCCGTGGACCAGGTGCCGCTCTTGCCCTTGCGGCCGCCCTTCAGGCCCATTCGGTTGAACAGGACGTCGCCAAGCTGCTGCGGGCTGCCGATGGTGAAATGGCACCCCGCCTCGCCGCAGATCCGCTCCTCCAGCGCCGCGATCTGGGTCTGGAACTCGGAAGAGAGCTTGTTGAGCTCCTCCCGGTCGACCTTCACCCCCTCCCGCTCCATCCGGGCGACCACGGGCACCAGCGGCCGGTCGACCATTTCGTAGATCCGCGCGACCCGCTCGTGCGGGAGCCGGGCCTTGAACCGCTTCCACAGGCGCAAGGTCACGTCCGCGTCCTCGGCGGCATATTCGGTGGCTCGGTCGAGCGGCACCTGGTTGAACTTGATCTGCTTCTGCCCGGACCCGCACAGCTCCTTGTAGGTGAGGCAGTCGTGGTCGAGATGCTTCTTCGCCAGATCGTCCATCGAGTGGCTGTTGAGCCCGCCCGCATCGAGGTTGAAGCTCATCACCAGGCTGTCGTCGAGCGGCGTAACCTTGATCCCGCGCCGGTCGAGCACGATCCAGTCGAACTTGAAATTGTGGCCGATCTTCAGCGTCCCCGGATCCTCTAACAGCGGCTTGAGCTTGGCGAGCACGAGCTCCGCAGGAAGCTGGTCCGGCCGCTCCGAAAGCAGGTCGTGGCCGCCATGCTCCAGCGGAATGTAGCAGGCCTTGCCGCATTCGGTGGCGAGGCTGATTCCGATCAGGTCCGCCGTGACGCAGTCATAGCCGGAGGTTTCGGTGTCGACGGCGACCAGGCCGTTTCGGAACGCCTCGGCGATCCAGCGGTCGAGCGCCGCCTCGTCCGTGACCGTCTCATAGGCTGAGCGGTCGATCTTCGGCTCCGGCCGGACCACCGCCTGCACCGGCTCCGGCATGGCCGAGGGCGCCTTGACCTGGCTGGTGCCGTTCAGGCGGGAGAGCAGGGCCTTGAACCCCTGATCCTCGAGGAATTCGCGAAGGGGTCCGTCCGGAATGCCCTTCATCTCGAGCGACTCGAGCGGCTCGGGCAGGGGCGCGTCGCAGACGAGGGTCACCAGCTCGCGCGAAAGCCGCGCCGCGTCCGCGTGCTCGATCAGATTCTGCTTGAGCTTCGGCTTCTTGATCTCCTCCGCTTTGGCGAGGACGCTCTCCAAATCGCCATAATCCTGGATGAGCTGAGCCGCGGTCTTGGGACCGATGCCGGGCACTCCGGGGACGTTGTCGACGCTGTCGCCCATCAGGGCGAGCACGTCGCCGAGCTTCTCGGGCGGCACTCCGAACTTCTCAATCACATAGTCGCGGCCCAGGCGCCGGTCGTTCATCGTGTCGTAGAGGTCGAGCCGCCCGTCCTCGACGAGCTGCATCAGGTCCTTGTCGGAAGAGACGATCGTCACCTTCCAGTCCTCGGCGAGAGCGGCCTTGGCGTAGCAGGCGATGATGTCGTCCGCCTCCAGCCCGTCCTCCTCGATGCAGGGGAGCGAGAAAGCGCGTGTCGCGTCGCGGATCAGCGGGAACTGGGGGACGAGGTCCGGCGGCGGCGGCGGGCGGTTCGCCTTATACTGGTCGTAGCGGTCGTTTCGGAAGGTGTGCGAGCCGGCGTCGAAGATGACGGCAAGGTGGGTCGGCCCCTCCTCCTTGTGGAGGCTCTCGGCCAGCTTCCACAGCATAGTCGTATAGCCGTAGACCGCGCCGACGTTGAGGCCGTGCCGGTTGGTGAGCGGCGGAAGCCGGTGATAGGCGCGGAAGATGTAGCTCGAACCGTCGACGAGATAGAGATGCGGCATCGGAAGGCTCTAGCGCAGCCGTGGCGCGCGACAAAGACGCTTCGGCTTCTACGAGGTAGGCTTCGTTAACCATCGCGGCCTAGCCTGATGCTCATGAGTCGCCGATCGCTCTTGATGCTCCTCGCTCTTTCCGCCGCGCCGGCACAGGCGGCGACGCCGTTCAAGCCGACGCGCATCTCGGTGGCGGTGCGGGGTGCCGGTCCGGACGTCGTGCTGATCCACGGACTCTCCGCGTCGCGCGGCATCTGGAGCGGGACGGTCGCGGCGGTGCCTGGCTATCGTTACCACCTCGTGCAGATCCTCGGCTTCGCCGGCACGCCGGCGGCGGGCAATGCGGGCGGCAAGGTCGCGGCGCCGGTCGCGGACGAGATCGCCCGCTACATCGCCACCCAGCGGCTGGTCCGCCCGGCGATCGTCGGTCATTCGATGGGCGGTTCGATCGCGATGATGCTGGGCGCTCGGCACCCGCAGGCGGCCGGCCGGGTGATGGTCGTTGACATGCTTCCTTCGCCGGCCCGCGCGTTCGGCGTCCCCCAGGCGGCCGTAGGGCCGCTTGCGCGGCTGGTCGGCGGCGAGATGCAGGGGGCGGACCGGCTGCGGCGCGACCTTAACGGCCTAATCGGCCGCTTCGGAAGCACGAGCTGGCTGGAGAGCCGAAGCGACTCGAGCGTCGTCGGCCGCTCGATGGAGGAATTGCTCTCGACGGACCTCACGCCCGAGCTGCCCCGGATCAAGGCGCCGCTTACGGTGGTCTATGCCTGTCCCGAGCCGGTGAGCCTCACCTGCTCGACCATCAGCGCCACCTACCGCACGGCCTACGCCCGCCGCCCGGGCACGCGCCTCGTTCCCGTCCAGCGGAGCGGCCACACGATCATGCAGGACCAGCCGGGGGTGTTTCAGGCCGCGCTCAAATCCTTCCTGCGCTGAGCAAGCTGGGTCATCGGCCGTTCAATCGGCGGTGCTTATGGCGTCGCCATGATCTGGAAGAGCATGATTGGGGCCGCCGCGGCGCTCGCCTTGGCCGGAAGCGCCGCGTCGCTCGCGCCCGCGCAAACTGTCGCCGCGCCCGCTGCCAAGCCGTCTGTGGCCAAGCCGTTCGCGCCGACGCGCTTCTCGGTGGAGGTGGTCGGCTCAGGCCCGGACGTAATCCTCATCCCCGGCCTCACCGCTTCGCGCGAAGTGTGGAGGGGTAGCGTCAATGCGGTGCCGGGCTATCGCTACCACCTCGTCCAGGTGGCGGGTTTCGCCGGCACTCCGGCGAAAGGCAATTCGAGCGGCCCTATCATCGCTCCGCTGGCAGCCGAGATCGCCCGCTACATCGAAGCAAAGGGGCTCGTTCGCCCCGCTTTCGTCGGCCACTCTATGGGCGGTACCGTCGCGATGATGGTCGCGGCGCGGCACCCCGCTGCGGCGGGCAAGGTGATGGTGGTGGACATGCTGCCCCAGCCGGCGGGCCTCGTCGGCTCCTCCCCAACCGGGGTGAAAGGCCTCGCCGACACTCTGCGCGGCCTGAGCGGAAGCGCCGAGGGCCGGCGGCTGATTGAATCGGCGGTCAGGATGTTCGGCAATGCCGAAGCTCGGGACAGCCGGAGCGATCCCGACGTGGTCGCTCGAGCCACGCACGAGCTGGCCCTGCTCGACCTCACGCCCGAGCTTCCCAGGATCCGTGCACCGCTGACCGTGCTCTACGCCTCGCTGGAGGCGAGCCGCCGGGCTTCCGACGACGCCCGCTACCGCTCCGCCTACGCCAAAGCGGGGGCGAAGCTCGTCCGGATCGACGACAGCGGCCACATGATCATGTACGAACAGCCGGCCCGCTTCCGGGCTGCGCTGAAAGCCTTTTTGGCGGGCTAGGGCGTGAGGACCGTGTCCACGGCTTCCGGCAGCATGTCCGGATAGTCGAGCGTGTAGTGGAGCCCCCGGCTCTCCTGCCGGCTTAGGGCCGAGCGGACGATGAGGTCCGCCACTTCCACCAGGTTGCGAAGCTCCACCAGGTCCGGGGTAACCCGGAAGTGGCCGTAATATTCCTGGGTCTCCTGCTTGAGCAGGTTCACCCGGTTGAGCGCCCGCTCGAGCCTTTTGGTGGTTCGCACGATCCCGACATAGTCCCACATGAAGCGGCGGATCTCGCGCCAATTGTGATGGACGACGACTTCCTCGTCGGAATGGGTGACCCGGCTTTCGTCCCAAGGACGCACCGCGGGCGGGGGCGGCAGATCGTCCCAGTTTTGGTTGATCGACTCAGCGGCCGCGACTCCGAAGACGAGGCATTCGAGCACGGAGTTGGAGGCGAGGCGGTTCGCGCCGTGCAGCCCCGACTGGGTCACTTCCCCGGCCGCATACAGACCGTCGACATCGGTGCGGCCCTCGAGGTCCACCATCACTCCGCCGCACGTATAGTGCGCCGCCGGGACGACGGGGATCGGCTCGCGGGTGATGTCGATGCCGATGTCCGGCTCCGCCAGCCGAGCGGCGATGGTCGGGAAATGCGAGCGGATGAACTCCGGGTCCCGGTGGCTGATGTCGAGGTGGACGAAATCGAGGCCCAGCCGCTTCAGCTCATGGTCGATCGCTCGGGCGACTATGTCGCGCGGCGCAAGCTCCTCGCGCGCGTCGAATTCGGGCATGAAGCGGTGGCCGCTGCCGGGAAGCTTCAGTTGCCCCCCTTCGCCGCGCATCGCCTCTGTGATCAGGAAGTTCTTGACCTCCGGATTGTAGAGGCAGGTGGGGTGGAACTGGTTGAACTCCATGTTCGACACCCGGCAGCCCGCGCGCCAAGCCATGGCGATCCCGTCTCCGGTCGAGCCGCGCGGATTGGTCGAATAGAGCCAGGCGCGGCTCGCTCCGCCGGTGGCGAGGATTGTCGCGCGAGCAGTGAACAGGTCCACCTCCCCCCGCTCCCGGTCCAGCGCATAGACCCCCCACACGCGCTTCTCGCCGGAACCGGAAGCCGTGTGCCGGCCGGTCGCCAGGTCGATCGCGACCCGGTTGGGGATGAGGCTGATGTTCGAATGCGCGGCGGCGGCTTTCTCCATCGCCTGCTGCACCGCCCAGCCGGTCGCGTCGGCGACGTGGACGATCCGGCGATGGCTGTGGCCGCCTTCGCGGGTGAGGTGCCAGCGTTCCGCCTCGCCCGGGTTGAAGGGGACTCCAAGCTCGGCGAGCCGCTCGATCGCCGCGGGCGCATTCTCGACGACGAACTCCACCGTCTCGCGGTGATTGAGCCCGGCGCCGGCGATCATCGTATCCTCGATATGGCTTTCGAACGTGTCGCCCGGCTCCAGCACCGCGGCGATCCCGCCCTGCGCGAGCGCCGTCGAGCCGGAGGAGATGTGCCCCTTGGCGAGGACCGCGACTCGAAGGTGCGGCGCAAGCGTCAGCGCGGCCGAGAGGCCGGCGGCGCCGGAGCCGATCACGACGGCGTCGAAATGGTGCTCAGCCATTCAGGTCCGAGGCTCGGGTGAGGTTGAGGAACACGTCCTCAAGGTCGGCCTCTCGGGTCGAGACGTCGACGATGCCGAAGCCGTCCCGCTGCAGCGCCGCAAGCACCTCGCCCGCATTCACCCGGTCCTTGCGGTAGGTGATGGCGAGCGTCCGCTCACCGCGGCGCTCGATCTTGTCGAAGCAGGAGGCGGAGGGGATCGTGTCGATGTCGCGGTCGACCGTCACCTCCACCGCTTTCTCCTGCGCCATCCCGACGAGGGTGCGGGTGGAATCGTCAGCGATCACCCGGCCGTGGTTGATGATCGCGATCCGGTCGCAAAGCTGCTCGGCTTCTTCGAGATAGTGGGTGGTGAGGACGATGGTGACGCCTTCGCGGCTGAGCTGGCGGACATAGTCCCAGAGCTGCTGACGAAGCTCTATATCGACCCCCGCCGTCGGCTCATCGAGGACGAGGATGGGGGGCGAATGGACCATCGCCTTGGCGACGAGCAGGCGGCGCTTCATTCCGCCCGAAAGGGTGCGGGAATAGGCGTCCGCCTTGTCCTCGAGCCGGACGGCGCGGAGAAGCTCCTTCGTGATCCGCCGCTCCTTCGGGACGCCGTAGAGGCCCGCCTGGATCTCCAGCGTCTCGCTCGGCGTGAAGAAGGGGTCGAAGATGATCTCCTGAGGAACGATTCCGATCGAAGCCTTGGCGTTGCGCGGGTGCTTGTCGATGTCGAAGCCCCAGATCGTCGCGCTCCCGCCCGTCTTGTTCACCAGCCCGGCGAGGATGTTGATCAAGGTCGACTTACCGGCGCCGTTCGGCCCCAGGAGCCCGTAAATCTGCCCGCGCGGCACCTCCAGGCTGACGCCGTCGAGCGCGCGCTTGCCGCCTGCATAGGTTTTCTGAAGATCGACGATCGAGATGGCGGCTGTCATCGGGCGGCCTTAGCGCCTGCGCCCCTCCCGCAAAAGCCGCGCCTTGCTCCCGCCTGCCGCCTCTGTACAAATCGGCCCCACTAAAGGGAGGAAATGCGTGGGAACGGGAACCAAGGTCTTTCTGGTGCTTGCCGCGATCGGCGCAGCGATAGCGACCTTCTTCTTCTACGAGAGCCGCCGCGACGCGGCGATGACCGCCGAAGCTTCGGCGACCGTCACCGGCAACCGCTTCGACAAGGATGCGGAGAGCCGGAGTCTCGACTCCACGCAGATACGCTACCGGTTCGAAGCGGCCGGGAAGGCCCATGAAGGGACTGACGATCTGCCCGGAGACAAGCTTGCGGACTATCCGGTCGGGCGGGCGGTGCCGGTCTGCTACGACCCGAAGGACCCTTCCACCTCCAGCCTGAAGAGCGGCGAGCGCGCCTGCGGGAGCTAGCGCGGCCGGGCGGCGGTTGCTAAGGGCGCGCACCATGCAGACGGACCGCTACACGCCCGAGATCAGCTATGTGACGACGCCGCGGGTTGCCTGCGACGGCGCGAGCGAGACCCACCCGGCCCTGGGTCACCCGCGGGTCTATCTTCAGATCGACGAAACCGGCTTCGTCGACTGCGGCTATTGCGACAAACGCTTCGTCCTGAAGGGCGGAGCGGCGGACGAGGGTGGCGCCGCCGCCGCTTGACCCTATATCGGCGGGATGACCTTTTCCGCCGATCCTAGACGCTTCCTCTACCGGAGCGACGCCCTCACCCCCGACGCCGCCCTCCGGCTCACCGCCGATGCCTTGAAGGCGTGCGACGACGGCGAGCTCTACCTCCAATATACCGCCTCCGAGAGCTTCGGCTTCGACGACGGGCGGCTGAAGATGGCCGATTTCAACACCGAGGCGGGGTTCGGCCTGCGCGGCGTGTCGGGTGAGACCACCGCCTTCGCCCACGCCAACGAGCTTAGCGAAGCGGCCATCCGCCGCGCGGCGGAGACGATGTCGGTTCTGGATCCGTCCAGGGGGAAAGCGCCGCCGCCGCGGCGGACGAACGCGACGCTCTATACGGACAGCGACCCGCTCAGCCTCGTCCCCTTCGCTAAGAAGGTGGCGCTCTGCCAGCAGATCGACGCCGCCGCCCGCGCCCGCGACCCGCGCGTGGCGCAGGTCTCCGCCTCCCTCGCCGCGAGCTGGTCGGTGATCGAGATCGTCCGCCCGGACGGCTTCGTCGCTCATGACGTCAGACCGCTCGTCCGCCTGAACGTCCAGATCGTCGTGGAGCAGAACGGCCGGCGGGAGAGCGGCTATCACGGCCTCGGCGGCCGCTACCTCTACGACAGCCTGTTCAACGAGGCGGTGTGGAGCCGGGCGATCGACATCGCCCTTGCTCAGGCGCTGGTGAACCTCGAATCGGTCGCCGCGCCCGCGGGGGAGATGACGGTCGTCCTCGGCTCCGGCTGGCCCGGCGTTCTCCTCCACGAGGCCATCGGCCACGGCCTCGAGGGCGACTTCAACCGCAAGGGCACCTCGGCCTTCTCCGGCCGGATCGGCGAACGCGTCGCGGCTCCGGGCGTTACGGTGGTGGACGACGGCTCGATCACCGACCGGCGCGGGTCGCTCTCGATCGACGACGAGGGGACCCCGACCCAGTGCACCACGCTGATCGAGGACGGGATCCTCAAAGGCTATATCCACGACCGGCTCAACGCCCGGCTGATGGGGGTCGAGCCGACGGGCAACGGCCGGCGCGAGAGCTTCGCCCATGCGCCCATGCCGCGGATGACCAACACCTTCATGCTCGGCGGCAAGGACGATCCGGGCGAGATCCTCGCCCGCGCCAAGAACGGCATCTACGCCAAAAGCTTCGGCGGCGGCCAGGTCGACATTACCAGCGGCAAGTTCGTCTTCTCCTGCACTGAAGCCTATAAGATCGAGAATGGACGTCTCGGGGCTCCGATCAAGGGGGCGACTCTCATCGGCGACGGACCGAGCGTCCTCACCAAGGTGGCCGCCATCGGCAACGACATGGCGCTCGACGAGGGGGTGGGCGTTTGCGGGAAGGGCGGCCAGTCCGTCCCCGCGGGCGTCGGCCAGCCGACTCTGCTGGTCGAGGGTCTCACGGTCGGAGGCACCGCCGCCTGATGGAATGGCGCGACGAGGTCCTCGCCTTCTGGTTCGGCCTCCGGCCGGAGCAATGGTGGAAGGCGGACCCCGCGCTGGACGCGGAGATCGCTGAGTGCTTCTGCGAGCTTTGGGAGGAGCAGCGGGAGAACGTCCCCGAGCATTTCCTCTCGACGGCCCGCGATACTCTGGCGGCCGTGATCCTGTTCGACCAGTTCCCGCGAAACATGTTCCGCGGCCATTCGGACCAGTTCTCGACCGACCCGTTGGCGCTCGCCATCGCGAAGGCGGCAGTTGATCGCGGCTTGGACGATCGGCTGGAGCCCCGGGAGCGCGGCTTCCTCTACATGCCCTTCCAGCATAGCGAATATCTCGCCGACCAGCGCCGCTCCGTCGCCCTCTTCACCGCCCTCGGCGACGACTACCAGCTCGGCTTCGCCCGGAAGCACCATGACGTCATCGAACGCTTCGGCCGCTTTCCGCATCGGAACCCCATTCTCGGCCGCAAGCCCCGCCCTGCGGAGGTGGAGGCGGGCGACGTGGTCCCCTGGTAAATGGCTCTGGTCGAGATCGCGAGCTTCCGCGATCCGGTCGGCGGTGCGCTCGCACGCGCGCGGCTAGCCGCGGAAGGCATCGACTCGGTTCTGTTCGATGCAGGGCTGTCCAGCCTCGGCCTCGCGGCCATGATCCCGGTGCGCCTCATGGTGGAGGAGGAGGATCGCGAGAGGGCGGAACGTCTGCTGGCGGAGAGGCCTTGACAGCAACGGTGTATTAATAGACCAACACACCGTTGCTCCTCAGAGCTGAAGGACCGGCCGCAGATGACAGTGAATCCGAGGCCAGTCCTCGAGCTCGTAAACCTCAGCAAGACGTACGGGCGACGCGGCGGCGGCGTCAGAGCGGTGCGGGACGTTAGTCTCTCCGTCGGATCGGGCGAGGTCTACGGCTTCCTCGGTCCTAACGGGGCGGGCAAGAGCACCACGATCCGAATGCTGATCGGACTGATCGCGCCGAGCGCCGGGGAGGCGCGGCTGTTCGGGGAGGATCTGCGCGCGAAGCCCGAAGTGCTGCGGCGCGTCGGATCGCTCGTCGACGGCGGCAATTTCTATCCCTTCCTGTCCGGCCGTCGGAACCTGGAAGTTCTTGCGAAGACGCAGGGGCGGGGTGCCGACAGGATCGAGGAGCTGCTCGATCAGGTCGGCCTCGCCAGGGACGCGAAGCGCAAGGTCAAAGGCTATTCCACCGGGATGCGTCAGCGGCTGGGAGTGGCTGCGGCTTTGCTGGGCGATCCGGACCTCGTCATCCTCGACGAGCCGGTGAACGGCCTCGACGTCGCCGGCATCCAGGAGATGCGAGACCTCATCCGAAGCCTTGCCGTCGACCGCGGCAAGACGGTCTTCCTCTCGAGCCACCTGCTCCATGAGGTCCAGCAGGTCTGCGACCGGGTCGCGATCATCTCCAAGGGCGAGATCGTCCGCGAATCCACGATCGCGGATCTTCTGCGCCAGGACGATGGCCTGCGTATCGAAGCGTCGCCGACCGACGTCGCCGAGGCGGCTCTTGCCTCACGCTGGCCGGTGGAGCGCGAGGGTGATGCCCTCATCGTCCGGGCCGGTCGGGCCGAGGCTCCGGAAGTGGTTCGTCGCCTCGTCGGCGCGGGCGCCGATCTCTTCCGGCTGACCCCCGAGCAGCGCAATTTGGAGGAGGTCTTCCTCTCGATCACCCAGCCGGAGACGGACGATGCTTGAGGCTCTTTCCGCCGAGGCGCTGAAGATGCGCACTCACAAGGCGACCTGGTTCCTCGTCTGGATGTTCCCGATCGCCCTCACAATCATCATGCTGATCGCCATCGTATCAGGGGGCGCCGGCGCGGCTCCGCCCGGGCAGACCGCCGCCGACTGGATCGAGAATACGAGCATCATCTGGTTCGTCCCGAACAACGCGGTTGGCCGCTACCTCATCAGCGCCTTCGTCGCGGTCATGTTTGCGGGCGAATATGGCTGGAACACGTGGAAGCTGATCGTCCCGCACCGGCGCCGCACCTCGCTGATCGGCGCCAAATATGCGCTGACGATCATCCTGTTCTCGATCAGCTTCGTGCTCACGGCCGCAATCACCACCGGTCTCACCTTTCTCAACGATGTGGTGACCGATAGCCCTCTTCCGGCGGGAGTCGGTGCCGCCACGCTCCTGGACGCCCATTCAAAGGCCGCGCTGGCCGCGCTGGCGCCGGTACTGATCGCGATCGGTTACGCCAGCCTCGCCGCCGTGCTGAGCCGCTCGACGATCGCGGCGCTCGTCATCGCCATCGTCGCGACTTCGGTCGAGCAGCTCATCTTCAATTTCGGTCCGCAGCTCAGCGTCCATTTCGCGTCGGTCGTCTGGCCGCTCTACCATGCGCTTCCGGGCCACCACATCGCGAACCTGGCCGAGTGGATTCGCGAGGGGGCCGCCCTGAAGCGGGAGTTCCCCGGCGGCCATGTCGTCAGCATCGCCTGGACGACTTCGGCGGCCGTGCTGATCGCCTGGATCGCGGCCTTGTGGGGAGGGACCCTGGCCGCCTTCAAGCGTCAAGACATCAACTGAGGCGCGTCCCGGTCGGCGCTGGCTCTCCGGGCTGGAAATAGGCGTCTTTTTCCCTACATAGGGCGTCTCATGACAGCGCCGATGCCAATTCCCGGTCATATCGACCCGGTCCCAGTGCCGCGCCCTGCGGTGGCGCCTGACGACGCGCGCGTGGATCTCGTCGGCCTGCCGCGAGAAGCCATTCGCGCCGAGCTTGAGAAAGCGGGGCTGGAGCCCAAGCAGGCGAAGCTTCGCGCCAAGCAGATCTGGCACCAGATCTACAATCGCGGGGCGACCTTGTTCGACGCGATGAGCGACATCGCCAAGCCGCAGCGGGCCTGGTTCGCCGAGCGCTTCAAGATCGGACGGCCGAAGGTCGAGGTGGAGCAGGTCTCCACCGACGGCACCCGCAAGTGGCTCCTCCAGACGGATGACGGCCACGATTTCGAAATGGTCTTCATTCCCGACGCAGATCGTGGGACTCTCTGCGTGTCGAGCCAGGTCGGCTGCACGCTCAACTGCCGCTTCTGCCACACGGGGACTATGCGCCTGGTGCGCAACCTTCACCCCAACGAGATCGTCGGGCAGGTGATGCTCGCACGGGACTCACTCGGCGAATGGCCCTCCCAGCCGGAGGGCCGGATGCTCTCCAACATCGTGATGATGGGGATGGGCGAGCCGCTCTACAATTTCGACAATGTCCGCGACGCGCTGAAGATCGTCATGGACGGCGATGGGCTCGGCCTCTCCCGCCGGCGCATCACGCTGTCCACCTCCGGCGTCGTGCCGATGATGGCTCGCGCGGGGGAAGAGATCGGGGTGAACCTCGCCGTGTCGCTCCACGCGGTGACGAAGGAGGTGCGCGACGAGATCGTGCCCCTGAACCGCAAGTACGGGATCGAGGAGCTTCTGGAGGCCTGCGCGGCCTATCCCGGCGCCAACAACGCCCGCCGGATCACGTTCGAATATGTGATGCTGAAGGACAAGAACGACAGCGACGAGGACGCCCGCGAGCTCGTCCGGCTGATCCGCAAGTACAAGCTGCCGGCCAAGGTGAACCTCATTCCGTTCAACCCGTGGCCGGGCGCGCTCTACGAATGCTCGGACGAGGAGCGGGTCCAGCGCTTCTCGGACATCATCTTCGAGGCCGGAATCTCGGCGCCGATCCGCCGGCCCCGCGGCCGCGACATCATGGCGGCCTGCGGGCAGCTCAAGTCGGCCGCCGAAAAGAAGAGCCGGGCGGAGCTCGACCGGCTGGCGGAGGAGAAGCAGGCCGCCCTCCCCGCCTGAGCCCGGCGTTCACCCTCTTTCAAGGCTTTGTCGTCACGTCGGCAGCCGCTATCACGGCTGCGAGACGGAGCCCCAACTTTGGTATCGTTGACGCCGATCAAGCCTGCCGCCGACGCCCAAAGCGGTACTCACGCCCATTTGGGGCCTGAGGAGAGCTGGTCCCCGGCGCTTCGCTCCGCTGCAAGCCTCTGCCGCGATGCCGCCTTGCCCACTGCGATGCTCTGGGGCCCGGAGCGCCTGCTCATCCAGAACGAAGCCTGGACTGCCGCCGTCGGCGAGGCCGGAGTGGCGCTCGGGCCGCAGAGCCTGCTCTGGCCGATCCTGCGCCCGCTCATCGAACAGCTGGAAAGTACGGGCGCAGGCGCCTTTGTGCGTGAGCAGCCGCTGCCGCTGGTTCGGGACGGGGCGGAGGAGGAGACCTACTGGAATTGCCACGCGCTTCCGCTCCGGGACTCGGACGGGCGGGTGCAAGGGGTGCTTGCGCAGGTCAACGACGTCACGAAGACCGTCGTGGTCGAGCGCCGCCTTTCCTTCCAGATCCAGGTCGCCGACAGGTTGCGGGGCCTTTCTGACCCGCAGGAGGTCAAGGCCACCGCGATCGAGCTTCTGGGCCGTTACCTCGACGCGTCCCGCGTCGGCTTCGCGGAAGTGGACGAGGGAACCGGCATCGCCCGCGTCCGCCGCGATTGGGTACGGGAGGAGGGCGTGGTGAGCCTGGCCGGCCAGAGCGCTCCGCTGGAGGCGTTCGGAGGCGAGGCGATGGCCTATTTGCGCGGGGGGCAGGTGATGGCGATCGCCGACATACGCAGCCTCGACACCGGCAGCCCCGCGGTTACCGCCGCGTGGGAGGCGGTCGGCGCGCGGGCGCTGATCACCGTTCCTCTGGTCCGGGATGGCGAGCTTCGGGCCCTGCTCTTCGTCCACGACCCCCAGCCGAGGGCGTGGCGGCGGGCCGATGGGGCTATCGCCCGGGATGTCGCCGAACGGACCTGGGCGGCGATGCAGCGCGCCCAGGCGGAGCAGTCGCTGCGCGAGAGCGAGGATCATTACCGGCATACGGTCGAGCATAATCCGCAGGTCACCTGGACGGCGCTTCCAGACGGGGAGCTGAACCGGGTCTCCCGCCGCTGGGCGGAATGGACGGGGACCAGCGGCCTAGGGAAAAGCTGGGCCGAGGGCCTCCACCCGGAAGACCGCGCGCACAGCCATGAAGCCTGGAGCCGCAGCGTTTCGACCGGCGAGCCCTACGACGTCGAGCATCGCGTGCAGCACGCGGACGGCAGCTATCGCTGGGCGCGCTCCCGCGCCTTCCCCCGCCGCGATGCCGAGGGCGGGATTCTGCTGTGGTACGGGTCCACGGAAGACATACATGAGCGCAAGGTGGCGGAAGAGCATCAGCGGCTGCTGATCAACGAGCTCAACCATCGGGTGAAGAACACGCTCGCCAGCGTGCAGGCGATCGCCTTTCAGACGCTGAAGGGCGACCTGCCGCTGGCCGAGGCCCGCGCCAGCTTCGAAGCGCGCCTGATGGCGCTGTCCCGGGCGCACAACCTTCTGACCGAACAGAATTGGGGCGGCGCTCGGCTCGACCGGGTCGTCGCGGATTCGGTCGAGCATCTCGCCGGCAATGCTGGGCGGTTCGACATCAAGGGAGAGCCCCTGTGGCTCGCGCCCCGCGCAGCGCTAGCGCTCGCCATGGCGCTCCACGAGCTCGGCACCAACGCCGCAAAATACGGAGCTCTTTCGACGGAGGAAGGACGGGTCTCGATAGATTGGCGGGTGGGCGAGGGACGGCTCGTGCTGCAATGGGTGGAGAGCGGCGGCCCGCACGTCGAACCGCCGGTTCGCCGCGGCTTCGGCTCGCGTCTGGTGGAGCGCGGGCTCGAGGCGGATCTCGGGGGGCAGGCCAGGCTGATCTTCGAGCCCGAGGGCCTGAAATGCCAGATCGAAGCGTCGCTGAAGGACGTCAGCGCGTCCGAGACGCCGCTTGGCTGAGCGCCGCCTGCGAATCCTCGTCGTCGAGGACGAGATGTTGGTGGCGATGAACGTCGAGGACATGCTGCTCGATCTCGGCTATGAGGTAGTCGGGATCGCGAGCCGCCTTTCCGCGGCGCTGGCACTGGTCCGCGAGGGCGAGTTCGACGCCGCCATGCTGGACGTGAACCTCGCGGGAGAACCCTCCTTTCCGGTCGCCGATCTACTGATCGAGGACGGAAAGCCCTTCCTGTTCGCCACGGGATACGGGCTGCAGGGGATAGACGAGCGCTATCGCGGCTTCCCGGTGCTCCAGAAGCCGTTCCGCGCAGGCGACCTCGAGGCGGCACTGCAAGCTTTGGCCTAGCCGCCTTTCTTCGCCCACGGTTGCGCTCGGCTTCGGCGAAGCTATGGTGCGCGCCATGTGGCTCCTAGACAAAATGCTCCGCAAGCTCCTCAGAAAAGGGGAGCTCACCATCATCGACCATGACGGCAAGGAATATCGCTACGGCGCCCCCGAGCCCGGATGGAAGCCGCTCCGCGCGCGCCTCACCGATCGCGGCGCTGCCATGCACATCGCCAAGGACCCACGGGTCGGCGCGGGCGAAGCCTATATGGACGGGCGGTTCGTGATGGAGGAGGGCGACATCCGCGACCTCATACTCCTCATCCGCTACAACGCGCCGTTCGAGAGGCAGGGGGCGCTGAAGCCGAAGGGGCCGATCCGCAAGACTCTCAACCGGGTGGCCGGCACGCTCGACCAGATCAACTGGAAGAGCCGTTCCCGGCGCAACGCCGAGCATACGTATAATTTGACGCGCCGCCTGTACGAGCTGTTCCTCGACGAGGACCGTCAGTACACGATGGCCTATTACAGGGACGTCGGGAACAGCCTGGAACAGGCCCAGCTGGACAAGAAGGCGCATCTTGCCTCGAAGCTCCATTTGAAGCCGGGGATGCGGGTGCTCGACATCGGCTGCGGCTGGGGCGGGCTCGCTCTCTACCTCAACCGACATTACGGCGTGGAGGTGCTGGGGATCGCGCTCGCGCCGGACCAGATCGAATTCTCGCGGGAACGTGCGGCCGAAGCCGGAGTGTCGGACAAGGTCAAGTTCGAGCTGATGGACTATCGCGACGTCCAAGGGCCGTTCGACCGGATCATCAGTGTCGGCCTCATCGAGCATCTCGGAACTCCGCATTATCCCGGCTTCTTCGCCAAGATGCGCGAGCTGCTGGCCGACGATGGCGTGATGGTCTCGCACTGCTGTGGCCGCGCGGGCGGCCCCGGCGTCACCGACAAGTGGACCCGCAAGTACATCTTCCCGGGCGGCTATATTCCCGCGCTGTCGGAGCTGGTGAGCGAGGCCGAGAAGCACCGTCTCATTGTCAGCGACGTGGAGGCGATGCGCTATCACTACGCGCACACGCTCGAGGAATGGTACCGCCGCACAGTCCTGGCGGAGAAGGAGATCGTCGAGCTCTACGACGAGCGCTTCTTCCGGATGTGGCAATTCTATCTGGCGGGCTCGGAAGCGGCCTTCCGCTATGGCGGGATGGTCAACTGGCAGCTCCAATATGTGAAGCGGCGCGACGCGGTCCCGATGACCCGGGACTATATGTACGAGGAATCGGAGCGGCTGCGCGGGGCGGAAGAGCCCCCGCGGTGGCACCTCGCCGCCGAATGAGGCTCTGACGAAAAAGAGGCCGGAGCGTCGCCGCCCCGGCCTCTCTTCTTAGCAGATCGAACGCTTAGCCGCGACGGCGAAGCTCGCCGCGCGCCTCACGGGCGGAGCGGCGCTCCTCCAGCGTGACCGTGCCGTCATTGTTTCGGTCGAGCCGCTCGAACCGAACACGCGCGCCCGCTCGGGCCTCGGCGAGGGAAATGCGGCCGTCCCTGTTCGCATCGATCATCGCGAAGGCGCGCGCACCGAAACCACCAGCACCGCCGCCGCGGCCGGCGCGGCGTTCCATGCGGTCGCCTCTGCGCTCGAGGCGCTCAGCACGCCGCTCGGCGCGGTCGCCCCGATTGGCACCGCCGCGAGCTTCGAACTCGGCGCGGCTGATCGAGCCATCGCGGTTGGTGTCGAGGCGGGCGAACAGCTCGCCGCGGCGGGCGCCGCGCTGAGCCTGGCGTTGGCCCCGCATGCCGACGGCGCGGGCGCGCGCTTCTTCCTGGGTGACATAGCCGTCGCGATTGGCGTCGACCCGGGCGAAGCGCGCCTCGACCCGGCTCTCCATGGCGGCGCGGGTCATCGGCTGCGGCGCGCGGGCGCGGAAATCGCCCTGTGGTTGGGCGGCGGCCGGCGCTGCCGCGACGATGGCGGCGAGAGCGGCACTTGCGAGGGTAAGGGTCTTCATTTTCTAGGCTCCTAGAATTTCACGGATCGGACGATCGCTGGGTTGGGCTTCTCCTAGCCTGGGGCCCCTGTACGCGCCTTGAACGCGCCCGACAGCCGCGAGTCAGGAGCATCGCGCCTCTAACCTTTGCTTAACCATATGACCCTAGCCTCAAGGGAGATGATCGAGACGGCGGGCCTATGGAGATGACAGTTCTGCAGGGGGCTGCCGTGAAGCCGTCGGGAGACCGCGAGTGGCTGGCGCCGTGCATCGGCCTCACCCTGATTTCCGGCATCCTTGGAATTGCTCTGATCCCGAGCTACGCGGGCATCCTGCCGGCGATCGGAATACTGCCTTGGTGGATGCTGACCGCCGTTGTGCTGGGCGGCCTCTACGGGCTTATCGTTCTCGTGGCCGCTCGGGTAAGCAGCCCGCTCGGCCACCTTCGTAAGCTGATCATCCGCGAGCGGCGGGCGGCGACCCTCCTCACCTTCGGGATCTTCCTCGCCGGCCTCAACATGACGACCTTTATGTGGATGAAGCCGCTTCTCAACTACCTGATCCCCTTCTGGGCCGATCCGGCGCTCGCGGACATCGACAAGGCGCTGTTCCTCGGCCGGGATCCGTGGACGCTCCTCACCTGGCTCAACTCGGGGCCGACGGCGATCTTCTACCACAGCGGCTGGTTCGCGCTGATGATGCTGACCCTGCTTGCCGTGCTGACGGCGCCTCCATCGCCGGAAAAGTCGGCGCTGATGACGACCTATTTCCTGCTGTGGTCGGCCGTCGGGCCACTCGTCCACGCGCTCGTTCCGGCGGCCGGCCCGGTCTTCTACGCACAGCTCGGCTACGGCGACCGCTTCTCCGCCCTTCAAAGCGCGACCGAGACCAAGGAAGTAGCCACTTATCTATGGACGATTTATGCGGGGGAGGGGTTCGGCCCCGGAAGCGGGATCTCCGCTATGCCCTCGCTGCATATCGCGACCACCGCCTGGATGATCATCGCCGTCCGAGCGCTTGCGTGGCGGTGGACCGTGCCGATCGCCGCCGCGGGCGTCCTCATCTTCCTGCTCTCTATCTCGCTTGGCTGGCACTACGCCGTCGACGGGATCGTGGGAGGGGGCTGCGCCTGGCTTTGCTACCGCGCGCTCCGCTTCTCCTACGGAGGCAATCGCACCCGCTCCGGCCGCTTCCAACCCGCCGTCGCCTAGGCCTCTCCAACATAGAGGTTGAAATTCCGGGCCGGAGCGCGGAGGCATCGGCCTTTGCGGGACAGCGACGCGGGGGCGAAGATCTCCACTCCGGCCGAACGAGAAAGAGCCAATGCGGACCAGCCGCGGCCGTGGTGGGACCATCCGGCGCTTCTGGTCGCGGCGGTGCTCGCCTGCGCGGTGCCGCTGCTCTGGCCCGGAGTGCCGCCGCTCGTCGACTATCCGGGCCATACCGGCCGCTACCACGTCCAGATGGAGATCGGCCGCACGCCGGTCCTCGACCTCTTCTACGACTTCCGCTGGGAGCTGATCGGCAATCTAGGGGTTGACCTGCTGATCGTGCCTCTGGCCGCGATCTTTGGGCTTGAGCCGGCTGTGAAGCTGGTGGCGATCCTCATCGTGCTGATCACCGCCGCCGGTTTCCTCTGGGTCGCCCACGAGGTGCACCGGCGGATCCCGCCCACCACCTATTTCGCACTCCCGCTCATCTATTGCTTCCCCTTCATGTTCGGCTTCGTGAACTTCGCTTTGTCGATGGGGCTCGCCTTCCTCGGCTTCGCCTTGTGGCTTCGGCTGGCTCGGACCGGGCGGCTGGGGCTTCGCGCCGCCTTGTTCGTGCCGCTCTCGATCATCGTCTGGGTTGCTCATGCCTTTGGCTGGGGGACGCTCGGAGTCATGGCCTTTTCCGCCGAGCTCGTCCGCCAGGTGGACATGAGGCGGCCCTTCTTGAAGGCGGGCTTCAACACGGCAGTCCAGTGCCTCTCGCTGGCGCCGCCGGTGCTGCTCATGCTGCTTTGGCGAAGCTCCGAAAGCGCGGGCGGGCTCACCGCCGTCTGGTTCCACTGGAAGCTGAAGCTCAACTGGGTGCTGATGATCCTGAGGGACCGCTGGGAGTGGTTCGACCTCGGCTCGCTCGCCCTTCTCGGCCTCGTCCTGCTGATGCCGCTCTTCCTGTGGAGAAGGCTCGAATATTCGCGCAACCTCGCCGCCTCGGCTCTCTTCCTGGCGGTCGTGTTCGTCTGCATGCCGCGGATCGTGTTCGGCTCAAACTATGCCGACATGCGCCTCGCTCCGTACGTGCTCGCCGTCGTGATCATTGCAATCCGCTACCGCCCCGCCTTCGCCGGGCGCGCCGGAGCCTTCGTGGCCGTGGCGGCGCTCCTCTTCCTGACCGTAAGGATCGCCTCCAACACGGTGAGCTTCTGGCTCTACGACCGGGACTACGACCGCGAGCTGGCGGCAATCCCGCACATCCCCCAGGAGGCGCGCCTCGTCTCCTTCGTGGGTGTGAGTTGCCGCAGGCAATGGGCGATGACCCGCCTCGAGCACCTTCCGGCTCTCGCGCTCGTCCGCCGCAACGCCTTTTCGAACGACCAATGGTCGATGGGCGGCGCCCAGCTTCTCGCCGCCCGCTACCCGGACGACGGCTGGTTCTCACGCGACCCCTCGCAGCAGGTGCTCGGCCGACGCTGCCGGGGCGAACGCTGGTTGACCCTGGACGAATCGCTCCGCCTCCTGCCGCGCGACAAGTTCGACCATGTCTGGCTGATCCGCCCACCGCCTTTCGACCCGGCTTCGGCGCAAGGGCTTCAGCCCATCTGGCGCAGCGGTACGAGCGTGCTCTATCGGGTGACGGACCGGACGCCTTCCGCGCCCGCACCGCGGATTTGAAGATGAGCACGCTCCGACTTTCGATCGTCGTCCCCTGCTATAACGAAGAGGCCTGTCTGGCGGAGCTTCACGGCCGCCTCGCCGCCGCCGCTCGGCAGGTGGCGGGCGAGGATTATGAGATCGTGCTGGTCAACGACGGCTCGCGCGACCGCAGCTGGGCGGTGATGCAGGAGCTTGCCACCGTCGATCCGCAGCTGGTGGCGATCAATCTCTCCCGCAACCACGGCCACCAGCTGGCGCTGACGGCGGGGCTGGACCTCTGCTCGGGCGAGCGGGTCCTGATCATCGACGCCGACCTCCAGGACCCGCCGGAGCTGCTTCCCGACATGATGGCCGAGATGGACCTTCGCGAGGCGGACGTCGTCTATGCCGTCCGCCGAGCGCGGGCGGGGGAAACGGCGTTCAAGCTCGCGACCGCCAAGCTCTTCTACCGGGCGCTTTCGCGGCTGGCGGAGATCGAGATCCCCCGCGACACGGGCGACTTCCGGCTGATGAGCCGGCGGGCGCTCGACGCCTTGCTGAGCCTGCCCGAACAGGCGCGCTTCATCCGCGGAATGGTGGCGTGGGTGGGCTTCCGCCAGGTGCCGATCGCCTACGACCGGGCGGAACGGCATGCCGGACAGACCAAATATCCTTTCTCGAAGATGGTGCGCTTCGCGGTCGACGCGGTAACCGGCTTCTCGACCGCCCCGCTGCGCATGGCGAGCCACATCGGGCTCTGGCTGGTCGCGGCGTCGGTCCTCCTCCTCCTTTACATCGCGGCGAGCTTCCTCACCGGAAGCGTCATCCAGGGCTGGACGTCGCTGATGCTGGTGGTGGTGGTGCTCGGCGCCGTCCAGATGTTCGTGCTCGGAATGATCGGGGAATATCTCGGCCGGCTCTACATCGAGGTGAAGAGGCGCCCGCTCTACATCGTGTCGGAGATCGCCGGGCGCGCCGGCCGGCGGCCGAGCCTCGGCCATGTCGCTCAGGGGGCGGAGAGGATCGCCGCCAGCGAGACTCCGGGGGGGAGCGGAAGCCGCCCGATGGCGTGACGCTCGAGGCCGAACAGGCGCTCGAACACGGCATTGACCGGAGCGGGCGGCAATTTGTCGTCGCTGTCCTCCTTGCGCCGCACCCGTCCGGCGAGGCGCGCCGCGGCCGCGACCGGGAAGAGCAGGCTGTTGAACCAGCGCAGCATCTCGAGCTTCAGCCCTGCCGCCTCGACGACCTTGGCGAGCGTCTTCTTCGTGTACCGGCGCTTGTGATGGTTCACGACGTCGTGGGCGCTCCACATCCACGGGTGGGCGGGAACGGTGAGAAGGATCCTTCCTCCGGGCCTGAGCTTACGCGCCACCGAGACGAGCGCCTCCCTGTCCTCTTCGATATGCTCCAGCACGTCGAGAAGGGCGATAAGGTCGTAGGCGGCGTCCTCGACCCCGGCCAGCTCCGGCAAGGGTGACGCCATGACGGTGCGCCCGAGCCGCTGGCTGGCAATCTCCCGAGCGGCGGGGTCCACCTCGATCGCGTCCACACTGCCGAAAAGCTTCAGCATGACGAGGTTGTGCCCGGTGCCGCAGCCGATTTCCAGGATGCGTGCATCGGCCGGAAGGGCGATCCTGCGCCGGATCAGGGCGGCGAGGATGTCGCGCCGGGCCCGGTACCACCAGTGGCGGCTGTCGAGCTCGGCCATTCGGTCGTAGACGATGCGCTCCATCAGGCGAACACCCAGCGGCGGTTGAGGGCGAAGGTGAGCAGCGGCCTCACGAACACGATCGGGAGGACCGGCCACCAGGTGGGGCCGCCCAGCTTCTTGACCAGCAGCCAGACGAAGAACTGGTCGATCACAAAGCCGAGCGCATTGACGATGAAGAAGCGGACGGTGCGCACGTGCGGCCGGTCGCGCGAGCCGTGGCCTCGGAAGCTCCAGCGGCTGTGGATGAAGTAACCCAGGCCCATCACCCATAGGTAATTGAGGGTGAGCGACAGCATCGGCTCCACGCCGAGGAAGGTTGCCACCACCCAATAGCCGCCGGCGACGAGGATCGTCAGAAGCCCGCCCGTCAGGCCGAAGCGGATCAGCTGCCCGAGAAGGGCGGAATGACGGTCGGTTAGCATGGGAGGTTCGTGCGCTTGCCCTTTGGCCCTGAGCGACTAAACCCCGCGGGGAGGGTTGGGAAGGGGCGATGATGGAGGGGCTTGAGCGGCTCGGCAGGCACTGGCGCTGGTGGGTGCTGCTCTTCTGGCTGCTGGCCTCCGCGCTTCTCCTCTACACGCGCTGGGGGGCGATCGGCGCCTTCGCGCTGGGCGACACCGACGACAATCTGCGGATGATGCAGGTGCGCGCGCTCCTCGAGGGGCAGGGCTGGTACGACCTCCGCCAATATCGCCTCAACCCGCCCTACGGCGCCGACATCCATTGGTCCCGGCTGGTCGACCTTCCGATCGCCGGCATCAAGCTGGCGCTTGCGCCGCTCGTAGGCGGAGCCGCGGCCGAGCGTGCGGCGGTGGCGGTGGCCCCGCTCCTCCCGATGGCGCTGGCCATGGTGGCGCTTGCCGTCACCGTCCGCAGGCTGATCGCACCCTGGGCGTTCGCGCTCGCCATCGCGATCCTGCTCTGCGGCCATTCGGTTCGGACGATGTGGGCTCCGCTTCGCATCGATCATCACGGCTGGCAGCTCGCCTTGCTTGCGGTTGCGGCGATGGCTCTCACCGATCCCAAGCGCGCCCGCGGCGGCGTGATCCTCGGTGCCGCCACCGCATTGTCGCTCGCGATCGGCCTCGAGATGCTTCTCTACCTGGTTCTGGCGGGGGCGGCGGCGGTGCTGATGTGGATCCGCTCGGGCGAGCAGTCGCGCCGCCTCCTGGCCTACGGGGTGACCTTGGCGGGGGGAACGGCCCTCTCATATCTGATCTTCACCTCCTATTCGAACAGCGCGCCGGTCTGCGACGCGCTGTCGCCGGTTTGGCTGTCGGTCATGTTGGGAGCGGGCGGGCTTTCGGTCGCGCTTGCCATGCTGCCGCTTCGGACCTGGCCGCTCCGCCTGTTCGCAGCGGGCGGGGCGGGAGTATTGCTTGCCGCCGGCTATGCGCTGGCCTGGCCGCATTGCCTCGGGCGGCTTGAAGGCGTCTCGCCCGAATTGGTCCGGCTCTGGCTCGGCAATGTTCGCGAGGCGAGGCCGATCTACATGCACGGCTTCCACTCCGCGGTGACCGTATCAGCGCTGCCGGTGGCGGGGCTGGTCGGCTATTGCGTGGCGCTCTGGCGTCACCGCGGCGACGAGGCGAAGCTGACTTCATGGGTCGCGCTCGCCGCGCTTGCGGCCCTGGGGGCAGGGCTCCTCCTCTGGCAGAGCCGGGCTGGGCCCGCCGCGCAACTCCTCGCCGTCCCGGGCGCCACGGCGCTCGCCGCCGCCATTCTGAGCTGGGTCGGGGGCCGCCGCTCGGTGCTCCTGAGGGTCGGCGGCATCGTCCTCGCCTTCCTCCTCGTCTCCGGCCTCCTCGCTCAGAATGCGGTGCGGCTGGTTCCCCAGAAGAAGAGGCCGCCGATGAAGATGGTCGACCGGGCGAACCGCCTCTGCCCCACCACGGCGGCGCTCAGGCCCGTGGCGCTGCAGCCCAAAGGCTATGTCCTGACCTTCGTCGACCTCGCCCCGCGGCTCATCACAGTCACGCACCACGACGCGGTCGCCGGCCCCTATCATCGCAACGGCCAGGACATCATCGACACCATGCGCGCCTGGCGAGGCACGGCCGAGGAGGCTCGGGCGACGGTGGCGCGCCGCGGCATAGATTACGTGCTCATCTGTCCCGGCCTGTCGGAATCCACCATCTATGCCTCGCAGGCGAAGAAGGGCTTCTACATGCAGCTGGTGCGGGGACAGGTGCCCGCCTGGCTGGAGCCGGTGAGCCTGCCGAAGAATTCCCCCTACCGTATGTGGCGGGTGGTCAGACTTTGAAGCTGATCGAGATACCGTCGATCACGAACTGAGCGGCCAGGGCGGCCAGGATGACTCCCAGCAGCCGGGTGAGCATCGCCTCCGTCCGGTGCCCGAGCAGCCGCATCAGCGGACCGGCGGCTATGAGGGCCAGCAGGGTCAGCACCAGCACCGCGGCGAGGGAGCCGAGCACCACCAGGGATTCGGTGAGGCCGTCGCTCTTCGCCATCAGCAGCATGACGGACGCGATCGAGCCCGGACCGGCGATCATCGGGATCGCCATTGGGAAGACCGAGACATCCTCATGCTCCGGATCGGCGCTCACTTCCTGGGCGCGGGTCTCGCGGCGCTGGGTGCGCCGTTCGAACACCATTTCGAGCGCGATGAGGAACAGCATGATCCCGCCCGCGATCCGGAAGGCGGCGAGGCTGATCCCGAGCTTGTCGAGCAGATCCTCGCCGAACAGGCTGAAGAAGAGCAGGATTCCCGCCGCGACCAGCACGGAGCGGATCGCCATCATCCGCCGCTGGGCGGGCGGAGACTCGCGGGTCAGCCCGGCGAAGATCGGAGCGCAGCCCGGCGGGTCGATGATGACGAAGAATGTGGCAAAGGCGGAGAAAAAGAGCTCGATCACGGCCGCCCCCGTACCACGTCCTGGAGGACTGGCTCATGACGGCTTCCGTTCCACAGGTAGGCGGCGACGGTGCGGCTTCCATCGGGTGCAACCGTCCATTCCCATTTCAAGGACCCGTCCGCGGACGTTCCTTTCTCGGTGACGCTTCCGGCGCCGATACCGGTGGCGAGGCCATCCTCCATCCCTAGGATGGAAAGGCTGGAACGGCGCGGCAAACCCTTGCAGGTGGCCTTGCGGACCCTGGGCTGCTCACCGGCCGAGCGGGGCTTCTCCAGCGCATCGCCATGATCGAACAGCCAGCGCCACTCGCCGTCCGGCCGGCGCTCCCAGAGCGTCGTGAAATAGCCGCGCGCTTTTCCGAGCACCGAAGGCCCGGTGGTCACCGCCATCGCGCCGTCGCACGAGACGTACGCTTGGCCGGGCCACCACATATAGCCTTGAGGCGGGTCCTTGCGTCCCTTCAGCCACGCCTGCGCCTTGGTGGGCTTCGGGACGAACATGATCGCGCCTTCCGCGGCGGTAGCTCGAAAGGCGGTCCACATCCCCTCCGTCTGCGCCCGCTCGGCGAAGGCCCGCTCCGCCTCCACAGCATCGGCCGGCGCGGCGGCGGCGAGGAGAAGCGCTATGATCATAGACCGGCGGGCGCCGGGAGCCCTTGCCTCGCGTGGGCGGCGACGAGGGTGTTGCGAAGGAGCACGGCGATCGTCATCGGGCCGACGCCCCCCGGAACCGGGGTGATCGCGTCCGCGACCTCAGCCGCCGTCTCGAACTCAACGTCGCCGACGAGGCGCGTCTTGCCCTCTCCGATCTGGATCCGGTTGATCCCGACATCAATCACAGTGGCGCCGGGCTTCAGCCATTGGCCGCGGACCATCTGCGGCTGCCCGACGGCCGCCACGACGATGTCGGCGCGGCGAACCACGTCCGGAAGGTCGCGGGTGCGGCTGTGCGCGATTGTGACGGTGCAATTCTGAGCGAGAAGAAGCTGCGCCATCGGCTTTCCGACGATGTTCGAGCGGCCGAGCACCACCGCCTCGAGCCCGGTAAGGTCACCCAGCCGGTCCTTCAGAAGCATCAGGCAGCCGAGCGGAGTGCAGGGAACGAGCCCCTCCTCCCCCACCGCCAGCCGGCCCGCATTCGCGACGTGGAAGCCATCGACATCCTTGGCGGGGTCGATCGCCTCGATCACCGCCTTGTCGTCTATTCCTGCGGGCAGCGGCAGCTGCACGAGGATCCCGTCAACCGCTTCGTCCGAGTTCAGGCGCTCGACAAGCGCGAGCAGCTCCTCCTGCGTCGCGGTGCCTGGCAATCGGTGCTCGAAGCTCGCCATTCCCGCCTCGATCGTCGCCTTGCCCTTTGACCGGACATAGACCTGGCTCGCCGGATCCTCGCCCACCAGCACCACCGCGAGCCCCGGAGCCCGTCCGGCCGCTGCGGCGAACGACGGGACCGCCTCTGCAACCCGCTCGCGCAAGCGGGCGGCGAACGCTTTCCCGTCGATGATCTCGGCGGTCATACGCTGCTGAGGGCGATGTCGCGCGCGACCCCGTGGAGCAGTCGGTCGACCACCATGATGATGATCAGGACGACCAACGGGCTGAAGTCGAGCCCCCCGAAATCGGGCAGGATCCGCCGGAACGGCCGGTAGAGCGGCTCCGTGATCCGGTCGAGCGCCCGCATGAAGCTGCGCATGAAGTCGTTATGGACGTTGATCACGTTGAATATCACGAGCCAGCTGAGGATCGCCTGGATGATGATGATCCACCACAGCACGCTCAGCAGGATGATCAGCACTTCGATCAGCGCCAGCGCCATCTGATTTCTCCCCGGGAAGGCCTTGCTGGCGATGTAAGGGAGCCGGGCGGCGGGGGCAATGGCGCGGCCGGCGAAGGAAAAGGATTTCCCCCCGGCGCGGGGGCGGATAGCTTGAGCGAATGCTCAGCTTCATCCTCCTCGCCGCCGCCGCTCCGCAACCGGCCCAACTCAAGACCTTCAGCGACTGGACCGTCGGCTGCGACAACGGCCGCGCCTGCCACGCCGTTGGCCTGGTGCCGGAGGATTGGCGTGAGGACGCGCTGACGATGGGCGTCCGCCGGGGGCCCGAAGCGGACGCCGCGCCGATCATCACGTTCGAAGTGGGCGACGACCGTCAGGCGACCGGCCTCACGGCCGACGGAAAGCCGCTCAAGGCGAGGGTGGTGCCGTATGACGGGGTCGCGCGGGTGCCCCCGGACGACAATGCCGAGGCTTTGGAAGCCCTCCGCCGCGCCCAACAAATCGTGGTGATCGGCCAGGGCGGCAAGGCGCTCGGCACCGTCTCGCTGAAGGGCGTCTCGGCAGCCCTTCTCTACATGGATGAACAGCAGAAGAGGCTGGGCACGGTGACGGCGCTGGTGCGCCCCGGGCCGAAGCCGGCCGCCGCCGTTCCGCCCCCGCCTCCGCTTCCGGTCGTGCGCTCGGCGCCGCGGCCGACCGGCGCCGCCATCGCTCTCACCAAAAGCCGCATCACCGCGCTCCGGCGACAGGCGAAATGCACGCTCGACGAGGTCGGCGGCCCCGACTCCTTCGAGACTGCCGCTATCGACCCGGCGCACACCTTGCTGCTCCTCGCCTGCGGTTCCGGCGCCTACAACGTCAGCTACGTCCCGTATGTCGTTCGTAAAGGACCGAAGGGGCCGGACCTGCGCCTCGCCTCGTTCGACCGCTCCGAGCGCTGGTGGGGCGAAGAGGGTCACCCGATACTGACGAACGCCGAATGGGATCCGAAGCGGCGCCTCCTCACCGCCTTCGGCAAGGGCCGCGGCCTTGGCGATTGCGGCACCGGGCAGGATTATGCCTGGGACGGCACCCGCTTCCGGCTCATCCAGCAGATCGACATGGACGAGTGCCGCGGCTCGGTAGACTATATCACCACCTGGCGCGCGGAGGTTCGCCGCTAGGGCGCGGAGCGCTCCGGCTCCGCGCGGGCGAGGATGATCGCGAAACGGCCGTCCGCATCTGTCCACTCCTCCACCGGCGTCCAGCCGCCGGCGAGGAGCAGGAGCCGCGCATCGCGCGAACCGTATTTGTGGCTGTTCTCCGTGTGGATGGTCGCTCCGGACGCCATCGAGAAGCCGATCCCGTCCAGTTCGAAGTCGACGTCGCGTACCGCCTCCAGATGCATTTCGATTCGGCTCAGCGGCGCGTTCCAGACGGCGCGGTGCCGGAAGGCGTCCAGGGGGAGCGTGCCGCCCAGCTCGCGGTTGATCCGCCGAAGCAGGTTGAGGTTGAACTCGGCCGTCACGCCCGCTGCATCGTCATAGGCGGCGAGCAGCTCGTCCAAAGACTTCACCCGGTCGAAGCCGATCAGAAGCCAGGCGCCGGTGCCGAGAGTCAGCCGCATCGCCCGAAGCAGGTCCACCCCCGTTGAGGGGACCATGTTGCCGATCGTGGAGCCGGGGAAGAAACCGAGCTTGGGTGCCTCCGCCAAGCCGTCCGGAAGTCGGAGCGGCTGCATGAAGTCGGCTTCGACCGGGTGGACGGGGAGGTCGGGGAACTCGCTCTCGATCCCGAGCGCCGCCTCCCGGAGGAAATCCCCCGATATGTCCACGGGCAAGTAAGCGGAGGGCGAGAGGGCGGAGAGGAGGATTCGGGTCTTTGTCGAGGAGCCTGAGCCGAACTCCACCACCGCCTGGCCCGGCCCCGCGAGCCGCGCCACGTCCGGCGCGTGACGCTCTAGCATCGGGGTTTCGGTGCGGGTGAGATAATATTCGGGAAGCTGCGTGATCGCCTCGAACAGCTCCGAGCCGCGATGGTCGTAGAGCCAGCGAGCGGGAACGGCCCGGACCGGCGCGGAGAGGCCGGCGATGACGTCGCGGCGAAAGGCGGGATCGGCGACGCGGCTTCGGGGCATGTCCATGTCAGAGGTCCCGGGCGAGCCTCAGGCCGGAAAACATCCAGCGCTGATGCGGGTAGAAGAAATTGCGGTAGCTGGCGCGGAGGTGCCCGCGGGGCGTGGCGCAGCTCCCGCCGCGGAGCACGAACTGTCCCACCATGAACTTGCCGTTATATTCGCTGACCGTGCCTTCCTCCGGGCAGTAACCGGGATAGGGAGCGTAGGCGCTCATCGTCCATTCCCATAGGTCGCCGAACAGCGCGCCCGGCGAGCCCGGTCTGACGGCGCCGGCGGAGTCCAGCTGATTGCCGGAGCGGGGGTCGAGATCCTGGGCGGCCGCCTCCCACTCCTCCTCCCGGGGCAGGCGTCCGCCCGCCCAACGAGCATAGGCATCCGCCTCGTACCAGCTGATGTGGGAGACCGGCTCGGCGGGGTTGAGCGGGTGGAGCCCGTCCAGGGCGAAGCGGCTCCATCCGCCTTCTCGCGCGAACCAGTAGAGCGGCGCCTCGACCGCTTCCGCCGTCACCCAAGCCCAGCCATCGGCCATCCACAGCTCGGGCCGCCGGTAGCCGCCGTCCCCTATGAAGTTCAGCCACTCGGAATTGGTGACGAGCCGGTCTGCCAAAGCGTGCGGGTGAAGCAGGGCCGAGTGGCGAGGCCCTTCGCAGTCGAAGGCGAAGCCGGATCCGTCGTGGCCGATCTCCACCAGTCCCTGCCGGCCGTCGATCCACTTTATCTCACTAGGAAGTGCCGCCGGGGCGGCCGGCATGGGCTCCCACAAAGCGGGCAGCAAGGGGTTGGCGGCAAAGGTGGCGGTGAGGTCCATCAGCATCAGCTCCTGATGCTGCTCCTCATGGTTGAGGCCAAGCTCGACGAGCGTGAGCGCCCGCTCGGAAAGGCTCGGAAGCGCTGTCACGATCGCCTCGTCCACGTCCGCGCGGTAATCGAGCACTTGCGTGAGGGAGGGCCGGCTCAGCATCCCGCGCCGGGCGCGGGGATGGCGCGCGCCTTCCCCCTCATAATAGCTGTTGAAGAGGTAGGCCCAGCTCTCGTCGTGCGGCGAATAGCCGGGGACATGGTCGCGGAGGACGAACGTCTCGAAGAACCAGGTCGTGTGCGCGAGGTGCCATTTGGCCGGGGAGGCGTCGTCCATCGGCTGGATCGTGGCGTCCGCGTCGGACAAGGGGGCGGAGATCGTCCGGCTGAGCGCCCGCACCCTCAGGTAGCGGGAGGCAAGAGCCTCGGCGGGCGCAGCGTCAGCCTGTGTCGCCATGCGCGCTCCTTATACGAATATGTTGATCGAGGTTAGCGGGTTGAGCCCGGCTGCCAGAGAATGTCGCCGCCCTGCTCCTTGGCGATCAGCCGCGCCAGCACGAACAGATGGTCCGAGAGCCGGTTGAGGTAGATGAGCGCGAGCGGATTGAGCGGCACCTGCGCCGCGGCCATGACCGCCGAACGTTCGGCACGGCGGACGACGGTCCGGGCGAGGTGCAGCTCCGCCGCTCCCCCGCCTCCCCCTGGCAGGATAAAGCTTCGAAGCGCCTCCAGCGCCTCGTTCATCTCGTCCATCTCACGCTCGAGCCGCTCGATCTGCGGCTGGACGATGCGAAGCGTCATTTCGGACGGCGCGAAATCCTCGCCCGGCGTTGCGAGGTCCGCGCCGAGGTCGAACAGCTCGTTCTGGATCGCGCTCAGCCTGGCGCGCAGGCCCTCGTCCTCCACCCGCAAAAGAGCCACGCCGATGGCGCTGTTGGCTTCGTCCACGTCGCCCATGGCGGCGAAGCGGGCATCGGCCTTGGAGGAGCGGGAGCCGTCGGCGAGCCCGGTCTCTCCGGAGTCCCCTGTACGGGTGTAGATTCGGTTGAGCCGGACCAGCTCAGCTCTTCCCGGACGCGACGAGGAGGAAGAGGACGACGAGCACGATGGCGACCGCCTGGTAAGTCACCCTTTTGCGCATCAGCTCCTGCGAGCGCATGCCGGTCACGTCCTTGCCCTGCGCCATTCCGATCACGCCCTTCGCTAGAACGAACAAGGTGGCGCCCGCGGCGATGACGATCAGGATGAAGAGAAAGATGTCCATTGCGTCTATCTAGGCATCCGAAGCCGAATATCCAGCGGGCAATCGGCCCGCGAGCAGGTCGGCCGCGAGTGCCTTCGGGTTGGCGCCGGAGGCGCGAAGCTCCGCAAGCGTCGGCGACCCGTTGCGCTTGGCGAGCCGGCGGCCGTCGGGGCCGAGAAGCAGGCCGTGGTGACGGTAGCGCGGCGTCGGGAGCCCCAGCAAGGCCTGGAGCAGCCGGTGGACGTGGGTGGCGGAGCGCAGGTCCGCTCCTCGCACCACCTCCGTCACCTCCTGCGCCGCATCGTCGATCGTTACTGCAAGGTGGTAGCTGGTCGGCGCATCCTTCCGCGCGAGAACGACGTCGCCGAACAGTCCGGGCTCCGCCCGAACCTCCCTGCCACCCTCCTCCCAGCTCAGCGGCCCCGCCGCGTCGCTCGCCCCCGCCATGTCGAGGCGCCAGGCGTGCGGCTCCACGGCCTGCCGCCGTGCCCGCTCCTCTTCGGGAAGGCGGCAGCAGGTACCGGGATAGACCGGGCCTTCCGGGCCGTGCGGCGCGGTGGCGCTGGCGGCGATCTCCGCCGCTATGGTCGATCGGGTGCAGAAGCAGGGATAAACGAGGCCCGCCGCCTTCAGCCGCTCCAGAGCGGCGGCGTAGAACTGCAGCCGCTGCGACTGGAAGACGATCTCGCCGTCCCACGCGACCCCGAGCCAGGCGAGGTCCTCGACGATCCCGTCGACATGCTCCGGCCGGGCCCGGCCAGGATCAATGTCCTCGATCCTGAGGAGGAAGGCGCCGCCGCCCCTCCGGGCGAAATCGTGCGCGAGCAGGGCCGAATAAGCGTGGCCGAGATGCAATCGCCCCGTCGGGCTCGGAGCGAAACGCGTGACGATGCGCATCAGGTCTCTTGACCGCGAGTCGCCGCCCATGCTGTCATGAGCGCGTCACCCTCTCGTGCGAGAGGGCGCTGGACCGGGGAGTGGCTCCCCGTCCTGAGTGCGACAGGCCGGGCGGCTCCATCCTCAAGGATTGGAGGGCTTTGGCGAGCGCATGTACCACCCCGATCTCCTCCGCCACCCCGACAGCTGCCCCGCGCTGGTGCTCAACGCGGACTACACGCCCTTGAGCTACTATCCGCTCAGCCTGTGGCCGTGGCAGACGGCGGTCAAGGCCGTGTTCCTGGAGCGGGTGGACATCGTCGCCCAATATGCCCGGGAGGTGCACAGTCCGACGCGAACGCTTCATCTCCCCTCGGTGATCGCGCTCCGCCAATATGTGAAGCCGAGCGAGAACCCGGCCTTCACGCGCTTCAACCTGTTCCTCCGCGACCGTTTCGAATGCCAATATTGCGGCGACCCGCGCGAGCTCACCTTCGACCATGTGATCCCGCGAGCCCAGGGCGGCCGGACCACCTGGGAGAATGTCGCCACCGCCTGCGCCCCCTGCAACCTGCGCAAGGGCGGCCGCACCCCCGCGCAGGCGCACATGAACCTCAACCGCCGCCCCTACCGACCGACCAGCTGGCAGCTTCAGGAAAACGGCCGAAGCTTCCCGCCCGGCTACCTCCACGACAGCTGGCGCGACTATCTCTACTGGGACATCGAGCTGGAGGCCTGAGGCGCCGCCGCCGAAGGGCCGATCGTCACCAGCCACATGTCCGGGGGCGTGAGGAGGCGGAGCGGCAGAACGCTCGTGCCGAGACCGGCGCCGACGACCAGCACCTTTCCGTCCTCGTCCACACGGCCGCACGCATAGCGCTCCCCGTATGTGGACATGGTCGTGAGCGCGCCTACCCACGGCAGTCGCATCTGCCCGCAATGCGTGTGGCCGCCGAGCATCAGCCGAACCCAAGGCGGCACGCGCGGAAACGGGTCCGGGCTGTGGCTGAGCAGGAGCCGAACCCCCGGCCGCATCGTCATCTGCCGAAGCACCTGCGGAAGATCGTCTTGGCCGGTGAAGGCGTCGTCCAGGCCGCCCACTAGGAGCGGGCCGATCATGGCGGCCTCATTGTCGAGCACGGTGACCCGCGCCGCGCGAAGGGCGGCCTTCGCTTCGGCCTCGTCACGCCAATGATCGTGATTGCCCAGCACGGCGAAGCTCCCGAAGCGCGACCGCAGCCGTGACAGCGGCGCGACCGCCTCGAGCAGCGGGTAGCGCCGGGTGGCGGCTCGCTTATCGCTGACCAGATCGCCGGCAATCAGCACCGCGTCCGGCCAAAGCGCGTTCATCTGCGCCACGATCCGCTCCAGCCTGGCGGGCGGCATGTCTGGCCCCGCGACATGGATGTCGGAAATCAGCAGCACGCGCATCGGCGGCTCGCCGGGCGGCCAATTCTCGGCCGTGACGCTCGTCTGCCGGACGATGGGGTTCGCGATCGCGCTCCAATAGCTCCAGCCGAGCAGGGCCGCGCCCGCCAGCGCGAGCAGCAGGAGGAACAGGAGGAGGCGGCGAATCGTCATGGCTTGTCTAAACGGCTGCGTAATTGAGAATGGCAGGCGAATGCGCGATTTCTCTCAGCTGCTCGACGGGCTCGTCTACACCCGCTCGCGAAACGCGAAGCTGAAGCTGATCGGCGACTATCTCCGGCGCACGCCCGATCCGGACCGGGGCTATGCCATGGCGGCGCTCACCGGCGAGCTCGACCTGCCGGGGGTGAAGCCGGCGGCGATCCGCGCCATCGTCGAGGAGCGGGTGGACCCCACCCTCTTCTACATGAGCTGGGACTATGTGGGCGACATGGCGGAGACGGTGTCGCTTCTCTGGCCCAAAAGAATCGACCAGCCCGCTGAGATCGACGACGGCACCCTGCGCATCTCGGCGGTCGTCGAGCGGCTTCAGAGCCTCGGCCGGGTCGAGGCTCCGGGGGCGCTTGCGCAGATGCTGGATCATCTCGACGCCAGCGGCCGCTATGCCTTGCTCAAGCTCGCGACGGGAGAGCTCAGGATCGGAGTCTCCGCCCGGCTGGCCAAGACGGCGTTGGCGCAGGCTTTCGGCCTCGACGTCGATGCGGTGGAGGAGGTGTGGCACGGCATCGGGCCGCCTTATTTGCCGCTCTTCGCCTGGGCGGAGGGGCGCGGCGAGCAGCCGACCGCCGGCAACGTCCCGGTCTTCCGTCCCTTCATGCTCGCCCACCCGCTCGACGACCTTCGGGTCTCGCTCGACGACTATGCCGCCGAGTGGAAGTGGGACGGGATCCGGGTGCAGATCGTTCGGGTCGCGGGCCAGACGCGGCTCTACAGCCGCGCCGGCGACGACATCACCCGCAGCTTCCCGGAAGTCGCCGAAGCGTTCGACCAGGACGGCGTGGTCGACGGCGAGCTGCTTGTCAAAGGCGAGGCGCAGGGCGGCGCGGCCGGGAGCTTCAACGCTCTCCAGCAGCGGCTGGGGCGCAAGCTCGTCTCAGCAAAGACGCTGAAGGAATATCCGGCCTTCGTCCGCCTCTACGACATGCTCTTCGAGGGCCTTGAGGATCTTCGCGGCCTCAGCTGGACGGAGCGTCGCGCACGCTTGGCTGCCCTCGTTCCGAAGCTCGACCCGGAGCGGTTCGACCTCTCCAGCCTGATCGAGGCGAACAGCTTCGAAGCGCTGGAGGAGATTCGCGCCGGCGCCCGCGACTCGGCGATCGAAGGGGTGATGCTGAAGCGGCGCGACAGCCCCTACGTCGCGGGTCGCCGGGTGGGCTTTTGGTACAAATGGAAGCGGGACCCTCTGACCGCCGATTGCGTGCTGATGTACGCCCAGAGGGGGAGCGGCAAACGCTCCTCTTATTATTCCGATTATACGTTCGGCTGCTGGACCGAAGAGGGGGGAGGGGAGCTTCTGCCCGTCGGCAAGGCCTATTTCGGCTTCACCGACGAGGAGCTGATGTTCCTCGACCGCTGGATACGAACCCACACGGTCCAGCGCTTCGGCCCGGTGCGGGAGGTGGAGAAAAGCCTGGTCCTGGAGGTCGCCTTCGATTCGATCCACGAGAGCAAGCGCCACAAGTCGGGCCTGGCGATGCGCTTCCCACGCATCTCGCGCATCCGCACCGACAAGCCCGCCGCGGAGGCCGACACGATCGCAGGAATGAAAAGGTTGGCAACCTAGAAGGGCAGCCAGCGGCTCTTCTGGCTGAAGCGCATGTAGCCGGCATTGACCCCAAGCCGCGCTCCGACCCCGAGCCGCACGGGAATCAGCACCGTATCTCCGCGCCTGAGGTAGCTCGCGGTGAAGCCGCCGAGCGCATAGGCATTGCCTTCCGCAGCCGGGAATCGGCGGAAGATGCGCTGCGCGTCGTGGAGGTTGTAGACCAGCACGAACACCTTGGCCGCATCGGCGCCGAAGTCGAAGCCGAGCGAAGGGCCAGTCCAGTGGATCGGCCGGTCTCCCTCGATCTGGTGGTGGAGCGTGCCCGAGCCGTAGCGAAGCCCCAGAACGAACGCCCCGCCCGCTTCCTTGCCGGTGATATAGGCGTTGGGCTCGCCCTGCTTTCGAAGCAGGTCCTGGATCATGTCGGCAAGCCCTTCGGCGCCTTTGCCGAACACGCTTTCGGCCGCGGCGAACACGTCCTTTTTCGGAACGGTCCGGCCGGTCGCGGCGTCGCTCGCGCGGCGGCTGGCATCGGCGGCGGGAGCGGGCTCATCTGCGGCGACCGCCTCCGCCGTAGGCTCCTCCGCCTGGGCTTCGTCATCCTGGGAGGCGGTGGGCGCAGCGCCGCTCTGGGCGACGCTGTTCGGATCCACCGTCGTCACCTGCGCCACAATCGGCGCTGAGAGGGTAAGGCCAATGGCTGCGAACAGCCCGAGGACCAACGGCTTCTGCATGATCGACACTCCCCCGTTACGCACTGGGGAAGTTAATCCTGCGCCACCTGTCGCCACAATGGACGCGCGATGACCCGACTCGATATTGCGCCGTAACGGTTGTTTCCGTGCACCTGCCGTGTTGAATTCATCTGGAGCCCGTACGATTCCGAGCGGCGGTCTGCGGCATTCACTGTGCCTGGCGGAGACGGAGGGATTCGAACCCTCGGTAGGAGTAATCCCCCTACGGCGGTTTAGCAAACCGCTGGTTTCAGCCACTCACCCACGTCTCCGGGCGCTGAAGCGAACGCCTATATAGGCCGAGTTCGCGCGGTTCAACCGAGCTTCCGAGGCTTTGCCGCACCGGCAAGCGCTGCTAGGCGCGCCTTCATGCTCAGCCTGCAGTTCATTCGTGACAAGCGTCAAGCCGTTGCCGAGGCGGCCGCGCAGAAGAACGTGTCGCTCGATCTCGACCGGCTGCTCGTGCTCGACGGGGAGGTGCGCGGCCTCAAGTCCCGGATCGACGACCTGAGGCGCCAGCGCAACGAGCTCAGCGCCTCGTTTAAGTCGGCCGATGCCGCCGAGCGGCCGGCGCTCGGCGCACGCGCCAAGGCCATGGGCGCGGAGGCGTCCGAGGCCGAGGCGGCGCTTGCCGAGCGGCAGGCGGAGCTCGACACGCTGATGCTGCGCGTGCCGAACATCCCCTGGGAAGGCGCACCGGTTGGCCCAGACGAGACGGCGAATGTCGTGATCCGCTCCGAGGGCGAGAAGCCCGACTTCGATTTCGAGCCGCGTGACCATGTCCAGCTGATCGAGATGAACGACTGGGCCGACCTTTCGCGCATCACCCAGGTGGCCGGATCGCGAATGTATGCGCTGAAGGGCCGGCTGGCGCTGCTCGAACAGGCCGTGATGTTCTGGGCTCAGCAGATCATCGCCGGGGACGGCTTCACCCTCATGACCGTCCCCGCGCTCGCGAAGCCTCAGGCCTTCGTCGGCACCGGCCATTTCCCGGGCCACGAGGAGGAGGCCTATGAGGTCCCGAAGGACGGCCTTTACCTTGCGGGTACCGGCGAGATCGCGCTTACCTCGCTCCATTCCGGAGAGATAATCGAGGCCGACAAGCTCCCGATCCTCTACGCCGGCTATTCACCCTGCTTTCGACGCGAGGCCGGGAGCGCGGGCCGGGACGTTCGCGGGCTGCTCCGGGTCCACCAATTCTACAAGCTCGAGCAATATGTGATCTGCCCGGACGATGCGGAGGAGAGCGCGCGCTGGCACGCCCGCCTGCTGGCCAATGCCGAGCGGCTGCTCCAGGGGCTCGAAATCCCCTACCAGGTGGTCGAGACCTCGACCGGCGACATGGGCCTCGGCAAGTTCCGGATGAACGATATCGAGAGCTGGGTGCCTTCGCTCGGCAAGTATCGCGAGACGCACAGCTGCTCGACCCTACACGACTGGCAGGCGCGGCGGGCGAACCTTCGCTGGCGCGACGGGGAACGCAAGGTGCGCTTCGTCCACACGCTCAACAACACGGCGCTCGCGTCCCCGCGTATCCTCGTCCCGCTGCTTGAGAACCACCAGCAGGGCGACGGGCGTGTGCGCCTCCCGAAGGCGCTGCAGGGGCTGATGGGCGATGAGTATCTCTAACCGCGACTACCGGCGCCCGCCCCGCTGGATGCTTCTGAGGGAATGGGGGGCGATCACGCTGCGCCTCTATCGGGGCTTCGGGCGGCTGGGCGAGCGTGGCCCGGAGGATGCGCCACCCCTGATGGTGATACCCGGATTTCTCGCGAATGACCGCAGCACCCTGGGCCTTCAGCGCGCTCTCGCCAGCGCAGGCTTCCGCGTGACGGGCTGGGGGATGGGGTTTAATCGCGGCGTCAAGGAGGACATTCTCGACCGCTTGGTGGAACAGATCAAAGCTTTCGGGGCCGGCACGCCGGTGATCCTCGTCGGCTGGAGCCTTGGCGGCATCTACGCCCGGGAAGTCGCCAAGCTTCGCCCCGACCTAGTCGAGAAGGTGATCACCCTTGGTTCTCCCTTCTCCGGCGACCGGCGCAACAACAATGTCTGGCGGATCTACGAGTGGGTGGCGGGGCATCCGGTGGACGATCCGCCGATAGCAACCGGTCCGTCCTCCAAGCCCCCGGTTCCGACCCTCGCCCTCTGGTCCCGCCGCGACGGAATCGTCGCCGTCTGCGCCGCCCGCGGAGAAGCGGGCGAGGCCGACGAGCAGCGGGAGCTGGACTGCAGCCATATGGGATTTGCAGTCAGCGCGAGGGCCTACCCTAAGATCGTCGAGGCGGTTCGAAGCTTCAGCTGAGGAAAGGCGCCGCCACCTCCGGCGGCACCCGCAGCGGCCGTCCGCTGGTCTTGTCGAGGATCGCCCAGGTCGTCTTCGCTCGAACCCTCGCCTTGCCGTCCTCGCCGGTGAACTCGACATGCCGGTCGAAGCGGGCGCCTTTCGGCGCCTCGCCCACCCAGGTGCGGCCCGTCACCGTCTCGCCGGGAAGCACGGCCCGCAAATAGTCGATCTCGTGCCGCACCACGACCCAGACATAGGCATCGACGTGCGCCGGATCGGCCGCGGCGCGCCAGTGGGAGGTGGCCATGTCCTGGATCCACTTCACCCACACCGCATTGTTTACGTGGCCGAGCTCGTCGATGTCGTCCGTGGTGGCCGTGATCCGAAGCTCGAACGGCGTCAGTTGCCCTGCCCCATCTGAGTCAGGATGAACGCGTAGGCTTCGGCAACCTCGCGGAGGCGCTCCCAGCGGCCTGACTTACCGCCGTGCCCCGCGCCCATGTTGATCTTGAGCAGGAGCAGATTGTCGTCCGTCTTGGTCGCCCTGAGCTTCGCCGCCCATTTGGCGGGCTCCCAATAGGTAACCCGCGGGTCGTTCAGACCGCCGGTGATCAGCAGAGGCGGATATTTCTGCGCCTTCACCTGGTCGTAGGGCGAGTAGGAGCGGATGTACTCGAACGCCTTCTTGTCGGTGATCGGGTTGCCCCATTCCGGCCATTCACCGGGCGTGAGGGGCAGGCTCTCGTCCTGCATCGTGCTCAGCACGTCGACGAACGGCACGTCGGCGACGACCGCGCCCCAGAGCTTCGGATCCGAGTTGATCACCGCTCCCATTAGCTCGCCGCCGGCCGAGCCGCCGTTGATCGCGATGTTCCCGGCGCGGGTGAAGCCTTGGGCGATCAGGCCCTTGGCCGCATCGACGAAGTCGTTGAACGTGTTGGTCCGCTTGTCGAGCTTGCCTTCCAGGAACCAGTTATAGCCGAGCTCGTCGCCTCCCCGGATATGGGCGATCGCATAGGCGTAGCCGCGGTCGAGCAGGCTGATCCTGCTGGTGCTGAAGCCGGGCTGGGTTGCATAGCCGTAGGCTCCATAGGCGTAGAGGAAGAGCTTGCCGGTGCCGTCCTTTTTGAAGCCCTTCTTGTAGACGATTGAGACGGGCACCTTCTTGCCGTCCCGCGTCGGCAGCATCAGCCGCTCGGACGTATATTGCGCCGGATCGTAGCCCGAGGGGACCTCCTGCACCTTGCGGACCTCGAGCCGGTCGCCTGCCGGATGATAGTCATAGACGGTGGCCGGCGTGGTGAGCGACGAATAGCTGAGGCGATAGGAGCTGGGCGCGTATTCGGGATTCACGGAGAAACCCGCCGTATAGGCCGCTTCCTTGAACGGAATGCGCTTCTCCTTGCCCTCGTAGCTGCGCAAGCGGAGCTGATCGAGGCCCTCCACCCGCTCCGAGATAGCGAGATGGTCGCGGTAGGAGGTGATTCCGCGAAGATAGACCCGGTCGGAGCCGGCGATCACCGTCTTCCAGGCGCCCGGTCGCTTCGGGTCCGCTTCGGCGAGGCGGAAGTTCACATGGTCGTCATTGGTGAGGACCCAGAGCTTACCGTGCGAAGCGTCCACCGAATATAGGCGCTTCTCCTTGCGCGGCGAGATCAGCACCGGCTGGGCGAGTGGGTTCGACGCGGGGACGAAGCGCACCTCGTTGGTCGCATTGTCGCCTGTCGAGATGAAGATCAGGCTCTTGTCCTGCGACTTCGACAGGCCGACGGTGAAGCCGAGCTCCTTCGTCTCCTCGTAGATCGTCTTGTCCTGCGCAACCGGCGTCCCGAGGCGGTGGTAGCGGGCGCGGTAGCTGCGCCAATTCTCGTTCACCTCGTTGAAAACGATCCCGTTCGAGTCGCTCGTCCATACGGGCTGTCCGATCCCGACGTTGGTGACGGTCTCGACGTCCTTCCCGGTGGCGAGGTCGCGGATCCTGAGGTCGAACCGCTCGGAGCCGTCGTCGTCCACCAGAGTCGCCGCAAGCCGCCCGTCGGGGCTCACCTCCATCGAGCCCAGGCGGAAATAGTCCTTGCCCGCGGCTTCCGCGGTCTCGTCGAAGATCACCTGGTCGGCGCCGCCGCGGACGGGCTTGCGATACCAGGTGCGGTACTGGGCGCCGGGCTTGAACGCCCACCAGTAGAAATAGTCGCCGTCCTTCAGCGGAACGGAGGATTCGTCCTCCTTGATCCGCGCCTTCATCTCCTCAAACAAAGTGTCGACGAGCTTGGCGTGCGGCTTCATCGCCGCTTCGAAATAGGCGTTCTCGGCCTTCAGGTATGAGAGCACGTCCTCGTCGTCGACCTTGGGGTAGGACTGGTCCTTGAGCCAGAAATAGGGGTCCTCGACGCGATAGCCGTGCCGCTCATAGCTGTAGGCGCGCTGCTCGGCCTTGGGAGGGGGCGGAAGGTCTTTGGCTTTAGTCATCGTTCCCGTCTGAGCTGAGGCCGCTGTTGCGGCGAGCATGAGAATGGCTAGGAAAGCTGGCTTCATAAGTCCCCCGGGCTGAGCTGGCAGACCTGCCTTGCTTCTGGCCCGACGTAAAGAGAGATGCGCCGATGTCCACCTACGAAGCGCGCCTCCAAGCGCTCCGCGAACAGCTCAAGGCCGACCGGCTGGACGGGTTCGTCGTTCCGCTCACCGACGAGCATATGAGCGAATATGTCGGAAGTTATGCTCAGCGCCTCGCCTGGCTGACCGGCTTCCAGGGCTCGGCAGGCGCCGCGGCGGTGCTTCCGGAGGAAGCGGCGATCTTCACCGACGGGCGCTACACGCTCCAGGTCCGCGACCAGGTGGACGGGCGGCACTGGTCCTATCAGTCGGTGCCGGAGACCAGCATCGCCGAATGGCTGAAGGCCCATGCACCGGACGGCGCCCGCATCGGCTACGATCCTTGGCTCCACACGAAGGAGTGGGTCACTCGGGCGAAGGAGGCGCTGGCGGATAAAGGCGCCGAGCTTGTGCCGGTCAGGCGCAATCCGATCGACGCCGTGTGGTCCGACAAGCCGGAGCCGTCGAGGGCGCGGCTGGTTGCCCATCCGGACTCCTATGCCGGCAAATCGTCGGCGGCGAAGCGGCAGGAGATGGCGGACTGGCTGCGCGAGCAAAAGGCGGACGCCGCCGTGCTCTCCGCCCTCGATTCGATCGCCTGGACGTTCAACGTTCGGGGCGAGGACGTGGAGCATACGCCCGTCGCTCTCTCCTTCGCGCTGGTGAACGACGACGGCACGGCCGACCTCTTCGTCGCCTCGGAGAAGCTCGGCGATGAAGTGCGCCAGCATCTCGGCAACGGCGTTCGGGTGCACGAGCGCGATGCCTTCGAGCCGCACCTGCGCTCGCTCGCTGGAAAGACGGTGGTCGCGGATCCCGAACGCGCCGTCGCCGCAATCTTCGAGGCCCTCGAGCAAGCGGGGGCGAGGGTCGTGCAGAAGCGTGACCCTGCCGTCCTTCCGAAGGCGATCAAGAACGAGGCGGAGATTGCGGGCCATCATGCCGCCCAGGCCCGCGACGGCGCGGCGCTCACCCGCTTCCTCCACTGGATCTCGATCGAGGTGCCGAAAGGGAAGGTCGACGAACTGACCGCGGTGGAGAAGCTCCGGCAGTTCCGGCAGGCTTGTGGCGACCTTCGCGACACCAGCTTCGACACCATCTCGGGCGCCGGGCCGAATGGGGCGATCGTCCACTATCGGGTGACTCCCGAGACGAACCGGCTGCTCGAGATGAATTCGCTCTACCTCGTGGATTCCGGCGGCCAATATCCCGACGGCACGACCGACGTGACCCGGACGGTAGCAATCGGCGAGCCGACGGCGGAGATGCGCGACCGCTTCACCCGTGTCCTTAAGGGCCATATCGCGATCGCTCGGGCCGTCTTTCCCGACGGCACCCGCGGCAGCCAGCTAGACAGTTTCGCGCGCCAATTCCTCTGGCAAGCGGGGCTCGACTACGCCCACGGCACCGGCCACGGCGTCGGCTCCTACCTCGCGGTTCACGAAGGGCCGCAGCGCATCTCGCCTGCCGGCTCAAGCCAGTCGGGCGGGGACGAGCCGCTGCGCGCCGGAATGTTCCTCTCGAACGAGCCCGGCTATTACAAGACCGGCGAATACGGCATTCGGGTCGAGAATCTGGTCCTGGTCGTGCCGGTGGAGATCGAGGGCGCGGAGAAGAAGATGCTCGGCTTCGAGACGCTCACCTTCGCGCCGATCGACCGGACTCTGATCGACGTTGGCCTGCTCACCGCCGAGGAGCGAAGCTGGGTGGACGATTATCACGCCCGGGTTCTGGAGATCGTCGCCCCGCAGATCGAAGGGGAAGCGCTCGGCTGGCTGGAGAGGAGCTGTGCGCCGCTATGAGGCGTCCCGGAGCTCTAATCGGAGTCTTCGTGGCCATTGCGGTTGCCGTCGCCGTTGCGAACGGCTGGCTCGGCTGATTCCTGCCCCCGTGCCTGGGCCTTGCGCCTTCGCAAATTGTCCCGAAGCGCTGCCGCCAGCCTGGCCTCCCGTTCCTCGTCGCGTTTCGTCATAAGCTTCAGCCCCTTGCCTGGTCGCGCCTTGACACGGCACGGCCCGCGCGGCCATAGCGCCGCGTCTCCCGACAGGTGGAATGCTGCCGTAGCTCAGTGGTAGAGCGCATCCTTGGTAAGGCTGAGGTCGTGAGTTCAATCCTCACCGGCAGCACCACCTCTCCGGCTTTTCGAACTCCGTGAGTCCCTCCGCCGGCCCTCAGCGGCCGCCGGAGTTGCGCACCACCATCGCCAGGACCGCGGGGTGGAGGGGCCGGACGAATTCGCAACCCATGATGTGGCCGTTCATCCAGACGACGCGGGCGTGGAGGGATTCGAGCCCCGGGAGCTTCAGCCAGATGTCGGAACCGGTCATCATCTGGAGATGGGTCGCGGCGCGGAAGCCGGTGACGGAAAGATCCAGGATCTGCACCGAAACGGCATGGGCGCCGCGTTGTCTCAGCCCGGCACCGAGCGCGACCTCCTGCCGCTCGGCGCGGCGGCCCTCGCAGTCCAGCCCGGTGGAAAGCTCCGCGGTGAAGTTCATGGCGCGGCGCTCATTCCCCGGGGAGGGCGATACCTACCGACACGCCCCAGAGGCGCGCGAGCTTCTTTTCCTGGTCGCTCATCGCTTCGCCGAACAGGCGGGGGCGGCGGAAGCGCGGCTGGTTCTGGTCGCCGGTCGTGCGTTTGAGCTGCACGAGCACTTCATGCTCGTCGATCATGTATGCGAATTCAAGGCCGACCCGGTCGCTGCCGGCCCAGGCCACCCGCGCCGGGATGCTGGTCGATCCGCGGGTGAAGACGACTTCGCTTCCGACCGGAGGAACCGCCTGGCATTCGACGAGAGCGCCCTTGCGCGAAAGGTCGCGAAGCCGCGCCTCGATCTCGCCGGCGGGCGTCTGAAGCCTTGCCGCGAGAAGGACTCGCGCCCGCTTCGCCTTGCGCTTTCCCGCCACCGGCCCGTCAATGAATTGCTCTGCGCTCATTCCTCTACCCTCTTCCGGTGTCGGAGGGGCATAGGCCGCCGCCTCTAAAATTGTCGTAAACGCGGCCGAAATTTTTTGGCGCGGCGGCAAGCGCGTTGACCTTGCGGGTGCGAGGACTAAGGCGCCCGCCATGCGCTTTTTCTCCGACAATGCCGCCGCTGCCTGCCCGGAGGTGATCGCCGCGATCGGCGAGGCCAATCGCCTCGACACCGCCTATGACGGCGACGCCTGGAGCGCGCGGCTCGACGACGTCTTCTCCGAGCTCTTCGAGACGCGAGTGACGGCTTTGTGGGTCGCCACCGGTACCGCGGCGAACTCGCTCGGGCTTGCCGCGCTCTGCCCGTCCTACGGAAGCATCGTCTGCCACCGCGAAGCCCACATCCAGAATGACGAATGCGGGGCGCCCGAATTCTACACGAACGGGGCCAAGCTGCTTCTCGGCGAGGGGGAGGGGGCGAAGCTGGCGCCCGACACGGTGACGGCGCTGCTCGCCACCGTGCGCAATGACGTCCACCAGGTGCAGCCCGCCGTGCTCTCGATCACCAACGCGACGGAATATGGCCTCGTCTATACGGCGGACGAGACCGCGGCTTTGGGTGAGCTCGCCCGCTCGCGCGGCCTCGGCTTCCACATCGACGGCGCCCGCTTCGCCAATGCCGTGGTGAGCACCGGCGCGTCGCCCGCGGACCTCAGCTGGCGAGCGGGGGCGAACGCGCTCAGTTTCGGCTTCGTCAAGAATGGCGGGCTTTCGGCCGAAGCCCTGATCTTCTTCGGCGAGGAGCATCGCCAGGCAACCCTCTACCGACGCAAGCGCGCCGGGCATCTCCTTTCCAAGGGCCGCTTCATGGCCGCGCAGATACTCGCCATGCTCGAGGGCGACGTGTGGCTCCGCAATGCTCGCGCCGCCAACGCTGCTGCCTCGCGCCTGGCCGAAGGGGCGGGGCCGGAGCGGCTGGTGCTTCCGGTCCAGGCGAACGAGGTTTTCGTTCGGGTGACCCCGGACGAGGCCCGGACGCTGCGCGACCGCGGCTTCGATTTCTACGATTGGGGCCCCGGCGAGGCTCGGCTGGTGACGGCGTGGGACACCGACCCGGCGCAGGCGGACGAGCTCGCCCAAGCGATCGCGGCCCTGTGACCGCGCCGAGGCTCGGCCCTCTCGCTCTAGCACTCACTTTCGCGTTCCTGATCCTGATTTGGGGCTCGACCTGGCTGGTGATCAAGGATCAGCTCGGCACCGTCCCGCCGGCTTGGTCGGTCACCTACCGCTTCGTCATCGCCGGCGCCGCGATGTTCGCCTACGCCGCCGCCACCGGCGCGTCGCTGCGCATCGGGCGGGACGGGCACCTCCTCGCCATCGCCTTCGGCCTCCCGCAATTCGTGGTGAACTTCAACTTCGTCTATTGGGCCGAGCATTACATCACGTCCGGCCTCGTCGCCGTCGTGTTCGCGATGCTGCTCGTCCCCAACTCCGCCTTCGCCCGCCTCTTCCTCAAGCAGCCGGTGACCGGCCGCTTCATCCTGGGCTCGGCGGTGGCCATGGCGGGAGTGGCCCTTTTGTTCGTTCAGGAGATGCGCCAGAGCCAGGCAGAACCCCCCGAGGTGCTGCTCGGCATCGGTCTGACAGTGGTCGGGGTCCTCGGAGCGTCCGCGGCCAACATCATCCAAGCCACCGAGAGGATCCGCGCCTGGCCCGTGGCGGGAATGCTCGCCTGGGGCATGTTCTACGGAGTTCTCGCCAACGCGGCTATCGCCTGGGCGATGTTCGGCCCGCCGGTGGCGGAAGCGCGGATCGGCTATTGGGCGGGCCTCGTCTATCTCGGCCTCTTCGCCTCGGCGCTCGCCTTCACCCTCTATTTCGGGATCGTCCGGCAGATCGGACCGGCCAAGGCCGCCTATTCGAGCGTGGTCGTTCCGATCGTCGCGATGGCCCTTTCCACCCTTTTCGAAGGCTATCGCTGGTCCACGCTCGCAGTCGGGGGCGGGCTGCTCGCGCTGGCGGGGCTGGTGATTGCCCTTCGCTCCCGAGCCCCACCCGCGCCCGTCAGCGGGTCGGCGGAGGGGTGACCATCCCCCTTTGCTCCGGCGGAAGCTCGGCAAGGTGCCTCGCCTTCCATTCCATCGCCATCCGAACCCGGGTGCGGCCGGACGGATGGTCGAAGAAGAGCAGCTCCTCCAACTCGCCCGGTTCGATCTTTCGATATTCCGACAGCTTCATTGCGGTGGAGGCGAAACCGTCCGGCTCGCGCGCCGCCTCCAAGCCGAAGGCGTCCGCCTCGCTCTCGGCCGAGCGGATCGCGCTGTTCCGAACCGGGGTCACCGCAAGCATGTAGACGCTGAGGATGGCGAGGAGGAGCGGCGTCACCGCGGGGTCGGCGACGCTCCGCACGCCCCATCGGTCGCCGTAGCGGGCGAGGATCCGGGGGGTGAGCCACCAAAGGAGGAAGAAGCCTCCGAGGAAGATCAAGGTGAAGATGGCGAGCAGCCGCCAGACATGGTCGAGCACATAATGGCCGAGCTCGTGCCCCATCACCGCCTTGGTCTCGGCGGGCGAGGTTCGGTTGAGGAGGTTGTCGTTCAGCGAGATGCGGATGGTGGGGCCGATTCCGGACACGTTCGCCGATATCCGCTTGGTCTGCTTCGAAGCGTCGAAGACGTAGACGTTCTCGGCCGGCACCTGGTGCGCCTTCGCCATGGCTAGGATCTGGTCCCTCAGCGGCCCCTCCGCCATCGGCGTATATTTGTTGAACAAGGGGCTGATGAAGACGGGCGCGACGAGCAGGCCGAGCGCCAGGAAGGCGGCGATTGTGCCCGTACCCCATAGCCACCAGCTACGCGGAGCCTTGCGGATGACGGCGAAGATGACGGCGAGCATCAGCGCCGTGATCGGGATCGAGACGGCCAGGGCGATCGCCTCCTCGCGAAGCCAGCCGCCGAAGCCGAGGTTCATGAGGCCGTATGTCTTCTCGCGGAAATAGTCTGTGTAGAGCGTCCAGGGCAGCAGTATCAGCGTGGTCGCCGCGATCATCGGCACCGCGTACAAGGCAGGCTGAAGCCAGCGGCGCCGGGTTACGCGCTCCGCCCAATCCCGCCACCGCGCGGACCAGCCGAGCCGAAGCACCAGCCAGGAGACGAGCAGGCTCGCCAGAGCGCCCCACAGCAGCAACCAGTAGCCGCCCTCGAAATAAGCGTCGGATTTCGCCCGGGCGGCGCCCTGCAGAGTCGATAGATAGGCGCGTGTCGCCATCTCCGGGTCAAAGGCGGCCGGCGCCGCGCTCAAAATTTCCCCCAACATGCCCGTTCCTCCCCGCGGCTGGATAGGCGGCGGCGTGCCCCCTGAAAAGGGTGGGCTGCGTTGCGCGCCTCCCGGGGCGCCCCTAAGTCCCGCGGATGCTCGATGCCCAGAATGCTCCCGCCGCTCCGCCCACCGCAGTCCGCCGGGAGGATTACCGGCCGCCGGCCTGGCGGGTGCCGCGAATCGAGCTCGACTTCGAGCTTGGCGCTGAACGGACGCTCGTTCGCTCCCGCCTCTATGTCGAGAGGAACGGCGAGCATGGCGAGCCGCTGAGGCTGAACGCCGAGGCGCTGAAGCTGGTCGAGGTGCAGGTCGACGGAAGCACCGCCGATCACCGGCTGGAGGGGGAGGTTCTGACGGTCGCCGTCTCCGGCCGGGCAGCCACCGTCGAGACTCTCGTGGAGATCGCGCCGCGCGAGAACACCCAGCTGATGGGCCTCTACGAAAGCGGCGGCATCCTCTGCACCCAGTGTGAGGCGGAAGGCTTCCGCCGGATCACGCCTTTCCCGGACCGGCCGGACGTGCTCAGCCGCTACCGTGTGCGGATGATCGCCGACAAGGCCGCCTATCCCGTACTTCTTTCCAACGGAGACCCGGTCGGCGCGGGGGAGCTGGAAGACGGCCGCCACTGGGCGGAGTGGGACGATCCTTTCCCGAAGCCCTGCTACCTCTTCGCGCTCGTCGCCGGAGACCTGAAGGCCAATCGCGAGCGCTTCACCACCCGCTCCGGGCGCCGGGTCGAGCTCGGCATCTGGGTGCGCGAACCGGATTTGGCCCGCACTTCGCACGCAATGGTCGCGCTCGTCACGGCGATGAAGTGGGACGAGGAGGTGTATGGGCGGGAATACGATCTGGCGGTCTTCAACATCGTCGCCGTCTCCGATTTCAACTTCGGGGCGATGGAGAACAAAGGCCTCAACATCTTCAACTCGCGTTACATCCTCGCCGATCCCGAGACGGCGACGGACGCGGATTTCGACGCCGTCGCGGGCGTCGTGGCTCACGAATATTTCCACAATTGGTCGGGCAACCGCGTCACCTGCCGCGACTGGTTCCAGCTCTCGCTGAAGGAGGGCTTCACCGTCTTTCGCGACCAGATGTTCTCCGCCGACCAAGGCAGCGCGGCGGTGAAGAGGATCGAGGACGTGCGCCTGCTCCGCGCAGCCCAGTTTCCCGAAGACGCCGGCCCGCTAGCCCACCCCGTCCGCCCCGACAACTATATCGAGATCTCCAACTTCTACACCGCAACCATCTACAACAAGGGCGCCGAACTCATCCGAATGCTCCACACGCTGCTAGGCCCGGAAAGGTTCAGGGCGGGCAGCGACCTCTATTTCGACCGGCACGACGGCGAGGCGGCGACCTGCGAGGATTTCGTCCGGGCGATGGAGGAGGCGAGCGGCCAGGACCTCTCCCGCTTCCGCCTCTGGTACAGCCAGGCGGGCACCCCAAAGGTGAAGGCGCGGCTGGAGACGGTCGATGGCGAGGCGCGCTTGCTGCTGGAGCAGGAAGTGCCGCCGACTCCGGGGCAGCCGGTCAAGCAGCCCATGCCGATCCCGCTTCGGGTTGCATTGTTCGACAAGGGCAGCGGGGGGAAGGCGGAGGAGCGGCTGGTTCTGCTCGATACCTCACAGAATGAAGCGGTGTTTAGCGCGACCGGGGGACAGCCAGTCCTTTCGATAAACCGCGGCTTCTCCGCCCCGGTGATCGTCGAGGCCGACCGATCGGCGGAGGATCTTGCCTTCCTCTCCGCGCACGACGACGACCCTTTCGCCCGCTATGAGGCGATGCAGCAGTTGATGCTGCACAGCCTGCTCGCCGAGAACCCGGACTCCGAGGCGGTGGTGGAAGCGGTTCGCACCACCCTCGCTGACGAGGCGCTGGACGCCGCCTTCGCCGCCGAGGCTGTGCTGCTCCCGAGCGAAGCCTTCATTGCAGACCATATGGCCGTCGCCGACCCGGAGGCGGTGCACCGCGCCCGCGAGGCTCTGAGGTCGGAGCTCGGCCGCCGGCTGGAGCCGCAATGGCGCGCCGCCTATGCCGCCACCGCCGCCAACCGCTACGAATATTCCCCCGCCGCCAAGGGCGCGCGGCGGCTGCGTTCGGTAGCGCTCAACTATCTGATGGCGTCAGGGGCGGAGGACGCGCCGCGGCTCGCGCTTGAGCAGTTCAAGGTAGCGGACAACATGACCGACCGGCAAGGCGCGCTCGCCGCCCTTTCAAGCTCGAACGCGCCGGAGCGGGAGGAAGCGCTCGCCGCCTTTTACGAGCGCTACAGAGCGGACGCTCTGGTGCTCGACAAATGGTTCATGGTGCAGGCGGTCTCGACCCGCGGCAATACGCTCGAGAGGGTGGAGGCGCTGGCGCGGCACCCCGACTTCACTTTGGCCAACCCCAATCGGATGCGCTCGCTGATCGGCGCCTTCGCCTCCAACCCCCGCGCGTTCCATGACGCATCAGGCCGCGGCTACCGCTTCCTCGCCGACATGATCCTCAAGGTGGACAGGCTCAATCCGCAGAGCGCGGCTCGGCTGGTGCCGCCGCTCGGGCGCTGGCGGCGCTTCGACGAGGCGCGTCAGGCGCTGATGAAGGCCGAGCTGGAGCGGATCGTCGCGACCGGCGGGCTGTCGAAGGACGTGTTCGAGCAGGCGTCGAAGAGCCTGGTTTAGCCTACCCAGGCCGCGACTTCGCTCGCCACCTGATTGGCGACCCGGTTCAGCGCCTCCGGGGCGGAAGCCGCGTCGATGGCGGTGACCGGCACCCGCGCTTCGAAGCGGCGGGTCTCGACGGCGTCCTGGCCGCGGGCGAGAACCGCGTCGTAGATCAGAACCGCCTCCATCGTGTCGGCGTTGAGGCCGAAGGTGTGGAGCGTGCCGGTGAGCCGCTGTCCGGGATCGAAGGTGAATTGCTTTGGGTCGAGCACCACCCGGCCCGTGCGGGCGGCGATCGTCTCTCCCACCAGCCGCGCGAAGAGGCTGCCCGGAAGCTCCACCCACTGAGCGCCCTTAACATAGGAGACCGCGGTGGTTCCCGTCCGCACCGGCACGCGCGGAGTCAGCAATTCTCCCGGAACGGTCGGAACGACGACGGTGATCGCCTGTGCAGCGGCGGAGGTGCGGCTGGATTCGCGCGGCTGTGCTTCGGCCGTCAACCGCATCAAGGTGGGCGGCGGCTTTGAGCCGAAGCTGAGGCAGCCCGAAAGCGCCAGCGACGCGGCGAGGGCAAGAAGGGGCCTGGTCGTCATCGTTTCTGCTTCCTCGGCTTATAGTCGGGGAGGGTCTGGCCTCCGATGATCCCGCCGACGCCCTGCTGGTCGAGCCGCTGGGCGACGGAGCTCAGGGCGGCAGACATCTCGCGCAGGTCCCGGACCAGCTGGCCGACCTCGGGGATGGTCTGCTTCGAAAAGGCCTGGAGGCCCGGCCGGGCATCGGCGATGGCGCCATTCAGATTCTCCATCGAGCCTTCCGCGGCCCGGACGGTCTTGCGGAGGTCGCCGATCAGCGGCCGAACGTCGCGCTGAAGTGTCTGGTCGGTGGTGTTCGCAAGCTGGCCCATTTCCTCCACCGCCGCGCCGGTCTGGCGGATGGCGATCCGGGCTTCGGCGAGCGTCGCGGCGATTTCATCCGAGCGCTCGGCGAGGTTGCGGCTGATCGTCGACGTGTTCTCGAGGATGGCGGCGATCGACGCCTGGTTGCGGTCGCCGAGCAGCTCGGTGAGGCGCAAAGTCAGAGTGGAGACCCGGTTCAGAAGCTCCGGGGCGCTTTCCAGAAGGGCGCCGACGCCCCCCGGCTTGGTCGGAATGACTGGAACGCCGTAGGGGCATGAAGCCTTCGGATCGTTCTCCCTGCAGACGAGCGCCGTGGACTGGACCCGCCTCCGGCGCGGATCCTGCTCCGGCGCGTCGAGCTGGATCTGCGACACGCCGGTGAAGCCGACACCCTTGATCGTCGCCGTGGTTCCCCTGAGGATCGGAGCCTCGTCCTTCACCGCGATCCGCACCCGGACGAACTCGGGCGCGCTCGGCTCGAGGTTGATCGATTTCACTTGGCCGACAGGCACACCGGAGAAGGTGACTGCCGATCCCTCGGCGAGGCCGTCCACCGCCTGCTTGAAGAAGATGTCGTACTGCTTCTCGCTTCCACCCGCCGCCTGACTCAGCCAGACGATGAACAGGATCAGAGCGGCGATAACGCCGAGGACGACGCTGCCGACCAGCAGGTGGTTCGAACGGGTTTCCATCAGCGATCAGCCCCCTGCTTCTGTGCGGCTTCCGCCTTCGATTCGGCTTCGGCCTCCACGGCCTCCTCCGCCGCCCTTCCGCGCGGACCCCTGAAATACTCCTGAATCCATTCGTGGTCCAAAGCCAATAATTCCGGAATCGTTCCGACCGCGATGACTTTACCTTCCGCAAGCACCGCAACGCGGTCGCAGATCGAGTAGAGCGTGTCGAGGTCGTGGGTGATGAGGAAGACGGTGAGGCCGAGCTGGCCGCGAAGGTCGAGGATCAGCTGGTCGAAGGCCGCAGCGCCGATCGGGTCGAGGCCCGCCGTCGGCTCGTCGAGGAACAGAAGCTCCGGGTCGAGAGCCAGCGCCCGGGCGATTCCGGCCCGCTTTCTCATGCCTCCCGAAAGCTCCGCCGGGAATTTCGGCCCCGCGTCAGGCGGAAGGCCGACCATCACGATCTTGTAGGCCGCAATCTCGTCGAGCAGGCGTTCGGAAAGGCGTGGATAGAATTCGCGCAGCGGCACCTGGACATTCTCGGCGACGGTCAGGGTGGAGAAGAGCGCGGCGCCCTGGAAGAGGATGCCCCAGCGTTTCCTTATCCCCTGAAGCTCCGAATCGTCGCGGCCGATGACGGGCTGACCGAAGACCCGGATCTCGCCTTCCACCGGCCGCTGCAGCCCGATGACGGAGCGCATCAGGACCGACTTGCCCGTGCCCGAGCCGCCGACCACTCCGAGTATCTCGCCGGGCCGAACCTCCAGGTCGAGGCCTTCGTGAACGACCTGTTCGCCGAAGCAGTTCTTCAGGCCTTTTATCTCGACGATGAGTTCCTGATCCTCGCTCACAGCCACCCCACGCTCGTGAAGAAGACAGCGAAGAAGGCGTCGAGCACGATCACCAGGAAGATGGCTTGGACCACCGCGGTGGTGGTCCGGAAGCCGACCTCCTCCGCGTCCGACTTCACCTGCATGCCCTGGAAGCAGCCGGCCATGGAGATGATGAGGCCGAAGACCGGCGCCTTGATGAGCAGCTGCCAGAGGTCGGTCATCGGGACCACCTCGCGGGTGCGCTGGACGAAGGTGATGGGGGGAATGCCGAGCGAGACCCAGCAGAAAATGCCGCCGCCGATCACCGCGACGATCGCCGCGTAGAAGGAGAGGAGCGGCATCATCATCACGGTCGCGAACACCCGGGGAAGCACCAGCGCCTCCATCGGCGAGACTCCGATGGTGCGCATCGCGTCCACTTCCTCGGCGAGCTTCATCGAGCCGAGCTGTGCCGCGAAGGACGATCCCGAGCGGCCCGCGACCATGATCGCCGTCATCAGGACGCCGAGCTCCTTGATCGCGCTTCGGCCGATCAGGTTCACCGTGAAGACCTCGGCTCCGAACTGGCGCAGCTGCACCGCGCCCTGCTGGGCGATGACGATCCCGACGAGGAAGCTCATCAGGCCGATGATTCCGAAGGCGTGGACCCCCACGACCTCGAAGCGCTGGACGACCGCGTTGATCCGGAAGCGGCGCGGATGGCGGGCGACGTAAACGAAGGAGATCAGCATCGCGCCGAAGAAGGCGAGGAGACCGCGCAGGGTCCGCCCTGCCTCTAGCGTCGCCGATCCGATCTGGTTCAGCACGCGCTGCATCGGCGGCGGCGGGTCCGGCCGGACCTTTACCGGCTGGTCCGACTGCGAAACCTGGTTGAGGAGGGTCTGCGCGCCCTCGCTCGCCCCGACGATCCTGGCGGAGCGGTCGCGGGCGGTGCGATGGACGACCCACGCGCCGATCGTGTCCATCCGGCCGACGCCGGAGAGGTCGATTTCGAAGCCATTGCCTTTCAGCCGGTCGAGCCGGGCCGGCAGAACTCCGAGCCTTGAAAGGGTAAGGTCCCCCTCGAAACGAAGCACGCGGCGGCCGTCCTGCACGTTTTCCGTGAACCGGGCGACGCTGCTCATTCGTGCGACATGCTTCAATTCACCTCGTGGGGCAAGCTGGACAAGCGCAACCGCCGGTGCTTGGAGCCGGTTCCATGAAGGCGCAACTCGCAATCTACGACATGGATCGAACCGTGACGCGCAAGGCGACCTACACGCCCTTCCTCATCCATGCGGCTCTCATGCTGGCGCCCTGGCGGCTCGTGCTTCTGCCCTTCGTCTTCCTGTCGATGCTCGCTTACGTCCTGAAGCTGCTCGATCGCGGGCGGCTGAAGGAGATCAATTACGGCCTCCTCATCGGCACGCGCGCGACGCCCGAGCGGCTGGAGCCGGTGATCGAGAGCTTCGCCGACAAGCAGGTCGCGACCAACATCATGCCCGGCGCGCGGCGAAGCCTCGCCGCGGACCGCGCCGCCGGGCGCCGCCTCGTCATGGCAACCGCCTCTTACCGTCTCTACGCCGCCGCCATCGCCCGCCGGATGGGCTTCGACGACGTCATCGCGACGGAGACGAGCCTCGACACAAAAGGCCGGGTGGTGGCGCGGATCGACGGCCGCAATTGCTACGGCATCGCCAAGAAGGACATGATCGAGGCCTGGCTTCAGAAGCAGGGCCTGGAGCGCGAGGCGGTCCATATCCGCTTCTATTCGGACCATATCTCCGACCGCCACGTCCACAATTGGGCTGACGAGCCCGTCGCCGCCAACGCCCACCGACGTCTGGTACGTCTCGCCGAGGCGGAAGGCTGGGAAGTCCTCGACTGGAGCGACCGGAAGTAGGCTGGTCGCCGCTGGAGGACCCCGTCACCCCGGCGAAAGCCGGGGTCTCGTGCCGCCAAAGACGCCGAGCTCTTCACCCCGCGAGATCCCGGCTTTCGCCGGGATGACGGCTAGACGGCCGCGAGCGCCTGGTCGAAGTCGGCGATGAGGTCGTCCGGGTCCTCGACGCCGATCGAGATGCGCACCAGATTGTCGGAGATGCCCAGGGCCTGCTTGCGCTCCTCCGGGACGGAGAGATGGGTCATCGCCGCCGGGGCGCTGGCCAGGGTCTCGGTGCCGCCGAGGCTGACGGCGAGGTGGGCGATCTTGAGCGCGTCGAGGAAGGCGAAGGCCTCCTTTTCTCCGCCCTTCAGGTAGAGCGAGAAGGTCGAGCCCGCTCCGGTGCAGTGGCGGCGGTAGATGTCCGCCTGGCGGGCGTCGCCGCCATTCTCCAGGAAGCCGAGATAGCCGACGCTTTCCACCTTGGGGTGCTCGCGCAGGAACTCGCACACCTGGGCGGCGTTGCGGCCGGCTTTTTCCATGCGCAGCTCCAGAGTCTCGAGCGAGCGAAGGAGCATCCAGGCCGTGTTGGGGTCGGTAATGGTGCCGATCGTGTTCCGAAGCATGCGGATCTGGTTGATCAGTTCCTTCGATCCCGTGATCCCGCCGGCCACCAGGTCGGAATGGCCGCCCGCATATTTGGTGAGCGAGTAGATGGAGAGGTCGGCGCCGTGATCGAGCGGCTTCGACCAGAGCGGGCCGAGGAAGGTGTTGTCGATGGCGATGGGCGGGCGGTGCTCCGCGGTGAACACGGAGTCTCGCGCCGCGGCGACCGCCTCGACGTCGACCAGCGCGTTGGTCGGGTTGGCCGGGCTCTCGAGGTAGATGAGCGGCACCCGGCCGGTGCGGTGGGCTCGGTCGAGCACTTCCTCGATCTCGCTGCGCTCGGCTCCCGCGGGGAAGTCGAGCCACTGCACTCCGAACTTGCCGAGGATCCGGCCGATCAGGGTCTCCGTCGCCGCATAGAGTGGACCGGAATGGACGATCACGTCGCCGGGCTGGACGAAGGCGAGCAGCAGCGTGGCGATTGCCGACATGCCCGAGGAGAAGGTGAGCGCGTCCTCGGCGTCCTCCCAGAGGGACAGGCGGTCCTCGAGTATCTCCTGGTTGGGGCCGTTGAAGCGCGAATAGATGAGGCCTTCGGCGCCGCCGGGGCGCTTTCCGGTGACGCCCTCGAAGTGGCGTTTGCCGGCCGCGGCGTTCTCAAAGACGAACGTCGAGGTGAGGAAGATCGGGGGCTTGAGCGAGCCTTCCGAAAGGGCGGGGTCGAAGCCATGGCCCATCATAAGGGTGGCGGGCTTCAGTCGGCGGCCGCCGACTTCCAGAACACTGGCCTTCGGGCGGCGGCGCGGGGTGGCTCCGGAGAGGTCGGATTCGTCTTCATTGGCCATTGGATAGCTCCTTCGGGGCCTCCCCTAGCCGAGAAGGGCGGCGATCATCCAGACCGTGCCGACCATCAAGGGCACTCCGGCGAGGTCGAGCAGAAGTCCCGCCTTCAGCATTCGCGGGAGGGCGATGTGGCCCGTGGCCCAGCCGATCGCATTGGGGCCGGTGCCCGACGGAAGCATGAAGCCCCAGCTCGCCGCCCACGCTGCGGGGAGGGCGAGGAGGATGGGGTCGATGCCTGTCGCGGCGATAATCCCGGCGACGACGGGGATGATCCCGCTCGCCGCCGCGACGTTCGAGGCGAACTCGGTGATGACGATGACGATGCCGACCAGAACCACCGCGACGACGAGCGGGTGGACGGCGCGAAGCGACTGGAGCGCGACTCCGAGCCATTCGGCCAAGCCCGATTCGCCGATCCCGGCCGCGAGCGCGAGACCGCCGCCGAACATCATGATCACGCCCCAGGGCGCGCGATTCGCCTCGTCCCAGTTGAGGATGGGGCGGCCGGTTCCGTCGGGAAGGACGAAGAGGAGGAGGGCGGCGGCGACGGCGATGGTGCCGTCGGTGAGGCTGTCCTTGGGGAGGTAGGGCGTCACGAACGGGAGCGCGACCCAGGCGGCGACGACGGCGGCGATCAGCGGGACAAGGCGCTTCTCGGCGGTGGACCAGGGGCAGGCCTCGCCGATCCCTGCGAGCGCGGCGGCGGGGTCGAAGTCGGTCGGGCGGACCCGCTGGACCTTCATCAGGATCAGCCAGCAGAGCGGGATGGCGATCAGGACCAGCGGCAGGCCGTAGATAGCCCAGGTGAGGAAATCGATCCTGAGGCCGGTCGATCGCTCGATGATCCCAGCAGCGATCGCGTTGGTGGGGGAGCCGACCAGGGTGCCGAGCCCGCCGATCGAGGCGGCGAAGGCGATCCCCATCGCCAGAGCGCCCGAGAAGCCTTCCGTGTGCCCCGGCTCCACCCGAGCGGCGGTGAGGACGGCGACCGCGATCGGCATCATGATCAGCGTCGTCGCCGTGTTGGAGACGATGAAGCTGATGATCGCCGTCGCTGCCATGAAGGCGAACAGCATCGCGCCGGGAGTCGATCCGCCCCGGCTAACGATGGCCAGGGCGAGCCGCCGGTGGAGCCCTGTCCGCTCGATGGCGAGCGCGATGATCGCTCCCCCCAGCACCAGGAACAGGATCGGCGAATAATAAGCCGCCGCCGTGGCTGTCGCGTTCATGATCCCGAGCAAAGGAAAGGCGAGGAATGGCACCAGAGCGGTGGCGGTCAGCGGAAGCGCCTGGGTCATCCACCAGATCGCCATCAGCAGGACGATGGCGCTCGTCTGCCAGGCGGGCAGCGGCATTCCGGCGGGCGCCGGAAGGAGGAGCATGGCGACGAACACGGCCAAGCCGCCCCAAAGCCCTAAACGTCCAGCCATCCTCCCCCCTTTGTCGAATGCGGTGATGCCAGAGCCGCGCCGGGGCTGCTAGAGGGACGCGGTCAAGATCAGGAGTCGCCCGTGCGCAGACGCAGCTTCCTCGCCGCCGTTCCACTCGCCGCCGCGGGCCTGACGCTCGGGCGAAGGGCCGAAGCCCAAGCCCCCGCGCCGAAGCCGCTCAGCCCCGCACTTCCTGCGACTCAGGACTATCCCGGAGTCGAGGCCGGCGACCGGCCGGTGGGGGCGAGCTTCGGGACCCGTTCCGAAGTGTTCGGCCGCAACGGCGCCGCAGCCTCCTCCCATCCGCTGGGCACCCTCGCCGGAATTGAGATCCTGAAGAAGGGCGGATCGGCCGTCGACGCGGCCATCGCGATCAACGCCGCGCTCGGCTTCCTGGAGCCCACCGCGAACGGCATAGGCGGCGATCTCTATGCGCTGCTGTGGGATCCGAAGGCCGCGAAGGTGGTCGGGATCGCCGGCTCCGGCCGCTCGCCGCGCGGCCTCAGCCTCGAGACGGTGCGCTCCCGCGCCCGGGGCGGAGTGCTTCCGAACTACGGCGCGGTGACGGTGACGGTGCCCGGCACGGTGGATGCCTGGTGGCGCCTCCACCAGCGCTACGGACGACTCAAATGGCGCGAGCTGTTCGAGCCGGCGATCGCTTATGCGGAGGGAGGCGTGCCGCTGTCGCCGATCGTCGCTTATTACATGAACCGGGCGATGGCGAACTATGCCCGCCCCAACATGGGCATCGAAGAGATCGCCAACGCGCAGGCGACCTATGCCTCGGGCGACAAGGCGCGGGCCGGCGAGATTTTCCGCAACCCCGACCTCGCCCGTACCTACCGCCTGATCGCGGCCGGCGGGCGCGATGCTTTCTACGAAGGCGAGATCGCCCGCACCATCGAGGCCTATTTCAAGCGGATCGGCGGCTGGATGACTCGCGCCGATCTGGCGGCTCACCAAAGCGAATGGACCGAGCCGCACTCAACCACCTATCGCGGCGTCGGAGTCCACGCGATCGGCGCCAACACCCAGGGCATCGCGACTCTCCAGATGCTCAACATCCTCGAGAATTTCGACATGAAGGAAGCGGGTTTCCAGACTGCGCTTTCGATCCACCTGCAGGCGGAGGCGAAGCGCCTCGCCTATGAGGACCGAGCCCGTTATTATGCGGACCCGGATTTCTCCCGCATCCCCACGGATTGGCTCGTCTCGAAGGCCTATGCCGCCGAGCGGGCGAAGCTGATCCGCCCCGACCGGATCAACCCGGACGTTCGGCCGGGTCAGGCCCCGTCGCGCGGCGACACCACCTACTTCAGCGTCGCGGACCGGCATGGGATGATGGTCTCGCTCATCCAGTCCAACTTCCGCGGAATGGGATCGGGGCTGGTGCCGGACCGGCTCGGCTTCATGCTTCAGGATCGGGGGCAGCTCTTCACGCTGCAGGACGGGCACCCGAACGTCTACGCGCCCGGTAAAAGGCCCTTCCAGACCATCATCCCCGGCTTCGCCACCCGCGACGGCAAGCCGTGGCTGTCGTTCGGAGTCATGGGCGGCGACATGCAGCCGCAGGGCCAGACTCAGGTCATCCTCAATCGCACCGACTACGGCCTCGACGCGCAGGCGGCCGGCGACGCGCCCCGCTGGCACCATGAGGGGTCGTCGGAAGCCATGGGCGAGGACGACAAGTCCATCGGCGGTACCGGCCTCCTGCGGCTGGAGACGGGCGTGCCGGACCGCACGGCCCTCGCCCTCGCCCGGATGGGCTGGCGGATCGGAGCGTCCGACGGCGGCTTCGGCCGCTATTCCTGTGTCGAGCGGCACGGGACGGGCGAGCTCGTCTACGGCGCCGCCTCGGACGTACGCGCCGACGGGATCGGGCTCGCTTACTGAGGAAGCGCGATCAGTGAGATCTGCCGCCCGTAGTCGGGCTCGGAGCGGTGGGTCGAGCGGCGGTAGCTGAAGAAGCGGTCCGGCTGGGAGTAAGTGTCCTCGCCCAGCGCCTCGATCCGGCCGAGGCCGGCGGCGGCGAGGCGGGAGACGACGAAGCCTCCGAGGTCGAACTGGTGGTGCCCGTCGCGCCCCAGGCCGAAGAAGCGCTCATTCTCCGGATCGGCCTCCGCGAATCGCCGAAGGAAGCCGTCATCCACCTCGTAGGATCTGCGGGCGATGCACGGCCCCACCGCGGCGGCGATCCGCTGTCGGGAGGCGCCGAGCCGCTCCATCTCCGCCACCGTACTTTCGACCACTCCTCCGAGCGCCCCTTTCCACCCGGCATGGGCGGCGCCGACCACCCCCGCCTGCGCGTCCGCCAGCAGCACCGGCGCGCAATCGGCCGTGAGGATGCCGAGCAGCAGGCCTGGCCGGTCGGTCACCAAGGCGTCGGCGCGAGGGCGTGCATCGTCCGGAAAGGGCGCGGTGACGTAGATTGCATCCGGCGAATGGACCTGGTGGAGCGTAATGAACCTCGCTCCGGGGACCACCGCCTCCACCGCACGCCGCCGGTTTTCCCGGATGGCGGAAGGATCGTCCCCGGAGCCGAGGCCGACGTTGAGGCCGGAGCAGATGCCCTCGGAGACTCCGCCGCTCCGCCCGAGGAAGCCGTGCGGCACCGCGGCCAGCGCGGCGGCTCGAAGCGCTTCGACGCTCATCCAATGTCCTTCAGCGAAAGCCGCATCACATGGTCCTCGTCCGCATGGTTCCCGACCATGAACGCGTAGATCCCGACGAAGGTGAAGCCGTAGCGCTCGTAGAAGCGGCGCGCGCGGTGATTGTTGACGAAGACGGAGAGGTAGAGGTCGTCTGCCCCGCGCCGTTTCGCCTCCTCGATCGCCCAGCGCATCAGATCGTGCGCCAGGCCCGTGCCGTGCCACGGCTTCAGCAGGTAGAATTGCCGAAGCTCGGTCGAGGGGCCGCGCGGCTCGAAGGGCAGAGTCGGAGGGCCAACCTTGGCGTAAGCGGCGGGCGTGCCGTTATCCTCGGCGATCCGCACGGAGAAAGCGGGGTCGCAAAGCTCCTCCCGCCATTTCTCCGGAACGTGGTTGTTGAGGAACTCCGCCAAATCTTCCGGCCGGTAGAGATGGCCGAACGTCTCGACGAAGGTGCGGCGGCCAAGATCGGCCAGGATCTCGGCGTCCTCAGGCCCGGCGTCGCGCAGGCGGATCATTGGAACCCCGCCGGCTCGGGCCAACCCGGAGCCGTCAGCGCCATCACCCGGAAAAGCGTCCCCATCTGATCGGGCGACGCAAGCCGGTCCCTCGCCTCAGCCAGCTCCTCCGCGCGGTGGGGGGCGGCGCGCGACAGCGACTCGGTGCGGAGATCGAGGCCGAGGCGGGAAAGCCATTCGCCCTGCCCGACGGGGCCATGGACCTGCGCGCCTTCGTCGGCGGCAGCCTCCGCCAGAGCCTGAAAATCGACATGCACAGTCAGGTCCCGCTCCCCCGGCTCCACCCAGGGGTCCGCGAAGCCGTGGCGGGAAACGGCCTGCAGCGTGTCACCCAGGGAGGTCCGGTCGTGCCCGTAATCTATGATCAGCGCCGCCCCGCCTTGCCTTTGCAGCCGATGCGCGATTTGCCGCACGATAGCGGAGGAGGAAGGGGAGACTTCGAGGATTTCCCCCTCGGGAGCGGCCCGAAGTGCCTCCGGAATAGCCGAGGCGGGCACGGGCGGCCCGGCGACCGGGACGAACCTTTCACCGTTGAGTGAGACGTGCCGCTCCCGCCATCCACGTCCGGTGGCGACCAGCTGCCGGGCCGGAAGAGCGTCGAAGAACTCGTTCGCGACGACCAGCAGCGGCCCCGCCTCCGGGAGGGTCGACACGTCGTTGTGCCATTGCGCCCGCGGCACCCGCTCCCCTTGGGCCCGGCGGAGGACGGGGCTGGTCTCGACAAGGTGCATGGCGGGCGTGAGCCCTGCTTTCGCCACGGACCTCAGCGCGTCGGCGGCCAGCGTTCCGCGCCCCGGCCCCAGCTCCACATAGGCGGCTCCCTCCGGGCGTCCGGCCCGAACCCATAGGTCAGCCAGCGCAAGGCCGATCAGCTCCCCGAAGACCTGGCTGATCTCCGGAGCGGTGGTGAAATCCCCCGCGGCGCCGAGCGGGTCGCGGGTGCCGTAATAATGCGAATTGGCCTCGGCCATGTAATGGGCGACGCAGATCGGGCCGCTTGTCTCGATCAGGCGCCGGAGGCGCTCGGAGAGGCTCGCCACGTCGTCAGGCGACGCTTTCCTGGCCCGCGATTGACTCCACCCGCTGCCGCCGCCCCTTGGCCGTCGCGATCAGATAGGCGCCGCCCAGGATCATCGGCACGGTCAGCCACTGGCCCATCGAAAGGCCGCTCTGCTGGGCGAGCCAGACGAGATGCTCGTCCGGCTCCCGGACGAACTCGACCGTGAAGCGGCTGAGGCCGTAGACGAGCAGGAAGGCGCCGACGAGCTTGCCCGGCTGGTAGCGCGCTTCCGTCTTCCAGAAGAGCCACCACAGGACGAAGAAGAGGAGGATTCCCTCCAGCCCCGCCTCGTAAAGCTGGCTCGGGTGCCGCCCAAAGGGGCCGCCGGTCGGAAACGCTACCGCCCAGGCGACGTCCGTCGTCCGCCCCCAAAGCTCTCCGTTCACGAAATTGGCTACCCGGCCGAAGAACAGTCCGAACGGCACGCAGCAGGCGACGTAATCGTGGATCCGGAGCCACTGGAGGTCGTGCTTCCTCGCCAGCCACATTATGCCGAGGCTGGTGCCGATGACTCCGCCGTGGAACGACATGCCCCCGTCCCACAGCTGCAGGATCTCGAGCGGGTTCGAGAAATAGAAATCGGGCTTGTAGAAGATGACGTATCCGAGGCGGCCCCCGAGGATGATGCCCAGCGTGGCGTAGAAGACCATGTCGTCCGCGTGGCGCCGCGCCATCGGCGCTCCCGGCCGATCGAGCAGTTTCAGCAGGTACCACCACCCGATCAGGATCCCGGCGAGGTAAGCGAGCGAATACCAGCGGAGCTTCAGCGGTCCGAGCTCCAGAAGCACCGGATCGAGCCCGAGCTCGCTCCACTGGATGGCTTGGCCCGCGGCCGCCGGCACGGCGTTGATGATGGTCTCGATCAAGGCTTTCCCCCTAGCGGCTTTCCCTATTAGGGAGGCGAAGGAGAAACGAAAAGGGAGAGACGGATGCCGAGCGAGCTCGATCGCAAGTTCGATGCGGTTCTGGCCCACGTCATCGGCCCCGGCGGCCGGGTCCTGCTCGGCGACGATCCCGAAGGGCGCAAAATCGTCACCAACTTTCCGCCGACGCTTCCGGGCCTCTTCGACGCCTTCTGCATGCTCCACGGCCAGACGCTTGGGGTGATCTCGGGAACCGACCGCCTCACCTTCGCCCAGCTTAACGAGGAGGCGACCCGCGCCGCCCGAGCCCTCGTCTCGGGCTGGGGCATCGCCAAGGGCGACCGGGTGGCGATCGCGATGCGCAACTGCCCGAGCTGGATCGTCACCTATATGGCGGTGCTCAAGGCCGGAGCGGTCGCCACCCTCATCAACGGCTGGTGGCAAACGGACGAGCTTCGTCACGCGCTGGAGCTGACCGAGCCCAAGCTTGTCATCTGCGACGCTCCCCGGGCCGAGCGGGTGGACGCGACCGGCCTCTCGCTCCACTGCGTCTCGCTTCCGATCGAAAAGCCGATCGGGGAGGCGCTGGAGCCGATCCTGTCCAAGGGCGGCGAGGGGGCGGAGCTGCAGGCGGTGGCGCCGGAGGACGATGCGACCATCCTCTTCACCTCGGGCTCCACCGGGCTTTCGAAGGGCGCCGTGTCCACCCACCGGGCGGTGACGAGCGGTGTCTATACTTATTCGATCAGCCTCATCACCCTGCTCGGGATCATGGAGAGCGAGGGCCGCGGCCCCGCCAATCCGCCACGTACGCTCATCAATGTGCCGCTCTTCCACGTCACGGGCGAGGTGCCGGTCCTCCTCAACAGCTTCGTCATCGGGCGCGGTATGGTGCTGATGCAGCGTTGGGATCCGGGCGAGGCGCTTCGCCTGATCCAGGAAGAGAAGGTCACCTATTTCGTCGGCGTGCCCGCGATGAGCCTCGAGCTGATGCAGCATCCGGACCGCGACAAATACGACCTCTCTTCGCTGACCGACATCGCGGCCGGCGGGGCGCCTCGCCCGGTCGCGCATGTCAAACGGCTTCAGGACAGCTTCCGGACCGCCCAGCCGGCGCTCGGCTACGGCCTCACCGAGACGAACGCCGTCGGGTGCGGCAATTTCTGGCAGAATTACGCGGACAAGCCCGCCTCCACCGGCCGGCCGCACAAGCCGATGGTGGAGCTCGCCATCCTCGGCGAGGGCGACCGCCATTCGCCCCGGGGCGAGACGGGGGAGGTCGGGATCCGCTCCGCCGCCAACATTCGCGGCTATTGGCGCGATGAGGCGGCCACCCGCGCCGCCTTCACCGCGGACGGTTTCCTGAAGACCGGCGACATCGGCTATCTCGACGAGGACGATTATCTGTTCATCGTCGACCGCAAGAAGGACATCATCATCCGCGGCGGCGAGAATATCAGCACGGCCGAGGTGGAAGCCGCCATCTACTCGCACGACGCCGTGTCGGAAGTGTCGGTATTCGGAGTGCCCGACGAGCGTCTCGGCGAAGTGCCGGCGGCGGTCGTCTATTCGGAGGACGACCGGAGCCTTACCGCCGACATTGTGCGGGCTCACACGGCCGAGAAGATCGCCCAGTTCAAGGTGCCGGCCTACATCTGGCTCACCGACGAGCCGCTCCCCAAGCTGGGTACCGGCAAGATCGACAAGAAGAGCCTTCGCGAGCATTACGGCAAGGAAGTGGCGCCAGCGGCCTGACGCCGCTATCCGCCGCCCATGGCGCAACCGGCTCCAGCGAGAGGGATCAGCCGACGCACCCTGCTCGTCGGCAGCGGGGCGGGGGTTGGGCTTCTGCTCGCCTGGAAGCTGTGGCCGCGAAGCTACGTTCCGGATCTTCGCGCAGGCGAGGGCGAGCATGTGTTCAACGCCTTCCTCAAGATCGGGGTCGACGGGCGAGTGATCGTTGCCGTGCCGCAGGCGGAGCTGGGGCAGGGGGTTTGGACCAGCCTTCCGCAGATCCTGGCCGACGAGCTTGGGGCGGATTGGCGGACGGTGGGGGTGGAGCCGGCGCCGATCAGCCCTTTTTACGGGAACCGGCTGCTGGCCGAGGGTGCCGGCGAGCAGGGCCTGCTCGCGGGCGTTCGCCGCTGGGCGGAGCAGGAGGCCCCGATGCTGACCGGAGGCTCGACCTCGGTCCGGGCGTTCGAGCGGCCGCTGCGGGAGGCGGGCGCCGCGGCGCGCGCGCTTCTGATGAAGGCGGCCGCCGCCCGCTGGGACGTGGAATGGGAGACGCTCGACTCCGCTGCCGGCTTCGTGACCGACGCCGACCGTAGGCTGAGCTTCGCCGAGCTCGCCGAAGCGGCGGCGAGGCAGGAGGTGCCCGAGCATCTTCCGATCCGAGCCGGCCTCGACAACCGCCTCGCGGGGCAGCCGCTCCCGCGCCTCGACCTCCCGGCGAAGATCGACGGAACCGCGCCTTTCGCCGGGGACATAAGGCTGCCGGACCTCGTCTATGCCTCGGTACGGGCGGGGCCGACGTCGGACAGTCGGCTGATGCGCTTCGATAAATCGGCTGGGCCTGCGGTGCCGGGGGTGTTCGCGGTGCTCGACACGCCCGGTTGGGTGGCGGCGGTCGGAACCAACTGGTGGGCGGCAAACCGGGGAGTCGAGGCTCTTGCGCCGGTGTGGAACGTCCCCCATGCACCGACATCTGAGGGCATTGAGCGGGCGCTGATCGGCGCTTTCGAGGCGGGGGAAGGCACTCGCCGCTTCAGCCGAGGCGACCTTGAGGAAGCCTATGCAGGCGGCTCTGTCCTTCGCGGCCATTACCGCGCCGGCCCGGCGCCCAACGCTCCGCTGGAGACCCTGACGGCGACCGCGCGGCTGAGCGGCGACATGCTGGAAGTCTGGGCGCCCGCTCAGGCGCCTGGCCTCGCCCGCGCTGCCGCCGCTCGCGCCGCCGGTCTCCCGGAGGCGCAGGTGACCCTTTACCCGACCATGATCGGCGGCGGTTATGGCCGGAAATTGGAGGTTCGGGCGATCGAGCAGGCGGTGATCATCGCCGCGCGGCTGCAGCGGCCCGTCCAGCTCGTCTGGTCCCGCATCGAGGAGACGGTCCAGGACAGCTTCCGGGCTCCGGCCCGCGCCCAGCTGACGGCCCGGCTCGGCGAGGGCGGGATCGTGCTCGGCTGGCAGGCGCGGATCGCCGCTCCGGACACGGGCGCGCAGCTTCGCGAGCGGATCGGCGAGGGGCTGGAAGCGCTCGGCGATCCGGTCGCGGGCGCGGTGCCGCCCTACGCCATTCCCGCGGTCGCCGTGGACCACCTGCCGGCGCACACCGGCGTACGGATCGGCGCCTGGCGCTCGGGCGCTCACGGCTACACCGCCTTCTTCACCGAAAGCTTCATGGACGAGCTGTCGCGGGTCGCCGGGATCGAGCCGCTCTCCTTCCGGATGCAGATGCTGGGCGACAATCCGCGCCTTGCCCGCTGCCTCTCCACCGCCGCGACGCTCGGCGGGTGGGACGGGGGGCAGTCGGGAAGTTCGATGGGCATCGCCTGCCACAGCGCCTTCGGAAGCCATGTCGCCACTCTGGTCGAGATCGAAGTCACCGCCGAGCAGCGCATCCGGGTGCTCCGCGCCGTCAGCGCCGTGGATTGCGGGCGGGTGGTTAACCCCAACATCGTCCGTCAGCAGATCGAAGGCGGGCTCCTGTTCGGAATCGCGGCCGCGACGGGCAACCCGATCGGCTTCGAAGGCGGACGGCCGGACGCCCGCGGCTTCGGCCATCTCGCCTTCCCCACCCTCGCTTCCTCCCCGGAGGTGACGGTGGAGCTTCTCGAAAGCGAGGAGGAGCCGGGCGGAGTCACCGAGCTCGGCGTTCCCACCGCCGCGCCCGCCATCGCAAACGCGCTCCACTCCCTCACCGGCCGCCGTGCGCGCGCCCTTCCGCTGGTGGTCGGCGGATGACGCGCCCTGCGGATCACCCCTCGGTCGCTCCGCCGAAGATCGGAGTGCTTCTGATCAACCTCGGCACGCCCAACTCGCCCGAGCCCGGCGCCGTTCGGCTCTACCTCAAGGAATTCCTCTCCGACCCGCGGGTGGTTGAGATACCCCAGCTCGTCTGGCAGCCGATCCTGCGCGGGATCATCCTCAACACGCGCCCGAAAAAATCCGCGCACGCCTACAAGCAGGTCTGGACCGAGGAAGGCTCCCCCCTCGCCGCCATAATCGCCCGCCAGGCGCGGGCGCTCGCGGAGGCGTTTGGGGAGGATGTGATTGTCGATCACGCGATGCGCTACGGAAAGCCCGCCATCCGCGACCGCATAGAGGCGCTGAAGCAGGCGGGCTGCGAGCGGATCCTGATCGCTCCGCTCTATCCGCAATATTGCGGCGCCACGACCGCGACCGCCAACGACGAGGCCTTCCTGCACCTTCGCCGGATGCGGTGGCAGCCGGCGGTCCGGACACTCCCGCCTTATTACGACGATCCGGCCTACATCTCTGCGCTCGCGGCGCGGTTGGAGGAGGGGCTTGCGGGACTTTCGTTCGAACCGCAGGCGATCCTCGCAAGCTTCCACGGAATGCCCGAGCGGACGCTCCACCTCGGCGATCCCTATTATTGCCACTGCCACAAGACGGCGCGCCTGCTCTCGGAAACGACGGGACGCGATCTCCTCCTCACCTTCCAGTCGCGCTTCGGCCGAGCCAAATGGCTGGAGCCCGCAACCGACACGACCTTGGCCGCGCTTCCGGGGCAGGGAGTGACGAAGGTGGCGATCCTCGCTCCCGGCTTCTCGGCCGACTGCCTCGAGACCCATGAGGAGCTCGCCATCCGCGGCCGCGAGACCTTCCTCGAGGCGGGCGGGACGGACTTCGCCTATCTCCCCTGCCTCAACGACAGCGAGCCGGGGATAGAAATGCTGCGCGCGCTCGTTAGCCGTGAGCTTGAAGGCTGGAAAAGCGGGACGTAAGGCCCCGCCATAACAACAGGAGAGAGAGGCATGGCACGCGTTGCAGTCGTCACCGGCGGCACCAGGGGCATTGGCGAGGCGATCAGCGTCGCCCTTCGCGATTCGGGAATGACCGTCGCCGCCAATTATGCCGGCAATGAGGAGAAAGCGCGCGAGTTCACCGAGCGCACCGGGATCAAGTCCTACAAGTGGGACGTCTCCGATTTCGATGCCTGCCTCGAGGGCTGCCGCCGGATCGAGGAGGAGCTCGGGCCGATCGACGTCCTCGTCAACAATGCCGGGATCACCCGCGACGCGACGATGAAGCGGATGACCCGCCAGATGTGGGACGAGGTGATCGACGTGAACCTCGGCGGCTGCTTCAACATGGCCAAGGCCGTGTTCGAAGGCATGCAGTCGAGGAAGTTCGGCCGGATCGTCAACATCGGCTCGATCAACGGCCAGGCGGGCCAGTACGGCCAGGTCAACTACGCCGCCGCCAAGTCCGGGATCCACGGCTTCACCAAGGCGCTTGCCCAGGAAGGCGCCCGCGCCGGAGTGACCGTAAACGCGATCGCGCCCGGCTATATCGACACCGAGATGGTGGCGGCGGTGCCGGAGGACGTTCTGGCCAAGATCGTCGCGCGGATCCCAGTCGGCCGTCTCGGCGGAGCGCACGAGATCGCCCGCGGAGTCGCCTTCCTGTGCGGCGAGGATGCCGGCTTCATCACCGGAAGCACGCTCAGCATCAACGGCGGTCAGCACATGTACTAGGCGGATCGAAGCAGTACTTCGATCCGGATGAAGGGTCCCATCAAACGCTCTATGATGATCGCAGGTCACTCGACCTCGATCAGCCTTGAACCCGTCTTTTGGGAGGCTTTGCGCGAGGCCGCCGCAGAGGAGGGCGTGCCTCTCAACGCCCTCGTCGCGCGCATCGACTCCGAGCGGGTCGAGCAGGCGGACCCACCCAATCTCGGAAGTGCGATACGGGTCTGGCTGTTCGAGCGGGCGCGAGCCTAGCGGCCGAGCAGGACCCTCGCCTGCGTCGCGATCTGGGCGAGCATCGGGGCGGTGGTTATGGGGGCGTTGCGCGCGCGGTCGACCAGGCGCCGGAACTGGTCGATCCGCGGGCCCTGAGCCGCTACCCACTGGTCCACCGCCGCCGTCGGCTCCGCCGTCCGCTTCCTTTGCAGGAAGTCGAGCCGAAGCTGCTCGAACTCGCGTGCGAGGCCGGCGGTGAGAAGCCGCTCCCACTGGTCCACCGCCTGGAAGCGGTTCGCCGCTCCCTGCGCCCAGTCGAGCCCCAAAGCCTCGCCGAGCCTCGTATACGCGTTGGTGAGCTCGATCACGTTGAGGCCCAGCTTCTTGCCGAGCGCGGCGATTCCGATCCCGCCGTTGAGCTCGAACAGCCTCACGATCTTGCGCGCGATCTCCGCCGGAGCGCCGAGCTCCACCAGCCGCTGGCGTCGGACGGAAGCGTCGGCCGCCACTTCGCGGCGAAGCAATCCTTCGACCGCTGCGTCCAGCTCGCGAAGGCCGGGGGCAAGCGTCTCGACGATTTCGTTGAGCTTCGTCGTGGCTGATGTGTTCCTGAGGATGTCGGCGATGTGGAGCTGAAGCGCCCGGCTGGTCTGGTCGAACAACTCGAGCCTCAGCTGCTCGTCGATTTCGGCGGTGTCGAGCGTCTCCCAGAACTCGTCCATCCCGAACAGCCGCTCGGCCGCGACGAAGGCCGCCGCCACCTGCCCGAACGAGGCGCCTTCCTCCTCCGCAAGCGAGAAGGAGGCGGTGATCCCGAGCCGGTTGACGAAGCGGTTGGCGATCTTGGTGGCGATGATTTCGCGCCTCAGCCGGTGCTGGAGGATCGCCTCGCCGTGTCGCTCCCGCATCGTTCTCGGAAAGGCGCCGCAAAGCTCCGGAGTGAGCGTTGGGTCCTCGGTGATCTTCCCCGCCTCCAGCGCTGCCTGAAGCGCCATCTTCGAGGTCGAGAGGAGCACCGCGAGCTCGGGCCGGGTGAGGCCGCGATTCTCCTGCGCGCGCCGCATCAGCTCCTCGTTCGACTGGAGCCCCTCGACGGCGCGGTTGAGGCGGCCGCTCTCCTCCAGCATCTCGATCGCCCGAAGCAAAGGCGGAAGGCCTTGAGCCCCGCTCCGCTCCGCGATCGAGAGGGCGAGGGTCTGAAGCCTGTTGTCCTCCAGCACGAGGGCCGCGACCTCGTCCGTCATCTCGGCGAGGAGCGTGTTTCGGTCCTCCAGGCTCAGTCGGCCTTCGGCCATCTCCCGGTTGAGCGGGATCTTGATGTTGACCTCGTTGTCCGAGCAGTCGACGCCCGCCGAATTGTCGATGAAGTCGGTGTTGATCCGGCCGCCCGCCTGCGCGAACTCGATCCGGCCGGCCTGAGTGATGGCGAGGTTGGCGCCTTCCCCAAGCGCCTTGGCGCGAAGGTCGCCGCCGTTGATGCGGATCGCGTCATTGCCGGGATCGCCGACCTCCGCGTGGCTCTCCGTCTTCGCCTTGATGTAGGTACCGATTCCGCCGAACCAGACGAGGTCCACCGACGCCTGAAGGATGGCGGTTAGGAAGGTGGTGGGATCGGTCTCCTCCGCCTCGATCTCAAGCAAGGCCCGGATCTCGGGAGACAGAGGGATCGACTTCTGGCTGCGCGGGAAGATTCCGCCGCCCGCGGAGATGAGCGACTTATCGTAATCCTCCCAGCTCGAGCGCGGGAGTTCGAACAGCCTTTTCCTTTCCTCCCAGCTGCGCACGGGGTCGGGATCGGGGTCGATGAAGATGTGCCGGTGGTCGAAGGCGGCGACGAGCTTGATCGCCTTCGAAAGCAGCATTCCGTTGCCGAACACGTCGCCCGACATGTCGCCCACGCCGGTGACTCGGATCGGCTGGGTCTGGACGTCGATCCCGATCTCGCGGAAGTGGCGCTGGACCGAGACCCAGGCGCCGCGGGCGGTGATGCCCATCGCCTTATGGTCGTAGCCGTAGCTTCCGCCGCTCGCGAAAGCGTCGCCGAGCCAGAAGCCGCGCTCGAGCGCGATCGCGTTGGCGACGTCCGAGAAAGTGGCGGTGCCCTTGTCGGCCGCGACCACGAAATAGGGGTCGTCACCGTCGTGGATCGTCACCGCCTCGGGATGGACGACCTTCCCCTCGACGATATTGTCGGTGACCGAAAGCAGCGCCCGGATGAACGTGCGGTAGCTCTCCGTCCCTTCCGCAAGCCAGGCGTCGCGGTCGGCGATCGGTGGCAGCTGCTTGGGGTAGAAGCCGCCCTTGGCGCCGGTCGGAACGATGACGGCGTTCTTGACCAGCTGCGCCTTCATCAGGCCCAGGATCTCGGTCCGGAAATCGTCGCGCCGGTCGGACCAGCGAAGGCCGCCGCGGGCGATCGGCCCGCCGCGAAGGTGGATGCCTTCGACCCGCGGCGAATAGACCCAGATTTCACGCCACGGCAGCGGTTGCGGGAGGCCCGGAACCTTCGAGCTGTCGAGCTTGAAGGCGAGCGCCTCCGCCCCTGCCGGAGAGAAGGCGTTGGTCCTCAAGGTCGCAGAGACCACTCCGTGGAGCAGGCGAAGGATCCGGTCCTCGTCGATGGCCGCGACCTCGCGCAGTCCGTCCCGGATCGCACTCTCGGCGGCCGCCACCGCCTCGACCCGAGAGCCCTTGAGCTTGGGGTCGTGCATCGCGTCGAATAGCGAGATGAGGCCGCGCGCAACGCCAGGCGCCCGCCGAAGCGCTTCGACGACGGTGAGTAGGCTGTAGGAAAGCCCGCCCTGCCGCAAATAGCGGAACCAGGCGCGGAACAGCACCACGTCGCGCTGGCTGAGGCCGGCGGCGACGATCAGCTGGTTGAACGGGTCGTTCTCGGCATTGCCTTCGAGCACCTCGGCAATCGCCCGCTCGACCAGCTCTGCCCGCTCCAGCACCGGCCCGGCCTCGCCCGCCCGCGTCTCGAGCACGAATTCGTGGATGTAGCCGAGCCGCCCCTCGTCCAGCTCCCAGGGATGTTCCTCGAGCACCCGGAAGCCGAAATTCTCGAACACGGGCACCGCGTCGGAGAGCGGGATGACCTCGGCGAGGCGATAGGTCTTCACCCGCAGCCGAACCGCCGCGTCGCTATCTTCGCGGTAAAGGCGGGCGTCCCGATCGGCGGTGCCGCCAAGCGCGCAGACCCGCAATATGTCCTTCGCCGCTTCCCCGGCCGAGGTCTGGAGGCGATAGGCCTCGGTGAAATCGTCAACGTAAGCGAGGGCGAGGCGCGTCGCCCGCTGCAGGCCGACCAGCTGGCCGAGCGCTTCCTCGACCGCCGGCTCCCATCCGCGCACCATCTCGTCCAGCCGCCGGTCGAGCGCGGCAGTGTCGGGCAGCGCTCGTGCCGGATCGATCAGCAACGTATAGCGGATGATCGCCAGGTCGCCGTCGCCAAGCTCGACCGACCAGCTCGAGATCTGGCCCTCGGCCGCCTGCTCGATCATCTTGCCGATGGCAAGACGGCGGCGGGTGGTGAGCTCGTCGCGTGGCAGCCACACGAAGGCGAAGAGGTGGCCTTTGAGGGTGGAGCGGAGGAGAAGCAGGGTCGGCCGCGGCCGGTCCGCGAGCGACATGGCGGTCACCACCAGCTCGCGCACGTCGGGTTGCGAAAGGCTGACGAGCAGGTCGCGCGGAAGAGCGGTGATGGCGTGGCGCAGCGCCTTGCCGCTATGGCCTTTCGGGTCGAAGCCGAACTCCGCCTCCAGCCGCGCCAGCCGTTCGCGAAGCAGCGGCACCGTCTCAATGGGCGCGGTGAGCGCCTCGCTGGTCCAAAGGCCCGCATGGACTCCGATACCGGCGATCTTGCCGCTCTCTTCGATCGGCACGGCGATGAGGTCGAGCGGGACCCGGCGGTGGACCGGCGACTTGCGCTCGGCCTTGGCGACCAGCGGAACGGCGCCCCCCTGCTCGAAATAAGCCACCGCACTCCCGCAGCCGCCTTCGTCTTCCGCTTCCCCAGTGAGCTTGAAGATTCCTAGAGCCTGGGAGTTCGGCTCGCCCGGCCGCTCGACCCGGTAGCCGAGCAGGGTCATCGATCCGTCTGCGAACCAGTTGAGGAGCGCCGCGCCCTCCGCTTCGTTGCACAGCGCCGCATCTTCCCGCATCCGCGCCTGCATCGCCCGCCAGTCCCCGACCGCAGCCCGCACGTCGGCAAGCACCCGGTGGAGCTCGGCGACGATGTCGCGCCGGCTGCGCGCATCGGCCCGGTCCACCTCCAGGTACATGATCGATTCGGCAATCGCGCCGTCCGAGCAGTCCGGCTCGATCCCGGTCAGGCAGCCATTCTCGTCCCGGTCGACGCAGAGCACGGGGTGGAGGAGGCGGTGGACGATGAGGCCGCGGGCCGAGAGGGCGTTGGCGACCGAATCCACCAGGAAGGGCATGTCGTCGTTGACGATCCCGATCCGCATTCGCCGGTGGCCGAGCGCGCCTCCGAGCGATTCCAGCCGCACGAGCGCGATTCCCGCGGGCCGCCGCTCGGCGCATCCGGCGATGAACTGGGCCGCGGCGAGACGGTCCTCGTCGCTGAAGCCGACGACTTCCCCGGGAATGGCGTGGGCGACTAGCGCATAAGCAATCGCGTCGACAATCTGCACGTTGGCCGCGGCACCGTCCGCTGCCGTGTCGCCGCCGCCGCTTCCTTGCGAAGCGGAATTGGGTGCAGCGACATTGTCCGAATTCATAAAGCGCTCCCGGGGGAGGCGGCGTCCGGCGCCGCCGGAATGGTCGCGCGCCCTATGCCCCCGCGGGAGAGAGGGGGCAACCCCTTGGGGACGCTAGGCGGCGGCCTTGCGGATGGCGCGCTCGGTCAGCGCCTCGTCGGCCACGGGCGCGACCACGGCCATGCCGCCGGAGGGATCGCGACGGGCGATGAGTAGAACGAATTCCCGGTCGCCGGTGTCCAGCGGCACGTGGCCCAGCGGGGGAGCGTTGCGGAGCGCTTCGAGCGCCGCCTCGATCGCGTCGGGCTTGGGCTCGGGGCGGCGAGCCTTCCGCTCGGCCTGGACGATCGCCTTGAGCCCGCCTTCGCTGGCTTCGAGGCGCTGGCGAAGGCCGCCGACGGGAAGGTTCTCGCGCCGTCCCCAGCTGAGCGCCGCGGCGAATTCGGTCAGACGCGCCTTGTCATAGTCGCTTCCGAAGACGAGCTTCACCACGGCGGTCATCGGCGCCCGGGCCTGAGCCTTCACGCCTGAGTCCTCGAGCAGCTCCGCATATCCTTCCGGATCGGCTTCCGAGGCGAGCGCGAAATCATAGGCCTGGCCGAGCGCCCGGTAGAGCGCGCCGCGGCTGCGCTGGTCGGCGCCCCGGGCGGCTTCGGCGCTGTCGCGAGCGGCGCAGAGGCGGTCGGCTAGGCCGGACTGAAGGTCGAGCTCCGGCTCGTCCCAGGCGGCCTCGGCGGCTTCCAGAGGGGTATCGAGCTCCAGAGGCTCGGCATTGGGGCCGTCGGCCCACACGGGGCTGCATGCGGCGGGCTTGGCCGCGGCCGCGGCGGCCTGCTCGGCGATGGCGGAGGCGGTCGCGCTGTCGGCGATCTCCTTCCAGTTGATCACGCCGTAGATGAAGTCGATGGACTCTCCGGTCGAGGAGAAGGGCATCAATATGCCGCGGTACATGGTGTTGCGCCCACGCTGGCCGACGAACTCGGCCTCGAAGCCGATCGGAGCGCGGTTGGCGATTATCTGCATATAGTGGTCGGTAAGGCGCGAAAGCAGCGAGCGTTTGGGCACGTCGCTGATTCGCCTGACGTCTGCGATCAGATCGCACTCCTCGCGAAGGCCCCAGCCGAGCCAGGCGACTTTCGGATCCTCGCCACCGCCGGTGAAGTCGAGAAGGACGCTGTTGGGCCCAAAATCGGCGAGGGTGGCGGGCTCGAGGTCGCGGATCAGCGGGAAGGGGCGGCCGTCGAGCAGCGACACCCAGTAATTATAGGCGCGCACGTGCATCCGGCGCTCGTCGAGACCGATCTCGGGCGGCACTTCGATGCACGGCTCGTCGTCCACGGCGGCGGAGCCGTAATCGGGCTCGTCGGCAAATGCCCGCAGGCTATCCATTTGGCGGTCCTCATTCCCCCAGGTCGCTGACGGGATGCACCGGGCGTGGTTGAGAAACCGTTAAGACTTAGGCGCCGCAGCCGCCGGCCGCTTGTCAGCGCTCCGCCCCGCTGATAGACGCCCGCCTTCCTCCAGGAGCGCCGCTTTAGCTCAGCTGGTAGAGCACATCATTCGTAATGATGGGGTCAACGGTTCGAGTCCGTTAAGCGGCACCACCCCCCTCAGAGGGAACTCTCGGGGGACCCTTTTAAAGCAGACAAACCTTGCCCCCCGCGTGGGTGCCCAGTGGGTCAAGCATTGGTAGGAAGGGCTGAAAGCACTCTTTCCGTAGCGATGGGTTCGTGAGGTCGAACCTTCATACACCGGGGAGCTTCGCCTGGGTATACAGATTTAATTTGCGGGCACCCTCCTGCCGCGGGTGTTCCTGCGCGAGCTCAATTCCCTCAGCTTCGGCCCTTAGGCGGATGTAGCCGCGGAGGATCGGCTCCCGAAGCTCATACCACCCCTGCCTTGAGCCAATGAGTATCTCGCCGTGGCTGGGCTGCTTGAGGTAATTCATGCGCGCGTTGAACTTTGTCCGGTCGAGCGGCTCGGCCCTGCGTTGAGAGCGCGGTCTAGGTTCTTCTTGTAGTTTTTTACGTACGAGATGAACTGATTGATGATCGGGTAAGCAATTAGGGTGCTGCCGCAGAATCCGATTGCCGCATCTTCGCGCGGTAGCGGAAAGACCTTTTGGCAGACGTCGATATTGCCGCCCCCGGACAATCTGCTGTCGGAGGCGAAGACGATTTCGGAATAGGAGGCAAGGCGCCTCTCCCACGCCAGCGTGATCGTCATCTTGAACCCTTCTGTTAGCATTAAAGGACGGTCGGCGAGGGGCAGCTTTCGCATAAGGCGCGCCGAAAAACGAACGCCAAGAAACCGCCGTCCACAACCATCGCCACGAGATGGCGGGAAATACGAAAGCTGCCCAATCAGTTTACTCGAACTCTTCTTGCCAGTGCCGCTGCCGTTCCCCATGCTTGGAACATGATCCCCACGCCCGGCTCCGAGTTTCTGCTCCGGCTTGAAACCAACGAAATGATAGAGCGCGAGCGCCTCGCAGCTTTGTTGTCGCAGATCGAAGACGTGATCCGCGGGAGCCTCCCCGGCGGTTCGAGAGCCTATCTGTTGATCGGAGCTTTCAGGCGCGGCAGCATCGAGCTTTTTCTGGGAATTGGCGCCATTGCGACGACTGTGGTGATGCAACTTCCGTCGTTTCTGGTCGACCTTAAGAAGCTGGCCAGCGACCGTCGTGCTGAGCCGAACCCGTTCGCCGTTGCGCTAGCCGATGTCATGGCCTTCGACGGGACGAGCAGCGTGGACTTTGTCCATAAGGACAAGACTGTAACCATTCACAAGAGCGAGGTGCCGTTCGTCCAGCGCCTCTCCTTCGGGCGCGACCTTGCGAATAATCGCGCGCAGGCAATCCGCCCAGAGGAACTGCAGCCGCGTGAGGAGGCTGATCCAGAGAATGGTCAGGTCGAGGACGAGGACCAAGATTGGGTGCCCACGCTCGAGGCCCAGGATCATCCGCCGCGGGAAGCACGGGCTGCGCAGTCAGGATACATAAGCTCGATAACAATGGTGGGGGAGTTTGAGAAGGCGCGGGAGCACGACGGCTCGACCGAGATCAGGTTCGTACCACGCGACTCCACGTTCGCACCCTATTTTGTGGTGACAAGTAATGCGTACGGAGACGACCCTGCAGAGTTCGTGCTGTATGAGGTCACCGGCAACGTGACGATCGACGGCGATGGACCGGGTTCGATCGAGGTCCTCGACGTTTTGCCCCCTGGGGACGCGTTGCTGACCCTAAGGACCTAAGCTTCGGGCGGGGAGGTGCCTCTGCACGCGGAGCAGTCCATCGCCTGGCCACCATGGCTGTCGGTCACATCGTTCGTCACGTCGACGGGCGCGGTAGAGGTGGAGGTACTCCTTAGCATCGTTTCAGATCGCCTGCTCCAGCGGGTCCGATGTCATGCCACCTTCATCAGCTGCGAGGGGAAGGGGGTAGCCAGCGAACAGACTTCATCTACGTCTCCATCCAGCCATCGCTCAACGTCCTCGTTGTGTAGGATGACCGGCGTGGCCTTTTCGTGGATCGGCGCCACCAGAGGGTTCGGGTCGCAGGTGAGGAAGGCGTAGCAATTCCCCTCCTCACTCGGCCGCCAGATGCCAGCGAACGCGAAGATGGGGCTCGCCGGCAGGCTTAACCAATGCTCCTGCTTCGCCCCTTCTCTCCGCTCCATTCGCAGAACTCCATCACCGGCACGATGCAGCGGTAATTGGGATTCGCGAGGGTCGAACGCTAGAAGGGGCTCTCCAGGTTGCGGACGTTGGCGACGTAGCTGACGAGCGGTTTGCCGCTCTTCCCGCGCATCTTCCGCGGAATGCCCCAAGTCATCACGTCCAGCGAGAGCGCACCGTCCTGCTTCCGCACCAGCCAGCCCGGCTTCTTCGGGAACAGCTCAGGCGGCGGGAGCCTTTCCGGCTCAGGCCCGAGCTTGCTGATGTCGAAGCCAAACCGCTTTGCGATCTCGAGCTGCTTCGCGCTGACACGGTATCGGTAGCACATGAGGTTAGTAGTAGCCCCGTCACAGCTCGGGAGAAGATGTCAGCGTAGGAGAAGCGGCGCTCCACGCCGCTTCTCGGTCCAGCTGATTGGGGCCGCATCCTGGCTCCAGATCGATCATGAGGCGATATAATAGCTAAGCCTGCCGAAATCTCTCTGATAGAGAACCTGCCATTATACCGGAAAATAGAATGAATAGGCCATTTGATTCAGTGAAATATAAAGCGAAACCTGCGACTAGAAAAAACAACGTCCAAACTAAAAGAATGACCTTGTTACTTAAGAGCTTAGTCAACCCTACCTCCTTCTTTGCTTTGGAATTGTATATTCACCGGCAGCCTTTGCCCCTGATGCACAGCCAGCCGATCCTACCACATTGACCATCCAGCTGCCAGGAGTGAATACACTTACAATGCACCCGGCAAGGCCAGTAATAACCTCCCACGCAGAGGGTTTATCCTCTTCAAATTCTGGTATAGGAGGAAGAGGATGTTCACGGTTGTACGCATCAGTTTCTTTCCGATGTTTTTCTTTTGCCATCTTACAGGCGTGACTACCTTGCTTGTTGCCGCAAATCCTAATCATCTGGCGCTGAGCTTCTGCGATTGTGTTTTGAGTAGGTCCGCTCACTGCGACGTTACCACCTCCGCCGGCCCCGTAGAAGCGTACTTCGCACATCGGGTTGAGAGTCTCGATCGGTGTGTCGGTCTGGTCGGAACAGCCGGGCTTCCCGAAGCGAGTCCCGCCGCCTATCCCCCCGAGGCCTCCGCCTTGTATCCCATCTCCGGTGACCTCCAAGCGGCTTCCAAACACGTCGATGGGAGTGCAGTTTCCGTCGGCGCATTCGCCCTGCTTTCCACTTGGATCACGCCGGTTCACCGGATCGCCTTTTACGTAGGCGTACATGTTCATGCCGTCGCCGTATCCGAGGGGGTCGGTTTGCAGGAACCCGAGCCTGGGGTCGTAGAACCGAGCCTTGTAGTAATAGACCTGCGCGTCCGGGACCCAGATCTGGCCGGTATATTGGAACGAGCCCAGGTTCGTAGCGCTGGGGCGGCCATATTCGTCATAGGTGTTGACGTTGGTGACCGCGCCCGTGCCGTCCGACAACGCGACGATCGAGCCGCGCTCGTCGGCGTGGAGGAACCGGCGGTCGGTGGTTCCGGACCCCACGTACCGGACCAGGGGCTCGTCGGTGCCGGGGCCGTGGACGTAGCGGCGAAGGAGGGTTCCCGAGGCGTCATGCTCGGCGATGCGGTCCGTGCCGTCGTAGCTGAAGAAGGTGCCTCCGATAAGGTCGTTCCACCGCATCAGCGGGTCGTAACTCGCCGCATGCACGCCACCATTGTAGGTGACGAGTAGGTTCTCAGAGCTGTAGCCGTAGCTCAGGCCCGAGCTCGGATGCGACACCATGTTGCCCTTCGCATCCCAAGTCGGCGTCGCCGAGCCCACGGCAGTCAGCTGGTTGAGGCCGTTGACGGTGGAGCTCGTCGTGCCGCTGCCGTGCCCGGCCCAGGCGTAGAGATCGTTCGAGCGGGTGCTCGAGGCGATCTGCGAGGCCGGGTTGTAGGTGAACGTCAGAACCTGATCGTAGGTCGTGCCGGAGCTGTCGTCGCTCAGCTGAGACAGGCGCGACACCGCGTCGTAGCTGTAGCTGGTGCTCGTCCCGTTGCCGCGGGTGAGGGTCGTGCGCCGTCCAAGGTTATCGTAGGCCAACGTCGCCAGCACTCCGACGCCCGAGGTGGCGCCGTTCTCACGGATTTTCTCCACCTCGCCGGTGACGAAATAATCCTGGTCTACGTAGAACGAGTCCGGGTGCGTGATCCGCGTCCTTCGGCCTGCCAAGTCCCAGGCCGAGGTAACGGTGCCGCGCGGTCCCGTTTCCGTGAGCCGCCGCCCAAGCGCGTCGTAGGTGAACGTCAGCGCATGGCCGGTCTGGCTGGCGCCGGTCAGGTTACCTAGCAGATCGTAAGTGTAGGTCACGTCCGGCTCGCTGCCCGGCAGGTCCTTCAGCGTCAGCCGGTTCAAAGCGTCGAACGTATAGCTTGCCGTCTCGCCTGCGCGGTTGCGGCGACTGGTCACGTTGAAGTTCGCGTCATAGCCGAGTTGCTCGTAGTCGGAGCTGTTACTGGTGCCTGCACCCTTCGTGGAGTTCGGGAACTGCGTCTGCGACAACCGGTCGTGACCATCATAGACGTAGGTCGTCTTGTTGCTCTCCGCGTCCGTGACGGTCTGGACCCGGCCATTGTTCGTATAGGTCGAGGTCACCTCGTTGGCTTCCTCGCCCGTTACTCCGAATGCCGTCTTCACCTGAGTCACCTGGCCGGCTGCATCGTATATTGTCTTCGTGATCCGGTCCGGCCCGTCGCTGCCCTGTGTGTCGAGCGTGCACGCGTCACTCGGAAGCGACGCGAACTCGCTCGGGTTCATCCGTTCCGCCATGCACTCGGGACGCCCCAGAGGATCGTAGCTTATCTGGGTCAGCGCATAGGTGGTGCCGCCCGAGGTGAGCTTGCTGGTCGTCGGGCGGGCATTCCCATCGTAGCCCGTCTCCACCGCCTTGAGGCTCGTGAACGCCGCCCAGTCACTGTCGGACTGGCTGTCGACGGTACCGTTATCTACCTTGGTCAAAAGCCCAGTCGTTGCATCGATCGTGTTACGCAGGGCGCGGTGCTTGAGAGTTCCGCCGCCGTCCGGGTCCGGCCCCACCGTTCCGACAAGCTCCCGCGCCGCATTGTAGCGGTGCCTGACCGTGTCGGCAGTGCCGGAGAGCGGCCCGTCGACGGTGAGCAGATTGCCCTGCGCGTCATACGTCATCGCGCTTGTGACGGTTAGACCGCCAGCGCCGTCGCCGCTCGAGACGCTGACCGGCAGAAGGTTGTTTGCTGTGCCGGCGCTTTGCGGCCCGTAGGAGGTGGTAGTCTTCGTCTCATCCGATGTTCCCGTGCAGGAAGCACCGGTCTGGCATTCAGAGACGGCGATGGGCAGCTGGATCGGCTGGGTCGAAGCGACAACGTTGCCGCTAAAGTCTTTGTAATAGCCGTAATGGGTGCTGTAGCTGACCCGCTTCTGCGGCCGAGTGGCGCCGCTCGTCGGCGCTGGCAGAGTGACCGTTAGCAGGCCGCCATGCGTGCTGTCATAGGTGTAGTCGGTCGTGTTCCCGCGCGCATCTGTGGTGCTCGTCGGCTTGTTGCAGGTGACGACGTTGCTGCAGGTGGAGGGGAAGGACGCTGCGGCGACGATGTTCGCAAAGCCCGAACCGGCTTTGGCGACAGCCGTCGTCTGCGTCACGTTGCCGCGCCCGTCATAGGTCAGCTCAGTGTAATTGCCCTCGGGCGCCGTCGCGCGGTAAAGCCGCCCGTACGTGTCATAATCAAAGCCGGTCGTCCGGCTCAGCGGATCGGTCATCGACGTGATGCGCCCCTTCGAAAGGTCGGCGACGACCGTGCTCTGATGCGACAGCGCATTGGTGACGGTCGTGGTGGCAGTACTTCCGGAGACGGAGCGCGAATAGCTGGTGGCTACTCCCTCGCGGGTGACAGATGTGACGGTGGAACCGCTATAGCTCACGCTCGTCGTGTCGCTGGACACGCCTGGCCGCCTGATGCCCGTCATGACAAATGGATAGGTGCTCGATGTGGTGAACCGCCACTCGCGGCTTACCGGATCAGTGACCGTCACTACGCCGCTCGTCGGATAAGCGTAACTAACGGTGGGGGCTGTTTGGGTCAGGGTACAGGTGACGGCGTTTGCCGCGCAGCTGTCGATGCCGAGATTGATGAACTTGACGTTGGTTCGCGTCCCCCAGCCGGCGGCCGGAGGCGCCGCGCTACTGTCGGATTGGTGTCCGATCTTGATCGCGTAGCCGGCATTGTTCCGCACGTCGATCAGTCGGTAATAGATGGTGCACTCCATCTGACCGTTCTTATAGAGGCATTTGCGGCGCTCGTCCCAGTGGAGGCTGGTCGTCAGGCCGTTCGGCTTCGCAATGCTGCGCGGAAGGGCGCAATCCGTGGCAGAGCCGCCGGTGCTGCCGCAATAGTTGGTGCTGTAAACCCAGCCCGGCTCGTTCTCGGCCTTGGGGCCCGAGAAAGTGATCACCGTGCCGTCGGCGGCCGTATAGGTGTAAATGCCCACGCTTTCGGTAAGCGTCGCTCCGTTCGCATCCTTGGGCGTCCAGGCAGTGCCGTTCTTGATGAACTTATCCGAATGGCTGCCGAAGGTGAGCACCGCCACGACCTGGCTGTTCTCGACGACCGTGCGTAGATCGCCGCTCCAGTTGTCGCGCCAGCCTGCCGAGGTCCAGTAGCGATTGAGCGACAACGCCTGCTCGCCCGATCCGATCGAGCCTTCGACCAACCCGGTGGTGAAGCCGCCAGACACGAGGTCGACACCGTTTTGGTCGACGCTGGGCTGTTCGGCCGGATAATCGATAAGCTGCTGCGCCGCGGCCGGCTGGGCAGTGAGGCCGCAATAAGCGGTGGTGGCGAGAAGGGCGCACGCAAGGCTGCGCGCCCTAGAGGACGTCGTCTTCATTTCAATTCTCCGAAACAGGGGCGGCCCTCGAGCCGGTTGATGTCAGTTGCCGGGAGCTGGCCCGGTGGCGGCCTTACGGCGGCCCAGGGTTAGACGATCCGCTGGTCGTCTTGCTGGTGCGGTTGTCCGCCTTGTCCAACGTGTAGCTGGTGGTGACGCCGTTATTCACGGTACCGGTCCGCGCCACCTGGATCAGGCGTCCGCGGGCGTCGTAGCTGTAGGTGATCGTCTCAGCGGCCCATGCGGCTGAAGGACTTACGACTAGAGACACACCGAAAAGGAACTTCAGAACTCGCATCGCTGCGGAACCTCCGAGTGTCCGGCGAGGCCTGAGAGGGGGGATGGGTCTCTCTTCCTGCCTCGCCGGAACGACATCGGTGTGGCAGGCGAATTCCTATTATTATCCTACAAAATGACGATTACGTGATTTTGTTGGAAACGTCCTACGCCTAGCTGATGCGGCGGGCGCCCCAGACGACACGCCCAGCCACAATGATGTCCTCTGGCCTGCAGTCGGGCCAATCCGGGTAGGCCGGATTGTCACTCTTGAGGGTAAGGCGACGAGAAACGGGGTTCACGGCGAGCCTCTTCACCACGAGCTCGTCATCACGAAGGAGGACGTAGATGCCATCGCGCAGCCGGTTCATACCGTCGCTTCGATCCACCATGATCTCCTCGCCATCGGAGAGTGTCGGAAACATCGAATCACCCTGCACGCGGATGAGGGAGAGATCCTCCGGCCGAGCCCCACAAAGCTGCTTCAACCACTGCCTGTCAAAGGCGATGTGAGAGATCAGATGCTCCCCATCGCTGAGAGCTCCAGGCCCGGCGGAAGCGCCGACGTCCAGGCGCTGAATAGGAACGAGGGTCGCTCCGCCCTTTGCGACGCCCGTTGAAGGCGGGCCACCAAGCACGCTGTCGTCAACGTCGAAGTAGGCAGCAAGCCTCTTCCGATCCCCCTCCGACAGCCGGCGTGGAGTACCACGCTTTATGAACTGCTGGATGTAGGCTGGATTGCGGCCGATCAGGCGCGACAAGCCCGCGTAATCCTCTCCTCGTTCCCTCACCAGCCGCTGAAGTGCGGCCCTTTGATCTATCTGGTTCATGACCAAGCAGTAGCACAGGAATCTGCCTAGACAAATAGGATTTCGCCTGCGACGCTAGGAATTATCCGATTCGTGGAAGGATCAGCCCGTGGAACTGCTTACCCAGATAGAAGAACATATAAAAACGCACCGAATGGCTCCCACGCGCTTCGGGCGCGAGGCCGTCGGCGATCCCAAGCTGGTCTTCCAGCTGCGAGAGGGGCGGGAGCCTCGCCGCCGAACGATCATTCGCATTCTTGATTATCTGAACGATGCCGAGGGAGAGACCGTATGCGCCAGATGATCTTCCGAGTCGCTGCCGCGGCGCTCATTCCCGGCACGGGCTCGCTACTCGTCGTTCAGACTGCTCAGGCAGCGGCTCCGGACTACGTCCCCACCGGCTCCGACATCTTTGAGGGCTATGAGGCTCTGGCGGAACCTCGAGCGGACGTTCCGGTAGGCGCCCTCTGGGTGCAGGACTTCGGCCCCCATGGGGAAGGTGCGGCGCCCGACAACCTCCTTAACGTGAGGAGCCTCTCGGGTATCACCATGAACCGGGACATGCAGATTCGCCTTACTCTCGGGCTGCTGAAGTTCCTGAACGTCGACCCCGGCATCCGGAGCCACATGGCTGCCCGCTTCACCGATATCACCATCGTCAGAGTCAAGGACATCACGAAGCTGGCTGGACCTACGGGCGAGCCTAGGATCTACGAAGCTCTGCGGGCTGCGACTATTACAGTCACGGTGGACAGTGACATTGGGCTCGACATTGGCAACTCGCTCGGATCGAAGATCCCTGTTCTCGGCCGAGGTCAGAGCGGCCGGAAGCGGAGCCTTACCCTCGACGGCCGCGATCTGTTTATCGCATATCGAGTTGTCACTCCAAAGGTGGTCACCGGCAAAATTGTCGGAAATACGATCGAGCTCAAGGGGGGCTTGGGAGTAGCGGAGCTGGGCGATTACCGTGTCGGCATCGACGCTTCTGGCGCTAACCTCTGTCACTGCGTCACTGCCGCCGAAAGGTCGTGCGGTGAAGCAGGCGCACTGAAGCTGGTTGTGTCCAAGTCCGATCAGGCCTTGCGGGCACAGGATCAAACCGAAGCAACTGGCCTCATTGGCGAGTCGCTGTCGATCCCCCTTCCAGTCCCGGTATCCGACGGCGCCGGCGGACTGTTCACAAAGATCGCAGCAAAGCTGACACCTCGGAGATCGCGTGACAGGAGCGACTGCTTAGATGGAACGCCCGGGAAGGCACGGCTAGAGCTGAATTTGGTCGGCGAACGACTGGAGACGCTGGAGGAGCCGAAGGCGAAGGGTTGGTAACGAAGGATGGGTTCAATGAACCCCATGCGCGAGACGGGGTTCGTCACGTTCCCGTGGCCTCACCCTCCGGATGGTTCACAGCGGCAGGTATGGGGTCGCAACAGAATTGGTCCATTTCGGAGACTAATCGAAGCGCGGGTGCGAGCAATGGCGAAGAGCCTCTCCGCGGGGGACGTGCTGTGAACGAGGAGAGCCGACATCGATCCGATGGCCTGACTGAGCGAGAGATCGAGTTCCTCCTCCTCTATGCGCAGCCGATGCTGATCAAGGAGATCGCCTACCGTTGCGGGGTGGCGGAAGTCACCGTTCACAAGGCGCTCGAATCCGCGAGAAAGAAACTGGGCGTCCGCTCGAGCCGTACCGCGGCTAGGCTAGTGCTCGAAGGCAGAGACTATAGAAAGGCTATAGGGCAATCGGCACATCTTGGCGCAGCCTCCGATTCGGCGAAGATCATCCCGTCCGAGGAGGACCGGAACCACACCGGCCCCAACGTTGGCGTGGAGGAGCGCTCAGGCTCCCTCTCGCGGCGCTGGAGCGGAGTTTCCGCACTTTTGGGAGTAGGGGTTAGCCTAACGCTGGGACAACGCGCCGCCGCCATTGTGGTGCTCGCGTTCCTGATCGTGGTGGCTGCGGGTACGCTGGTCACCGTCGGTAGGGGCGTCGCCTATTCGGTAGCGGCTGCCGTTCGAGCGCTTAGCTAGCTCCACATATGCGGGGAACCGCCGAGGGGGCTTGATGAAGTTACCAGTCATTCGCGCAGCACGTGAGATTCGGAGCGATCTTCGCGCTCAGGAAGACAGCCTTGATACCACAATAGCGGGGCAGGCGCGGCTGGTGAGCCGGTTGCTTGAGGCTCGCGTGTCCACGGGCCTGCCCATGCTGGTCGGGGCGGAGGTAGTCGACAAAGCGATCCAGGCAATGACGCAATGCGGCGAACTCCGACGCACGGTTCGAGAGATGCACACTGGCCTAGCGCAGATGGACATCCGCTCGATCGGTGACACGCTCGAATGTCCTAAGGAGAACGGCCAGCTGCACCTTGTCTCAGAGGACGCTGGAGACGCCCACATAGCTTGACCTAGTAGCTCCGTGGTGGTCGGCTGCAGGGATGCGGGTTCTAATCTACTACGGCCTACTGCTAGCGGTTGTAATCTACGCCTACGCCTGTGGACGCAAGCCAGAGCGCATTGGGGCGACTATCATGTTGCTGGGCACTCTGGCTGGCCATTTAGCGTGGTCGAGCAGCCCGGATCGGCTGGTGGGGGTGGAGGTGGGAGCCTTGCTGGTCGATCTTGCCGCCCTTGCCGCTTTCGTCACTCTTGCACTGAGGACCGATCGCACATGGACCCTCTGGCTAGCTGCGTTTCAGCTCGTCGGCACTCTTGCGCACCTAACAAGGGTGATCGACCCGGAAATGATGCGAACCGGTTACGGCTTCCTGCTTGTGGTCTGGAGCTACCCAATGCTGCTTACGATTGCTCTCGGGACGCGCAGCCAGCACAAGGCGCGCCTGAAGCTAGGCTCAACGCCCTCCTAGGCGCACTTCGCGAGTTCACTGACGTCATCTTACCCGTAGAGGTGGAAGGTTCTGCAACGGCAGCCGAGATACGGGCGGTCCTACGCTTTCGGCGTCGGCGCGAGCAGATCTTCGGGCTAGACCTGTTCGCTGATCCGGCCTGGGATGTGATGCTTGATTTGCTCGCTGCCTATCTAGAAGGCCGTCGCGTCTCGGTGAGCAGCCTTTGTATCGCTGCGGCAGTACCGGCCACGACGGCGTTGAGGTATATCAACCAGCTTGAACGAAAGGGCATCTGTGTGCGGCATGGAGACCCAGAGGATCGACGTCGAGTATTCATCGACCTAGCTGAAGAGCCACGGCAGGCGTTGCTCCGGTTAATGTCTTCGACTCCTTTTAAGGAGATTAACATACCCGCCTTCACCATTGCGGAAACTGAGGGGAGGAAGCCGGGGTAGGTCGCTGTGTGGGTCCGCAGGAGGTCGCTTTCCGGAGTTTTGCCCAGCCAAAGCGCCTTCGCCAGGATGAGGGTGAGATCGGCGGATTTGCGAAGGTGGGAAGCGGCTGGGACGATGGCTAGTAGTGACGCTGGTTGTATGGCTTCTGCATCGAAACATAGGAAAAGACACATGACTTCCGCTGCCTTCGTAATGATGGGGTCAACGGTTCGAGTCCGTTAAGCGGCACCACCTAAACCCAAATGACCCGGTGTTTTTTTGTAATGGGAAACGCGCACACGCTCCGAATCCCGGGGAAGCAGTGCGCGTGCTCTTAGAAACAGCGGTGGAGGGCGGGCTAGCTAATCCGGCGCTTGGAGCGCAAGGATAGGAGATATGTCGCTTCCGCCCCATCGGTATCGTATCGTCTTCCTGCTGTCTCTCGCGGCGACCTTGTCGTCCTGCGATAGCCAGTCCGCACCGGCAGAGGCACCGCCCGCACCGCTGCCGGCGGAGGTGTGCCGGCAGGTAAAGGGCGGGCTTGAAAAGCTCGCTGATACCGCCGGCTTAGTCTTCAACGATGTCGGGGAAATGACGATCGAGAGGCAAGTCTGGCTCGCCTTTCCAGAAACCAAACGTGCGCAAATGGCCCGGATCCTCGCCATCCACGCGAGCTGCGTGGGAGGCGGGAAGTCCCGCGAAATAGACGTGACTGTCCGAGACGAGAGCGGAACGGTCCTCATGGGCCAGCTTGTGAAAACCAGTTCTGAGATAGAGGATGCTCTCGGCAGCGACGAAGCTCGATGACCCGAATTTTTTTCCGATAACGGCGCGGCTCCGGCGCCTCGCCAGGGTCCTTTTTCCCCGGTTCGGCATGTCATCGGAAAGGGCCCTACGACCTAGGTTCGAGGGAATATCATTTGCTCATCGGGAAGGCCGCAAGGGTGCTTCCCCACTAGGGTTGGCTAACCATCGGCCTAGCCTGCTCTCTTCCGGTCCAGCCGCCCAGGAGATAATGCGTCATGCGGGTCGGAGGCTCGCCCGCTAGCCCGGTTTCCGGAAGTGGCCCTTCGCGAGGCGCGCGATAGGTGCCGAACAATCGATCGAGCACGGGGAAGATGCCGGCGAAATTGGTGTGGAAGTCTTCAGGGTCGAGGCTATGGTGGACGAAGTGGAAGCGATTATCGACCAAGAGATGACGGAGCGGCCCATAATGCATCGGAACGTTCATGTGGTGGATGTGGCCCTGCACTGCGAACAAGATAGCGAGACCATATAGTTGGCCGCCGTCCATTCCGACAAGTAAGCTCATCGGCAGCCCAATAAAGAGGACATTGCCGATCAGCTCAACCGGATGGTTGATGTTGTGCAGGACATCAAGATCTCGCGGGCTGTGGTGCACGGCGTGAAAGCGCCATAGGATGGCGAAGCGGTGCTGAGCCCGGTGGAACCAGTAGCGGAAGAAATCGGCCATGAAGATGATGAGCAGATAGGCCGGCAAGGTGTGCAGCAGCATGCCAACAAAACCGTCCCCTTTGCCGAGTTGAATGAGTGGGCGCCACGGCATCGGACCGACCTTCGCGATCCCATATTCGAGCAGTGCGAAGAAGGCGAAGAACAACGCCTGGACTTGCCAGGTGAGCCAGTAGTTCTTCGGTTCCCGGTGGCGCGGGCCCGCACAGATCTCGATTAGAAGCATCGCACCGAGCACGGCTAGCGGAAGCCCGACCCAAGCGCCGAGGAGCAGAGCCAGTCCCCGGACTTCGCCCGCTAACAGGAAAGGGTCGCCGTTCGCCAAGCGGAGAAGCCCGTCCCGGGCGGCAGCCACGGCGGGCGGATCCGCCAGGGCGTTAACTAGGCCAGAGGCCATGGACGCCGCCGCTCCGACCGCGAGGATCGTGGCAAAGGTTGCCCAGGCGGCGGCGAGGCTCGCGCTCGGCGCCTTGATCGCACTCGTCGCCATTGCCGCGTCTCGTCTCCCCGGATCCAGCGGGCCTCTTACCCTAGTCGGGTGGAGGCTTAAAGCGAAAGGCGTGTAAGCCTTGGTCGCCGAGCCTCGAGTAGAGGCCGCTCAAGTGGCTTCCGCCCACTTCTCGACATCCGTTGTAATCGACCCAACTTCCGACTAATGTTGGCATATGTAGTCTCGGGCGCCTGATTCCGCTGACACCGCGGCCGAAAACGCCTTGCTTCAACCCAGCCCCCTTCCAGCCACGTCGCTTTCAGAACGCCTCCGCACGGGCGCCGGACGGCGCACGCTCGCCCTGGCCCTGGTGATCCTGATCGAGGGGATCTTGCTGCTCATGCTGCTTTCGTTCGGGGCGGAGGAGCGCTTCGGCGACCGGAAGAAAAGCCCGACAATACTCGATTTGACGGCCGATCAGCCGCCGGAGGCGGCGCCTGAAGAGAGCAGCTCCGAGTCCGAACAGCCGGCGGAAAGGCTGCCGGCGCCCGAACAGCCGGCCGAGGAATCGCCGCCCCGCGAGGCCGCCGAGCCGCGCCCTGTCCAGCCTACGGAACCGCTGCCCCTTCAGGCCCCCCTGCCGCCGCCGCGGATCCCCATTCCGGCGTCCGAGCCGGCGCCAGCGAACGTCGCTCCTCGGCCCACGCCGCCCCCCACGGGCGCCCCCAAGCGGGTTTACGGGCCGCCGGACAAGGGCCGCCCCGCTTATCTGCGCGACACCGAGCGGGTGGGAACGGCACCCAATGGCGAACCGCTCTACGCGGCTGCCTGGTACGAGGAGCCGCGTCGCGAAGCCTTGGGAGCCTATCTCTCCACTGCCCAGGGCCCCGGTTGGGGGCTGATCGCCTGCCGCACGGCGCCGCAATATCGAGTCGAGGATTGTGTCGGCATCGCCGAATATCCCGAGGGCTCGAAGATCATGCGTTCGGTGCTCGCCGCCGCGTGGGAATTCAAAGTGCGTCCGCCGCGGCGCGGCGGCCAGTCGATGGTGGGCAGTTGGGTCAGGATCAGGATCGACTACGGCATTGATCGGCGCTGAGGAGCTCCGGTGACTAGGCCGGTTTGGCTCATTTTTCCTTTCGCTTCGCGAAATATTCGGTCCTGAGCGCTGCCACCAGGCGCTCATCGACGAGCCCGGGCGGGTTTCCCGGATATTGCAGCCCCTTGTCCTGGCGGAACTTGTCGACCGCGGCGATGGCCTCCGTGTCATATTGCCCGAACTCGCGCTGATAGTCGGCGGCGAGCCGCCGGGCCTCCGTCTGCGCCTTGTCGAGAGCGGCGGGGTCCGTCTTTCGCAGCTGCTCGTTGCGCAGCAGGTTCACGGCCGGCGCCGCGGGAAATGCGGCGAGCGCCGGGCGCCAATAGCCCAGAGCGTGGAGCATTCGCTTCAGCTCGACGACATCGGGGCCCTCGATCCGCAAGAAGGTGCGGTAACCGAGGCGGCGGGCGGTAGTGTAGTAGATCCGCTTCATCTCCCCGACGGGCTCGGCATGTTCCCCGACCTCGATCGCCAGCGTGATATGGTCGCCGCCGCGACCAGGGTCGTTCGGGTCGGCCACCTTGATCGCCGCCGACTGCAAATTTCCCCAGCGCCGGTCGCCGCCCTTTGCCTGACCCGCCTCGAGCGCCAGGATCAGACGCTCGGCCAAGGGCATGCCCGTCCCCTCCGTAGATTCGAAGCTTTTCGCCACGGCCTCCACCACTTCGGGTCCGACCATGATGTTCGCCTGCACCGTGTAGTTGAGGCCCTGGCGGCTGCCGGCCCACTCCCCGTTGCCCTTGCCGGTGTGTGCGGCGGAGCGGCCTTTCATGTCGATCATGCCGACTTGCCGCGACTCCCGCCCGGGGTCCGTCGCTAGCAAACGGGCAATCGCGTCGCGCGGCTCCACGCCCTTCGCCATCAGGTCGAGGCCGCGGGTTCCGAACTCGACCATTGTCGAGGCCTGGGTGCAGACGGCGCCGACGCCCGCCCGCACCCAGGGGACCGCGCGGCCGACGAAGGGGACCCGCGTCGTCACGGCGGCGCCGGATTGACCGGTGGCCGGATCGATCGCGCAGATCGAAAAAGTGGAATATTGCGGCCGGCCTTCTTCGTCGATGGTCACTCCGTCCGGCGCGCGCTGCTGCGCCGCCGCGGCGCCAAGCGGAACCGCGAGCGAAATGGTTAAAAGCACGACGAGGCGAACCAGCTGCTCGATCATCTGCATCTTCTCCTTCTCATGCCGCAGCCCGCTTGGGCAGACGACCGCCTGGGGCAGCGACCATGGGGCTGACGAGCGCTATTGCGCAAATGCCGCGCGGCTGCACCTCGAATGTCCGGTTTCCGACCCGTTGCAGACGTGCGGCGCGAACGATAGTCTTTCCTCACTGGACGGGTGGAGGAACTAAGATGCTTGCACTCGCGACGGCATCCTCGAGCGCAGTGATTACCGACATCCGCTAGCGAAGAGTCCACGAATGATTTCGGTGCTGGAATGATCTAGTGTGCAGCCATGGATCGTCTGGCGCAGGTGCGGGTCATCACGTGGCAGGGCGGCAGCCTGTGGGTTGCCGAAACGCTCGCTTCCGATGAGCTGTCGCGGACGAAGCCGCATGCCCATCATACGATCCAGATCACCATCAACCTCGATGGGCGTATCCGGTTCAAGGCCGGCGCGATCGAGGCCGGCGGCGACGCCGTCGCTGTCGCGGCCGATGCGCTTCACCTCTTTGAGGCCAAAGGGCTCATGGCCCACCTGTTCATCGAGCCGGAGAGCAGAAACGGCCGCACCATCGCGCGCAAGTGGCTGAGTGGCGCGGATCTGGCAGCCCTCCCAGGCGAACTCGTCAGCGATATCGCACCGGCCATCGCTGCGAACCATCGCTCGCCGCGCAGCGACGACGCCGCTCTTGCAGCCCTTGGTGCCAAGATCATCGACCGTCTCGCCGACGGCATCACGGGCGACGCGCCCGACCTCAGGGTGCGCAAGATGATCGCGGCAGCCAGGGAAAGGCTGGACGGTCCGGTGAGCCTCGCCGATTTCGATGGGATCGGGGGGCTGTCCGCGAGCCGCCTGCGGCATCTGTTCGTTGAGCAAACGGGCCTCCCGTTCCGGACCTACCTTTTATGGCTGAGGCTGAACCGCGCCATCGAATGCATCGTTCGGGGACGGACGCTCACCGAGGCGGCGCATGAGGCCGGCTTTGCCGACTCCGCCCATTTCAGCCGCACCTTCACGCGCATGTTCGGGATCCCTCCCGCGACCTTGCGAATGTCGTAGCCTTTCCGTTCAAGAGCGGCCGCCGCCAGTCGGTGTAGCTCCTCGGCGTCCCGGGAAGCGGGAAGCACTAGAGGAGACGAACGATGAAGAACGAGCAATGTCACTGCCGCCCCTGCGATTGTGAGCCGGTGTGCCGGTGCGCGCCGGCAAGCTGTGCTTGCGGACCGGCTTGCGCCTGCGCGGCGTGCACCTGCAACGAGCAGGGTAAGTCCTGACGCGGCCCGGGGCCCCTGGCGCGAAGGTTGTCCAGGGGCCGACTCTCCTCGCGATTGGGAAGAACCGGCCGACACTGAGTTCGCCGTACGATTGCCGAGCCGCGCTCGCTCCTCCATTTAGACACGATGTTGCACGCCGTCAGCCTCACCCCCGGCGGTCTCTTTGAGCTGTCCCGAAGCCTAGAGGCGGCGGGGCTGCCGGTGGACGATCTTGAGGAGCCGGGCCGCGCTTTCTTCCGCTTCGAGGACGAAGGAGGAGCGGTCGGCTATGGCGGCCTGGAGGGGGAGGGCTCCGACCGGCTTCTTCGCTCTTTGGTGGTGGCGCCGGAGCGGCGGGGGCAGGGGCTCGGACGCCTGGTCCTGGCGGAGATCGAGGAGCAGGCGCGAGACTCCGGCGCCGCAAGGCTTCACCTTCTGACGACGACAGCGGCCGCCTTCTTCGCCGCGAACGGATATCAGGAAAGCCCCCGCGCAAGCGCGCCGGAGGCCATACGCGTGTCGAAGGAGTTCAGCGCGATCTGCCCCTCCAGCGCCACCTACATGGTGAAGGCGCTCTGACAGGCGCCGCTATTCCGCGGCGGCTTGCCACGCCTCGCTTGGAAGCAGGTGCTTCTGCACCTTGCCGGCCGCGGTTCGGGGAAGGTCCGGCACGAAGTCGAAGGCTCTCGGCACCTTGTAAGCGGCGAGGCGGGCTCGGCAGAAGGCGTGGAGGTCCGCCGGGTCCGGAGCGGCCTCTCCGCTCGCCAGCTGGATGAAGGCTCGGCCGGCCTCGCCCCAGCGCGGGTCGGGCACGGCGACCACCGCGGCTTCCGCGACGGCGGGGTGGGCGGCGAGAACGTTCTCGACCTCGGCAGGATAGACGTTCTCGCCGCCGGAAATGAACATCTCCTTCCGCCGCCCGGCGATCCAGTAGAAGCCGTCGGCGTCGCGCCGGGCGAGGTCGCCGGAACGAAGCCAGCCGTCCGGAGTGAAGGCGGCGCGGGTTGCCGCCTCGTCCTTCCAATAGCCCGGAGTGACGGCGGGGCCGGCGAAGAGCAGCTCGCCCGTTTCTCCGGCCGCAACGTCGCGCCCGCTCTCGTCGACGATTCGGGCTCGGACCAGCAGCTGCGGCTTGCCGACCGAGCCGATCCGGTCCCAGGCGTCGGCCGGCGCGGCGAGGAGGGCGGTGGGGCCCGTCTCCGTCATCCCCATGCCGTTGCACACGCGGACGCCGAGCGATCGGCACCGCTCCACCAGCACGTCTGGAAGTGGCGCCCCGCCGCAGCCCCAGTGGCGGACATGGCCGAGCGGTGCCTCGGCGAAGCGGGGATGGTCGAGAAGCGCCTGGTAGACGGTGGGGACGGCGAAGAAGGTGTCGATCCGCCGCGCTTCGAGAAGCTCCACCACCGCCTCCGGCTCGAAGCTTTCGAGGACGATCACCCGCCCGCCCTGAAGCAGGGTCGGAAGGCTGTGGAGGTTGATCCCCGCCGTGTGGAAGAGCGGGAGGAAGTTGAGCGTGCTGTCCTGCGCCGTGAGGTCGATGGCCGTGCCGATGTTGAGATGGTTCGCGACCGCCATTCCGTAGGTGTAGATCACGCCCTTGGGGCTTCCCGTCGTTCCGGACGTGTAGAGGAGGTACCAGATGCCATCCCGCGGCCAGCGCTCGGCGGCAGGAAGCGGCTCGCTCGCCCTCACCAGCTGCTCATAATCCTGGTCGAGCGCGATCGTCCGCGGCGCCCTCTCCAGCCGCGCCGCAACCGCTTCGTCTTCTTTGCCGTGGAAGAGGAGAGAGGGCTCGCAATGTTCGATCAGGGCATCGAGTTCGGCCGCCGGCATTCGCCAGTTGAGCGGCACCAGTATCGCTCCGATCCGGGCGCAGGCGAAGAGCAGTTCGAAGAAGGCGGCGCGGTTGCGGCAGAGGATCGCGACCCGGTCTCCCTCGCCTACGCCTCGTCCGCGCATCAACGCCGCGGCGCGCCCGGCCCGCTCGTCCAGCTGGGCATAGGTGAAGGTCCGGCCGCTCGCGACTTCCTCCAGCGCCACCGAGTCCGGGCTCAGCTCGGCGCGGCGGGCGAGAAGATCGGGCAGATCGTCGGTCATCGCCGCCGAAGCCCTTCGGAAACGAGTTCGATCGCAATTTCCGCGACGCGCCCGGGGGGCAGGTCCTGCTCCCAGATGCCGTAGCGCATGCCGAGGAACACGCTTGTCCCGATCAGCGCCCAGGACCGCGCCTCGTCCGTCTCCTCGACGTCGCCGCTTCCGGGCGAGATCTCGCCCCTGCTTCGCGCCGCGCTCAGATTGCGGCGATAGGCGTCGGCGAAGCTTCGGTAATGCTCGCGGTACGCATCCTGCGCCACGAACTGCGCTTCCTCGATGATCCGGTAGAGCTCGGGGTGCCGCCGGACGAAGGCGATGAACGCCTCCAGCCCGAGCCGCTCCGCCGCCAGCCGGTCGGGCGCGTCCTTGACCGCTTCCGCGACGTGCGCGCGGGTGGCCCGGCTCATCTCCCGGACGAGCGCCCGGAACACTTCCTCCTTGCTTTCGAAATAGGTGTAGAAGGTGCCGAGCGCGACGCCCGCGCGGCCGGTGATCCCGTTGATCGCGGCTTCGTGGAATCCGCGCTCGCCGAACTCCGCTGCGGCCGCCTCGAGCAGCCGCCGAAGCGTCTTTCGCCCACGCTCGGTACGCGGCTCCCGGTCGCCGCTGCCGGCAGTCGTTTCCGCCCTCGAAGCCATTTCCGCCCTCCGCCGGAGAAACTGAACGCGAATTCAACTTCGCGCAAGCAGCCGCGAACTTGAACATTGACTCAGGTTTCATAATGGGGGATGTCCTGCTGGGGGAGGCGAAGACCTCCGGGGGAGCGGAATTGACCTTTTTCACGGCATCGGACGGCGCTTCGATCGCGTTTCACGAGGAGGGCGCGGGGCGTCCGCTGCTGCTTCTCCACGGCCTGATGGCCAATGGTGGCTTCTTCGACGGCCAGCGCGCCCTTGCCGACGACTTCCGCCTCATTCGCCTCGACCTTCGCGGCCACGGCGCCTCGTTCGCGGGAAGCCGTCCCCCCACCGTCGCCCGAGCGGCCGAGGACGTGGCCGAGCTCGTCGAGCATCTCGATCTGGAAGGCGCGGTCGGGATCGGCTGGTCGCTCGGCGCGACCGTCCTCTGGCGGGTGCTCTCGGGCCACGCCTCGCGCCGCTTCGCCGGGGCCGTTATCGTCGACATGAGCCCGTGCGTGCGCAACCAGGGCGGTTGGGAGCTCGGGCTCTCCCCCGACCACTGCGAGGACCGCACCCGGGCGATCCGGGAGGACTTTCCCGCCTTCGCGGCCGGTGCCGGAGCCGCCATCTTCGCTCAGCCCCTCGACGAGGCGCAGCGCCCGCTCGCCGACTGGGTCGGGCGCGAGTTCGCCCGCTGCGACCGCTCAGCAGTTGACTCCCTCTGGAAGTCGCTGGTCGAGGAGGATTCGCGCCCGCTGCTCGGGGCAATCCGCCAGCCGACGCTCGTCGTCCACGGCGCCCAAAGCCACCTCTACGGCGCCGATACCGCCGACCATCTCGTCGAGGCCCTTCCGTCCGCCTCCGCCCTCCGCTTCGAGCGCTCCGGCCACGCGCCGCACCTCGAGCAGCCGGAGCTGTTCAACGCCGCAATACGCGATTTCGCGGCGATGCTGCCGCCCGTCCCGACGCTTAAAGTCACCGCTTGAAACCAGGAGAAGCCGCCATGAACCGCAACCGCACGATCACCCTCCTCCGCTTCGGCGCCGCCGTCGGCGCCCTCGCCCTCGCCCCGGCCCCGCTCCTCGCGCAGTCGGCCGAGCAGCTGAACCAGGAGGCGCAGGACGAGCCCGCCCAGGATGAAAGCGCCACCACCGCTTCGGATGCCGAAGGCCCGGACACCGGAGAAGGCGAGATCGTCGTCACCGCCCGCCGCACTGAGGAAAGCCTCCAGCGGGTCCCCGGCTCGGTCTCGGCCTTCAACGAGCGCACGCTCGACCGCATCCAGGCGCAGGATACGACCGGCCTCCAGGGCGCGGTTCCGAACCTCAACATCGCCCAGGGCCGCGGCTCGTCCAACGCCACCAACATCTACATCCGCGGAATCGGCCAGCCCGACGCCCTCCAGACCTTCGACCCGGCCGTGGGGGTCTATGTCGACGACGTCTATTACAGCCGGATCCGCGGCACGCAGCTCGACCTGCTCGATATCGAGCGGATCGAGGTCCTGCGCGGCCCGCAGGGCACGCTCTACGGCAAGAACACGATCGGCGGCGCCTTGAAGGTGGTGACCCGCAAGCCCGGCCAGGATTTCCGCGCCAACGTCTCCGCCGCCATCGGCTCCTACGATCAGCTGGACCTCAAGATGTCCGCCTCCGGCCCGATCAGCGACACGCTCGCCGCCGGCTTCGCCGTGATGCGCGCCAAGCGCGACGGCTATGTCGAGGACCGGGTGCTCGACCGCGAATATAACAACAAGGACACGATCGCCGCCCGCGCCGCGTTTGCCTTCACGCCGTCGGACCGCTTCCGCTTCGACGTCACCGCCGACTATTCGCGCGACGACGCGGCGCTCAGCGTCGGCGCCCCGGTCAATGAGCTTCGCTATCTCCTCGCACCGACGGTCGTCTCGCTGCCGCTCGAGCGCAGCCTCGACGACTACAATTTCACCGCGCGCATCTCGCCGACGCTCCCGAACTCGACGAAGCTTCGCCACTGGGGCCTGTCGGGAATCGCCACTTTCGACGTGACCGACGCTCTGACCTTCAAGTCGATCAGCGCCTACCGCAAGCTCAACACCGACGATTATGTCGATATCGACGCCACTCAGCTCCAGGTGGGCGACGTCTTCGTCGGCGTCGATCAGAAGCAGCTGAGCCAGGAATTCCAGCTCGCCTACAACAGCGACCGCTTCCAGGGCGTCGCCGGCCTCTATTACCTCAAGGAGGACATCACCTCCCACCAGGAAGCCTATGGCAACGACGTGCTGCTTCCGGGCCTCACCTTCCTTCGCACGGTGGACGACGATCTCGAGACGAAGAGCATGGCCGCCTACGCGAACGGCAGCTTCTCGATCACCGATGCCCTGCGGGTATCGGCGGGCCTCCGGGTGACCCGTGAGGAGAAGGACTATGTCCGGACGACCTCCACCTTCTCGAATCTCCCCGTGCTGAACGGCACCTTCCCCTTCGCTCCGCCCGAGGGCGTGTGGGAAGACGTCTCGCCGATGGCCTCGATCGACTATCAGATCACGCCCGAGACCATGGCCTATGCGCGCTACGCAAAGGGCTTCAAGTCGGGCGGGTTCAACGGACGCGCCAACTCCGTTCGGGAATCGACCGCCTACGATCCGGAGGAGGTAGATTCCTATGAGGTCGGCCTCAAGACCCGCATCGCGGGGATCCTGAGGCTGAACCTCGCCGCCTTCCACAACGACTATCGCAACTTCCAGGCGCGCGTCTCCGGCACCGACGAGGTGAACGGCGTGCCGACGGCGGTGCTCAGCGTCATCAACGCAGGCGAGCTGGAAATCCGCGGCGCGGAGCTCGAGGCGGCGCTGACTCCGGTCGAAGGCCTGCTGCTCGACGCGCAGATCGGCTATCTGGATGCCGAATATAAGGAGTTCGCGGACGTCCGCTTCCCGGGCGGAAGCCGCGCCTTCCAGACCCCCGCCTTCGCGCCGGACTGGACGATCCGTCTCGGCGCTCAATACACGTTCGACCTTCAGGGTTCGGGCAACGTCACGATCGGCGGCCAGTCGCGCTACCGCTCCGAGACCGCTCTCGCCGTCGATAACACGGTGATCAACGGCACGGTCGGCACCACGACCCGGGTCGAGGGCCTATTCCAGGAGGGCTTCTGGATGCACGACGCCCGCATCGTGTGGGAGGATGAGGACCGCAAGTTCAGCATCGGCCTCTATGCGCAGAATTTGACCGACAAGGTCTACAAGACCGAAGGTCAGGAATTCTCGAGCGTCAGCAACATCCGCACCGTCTATTTCGGCGCTCCCCGGACCTTTACGCTGCGCCTCACCGCCCGCTACTGACGCCGCATGATAAAGGCGGGGAGCAGGAACGAAGCGGCATCCGGAGGGCGGGTGCTCGCCCTCCTGCTCCTCGCCTACATCTTCAATTTCCTGGATCGGCAGATCGTGTCGATCCTCAAAATCCCGATCAAGACGCAGCTCGACCTCAGCGACACCCAGCTCGGCCTCCTGGGCGGCATCGCCTTCGCAAGCGTCTATTCGACCCTCGCAATCCCGATCGCCCGCTATGCGGACCGAACCGGCCGCTCGCGGGTGATCGCCCTCTCCGTCGCCGTGTGGAGCCTGTTCACGGCCGTCTGCGGCGCCGCCCAGAATTTCTGGCAATTGTTCGCCGCGCGAATGGGCGTCGGCGTGGGCGAAGCGGGCGGCGTCGCGCCGAGCTACGCCCTCATCGCCGACCGCTTTCCGCCCGAGCGGCGGGCGCGGGCGATGGCCATCTTCAGCCTCGGCATCCCGATCGGCTCGGCGCTCGGCCTCTTCTTCGGCGGCTGGCTCGCCCAAAGCCTCGACTGGCGGGTCGCCTTCGCCGTCATCGGCCTCGCCGGTCTTCCCGTCGCCTGGCTGATCCTTCGCTTCGTCCCAGAGCCGCAGCGCCCTGAGGCTTCCGAACCCGCGGAGGAGCAGCCCGGCTTCATGGCTGTCTTCTCGCTTCTGGCGCGCAAGCCGAGCTTCTGGCTCCTCTCCCTCGCCGCCGCGTCGGGGTCGATCTGCGGCTACGGCCTCGGCTTCTGGCTTCCATCCTATTTCAACACCAGCCTCGGCCTCTCCCTGAGCGACATCGGAAGCTATTTCGGCTCGATCGTCCTCGTCGGCGGCGTGGCCGGCATCCTCTTCGGGGGCTGGCTCGGCGATCGGCTGGGCGGCGCGAGGCCCGGCGCCTACGCGGCCATTCCGGCCGTCGCCTTCCTGGTCACCGCCCCCGCTTACGTGGCGGCCTTGTTCAGCCCGTCGCTGACCGTCGGCTGGTTCCTGTTCGTGCTTCCCTACGCCTTGTCGCTCCTCTGGCTGGGCCCGGTCATCACCGCCGTCCAGCATCTGGTGGCGCCGTCGCATCGCGCCACCGCCTCGGCCTGCTTCCTTCTGATCAACAATCTGATCGGGATCGGCTTCGGCACCTTCATCTTCGGCTTCATGTCCGACCGGATGGCCGCCTCCTACGGCGCCGAATCCCTTCGCTACTCGATCCTCTACGGCCTCGGCTTTTACCTGCTCGGCGCCTTGCTCTACTTCATCGCCTCGACCCGCCTGGCGCGCGACTGGCACCGCGACTGAGCTTCAGAAGCCGGAGAGGAACTCCGCGACATTGGCGCCGAGCGCATCCACCGCATAGCCACCTTCCATCACGATCAGCGTCGGCAGGCGCAGCGAGGCGATCCGGCGGGCTAGCGGCGCGTAATCGGCGGTCCGTAGCTCGAAGAAGCTGATCGGGTCCCCCACGAACGTGTCCGCGCCGAACGAGCAGACGAGGAGGTCCGGAGCGAAGCCTGCAATCGCCTCCAATACCCGGTCGAGCGCCGGCTCGTAGCCGGCTATCCCCGTGCCGCGCGGAAGCGGCAGGTTGAGAGTCGCGCCTTCGCCTTCGCCCGCGCCGCGCTCGTCGGAATGGCCCCAGTAGAAGGGATAGTCGGTGGCGGGATCGGCATGGATCGAGGCGAAGAAGACGTCGCCCCGCTCGTAGAAGATGTCCTGGGTGCCGTTCCCGTGATGATAGTCGACGTCGAGGATGGCGGGTCGGCGGCCTGCGGCGAGCGCCGCCTGGGCGGCGATGGCGGCGTGGTTCAGATGGCAATAGCCGCCGAGATAGTCGGCGCCCGCATGGTGACCCGGCGGCCGGGTCAGCGCGAAGGCGGCAGATGCTCCCGCGAGCAGGGCGTCGAGCGCGGAGAGCGCCGTCTGCGCCGACCAATAGGCGCTGTCCCAGGTCCCTTGGGCGATGGGGGTCGAGGCGTCGTAGCTGTAGCGGCCGAGCCTCGCGTCGATGCGCGTGAGGTCGAGCGGCCGGCGCCGGGCGACCGGCCAGACATAGCCGAAGGCGTCGCCGGGGCGTCCGGCCGCCTGCCAGTCGCCATAGGCGGATTTGAGGAAGTCAAGATAGTCGCGCGGGTGGACCGCCTCGATGGGCGCCTCGCCCTGGTCGGTCGGTGCCTCGGTCGTCCCGATGGCGGCGAGGATCGCGTCGGCGCGACCGGGATGCTCGGCATAAGAGGTGAAGCCGCCATTGTGCAGCTCTTGCCTGGGCGCATGGAGGCGCTGCCGCTCGTCCCAGAAGAGGCGCATCAGCGGCGCGGCTCCTCGACGCAAGCGACGTCTCCGTCCGCATCGATCTCCCGCGACTGGCTCTCCTCCTCCGCCTCGTGGGAGGCATGCCTCGGAGCGAAGCGAAGGATGGCATAGCCGACGATGGCGGAAAGGAAGGAGCCCGCCAGCACGCCTAATTTCGCCTCCTCGATCAGGTCCGGTCGGCCTGGAAAGGCGAGGGCTCCGATGAACAGGCTCATCGTGAAGCCGATGCCGCACAGGATCGACACCGCCCATAGCTGCAGCCAGGTGGCGCCGCGCAGCCGGCTTGCGAGCCCGAAGCGGACGGAAAGCCAGACCGCACCGAAAATGCCCACCTGCTTGCCCACGAAAAGCCCCGCCGCGATGCCGAGCGGAAGCGGCGCGAAAAGGTCGACGAAGGTCAGCCCTTCGAGCGAAACGCCGGCATTGGCGAAGCCGAACACCGGCACGATCAGGAACGCCACCCAGGGGGCGAGCGCATGTTCGAGGCGATGGAGCGGCGAGTCGGCGCTGTCCGGCGCTCCCGGAGTCTTGACGATCGGCACCGTCGCGGCGGCGAGCACTCCCGCCACGGTCGCATGAACACCGGAAAGAAGGACCGCATACCAGAGCAGCGCCGCGCCGATCAGATAGACCCACAGCTTCGCCACTCCGCTCTTCCCCAAGGCATACAGGATCACGAAGATCAGAGCCGCGGCTCCGAGCGCGAGGGTGTCGATCTTCGCCGTATAAGCGATGGCGATGATCGCGACCGCTCCGAGGTCGTCGGCGATTGCGACCGTGGTGAGGAACAGCTTCAGCGACGTCGGCGCCCTCGATCCGAGCAGCGCCAGCACCCCGATCGCGAAGGCGATGTCGGTCGCCGCGGGGATCGCCCAGCCGGGGCTCAAACCCGGTTCGTTGGCGAGCGTCAGATAGAGGGCCGCAGGCACGGCCATTCCGACGGCCGCCGCAATGATCGGCAGCCGCCGCCGCTCCCAGGTGGAAAGCCGCCCGTCCACGAACTCGCGCTTGATCTCCAGCCCGACGAGCAGGAAGAAGACGGCCATCAGCCCGTCATTCACCCATAGGTGGACGTTCATCGGGCCGAGCTTGGGCGAGAGGGCGGGGCCGGTCTCCAGATGGAGGAGATGCCGATAGGCCTCGCCCCAGGGCGAGTTCGCCGCCGCCAGCGCCGCCAGCGCCGCCCCGATCAGCAGGATCCCGCCCGCCGCCTCGCTTCCGAGGAAGCGGCGCAAAGCCGAGGGGCTGCGCTTCGTCTGGGTCTCGCCGGCCATGCTGCCCCCTAACCTCACACGACGGCACCTTCAAAGCCTTCCGGGCGGGCTCTGGTATTAGCCTTCCGAATAGGCGAGAAGCTCCGGCGATGCAGTCTCTAGCGCTCACGGCGGGAGTTGCCGCCATTGTGGGAGTTCCCCTCCTCCTCCTGCTGGCCGCGAAGGGCCGCGCGGACCGCCGCCGCCAGCACCGCATCTCGGCAGGACGCCGATCGGCCGATACCAGCATCCAACTTGACGGAAGGCCAGCGCACCGCTGGTTCCGAGGCGCACCGTCGCCGAAGGAAGCGCCGCTCGAGCCGCGCCGCCTCCCCCTCGATCGACCTGTTTCAGAGGAAGCGAGAGGTTCCGCAGGCCGAGGAATAAGGCTTCGCCTGGTTCATTGGCGCCGTTTCCGGGCTTAGGAACGTGTGGGCCAACGAATTTTTTAGGGGCGCCAAATCAAATTCCTCTGTTATGTTTCGCCGACGGCCGGGGGCCCGCATGATTTCAACTCGAAGGGGGGGAGGACGCGACTGAAGGAGTAATCTGTGAACGCCCACACCCCGCGCGAGGCGCTTGATCGCCGCCAGCTCGTCGCCGCCCTCCGCAGCCTTAGGCGCGGCGATTTCACCGTCCGCCTGTCGGAAGAATCCGACGGCCTCGACGGCGAGATCGCGACCCTCTTCAACGAAGTCGTGTCCCTGAACCAGGAGATGACCCGCGAGTTCGAGCGTCTCTCCGAAGTCGTCGGCAAGGAAGGCAAGATCGGCCAGCGCGGCCGCGTCAAGAGCGCCACCGGCGGTTGGGAGACGGCCATCCGCTCGGTGAACGAGCTGATCGAGGACATGGTGCAGCCGACCGCCGAGGTCGCGCGAGTCATCGGCGCCGTCGCCAAGGGCGACCTTTCCCAATCCATGACGGTCGAGATCGACGGCCGCCCGCTTCGGGGCGAGTTCCTGCGCATCGGCAAGGTCGTGAACACGTTGGTGGAGCAGCTCGCCTCCTTCGCCTCGGAAGTGACCCGCGTCGCTCGCGAAGTGGGCACGGAAGGAAAACTCGGCGGCCAGGCGAACGTGAAGGGCGTCGCCGGCACCTGGAAGGACTTGACCGACAACGTCAACGCGATGGCGACCAACCTCACCGGCCAGGTCCGCAACATCGCCGAAGTGACCACCGCCGTGGCCCGCGGCGACCTCTCCAAGAAGATCACCGTCGACGTGAAGGGCGAGATCCTCGAGCTCAAGAACACCATCAACACCATGGTGGACCAGCTCAACAGCTTCGCCTCGGAGGTGACTCGCGTCGCCCGCGAGGTCGGCACCGAAGGTAAGCTCGGTGGCCAGGCCCGCGTGGAAGGCGTCGCCGGCACGTGGAAGGACCTCACCGACAACGTCAACCTCATGGCCGACAACCTCACGGGCCAGGTCCGCAACATCGCCGAGGTGACGACCGCCGTGGCGAAAGGCGACCTCTCCAAGAAGATCACGGTCGACGTGAAGGGCGAGATCCTCGAGCTGAAAAACACCATCAACACGATGGTCGATCAGCTGAACGGCTTCGCCTCCGAAGTGACCCGCGTGGCCCGCGAAGTGGGCACCGAAGGCAAGCTCGGGGGCCAGGCGCAGGTGCCCGGAGTCGGCGGCACGTGGAAGGATCTCACGGACAACGTCAACCTCATGGCCGACAACCTCACCGGCCAGGTCCGCAACATCGCCGAGGTGACCACCGCCGTGGCCTCCGGCGACTTGTCGAAGAAGATCACCGTCGACGTGAAGGGCGAGATCGCCGAGCTCAAGAACACAAACAACACGATGGTGGACCAGCTCAACAGCTTCGCCTCGGAGGTGACCCGCGTCGCCCGCGAGGTCGGCACGGAAGGAAAGCTCGGCGGCCAGGCGCAGGTGCCCGGAGTCGCCGGCACCTGGGCCGACCTCACCGACAACGTGAACCTCATGGCCGCGAACCTCACCGGCCAGGTCCGCAACATCGCCGAAGTGACCACCGCCGTGGCCCGCGGCGACTTGTCGAAGAAGATCACCGTCGATGTGAAGGGCGAGATCCTGGAGCTGAAGAACACCATCAACACGATGGTGGACCAGCTCAACTCCTTCGCGTCCGAGGTGACCCGCGTCGCCCGCGAAGTGGGCTCGGAAGGAAAGCTCGGCGGCCAGGCGCAGGTCGAGGGCGTCGCCGGCACCTGGGCCGACCTCACCGATTCGGTGAACCTGATGGCCGGCAATCTCACCGGCCAGGTGCGCAACATCGCCGAAGTGACCACCGCCGTGGCGAAGGGCGACCTTTCCAAGAAGATCACCGTCGACGTGAAAGGCGAGATCCTCGAGCTGAAGAACACCATCAACGTCATGGTGGATCAGCTCAACGGCTTCGCCTCCGAGGTGACTCGCGTCGCCCGCGAGGTGGGGACCGAGGGGAAGCTCGGCGGTCAGGCGCAGGTGCCGGGCGTCGGCGGCACGTGGAAGGATCTGACCGACAACGTCAACGCCATGGCCGCCAACCTCACCGGCCAGGTCCGCAACATCGCCGAGGTGACCACGGCCGTGGCGCTCGGCGACTTGTCGAAGAAGATCACCGTCGACGTGAAGGGCGAAATCCTCGAGCTCAAGAACACGATCAACACGATGGTCGATCAGCTCAACAGCTTCGCCTCCGAGGTGACCCGCGTCGCCCGCGAAGTGGGCACCGAAGGAAAGCTCGGAGGCCAGGCGCATGTGCGCGGCATCGCCGGCACCTGGAAGGACCTTACCGACAACGTGAACCTCATGGCCGCGAACCTGACGGGCCAGGTCCGCAACATCGCCGAAGTGACCACCGCCGTCGCCCGCGGCGACTTGTCGAAGAAGATCACCGTCGATGTGAAGGGCGAGATCCTGGAGCTGAAGAACACCATCAACGTCATGGTGGACCAGCTGAACGGCTTCGCCTCCGAAGTGACCCGCGTCGCCCGCGAGGTGGGCACCGAAGGAAAGCTTGGCGGCCAGGCGCAGGTGCCGGGCGTGGGCGGCACCTGGAAGGATCTCACGGACAATGTGAACCTGATGGCGACCAACCTCACCAACCAGGTGCGCGGCATCGCCGAGGTCGTGACCGCCGTCGCCCAGGGCAATTTGAAGCGAAAGCTGACCGTGGACGCCAAGGGCGAGATCGCCGCGCTGGCCGAGACGATCAACTTCATGATCGAGACCCTCGCCACCTTCGCCGATCAGGTAACCAACATGGCGCGCGAGGTCGGAATCGAAGGCAAGCTCGGCGGACAGGCGCGAGTGCCCGGAGCCGCCGGCCTGTGGCGCGACCTCACGGACAACGTGAACCAGCTCGCCGCCAACCTCACCAACCAGGTCCGCTCGATCGCGGACGTGGCGACCGCCGTGACCAAGGGCGACCTCACCCGCTCGATCGCGGTGGAGGCCTCGGGCGAGATGGCCGCGCTCAAGGACAATATCAACGAGATGATCCGCAACCTGAAGGATCAGACGCTCAAGAATGCCGAGCAGGATTGGCTCAAGACCAACCTCGCCCGCTTCTCGCGCATGCTCCAGGGCGAGCGCGACCTCGCCACCGTCTCCAACCTGATCATGTCGGAGCTCGCTCCGCTGGTGAACGCGCAATACGGCGTCTTCTACGTCGCCAAGCGCGAGGAGAATGAGACGGTGCTCGACCTCGTCGCCAGCTACGGCGCGGAAGGGCGGGACGAGCTGAAGCCGAACTTCAAGCTTCGCGAAGGCCTCGTCGGCCAATGCGCCGCCGACAAAAGGCCGATGCTTCTCGCCGACGTTCCGGCGGACTTCATCCGCATCGGCTCCGGCCTCGGCCACTCAAAGCCCGCCAACATCGCCATCCTGCCGGCCCTGTTCGAGGACGACGTCAAGGCGGTGATCGAGCTCGCCTCGTTCGGCGACTTCAATGAGACCCACCAGACCTTCCTCGACCAGCTCATGGAATCGGTCGGAATCGTGCTCAACACGATCGCCGCGACGATGCGCACCGAGGGCCTGCTCAAACAGTCCCAGCTCCTCACCCAGGAGCTTCAGGCGCGCCAGACCGAGCTCACCACCAAGCAGGAGGAGCTCCACAACACCAACGAGGAGCTTCAGGAGAAGGCGCAGCTCCTCGAGAACGAGAAGAAGCAGGTCGAAGCGAAGAATATCGAGATCGACATGGCCCGCCGGGCCATCGAGGAAAAGGCCGAGCAGCTCGCCCTCACCTCCAAGTACAAGTCGGAGTTCCTGGCGAACATGAGCCACGAGCTTCGCACTCCGCTCAACTCGCTGCTCATCCTCTCCAAGCTTCTGTCGGACAACCCGCAGGGCAACCTCAACGAGAAGCAGGTCGATTTCGCGCGCACCATCCACGGCGCCGGCTCCGACCTTCTCAGCCTCATCAACGACATCCTCGATCTCTCGAAGATCGAATCCGGCACCGTCTCCATCGAAGTCGGCGAGATGCCGATGTCGGGCCTCAAGCAGCATATGGAGCGGACCTTCCGCCAGCTCGCCGCCGACAAGAATCTCGACTTCAACGTGGAGTTCGACGGCACGCTTCCGCAGGCGATCCGCACCGACGAGAAGAGGCTTCAGCAGATCGTCCTCAACCTCCTGTCGAACGCCTTCAAGTTCACGGCGCAGGGCGGAGTCACCCTGGCCGTCCGGCCGGCGAAGGGCGGCTGGAGCCCCAACCATCCGGTGCTCCGCAACGTCGAGGAAGCGATCGAGATCGCCGTCACCGACACCGGGATCGGCATTCCGGAGGACAAGCAGAAGCTCATCTTCGAGGCCTTCCAGCAGGCGGACGGAACCACCAGCCGCAAATATGGCGGCACCGGCCTCGGCCTCTCGATCAGCCGCGAGATCGCGCGCCTGCTTGGCGGCGAGCTTCAGGTCCGCTCGAAGCCAGGCGAAGGCTCCACCTTCACCCTGTTCGCGCCGTTCCAGGCTGCGGCGCCGATCGCCCTGCCGCCGAGCGGCGGCACCAGCGCGCGCTACGACAATTCGGGCTCGCTGGTCCCGACCGCGCTCCCAACCGGCTTCGAGGTCAGCGACGACCGCGACGATCTTGCCGGCGAGCCGTTCGTCCTGATCGTGGAGGACGATCCCACCTTCGCCTCGATCCTGCTCGATCTCGCCCGGTCGGCGGGGCTCAAGGGGGTCGTCTCGACCGCCGGGGCCGGCACGCTCGCGATGGCGAGGAAGCTTCAGCCGGATGCAATCACCCTCGATCTCGGCCTTTCCGACATCGACGGCTTCGTTTTGCTCGACCTCCTCAAGCACGACCCGCAGACCAGCCACGTGCCGATCCACGTCATCTCCGGCGCCGACAAGCTCGGCTCGGTCATGGACATGGGCGCCTTCGGAGTGACCGAAAAGCCGGCCGAGCAGGAGGCGCTGGCCGGCGTCTTCCGCGGCCTTGCCGAGCATATCCGGACCGCCGAGCCGATGGTCGAGATCGTCGCACCGGGAAGCGGCGAGGCTCAGCCCGCCTCCTCGGCGCGGGCCGTTCCGGAGCTTGCCGGAGCGAAGATCCTGATCGTCGACGACGACATCCGGAACATCTACTCGCTGACGAGCGTCCTTGAGAGCTATGACGTCGAAGTTCTCCATGCGGAGCGGGGCAAGGACGGGATCCTCATCCTCGAGCAGACTCCGGGAATCGACATTGCCCTCATTGATATCATGATGCCGGAGATGGACGGTTACGAGACGATGCAGCAGATCCGCCAGCGCCCGGCGCTTTCGGAAGTGCCGCTGATCGCCGTCACCGCCAAGGCGATGAAGGGCGACAGGCAGAAGTGCCTCGACGCCGGCGCATCCGATTATATCGCGAAGCCGGTCGACATCGATTTGCTGCTCGCCCTGCTCCGGGTGTGGATCGCCCGGGCGCGGGAAAGCCGGCCGGCGGCGGCGGAGCTGGTGAGGGCGGCTGAATAGGATGACCGTTCGGGTGCCCGTAGGCGGCGGAGACGCCGAGCCTTTGCCCGTGAACGCGGACGCCTACCCGGTCGAGGAGGCGATCGAGCGCCCGCGCGTGCTCGTCGTCGATGACGACGAGCGCAACCTTCTCGCCATCCAGAACGTGCTCGAGGATGTGGGGGACGTCGTCGTCGCCCGCTCGGGCGAGGAGGCGCTCCGGCACCTTCTCAGGGGCGAGTTCGCGGTCATCCTGCTCGACGTCTACATGCCCGGGCTCGACGGCTACGAGACCGCTCAGATCATCCGCGAGCGCGAGCAGACCAAGCGCATTCCGATCGTCTTCCTGTCCGCCGTGAACAAGGAAACCGAGCACCTGATGCGCGGCTATTCGATGGGCGCCGTCGATTACGTGTTCAAGCCGGTGGACCCGATCGTCCTTCGCTCCAAGGTCGCTGTGTTCGTCGATCTGTTCGCGATGACGAAGGAGATCCAGCGCAAGGCGCGGCAGGAGCAGGCCCTGCTCGACGCCAATTTGCGCGCCAATGCGGAGCGGCTGAAGGCGGAGCAGGAGCTTCGCCGGGCCGAGCAGAGGCAGGCGGCGATCATCGAATCGCTTCCGATCGTTCTTTACCTGGAGCCGCTCGAATCTATTCCGCGCGTCCCCGATTACGTCAGCGGCGACCTCTTCGGAATGACCGGCTTCGGTCATGATCATGTGCGGGCGCATCCGGGCCTGTGGAGCGAGCGCCTCCATTCCGAAGATCGGGAGAAGGTGCTCGCCGCGCTCGAGGCGCGTCGGATTACCGGCCGCTTCTCGGTCGAATATCGCTGGCAATGCGCCGACGGCAGCTGGAAGCATTTCCACGACCAGGCCGTGCTTCTTCGCGACTCCAAAGGGCGGCCGCTCGAATTCGCCGGGACCCTGACCGATGTCACCGACCGCCGCACCCTGGAGCTGCAATTGCTCCAGGCGCGCAAGATGGACGCGATCGGAAAGCTGACCGGCGGCATCGCACACGATTTCAACAACCTCCTGGCAGCCGTGCTCGGCGGCCTCAGCCTGATCGAGCGCCGGGTCCCGTTGAAGGACGAGCATCAGAAACTGCTCGGAATGACCCGCCGGGCGGCCGAGCAGGGCTCCGAGCTGGTCGGCCGGCTCCTGGCCTTCGCCCGCCGCCAGCAGCTTGAGCCCGCCTGTATCGAGATTTCGGATTTGTCGGCCGCGGTCACGGATCTCCTCGCCCATACGCTGGGAGGCCTCGTCGAGCTGGAATGGCGGATGGGGGAGGAGCTGTGGTGCGCCTTCGCCGACCAGGCGCAGCTCGAGCTTGCTCTGATGAACCTTATCATCAACGCCCGCGACGCCATGCCGGACGGCGGAACGATCGCGGTCGAGGCGGAGAACAGGTGCAGCGCGGGAGACCCGGAGATCGGGCTCGCCGCGGGCGAATATCTCGTCCTCGCGGTCGCCGACAGCGGCTCCGGCATATCCCCCCAGATTCTCGAGCAGGTGATGGAGCCCTTCTTCACCACCAAGGACATCGGCAAGGGCACCGGCCTCGGCCTCTCGATGGTCTATGGCTTCGCCAAGCAGTCTGGCGGCGCCTTCCGGCTCGAGAGCGAAGTCGGAATCGGCACCCGCGCCGAACTCTGGCTTCCGCGGGCGCCCGAAACGGCCGCGGACCAGCCCGCCAGGCCGGACCGGTCCTGCAGCCGGGCGCCGGCTCGGCCGCTAAAGATCCTCCTCGTCGACGACCATGAAGGCGTCCGAAGGACAACGGCGGCCTTGCTTCGCGACGTCGGCCACGAAGTGCTGGAGGCGTCGGACGGGCCCGAAGTTCTCGCTCTTCTCAGCGACGATCCGGATTGCTGCGAGCTTCTGATCAGCGACTATGCGATGCCGCACGTCTCGGGCGTGGAGGTGATCCGCCAAGCCCGCGAGGCGCAGCCGCGTCTCCCCGCCATCATCATTACCGGCTATGCCGAGGGCCAGGCCGTGGCCCGCCGCCCCGACGACGTGACGCTTCTTGCCAAGCCCTTCACTCCGGAGCAGCTCTTCGCCGCGGTTGAGTCGGTGACGGCGCTGGCGCCGGCCGAAGTGGCGGAGCCCCTCACCGTCGCCGGCTGAGCCTCACCGGATTCCGACCGCCTCGCGCACCTTCGTCATCGTCGCTTCCGCCCGCTCGGCCGCGGCTTCGCCCGATCGCCGCAGGAAGGCGGTGAGGCCCGCTTCGTCGCCGCGTATCTCTGCATGGCGGCGCTGGATCGGCTCAAGCCCCGCGATCACCGCCTCAGCCACGCCCGTCTTGAGCGCTCCGTAGCCCTGCCCGTCGAAGCGCGCGACCGCCTCCTCCCACGTTCCGCCGGCAAAGGCGTGGTAGATGGTGATGAGGTTCGTCACGCCCGCTCCGAGGTCGGCGGCATCGACCGCGGTCCGACTGTCCGTCTTGGCGGATTTCAGCTTCTTCAGGATCAGCTCGGGCGGGTCGAGCAGCCGGATGGCGTGGCGCGGATTGGCCGAGCTCTTCGACATCTTCGCTTCGGGATCGTCGAGGCCCATGATCCGCGCCCCGACCTTCTGCACCAGGATCTCGGGCCTTGTGAACTGATACCCGAACAAATGTCCGAAGCGCTGGGCGATGTCCTGCGTGATCTCGATATGCTGCCTCTGGTCCTCGCCCACCGGCACCAGGTGCGTGTGGTAGAGCAGAATGTCGGCCGCCTGCAGGATCGGATAGGAATAGAGGCCGACGCCGGACGAGTCCGCGCCCTTCGACTTGGATTTGAACTGCGTCATCCGGTTCATCCAGCCCATCGGCGTCACGCAGTTGAGGATCCAGGCGAGCTCCGAATGCTGGCGCACTTGGGACTGGATGAAGACCAGCGACTTCTCCGGATCGATCCCGCAGGCGAGGTAGAGCGCGGCGACGTCGAGCGAGTTGGCGCGAAGTCTCGGCCCCTCGATCGCTTCCGGGATCGTCAAAGCATGGAGGTCGACGATGCAGAAGATGTTGTCGTGCCTGTCCTGCTCGCGCACCCACAGCGACATCGCGCCGATATAATTGCCGATATGGAGGTCGCCCGTCGGCTGGACGCCTGAAAAGACCGTCTTCTTCGCCTCGGCCACGTCGTTTCGCTCCCTGGGTGCGCTGGAGCCGCGCCCTAACCGCCCGCCCGCCCGCTAGGCAAGCCGCTAGCCCCCCGCTACGCTTCGGGGCGATGAGCAAGCCCCGCCTGTTCGATTATTATCGCTCCTCGGCGAGCTACCGAGTCCGGATCGCGCTCGGCCTCAAGGGCCTCGATTATGAACGCGTCCCCGTCGACCTCCTCCAGGGCGGCCAGAAGGGCCCCGACTACCGCTCCGTCAACCCGCAGGGCCTGATCCCGCTCCTGGAAATAGACGGCCACCGAATTGCCCAGAGCCTCGCCATCATCGACTATCTCGATGCGACCCGCCCCGATCCGCCCCTCCTCCCGGCCGACCCCGCCGACTCCGCCCACGTCCGCGCCCTCGCCCTCATCGTCGCCTGCGACATCCACCCGCTCAACAACCTCCGAGTCCTCAACTACCTCAAGGGCCCCCTCGCCCAGCCCGAAGACTCCCGCAACGCCTGGTACCGCCACTGGGTCGCCGAAGGCCTCGCCGCCCTCGAAGCCCTGGCCGCCCCCCGCTCCGGCCTTTTCCTGTTCGGCGACACCCCCACAATCGCCGATTGCTGCCTCGTCCCGCAGCTGTTCAACGCCCGCCGCTTCGACGTCCCGCTCGACCCCTACCCCACCCTCCTTCGCGCCGATGCGGAGGCCGCCCGCCTCGAAGCCTTCGCCGCCGCCCATCCCGACGCTATAGCCGCCGCAATTTGAGGAGCTTGCCATGGGCCGAATCGAAGCGATGAACCGCGGAATGGCGGACGTCTCCCCGCTCGCCTCCCTCGACATCCCGCCGATGAAGGGCCGCGTCAGCGAGGAGGAATGGAAGATCCGCGTCGATCTCGCCGCCGCCTACCGCCTCGTCGCGCATTATGGCTGGGACGACCTCATCTTCACCCATCTCTCCGCCCGCATCCCTGGGCCGGAGCACCATTTCCTCCTCAACCCCTACCAGCTCATGTTCGAGGAAGTGACCGCCTCCAGCCTCGTCAAGGTGGACTTGAACGGCAACCCCGTCGGCGAGACCCCCTTCATCACCAACGCGGCCGGCTTCACCATCCATAGCGCCATCCACATGGCCCGCCCCGACGCCCACGCCGTCATCCACCTCCACACGCCCCACGGCCAGGCCGTCTCCGCCCATGGCGAGGGCCTCTTGCCCCTCACCCAGACCGCCATGCTGATCCGCGAGGAGGTCGCCTATCACGACTACGAAGGCGTCGCCGTCGACCTCGACGAGCGCGAGCGGATCGTCGCGGACCTCGGCTCCAAGGGCGCCATGCTCCTCCGCAACCACGGCACGCTCACCGTCGGCGAGACGGTCGGAGAGGCGTTCGTGAAGATGTACTTCCTCGAACGCGCCTGCGAGGCCCAGATCCTCGCTCTCTCCGCCGGCGAGAACGGCCTCAACAACCCGCCCCAGGGAAGCCCCGAAGTCACCGCCCAGCAGGGCAAGATGGGCCTCAAGATGGCCGCCGGAGCCCTCGCCTGGCCGGCCTTGCTGAGGAAAGCGTATCGCCTCGATCCATCTTTCGCTTCCTGACTTTCTTCCTTGGGCCCCCGTCAAAGTACCACTTTGACGGGTTATCCATTTCCGCCCATCTTCCGGTTGAAGTCCGAAAGCATCGTGTCGAGCTTCTCCCGAAGCTCCTTGCCGCTGATCCTCGGCCGTGCGCCGAGCTCGGCCCTCACTTCCTTCTCCACTTCCTCGCGAAGCGCCTTTCGCACCCTCTTCTCGATCTGCTTCCGCGTCTCGCCCCCGCGCGACATCCGCCCATATTTGTTCGGCTTGGCCGCCTGGAGGATCATCCGGAACACCGCGTCGGATCTTTTGCGCCTCGTCCCCACCACCTTGCCGTAATGGATCACCTCCTCCTCGATTCCCGTCACGCCCCGTTCCCAGGCGAGGGTCTCGATATCCGCCCCCGCCATCGACCGAGCCGCCTCCGCCAGCGACCGGAAGTGCGGGTCCTTCTTCTCCAGCCGGTAGAAGCTGGTCGTCGAGATCCGCGCCGTCCGGCACGCGTCGGCGATCGTCCCATATTTGGCGAGCGCCGCGAGAAAGGCCTTGCGCTTCTCCGGCGTGAAGCCGTCGCGCCTGTACCCCTTGTGAGCCACGGCTACACCTCGTGGAAATGGAGGTGCCTCGGCCACTGGTCGTCGTGGACGGCCGCCATCACCTCGGCATAGATGGCCTGCGCGATCGCCTCCTCCGGCGGCTCGGGCAGCTCCGGCGCGTCCGGCCCCTCCCAGTCGACCTCCGGATGCTCGTCCATCTGGCGCAGATAGGCGTCGCCCGCTTTATCCTGCATGGCGAGAAACGCATCGAACCGCTCCCGCATCCATTCCAGCCTCAGCTTCGTTCTCTCCGCCTGCTTCACGCCCTCGGCTCGGGCTTCCGCCTCCGGCATCCCAAGCCCCCGCATCCTCTCTGCAACGTCGTCGGCAAACGCCGCCCAGTCCACCGCCGCCCGCTCCCGCCGAGCCGCCTTCCTCTTCGCTCCCATGTCTTCACCCTCCCTGATTCGGTTTAACCGAACAGGTTAGATCATAAGAGCCAGGGTGTAGGAAAGAACAAAATGAGACCTAGATGGCGGACGTGCCGGGGGCACGTTCGCGGAGTCTCATTCCGCCGGAGGCAGCCGCTATCCCCTCTTCCCGTTCGTCCCGAGCGAAGTCGAGGGGCACCGCTCCCCACCCTCTCCCATTTCGGGAGAGGGCACGCCGCTCAGCGGCCGGGTGAGGGAAAGGAGCGCCGGCGCCAGCCGTGCTCAGCCGTGCATACTCGCCCTTTTTCGTCACCCCGGGCTTGATCCGGGGTCCAGCTTCTCTCTAGCTCTTCGGCATCCAGAAGCTCATCGAGGTGGTCCCAGTCGTCTGGACGGGCGATCCGTCCGCGCCCCGCGCCGGTTCGAACCGCGCCCGCCGCTTCAGGAGCGGGCAGAGGACCGTGTCGAGGCTTCGGTGGCGGCTGCTGCGGGTTACCTTGCATTTCCCTACGCGCCCGTTCGGCAGGATCTCGAAGGAGACCGTGACGTAGCCCTGCGCGCCGGCGCGGATCGCCGCCATCGGATAGTCGTCGAACGTGTACCAAGCCTCGCGGTTCAGCGGCTTGGCGCCTCCATAATCGGGCGCCGGCAGCGTCCAAGGCGGTTGCTGCGCCCCAGCCGGGCTCGCGGCGAGAAGGAGGGGCGCGGCGGCAAGGAAAATCCTTGGCAATAGCTTTCCGAGAGTCTTGGTCATGGGCCTATTCTGCAAGGCAAGATGACGTGGGGCAAGGTCGTTACTCCCGCTATACTTTGAGCATTCCCGAGCACCTCCTCCATGAAGGCGATGGCGGCCGCGAGGTCGCGGACGTGCATGAAGGGGGTGATTTGGAGGGTGTTCATCGTCGCAAAGTACTACTTTGCGCCGGAAGCGTCACGCGATCCGACACTTAATCGAGGCGGAGGTGTGTTTGTGGCAGCTGTCAGCTGGCCAGGCCGTCGTGCACCACGTCGTCGTTGGCTCGTCACTGGCAAGCGTAATTGAGCCGGAGTTGCATTGCTCCCGCGCCGCGCGCACCATCCGTCTATCACAACGCTGAGTCGGCATTCAGCAGCTCGGAGACCTAATTGAGCCAAGACCCTCAGATTGGCGGCTATCTGCGACCGGAGGAGCGTGCCGCATTCGATGCGTACGTCGACCAGTTCAAGCTGCGGAAAGGCGCAGTCGCTACATTATTGATTCTACGGGAGATTCGATGCACACGCCTGCTGGAGTTGAGAGAGCGGTATGCCACGCCCACAGGCGCTGGGCGGATGCGCGTTACTGCGCGGCCAACCGATAGCTCGCTCAAGCGAGCGTTCGAGGAGCATGTCGCGCGGTTGGGGATGGACCCCGATCCTGCCGCCGGTATCATCTTCCGTGCCGAGCTACAGGAGCGTTGGCTTGAGCGGGTAACGTCGATGGAATCTGGTTGATTCCAAAGTGCCCTATGATGTATGGCCCGAGGGGCCATACATCGGGCGGGATGAGGTGTGGCAGGGCTCGGGCGCAACTCCCGAGTCAGAGAATGAGGTGATAAGTTCGATGGTGCTGGCGGTCATCTCCACGAGTGGAACCTCCGACATCAGAGGCGTCCTGCCTCAGCTCCAGCTCGAGCAGTTCCAACATGACGAGCTGTACCATCGGGAGATCGCACGGCTACCCGTCCAGCGTCGCCTCACGCACATGGCTCTGCACTTCGCAAAGTACGCAGGGAATTTGGCTGAGTCAGCGGGAGACCTCGAACGCGTCCAGCGAGTGGTGACTGACGTGTTCGTCATTGGCACCTCATGCGCAAACGCGCTCAACGTGAGACTTGCCGAGGCCCTGCCTGATAGGCCTACCTCCGTCGAAGCGTACGATCTCGCGAGCTTCGCCAGCGCGTTGACGATAAACGCCGGAAGAATGGCTGCGGCCTGTGAGAAGCTTGATCACTTGGAGGATTTTCCGTTTCGTACGGTAATCCGGGAGGCGGCGGTTGAACTCGTCGATCGTGCCATCTGCTTCTCTGATGCGCAGGCTTGGGATCTTGAGCGCTTGGTCCGAGAGCGGCTTGCTGGCGTTAAGCAGAAAATGATCTTTCACGACCGGCTGTAGGCGCGCGAGTGACGTTCTGGAGCGGCGAGCGGCTGCTTGACCTAGTCGATCAACTTGAGATCGTACGGCCGTACGATCCTTCAAAAATCGATTGTTCGGCTTATACCCTGACGCTCGGACCTGAGGCGTTCATCACCCCTGATTTTACCACATCCGCCAGAGAAAATCTGAAGAAGCCCCTTGCTCCTGCGAGCGTAGAAGATATCGGGGGCGAGAATAGAGCCGTGCTCGGGGGCGAACTAGTTATTCCCCCCGGTCAGTTCGCATACCTACTCACGGAGGAGATTATACGGATTCCGTGGTCTACCATGGGATTCATCTCGCTGAAGTTCGGTGTTAAGGGTCCGGGACTGATCAACGTTTCTGGCTTCCACGTTGACCCTGGCTTCGAAGGCCGACTCATCTTCTCTGTGTATAATGCTGGTCCGTCACCCATCCACCTACATCGCGGCCAAGATGTATTTTTGCTATGGATCGCTGATTTAGATCGAACGTCGCACCCCCCCTACGTTAAGCAGTGGAGGCGCGATCCCCAAACGGCGATTCCTGCCAGTCTGGTCTCTGCCGCCGACCGGCCAATTCACTCCCTTCAGCAGCTCTCTGATAAAATTGAGAAGCTAGATACAGACCTCAAGGTGTTTAGAACAATAGTATATATTCTTGCTGCTGCTGCAGGCTTGCTATTCGCTGCTTGGAAAGCCCTCGGGGGTGAGGCGGTGACTAACGGTAGTGTATAGAATTCTATCCGTAGGATAGTTATTTCAGAAACATCAGCGGAGCGTCATAAGCTACATACAGTGGATGCCTTGGACTGCCGTCTCGATTTACCTTAAGGGCGTAAAGGGGCACGTTACGTCTACGGAATATCTCTAATATAATTTTGTCCCCGCCAAATGACGACGCATTCGGACCCCATCCTGCGATGTGAGTTTGGCACGTCGGGATCAGCGCCTCAATCCATTGCGCGTTATGCGGTCCGATAGGGTCGGGGGCCCGGCACGCCTTTTCTGCATTGGTCTCTCGGATGGCCCCGGTATTTACAACAACGATTCCTCCAGCCCCCCCTTTTTGCGCACGAATACAGCACCGGGTAATTGTCGGGTCACTCTGCTCCTCCGTCGCCTTCGACGGGTTGAGGAGCGCCATCATCCACAGCGGCTTGCTGAAATCCCAAATCCGCCAGAGCGCATAGCGGTAGATCCCGCAACTCGAGAGTACACATCCCGACAGTGACCCATCGAGTGCAGATTTGACTCGCGACACGCAGTCCATGTCAGTCCAAGTCCTTGCTGTAGGCGAAATCCGCCCGCCCCGATCCGAGGGAGCTATTCGTCGTCCAGGGCATCTGTAACGGTATGCAAGGCGACGATGCGATAGGCCATTGGCTTGCCGTCCCCCCTAAGCTCCACGTTGACGTCCACATCGAAGAGCTTCTTGAACACGTTCTCGTGACTTTGGAGCATTTCGTGGCGGATGCGCTGCTCCGCCAGATCCGAAGCGTACACGACGGGCAATGCCTTGGGGTACACCTTCTCGATCACCGCGCGCTCGCCCGTGCGCTTGCCAAGCGCGACATCTTCTATGCTGGGGCGGACGAAGCGCATCAGCACGCGCTCATGATCTACGTCGCTGCGGCTCTGAAGCTCTCGCTGCTGATCGACTATCTCAGCACGAGCTGTCCTCGCCTCCGGGGTGCGGAACTTTATGGCTGCCCGGACCTTCCGATGGCCGTCACGGTAATCGACAGCCTCGATTTCCGCCGTTCCCTCCGGATCATTGGCTATCGCACGCACCTGATCTAGAAAGTCGACGAGCTCGCTCTTTGTGGCATTTGAGAGACGTCCCTGAGGTTTGAAGAATGTTTTGAGTCGACCGCCGTAAAGCTGAACAAACTGCTCAAGGATCATCATCTGATCCATGGCATTCAGCATCATAGCCGCGCCGGTCACAGCCATCGGGATCAGCTCGGCCTCTATTGAACCTTCGCGAACCTGTCGTACGTAGATACTCGCCTCCGGAGCCAAGTCCGGTCGGTTCACCCGTATGAAGCGTTCGTACTCGTTGCCGAGAGCGGTAAACGCAGAGACGAAATCTCCAATCTGTATTGGCCTTTTCGTCTCAAGGCGCAGGATGACGTGCGGGTCGTGCATCTCCATAACTTCAGCATAGGACGGTATAGCTTGTCTTAGTCAAGTGGGCGTGTAACGGTTCTACCATGCACACCGCGACGTTGCGCGGGGTTGTGGATGCGCCTGCCGCCCTTCCCCCCTCGCCCGCCGCTTGCTAGAGCCCGCGCCAACCGCGCCGGGCCGCCCCTGACCCGGCTCTAAGTACCACTTAGAGACGAGAGCCCTTATGACCGCCGTAGGACACGACTCCCTCCAAACCCGCACCGAGCTCCAGGTCGGTTCGAAGTCCTACGCTTACTACTCCCTCGAAAAGGCCGCCGCTCAGCTCGGCGACGTGTCGCGCCTGCCTTTCTCGATGAAGGTGCTGCTCGAAAATCTGCTCCGCTTCGAGGACGGGGTGACCGTCACCCGCGACGACGTCCAGGCGCTGGTCGACTGGACGAAGAACCCGGTCGCCCCCTCGCGCGAGATCCAGTACCGCCCCGCGCGCGTCCTGATGCAGGATTTCACCGGCGTTCCCGCCGTGGTCGATCTCGCCGCGATGCGCGATGCGATGGCCGCGCTCGGCGGCGATGCGCAGAAGATCAACCCGCTCGTCCCCGTCCACCTCGTCATCGACCATAGTGTGATGGTGGACGAGTTCGGCACTCCGCGTGCGTTCGAGCAGAATGTGGCGCTCGAATATCAGCGCAACATGGAGCGCTACGAATTCCTCAAATGGGGCTCGTCCGCCTTCCGCAATTTCGAGGTCGTGCCGCCGGGCACCGGAATCTGCCACCAGGTCAATCTGGAATATATCGCGCGCGGCGTGTGGAGCAGCCCGCAGATCATCCCCGGAGCGGCCGTGGGCACGGTCAGCGGCTCGGTCCCCGAAGTCGCCTATCCGGACACGCTCGTCGGCACCGACAGCCATACCACCATGGTGAACGGCCTCGGCGTTCTGGGCTGGGGAGTCGGCGGGATCGAGGCGGAGGCGGCGATGCTCGGCCAGCCGGTCTCGATGCTGATCCCGGAAGTGATCGGCTTCAAGCTGACCGGCGCGCTCGCCGAGGGGATCACCGCGACCGACCTGGTGCTGACCGTCACCCAGATGCTGCGCAGGAAGGGCGTGGTCGGGCGGTTCGTCGAATTTTACGGCGAGGGGGTGACGGCCTTGTCGGTCGCCGACCGCGCGACGATCGCCAACATGGCGCCCGAATATGGCGCGACCTGCGGCTTCTTCCCGATCGACGAGCAGACCCTCGCCTACATGCGCCTCACCGGCCGCAGCGAGGAACAGGTCGCGCTGACCGAGGCCTATGCCAGGGCGCAGGGCATGTGG
>DASWOC010000011.1:0-73958 GCA_036398895.1 Allosphingosinicella sp. | reverse complement strand
TCTGCCGCGAAGCCTCCTCCCTCTACGATCCGCGGGAATATGACGTGGTGGTGGCGTCTGGCGAGCAGGTGACGAGCGGGCTCCTCGCCATCACCCTCCAGGGCATGGGCCTCAACGCCCGTTCCTACATGGGCTGGCAGCTCCCCATCCGCGCCACCGGCCACGCGGCCGCGCTAATCGACCATATCGACGCGGACGTCCTGGAGAAGGTGTTCTCAGAGGATGGGATAGCCGTGATCCCCGGCTTTCAGGGCGTGACGGAGCAGGGCGACGTCGCGACCCTCGGCCGGGGCGGATCGGACACTTCGGCCGTGGCTCTGGCCGCCGCGATCCGAGCCGACCGGTGCGATATCTACACCGACGTCGAGGGGGTCTACACGACAGATCCCAGGATCGTGCCGCGGGCACGCAAGCTTCGCGCCGTCACCTATGAGGAGATGCTGGAGCTCGCCAGCGTCGGCGCGAAGGTGCTCCAGACCCGCTCCGTCGGGCTCGCCATGCGATACAACATGCCGATCCAGGTCCTCTCCTCCTTCGAGGACCGGCCGGGCACCCTGATCGTCGGCGACCAAGCAATCGAGGACATGAACATGGAACGCCAGCTCGTCACCGGCATCGCCCACGACAAGAACGAGGCGCGGATAACGCTCACGGGGCTGCCGGACAGGCCCGGCGCCGTCGCCGCCATCTTCGCGCCGCTGGCGGAAGCGAACATCAACGTGGACATGATCGTCCAGAGCGCCCCGCGCCCCGGCCAGATGCGCGATCTCACCTTCACCGTCCCCACCGCCGCGCTTGCGCACAGCGTTGCGGAGCTGGAGAAAGCGAGGGAGGGCATCGGCTTCGAGGAGATCTTCACCGACACCGACGTGGTGAAGATCAGCGCCGTCGGAATAGGGATGCGGTCCAACGCCGGTATCGCCGCGAAGATGTTCCAGACGCTCGCCGACCGGGGCATCGACATCCTCGCCATCGCCACTTCGGAGATCAAGGTGTCGGTCCTGATCCCGGAAGACTATCTGGAGCTGGCCGTGCGCGTCCTTCACACCGCCTACGGGCTCGACGACAATGGAGAAGCCGCATGACCGAGGCCGTGGGCCACGACCGCCTCCGCCGCCTGATGAAGCGCGGCACGGACTTCCTCGGGTGCGAGGTCGCCATCCTCGGCGGCGCGATGAGCTGGATCTCCGAGCGCAATCTCGTCTCCGCCCTCTCGAACGCCGGTGCGTTCGGAGTGATCGCTTGCGGCGCGATGACGCCGGATCTGCTCGACACCGAGATTGCCGAGACGAAGAAGCGCACTGACAAGCCGTTCGGAGTCAACCTCATCACCATGCACCCGCAGCTCAACGAGCTGATCGACGTCTGCAAGCGCCACGAGGTGAGCCACATCGTCTTTGCCGGGGGCCTTCCTCCGGGCGGAGCGATCGACCGGGTGAAGGAAGGCGGCGCAAAGCTGATCTGCTTCGCCCCGGCTCTGGCGCTGGCGAAAAAGCTGGTCCGCTCCGGCGTTGATGCGCTGGTCATCGAAGGCATGGAGGCGGGCGGCCATATCGGCCCGGTCTCTACCTCCGTCCTGGCGCAGGAGATCCTTCCGCCGCTTGCCGCCGACGTGCCGATCTTCGTCGCCGGCGGCATCGGCCATGGCGGCCTCATTGCCGGCTATTTGGAAATGGGGGCGGTCGGAGTGCAGCTCGGCACCCGCTTCGTCTGCGCTCACGAGTGCATCGCGCATCCGAACTTCAAGAAGGCCTTCATCCGAGCCTCGGCGCGGGACGCGATCACCAGCGTCCAGATCGACCCGCGGCTCCCCGTTATCCCCGTTCGAGCGATCAAGAACCGGGAGATGGAGAGCTTCGCCGCCAAGCAGCGGGAGGTCGCGGGCCTGCTCGACCAGGGCGCGGTCGAAATGGCCGAGGCCCAGCTCCAGATCGAGCATTACTGGGCCGGAGCGCTACGTCGCGCGGTGATCGAAGGCGATGTGGAAAGCGGCTCGGTGATGGCGGGCCAGTCCGTCGGGATGGTGAAGGAGGAGGCGCCGCTTGCCGACATCCTGCGCCAGCTGACGGACGAGGCGGCGGCGGCGCTGGAGCGGCGCTCGGCCTGATCTTCCATTGGAAGGGCGCGGCCTTCCTGCTACCTCCCCTCCATGCCTGCACAATCGGCCGCTTCCGCCCGCGAGATATTGACCGGGCTGCACGATGTCATGGCGTCGCGCGCCAGCGCCCAGGCGAAGCTCAACAAAGTGGTTCAGATCATCGCGGAGGCGATGGCGAGCGAGGTCTGCTCCATCTACCTCCTGCGCGACGGAGTGCTCGAGCTCTACGCCACGCTCGGCCTCAACCAGAGCGCCGTCCATGTGACGAAGCTTGCGCTCGGCGAAGGCCTCGTCGGCACGATCGCCAAGCACGCGTCGATCCTCAACCTCGCCGAAGCCACCAGCCATCCGGAGTTCGCCTACCGTCCCGAGACCGGAGAGGAGTTGTTCCACAGTTTTGCAGGCGTCCCGATCATCCGCCGCGAGCGCGCGATCGGAGTGCTCGCCGTCCAGCATGCGGATCCGCGTGCCTATGACGCGCTCGAGATCGAGGCGCTCCAAACGGTGGCGATGGTCCTCTCCGAGCTGATCGCCAATGCCGGCCTTGCGGACAAAGCCAGCCAGGGCGCCTCGGCCGCGCGCGACCAGGGAAGCGTCCGCCTTTCAGGCCTCAAGCTCGTCACCGGCATGGCGCGCGGCATCGCCGTCTATCACCAGCCGCGCGTCCTCATCGATCATACGGTCGCGGAGGACACGGAGGCAGAGCGGCACCGCGTCTATTCCGCGTTCCGCAAGATGCGCGAGCAGATTGACAATATGACGAGCATCGCCGAGTTCGGGACGGCGGGCGAGCATCAGGACATCCTCGCGACATACAAGATGTTCGCCTATGACGAGGGCTGGTCGAGGCGGATCAACGAGGCGATCGACAGCGGCCTAACCGCCGAGGCTGCGATCGAACGCGTCCGCCAGCGCATGCAGATGCGGATGCGCGAGATCGACGACCCGCTCCTTCAGGATCGGATGCACGACCTCGATGACCTATCGAACCGGCTGCTTCGAATCGTCTCGGGCCAGCTCGGCACGGCTGCGCAAATGGGCCTTCCCCACGACGCGATCCTGATCGCACGCAACCTCGGCCCCGCCGAGCTGCTCGAATATGACCGCCGGCGCCTCAAAGGTGTGATCCTGGAGGAAGGGTCGCTCACCGCCCACGTCACTATTGTCGCTCGCGCGATGGGCGTGCCGATGCTCGGCCGGGTGCGTGACGTTCGCCAGTCGATCGGCGAGGGCGACTTCATCCTCCTCGATGTGACCGACGCCGCGGCCTTCGTCCGGCCCACCTCCCCAATGGAGGAGGCGTTCAAGGCAAAGCTCGCCATCACTCAGAAGCGGCGCGCCGAGTTCGCCGCGCTTCGCGACGTGCCGCCGGTGACGAAGGACGGAGCGCGGATCACGGTGATGGTCAACGCGGGTCTCCGCGATGACGCCGCCGCGCTCGACCTCGTGGGTGCGGACGGCATCGGCCTGTTCAGGACCGAGTTCCAGTTCCTCGTCTCCGCCACCCTTCCGAGCCGCGAGAGCCAGCAGAAGCTGTACAAGGACGTGCTCGACGCCGCGCGCGGCAAGCCGGTCATCTTCCGCACCGTAGACATCGGCGGCGACAAGGCGCTCCCCTATATCGACATCCACCAAGGGGAGACGGAAGAAAATCCCGCCATGGGGTGGCGAGCGTTGCGCCTGGCGCTGGACCGGGACGGCCTGATGAAGCCGCAGGCGCGGGCGCTGCTCGAGGCTGCCGGGGGCCGCGAGCTCAACATCATGTTCCCGATGATCTCCGAGCCCTGGGAGTTCGACGCGGCCCGCGACATCGTCGAGCAGCAGCGGCGTTGGCTCGCGGAGCGCAAGAAGCTGCTCCCCATCTCGATCCGCTACGGCGCGATGCTGGAAGTGCCGGCGCTTGCCGAAACGCTCGACATCCTCCTCCCGAAGATCGACTTCCTCTCGATCGGCACGAACGACCTTACCCAGTTCCTGTTCGCGGCGGATCGGGCGCACCCCAAGCTCGCTGAGCGATACGACTGGCTCTCGCCCGCCATCCTGCGCTTCCTTCGGCGCGTGGTGCGGGAGGCGCAGGCGGCTGGCGTGCCGGTGGGTGTCTGCGGCGAAATGGGCGGACGCACGCTCGAGGCGATGGCGCTGATCGGCCTCGGCTTAGACCGCTTCTCGATCACTCCGGTGGCGGTGGGGGCGATCAAGGCCATGATCCGCTCACTCGACCGCTCGGCGCTGGCGCCGGTCATGGAAGATCTCCTTGCGAGCCCTCCCCCCGACCTTCGCGGCGCGCTCACCGCCTGGGCCGAAGCGCAGGGTGTGCGCGTCGCTTGAGCGGATCGGCCCGGCCTGCTCCGGTTGACTTTGCCGGTCGCACCCGTCTCTATGCCCCGACAGACCCATTTTGGAGGCGTTCGAAGCTTCATGATTGAGGTGGAGCAGGATCAGGGCAGCAGCAACCCAGTGGGCGACCGCCTGCGGCTTGCGCGCGAGGAGAAGGGCCTCGCCCTGGAAGACGTCGCTCGCCAGACCCGAATTCCGCTTCGCCATCTCGAGCATATCGAGAGGGGCGAGTGGGATTCCCTTCCCGCGATCACCTACAGCGTCGGCTTCGCCCGCTCCTACGCAAGCGCGGTCGGGTTGGACGGAGCGGAAGTGGGCGCGGAGCTGAGGCAACAGCTTGGGGCCTCGCGGACCAGCAGCCCAACGGCTTCCTATTACGAGCCCGCCGATCCTGCCCGCGTACCGCCACGCTCTATCGCTCTCATCGCGATTGTCGTCGGCCTGCTCCTGCTGGGAGCCTATCTGTTCTGGCGGAGCAGCGCCGTCGACGACGATTCGCCTGCCGAGGTGGCCATCGCCGAAAGCGAGACTCCCACCCCGGCCGCCCCGGCGCCGAGCCCGGCCGCTTCGGCCCCAGCGCCGTCGGCCAACGGCCCGGTTGTGCTGAGCGCGGTGGAAGACGTCTGGCTGAAGATAGACCAGGCGAGCGGCCCCTCGCTCTTCAACGGCATCCTCAAGGCGGGTCAGACCTACCAAGTCCCGGCCAATGCCCAGGCGCCCCGGATCCGTACTGCTCGGGCGCACGTGCTTCGAGTCACTGTCGGTAATACGGCAATCCCGCCGCTGGGGCCGCCGGAGACGACGATCTCCAATGTCAGCTTGCTTCCGGCGGATCTCGCCGCCCGAGCGAGCGGGGCCCCCGCGCCCGCATCCGGAGCCCCGGCGCAAGCGCCTGCGCCCACACGATAAAAACTCTTCAACCCGCGGCCGAAGCGAGTTAGGATGCCGGTTCACCTAAGCGGTGGGGGGATCTGTCATGCGTTATCATCTTCTCGGCCTAATGCTGCTCGCGAGCGCGTCTGCGCCTGCTCTCGCGCAGCGAACGGAATCGCCTGAGCGTCGAATCGAGCGGCTGGAGCAGGAGCTCAAGGCCGTGCAGCGCAAGGTCTTCCCTGGCGGAGGCACCTATGTAGCGCCCGAGACGGGCACCGGCAGCGCCGCCCCCGTCCAGTCCGGCGTCCCGGCTTCGAGCGCCGTCGCGGATTTGACGGCGCGGCTCGATTCGCTTGAGAGCCAGCTGCGCGAGATCACGGGTCAGGCGGAGCAGAACGCCAACCGAGTCCGGCTTGTCGAGGACGCCCTCGCACGCTTCCGCGAAACCACGCTTGCCCGTATCGACACGCTCGAACGCGCCGGGGCGCCGACCGCCGAGCCGGTGAAGCCCGCCGCCGCCACGACGGTGAAGGAGCCGCAGCTCCCGCCGCCGTCCAAGGCGGTAACGACCGCCGACAGTGCCGCCGCGACCGCCAAGGTCGACGCGGCGGAGCAGGCTTACAATACCGGCTTCCGGCTGTGGGAGCAGCGTCGCTACGGCGAAGCCCAGCAGACGCTGGAAGCGGTGGCCAAGCGCCACCCCGACAGCCGGTGGGCGAGCTGGGCGAACAACCTGGCCGGCCGCGCCTATCTCGATGCGGGCAAGCCCGCCACGGCCGCCAAGCTCTTCCTCGCCAATTATCAGAGCAACCCCAAAGGGGAGCGAGCCGCCGACAGCCTTTATTTCCTCGGGCAGGCGCTGGTGACGCTCGATAAGCCGGCCGACGCCTGCAAGGCCTATGCGGAGCTCGAGGACGTCTACGGCGCCGGCATGCGCGACTGGCTGAAGCAGCGCCTTCCTGCCGCCCGCGCCGAAGCCAAGTGCCGCTGAGCCTTCAGTCGGCCCTAGCGTCTTTCTCCAGCCGCTCCGCTCGCGCCTCGTAGTCCGACGCCATGCCGAGCAGCGTCTCGACCACGTCCTGAGTCAGGACCATACTGGCGAGACGCCGGCATTTGGCGGCTTGGGACCGGAGGAAATCGGCATCGTCTTCCATATCCGACCTGCCCGGCCGCGCCCCCGGGCGGCGCGGCTCCCTGTATTATCTATGTTAGCGAACCTCAGGCGAACGGCTTCGTTCCTGCCGTTGCGGGCGCGTAGCGTTACGCCGTTTTGCTCATACGACCTTGCGTAGGCGGTACGGTCAGAAGAACAGCTTCCGGAGGGACAGGCGAACGCTTCTGCCCAGCGGGTCGAGATAACCCGGCTGGTAGTTGAGCGGCGTCTGCCCCAGCTCGTCCCGCACCTGCTGGCGCGTATCGAGGACGTTGTCGATCGCCAGGCTGACGCGCATGCCGCGAAGGAAGGGATGCTCCCGCGCGAGCGACCGCTGCTGCCCGAGGTCCGCGAACAGGCGCAGATTAAGCGTCGCGAAGTCCGAGAAGAACAGGTCGTCTCCCGTGCCGCCGGCGCCCGTGCCGCCCCGGACGAAGGTCGAGCTCTGCCAATTGCCGGTCAGGCGCGCCCCGAGGCCGTTCTTGAACAGGCCGGTCTGCACCTCGATCTCGTGCCGGGGACGGCCGCCACGGCTGCCGACGCCGGCTCCCTCCAGATAGTCGAGCTCCGAAAGGCCGGGGCGGATGAGCACTTCGTCCGTGAAGCGCCAGGTGTGGTAGAAAGCCAGTTGAAGCCGTCCGCCACGACCGCCGCCCCCGCCGAAGCCCCGAAAGCCTCCACCGCCTCCCGGCCGGCCGCCGCCAGCTCCGGGGCCTCCCTGGCGCGGTCCGGTCTGCGGCGTGGGCTGAGAAGGCGCCGCGGTACCCGGCTGGTCGACAGGAGCGCCGGGTGCGCCCGCACGGCCTTCAGCGCCGCCGGCTCCGAAACGGCCGCGACCGCGCTGGCCGGGTTGCGGCTGTGGCCCCAGCGGCTTGGAGAAGTTGATGCCCCCGCGAAGCTCCTCCCGCTCCGCACGCGCGAAGTTGACCGGACGCGAGTCGAAGCGGATCAGGCGCCCGGCGGAGTCTCGCTCAAACCGCTCTGGGAAAGCCGCCTCGATCGCGGCGGTAGGCGCCGGGAAGCTCGAGATCGGATTGCGCAGCTTGCTCACCGTGTAGTTGGCGGTGAGAGAGAGGTCCTTGTCCTTGAGCGGCCTTAGAGTGGCGCCAAGCTTCCAAACCCTCCGATTGTCGGCGATCAGGTTTGGATTTCCGCCGGTGACCAGCGTCACCTCGCTGGTCTCGCCTCGAACGAAGTCGAACACCCGCGCCCCCGGCGTCTGAAGCGTGGGGTCGCCGAGCTGCTGCATGGAGGGCGAGCCGTCCTCGTCGGTGAAGGAGAGGATGAAGCTGAGCGGTTCGATAGGCGACCAGTTGAGCCCCGCCCCGAGCGTCCGAAGGGTCCCGAAGTCGGAGAGATGCTCGACCTCGGCATTGGCGTTGAGCGACAGATTACCGACGTCGGAGAGCACGCCCCGCCGGCGGCTTGCGATCGGCAGGTCGATGCTGACCTGGGCGTTGGCGCGCTGCCGGTCCAGCTCGGTGAATTGCGCGGTTCCGCCCCGAAGCGAGCGGCTCTCCAGGTCGCGAGCGGCGACGCCGCCGCGCAGGGTGGTGGAAACCGACCCGGCCGGAAGCTCGAACAGTGCGCCATTCACCACCAGATCGCCGCTCCCGACGTGGCTGATCGAGTTGGCGAGGTCGCGGCCCGTGCTTGTCTCGGTGACTACGTCGCTCGTCACCCGATCCAAATTGCCGGTGAGCGACCATTGCCAGGCGCCCGGCGGCCCCTGCAGCGTCAGGCCGAGATGGGCGGTGCGGCTTTCCGTCTCCCGGTCGAGGCCGGGGGGCGTGAGGCTGGGGTGTGGAAGCCCGATCAAGCTGCTTCCGTTCTGCCCCTCCAGGCGCGCATTGAGCGTGCCGGACATCCTCCCCAGCCTGCGGTTGAGGGTTCCGTTCACCGATAGCTGGTCCGTTTCCGGAAGGAGCGTCCGGAAATCCCCGACGTCGATCCCGGCCACTGGGTTCGCCTGGATGAGGTCCCGGTCGCTCTCCAGCAAAGCGCCGGAATGCTGATATTCCGCGGCGAGGTTCAGGCGGCCGTTCTCGCCGATCTTGAGGAAGCTGGTCTCGGCACCCTGGGTTTCGCGGCCGCCGCCCGTGGCGAGGCCGCCTTCCAACTCTCCGGTATAGGCCCGGAAGCGCCGCCTGAGGACGAAGTTCACCACGCGCTGGTCGGCGCGATAGCCATATCTGAGCGCCACCTCCTCCGGAAAGATATCGACCCGCACGATGGCTTCCGGGGGAATGTCGCGGATTTCGGAGAAGCCGGAAATGCGCTGACCGTTGAGGAGGATGACCGGCCCGCCCTCGCCGCGACCACGGCCGCTCCGGGTCTGGGGGCTAATCGCCTCCAGCACCTCGGCGAGGCTGCCGGCGCCCAAGGCTCTCACCTCGCGGCCGCTAAGCTGCACTTCGGGCGGGATGTCGCCCAGCACCGCTCCGCGCGGGCGGCGCCCGGTAACGACGATCGCTTCCTCCTCTCCTTCCTCTTCCTCTAGTTCGGGTGCGTCGGCGGGAGCGGCTTGAGTGGTCTGCGGCTGCGTCTGGGCGAAAGCGGAGAGCGACGCGACTCCGGCAAGGAGGCCGCTAAAGTGAATTGAACGTAGCGCCACCAGTCGGTTTACCTTCTTTGAACAGCGGAAAACGGCGAAGGCGTCCGCTGCGGCAGCCGCCGTGAACCCTCGCTGTATCGCCGGGTTGCCGGGGCGCGCATCTCGCCTAGAAAGCGGACAGATGACGGATTGCCCTCCCGAGCTTGTCGAGCGCTTCCGGGCGGAGCTGGAGCGGCTCACCGTACGCAGCGCGGATCGGATCGGTCTCGCGGTGTCCGGCGGGCCTGACAGTCTTGCCCTCCTCCTGTTGGCCCACGCCGCCTATGCCGGCCGGGTGCAGGCGGCGACGGTGGATCATCAGCTTCGGCCGGAAAGCGGGGCCGAAGCCGACGAAGTGGCCCGGATCTGCCGCGATCTCGACGTCCCGCATCGGACGCTCACCGCCTCTGTCTCGCGGGCTGGCGCCGGTCTTCAGGCGGCAGCGCGGGAGGCTCGCTACGCCGCCCTCGCAAGCTGGATGAGGGATGAAGGCCTGTCTCTCCTTCTCACTGGCCACCACGCCGACGATCAGGCCGAAACCCTGCTCATGCGCCTGCTTCGGGGGTCTGGGGTGAGCGGCCTCGCCGGCATCCGTCCATCCCGCCCGCTGCCTGAGGCCGGACCCGATGCGCGGCTATGCCGTCCCCTGCTCGACTGGCGCCGCAGCGAGTTGACGGAGATCGTCCGCGTCGCCGGTCTCCAGGCGGCGGACGATCCTTCAAATCGGAACGAAGCCTTCGACCGCACACGCATCCGCTTGAGTCTCGACGACGCTCCCTGGCTCGACTCTGCGTTCCTCGCCCGCAGCGCCGCTCTGTTGGCCGAGGCCGAGCAGGCGCTGGAATGGACCGCCGGGCGTCTGTTCGAGGAGCGGACGCAGCTTCAGGCAGAGGTTTTGACGTTCGACCCTAGCGGCCTGCCGCCGGAGCTTCTCCGCCGCCTCACTTTGCGCTGCCTGAAGCAGGTCGACCCCACCGCCGCTCCGCGGGGCGCGGAGCTCGACACGTTCGTCTCCGCCTTATCGAGCGGCGGTGTGAGCACTCTGGCCCGAGTCAGGGGCCAAGGCGGCCCGGCCTGGCGGTTCGAAACCACTCCTCCGCGCCGGCCAAGCTGATCTGCGTGGATCGACTCGCCGGCCCGGTGAGTTCAGCCTTGATGCGAACCTGCTTCCTGCTGCTCCTCGCCCTCGCGGCGTGCGGAGACAATGCCGACACGCCGCAGGCCGTAGCGCCCGAGGAGCTGGCGAACCAGATCGAGGCGATCCACGAGGCGCGTCCGGAAAAGGCGCCGCAGCGCCTCGCCTATCTGAGGGAGGCGGACCTCAGCTCAGAGCTCCGCGCCCTCCCCGGCTGCCGCTTCGAGCAGGGAGGGCAGATCCTCCTCATCGTCAACGCGGCGGTCGCCGTTGCCCGTGTGGACAATGAGCGGGTGCCGCTCGCCGTCTCCGGTCCAGTCGGGCCTACCGGCGGCTTCTTCACCGCCCACCGCATCACGCTGAGCGTCGGGAGGACCACGCCTCCTCCGGCAGGAACCCCCTCCGCCGGAGCCGCCTGGCCGGCTCAGGTGACGCTGGCTGGGAAGCCGGAAGTCCCCCCGGAAAGGCACGAAGGCACCTGGCTCTGCACCGTTAACCCTGCCCCAGGAGGGTGACGCGCACGTCGCCCCGCGCCGCGAGCGAGACGGCGAGCACATAAGGCAGGATGAAGAGCGCGCCGAGCAGCATCGTTGCCAAGGCGAAGGCGAAGCCGCGAGGGCGCCAACGCTCCCGCCAGGCAATCCAAAGGGCGAAGAGCGCGAGGGTCGCTTCGAGATCGGAATAGAATTGCGCGCGCCAGGGGTGGCGGAAGTCGGCGAAGAAGGTGCGGATCCCCTCCGCCACGCCCATCGTCGCCAGCGCCCAGGCGGTCACGCCGGCAATGGTCACCCAGCCGAGCGCCAGCGCAAGGCGGAAGGCGTTCATCTCAAAGTGCGGCAGGCTCGCGCACCTGCGTGAACTTGTCAGTGACGACCATCGGCGCTCCGCAGATGTCGGACGGGGTCGGCGGCCGCTCGCCCCTAGCGAGCATGTGGCCGAGGCACATCTCGAGCACGAACTTGGCGCGATAGAGCGCATCCTCTTCGTCCGCGCCTTCGACCATGGCCTGGGGAACGTCGGGAAAGACGGCCCGGACCCGCCGGTCGCGGGTCGGTACCAGCCGGACGGGGTAGCTCAGCATTGCTTCAACTCTCCCGGACCTGGAGCGGCAAAGCAAGGAGCGGACGCATCTCCTCGTCGTCGACCTCGACGACCGCATCGGACGGGATCTCGCCGGCGACGAGCGCCGTCTCGACCAGCTCCGCCGCCAGCCGCTCCGCCTCGGCTCGCGCAGCCGCGCTGTCGGGGCACTCACGGCCGGTGAGGTCGGGCTGTTCGAAGCCGTCGCCGCGAACGTTAAAGTAGAAGAGAGGCATCGGGCCGCAGAGCGCATAACCCAGATTAAGGTTTCCGAAGAAACGCAGCCGAAACAAAGCATTCGGCGAAGCCGCCCTGCGGGAGCGCGGAGAGGAACCGCGACGCTCCGCCATCGTTGCTCCCCCGTTCCCACCCCCACCAAGATTGGAGCGAGTAGATGTCGCATATCCCCAATTCCGCAATGCCCCACGCGGCCCCCAGCCAGAACGAAGAGAAGGAACAGGGCAGCTCGGCCACGAGCACGATCAGCGAGACCGCCGGGAAGATTGCGGAGCTCGCCCGCGAAAATCCCAAGGCGGCGATCGCCGCCGGTGCGGCATTGGCCGGCGTCGTCGCGGCAGCGGCCATCCCGCTGGTGCGCGGCCGCTCCAAGTCCGAAAGCGGAAGCAGCGGCTCCAAGAGCAGCAGCAGCGGATCGAAGAGCGGCACGGGCAGCCGCTCGAAGAGCAGCGGAAGCAAGAGCACGAGCAAGAAGTAAGCGGCTCGTCTTCCACGCGCGCACATGACGGGCGCCGACCGCGACAAGGCGCTGCGCGAAGCCGCGGCCAATCGCGGGCTGAAGCTCGTCAAGTCGCGCCGCCGGAGCCCCGGCGTCGGTGATTACGGCCGCTACGGCCTCACCGACGCCGCGGGCGCCGAGTTGCTGGGCTTCGGCAAAAGCGGCCTCACCGCCACCGCCGACGAGATAGAAGCCTATTTCCACAAGGGCCTAGTTTCCGATTGGAAGAGCTCCCTTGGGGCGGCGGGAGGCAAGCCGAGGCGCGGCCCCAAGTCGCGACCCGAACTCGAGCCTGCACCCGAGCCACCACCGCCCCCGCCGGAGCCGACTCCCCTCACCTTCCGTGAAGCGCGGGCGGCCGATGCCGCCGCTCTCGCGCAGCTGCTCGCTCAGGTCGGGCGCGAGGCGGCGGAGTCCAATCTGTCCCGTCGCCTGGCGGCGCTGGCCGAGGCCGGAGAGCCTCCGCTGCTGGCGGTTCGCGACAGGGTTGTCGGCTGCCTCGTCTACCACCGGATTCCGACCCTTGAAGAGGAGGCCCCGCTGGCGCGTCTCACCCTCCTGCTGGTCGACAAGGAGGAGCGCCGCCGCGGCATCGGCCGCTCCCTGGTCGAGGCCGCCCTTCGGAAGCTTTCCGCTCGCGGCTGCGGCGGCCTCGAAGCGCCCGCCCCGGACGACCTCAACGCTGCCGCCGCCCTTCGTAAGCTCGGCTTCGATCGCGCCGGCTACCTGCTCAACCTTCCCGTCACAGAACCCAAAGGCTAACCCGCCCGCCGCAGCGGCGGAATGCCCTTGGGCTGCGACGTTAACCAGCTTTATCAGCCACTTATTAAGCAATCGGCGCCAGATTCATCGGGCAGTCTTAGCGGGCTGTGCCCCCATGTCGCGTACCGGGGGCGGGGCCGGCTTCCACGCGGCCGGCCCCGAATGGGGGACGCCCACCCTCCTCCCCTCGCTCCTCCTCAATCGGCCAAGCTCTTGATCCTCCACGCGATCGGCCGTATAGGCGCGCCTCGCCTGCCGGGACCCGTCCCGCCGCAGGCATCCGTCCGAGACAGTGGGTGACCTTTCAGGTCTTAATCTCCCGCCTAGACGGGGTAGAGATTTCGGCGCTCGCGCGTGCGATGCCGGGGCCGCTGCCGAAGCCTTTCGCTTCGGGTCAGTTCAACTCTCCCCATCACGGACACTGGCTCCGGCCTCGGCCGGGCCGAATGCGTGCATCCGGCGGACGGTCCGCCGGGTGAATTTGGAGAGTAAGATGGATCGAGCTCAAAAGTCCGAGCAGGTCGCACAGCTCAAGCAGACGTTCTCCGAGACGAGCGTGGTGGTCGTCACCCGCAATCTCGGCATGACGGTGGCCCAATCCACCGCCCTGCGGAACCGCATGCGCGATGCCGGTGCGTCCTTCAAAGTGACGAAGAACACGCTCACCCTGATTGCGCTCGAGGGCACCACCTACGCCTCGATCGGCGACATGCTCACGGGGCCCACGGCCCTTGCGACATCGTCCGATCCCGTCGCGGCCGCCAAGGTCGCGGTGGACTTCGCCAAGACGACGGATCGTTTCGAAATCGTCGGCGGGGCGATGGGGGATACCGTCCTCGACCTTGCAGGCGTGAGGGCGCTCGCCGAGCTTCCGTCTCTCGATGAGCTTCGTGCGACGATCGTGGGCCTCATTCAGGCGCCCGCCTCGAAGATCGCTCGGACCATCAATGAGCCGGGAGCGATGCTTGCCCGTGTCTTCGGCGCCTATGCGGCCAAGGAAAACGCCTGAACCGCAGCGCAATCTTGTTGAACTGAACTGAACCCGAAGGGCGCCAGCGCCCCCTATGAAATGGAGTGAATTGAAATGGCTGACATCCAGTCCCTCGTCGACCAGCTTTCCGAGCTGACCGTCCTTGAAGCCGCCGACCTCGCCAAGGCTCTCGAAGAGCGTTGGGGCGTCTCGGCCGCGGCCGCCGTTGCGGTTGCGGGCGGTGGCGGCGGCGCCGCCGCGGCTCCGGCCGAGGAAGAGAAGACCGAGTTCGACGTGATCCTCGTCAACGACGGCGGCAAGAAGATCAACGTGATCAAGGAAGTGCGCGCGATCACCGCCCTCGGCCTCGGCGAAGCCAAGGCCCTGGTCGAAGGCGCTCCGAAGCCGATCAAGGAAGGCATCTCCAAGGCCGAAGCGGAAGACCTCCGCAAGCGCCTCGAGGAAGCCGGCGCGACGGTCGAGGTCAAGTAAGCTTCGCCCTCCAGGGCGTCGCAAGAGAGGGGCGGCTCCGGCGACGGAGCCGCCCCTTTTCTTTGCCTAAAGCTGTCAGCCCGGTACTAGGGTGCAGGAAAGACAGGATTTTCGCTTGGCGCTTGATGATGCCTCCGCCCTCTGCGGCTCGTGCGGCATGTGCTGCGACGGCACCCTTTTCCTCCACGCCAAGGCGGAGCGGGAAGAGGCCGAGCGGCTTGCGGCGGCGGGCCACGAGCTTCAGGAGGTGGAGGAAGGGTTGCGCTTCCGCCTGCCCTGCCAGCATTTCCAGCAGCACCGCTGCACGATCTACCCCGAGCGCTTCACGAGCTGCCGCAGCTTCCGTTGCCGCCTACTGCGCCGGCTCGATTTGGGGGAAGTGACGTTGGAGGACGCTCTGGCGACGGTCGCCAAGGCTCGGGAGCTCGTTTCCCGCCTCTCGGCCTCAAACGGCACGCTCACGACTCTGGAGGGACGCCGCAGGCTGCGGAAGGCTGGGCAGCCGTCGGTTTCCGCTTCCAAGGAGGAAAAGCTGAGCTCCGGCCGGCTCCACCTCGACAGCCTCGCGCTCGACATGTTCCTGGAGAAACACTTCCGGCAAAAGGAGAAGCGGGAGCCAGAGCCGGACCCTTCCTGACGAAGACGGGGCGGCTCGTTCGAGCCGCCCCTCAATGCTTCAGGTTCCGAAGGGGCGCGCTTCGACTCCGACGTGCAGCCCCGATGGGTTCTCCACGTCGAAATGGGCGAGCTCGCCTTCGACCGGCACGCCGACCGCGAAGGAGGCCGCTTTATGGCCTTCACTCCCGTCCGGCCGCCGGTAGCGGACATCCGCCACGACTACCGGCAGAAGGGCGTCGCCCTCCATCTGCTCCGTCGGCAGACCGACCGAGCTGTCGAGCGTGCGCGCCTCGCCCGCTCCGATCGTCACGGGCGGAGTATCGGCCCTCTCGTGCGGCTCGATCAGCATCCGCTCCGCCTCGGTGGATCCTGCGGCGAGCATCCACGTCGAGACCCGCACCTCTTCGGCAGGCGCGGACCCGCGATTATCGACCGTCAGCTGGAACTCGACCCTCGCGCCTTCGCCCGAGACGCCAGCGCGCAGCGGGTGCATTCGAAGCTCGATTTCAGGCTCGCCGACCGGAGCCGCCGCCGGCGCAGCCGCGGCGACGGGCGCGGCCGCAGCGACCGCGGGCGCGGCGGAGACCGGCTCATGCGCCACATGCTCGTAGGCGTCCTCATGGTAGACGTTCTGGCGGCTCCGCCGACGACGCAGGAGCAGGAATGCGGCCGCTCCCAGGAGAAGAAGGCCGCCGAGCAGCCACGGCCAGATTGAGCCGCCGCTCTCCGTTTCCTGCACCGTAGCCGACGGCGTGACCGCAGGCACTTCGGGAAGAACCTCGACCGGGGTGCCAGGGGGGAGTGTCCCTTCCGGCGCAGGCGCGGGAAGGGGCGCAGTCTCGATCGGCGGGATGGCCGGTGCCGGAATGGCAATGGACGGAGAAGGGACACGGACCGGAGCCACGGAGACGGGAGCCGTGCGGCGAACGTTGGTGGGCTGCCTTGTCACGCGCCGCGGCTCGGCGGCGGCCGGGGCGGGAGACGCCTCGGTCGCCGCAGGAGCGGGGGCGGGCCTAGCCGGCTCGACGCTGGGCGCGGGCGTGGCCGGCCCGGGCGGAGTGGGTGTCGAGCTTTGGGTCGGCGCAGGCTCGGCCGGGGGATCCGCGGGAGGCTGGGTTTCCTGCGCTGCCAGGGGGCTGAGGGGAAGCGCGGCGGCGGTAAGCAACAAGGCGGCGGCGCGGCGGAATGAATAAAGTTCCTGTTTCATACAGGATCAATGAATTCGGCGGCGAAATGGTTACGGCGGCATTCAGGACGAGGGTCGAACCGTGCCGCCGGAGCGGCAGACCGGTGGAAACTAGCGGGGGGCCACCGCACCTATTCGGGGCGGGAGAGCCACTCCTCCAGCCACTTAATGGTATAGTCCCCCGACAAGAATTCGGGATCTTGGATAAGCTTCTGGTGAAGCGGGAGGGTCGTCTTCATCCCCTCGATGACATATTCCTCGAGCGCCCGCTTCAGACGCATGATGCAACGCTCCCGGGTGGTGCCGTAGACGATCAGCTTCGCGATCATGCTGTCGTAATAAGGCGGCACCCGGTAGCCCGTGTAGAGGCCGCTATCGACCCGCACGTGCATCCCGCCCGGCGCGACATAGGCTTTGACCGTGCCCGGCGACGGGGCGAAGGTCTGCGGGTCCTCGGCGTTGATCCGACACTCGATGGCATGGCCTCGGAACTCGATCTGCTCCTGCTCGCAGGAAAGCCCCTCCCCGCTGGCGATCCGGATCTGCTCGCGCACCAGGTCGAGGCCCGTGATCATCTCGGTCACCGGATGCTCGACCTGGAGCCGGGTGTTCATCTCGATGAAGAAGAATTCCCCGTTCTCGTAGAGGAACTCGATCGTCCCCGCGCCGCGATAGCCCATGTCCGCCATGGCGCGGGAGACGATCCCACCGATCCGGTCCCGCTCCTCCTGCGTGATGACGGGCGAGGGCGCTTCCTCGAGCACTTTCTGGTGGCGGCGCTGGAGCGAGCAGTCGCGTTCGCCGAGGTGAACGGCCTTGCCGCGACCGTCGCCGAACACCTGGAATTCGATGTGGCGGGGATTTCCTAGATATTTCTCGATATAGACGGTGTCGTCGCCGAAGGCGTTCTTTGCCTCGGTCCGAGCCTGCATGATCTGGGTCTCGAGCTCGTCCTCCGAGCGGACGATCTTCATTCCGCGCCCGCCGCCGCCCGACGCCGCCTTCACGAGCAGCGGATAGCCGGTCTCGGCGGCAACGGCGCGCGCCTCCTCCACGCCCTCCACCGGCCCATCCGAACCGGGGACGAGCGGCAGGCCGAGCTTCGCCGCAGTCCGCTTCGCCTCTACCTTGTCGCCCATCACCCGGATATGCTCGGGCTTGGGGCCGATCCAGACGATGTTGTGGAGCTCAACGATCTCGGCGAAGCGGGCATTTTCCGACAGGAAGCCGTAGCCGGGATGGATGGCGTCCGCGTGGACCAGTTCCGCGGCCGAGATGATGTTGGGGATGTTGAGGTAGGATTCACCTGCCGGAGGCGGGCCGATGCAGATGGCCTCGTCCGCCAGCCGAACGTGCATGGCGTCAGAGTCGGCGGTGGAGTGAACGGCGACCGTCTTGATCCCCATTTCGTGGCAGGCGCGGTGGATCCGAAGCGCGATCTCGCCCCGATTGGCGATCAGGACCTTGTTGATCGGCATGTCTACTCGAGGATCACGAGCGGCTGGTCATATTCAATCGGCTGCCCATCCTGGACGAGAACCTGGGTGACGGTGCCCGCTCGCGGCGCGATGATCGGGTTCATCACCTTCATCGCCTCGACGATCAGGATCGTGTCGCCTTCGCTGACCTTCTGCCCCGGGGAGACGAAGGGCTTCGCGCCCGGCTCTCCGGCCAGATAGACCGTGCCGACCATCGGGGACTTGACCGCGCCGGGATGCGCTGCGGGCGGGATATCGGCTGCGGGGGCCGGTGCCGGCGCGGCGGCCGGAGCGGCGGAAGGCGCCGGGGCCATGACCGCCGGAGCGGCCGCGGCGACGGTGATCTCGCGTTTGACGACGATCCGGCGGTCGCCGTCCTCGACTTCAATTTCGGTGAGTTCGTTCTGCGTCAACAGTTCGGCGAGCTGGCGCACCAGATCGGCTTCGATCCGCATGCCGCTTTCCGGGCCGCTTCTGTCATCGGTCATCAGGACCCTCTTCCCCTTGCTGGGGCGAGCCTCTGTCAGAGACGCGCCGCCGCGTCCAGAGCCAGCTCATAGCTGAGCGCACCGAAGCCGGAGATGGTTCCCCGAGCGCCTTGCGCGATCAGGCTTCGTCGGCGGAAGCTTTCGCGCGCCTGCGGGTTGGACAAATGGACCTCTATCACCGGGATCTCGATCGCCCGGACGGCGTCGAGCAGAGCCACGGACGTGTGAGAGAAGCCCCCGGCGTTGAGGATCACGGCTTTGGCTCCCTCGGCATTCGCTTCCTGTAGCCAGCCGATGAGATGCCCTTCGTGGTTCGACTGGCGGACTTCGACCGCGAGTCCCAGTTCCCGCGCCCGGTCCTCCAGCCGCCCGGCAATGTCGTCGAGCGTGTCCAACCCGTAGATTTCCGGCTCCCTCAGCCCCAGGAGATTGAGGTTGGGCCCGTTGAGGACGTAGATCGTGGGTGGCGACGCCATGTGTCGTGCCTATATGTCGGCCATCACGAGAGCGCAAAGCGGCATGGAAGACACGGCCTCCATCACGGTCAACGGGCAGCACCGGCGGGTGCCGAAGGGAATCAGCGTCGCCGAGCTGGCGCTGGAGCTTGGGCTGGAGCCGACGAAGGTCGCCGTCGAGCGCAACCTCGAGGTCGTCCCCCGCTCCACCCTCCCCCAGGTGAAGGTCGAGGATGGCGACGATTACGAGATCGTCACCTTTGTAGGGGGAGGCTGACCGTGCAGGACCAGTGGCAGGTTGCCGGCCGCAGCTTCACCTCGCGGCTGATCGTGGGCACCGGCAAGTACAAGGATTTCGAGCAGAACGCAGCCGCGGTCGAGGCGTCGGGGGCGGAGATCGTCACCGTTGCGGTGCGGCGGGTGAACGTCGCCGATCCGGGGCAGCCGATGCTCACGGACTATATCGACCCGAAGCGCTATACCTATCTTCCCAACACCGCCGGCTGCTTCACGGCGGACGAGGCAATCCGGACCTTGCGCCTGGCGCGCGAAGCAGGCGGCTGGAACCTGGTGAAGCTGGAAGTGCTGGGCGAGGCTAGGACGCTTTACCCGGACATGCGCGAGACGCTCAGGGCCACGGAGATCCTCGTAAAGGAGGGCTTCGAGCCGATGGTCTATTGCGTCGACGATCCCATCGCCGCGAAGCAGCTCGAGGAAGCAGGCGCGGTGGCCATCATGCCTCTGGGGGCGCCGATCGGCTCCGGCCTCGGAATTCAGAACCGGGTCACCATTCGCCTGATCGTCGAAGGCGCCAAGGTGCCCGTGCTGGTGGATGCCGGCGTCGGAACCGCCTCTGACGCGGCGGTGGCGATGGAGCTCGGCTGCGACGGAGTCCTCATGAACACCGCCATCGCCGAAGCCAAGGACCCGGTGACCATGGCTCGGGCGATGCGGCTGGCAGTCGAGTCGGGCCGCCTCGCCTACCGCGCCGGGCGGATGGGCCAGAGGCGCTACGCCGACCCTTCCAGTCCGCTCGCCGGGCTCATCTAAGGCGGCAGGAACCTAACCCAGGTTAGCACGTTCCGCCCGTGGTAGAGCCTGACCGGTCACGCGGGGCTCCCATGGACGCCTCAGCCCCACGTCGCTGGGGCGTCCTTTTGTCCGGGACCGAGAATAAAGGGGACGACATGAAGTTCACGATGAAAGCCGCGCTCGCCGCGGGCCTTCTCTCGCTTGCCGCCTGCGGCGGACAGGGCGACGACGCGGCCGGCGACAACATCGCCGACAATGCCGAAGCAATGGCGGACAATCTTCAAGCCGCCGCCGACAATGCCGCGACCGACGATCAGGAGGATGCCTTGGAGGCCAATGCCGAGGCGACTCGCGAGGCCGGCGAGGCGAAGGAAGAAGCCATTGACGACGCGGACGTGAACGGAGCCGCCGTCAACACTCAGTAAGATCGCGACTCTCCTTTCGCGCGATCGGGCGCCCCGGGGCGTATTTCCGGGGCGCTTTTCTTTACTTCAGCCGCTCGATCTTCTGCGCCGCCTCGTCGAGGATGGCGGCGATCTCGTGAAGTCTATCCTCGCCCATGTCCTCCGCGGTCACCCGGTGCCAGAGGGCGGAGAGCAGGTTGCCCACCGCGCGCTTGATCGGCCGTCCACCCGCGCGCCGCCGGCCTTCGCCCGCGCCCGACAGCCGTGCGAACAGCGCCTCCACCTCTTCGGCTCGCTCCTCCAGATGGGCGCGGCCTTCAGCGGTCGCGGCGAACAGCTTCCGGGAGCCTTCGGCAGCGGTTTCCTCGATCAATCCCATGTCCTGGAGCATGGTGAGCGTCGGATAGACGACCCCGGGGCTCGGCGCATATTCGCCGTGAGTCAGCTCCTCGACCGCGCGAATGAGGTCATAGCCGTGGCGCGGCTGGTCCGCGATCAGCTTCAGGAGCACGAGGCGAAGCTGGCCCGCCTCGAACATCCGCCGACGCCCGCCGCGACGCCCCCGCGCGCCGGGGCCGAACTCGGCCGACCAGTCGCCCTCCCAGCCGGGACCGCCGGGGCCGAAGCTCATCGCCATCAAGCCGGGAGGAATCCTGTTGAACGGAAATCCGGGACCGAAATTGATGCGCATGACCGATCTCCAATCTGTCTGATACCGTCTAAGATATATCTAGATAGGTTCGAGTCAAGCGGCAGCCGTCATGGCTGAAACGGCAGGCGGAATAGGTTAGAGAACCTGAATGGCCGACCTCTTCGCCAGCGACCCACCCCCGCCCACGCCGCCTCCCTCCGAGACGGCGCCGCTGGCCGACCGGCTGCGGCCGCGCTCGCTTGAGGAGGTGGTGGGACAGGATCATCTCACCGGCCCGGAAGGCGCGATCGGACGGATGGTGGCGGCCGGAAAGCTGGCTTCGATGATCCTGTGGGGGCCGCCGGGCACCGGCAAGACGACCATCGCCCGGCTTCTCGCCGACGCCGTCGGGATGCGCTTCGTGGCGATCTCCGCCGTCTTCTCCGGAGTCGCGGATCTCAAAAAGGTGTTCGCCGAAGCGCGCGAGTTCGCCCGAGCAGGCAAGCAGACCTTGCTCTTCGTGGACGAGATCCACCGCTTCAATCGGGCGCAGCAGGACGGCTTCCTTCCCTATGTCGAGGACGGGACGGTGGTGCTCGTCGGCGCCACCACCGAGAACCGCTCCTTCGAGCTCAACGCCGCCTTGCTCTCCCGGGCGCAGGTGATGATCCTCAACCGCCTTGACAGTGGTGCCCTGTGCAAACTGCTCGACCGGGGCGAGGCGCTGATGGAGCGGAAGCTTCCGCTGACGGCGGAGGCGCGGGACGCGCTCGTCGCCACCGCCGACGGCGATGGCCGCTTCCTCCTCAACCAGGCCGAGACCCTCTTCTCGATCGAGGTGGAAGCGCCGCTCGACCCGGCCGCACTTTCCGCGCTCCTGCACCGCCGCGTCGCCGTCTACGACAAGGATCGCGAGGGGCATTACAACCTCATCTCGGCGCTTCATAAGTCGATCCGAGGCTCCGATCCGCAGGCGGCGCTCTACTATCTCGCTCGGATGCTGACGGCGGGCGAGGAGCCGCTCTATCTGCTTCGGCGGCTCACCCGGGCGGCGGTGGAGGATATCGGCCTCGCCGACCCGAATGCGCTGGTCCAATGCATCGCCGCCAAGGACACGTACGACTTCCTCGGCTCGCCCGAGGGTGAGCTCGCCATCGCGCAAGCCTGTCTCTACCTCGCCACCGCTCCCAAATCGAACGCCGTCTATGCGGCGCAGAAAGCCGCGTGGCGCTCGGCGAAGGAGACTGGCTCTCTGATGCCGCCCAAGAACACCCTCAACGCGCCCACCCGGCTGATGAAGGATATCGGCTACGGCAAGGGCTATCGCTACGACCACGACGCGGAGGACGGCTTTTCGGGCGACAATTACTGGCCGGAGGAGATGGAGCCGCAGACCTTCTACACGCCCACCGACCGGGGGTTCGAAAAGAGGGTCGCGGAGCGGCTCGCCTGGTGGGACGAACGGCGGAAGGCTTTGCGGGAGTAGAGCGCCGTGCTCAGGCGGAGGCGCGCTCCATCAGATCCTCGAGATCCAGCCCGAGGCGCCTGATCTGCTCGGAAATGGCCGGCCAGCGGTTGCTGAGGAAATCCTCGCGCTCCGCGTGGCGCAGCTTCGTGCTTGCACCGGCCGCGACGAACATGCCGACGCCCCGCTTCACCACGATCAGCCCCTCATCTTGAAAGGTCTGGTAGGCCTTGGCGACGGTGAGCGGGTTCGCCCCGAACTCGGCGGCCAGGCTTCGGACGGACGGAAGCGGATCCCCGTCGGCGACTCGCCCTTCGAGGATCATGGCCGCGATCGTATCGCGCAGGCGGAGATAGACAGGGCGTTCTTCTGACACGCCGCTGTACTGCCCTAATACAGTGCGGCGGTCAAGGCAGGGGAATAGAAGCTACCAACGGGTGACGACGTGATCCATTGAAGGGCGCGGGCGCTCCTCCAGCGGCACCGCCGGGGTCCCGAGAAAGAAGAAGCCGGCAATCCGCTCGTGAGCACGTGCGCCGAGACCGGAGAGCACTTCGGGCGAATAGGCCGCCCAGCCCGTCACCCAGCCGCCGGCGAATCCCATCGCATGGGCCGCGTGGAGGAGGTTCATCGCCACCGCGCCGCAGGAAAGCTCCTGCTCCCAAACCGGGATCTTGGTGCCTTCCACCGGACTTGAAATGAGCACGACCAGCTCCGGAGCCTGGCGCGCGAACCGCTCCACCGCCTCGATCTCGAGGCGGCCGGGCGCGTCCGGCTTGCCCGCGCGATAGGCGGCTTCCAGCATTTGGAAGAAGACGGCGCGGCGGTCCTTCGCCACATGGACGAAACGCCACGGAGCGAGCTTGCCATGGTCCGGCGTCCGGGCGGCGATCTCCAGGATCTGCCGGAGCTGCTCCGCATCGGGACCGGGCTCGGCAAGATCGCGGGGTCGCCCGGAGCGGCGGGTGCGAAGGTAGGAAAGGAGGGAGGAGCGGTCGTTCAGCATCGCGCTGGGCGGTAGCAGGCGGCCGGAGGCGCAACAATCGGCTTCACATCGCCGTTTTCGCCGCTAGTGTGCCGCCCTTTCGAGGCGGCCATAGAAGCCGCTCGGCCAACATAGGAGTAGCGAGCCCGTGGCGACCTCACCCGACCGCATGGCGACCCCCGAAGGCAAGACGTTCCTCGGCCACCCGGTCGGGCTCTTCGTTCTCTTCTTTGCCGAGATGTGGGAGCGCTTTTCCTACTACGGCATGCGGGCGCTGCTCATTTTCTATCTGACGCAGCATTGGCTCTTCTCGGACGAGGCTTCCTCGATCATCTACGGCGCCTACACGGCATTGGTGTACATCACGCCGGTGATCGGCGGCTATCTCGCCGACCGATATCTCGGCCAGCGCAAGGCGGTGCTGTTCGGGGCCGTGCTCCTCACCTTCGGCCACTTCCTGATGGCGTTCGAAGGAGACGGCGGGCAGGACAGCGCGGCGATCAACATCTTCTGGCTCGCCCTTTCCTTCATCATCGTCGGCTCGGGCTTCCTCAAAGCCAACATCTCGGTGATCGTCGGGCAGCTCTACCCGCGCACCGACGTGCGCCGCGACGGCGCCTACACCATCTTCTACATGGGCATTAACCTCGGCGCCTTCATCGGCACCCTGGTGGCCGGCTATCTCGGTCAGACCTACGGCTGGCGCTACGGCTTCGGCGCGGCGGGTGTCGGCATGCTGCTCGGCCTCATCGTCTTCATCGTCGGCAGGCCGCACCTGCTCGGCAAGGGCGAGCCCCGGGATCTCGCGCTCCTCGACCGCCAGGTGGCGGGCATGAAGTTCGAGTGGCTGCTCTACATCCTGGGCGTCGTCGGCGTCGGAGTCGTGTGGTTCCTCATCCAGTATCAGGAGCTGGTGGGCTCCCTCCTCGGGATCGCCGGCGCGATCCTGGTGGCCTACGTACTCTACACCGCCGTCGTGAAGCTGCCGCGCGAGGACCGGGACCGGATCTTCGCGGCGATGTTCCTGATCCTCGGCTCGATCCTGTTCTGGGCACTATTCGAACAGGCGGGATCGTCGCTCAACCTGTTCACCGACCGCCATGTGGATCGCGGCGGTGTGCCGGCCTCGGTCTTCCAATCGATCAACCCCTTCTATATCATCGTGCTCGGGCCGCTCTTCGCCTGGGCCTGGACCACGCTCGGCCGAAAGGGGCTGGAGCCCTCCGCTCCCGCCAAGTTCGGGCTGGCGCTGATCCAGCTCGGCGCCGGCTTCCTGGTCCTCGTGGCCGGTGCCAATGCGGTCGGGATCGACGTTCCGACGCCGGTCCTGTTCATCTTCCTCCTCTACCTCCTGCACACGACCGGCGAGCTCTGTCTGTCGCCCGTGGGCCTGTCGGCGATGAACCGACTCGCTCCCGCGCACATGGCGAGCCTCATCATGGGCACCTGGTTCTTCGCGTCCGCGACGGGCAACTTCGCCGCCGGACTGATCTCCGCCGCCACAGGGTCCGAAAGCGCCTCGGGTGAGGCGGCCGGCAAGGACACCGTGCTCGCCGTCTACAGCAACATCGGCTGGATCTCGGTCGGCGTGGGAATTGCGGTTATCGTCATCTCGCCGCTGATCAAGAAGCTCATGCACCTCGACACGCTCCGCGATTCTGACGAGCTTGCCGGCTACAAGGAGATTGGCGGAGACCGCGGGCAGGACGCCGGCATGTTCCCGCAGCGCGAGACGAAGCCGGAAGACAAGCAGATCTGACAACGAAGACATCTCACAAGGGGTTTGTTGCGCGATGCGATTGCCACTGCTGACGAGCGTCCTGTCGGCCGCTCTCTTGAGTGCCTGTACCCAGAAGGAACCGCCCAAGACGGCGAACGCGAATGCGGCCCCGGCCGCCAAGCCGCAGCCTTATTCGAGGGATCCCTTCCCCTCGACCTACCGGCGCTATGCGGGAGCGGTCACGGCGATCACCGGCGCGACCATTTTCGACGGCGAAGGCGGGCGGATCGATAACGGAACGGTGGTGTTGGCCGACGGGGTGGTGCAGGCGGTCGGCGGAGCCGACATCGCGGTGCCGGAAGGCGCGACCCGCATCGACGGCACGGGCAAGTTCGTCACGCCGGGCATCATCGACATCCACAGCCACCTGGGCGACTATCCAAGCCCGTCGGTCGAGGCGCATCAGGACGGCAACGAGGTCACCGGTCCGGTCCGGCCGGAAGTCTGGGCCGAGCACAGCGTCTGGCCGCAGGATCCCGGCTTTACCCGGGCGCTCGCCAATGGCGGCGTCACCAGCCTTCACGTCCTCCCCGGCTCCGCCAATTTGTTCGGCGGCCGCGGCGTGACCCTCAAGAACGTGCCCGGCCGCACGATGCAGCAGATGAAGTTTCCGGGCGCGCCCTACAGCCTCAAGATGGCGTGCGGCGAAAACCCCAAGCGCGTCTATGGCGGCCGCAATCAGATGCCTGCCAGCCGAATGGCGAACATCGCGCTGATGCGTCAGACGTGGGCGCGCGCAGCCGAGTACAAAAGGCGGTGGGATAAATATGAGCGCGACGGCGGCGAGATGCCGACGCGTGAGCTTGCCAACGACACCTTGCGCGGCGTTCTGGCAGGCGAGATCCTGGTCCAGAACCACTGCTACCGTGCCGACGAGATGGCCAACATCATGGATATGGCCAAGGAGTTCGGCTACAAGGTCAGCGCCTTCCACCACGCCGTTGAAAGCTACAAGATCGCCGACCTGCTGAAGGCGCACGGCGCCTGCTCGGCCATGTGGGCGGACTGGTACGGCTTCAAGATGGAAGCCTATGACGGTGTCACCGAGAACATCCCGCTGGTCCACACTGCGGGCGCCTGCGCGATCGTTCACTCCGACGATGCCAACGGTATCCAGCGGCTCAACCAGGAAGCGGCGAAGGCGCTCGCGGCCGGCCGGCGGATCGGGATCAACATTCCGGACGAGATCGCCTGGACCTGGCTCAGCTACAATCCGGCCAAGGCCCTCGGCATTGCGGATCGGACCGGCAGCCTCCGGCAGGGCAAGATGGCGGACGTCACGCTTTGGAACGGCCATCCGTTCAGCGTCTACACCCGCCCGGAACGCGTCTGGGTGGACGGCGCCCTCATGTACGATTCGGGCGATCCGAGGCGACGTCCGGTCACCGATTTCGAGCTCGGCCAGCCCGGCGAAGGGGACGTGAAGTGAAGAACCTCCTGAAGGGAGCCGGAGCGCTCCTCCTCGCTCTCGCCTCTTCCACCGCGCTGGGGCAGACCGTCGCCATCACGGGCGGCACCGTAGCGCTCGGGGACGGCTCCGAGCCGATCGAGGGCGGAACCGTGGTGATCCGCGACGGGCGGATCGTCGCCGCTGGCCGCGGAGTGGCAATCCCGGCCGGTGCGCAGCGGGTCGATGCCACTGGTAAATGGGTCACTCCGGGCATTATCGCCGGATTCTCGCGGGTAGGCCTGGTTGAAGTTGATGCCGTAAATTCCACGAACGACGTCAGCGCCTCCAACTCGCCCTTCGGCGCGGCGATCGACATCGTGCCCGCCATCAACCCGCGGGCGACGCCGATCGCGATCAACCGTGCGGGCGGAATCACTCGGGCCGTGGTCGCTCCCGGCACGTCGCGCAGCATCTTCGCGGGTCAGGGGGCGGTGATCGACCTTGGCGACGACATGAAAGCGGTGACCAGGGCACGCGCTTTCCAGTTCGTCGAGCTCGGCGAGACCGGTGCGAACGAAGCCGGCGGAAGCCGCGCCTCCGCCCACGTCCTTTTCCGTAACGCGTTGCGCGAGGCGCGGGACCTCAGCCGCTATTCGAGCAGTATCGGCGGTGGGGGAGGCCAGCGCGAGCCGAGTGCGAACGATCAACGCGACTTCCCGCTCGAGGAAGTGCCGGATAATCGGCTGCTCTCGGCCGGGGCAACCCGTTCTGACGACGTGCTTCTCACCCGCTTCGACGCCGCCGCTCTGGTGCCGGTGTTGCTGGGCCGGCAGCTGCTCCTCGTCCACGTCGAGCGGGCGAGCGACATTCTTCAGGTCCTGGCGCTGAAGCGGGAATTCCCGAGGCTTCGGCTGGTTCTCGTCGGCGCCAGCGAAGGCTGGACCGTCGCCCGCGACATCGCGACGGCGGGCGTTCCCGTGATCGCCAATGCGCTGAACGACCTTCCCTCCACCTTCGAGCAGCTGGCGGCGACGCAGTCCAATGTCGCCCGGATGAAGGCCGCGGGCATCAATGTCGCGCTCGGCATGATCAACGACGACGAAGCGCGCCAAGTACGCCTCGCGCGGCAGCAGGCCGGCAACCTGGTGGCGATCGGCCGCGTTCCCGGCGCTTCGGGCCTCAGCTGGGGCCAGGCGCTCGCAGCGATCACCTCCGCGCCCGCCGAAGCCCTCGGGATGGGCGGCGAGCTCGGCTCGCTCCGACCCGGGCGCCGGGCCGATGTGGTGGTGTGGGATGGCGATCCCTTCGAGAACAGCTCGGTCGCTGAGATCGTCCTGATCGACGGGGTTCAGCAGCCGCTAGAGAACCGCCAGACCAAGCTGCGCGACCGCTACCGCACCCCCACCGAAGGCGCGATGCCCAAGGCCTACGACAGGTGATGGAGCACGCCAGCCTCGCGCTGGCGACCTTGGCCTTCGTCGGCACGCATCTGGCCTTGTCCCACCCCTTGCGGGTGCGGCTTGTCCAGACGGTCGGCGATCAGTTGTTCCTCGGCCTCTATTCGGTCGTCGCGGCGGTGACCTTGCTGTGGATGATCCTCGCCTATCGGAGCATCGACTACAGCCACGTCTATTGGTCCGCTCCAGAATGGGGATGGTGGCTTGGATCGGCCGTCATGCTGCTCGCGAGCCTCCTCCTCGTCGGCTCCTTCTTCCGCAACCCCGCCTTCCCTCACCCCGGCGCCAAGGGGAAGCCGAAGCCGATCGGTCCCGCCACGGGCGTTTTCGCGATCACCCGCCATCCGATGAACTGGAGCTTCATTCTTTGGGCGCTGGTTCATATCGGCATCTGGGGCTCGCTCCGGAACCTCATCCCGGCCGGCGGAATCCTTATCCTCGCACTCGTCGGCTCCCTCGGGCAGGACCACAAGAAGCTCAACGTGATCGGCCAGACCTGGCGCGACTGGATGGAGCGCACGTCCTTCGTCCCCTTCGCGGCGCTGCTGGGGGGCAAAGCCCGGTGGAAAGCTGCCGTACCTGTCTGGCCGGTACTTGCCGGAGGGTTTCTCTTCTGGCTGGCCGTCACCTTCGTTCACGCGCCGGAAGCCTCGCCCGTGGCCGCGCTCCTGCGCTAGCGGTCCCTCTCCCCGAGGCCTCCCCTGGGCGCATCCTCGGTCGAGCTGATCGCGTCCAGCACCGCCTCCGGCGCCACATCCTGCTTCAGCTCGTCCACCTCGTCATGCGCCGAATGACGAACACCGAGATGGTCGGCGATGGCGTCCACTATGGCCACCACCTTGGTCAGCTCATGCTCGGCCAGGAGACTGATCTGAAGGTCGAGATCCGCCCGGCGGTCGGCGAGCGCAGCCATCCGGTTCTGGGTAATGAGGATGAAGGTGGAGAGGAAAATCGCCTCCACCGACGCGATCATCGCCAGCACGACGAAGGTGTCGTCCCACGCCGGCACGCCGGGCACGAACCCCAGATTGGCCAGGATCCAGAAGCCGTAGAGGAAGAGGTGGACGTAGACGAACAGCATGCTTCCGGTGAAGCTTGCGATCTTCTCCGCCAGCCGCTGCTGAAAGCTCGCCTGGGCCGCCTCCTCCCGGCGCCGCCGCTCAAGGGCCGCGATATTGCGCTCGAGCGCCGTCTTGAGGCTCCCCGGCTGAGGCGGCGGAACGGTGGGCCCCCGCGCCATCAGGCGTCGGCCTCGAGCAGCCTGTCCTCTTCGCCCGCATCGCTCTCGTCGAAGCCGCTTCGGCGCGCGACGGTGGCGGTGACCGCGACGTCCATCGTCACGTTGCCGACGGTGCGGAAGAGATCGGGGACCGTCTCCACCGCGATCAGCAAAGCGAGCGGCTCCAGCGGAACGCCCATGGCGAGGGCGATGGGCGCGGTGTTGGTGACGAAGCTCACCTGGCCGGGCAGGCTGATGGCGCTGAACGTGGTGATCGCGGCCACGACGACGCCCATCGCGATCTGCGCCGGGCTGAGGTCCATCCCGTACCAGTGGGCGATGTACATGACGACGGCCAGGTTCATGCCCGGTCCCGTCGCCCGGAACAGTGCCACCGCAAGCGGGAGCGTGACTCCCGAGGCGGCGACCGGCACTCCGAGCCGCTCGGAGGATTTGAGCATGGCGGGAAGGCTGGCGAGCGAGGATTGGGTGCTGAAACCAACCGCCTGGGCGGGTGCCACGGCCTTGGCGAAGCGGCCGAGCGACACGCGCCCGCCGATGGTCGCCAGCGGGTAGGCAAGCGCCAGGATAACGATCCCGACAGAGGAGACGATCGCGATATAGTGAAGCAGGGCCGCGAACGCCTCGTCGCCCGCCCGCACCCCGACGACATAAGCGAGGGCGAACACCCCGATCGGGCCCAGCCAGAGGACCCAGTTCACGATCACGATCATCGCTTCGGCCACCGCTCGGAACAGGCCGACGACCCGGTCCCGCCCGTCAGTTGGGATGCGCGTCAGGGCGAAGGCGAACACCGTCGAGAAGACAACGAGCGGAAGTATCTGGTCAGAGGCCGCCGCCGTGACGGGGTTCGACGGCACGATGGAGCGCAGGAAATCGCCGAAGCTCGGCACCGTCTCCACCGGGCTCGCTGTCGTGAGCGCGGAGCGGAGCGCTCCCGCCGCCTCCGCGCCCATCGGGAACAGGTTCAGCAGCAGCGGCACGAACAGGCCGGCGAAGATCGCGGAGAGCCAGAGGATCACGACCATCAGCAGGAAGGAGCGTCCGGCAAGCCGGCTTCCCCTCGCCGCCGCCGCGCCTTCCGCGATCCCTGTGACGAGCAACGCCACCACCAGCGGAACGATGGTCATCTGGAGCCCGCGAAGCCAGATCTGGCCGATCGGCTCGACGAGGTCGGCCGCTCGCGGCGCCCAAGCGGCGCCGGAGGTAAGGATGCCGAGCAGGAGCCCGGCGGCGAGGGCGGCGAGGATGCGCGTGGCTTGAGACATGAGAAGGGGTGTAGCGGGCTCGTTCCGTCCGTGGAAGGGAGGGCGAATGCCCCGGGGGAGGACAAGCGCCCGCCGCCGCGCTATCAGCCGCCGGAAAGAGGATCAGGATTGTAGAATGACGCGTAAATTCTTCGGCACGGACGGCATCAGAGGCCGCACCAACCAGCATCCGATGACCGCAGCCATGGCCCAGCGCGTCGGCCAGGCGGCGGGCGCCCATTTCCTTCGCGGCGACCACCGCCACCGAGTCGTAATCGGCAAGGACACCCGTCTCTCCGGCTATATGATGGAGACCGCGCTCATCTCCGGCTTCACCAGCGTCGGAATGGACGTCGTAATGGTTGGGCCGGTCCCGACCCCGGCGGTGGCGATGCTCACCCGCTCGATGCGCGCCGATATGGGCGTCATGATCTCGGCGAGTCACAACCCCTATGAGGACAACGGCATTAAGCTGTTCGGCCCCGACGGGTTCAAGCTCTCCGACAAGGATGAGGCGGCGATCGAGCGGCAGCTGGAGACGGAGCCTAAGCTGGTCGAGGCCTCGCTGATCGGCCGCTCCAAGAAGATCGAGGACGCGCGCGGACGCTACATCCACTTCGCCAAATCGACCTTCCCGGAGGAGCTTCGGCTCGACGGGCTCAAGATCGTCGTGGATTGCGCGAACGGCGCCGCCTATCAGGTCGCGCCGTCGGCCCTGTGGGAGCTCGGCGCCGACGTGATTGCGATGGGCGTCACCCCCAACGGCATCAACATCAACGACGGCTGCGGATCGACCTCCCCGGCCGCGCTCCAGGCCCGCGTGATCGAGGAGCAGGCCCATATCGGGATCGCGCTCGACGGCGACGCCGACCGACTGATCATCGTGGACGAGGCCGGCCGGATCGTCGACGGCGACCAGCTGATGGCGGTGATCGCGATGAGCTGGGCTCGCCGCGGCCTGCTCGAAGGCGACGGCCTCGTCGCGACGATCATGTCGAACCTCGGCCTCGAACGCTTCCTCAACTCGAACGGCCTTGAGCTGGTGAGGACGGCCGTCGGCGACCGCTACGTTCTCGAAGCGATGCGCGAGCGCGGCCTCAACGTCGGCGGCGAGCAGTCGGGGCACATCATCCTCACGGACTACTCGACGACCGGAGACGGGCTCATCGCGGCGCTTCAGGTGCTCGCCTGCCTGGTGGAGAGCGGCCGCGCGGCCAGCGAGCTCCTCCACCAGTTCGACCCCCTGCCCCAATTGCTCAAGAACGTCCGCTTCGGCGGCGGCACGCCCCTGGAGACGGACGGCGTCAAGGCGGCCATCGCCGCGGCCGAGGAGCGGCTGAAGGGCACCGGCCGCCTCGTCATCCGAAAGTCCGGCACCGAGCCGCTGATCCGGGTGATGGCGGAGGGCGAGGACGAGGCTTTGGTCGAGGAAGTCGTCGACAGCATCTGCGAGGCGGTAAAGGCCGCCTGATGCTGGATCTGAGGCCGGACTGCGAGCGCTGCGGCCGCGACCTTCCGCCGAACAGCCCGGACGCGCGCATCTGCACCTTCGAATGCACCTTCTGCGCGGATTGCGTGGACGGGCCGCTCGGAGGCATTTGCCCCAATTGCGGCGGCAATTTCGAACGGCGCCCGGTGCGGCCCGAGCGGCTGCTCGAGCGCTTCCCAGCCTCGCAAGAGCGGAAAGTCCCTCGTTGACACCCCGCATCCTCATCATCGCAGGTTCGGATTCAGGCGGCGGCGCCGGCATCCAGGCCGACATCAAGACCGTGACGATGCTCGGCGGCTTCGCGATGACGGCAATCACGGCGCTCACCGCGCAGAACACGCTCGGAGTAACCGGCGCTATGCCCGTTCCCGCGCAATTCGTGCTCGAACAGATGGATGCGGTGCTCGGCGATCTCGGAGCCGACGTCGTCAAGATCGGCATGATCGGCTCTCCGGAGACGGTGGATTCAGTCGCAGGGCGATTGGAGGGACTGGGCCTGCCGGTGGTGTTCGATCCGGTGATGGTGGCGACGAGCGGCTCCATCCTGGCGAACGAGGTGACGATCGCGGCATTCGATCGACTGATGAAGGTCTCCACCCTCGTCACGCCCAACGCCCCGGAACTGGCTGCCCTGACGGGGCTGGAAGTGGACAGCCTCGCTTCGCTCGAGAAGGCGGCGCGGGCGCTCGCGGCACGGACCCGCGCTGCCGTGCTGGCGAAGGGTGGCCATCTTGCGGGCGAGGAGGTGAGCGACCTTCTGGCGAGGCCGGATGGCGCGGTCATCCGATGGGATTCGCCGCGGATCGAATCCGCTAACACACACGGGACCGGCTGCGCCCTTGCAAGCGCCGTGGCGACCGGTCTTGCCGCCGGCGTTGGTCTGGACCGGGCGGTGGCGCAGGCGCGGATGTTCGTGCGGCTGGCGCTGCTCAATGCGCCGGGTCTCGGCCAGGGTCACGGGCCGATGGGACACCACAAGGTACGACTCGACCTTGCCGACGGAGGGCCGACGCTCAACCAGATCACCCTACCCGCAACCGAGTACGAGGCGAGCGTCGCTTTTTACCGCCTGCTTGGCTGCCGCCAGATCGTCGCCGCCCCGCCCCGCTATGCACGCTTCGAAGTTCCCGGGGGCGCGACGCTCTCGATCGAGGTCTCCGACGCTCCAACATCGAGTGCCGAAATCTTCTTCCAGTGCGCGGACGTCGATGCGGAGGTGGCGAGGCTTCAGGCGGCGGGAATGACGTTCGACGTTCTACCAGAGGATCGATCCTATCTCTGGCGGGTGGCGGAGACGCGGGACCCGCACGGCAACCGCATCTGCCTCTACGATCCCGGCGAGGCGCGGCGTTTCCCGCCGTGGCGCGTCGACTAATCCACAACTAATCGCCCGCACCGGCTAGGCGCGGCGGCTAAGCCTTTCTAATCTGGCGCCCAGATGGCCCGCCCCTGCTTCAAGCTGGAAAAGATCCACCCCAGTCCCCTCGCGGGCGTGGACGAAGCCGGCTGCGCGCCGCTCGCCGGACCCGTGGTCGCCGCCGCGGTGATCCTCGATCGGGAGAGATTTCCCCGCGGGATCGACGATTCGAAAGTGCTTCCGGCGAAGGCGCGGGAGTCGATCTGCGCCAAGCTGTACAAGGTGGCGCGTGTCGGCGTCGGCATTGCGAGCGTCGAGGAGATCGACCGGATCAACATCTATTGGGCGCGCATGCTGGCGATGAGCCGCGCGGTGGACGCCTTGGGTGAGGACCCGGCGATGATCCTCGTCGACGGCAATCGCTGCCCTAAATGGGAGCGGCCGTCGGTCGCCATCATCGATGGGGACGCCAAGTGCCGCTCGATCGCCGCCGCTTCGATCGTCGCCAAGGTGACGCGCGACCGGATTATGGCCGACTATGCGAAGGAGCATCCGGGCTACGGCTGGGAAACCAACAAGGGCTATGGCACGCCCGAGCATCTGCGCGGGCTGGAGGCGCTCGGGCCGACGCCCCTCCACCGCCGAACCTTCGCCCCCGTTCGCCAGTATCTCGGAGTGCCCGATGGCGTTGCGATGGTAGGCTCCCAGCAGCTGATGGACGTCTAGCCGAGCTTTCATTTCTAGGCTGAGTCCTTTCAGCCACACCACTGCATGTTGAGTCCGCCCGCGCCTGCCGGACTCCATTAGTAGCGGAGACTCGTTTCGTTCGCGGCACATTAACTGCTTTCTCAAGGTCCCCCCCCCAAAGGCTTGTTCTTGACCGAGGAGTCCGCCTGACAGAGGCTCCCCGCACGTTTGAACCGGGGGCGGTAATCGATGACTGCACTAACACGCGTGGGGCCCGCGCAGCGCCGGGCGAGGAGCGAGGCTCCGCCCGCGGATCTGCCGCTCGATTCCATCCTTGAAGAGGATTGCGTGGCGGCGATGTCCCGCCTTCCCGCCGGCTCCGTAGACATGGTCTTCGCCGACCCGCCCTACAACCTCCAGCTCGGCGGGGAGCTTTTCAGGCCGGAGGGCGGCCGGGTCGATGCTTGCGACGACGATTGGGACAAGTTCGACACCTTCGCCGCCTATGACGAATTCACCCGCGCCTGGCTGAAGGAAGCGAAGCGAATCCTGAAGCCAAACGGCACGCTCTGGGTGATCGGCAGCTACCACAATATTTACCGGGTAGGCGCGGCGCTTCAGGACGCAGGCTACTGGATCCTCAACGACATCATTTGGCGCAAGTCCAACCCGATGCCGAACTTCCGCGGCACCCGCTTCACCAATGCCCACGAGACCCTGATCTGGGCGAGCCGGAGCGAGGACAGCCGCTACACCTTCAACTACCCGGCGATGAAGGCGCTGAACGACGAGCTTCAGATGCGGTCGGACTGGCTGCTTCCGATCTGCTCAGGCGGCGAGCGGGTGAAGGAAGGCGGTGCCAAGGCCCATCCCACTCAGAAGCCGGAGGCTTTGCTGTACCGGGTCCTCCTCGCCTGCACGAACCCAGGGGATGTGGTGCTCGACCCCTTCTTCGGGACCGGTACGACCGGCGCCGTCGCTCGGCGGCTCGGCCGCCGCTGGATCGGGATCGAGCGGGAGAAGCGCTACGTGAGGGTCGCGCGGGAGCGGATCGCCTCCACCCTCGAGCTGGACGAGAGCGCGATGAAGACCATGGCTTCAAAGCGCGGGCAGCCGAAAGTGCCGTTCGGCACTCTGGTCGAGACGGGCTGGCTGCAGCCCGGCACTCTGCTGAGCGACTCCAAGCGCCGCTGGAGCGCGCGCGTCTGCGCGGACGGCTCGCTTGAGCTCGACGGCAGCCAGGCCTCCATTCACAAGATGGGGGCGAGCGTTCAGGGCGCGCCGGCCTGCAACGGCTGGGCCTTTTGGCATTATGAGGAGGGAGGGACGCTCTCCCCCATCGACACGCTAAGGCAGCGTTATCTCCTGACGCTTGATTAAACCGAGCAGACCCGCCGCGCGAAAGCGGCGGCGTCGGCGAGCACCGGCGCGCGCCTCCGTAGAGGAAGCGCCAGCGTCGTCACCAGATCGACATGGTTGCGGCCGGAATAGATTCTTGCCTCCGCCTCGCATCCGGCGGCCGCGAGCCGCTGGGCGAGCTCGCGGCTGTTGCGCGGAAGCACGGTGCGGTCGGAGCTGCCGTGGAGGAGCAACGCGGGCGGCGAGCCGCTGCGCGCGAAGTTGACCGGCTGGGTTGCGGCCAAGTCCCCGGCCTCACCGAAGGCGGCTCGGGTCGCCGGTCCGGAAAGCGGCAGGAAGTCGTAGGGCCCTGCAAGGCCGACCAGCCCCCGCACCGCCCCCCTCTCCTCCCCCAGCCACTGCGGGTCGAGCGCCAACATCGCCGCGATATAGGCTCCGGCGGAATGGCCGATCAGGACCATTCGCTCCGGATCTCCGCCGAAGCTTACCGCATGAGCGCGCGCCCAGCGGAAGGCCGCCGCTCCGTCGTCAACGAAGCCCGGGAATCGCGTCTCCGGCACCAGCCGGTAGTCGGGCACGAGCGTCACGAAGCCCTGCGCGGCAAGCGCTCTCCCGGCAAAGCCGTAGTCGCGCCGGGAGCCGGAAGCCCAGGACCCGCCGTAGAAGAAGATCATCACCGGCCACGGCTCCGAAGCCTCGCGGCGCGGCATATAGACGTCGAGCTGCCGGCGATCGTCCGGGCCGAAGCGTTCTCCCGCGACCGCGAGCCTCGACCCTCTGTCCTTCGGCACCAATCTATTGAAAGTGGCGACGGGAGAGCGGAGGAAGCGGAAGACCATCCGTGCTCCTTAGCTCCGGAGGCCGTTCAAGCCAGCCTCGGCGTTGACCCGGCACCTATAGAGGCGCAAGCCCTTCCCATGTACCGATTTTTCCTTTGGCTCCTGCCGCTCGCCCTCGCCGCCTGCTCCGAATCCTCGCCGGCGCAGGCCCCAGCGCAAGGCAAGCGGACCCAGGCCGTCCTTGTTGTGGCCGGCGGATGCTTCTGGTGCACGGAGGCCGATTTCGAGAAGGTGCCCGGAGTTGCGGGGGCCGTCTCCGGCTATGCGGGAGGCCGTACCGAGCGTCCGACCTACGAGAGCGTCACCGCCGGCGGAACCGGCCATTACGAAGCGGTGCGCGTCGTCTACGACCCCGCTCGGGTCAGCTACCCTGCCCTCGTTCGCCACTATTTCCGAACGATCGATCCGACGGACGCTGGCGGCCAATTCTGCGACCGGGGCGAGAGCTACCGCACCGCGATCTTCGTTCGGTCTCCGGAGGAAAGGCGGATCGCCGAGGCGGAGAAGGCGCGGGTTTCCAAGCAGCTGGGCAGGCGGGTCGCGACGGCCATCCTCCCCACCGGCCGCTTCTGGCCCGCCGAGGGCTATCACCAGGATTATTATAAGAAGAACTCGATCAAATACCGCTTCTACCGAAGCCGCTGCGGCCGCGACCCGCGGCTACGCGAGGTCTGGGGCTTCGCCGCCAAATAGAAGCGGACGCACGGTATTCTGACCTACGCTAAGCCGTTGACAGGTCCGCCGGCTGATCCTATCTGCGCCTCATCCCGATAACCGGTCATCCGGCGGCGCATTCGTGCGCTTGCCGGCTTTGCCTATGTCGGGACCAACCGAAGCGCTGAGATAGGGCGGCAGCCATCCCGCCCTGTGGAGCAGGAGGAAATTATGGCGCGTATCGCGGGGGTGAACATCCCCTCCAACAAGCGGGTGGAGATCGCCCTTACCTACATTCACGGAATCGGGCGGACGAAGGCGAAGCAGATCGCCGACAAGCTCGGAATCGCCAGCGAGCGGCGGGTCCAGGACCTGACCGACCAGGAAGTGCTTCAGATCCGCGAGACGATCGACGCGGAGCATCAGGTCGAGGGCGACCTTCGCCGCGAGACGGCGATGAACATCAAGCGCCTGATGGACCTCGCTTCGTACCGGGGCCTTCGCCACCGCAAGGGCCTGCCCGTCCGCGGCCAGCGCACCCACACCAACGCCCGCACCCGCAAGGGCAAGGCCAAGCCGATCGCCGGCAAGAAGAAGTAAGGACCGGACGACATGGCACAGGCACCGCAGCGCCTCCGCAGGCGCGAACGCAAGAACATCACCGCCGGGGTTGCGCACGTCAACGCCAGCTTCAACAACACGATGATCACCATCACCGACGCCCAGGGCAACGCCATCGCGTGGAGCTCGGCCGGGATGATGGGCTTCAAGGGCTCGAGGAAATCGACCCCCTACGCGGCCCAGGTCGCCGCCGAGGATGCGGGCAAGAAGGCCGCCGAGCATGGCGTCCGCACGCTCGAGGTCGAGGTGAAGGGCCCGGGCTCCGGCCGCGAGAGCGCGCTCCGCGCCCTCCAGTCGGTCGGCTTCCAGATCACGTCCATCCGCGACGTGACCCCGATCCCGCACAACGGCGTGCGCCCGTCCAAGCGCCGCCGCGTGTAAGAGTTCGTCATCCCGCCTTTGCGGGATGCCGATTCTAGATTGTCGAAACCATCATCGATGGTTTCGAAGTTAAAAATCGGGAGGCGGACGCGTCTCCCCAAAGCCAGAGGTAACAAATGGCCGTCAACGCAAAGAACTGGCAGGAAATGAAGAAGCCCAATGCTCTGGAGAAGAAGGCCGCCGGAGGCGACAGCCGCCGCCGCGCCACCTTCGTCGCCGAGCCGCTGGAGCGCGGCTTCGGCCTGACGCTCGGCAACTCGCTTCGCCGGGTCCTCCTCTCCTCGCTCCAGGGCGCCGCCGTCACCTCGATCCGGGTTGAAGGCGTTCTGCACGAGTTCTCGAGCCTCGCGGGCGTCCGCGAGGACATGACCGACCTCGTCCTCAACGTGAAGCAGATCGCGCTTCGGATGGAAGGCGACGCCCCGCGCCGCCTCGCCCTCAGCGCCACCGGCCCCGGCGAAGTCACCGCCGGCCAGATCGCCACCACCGGCGACATCGAGGTGATGAACCCGAGCCTGGTCCTGTGCCACCTCGACGAAGGCGCGACTCTCAACATGGAGCTGACGGCCGAAGTGGGGAAAGGATATGTCCCCGCCGCCGCCAACCGTCCGGCCGACGCTCCGATCGGCCTCATCCCGGTCGACGCGCTCTACAGCCCGGTCCGCCAGGTCAGCTACAAGGTCGAGAACACCCGCGTCGGGCAGGAGCTCGACTATGACAAGCTCACCCTCACGGTCGAGACGGACGGAACGCTCACCCCGGACGACGCGGTCGCCTATGCGGCGCGCATCCTCCAGGACCAGCTCCAGCTGTTCGTCCACTTCGACGATTCGATGGTGAGCCACGCCCCGTCGCACCATGGCGGCGGAATGAGCAGCGCCGCGGACGCGGAAGCCGACGCCAACCAGCTCAACCGCTACCTCCTCAAGAAGGTGGACGAGCTCGAACTGTCGGTGCGCAGCGCCAACTGCCTGAAGAACGACAACATCATCTACATCGGCGACCTCGTCCAGAAGACCGAAGCCGAGATGCTCCGAACGCCGAACTTCGGCCGCAAGAGCCTCAACGAGATCAAGGAGGTCCTTTCCTCCATGGGTCTTCGGCTTGGGATGGATATCCCCGGCTGGCCGCCGGAGAATATCGAAGAGATGGCGAAGAAGCTCGAACAGGAATTGCTGGGCTGAGCCACTCGTCTCCAAGTGGTACTTGGAGCCGGTTTAGAGACAGGAAGGGCCGTCCCGCGGGGCGGCCCTTTTCTTGTGCCGTCTTCTCAATGTCAGCTGAGGTAAGTACCACGGGGAGTAATCTAAGGTGTCCACACCGGAGCACGCGGCGAAGTTCCTTCGACCAAGCGACAGAAATCTGCGCCACAGCGGACTAGGGAATTTTTCGGGAGTTACATGTGAGCACAACCATTTATCGGGGTACCAGCAGCACCGTGCTCGGCACCCTTAAAGCCGACCGCCTCTATGAGGGAACAAGTTCGACGCAGCTAGCGAGCTTCGATGTTGGAAAGGTCTTCAAGGGTACCTCCTCGACGCAAATCCTGAAGGTGGAGGGCGCGAAGGTGTTCCGCGGCACCTCGAGCACGCAGCTCGCCCGGATCGAAAACGGAAAAGTGTATTCCGGTACATCCAGCACCGTCCTTGCCAGCTATAGCGGGGGTAAAATCTATAAGGGAACGTCCAGCACCCAACTAGGCCGGATAGACGGCGCTCACACGATCCCGCATCTCGCGGGCATTCTCCATTTGATTTTCTGCGTCTTTTGACACGCCGAATTTGGCCGACCCTGCCCGCCGGCTCCCGCAGATCTTCGTTCCGGGTTGTCTCGCGCGGGATGATCGTCATGAGCGGTATGGTTAGCGCCTAGAACTAGGTGATCGAGCTCCTCTCGGCCAGGAGGAGGGCGCCGGCTTCGTCGCGTACGTGCCGAGCTTCCTGGCAACGGCGCGAGCAAGCTCGGCCTTTCGAGCCGGGAAGCGCCCGACGTGCCAGTGTCGGTGTAGAAACGGAGCAGCGGCTCGGACGGAAGGCTTCAGGCGAGGCGATGAGCTGCCGCCGCGACGCTTTCGGCTGACGGCCAGACTTCCCGCGCGGTCTCAAACAGCAGGCGCGCTCGCTTTTCGATCTCCAGCTCCGTCCACGCATTGCCGGCTTGGGCGAGAAGCCTTCTGTTCAGTTCCAGCTTGCTGTGCTCCTCGAGCTGGTGCCTCTTCGAGTTGACGCCGCCAAGCCACGCCGCGTTGGACAGCGCCGGGTTCAGGCGGTCATTCACAAGGGTGAGATTCCCGATGTTCTGAACGGCGGCATCGCGAGAAAGCGGGTCCGAACCCACCGGCAACGGCCAGTTGGTCTGCCAGGACTGCGGCATAATGTGCTCGATCGTCAGATCATCGACATGGACGGAGAGCTTCTCGGACTTGTGAGCTGTTTTCTGCAAGGCGAGCTCGATAGCCTGGAGCAGCGTTAGAACGCGCGCCCTCCTGAACCAGCCGTAGAACCGGCTCCTGCTCCAGAAATGGAGGAAGCGTTCGTCGTCGGGCCATCCACTGGCGGTCAGGACATCCAACATTGCCTCATAGCGGGCCTCGTCCGTGTTTGTTTGGAGTGCCGCCACGAGATCGAGAGCGACCTTGCCGTAGCCACGAGTCTCCTCCCCGCACACCATCCGCCGAACCAGGTAGCTTTCCAGGGCGGCGGTGCCCCGTACAAGCAGCTCCTCATTATGCCGGTGTCGGAGCAGGCCGATCAGCACCGGGCGAAAGACGACGTAGTCTAAGCGATTTAGGCGCCGAACCCGTTCGCCGACCTCTCCGTTCAGACTGCCTTCGTCTATTTGACGGTAGCGCAGCGCATCTGCCTTCAACGCGCCCATAAACGCTGGCAGATCCAGCTTTTGATCCAGGGCAGACGCCTTCCGCCGATCCGCAAACGCGAGGAACCGATCGTAGAGATGTTTAGGCGACACAATCTCGAGTGTCTCAAGCGTAAGCCAATTCTGAAGGAAGGTGTCGATGCGTGGGCGCGCCGCGTGGCCGGTGCCGACCACCTTTCGCCAATAATCCGTGTCTCTGTCGAACTCTGACCAATGAACGGTATAGAGATGTGCGGCGTCGACTGACTGTTTGCCCGCCTCCCAGAGGAGCCAGTTCTTGATGAGGTCGGCTGGAAGCAACGGAGTGCCGTGGGCGTTCAGAGTCTCGAAAATCGCCTGCGGCTCGTCAAACTGATCAAGGTCGAGAACGATCATGCGGAGATGGTCGCTCATCGCCGCCGAGAGGGCGAGCGCGCGCTCGCCCGTTCGGTCGCGGGTGAGCCATTCGAGTAGCATCGAGCGGAAAAAACCGAATGCCTCTCCCATTCTGGTATCGGTCGGCACGGGGGTTCCCGCCGTCCACTCGAGGACCGCGCGGAACTGATCCCGATCATCATTCGTGGGCCAGACTTTGAACCTCGCCTCGTCGCTCGAGGCGAATTGGTTCGAGCAGAGCAGTTCAAGGCGGCCGAGAGCCTGCATGACGGAGACCCTGTCATGCTCGTCCTGTTCGAGGCTGCACCCCCGCAGAGCCTCGACTGCAGCCTTCAGAACAATCTGCAGGGTGGTGAGGCGCTGCTGGCCATCGATGATCCGACGTTGAGCCATCTCGACCGCCGGCACCATTACCTGCTCTAAGACCGCTGTTCCGAGAAAGTGACCGGCGACCGGCTTATGAGGCGGAGGATCGAGGACGCGATCCGCCAATTCACGAATGTCCTCAAATAGAGGAAGCCACTGATCTTCCTTCGTCCAGACATAAGGACGCTGGAATAATGGTACTACGTAGCGTGTCTGCGCGCTAAATATTTGCCCAATCGAGCTGTATGAAGGCTGCATTCGTTCACGCTCCGTCGTCAGCGCTTATCGCGTCACTGCTTGAAGCACGACTGGCGATGCCAAGCCAAGTAGTTCGGATGCGGCCGGTGGGCAGGGGTACTCGGCACCGCCGCGCGCCTCGCCTTGTTCAGGAGGCTCCACACGCTCTCTATGTCGTTCACCTGCCGTGACACCAGCACCTCCAGATCGTCGGAGAGGCTGATCAGACCGCGGTCGAACATCCAGTGGGCGGTGCCCGATAAGGCGATGCCGTTGGTGATGATATCGGGACCGTTGGCCTCGACCGGCTTGATGTGGGCGGCCTGCACCTCGGCGCGGCCGCCGCCGTTGATGAACTTGAGGCCGGTGATCGCGCAGCGGCAGTCATAGGCGTCGAGGACGATCTTGCGGAAGACGCGGTCGCGGACGGGGCGGGAGGTGAGGATTTCGACGCGCTCCCGTTCCGTCTCGAACACGAACGGCGCCGGCTCTTCGCGGAGGCGGCTGTGTGCCGGCAGGTTGGAGCGCGGCAGGATCGGGTCTTCATCCGGAATGCCGAGCTCGAGGATGCGGTTGAAATCCTCGAGGGAGATCGTCCGGACCGCCCATTGCGGGTTCACGACGCCTCTCTCTGGCCGCCCTTCGGGCGAGTTGAAGGGAACCGGCCGCTCGAAGCTGAGGTAGCTGCCCGGCTCGATGAGCGCGAGGTACATGCCCGGCTTGGTAGGATCCCGCACGATCCGCTCCACGCGGGCGATCGCATAATAGCCCTTGCTGCTGCGGACCTTCACCGGCTCGTAATAGATGATCCAGTCGCCGACGAGCTGCGACGCCCGGTCCAGATACATGGCCGGGAACTGATACTGGGCCTCAGGCTGATCCTCGTAGATCGAGTCCGCCTTATGGATGAACACGCCCTTCGCCACAGTTGATCCGATCGATTTCGCCCTTTGAAGAGGAGTAGCAGCCAATCGACGCTCGGCAAGCACCGTTAGATCGGGAACGCTTCCAGCCTGTATGAACCTTCCTGGTGATAATCGCTTGACATCGTCACGCTGATCTGGCACATTCCTCCAGGCTCGCGAAAATGCGAGTCCCATAGCCGGCGCGGTTTTCCGCGGCCGGCTTTTTCTTTGGAGGCAAGGATGGGTAGACGGGCGGCCGAGGGCTGGCGCCGGGCGTTCCTGCGCGCGTTGGCACGGACGGGGAATGCTCGGCTGGCGGCGGAGCTGGCGGGGGTCGACAAGGGCACCGCTTACGATTGGAGGGATAGGGACCCGGGCTTTGCGCGTGACTGGGCGCGGGCGAAGGCGTGGGGACAGGCTCGGATCGCGGCGGGGGCGGTCGACCCGGAAGAGGCGGCGGGGCCGCTGACGGTGCGGGTTTCGAAGAACAATGGCGCTCAGCTGGTGAAGGCCAGCAAGGGGCGCTGGTCGGGCGCGGCGGACGAGCTTGCGGGGCTCATGTTCGGCGGGCGCTACGAAGGGCTGGGGCGGGCCTCGGGCTGAGGGTGATGTGGGACGAGGATAAGGGTGCGGCCTTCGACACGCCACGCGCGCAAGCGTGAGAGGAAGTTCATCCCGAGCACGTCGAGGTCGCCGAGCGCCGGGGAGATCACGACCTTCAGGTCCGAAGCGAGGATATTGCCGACGCGCAGCCGCTTCAGAGTGGCGGGACGCGCCTGGGTGAGGCCGTTTGCCGTCCTGAGCACGACCGGAACCAGGGCGGCGGCGTCTTCGATTCCGGCCGCGGCGGCCGTCCGCTGCGACAAGGCTGTCATGGTGGCGCCGCTGTCGATGAGCATGCGCCGCTTCGCCTTGCCGAGCGACACGTCGGCCCAGAAGTGCCCGTCCGGCGCCATCCGGATCCGCACTTCCCTGCCGGTCACCTCCTGCCGGTCGAGCCCCGCGCGCGCGGCCAAGCCCGAGAGGAAGGGCTGGTAGGGCGCCATCTGCAGGAGAAGGAAGGCGCAGAAGAGGGTGAGGCCCAACGTGAGGGCAACCCGGATGAGCCGTCCGACTAACGGGAGCCGTGTCAGGACGAACAGCAACAGCACGGCCCCGGCGGCGTAGAGGGCGATCTGCTGCCAGTCGGGGCCGATTGCGGAAGGCATGGGTGCGAATATCCGTGAAGCGGAAGGTCCAACAGCGAAGCCGCCGCTTTGCTCCGGCAGCTGAGGAAAGACGATCTAGCGGTTCCGCCGTCCTTCGACGAGGCTGTCGACCAGCGCCGGCTCGGCGAGGGTGGAGGTGTCGCCGAGATTGCCGAAATCGTTCTCCGCGATCTTGCGAAGGATCCGCCGCATGATCTTGCCGGAGCGGGTCTTGGGGAGGCCCGGGGTGAAGTGGATAAGGTCGGGCGAAGCGATCGGGCTGATCTCCGTGCGGACGTGCTGGCGGAGGTCCTTCTCCAACGCCTCGCTCCCTTCCTCGCTCGCGATCAAGGTGACGTAGCAGTAGATGCCTTGGCCCTTGATGTCGTGCGGGTAGCCGACGACCGCGGCCTCGGCGACCAAGGGGTAGGAGACGAGCGCGCTTTCGATCTCTGCGGTGCCGAGGCGGTGGCCCGAGATGTTGAGCACGTCGTCGACCCGGCCCGTGATCCAGTAATAGCCGTCCTCGTCGCGGCGGCAGCCGTCGCCGGTGAAATACTTGCCCTTGTAGGTGGAGAAATAGGTCTGCACGAAGCGCTCATGGTCGCCGTAGACGGTGCGCATCTGGCCGGGCCATGACCGGATCAGGCACAAATTGCCCGAGGCTTCCCCGACGAGCACCTCCCCTTCCGGTCCGACCAGCTGCGGCTCCACGCCAAAGAACGGGCGCCCTGCGGAACCCGGCTTCATCGGGTGGGCGCCCGGCAGCGTGGTGATCATGACCCCGCCGGTCTCCGTCTGCCACCAGGTGTCGACCACGGGGCAGCGCCGCTCCCCGACCACATCCCAATACCAGCGCCAGGCTTCGGGGTTGATCGGCTCGCCCACCGTTCCGAGCAGGCGGATCGAAGAGCGGTCGTGCCGCTTCACCGGCCCCTCGCCCTCGCGCATCAGCGCCCGGATGGCGGTGGGGGCGGTGTAGAAGATGTTGACCCGGTGCCGCTCGACCACCTCCCAGAAGCGGGAGAAATCGGGATAGTTCGGCACCCCCTCGAACATGAGGGTGGTGGCTCCGTTGGCGAGCGGGCCGTAGACGACGTAGCTGTGCCCCGTCACCCAACCCACATCGGCGGTGCACCAGAAGATCTCGCCGGGCTTGTGGTCAAAGACATAGTGGAAGGTGGTGGCGGTCCATACCGCATAGCCGCCGGTGGTGTGGAGCACGCCCTTGGGCTTTCCGGTCGAGCCCGACGTGTAGAGGATGAAGAGCGGGTCCTCGGCCTTCATCGGCTCCGGCTCGCAAATATCCGGCACCAGGGCGGCCATGTCGTGGAGCCAGTGGTCCCGACCCTCGGTCCAGGTGATGTCATTGCCGAGCTGGCGGACGACCAGCACCGCCTCCACGTCCGCGCCCTTTGCGAGGGCCGCGTCGACATTGGCCTTGAGCGGAACGAGGCGGCCGCCGCGCATCCCGCCATCGGCGGTCACGACGAAGCGGCTGGCGCAATCCTCGATACGCCCGTGCAGCGCTTCCGGGGAAAAGCCGCCGAAGACTACGGAATGGACGGCGCCGATACGTGCGCAGGCGAGCATCGCCACCGCCGCTTCCGGAATCATCGGCATGTAGAGAGTGACCCGGTCGCCTCTCCCCGCCCCGAGCGCTTTGAGGACGTTGGCCATGGCCACGACCTCCCGGTAGAGCTCGCCGTAGGTGAGGGAGCGGCCGCTCCCCGGCTCGTCGCCTTCGAAAAGGATCGCGACCTGATCGGACCGTGATTCCAGGTGCCGGTCCACGCAGTTGGCGCAGAGGTTGAGCACGCCGTCCTCGAACCACTTGATGTCGACCGGGTCGAACGACCAATCGCCTGCCCGCGTCGGCGCCCGCACCCAGTCTATCCGCTGCGCCTGATCGAGCCAGAAGGAGTCCGGCTCGTCCAAAGACCGGCGGTAGAGCCGGTCATATTCCTCGGCATCGGCATGAGCCGTGGCGACCACGGCTTCGGGGGGCGATATCCTGTCGTTCATCGCTTCGTCTCCTGCCCACCGCGATAGCCTTGGCAGGGTCAGGAGGCCAGACGGCAGGCTCTCGTTTCGGCCCCGAATTAATCCAGATCAGCTTCTTGTTCCGGAACTTGGGCTTGTTTCCGGGGGTTTAAGCCGGGTCATGTCGCCCCCGAACCAGTTATCGCCTGTGTCCGCGCCGTCGGGGTCAGACAATGAAAGAGACACAGGGGCAAGCCAGATGTTCTTCTCCACCAAGACCGATCCAGGGACGCAGCACCTAACCGCCGAAATGAGCGTCAACGAGGTCGGCGTCTATCGCGGCCCCCATTATTACAGCCACACGCCGATGGTCCGGATCCAGCTCGATCTCGGCTGGCTGGAGGAATGGCCGACGAACCGCATCTCCGGCTTCACGGAAGCCCTGCTGGAGATGCTTCCCGGCGTGGGGCGGCACGGTTGCTCGCTCAAGGTTCGGGGCGGCTTCGAGAAGCGCCTGCGCGAAGGCACGTGGCTCGGGCACGTCGCGGAGCATGTCGCGCTGGAGCTTCAGACGCTTGCCGGCTCCCGCGCCACCCGCGGCAAGACCCGCTCGGTCAAGAACAAGCCCGGCGTCTACAACGTCATGTTCGCCTATAACGAGGAGAAGGTCGGGCTCGCCGCGGGGCGCGCGGCTCTGGAGCTCGTCAACTCGCTCCTCCCGCCGGACCTTGCCGGTATCAAGGGCCTCGCTCGCATCTGGGATTTCGACGGCGAGTTCGACCTCGAGCGGCGGCTCGACGCGCTGAAGCGGCTCGTCCGCCGGACGGCTCTTGGCCCGACGACCAAAGCTTTAGTCGACGAGGCTGAGCGGCGCGGCATCCCAGTGATGCGGCTCGACGAAGCGAGCCTCATCCAGTTCGGCCACGGCAGATTCCAGCAGCGCATCCGCGCCTCTATCACCGGTCGCACCGCCTTCGTGGCGACCGAGCTCGCCTCCGACAAGAACATGACTAAGAAGCTGCTCGACGAGAGCGGCGTCCCCGTTCCCAGGGGCGTGGTCGTCCGCGACGTGGAAGATGCGGTGCGGGCGGCTCGGCGTCTCGGTTACCCGCTGGTGACGAAGCCGCTAGACGGAAACCACGGCCGCGGAGTCACCATCGCCATCACGAGCGAAGAGCAGCTCCGGTTCGGCTTCGACGAGGCCCGCGCGCAGGCGAAGAACCGCCGCGACGTCATCGTCGAGCAATTCTTCGCGGGCAACGACCACCGCATCCTCGTGGTGAACGGCAAGACCATCGCGGTCGCCGAGCGCATTCCCGCGCAGGTGGTGGGCGACGGCGTCTCCACTATCCGCCAGCTGGTCGAGGAGGTGAACAAGGATCCACGCCGCGGCGACGGCCACGAGAACGTGATGACCAGGATCAGGATCGACAATCTGGTCGAGGAATTCCTCTCCCGCTCCGGCCTCACCCCCGACAGCATCCCGGAGGCCGAGGAGGTGGTGCAACTTCGCGCGACGGCGAACCTGTCGACCGGCGGCACGGCCGTCGACAAGACCAACGAGATTCACCCGGACAATGCCGATATCGCGCGGCGGGCGGCGATGATCGTCGGGCTGGACGTGTGCGGCGTCGACTTCGTCTGCCCCGACATCAGCCGCTCGATCCGCGAAACCGGCGGCGGCGTGATCGAGGTCAATGCGGCGCCGGGGCTTCGAATGCACCTCGAACCCTCTGAAGGGGCACCGCGCGACGTCGCCCGGCCGATCATCGAGATGCTGTTCCCCCGGGGCACCCCGACGCGGGTGCCGATCATCGCCATCACCGGCACGAACGGCAAATCGACGGTCGGCCGCATGACCAAACACATCATGCGTTACACCGGCTGCACCGTCGGCCTTACCTCCACAACGGGCGTCTACATCAACGATGTCCTGATCCACGAAGGCGACGCGACGGGACCGCGCAGCGCCCGAATGATCCTTCGCGACCCGACGGTGGAGGTGGCGGTGCTGGAGACGGCGCGCGGCGGGATGCTTCGCGAGGGGCTCGCGTTCAAGGAGGCCGACATCGGAGTCGCCCTCAACGTTACCGCCGACCATCTCGGGCTGAAGGGCATCGAAACGGTGGAGGACCTGGCGAACGTCAAATCGGTCGTCGTCGAGACCGTCCGCAGGGGCGGCTATTCCATCCTCAACGCCGATGATCCTTTAACTGTCAGGATGGCACGGCGGGCCGGCGGCCGGATCATCTGGTTCTCGCTGTGCGGCGGGGCCGAGATGTCGCCGTTGCTTCGCGAGCATATCGATGAAGGCGGCCGCGCCGTCGTCCGCGAGCCGGGACCGGAGGGCGGCACCATCGTCGCCTACGAGGACAGCCGGCGCGAGTTCATCATGAAGGCCGGAGATATCCCCGCGACGCTTCACGGCATGGCGGAGTTCAACGTCGCGAATGCCCTGGCCTCGATAGCGGTGGCGTTGGCGCGAGACGTTCCGATCCTTACCATCCGTTCGGCGATGAGCCAGTTCCGCTCCACCTTCGAGCAGAATCCCGGCCGCCTCAACGTCCATGACGCGCACGGCTTCCGCGTCATCGTCGACTATGCTCACAATGCGGCAGGCCTGGAGGCACTGGGCAAGGTCGTGAAGGGCCTCTCGCACCGCTACAAGAGGACGATCGGCTCCGTCTCGATGGCCGGCGACCGGAGGGACGAGGACATTATCGAGCTCGGCCGCATCGCCGCGGGCATCTTCGACGAGCTCATCTTCCGCGAGGATCCCTACACCCGCGGCCGCCCGCGCGGCGAGGTGATGAACCTCCTGAAGAAGGGCGCGCTGGAGGCCGGCCGCTCGGCGGAGCACATGCACCTGATCGCGGGCGAGCAGGCCTCGACGGCCGCGGCGCTGGCGATGGGCCGCCCGGGCGACCTCATCGTGCTGACCCCCACCGACGTGAAGGGGGCATGGCAGCAGGTGAACGACTTCAAGCCCGCCGCCGTCCGCTCCGCGACCCGCGCTCCGCTCGTCCCGGCCGAATAGATGTTCAACGAGAAGTCGGGCCGCTGGGCCCTCATCGTCCATGGCGGCGCCAAGGAGATGCAGCCGGGCGAGGAGGACGCCAATCGCGAGGGCATCCTCGAGGCCGTTGAAACGGGAAGTGCCATTCTACGGGACGGCGGAAGCGCGGTCGATGCCGTGGAGGCCGCGATCCGCGTGCTGGAGGACCTTCCGATCTTCAACGCCGGGCGCGGTTCCGCGGCGAACCAAGCGGGCGGCGTCGAGATGTGCGCAGGGCTGATGGACGGGCGCGATCTCTCGGCGGGCGCCGTCGGCGCGATCCGTCAGGTGCGCAACCCGATCTCAGTGGCGCGCAAGCTGCTGAGCGAGAAGGAGGTGCTCCTGGTCGGCGAAGGCGCCACGGCGTTCGCGCTCCAGCACGGGATGCCGACCGCTACGGACGAGGAGCTGCTGGCCGAGGAGGAAAAGGAGCTCGCCACTCACGATACGGTGGGCGCGGTGGCGCTCGACTGGGGCGGCAATCTCGCCGCCGGCACCTCGACCGGCGGCATCGACGGACAGAAGGTCGGGCGGATCGGCGACAGCCCTATCCCTGGTTCCGGCCTGTATGCCGACAACCACATCGGCGCGATCTCCTATTCGGGCGACGGCGAGAGCATTGCGCGCCTCTCCCTCGCGTCGCGGGTAATGGCGGCGATGGAGGCCGGTCAGACGATGGATACGGCCATCGCCCGCGGCCTCGACAAGCTCCCGGGCGTCGGAGGGGCTAGGGGCGACGGCGGAGCGATAGGGATCACCAAGGAGGGCCGTCTCGCCTGGGCGCATAACAGCCCCGACTTCGCCGTCGCCTATGTCACGAGCGATATGGAGTCGCCCAAAGCGTTTTTGAAAAAGGACGAAGAGAAGAGTGGCTGACGAAGAACGGCGCAAGCGCGGGTGCCTCATCATCATCGGCGGGCATGAGGACCGCCACCCCAAGAACGACAGGACGATCCTTCGCGAGGTTGCGCGGCACGTGCGGGGCGGAAAGCTTGTGCTTGCTACGGTCGCAAGCCACCGCCCTGAAGGCTATTTCGAGGAATATGAAAAGGCGTTCGCAGACCTCGACATCGGCGAGCTCGTGGAGCTCTATGTGGAGGAAAGGTCGCGGGCGGGCGACCGGGAGAAACTGAGCGTGCTCGACGATGCCGCAGGCGTCTTCTTCTCGGGCGGAGACCAGTTGAGGATTACCAGCCAGATCGGCGACACGGGGATCGAGGCGAAGGTGCGCGCCATTTATGAACGCGGCGGAGTGGTCGCGGGAACTTCGGCCGGCGCCTCGGTGATGAGCGAGACGATGCTGGTCAAAGGCACCAGCAAGGAAACTCACCGGATCGGCGACCTCCACATGGCTCCCGGAATGGGCTTGGTCCGCGACGTCATCATTGACCAGCATTTCGCCGAACGTGGCCGGATGGGCCGCCTGCTCGGCGCAGTCGCCCACAACCCGCGCGTGCTCGGCCTCGGTATCGACGAGGACACGGCCGTGGTGGTCGAGGAGGACGAGTTCCGGGTGATCGGCAGCGGCGGCATCTATGTCGTCGACGGCACGGACGTAACCTATTGCAACGTCGCCGAGGCCCGTGCCGACTGCGCGCTTTCGATGCACGACGTGCGCGTTCACGTCCTCTCCGACGGCGACGGCTTCGACCTCAAGGCCAGGAAACCCCTGCCGCCGGCCCGCTGAGGCCGCCATGTGGACCCCCCGCACCCTCGACCTCGGCCCCGGCCGCTCGCTCCACACGCTTCAGTCGGGCCGCGGCCCCGACCTTGTCCTCATCCACGGTGCGATGACCACGGGGCACGACTGGCTGCAAAGCCCGGTCGCCGAGGTGCTGCGCAAGCGACACCGGATCACCATCCTCGACCGGCCCGGCCACGGCCTGAGCGCCCGCCCCCGCTTTGCCGGAACACCGCGAGACCAGGCGGACCAGATCGCCGAAGGGCTGGCGGAGATCGGCATCCGCAAGGCCGTGTTCGCAGCACACAGCTTCGGCGGCCTTGTCACGCTTGCGCTGGCCGAGCGGCACTCCACGATGGTGGCGGAACTGGTGCTGATCGCTCCCTTGGCCTTTCCGGAGCCGCGCCTGATCGAGCACGGCATGCTGGCGCCGCGTTCGGCGCCCGTGCTTGGGCCGCTCTTTTCGCAGTTCGCCGAATTCACGCAGTTGGACCGGCCGATGGTCGAAGTGCTCCACAAGGTGATGTTCGCTCCCGAAGCGGTTCCGGAGCAATGGAAGGAGACCTACCCCTACGAACTGATCCTAACGGCGGGCGCGATGGTCGCGGAAGGGGAGGATTCAGCCGCCATGCTGCCGATGTCGCCCGCCGGTACCATCGACATGCGCAGCATCAACGTGCGCACCCAGGTGCTGACAGGCACGTCCGACCGAGTCGTGGAGGACGAGCGGCAGGCCAAGGCGCTGGCGCGCCAATTGCCGCACGGGAGCCTCATGGAAGTGGAAGGCGCCGGGCACATGCTCCACCACAGTCACGCCGACCTGGTGATCGGAGCGCTTCGGGGCGCCTTCGCCGCCGCCTCATGAACATCGTTTTGTGGGGGACTTCCGGCTAATGAGCTGGCAAGGCGAGCGCCGGATTCAGAAGCGTAACGAGCGGGCATGAACAGCGATTTCCTCGTCATCGGCGGCGGCATTGCCGGCCTTTCCGCCGCCGCGCGCCTCGCCAGGCACGGCAAGGTGGTGGTGATCGAGGCCGAGGAGGCGCTCGGCTATCACAGCTCCGGCCGGAGCGTGACCTTCAGCCATTTCGGAATCGGCAACGCGCCGGTGCGCGGGCTCACCGCCTGGAGCCAGCCTTTCTTCACCCATCCGCCCGAAGGCTTTTGCGAATCCGCCCTCGCCCGAGAGTCGCCGTCGCTCTGGCTGGCGCGGGAGGAGATGCTTCCGGCGCTGGAGACTCTGCGCGCTGCAATGGCGCCGTTCACCGACAAGCTGCGCATCCTCTCCGCCGAGGAGATGGCGCAGGCCTGCCCCGTCCTCCGCACCGGCCCGGGCGCGGCGGTGCAGGGCGTGCTGGACCCGGAGGCGCTCAAGCTCGACGGTGACGCACTGCTTCAGTCCTTCGCCCGCGCGGTCCGCTCGGCGGGCGGCGAGATCCTGACCGGCCGCCGCATCGCAAGCGTCGAACCGCGCGGGTCCGACTGGGAGGTGCGAAGCGAAAGCGGAGAGAGCTGGACGGCGCCGGTGCTGGTGAACGCCGCCGGCGCCTGGGCGGACCGGGTTGCCACGATGGCGGGCGTTGCGCCGATCGGGCTGCAGCCGAAACGGCGGACGATCATCGTCATCGACCCGCCGCCCGGGATGGACGTCTCCGCCTGGCCCTTCGTCCACACGGCCGCGAGCGACTTCTACATGCTGCCGGAGGCGGGGCAGCTTCTGGTCTCCCCCGTGGACGAAGTGGATGACGACCCCTGCGACGCCCAACCGGAGGATTACGACATCGCCCTCGCGGCCTATCAGCTGGAGCAATATACGACTTTGACGGTGAGCCGGATCTCGCACCGCTGGGCGGGCTTACGCTCCTTCGTCTCGGACAGAGTGCCGACCGCCGGCTTCGCGCCCGACGCCCCCGGCTTCTTCTGGCTAGTCGGACAGGGAGGCTACGGCCTTCAGACGGCGCCGGCCATGGCAGCCATTGCCGAGGCACTTGCGGCCGGAGGCGAATGGCCGGAGGGCCTTGCGGAGCTGGGGGTGACTCCGGAGCAGGTCCGGCCCGAAAGACTTTCCGGCGCCTCGTCGCAAGCCGGCGCAACCTGATTCCCGGCGCTTCGTTCTCGCGATAGACAGAGGGGATGCGCTTGGACCAGACTTCGCAGTGGCAACCGGTACCGGAGCCCTTCTTTCCGCCGGGCTCGGGCCAGGAAGGCGCGCAGCCACCGCCGCCAAAGCCGTCCCGCTGGGGGTGGCTGAACCCGCTGCGCTGGGGCGTGAAGCGGATCCTCCTCGCCCTCCTCGCCCTCTTCATGCTGATCGTGGCGTGGCTGGCGATCACCGCGCCGCTGTCCAAGTCGCTCCAGCCGATCGCGGCGCCGAGCCTTACCTTGCTCTCGGTGGAGGGCGAACCGATCGCCCGGCGCGGCGCCGACATACGCGAGCCCGTCAGGATCGCCGAGCTGCCCAAGCATATCCCGGCGGCGTTCATCGCCATCGAGGATAAGCGCTTCGAGAACCATTATGGGATCAGCCTGCGAGGCATTGCGCGGGCCGCCTGGCGCAACCTCGGCGCGGGCGGCGTGCGCGAAGGCGGGAGCACGATCACCCAGCAGCTCGCCAAAATCTCGTTCCTGAGCAACGAGCGGACGATGGGGCGAAAGCTCCAGGAAGTGCTGATCGCCTTCTGGCTCGAAGCCTGGCTGTCGAAGGACGAGATTCTCGAGCGCTATCTCTCCAACGTCTATCTCGGCGACAACGTCTATGGGTTACGGGCCGCCTCGCACCATTATTTCAGCGTGCCCCCCGAGAAGCTGAACGTCGCCCAGGCCGCGATGTTGGCGGGGATGGTGAAGGCGCCCTCCCGCCTCGCCCCGACTAGAAACTACAATGAAGCGCGGCAGCGCGGCCGCCTCGTCATCGCTCAGATGATCGACCAGGGCTTCATCACCAACGCCGAAGCTCGGAAGCTCAAGCCTGCCAGGCTGAAGGTCGAGCGGGTGAAGGACGTGCCGACCGGCACCTATTTCGCCGACTGGGTGCTTCCGATGGCCCGCGCCCGCGGCGACGTCGGCTACGGGGAGCAGGAAGTCCAGACGACCCTTGAGAGCCGTCTTCAGAAGCTGGCGCTTCAGACGGTCCGGCGGGCGCCGCTGGGAGGAGCGCAGGTCGCGCTCGTGGCGATGCGGCAGGACGGCCGGGTCGTCGCCATGGTCGGCGGCAAGGATTATGCGCGGAGCCCCTTCAATCGCGCCACCCAGGCGCGGCGGCAGCCGGGGTCGGCCTTCAAATTGTTCGTGTGGCTGGCGGCGCTCCGCTCCGGAATGAGCCCCGATACTCCGATCGAGGACCGGCCGCTCAGGATCGGCGACTGGCAGCCGAAGAATTACCAGGACCGCTATCGCGGCACCTTGAGCTTACGCGACGCGCTGGCGGTTTCGAGCAATGTCGCCGCCGTCCGCCTTTCCGAGCGGGTTGGACGGGAGAGTGTGATCCGCGCCGCCCGCGACCTTGGGGTGAGGAGCCCTCTCGCCAACCATCCAAGCCTGGCGCTTGGGACGTCGGGCGTCACCTTGCTCGAGCTCACCTCCGCCTACGCCGCCGTCGCGGCGGGGGCCTATCCGCTCACGCCCCGCGGCCTCGAGGAGGAGGACGGGCCGTGGTGGCAGCGGATGTGGCAGAAGACGGCCGGAGTCAGCGGCGACGGCTCGTTCGACGAATTGAAGGAGATGCTCGGCGCGGTCGTTCACCAGGGCACGGGGCGCGGCGCGGCGCTCGCGGTGCCCGCCTTTGGCAAGACGGGGACGACCCAGGACAGTCGCGACGCCTTGTTCATCGGCTTCGCGGAGGATTTGGTTGTGGGCGTGTGGATCGGGAATGACGATAACAGCCCGCTCGGCGGCGCCATGGCCGGGGGCGGTCTCCCGGCGCGGATCTGGCGCGACTTCATGACCCAGGCGATCGACACCCGCCCGGCGGAGGCGCTTGCGCCTCCCATCCAGGCGCCGGTGGAGATCGGATCCGGCCTCAACGCCTCGGTGGCGGTGCCGATCGAGGGCACCGGCTACGAGATCGGCGTCGACGTCAGCGAGAACGGAGTTGCCGTCTCCGCCGAGCCGCTGCCCACCGACCCGGGCGACCCGGCCGCGCCTCCGACCGGCGATCCCGCTGCCGCGCCGCCGCCGCAACAGCCGCGCCAGGATCCCGCGCCGCCGCGCACCGAACGGCCGCGGGACGGGCCCGCCGGCCAGGACGAGGGGCGGCCGCCGGGCTTCGACCCCAATGACTGACGAGAAGGAGAAGCTCGCCGAGCAGCGGACGGACCTTTCGGAGGACCGGACGATCCTTGCCAACGAGCGGACCTTCGCCGGCTGGATGCGCACCGGCTTCGCGGCGGTGGCAGTGGGCCTCGGTTTTCAGGCGCTGTTCGCTCAGATGGAGCCGGTCTGGATCCCGAAAGCGATCGCGACCTCGTTCATGGTAATCGGCGGGGTGATCTTCGTCGCGGCCGAGCGGCGGGCCTGCTCGGTCGTCGCTCGACTCCATGCGCACCGGGTCGAGACGGTGCGGATCCGGAATCTGAGACTGATCACCGGGGCAACGATCCTCAGCATCGCAGCGCTGATCGCGGCGCTGTGGCTGCTGAGGATCAAGACCGGCGGCTAGGGATCAGTAGCGGCCGGTCGCTCCGGCGGAGCGGCCGCGGCCGCGGCGGTCCCACAGCTTCTTGGCGACATAGGCGCCGCCGACGGCGAGGCCGAGCGGCCCGAAGGCGCGACGCGCAATCGCCGGAGCCAGCGCTCCGACCAGAAGGCCGGTGCCGCCGTTGTAGCGGCTCGCAAGCTTGCGGCCGAGGACCGCTCCCGCAATCTTACCAATCATGACGCTTACTCCTTGGCTGTTCGTTCCCGTCAGAGCGCGGGAACGGCGGCGATGTTCCCTCAGTCGAGGAACAGCTCGGCCGCGGCCTCGACGATCGCGTCCACGTCGAGCCGGTATTCGCGATAGAGATCTTGAAGGCTGCCGGTCTGGCCGAACCGCTCGATCCCGAGCGGGCTGACGCGGTGGCCCATAACCCCGCCGAGCCAGGAGAGGGAGGCGGGCGCGCCGTCGAGCAGAGTGACGAGGCCTGCGGTGGGAGCAAGCGGCGCGAGCAGCTGCTCGACGTGGCTGCGCGACGCGCCCTTCCCGTCCCACCGTCCTCGGCGGCGCTCGCTCCAGCCGCGGTGGAGGAAGTTGGGCGAGGTGATGGCGAGGAGGCCGAGGCCGGGGACGTCTTCCTTGAGGGTCTCCCAGGCGGCGAGAGCCTCGGGAGCAATGGCGCCTGAATAGACGAGGGCAGCTTCCGCTCCGGGTGCCGGCTCGCGGAGCCAATAGCCGCCCGCGAGGGCGCCCGCCTTCCAGCCGTCATCCAAGCGCTCGACCTGGGGAACGGTTCGGGTGGTGAGGCGAAGGTAGACGCTCTCCCCGTCCGGAGCCTGCATCAGACGAAAGGCTTCTTCCATGAAGAGGGCGAGCTCGTCGGCGAAGGCGGGCTCATAGTGACGAAGGCCGGGCTGTCCGAGCGCGATGAGCGGCGGGTTGATCGATTGGTGGGCGCCGCCTTCGGGGCCGAGGGTGACGCCGGAGGGGGTCGCCACCAGCAGGAAACGGGCATCCTGGTAGCAGGCGTAGTTGAGGGCATCGAGGCCACGGGCGATGAAGGGGTCGTAGACGGTGCCGATCGGGGAGAGGCGGGTGCCGAACAGGTCGCCCGCAAGGCCGAGCGCGGCGAGCATCAGGAACAGATTGTTCTCGGCAATGCCGAGCTCGATATGCTGCCCGGCCTGGTGCCCGCCCCATTTCTGCGCCGACGGGATCTTCGCCTGCGCGAAGACGTCCGCAAGCTCCTGCCGGCGGAAGAGCCCGCGCTGGTTCACGAAAGCGCCGAGGTTGGTAGAGACGGTCACATCCGGCGAGGTGGTGACGATCCGGTCCGCCAGCGGCCCGCCCGCCCGGCTGAGGTCGAGAAGAATGCGCCCGAACGCCGCCTGCGTCGACTGCTCCTCCCCCGCCGGCGCCGGCACCGCCGGCACCTCGACCTGGTTCCAGGGCCGCTCCCGCCTGGCGCGGGCGATGCGGCTGGACTCCACTACCGCCTTAACCGCCTCCGCCGAATTGCCACCGAGGCCAACCCAGGGCTCCCACTCCTGCCCTTCTTCTATGCCCATCCTGTCCCGAAGCGCGGCGATCTGGCCGGGGTTCATCAGTCCCGCATGATTGTCCTTATGCCCCGCGAAGGGGAGCCCGTGGCCCTTGATCGTGTAGGCGATGAACAGCGTCGACACGTCGTCCTGGGCGGCGTCGAACGCCTCCACCAGGCTCTCCATGTCGTGACCGGCAAGATTGGTCATCAGCGCCGCGAGTGCGTCGTCGTCGCGAGCGTCGAGCACGGGCTTCGCCTCAGGCGCCTCCTTTTCCAGCCGCTCCCGCCACGCGGCTCCGCCGAGATAAGTCAGCGCCGCGTAATCGGCGTTCCCGCATTCGTCGATCCAGTGCTTCAGCGCCTCCCCGCCCGGCTCGGCGAAGGCCGCCTCCATCGCCTTGCCGTATTTGAGGGTGACGACCCGCCAGCCGCAGCTGGCGAAAATCTCGTCGAAGCGGCTGAACATCCGCTCCGCCGTCGTCGCGTCGAGCGACTGGCGGTTGTAGTCGACGATCCACCAGCAATTGCGGATGTCGTGCTTGTACGCCTCGATCAGGCATTCGTAGATATTGCCCTCGTCGAGTTCCGCATCGCCCATCAGAGCGACCATGCGCCCCGTCTCCTCGGGCGGCATCATCGCGTGGGCGACAAGATAATCCTGAACGAGGCTTGCAAAGGCCGTGATGGCCACGCCCAGCCCCACCGAGCCGGTGGAGAAATCGACCGGGATCTTGTCCTTCGTGCGACTGGGATAGCTCTGCATTCCGCCGAAGCCGCGGAAATTCTCCAGCTGCTCGCGGCTCTGCGTGCCGAGCAGATAGTGGATCGCGTGGAGGACGGGCCCGGCATGCGGCTTGACCGCGACCTTGTCGTTCGGGCCAAGCGCATGGAAGTAGAGCGCCGCCATGATCGCCGTCATCGACGCGCAGCTCGCCTGGTGCCCGCCGACCTTCAGTCCATCCGGGCTCTGGCGCAGATGATTGGCGTTGTGGATCGTCCAGGCGGAAAGCCAGCGTAGCCGATCGTCGATAAGGCGGAGCGAGTCGAGGTCCGGACCTTCGGTCTTCTTCAGCATGGCCGCGCCTTAGCGGGAATTGCCGGTCAGGCGAAGCGGTTCGAGCCTCTCTCAACGCTCATCCGGCGGCTGCCGGCGAGGCGGGTGGACCGGGTCCGGATCGTCTCGAGGAAATGCCATTCGCCCGTAGCGCGCCGGGGCGTGAGAGTCAGAGTTAGATAGCCGCGGCGGCTAACGTCGGCCCAGCGCAGCTGTCGGTTGCGCGCGCGGAAGGCGGTGGCGATATCAGCCGGCGCGACCTTGGGCGCGTAAGCCTCAAGGCCAGGGGAGGTGACGCTGTGTCCTGCGAGCTCAACGCCTGCCGCCGTGCCGCCGAGGTCGAGGTCGAACGCCCAGCCGTTGTGGCTGTCGCCCGCGAGCACGAGGAGGTTCGCGTCCGCGTCCAGAGCTGTGCGGAGGAGGCGCTCGCGCGCCGCAGGATATCCGTCCCATGCATCTAGGTTGAGCGGCAGGCCGAGCCCGGCGGCCGCCCCCGCAAGCGCGCTTCGGCGGCGGACGAATTCCGGGGCGTCAGGCGAAATCCAGCCCTTGGCTTCGGGCGGCATCACCAACGATCCCATGATCGTCTGCTGGGCGAGGACCTGCCAGCGAGTCCCTCCTCCGGTCGAGCGCTTCAGGGCGCCCACCAGCCACGCCTCCTGCTCAGTCCCTAACATCGTGCGTTCGGGGTTGCGCCAGGCGCCGTCGCGGAAGGCCGCCAGCGCCGCGGCGATATTCTCCTTGCCCGCAACCACCTGGCCGTAGGAGGGCGGCTCGCTGCGGCCGACGAGGCGGGTCTCCGGTCGGAAAAGCGTCGCGAGGTCGCCTATGTCATAGGCTTCCCAGCTATTCTGCGAGATCGGGAGCCACTCGCGCGCGGCGCGTTGCGCCGCCACCCTGCGGGCGCTCCAGGCGCCCTCCTTGTCCGGATCGTGGTTCTCCGCGCCGCCCTGCCAGCTGTCGTTGGCGCTTTCATGGTCGTCCCACATCATCACCATCGGGAAGGCCGCGTGGAGCGCCTGCAGGTCCGGATCGGCGCGATAGGCGGCGTAGCGGAGGCGATAGTCGGCGAGCGCTATCGCCTCCCCCGCCGGCTCTATCGGCCGCCCCGGCATCGGATCGCTCGGATAGGTGCCGCTGGGATATTCGTAGAGATAATCCCCGAGGTGGACGATGAGGTCGAGGTCCCGGCGCGCGGCGGCATGGGCATAGGCGTTGAACCAGCCGAAGCCGAGGTTGGAGCAGGAGAAGATTCCGATCGAGAAACGCGGCGTGCGCCCTTCAGGAAGGGTGCGGGTACGGCCGACCGACGAAAAGATGTCGGAATCGGCCGGGCCAGGGCCGCGGGAGACGAAGCGATAGAAGTACCAGCGCCCCGGCCGAAGCCCCTGTGCCACCGCCTTGACGCAAAAGTCCGTCTCCTCGACGGCGAAAGCGGGCCCGGCGGCGGCGATCCTGCGGAAGTCCTGCGTCTCCGAGACCTGCCACTCAAGCCGGCCGCTGCTGCGCCGGGGTGGCACGAACCGCGTCCAGAGCATCACCGAGCGCTGCCGAGGCTCACCGCTCGCCAGGCCGTGGGTGAAGCCGCGCACCGCGGCAAGCTGCGCGATGCCCGGCACCGCCAGCGCACCGAAGCCGAGAGTGGCGCCCTTCAGAAGCAGGCGGCGGCCGAGGTCGAGAGTCATGCAGGGAGTGTGGCGCGAGAAACGGCGCGGCGCAAACCCCTCCGCGTTTGAGAGGGTGCTAGGAAAGAAGCTTCAGCGGGCTTTCAACCAGCTTCTTGAGGTCCTGCATGAAGTTCGCGGCGTCCCAGCCGTCGACCACGCGGTGGTCGCAGGACAAAGAGAGGTTCATCCGCTTGCGAATCTCGAGCTCGCTGTCGACGACGACCGGCTTCTCCTCCACCTTGTTGACGGCGACGATCGCGACCTCGGGGCGGTTGATGACGGGCGTGGACGTGATGCCGCCCATCGGGCCGAGGCTGGAGATGGTGATGGTGGAGCCCGACAGCTCCTCCCGGCTCGCCTTGCCGGTGCGGGCGGCTTCGGAGAGGCGGAGGATCTCGCGGGCGATGTCCCAGACAGACAGGCGCTCGGCGTTGCGGATGACGGGGACCATCAGCCCGTTAGGGGTCTGGGTCGCCATACCCATGTGGACGGCGCCGGAGCGGTGGAGGAGGTTCTCGTCGTCGTCGTAGCGGGTGTTGAGCTGCGGATAGTCGGCAAGGGTACGCGCCATCGCGGTGATCAGGAAGGGGAGCATGGTAAGCTTCGGATTGCCGCCGCGGTCCACATTCATCATCGCGCGCGTCTGCTCGAGCGCGGTGACGTCATATTCCTCGACGAGCGTGAAATGCGGGATCCGGCGCTTCGCCTCCTGCATGTTCTCGGCGATCTTGCGGCGAAGGCCGACGACCTTGACCGTCTCGTCCTGGCGACGCTGGCCGCCGGGGCGGGAGACTCCGCCGCCGTTGTAGAGGAGATAGGCGTCGAGGTCCGAGTGGCGAATGCGGTCGCCTGCATATTTGACCTGCGAAAGATCAATGCCGAGGTCACGGGCCCGGGCTCGGACGGCTGGGGAGGCGAGTACTCCCCTCCCGCTTGCGGGAAGGGTGGTTTCCGACCCCGCTCCGGCATCGACAGCCCCTCCCCCGGCCCCTCCCGCGAGCGGGAGGGGGGATTCGGCGCGACGGTCGCCCTGGCGGCGGTCGTCCCCCTCGCGGGGTTCGGCGCGGCGATCCTCGCCGGCGCGGCGGTCGCCTTGGCGTTGCTCGCCGGTTGAGGGAACCGCTTCTTCCTGCTCCGCGGTCGGCTCGACCAGTCCGTCGGTGAAGGCGACGGTGTCGGCCCGCTGGCCTTCCTCGCTATGATCGCCTTCCTGCGTCGCCGCAGCGGCCTCGCCTTCTGTCTCGATCACGACGAGCACCGAGCCGATCGGGATCTGGTCCCCGACCTCCCCAGCGAGCTGGAGCACCTTGCCGGCGACCGGACTTTCCATCTCGACGGTGGCCTTGTCGGTCATCATGTCGGCGAGCTGCTGATCCTCGCGGACGCTGTCGCCGACGGCGACGTGCCAGGCGACGATCTCGGCCTCGGCGATTCCCTCGCCGATGTCGGGCAGCTTGAATTCGTAGCGCGCCATGGCCGTGTCAGTCCTCCAGAGCTTTCCTGAGCGCCTGCCCGAGCCGCACCGGGCCCGGGAAATAGACCCATTCCATCGAATGCGGATAGGGCGTGTCCCAGCCGGTGACCCGCTGAACGGGCGCCTCGAGATGATAGAAGCAACGTTCCTGGACCAGAGCGGAGAGCTCCGCCCCGAAGCCGGCTGTGCGCGTCGCCTCGTGGACGATGAGGCACCGCCCGGTCTTCTTCACCGAGGCTTCGATGGTTTCGATGTCGACCGGAACGATGGTTCGAAGGTCGATAACTTCAGCGTCCACGCCTTCGGCCTCGGCGGTGGCGAGCGCGACATGGACCATGGTTCCGTAGGCGAGGATGGTGATTGCCTCCCCTTCCCGGACCACCGCCGCCTTGCCGATCGGCACCGTGTAATAGCCGTCCGGCACTTCGGCGGCCGGATGCTTCGCCCAAGGGGTGACCGGCCGCTCGTAAAAGCCGTCGAACGGGCCGTTGTAGATGCGCTTGGGCTCGAAGAAGATGACTGGGTCATTATCCTCGATCGCCGCGATCAGAAGGCCCTTGGCGTCGTAGGGGTTGGACGGGATCACCGTCTTGAGACCTGCCACGTGGGCGAATAAGGCTTCGGGCGACTGGCTGTGCGTCTGGCCGCCGAAGATGCCGCCGCCATAGGGGCTCCGAACCACCATCGGCAGATGCCACTCGCCGGCTGAGCGGTAGCGCATCTTCGCGGCTTCGGACACGAGCTGGTCGAAGCCGGGATAGATATAGTCGGCGAACTGGATCTCCGCGATCGGACGAAGGCCGTAGGCGGCCATCCCGATGGCGACGGCCATGATGCCGTTCTCGCTGATCGGAGCGTCGAACGAGCGCTGCTTGCCGAACTGCTTCTGCAGGCCTTCCGTCACCCGGAAGACGCCGCCGAAATAGCCCACGTCCTCGCCGAGGACGACGGTCTTCGGGTCACGCTCCATCATCACGCGGTGCGCCGAATTGAGCGCCTGGATCATGTTCATGACGGTCATTTGCGCTTCGCCTCCGCCTCGGCGAGGGCCTGCGCCTGCTGCTCGCGAAGGTGCCAGGGCAGCTCCTCGAACACATCTTCGAACATCGTCGGGATTTCCATGAAGGGGTCGGACTGGAGCGTGCCGAGCTTTTCCGCCTCCTTCTGGGCCGAACGTACCTGGGCATCGAGCTCCTCGAGCTGGGCCTGGTGTCGCCCGTCGTCCCAGTCGCCGAGCGAGACGAGGTGGCGGCGGAGGCGCTCAATGGGATCGCCCAGCGGCCATTTCTCGCCCGCGCCCTTGGGACGGTAGACGGTAGGGTCGTCGGAGGTGGAATGGCCCTCGACGCGGTAGGTGAAGAGCTCGATCAGGGTCGGCCCGAGATTGGCGCGGGCTCGATCTGCTGCCCATTGGGTAGCGGCGTAGACGGCGAGCGCGTCGTTGCCGTCGACCCTCAGCCCGGCGATTCCGTAGCCGACGGCTCGGGCGGCGAAGGTGGTCAGCTCCGCGCCTGCGATCCCGGAGAAGGTCGAGATCGCCCACTGGTTGTTGACGACGTTGAGGATCACCGGAGCGCGGTAAACGCCGGCGAAGGTGCAGGCGGCGTGGAAGTCGCCCTCCGCGGTGGAGCCGTCGCCGATATAGGCGGAAGCGATTCGGCTGTCCCCGGCGATGGCGGAGCCCATCGCCCAGCCCACCGCCTGGGGGAATTGCGTGGCGAGATTGCCGGAGATAGTGAAGAAGCCGTGGCTGTTCGACGCATACATGATCGGCAGCTGCCGGCCTTTGAGCGGGTCGCCGCGGTTCGAATAGACCTGGCACATCATCTGCACGAGCGGATAGTCGCGGGCGACGAGCAGGCCCTGCTGCCGGTAGGTGGGGAAGAAGATATCGTCCCTGTCGAGCGCGTGAGCGGCGGCGACGGCGATCGCCTCTTCGCCCGTGCACTTCATGTAGAAGCTGGTCTTGCCCTGCCGCTGGGCGCGGTACATCCGGTCGTCATAGACCCGGACCATCATCATGTCGCGGAGCATCCGGCGAAGGGTCTCGGGATCGAGCTTCGGATCCCAGGGTCCAACCGCCCGTCCCTCCTCATCGAGGACCCGGATCAGCGAGTAGACGAGATCGTGCGTCTCGCTCGCGGGGGCGGCGGTATCCGGGCGGCGGACGCTGCCCGCTGCGGATATCTGGATGTGGCTGAAGTCGATCTCGTCCCCCGGGCGGGCGCCGGGCTCTGGAACATGGAGGGAGAGCGCCGGCCGGTTCGAACGCTCGGGGGCTGTCGTCATCCTCTACCCTGTCCTATGAGGCTTGCAGCCCCGTAGACGGTGCCGCCGCGCTTGTGAAGCGGCCCCCTCCACGGCGCCGCCGGTACGGAAAAGGATTGAACTATGAAGCTGTTCCACATCGCCGCGGGAATGATGCTCGCATTGGCGGCCGCCTGCGCCACCACCCAGCAGGAAGCTGCGGGAACCGATTATTATGTGATGCGCCACCTCCAGAAGGGCGAAGGCACGGATCCGGGACTGAGCCAGGAAGGACAGGTCCAGGCGGAGCGGCTCGCCACCTGGTTCGGCAAGAACAGACCCACCGCCATTTATGTGAGCACGACGCGGCGGGCACGCGAGACGGCGGCGGCGCTGGCCGCTCGGCTCGGGCTCACCGCAAAGGAATATAACCCGACCGACACGGCGGGCCTCGTTCAGCGCCTGCTGGCGGAGAAGGGCACCGTGCTCGTCGTCGGCCACAGCAACACAGTGCCGGAGATTGTGGAAAGGTTGGGCGGAGCCCGGCCCGCTCCGATCGCGGAAACCGAATATGGGGACATCTGGCTGGTCGCCGGCGGCGAGCCGCGGCGTACGCAGAAGCTGAAGCTCTAGCGTAGCGCCGCAGTAGCGCGGCCCTCAAAGGTCGACGCAGGCGGCGATATTCTCGAGCTTGCGGATCCGCTCCTTGAGGTCGGCGAGCTCGATCAGCTCGCCGATCCCGCCCGATTCCTCGGCCCGCGCCTTTCCGGCCGCGCCAAGCTCCAGGCGCTTGAGGTCGAGCCAGCCGGACCAGCCCCTGAGGCCCGCAAAGGCGACGATCCCAAGGCCGCCAAGGCCGAAGCTCGCCATCGTGACCATTGTCATGGCTTCGTTCATGTCCCTTCTCCTCCTTGGTCAGCTTCAGCGCAGGCTCTCGATCTCGCGGGCGAGGCTCGAATTGGCGCCGGTCACATAATGCTCCACCTCCGCGATGCGGCGATCGATGTCCCTGACCGAATGGTTGAGCTCGTAAGTGGACATCCTGGTACGCGGCGCATCCTCGATCTCGGCCCTGCGGCTGCGGTCCTTGGCGATGAACGCAGTCGCGCCATAGGCGATCAACGTCCAAGGGAACGCGCCGAGCAAGGTGACGAGCACCAGGCCGATGCGGACGAAGGTCGCGTCCCAACCCATGTAGTTGGCGATGCCTGCGCACACGCCCCAGAGCTTGCCGTTGCGACGGTCGAGCTGAAACTTCCTCCTCATTTGATCCTCCTGCTGCTCTCGCTGTCTTGATTGTCCTGAGCCGAGCCGGCGAGCCGCGCTTTGAGCGCCTCGAGCTCGGCGTCGACCTTTTCGGCGTTCCTCAGCTCGGCGATCTCCTCGTCGAGCGTCTTGGGCGGAGCTCCAAGCGCCAGAGCGTCGGCCCTGCCTTCCGCCATGTCGGCATGCCGCTCCAGAACGTCGAAGCGGCTGAACGCCTCGTCCACCTTGGGGCCGGCATAAACCTCCCGCATCCGAGCCCGCTGGTTGGCGCTCTCGAGCCGAGACTGGATCGCGTTCTGACGCGTGCGAGCCTCGCGAAGCTTGCCCTGAAGCTTGGCGATGTCCGCCTCCGACGCCCTCAGCGCATCGTCCAGAACCTCGATCTCGGCCTTGAGGCTGTCGCCCATGTCGGCCGCCTTCTGCTTCTCGACCAAAGCCGCCTTGGCGAGATCCTCCCGGCCCTTGGAGAGCGCCAGCTCCGCCTTCTCGACCCAGCTGTCCTGAAGCTTGTCCAGACGCGCAATCTGACGGCGCATCTCCTTCTGATCCGCGATGGTGCGAGCCGCGGAAGCGCGAACCTCCACCAACGTCTCCTCCATCTCGAGGATGATCATCCGGATCATCTTCGCCGGATCCTCCGCCTTGTCCAAAAGATCGGCGAAGTTCGCAGCGACGATGTCACGCGTGCGGGAGAAAATACCCATCGGCAGAAGCTCCATGAGAGAGAAGACCGGTCGCCCCGGGCGAGGCGCCTCGGGCGGACGCGGGGGGCGCGGGGCCCTGGCTGGGCCGCCCGGACGGGACGGTATCCGCACCAGCGCCTCGGCCGGAACGTGGATCGTCTCAGACATGGGCGGTGACGATCTGAGTCTGGGCGTAGAGGGCCGGAGCGGTCTCGATCGCCCGGGCCGGTCCGACTGCGGCTCCGACGGCGGTCGAGGTGAGAAGGAGCGCCCCGAGGGCTGAGACGATCGTCTGCTTTAGATTGCTGAAGTTCGACATGGTGTTGCTCCCTGAAATCCGTTGCTCCACCGCTCGCTGCGGGGGTTGCCGCTAGGATTACAAGGGCTGTGCCAAGTACGAAAAGCGCAGGAAAACCGCCAAAAACGCTGGATCAGCGCCCGCCGCGCCCGCCAGGCGGTCGCGACCCTTTGGGCTTATTCGCCAAAAGTTGGGAAGTAACGCGCCGGCCGCAGCCGGGCCTTCACGCCGACCGCGCGCGAGCGACCAGGCGGGTGAGGCTGGCGCGGCGGAAGCGAGGCCCGCGAGTGGCGTCGAGGATCTTCGCGCCCGCCATGAACACCGCGCCGGTGCAGGCCGCGAAGAGCAGCCACCCCGTCCAGCCGGGATATTGCGAAAGATAGACGAAGCCGCGGGTCGTCGCGCCCGCGGCCAGCGCGTAGATGATCGCCCAAGCTTCGAGCCGGGTCTTGATGACGAAAAGTCTTAAAGCCTTCTTCAGCATGTCCGCTAAGGAGCAAGAGGCGGGCCAATGGCGGAAAACCGCCGATCCGTTGGTTAACGGCCGGTAAGGATGTAAACGTTTCCGACGAATTGGCCGCCGCGGCGCTCAAACGTAGTGCGGCTCGCCGCGCTCCCGCAGGGCTTCGTAATGGACCAGCGCCGGCTCCGCTCCGAAGGCGATGGGGCGGCCGCCGCGGAAGGCCCACTCGCCCCGGTCGCAATCTTCGGAGCGGACATAGCCGTTGATGTAGAGGCGGCGGCGATGGCTCGAAGCATTGGGGCCAGAGCCGTGGACGAGGAAGGGGCTCCACAAAGCAAGGTCGCCCGGCTCCAGCAGCACGTCGACCGCGTCCGCGGGGCTGAGGCCCGCCCGCTCGAGCGCCGTGTCGCTCATCGCGGTGCCGAGCACCTCGCCGGCGCAGTCGAGATCGAGCGTGCCCTGGATGTGGCTGCGCGGGATGAAGCGCAGGCAGCCGGATTCAGGCGTGTGCGAGTCAAGGGCGAGCCCGGTCTGAACATAGGAGGTGGCGAGGTTGCGGTACGCCCAGGTTGGTTCGCGGAAGCGGGAATCCTGGTGCCAGGCGAAGTCGCCCGCCGAGCCAGGCGGCTTCCAGTGGATCTGGTTGATGATCTGCTTGAGGTCGGAGCCGATCAGCGGCTCCAGAAGCGCCGCAAGACGCGGGTCGAGCCGCACGGCGTTCAGCACCGGCTGGTGGTAGGATGCCCATTGCGCCATCCTGACGTTCGGCTCGGTGCCTTCCTCCCCCGGCGCCACATTGTAGAAGAGGTTGCCGTGGCGAAAGCTCCGGCCGTGGGCGACGCCCTCCTGCCGGACCTGCTCGGCGGCTTCGGCGATCCGCTCCACTTCGTCGGGAGCGAAGACGTCGCGGACGATCGCATAGCCTTCCCGCCAATAGGTCTCGACATGCTCCTCGGCGGACGAGCTTTGCCGCAAGGCCTGCTGAGGCATGATACTCACCTCCCCACCTTTCGCGAGGGAAGGTAAACCGGAGGGACCGGGATTGCACCCCCGTTTGTGACGTCTCAGTCCTTTTCGCGAAGCTCCACCCAGGTGGGGGCGTGGTCGCTGGCGCCTTCCCGGCCCCTCGCCTCCCGGTCCACGCCCGCGGAGTGGAGCCGGGCCGCGGCGGCGGGATTGAGGAGGTGGTGGTCGATCCTCAGTCCCGCATTCCTCGCCCAGGCGTTCCGCCAATAGTCCCAGAAGGTGTAGATGCGCTCGTCTGGCTGAAGGTGCCGGAGCGCGTCGGTCCAGCCCTGGGCCAGAAGGCGGCGATATTGCTCGCGCGGCTCCGGCTGCATCAGCGCGTCCTCGAGCCAGCGCTCCGGCTTGTACACGTCCTCGTCCGTTGGGATGATGTTGTAATCGCCCGCGAGCACCACCGGCTCGGACAGCCCGATCAGCTCGGCGGCATGGGCAATGAAGCGCTCGTTCCACGCGAGCTTATAGTCGAACTTGGGCCCTGGCTGGGGATTGCCGTTGGGCGCGTAGAGGCAGCCGATGAGGATTCCGCAGACCGCTGCCTCCAGGTAGCGGCTTTGGGAGTCTTCCAGATCGCCGGGAAGGCCGCGCCGGGTCTCGATCGGCTCGCAGTTGAGTCCGAGGATCGCCACTCCGTTCCAGCGCTGCTGGCCGTGCCAGATGGCGCCGTAACCCGCCTTTTCGAGAGCTCCGGCAGGAAATTTCTCGTCCGGCGCCTTGAGCTCCTGGAGGCAGACAGCGTCCGGCTTCGTCTCCTGGAGCCATTCGAGGAGCAAGGGCAGGCGCCCGTTCACTCCGTTCACGTTGAAGGTTACGATCCTCACGCAGCCCAAAGCGCCCGCGGCGGCCAGGGTTCCGGTGAAAGGGATGGTGGAGCCGAGGGGGATCGAACCCCTGACCTCTGCAATGCCATTGCAGCGCTCTCCCAGCTGAGCTACGGCCCCGAACCTCCAGCGCCCGCGCCTGGGGGGGCGGGCCGGTGGACGCCGCCTTTAAGAGAGGCGCCACCCTTTAGCAAGCGGTCGGCTCAGACCTCTTCGTCTGCGTCGCCGGCGCCCGGAACTCCGATATCGTCGTCGCCTCCGAGATCGACCTCGTCGTCCGGATTCTCCTCCGCATCCTCGTCAACAATGAGATCTTCGGCGGCCAGATCCGCATCCTCCTTCTCGACCTCGACCTCCTTCTTGGGCGCGTCGAACGGAAGCGGCTGCTTGGACTTGAGCACGGGCTCGGGATCCCAGGCGACGCCGCAGGCGATGCAGGTGACCGGATCTTCCTTGCCGAGATCGTAGAATCGGACGCCGCATTTCGGGCAGGTCCGCTTCGTGCCCCATTCAGCCTTCACCATGGGTGAGAATTCTCCAGCAGAATTGAAAAAGCGGCCCCGCCCAAGGGGCGGCGACCGGATCGTCGGCGCCTTGCCACATGGGTAGGCCGCTGTCAAAAGCCAAGCCGATGCCGCTCCGCCCGCTTTTCCAGCTCCAGCTTACCCGATGATCATCGCCGTCGACGGGCCGGCCGCGAGCGGCAAGGGCACGATCGCCCGGGCGCTCGCTCGGCATTACGGGCTACCCCACATGGACACCGGGCTGCTCTACCGGGCCGCTGCGCTGAGCCTGCTCAGACGCGGAGGCGATCCTGGAGACGCCGCACAGGCGCTGGCGGCCTGTGACCTCGAGGGCATCGACTTCTCTGATCCCGCGCTGAAGGATGAGCGGACCGGCGGGGTCGCGTCCCAGGTTTCCGCTTACCCTGGGGTGCGGGCGGCACTAATTGAGCGGCAGCGGTGCTTTGCTACTCAAGCGGGCGGGGCCGTGCTGGACGGGCGCGACATCGGCACTGTCATTGCGCCGGAAGCCGACGCCAAGCTGTTCGTCACCGCAAGCGCCGAAGTGCGCGCCCGGCGGCGCCACGCTGAACTGGAGCGGCTCGGGCGGCCTCTGCCGCTGGCCGAGGTGCTCGAGGACATCCGCACGCGGGACGAACGGGACTGGAACCGGGCCTCGGCGCCCCTTCGTATGGCGCCCGGGGCGGAGGAGATCGATACGAGCGCGCTCGACGTGGAGGGGGCCATCGCCGCCGCTATCGCCTCGGTGGAGCGGCAGATCGCCCGCTAGGCCCAGCTTAAGTCTGGAACGAACAGGGACTTTCCGGAACGAATTCGCTTTGTGAGGCGCTCTGACGCTGCGATCCCCACTGAGAGGATCCGTTTCCAAGGAGAGTTGTGATGCGTATTATCAAGACTAGCCATCTGCTTGCGTCAGCTTGCGCGCTGATCGCCCTTTCCGGGTGCGAGACGGTCGCCGAGGAAGTGACCGAAGCGGTCGGAAACGAATACGAGGTGACTCTGTCGCCGATGAGCGGCGGCACCGGCGGAGGGAAGGCGGAGGTCAGCCTGAACGACGCCACCAACATGATCTGCACCGACCTGGAGCTCACCAACGGAGTGACGATGACGGCCGGGCACATCATGGGGCCCGGCAACACGGTGATCGCCGACATCGACGTGCCGGACGACAATGACAGCGACGATTGCGACAATGTCGGAGACGGAGTCATCGATGCGATCCGGCAGAACCCGAGCGCCTACTCGGTGCATATCCAGGCCGGCACCGGCGACCTTCACGGCACGTTGCGCAAAGAATAGCCCTAGGATGGCGGGCCGTGACCTCCTTGGCCCGCCCGCTCTCCACCGACATCCCGGCGCCCTGTTGACCCTTGGCCGCTCTCCGCCTAGCGGCCGGGGCTCTCGAGCTTCCGCTGAGAGAATCCCGCGCCGGCCTTCGCTGATGCGCCTTCGTTCAGACCTGGACCGGATGATGATCATCGTTCTCAAGCCCGAAGCCAGTGAAGAGACGGCGCGCGAGATCATGGGCCGGATCTCGGAGAAGGGGCTGAAGCCGCTCCACCTGCCGGGCAGCGAGCATGTCCTGCTGGGCGCGCTGGGCGACGAAAGGCTGCTCGCGTCGCTCGGGCTCGAGAACCACCCGATGGTGGAGTCGTTGAAGCCGATCCTGGCGCCGTACAAGCTCGCCGGCCGGGAGCTGCACCCTGAGGATACGGTGGTCCGGCTCGGCAATGTCACGATTGGCGGCCCTGGCTTAGCCGTGATCGCCGGCCCCTGCGCGGTGGAGAGCGCGGCTCAGATGCGGAGCACCGCCCGCTCCGTCAAAGCGGCGGGTGCGCAGGCGCTTCGGGCGGGTGCGTTCAAGCCGAGGACCAGCCCCTATGCCTTCCAAGGTCTCGGCGTGGAGGGGCTCGAGATCCTGCGCGCCGTGGGCGACGAGTTCGAGCTTCCGGTGGTGACGGAGGTAATGGAGACGGGGGAGTTGGAAACGGTCGCCGACTACGTCGACGCGATCCAGATCGGCGCTCGAAACATGCACAATACGCCGCTGCTGAAGGCGGCCGGTCGCGCGGGCAAGCCGGTGCTCCTCAAGCGGGGGATGGCCGCGAAGGTCGACGACCTGCTCCTCGCGGCCGAATATCTGCTCGCGGAGGGGAACGGCCAGGTGATCCTGTGCGAGCGGGGCATCCGGACGTTCGAGACCGCCACCCGCAACACGCTCGACCTTAACGCCATCCCCTACATCAAGCAGAGGTCGCATCTGCCGGTTCTGGTCGACCCGTCGCACGGCACGGGCGTGCGCGAGTTCGTGATCCCCATGGCCCTCGCCGCGGCCGCCTGCGGCGCGGACGGGCTGCTGGTCGAAGTGCACGAAGACCCCGCGGCCGCATGGTCGGATGGCGCCCAGTCGCTCTCCCCCGACGAGTTCGAGCGGCTGATGGAGGCGCTTCGGCCGGTGGCCGCGGCCGTGGGGCGGCAGGTTGCCCCGCCGGCCGCCGGCTGAGCTTGCCTCCCCCGCCACGCTGATCTACCCCGTCGCGATGGGCTGGAGGGGCTGATGCGGATCGCGTGCCTGGGCGGCGGCCCCGCCGGGCTCTATTTCGCAATCTCCATGAAGCTGCGCGAGCCCGCGCACGAGATCCATCTTTTCGAGCGGAACCGCGCCGATGACACGTTCGGGTGGGGAGTCGTGTTCTCAGACCAGACGGTCGAGAATCTGATGGCGAACGATCCGGTCTCAGGAGCCGTCATCCACGGCGAGTTCGCTCATTGGGACGACATCGAGGTCCATATCCATGGGGACACGGTGCGCTCCTCCGGCCACGGCTTCATCGGGATCGGCCGGAAGCGGCTTCTGAACATCCTGCAGGAGCGGGCGCGCGAACTCGGCGTGGTCCTCCACTTCGAGCATGAGGCGAGCCCGCGGCTGGAGGATTGGGCGGGCTACGAGCTGGTCATCGCCGCGGACGGAGCGAACAGTCGGATCCGAACCGCCTACGAGCCGCATTTCGGCGTCGATGTGCAGGTGCGGAAGAACAAGTTCTTCTGGTTCGGCACGCACAAGGTGTTCGAGGCCTTCACCTTCGCTTTCGAGGAGACGGAGGCCGGCTGGGTGTGGGCGCACGCCTACCGCTTCGACGACGACCTCTCCACCTTCATCGTCGAAATGGCGCCGGAGACCTGGGCGAAGCTGGGGTTCGACCGGATGGAGCAGGCGGAGGCCATCGCCCTGTGCGAGCGGATCTTCGCCAGACATCTGGGCGGCCACAGCCTCATGTCCAACGCGGCCCATCTCAAGGGGCCGGAGGCGTGGCTCAATTTCCGTCGGATCATCTGCGATCGCTGGTCGCACCAGAATCTTATTCTGCTGGGCGATGCCGCCCACACCGCGCATTTCTCGATCGGATCGGGGACCAAGCTCGCGCTGGAGGACGCGATCAAGCTTGCCGAGGTGCTGAGCCGTCCCGGCCTATCGCGAGACACCGCGCTCGCGGAATATCAGGCGGAGCGGAATCTCGAAGTGCTAAAGCTCCAGAACTCGGCGCGTAACTCCACCGAATGGTTCGAGACCCTGGAGCGCTACCTTCACTTCGAGCCGATCCAGTTCGCTTATTCCCTCCTCACCCGATCGCAGCGGGTCAGCCACGAAAATCTGCGCCTGCGCGACAAGCCCTGGCTGGAGGGGGTTGAGCGCTGGTTCCAGTCGAAGGCGCGCGGAGCGCCGGTCAACGACCCCGCTCCGCCCATGTTCGCACCGTACAAGCTAAGGGAGCTGCGGCTGGAGAACCGCGTCGTCGTCTCGCCCATGGCCATGTATTCGGCGCAGGACGGGATTCCGAACGACTTCCACCTCGTCCATTACGGCACCCGCGCCCAGGGCGGGGCCGGGCTGGTCTACACTGAGATGACCTGCGTGTCGCCTGAGGGACGGATCACGCCCGGCTGCGCGGGCCTCTATGCGCCCGAACATGTCGAGGCGTGGAAGCGGATCGCGGACTTCGTCCACTCGAACAGCAGGGCCAGGATCTGCCTCCAGCTCGGCCATTCCGGGCCGAAGGGAAGCACCAAGGTCGGCTGGGAAGGCTACGACGTTCCGCTCGACAGCGGCAACTGGCCGATCATGGCAGCGTCGGACGTGCCGTGGAGCGCCGCCAACCAAGTGCCAAAGCCGATGACCCACGACGACATGGACGAGGTGATTGAGCAATTCGTCGCCGCGGTTCGGCTTGGGCAGGAAGCGGGCTTCGACATGATCGAGCTCCACGCCGCCCACGGCTACCTTCTCTCCAGCTTCATCACCCCACTCACCAACCGCCGGACCGACGAATATGGCGGCAGCCTGGAGAACCGGCTTCGCTTCCCGCTGGAGGTGTTCCGAGCCATGCGCGCCGCCTGGCCGGCGGAGAAACCGATGTCGGTGCGCATCTCCGCCAACGACTGGATGGGCGAGCAAGGCGTCACTCCGGACGACGCGGTGGAGATCGGCCGAGCGTTCGCCGAGGCGGGGGCGGACCTGATCGACGTCTCCGCAGGCCAGACCTGGGCGGAATGCCAGCCGGTCTACGGCCGAATGTTCCAGACGCCCTTCGCCGATCAAGTGCGCAACGAGGCCCGCGTCGCCACCATGGCGGTCGGCAACATCTACGAGGCGGATCACGTGAACTCGATCCTTGCAGCGGGCCGGGCGGACCTCGTCGCCCTCGCTCGCCCGCACCTCGTCGACCCGATGTGGACCCTCCGGGCAGCGGCCGGCCACGATTATCGAGGAGTCTCCGTGCCTCCCCAGTATCTCGGTGGAATGTCGCAGCTCGCCCGCAACCTCGCTCGGGAAGCGGAGATGAAGGCGTGAGGCTCGCCGGCCATCACGCGCTGGTGACGGGCGGCGGCACCGGCATCGGAGCCGCCATCGCTCGAACCCTCGCCGCGGAGGGGGCGAAGCTGACGCTGGTCGGCCGCCGCCGCGAGCCGCTGGAGGCGGTGGCTTCAGGCGATATAGATGCTCTCATAGCCCCAGCCGACGTCACGCGGCGGGATGAGGTGGAACGCGCCTTCGCTCTGGCGCGGGAGGCGCGGGGTCCGATCACCATCCTCGTCAATAATGCCGGAGCAGCGGCCGGGGTGCCGTTCGGGAAAGTCACAGAGGCGCTCTGGCGCGATATGCTCGCGGTCAATCTCGACGGCGTCTTCCACTGCTGCCAGGCCGCGTTCCGGGACCTCCTCAGGGCGGAGGCCGGCCGTATCGTCACGGTCGCCTCGATGGCGGGGCTTTACGGCTTCGCTTATGCCGCGCCCTATATCGCTGCCAAGCATGGGGCGATCGGCCTCACCCGAGCACTCGCGGCGGAGTACGGAGCGACCAACCTGCGCGTGAACGCAGTCTGTCCGGGCTTCGTCGACAGCGACATGACGGTCCAGTCGGTCACTAACATTACCGCCAGGACCGGACGAAGCGCGCACGAGGCTCGCGCGGAGCTTGCGAAGCTCAACCCCTCCGGCCGGCTGATCTTTCCGGCCGAGGTCGCCGCCGCGGTGCTTGACCTAATCCTTTCCGAGAGGAACGGTGAGGCCGTGGAGATCGCATGAACCCCGAGACCTTCTCTCCCGAGCACTTCCTCTGGTCGTTCGCTGAGGGCGTGGCGACGGTCACGCTCAACCGGCCGGAGCGGAAGAACCCACTCACCTTCGAAAGCTATGCCGAGCTTCGGGATACCTTCCGCGCCCTCGTCTACGCCCGCGAGGTGAAGGCGGTGGTGGTGGCGGGAACGGGCGGCAATTTCAGCTCCGGCGGCGACGTGCACGAGATCATCGGGCCGCTCACGAAGATGGAGATGCCCGCCCTCCTCAATTTCACCCGAATGACCGGCGATCTCGTCAAGGCGATGCGTGCCTGCCCGCAGCCGATCGTCGCCGCGGTCGACGGCGTCTGCGTCGGCGCCGGCGCGATTCTCGCCATAGCCTCCGACATCCGCCTCGCCACCCCGGAGGCGCGGACCGCCTTCCTCTTCAGCCGCGTCGGCTTAGCCGGCTGCGACATGGGCGCCTGCGCCATCCTGCCGCGGATCATCGGCCAGGGGCGGGCGAGCGAGCTGCTGTATCTCGGGCGCTCCATGGGTGCGGATGAGGG
>DASWOC010000010.1:0-89261 GCA_036398895.1 Allosphingosinicella sp. | reverse complement strand
CTGGAAATCTTTGGGGCGCCGGACATCGACGCGGCGGCAGTGCTCGCCGAGATGCGCCGGCTGGCCCCCGATTGGCTGGCCGGCTGCGCGCTGCGGGAGATGTCGTTCGAGCCGACCTTCCACAAGCATGTCGGGAAGTTGTGCCACGGCGTTCAGATCCATCCTGAAGGCGCGTTCTACGACCATCAGGCATTCAAGCCCTGGCGGCTGCAGGCGCTCGCCTTCAAGGCGATCCGCCGCCTCTATCCGGATTACCCGCTGTGGCGGGACTTCCCGTACGAATATGAATTCGGCAAGCTCGCCATAGACGTCATCAACGGCGGCCCGCTGCTCAGGGAGTGGGTGGACGATCCGGCCGCAGCACCGGCAGACCTGGACGGTTTGACACTTCCCGACGAGGAAGCCTGGGCCGAGGAGCGGCGCCCCTACCTGCGATACTGACGCGCCGAAAATCCTCTGGAAAGAAGCTCTTAACACTCGACAGCGCGTGCCGGGCGGTTACGGTGGCCGACCTCAAAAAGGAAAAGACGTTCATGAAGTTGGCCGATCGGGCGCGAACCTATTGCAGTGCCCTTGCTCTCACGATGGCGGCGTGTCCCGCCCTGGCGGCAGACCCAATCGCTGCGGAGGCCCGTATCGAGGCCGATCCGGCGGTGACGACCGGTACCTTCGCCAACGGCCTGCGTTACGCGGTGAAGCGCAACTCGATCCCCTCGGGGGCGGTGTCCATCCGACTCGTGTTCCGCGTCGGCAGCTACGAGGAGGCGGACAGCGAGCGAGGCTATGCGCATTTCGTCGAGCATATGGCGTTCCGCTCCACCCGGCCGGCGCCGGAGGGGTCGCTGGACACACGCTTCTCGAGCCTCGGAGTAACGTTCGGCCGGGACCAGAACGCCACCACCGACCTCCTCAGCACACAGTATCGAATGGACCTTCCGAAGGCACAGATCGGCGACGTGCGCACCGTCCTCACCTGGCTTCGCGGCGCCGCCGACGGCATCCTCTTCACCCCCGCGGCCATCGACGTGGAGCGCGGTGTCGTGCTCGCCGAGATCAAGGCGCGTAACAATCCCGCTGCGTCCATGTCGAGGGAGCTTTCCCTGTGGCAGGCGCCGGAGCTGCGCTCGGCTCAAAGGGATCCGGGCGGCACGGAGGAAGCGCTGAAGGGCGCCACGCCGACCAGCCTGCAGGCTTTCTACGACCGCTGGTACCGGCCGGAAAATGCCTCCCTGATCATCGTCGGCGACGCTGCGCCCGAAGAGCTGCTGAAGGCGGCGGAGACCGCCTTCGCCGACTGGAAGGGCCGCGGGCCTGCGGGAACGCGCCCTGCCGCTCCCTCGAAGCTGAGCGAGCGCGGATTCGAAGCGCTCGCCCGGACGGCGCCGGCGCTACCGGCGGCGGCGAGCGCCTGCCGCGCGGCGCCGCTCGAGGGGTCGCGAGAAGTGAGCCTCGAGCGTCTCCGCCGCGAGCTTTTCTCCCAGATCTGGGCGACGATCCTCACCTCCCGAATGAGCATCACCGCGGCCAAGCCGGGCTCGCCGCTCCTCACGGGGGGTCCGGTCGTCAACCACGGTCTCCCCGACGCTCGGATCAGCTGTCTCCTCCTCATGCCTGCCAACGGCAAATGGCGCGAAGCGCTTTCCACGGCCCAGGCGGAGCTGCGCCGTTTCGGCCAGAGCGGCCCAACCTCCGAAGAGGTGCAGAACGCGATCAGCCAGACGCGGCTGAGGCTTCACTCGCTTGTCGAGCAAAGCGCCACCCGCTCGAGCCCCGCGGTCGCGGACGAAATCGCCTCAGCTGAGCTGGCCGGCCACCCCTTCACCCGCCCGGAAGAGACGCTTCGCATCTACGAGATGCTGCTCGCCGGCGTCACCGCCGACGACATTCTCCAGCGCTTCAAGCAGGACTGGAGCGGCAGCGGGCCGCTGCTCGCGCTCAACTTCCCGACGCCGGTTACGAAGGAGGAGCTTGCCGCCGCCTGGAATGATAATGAAAAGGCCGAGCCGCTGCAGGCCTATGCGGCGCAGGAAGCGCAGGAATGGCAATATCGGAGCTTCGGCAAGCGCGGCAAGGTCGACTCGCGTCATCTGATGCCGGAGGGCTTCATCCGCCTCATCTACAAGAATGGGGTCGTCCTCAACTTCAAGCAAACGAGTTTCCAGTCCGGCGCCGCCGAAATACGGGTTCGCTTCGGGCACGGGGAGCGCGGATTCAGCCCGGCTGAGCGCACCGCCGGGAGCCTCGGCGCAAGTTTCCTGCCTCTGGGCGGCCTGGGCAAGATGGACTTCAGGCAGATTTCTGCCGCTCTCGGGGAAGGCAATTGGGCTTTTCAGACGGAGGTGCAGGCGACCGGCTTCGTCCTCTCCTCGAGCGCCGCCGTCAACGCCGTCCCACAGCAGCTGATGGTCTTCGCGGCCTTCCTCACCGATCCCGCATTCGGCCCGATGCTCGACGACAAGATCCCGACGTCCATCGATCTCATCTACCGTTCCTACCGTAGCGAGCCGGGCATCGTCGCCCAGGAAGCGCTGGAGAAGGCGCTCTTCCCGAACCATCCCTCCCTCCCGCCGCGCGAGGAGCTGGCCCGCTACCGCGCCGCGGATTTCGCCAGGCTGTTGAAGCCGGCGCTTACGACATCGCCGATTGAAGTAACGGTTGTCGGCGATGTCGACGAGGCGACGGTAAGGCAATGGGTCGCGGCCACCTTCGGAGCGCTTCCTCGACGCGCTCCCCTGGCGCCGCTCGCCACGGAAGGTCCGTTCCGCCGCTTCCCCAGGCCCCTCCCCGCCCCTGTCACCGCCACGCACGAGGGTACGATGGACAAGGCGGCCGCCATCCTGATGTGGCCGCTCTACGTTGCAGGGCCAGAGCGGCGGCGCGAGGAATATGCCATCGGTCTCCTTCGCTCCATCTTGGAAATGCGCCTCCTGCACCAGGTGCGGGTCGTGATGGGCAAGGTCTATTCGCCCGAAGTCGCCAATGTGATGATCGATGAGGCAGATGAGGGCTATATCTCGGCCGCTCTCGAAGCAACACCCGGCGAGATCGACGCTCTGGTCGTAGCGGCGCGCAAGGTCGCGGCCGATTTGGCGGCTGGCGCCATCACCCAGGAAGAGGTGGACGCCGCCCGCACCCCACTCCTTGCAGCCAATCAGCAGGCCCTCTCGAGAAACGAAGCCTGGGCCGGAGTCCTCTCCCATTCCTATCGCAACCCGGACGCACTTTTCGAGCTGACACGCTTCCAGTCCGATCTGAACGCCCTCACCCTGGCGGACGTTCGCCGCGCCGCCGCCGACTGGCTGGCGCCGGCTCCGATGCTGGCGCGGGCGCTTCCTTCTGCGCCAGCCGCCGCTTCGCCGCGCTGAGCACGGGGATGCGTCGGTTCGTTCATCCGCGGGAAAGTTAAGCCCACTACGAGCGTAGCCAATCCGCGGCCCAGGTGCGCGCGGATCCGGGGGGAATCGATGAAGCTGCACGCGATGATCGCTGGAACGGGACTATTGCTGTTTGGCTCGAAGGCATTCGCCGCGCAGGAAACTACCCCTCCAGAGCAGCCGGCCGAGACGAGCGGAGAACAGCAGGGCGTGCTCGTCTATCCGCCTTCCTTCTTTGCGAGCGCTAGCCCGAACACGGCGCTCGACATGGTCCAGCGTATTCCCGGCTTCGGCCTCGACACCGGCAACAGCGGCGCCCGCGGCCTGGCGGGGGCGGCCGGCAACGTTTTGATAGACGGCGATCGGCCGACCTCGAAGAGCGACAGCCTGGACGAAGTGCTCCGGCGCATCCCCGCGTCGAGCGTCGAGCGGGTGGAGCTGATTCGAGGCGGGGCTCCTGGAATCGATATGCAGGGCCGGTCGGTGGTCGCCAACGTGGTGCTCAAGAAGACGAGCACTGAACAGATCACGGCCGAAGCCAATGTCTACGCTTATACCGATGCCTATTTCGGGCCCCAGCTGAGGCTCCAATATTCCAAGCAGAAGGGCGAGAAGCAGACCGAGGCGGCGATCTTCGCGACCACCGATCGTACGGGCGGTACCGCTGATGGGCGCCGCACCCGCTACGATGCAGCCGGTAGCGTGATTCAGGAAGCCGATCTGGACCTTTGGGACCGGCTTCGAAACGTCAATGCGCGCGGCACCCTCCAGCGGCGGGTCGCGGGCGGCAAGCTGCGCCTCAATGGCCTGGCCGACTTCCACAACATGGAGAACCGCCAGCTCCTCGAAATCGTCTCCGGAGCCGGCACGGACGACCGCACCGAGGACGAAGCTCGAACGATAAGCGGCGAGTTCGGGGTGAACTGGACGAGGCCGCTCAGCGCCACGACCGAAATCGAGCTGACCGGGCTCCAGCGCGGAAACCTGCTCCGGTTCGAGTCGGAGTCCCTCAATGCCGGCGGGCAGTCGACGTTCGACATCGATTCCACCTCCGGCGAAAGCATCGCTCGAAGCATATTGCGCTTTCGTCCCTCCAAGGCCTGGGCCTTCGAAGGCGGCGGCGAAGTGGCCTACAACTTCCTCGACAGCACCACCGCCTTCACACAGGGCGGCACGCCCGTCCCGCTCCCCAACGCGTCGGTCTTCGTCAGCGAGCTTCGGGGCGAGGCTTTCGGCCAGGCAACCTGGCAGGCCAGCCCGAAGCTCACCGCCGAGCTGGGGCTGCGGGTCGAGGTCTCCCGGATCAGCCAGTCCGGCGACACGGAACAGTCCAAATCGTTCCTCTATCCCAAGCCGAGGGCGCAGCTCACCTGGCGGCCGGCGGCCAATCATCAGCTTAGGCTGCGGGCGCAGAAAGAAGTGAGCCAGCTGAACTTCTCGGACTTCGTCGCCTCGACCGAGGTGAACCTCGGCACCGTCATCGGCGGCAATGCCGATCTGGAGCCGCAAAAGGACCTCATCCTCGAAGCCGTCTATGAACACCGTTTCTGGAAGAAGGGCGTCTTCGAACTGACCGCGCAGCACCGGGAGGTCGACGATATCATCGATATCATCCCGCTCGTTGGGGGCTTCGAAGCGGTCGGCAATATCGGCAGCGGGACTCGGGACATGTTTCAGGCGCGGCTCACGCTTCCGCTAGACCGGCTCGGCCTGAAGAACGGTCTCCTCCAGGCACGCGGAAGCTGGTTCTGGTCGGAAGCCACAGACCCACTGACCGGAGAGAAGCGCCGCTTCTCCGGCGAGGTGCCGTTCGGCTGCGGGATCGCTTTTTCGCAGGATCTGAAGGGCGGCCGCTTCTCCTACGGCTTCGACCACGGTTGCAATGTAGACCGCTTCGTTCGCTATCGCGTCCGCGAGGTGCGGAGGCAGGCGAGCCAGCCCTATGTAAGCGCCTACGGCCAGTGGAAGCCGGCCGCCGACCTCACCATCAGGCTTGAGTTCGGCAATCTCACCAATGCGGAAAGCCGCGTTCTGCGCGAGATCTACGACGGGCCGCGCAACACCGCCCCGCTCTTACGCCGGGAGCTTCGCCAAACTCGGCAGGGCGAGTGGCTGTTCCTCCAGGTTCGAAAGATTCTTTAGGCTAGGCCTTCCGCGCGACTCCGACGAGCGAGGGTCGAAGCAGCCGGTCCTTGATCATATAGCCCGCCTGCATCTCCTGGACGATGATGCCCGGCTCTGCGTCGGGCGAAGGTATCTCGACCATCGCCTGGTGCCGGTTGGGGTCGAGCGGCTGCCCCATCGCCTCGATCCGGATGATCCCGTTGCGTTGGAAGACGGTGTCGAGCTCGCGCGACGTCGCCTCGATGCCGGTGAGGAGGCTTTTCATACGCTCGTCCTGGCGCAGGTCCTCCGGAACCGCAGCCAGCGCGCGGTCGAGATTGTCCTTCACCGACAGCATGTCCCTCGCGAAGCCGGTGGCGGCATAGGTGGCGGCGGTCTGCTTCTCCTGCTCGAGCCGGCGGCGGACATTCTGGGTCTCCGCCTGGGCGTAGAGGACGTGCTGACGCACCTCTTCCAGCTCCTTCACAAGCTCGCCGAGCCGGTCCTGCTCAGGCGCCTGCCCTTCCTCGCCCCCAGTCTCGCTGGTCTCTTCCTGCAGTTCCTGGTCTTCGTTCATGCCATCAATCTCGATAGTGCCTGTGCCGTGAAATCCACCATGGGTACGACCCGCGCGTAGTTCAACCGCGTCGGGCCGATCACTCCGACCACGCCGACGACCTTTCCGTCTCGCCCGCGATAGGGGGCGGCGATGACGGAGGAGCCGGAAAGAGCGAAAAGCTTGTTCTCCGAACCAATGAAGATCTTCATCCCCTGCCCCGCGCGTGCGCTGTCGAGGAGGCGGACGATCTCCTCCTTGCCTTCGAGTTCTTCCAGCAGTTGGCGGATCCGCTCGAGGTTCGTCGCGGCGTCCGGCTCCAGCAGGTTCGCCTGCCCACGGACGATCAGCACCGGCCGCTGCGCCCCGTCCTCGGACCAGACGGCAAGGCCGCGGTCGATGAGCTGCCCAGCGGCATCGTCGAGCGCCGCACGACCCGCGTTGATCTCCTCGGCCAAACGCCGTTGCGCCTCCGGCAGCGTCAGCCCGCTGAGCCGGGCGCTCACATAATTGCCGACTTCCGTCAGCGCCGAGGCCGTGATCCCCGCCGGCAGATCGACCACCCTGTTCTCCACCGTCCCTTCGGCACCCACCATCACCGCCAGCGCCTGCGTCGACGAAAGCTGGACGAAGCCGAGCTGGCGAAGCACCGGCTCGCGCTTGGGCACCAGGACGATGCCCGCGCAGGCGGAAAGACCCGAAAGCGCCGCCGTCGCTGCCGAGAGCGCCTCCTCGATCGGCCCCCCGCGCTCGATCCGGGTCTCGATCGCCGCCCTTTCCTCGGCGCTCGGCTCCGCGGCCTGCATCATCCCGTCCACGAACAGCCTAAGCCCCGTCTCGGTCGGCACCCGACCCGCTGAGGTGTGGGGGTGGGCGAGCAGGCCCAGTTCCTCCAAATCCTGCATGACGTTGCGGATCGAGGCCGGCGACAGGTTGATGCCCGGCAGCTTCGAGATCGTTCGCGATCCCACGGGCGCGCCGGCCTCCAGATAGCTCTCCACCACCAGCCGGAAGACTTCGCGGGCGCGGTCGGAGATTTCGTGGATCGGCGGGGCCATCTCCGCCCTCTAGGCGCGGGAGCGTCGCCGCTCAACGCTCCTCACCGCAGGCGCGAGCTCAGGCCATCTCACGCCTCGCAAGATCGACGACCATCGCCACGGCGGCAATGAGCCCGCCAACGGTCCCGACCGTAAGCGCGAGCTCCGTTCTCGCGGGGTCGGTGGCGAGGGCGTTCGTCGGGATCAGCCACGGAAAATAAGGGCCGTAGTCGGAGCTGGTCGCCACGACGGCTACGAAAGTCCCCCCGATACCCAAAGCCAGAGGCGGAACGAAGCTGCGGAATCGCAGGGCGACCCACAGCTGGAGGATGACGAGCAGCAACGACCCCGCCAGCATCTGCAGGAGCACTCTGGCCAGATAAGCATAGGGCATTTCCCCGAGGAGCGCCCGCGAAGGCGTCACCGCATCGGCGAGTTGGGCAAAAGCAGGGACCAGGATGAAGTGGAGAAGAGTCATGCCCGCGACGAGCGACACGACGACCACCGCCTTCGCGCAGAAGAAGGCGGCGCGCGGGACCGGCAGGGCAAGGAGGTGGTTCCAAAATTTGGGTCCATGTTCGAGCTGAGCGACGAGGATCGTCAGCGCCGTCACCGTCATCGGAAGCATGAAGAAGCCCCAGATGGCCGAGGCGCTCGTCACATAGGTGAGCCAGGGCTGATCCGGCCCCTCCCGCTGGTTGAACATCAGCGCGCAGAGCAGCGCGACCATGGCGGGGGCGGCAGCGCACAGGATCAGGACGAGCGAGCGGCGCAGCTTGGAAAACTCCGCGTGGAGCACGGTGAGCATCAGTCTCTCCTTCAGGCAGCGAGCGGCAGCGGGGTCTCCGAGCCGCCAGCCTCTTCGATGGCTCGATGGAAAATCTCCTCGAGCGTAGGCTCGCGCACCTCGACTCCGGAAACCTGGACACCAAGAGTGACAAGAAGCGCGTTGATCGACGCGATTTCGCGGCTCGCGGCCTCGGCAGACGGCCCTTTGATCACGATCCGATCGCGCCCGGCGGCGATGCCATGAATGCCCTTTTCGCGAAGCACACCGAGTGCCAGGTCCGTCCGGTCGACAGTGAGAACAACCCGACGGCGGCCCTGCGCCTTCAAGCTCTTCGAGTCCGCCTCCAGGAGGAGGCGCCCCTCGTGCATGAGCCCCACGTGCGTCGCCGTCTGCTCGACCTCCGCAAGCACGTGGCTGGAGACGAACACCGTCACGCCCTCCGTCTCCGGAAGCGTCGAGATCAGGCGCCGCATGTCGAGTATTCCCTGCGGATCGAGCCCGTTCGTCGGCTCATCCAGGATGAGTAGCTTGGGACGGCCGAGAAGCGCGCGCGCCACGCCGAGCCGCTGCCGCATCCCAAGCGAATAGCCCCCTACCCGCCGGTCCGCGGCACTGGCGAGCTCCACAAGCTCCAATACGCGGTCTATTTCGGACACAGCCGTTCGAAGGAGCCGGGCCGTGAGACGCAAATTCTCCCGTCCCGTGAGATGATCATAATGACAGGGCGTCTCGACCAGCGAGCCGATCAGCCGCGCGGCCCGAATACGCTCCCGGGCAACGTCGTGGCCGAAGAGCCGGGCGACGCCCGCCGTGGGCCTGAGAAGGCTGAGAAGCATCCGAATCGTGGTGGTCTTGCCGGCGCCGTTCTGGCCGAGGAAGCCGTAGACGGCCCGCTGGGGGACATGAAGATCGACGCCCCTCACCGCTTCCTGCCGGCCGAACCGCCGTGCCAGCCCTTCCGTCTCGATCGCTCGTTCCATTTCGAAGGTCCTCCCGCTCGGCCGACTCGACAATCGCACCAGAAGATTTAAGCTAGAGCGAGATTTATTTATCTACAAGTTAAATTTATGGAGCGGACATGCGTGAAAACAAGCTCGTCCACCTGCGTCGGCAGAGTCGCTGGCTGGCCCGGCTGACGATCCTGCTGCTGGCCGCCACCTGCCTGCTGATGCTGCTCCCGACGCTCTTGGGCCTCTTGCGAGACGATCCTTCGCGCCTGCCGGTTTCGCGCCGGCTGGCGGCTGCTTCGGTTCACTGGACGCCGGCTCTCTTCTATCTCTTCGCCCTCTGGGCGATCGGACGCGCTTTCGCCGCCTTCGGCCGCGGCGGCACCTTCGGCCCTTCGGTAGCACGCGGCTGCACCCATGCCGGCGTCGCTCTCGCTCTCGGAGCGGCGGCGAGCGCAGTGGCAGTGCCCAACATGCTCCGTCTCTTCGTCCAGCGCGGGCTGATCGAGGGTCCGCCGCGCGGCTATGGCAGCGTCCTCGTCTTCGACATGGCCTACGTGGCGGTCGGCGTGGTCGGAATTGCGTTCGTCCTCCTCGGCCGCTTGCTCGAGCGAGCGACGGAGATCGAACGGGAAGCCGGGGAACTTCGCGCCGAGCTGGGCGAGTTCTTCTGATGCCCGTGGTGGTTACTCTCGACGCGGTGCTCTCGGCACGCCGGATGAGGGCGAAGAAGCTCGCCCGCACCATCGGCATCAGCGAGACCCAGCTCTCGCTGTTCCGCTCCGGCAAGGTGCGCGGGATCCGCTTTTCGACCGTCGCCGCGCTTTGCGCCGTGCTTGAATGCACGCCGGGCGATTTGCTCGGCTATGCCTACGATCCCGCGGACATCCGCAGGGCGGGGGGCGAAGAGGCCGAATGACGGCGGCCTTGGCGGTGGATTCTCACCGGCCGGCTGGCTAAGGCGCGGGGAACCAGCCGAAAGGATATGCATGCGCCCCTCCGGACGCGCCCCAGACCAGATGCGTGAGATCGCGATGGAGCCGGGCTTCACCCGCCATGCGGAGGGAAGCTGCCTCGTCTCCTTCGGCCAGACCCGCGTCCTTTGCACCGCCTCGGTCGAGAACCAGCTTCCGCCCTGGCTGCGCGGCAAGGGGCGCGGCTGGGTCACCGCGGAATATGGAATGCTGCCCCGCGCCACCCACACGCGCGGACGGCGCGAGGCGGCTTCGGGCAAGCAGTCGGGGCGGACCCAAGAGATACAGCGGCTGATCGGCCGTTCGCTGCGTGCCGTCGTGGACCTTGAGAAGCTCGGCGAGCGCCAGATCACGCTCGATTGCGACGTGATCCAGGCGGACGGCGGCACCCGCACGGCGGCCATTTCCGGCGCCTGGGTGGCTCTCCGCATCGCCGTAGACAAGCTCCTCCAGCAGCAACTTCTCACCGTCGATCCGATCCTGCAGAAGGTTGCGGCGGTGAGCTGCGGCATCCACGGCGGAACGCCGGTGCTGGATCTCGATTACGAGGAGGATACGAATGCCGGCGCGGACGGCAATTTCGTCCTCACCGGCGACGGCAACATCGTCGAGGCGCAGGTGACGGCGGAGGGTGCCTCCTACGATGAAGAGGCCCTGCTGAGGCTGCTTCGGCTCGCGCGGATCGGCTGCGGGGAGATTTTCACGGCGCAGGACAGGGCGACGGGACGATGAGGAAGCTCGAGGCGGGAAAGCTGGTCATCGCTAGCCACAATGAAGGCAAGGTCCGCGAGATACGCGACCTGCTTGGGCCCTATGGCGTCGAGCCGGTGTCGGCGGCCGAGCTCGACCTTCCCGAGCCCGACGAGATCGGCGTCGATTTCATGGAGAATGCCGATTTGAAAGCGCGCCAGGCGGCGGACCTTTCCGGCCTCGTCGCCCTTGGCGACGACAGCGGCCTGTGCGTGGAAGCGCTGGAGGGGCGGCCTGGCATCTTCTCCGCCCGCTGGGCGATCGCTGACCCGAGCGTCGCCCCCGGCGCGGGACCTGGCGAGATCGAAGGCGAGCGGGATTTCGGCCGCGCCATGCAGCGTGTCCATGACGAGCTGGAGAAGCTCGGCCCCGCCGCCAGCCGGGCCGCGCATTTCACCTGCGCGCTTGCGATCGTCTGGCCCGACGGCCGCAGCGAATGGTTCGAAGGGCGGGTGGAAGGGACCCTCGTCTGGCCGCCGCGCGGCGACAAAGGCTTCGGCTACGATCCGATGTTCGTCCCCGCCGGCCACGACCAGACGTTCGGCGAGATGGAGCCGGAAGCGAAGCACCGTATCAGCCACCGCGCCGACGCCTTCCGCAAGCTGGTCGCGGCCTTGCTGTGACGGTCCAGCCCCTCGGCCTGACCCTGCCCGGGGCAGCGGCCGAGGAGACGCTCGCCCTCTACATCCACTGGCCGTTCTGCGTCTCCAAATGCCCCTATTGCGACTTCAACAGCCACGTCCGCGAAAGCGTGGACCAGGCGCTGTGGCGTGACGCGCTTCTGAAGGACCTGGCCTATGAGGCGGGAGCCTTCCCCGGCCGCCCCCTCTCGTCGATCTTCTTCGGCGGCGGCACGCCGTCGCTAATGGAGCCGGCCACTGTCGCCGCGCTCATCGAGGCGGCGGAGCGGCACTGGGGCTTCCAGGCGGGCATAGAGATCACCTTGGAGGCTAACCCCTCGTCCGTCGAAGCCGCGCGCTTCGCCGATCTCGCTTCGGCGGGGATCAACCGCGTCTCGCTCGGCCTTCAGTCGCTTGAGGACGAGGCGCTCCGCTTCCTCGGACGAGCGCACGATTTGACCGAGGGGCTTGCCGCTCTGGAGGTAGCGCAGAGCTGCTTCGAGCGCGTCAGCTTCGACCTCATCTACGCTTTGCCGGGCCAGGACGAGGAGGCTTGGGCCGCCGAGCTGCGCCGCGCCCTCGCCTTCGGCACCGGCCATCTCTCGCTGTACCAGCTGACCCTGGAGCCCGGGACGCGTTTCGCCGCCATGGCGGCTCGAGGCGAGCTCTCGCCCCGCGATCCGGACGAAGCGGCCGGCCTCTACGAGTTGACGCAGGCTCTGACGGAGGCGGCGGGGCTCCCCGCCTATGAGATTTCCAATCATGCCCGACCGGGCGAGGAGAGCCGCCACAACCTCGCTTACTGGCGCTACCGCCCCTATCTCGGCGTCGGCCCGGGCGCCCACGGCCGCCGCGGCGGGAGCGCGACTTTGAGGCACCGCAAGCCCGAAAACTGGCTGTCCGCGCTGGAGCGCAACGGGCACGGCATTTCCGAGGAGACCCCACTCACCAAGGAGGAGGAGGCCGTGGAAGCGCTGATCATGGGGCTCCGGCTGAGCGAGGGAGTCGCTCTAGCGGCGGTCGAGGAAAAGTTCGACACCGTGGCGGTGCGCCGGCTGGCGGAGCAGGAGCTGCTCGAAACTCAGGGCGGCCAACTTCGCCTGCTGCCCCCGGGGCGACTGCTGCTCGACGCGATCCTCGCAGAGATCGCTCTATCTTAATCGAAATCCCTTGCCGCTGGAGACACCACAGTCGTCCCGGTGGCCGTCACCTCGCGCACTTCCAGCGAACGTTCGGCCACCCCGCCCGCCGTGAACCGGAAGGCGCCGTCTATTCCCGTAAAGCCTTCCCTGTCCCTCAGATCGTCCTGGGGGAACGGCCGCCCCGGCTTCCAGCCCTTGGCCAGCCGCACGGCCAGCAGAACGGCGTCGTAGCCGAGACTCGACAGCCGATAGGGATTGGAGCCGTAGCGGGCGCGGTACCGCCCGCGAAGCTGGTTGAACATGTTGTCCGACACGCTCGCATACCAGGCGCCGCGCAACGCGGCCGTCTGTCCAAGGTCCGGCTCCGCCGCCCATAATTCGGTGCCGAGAAGCCGCGGCCCCTTTCCCGCCGGCTTGAGCAGAGGCGCGGCCGCGGAGGCCGTTCGGCCGGCATCGGCGATCAGCACCGCGTCCGGACCGGCCGCCAGAAGCCTCAGTGCCGCCGTCCGAAGGCTTGCCGGGCCTCGATCGAAACTCTGGACACCCACGAGCCTTGCTCCAGCCCTTTGAGTTGCCTGTTCCAGCGCCTCGCCACCGCGGCCGCCGTAAATTCCGGTTGGGGCGAGGGCGCCGAAGCGCTCCAACCCTTGGCGGCTCGCATAATCCACCACCCGAGAGATCGATTGGCTCGGCGTGAAGCCGAGCAGATAGACGCCGTCGCCGGCAACGCTGGTGTCGTTGGAAAAGCTGATCACCGGCACCTTCGCCCGCCAGGCGATCAGCGCTACCGCCCGGACGTCCTCGGCGAGGAGCGGGCCCAGGAACAGGCCGTTGCCTTCCGCCAAGGCCTGGTTCGCGGCGGCCGCGGCTCCGCTCTTCGCCGTGTCGTAGACGGTAATCCGGATGCGCTCGCCACCTGCGTCGAGCAAGGCGAGGTTGGCCGCATTGGCGATTGACTGGCCCACGCCCGCGTTTGCGCCGGAGATCGGCACCAGCACGGCGACCCGGTGGCGGGTCTCCTCCGTCGCCGGTCGGATGGGCTGAACGGGCTCTTCGCGCGGCGCCCGCTCCTCCGGCTGCGGCGTCGGCTCCTCCGATGCCGTCTGCACCGGCGCCGTCGGCACGAGCTCGCACCCACCAAGGCTCAGCGCCAGCAGGACCGCGCCTCCGAAGCGAAGACAGAAGCGGCGCGCTTGCCCGTGGAGCGATTGCTCTGCCATGACCTTCACCTCATGAACCCGAAGCTGCCCCCAGGCCTGTATATCGTCGCCACACCGATCGGCAATCTCTCCGATCTGAGCGAGCGTGCCGCCTCGATCCTCGCCTCGGCCGACGTCATCGCCGTGGAGGACAGCCGAGTCACCGCCAAGCTCCTCCGGCATATCGGCGTCAAGCGGCCGATGATCCCGTATCACGACCACAATGGCGATCGCGTGCGGCCGGAGCTGCTGGCACGGATGCGGGAGGGGGCGGTCGCCCTCGTCTCAGACGCCGGGACGCCGCTCATCTCCGATCCCGGCTACAAGCTTGTCCGTGCCGCGCGGGCGGAAGGCATCGCGGTTACCACCGCCCCCGGCCCCTCGGCCGCCATTGCTGCGCTGACGCTGGCGGGGCTGCCGACGGATCGGTTCCTGTTTCTCGGCTTTCTTCCCGCCAAGGCGGGCGCCAGAGCCGCCGCCATTGCCGAGGTCGCGCAGGTGCGGGCGACGCTCGTGCTTTACGAGAGCGGCCCTCGCCTCGCGGCGTGCCTCAAGGCCCTGCTCCAGGGCTTGGGGGGCCGCGAGGCGGCGGTGGCGCGCGAGATCAGCAAGAAGTTCGAGGAGACGGCGACCGGTACACTCTCCGAGCTTTCCGCCCGCTACGCCGAGGCACCGCCGAAGGGTGAGATCGTCATCGTCGTCGGTCCTCCCGGAGAGGCTACCGCACCGGATGAGGATGCGGTCGACGCGGCTTTGCGCGAGGCGATGAGCCGCCTCTCCCCGTCCCGAGCGGCGGCCGAGGTCGCCGAAAAGCTCGGCGTTCCTCGGCGCCAGGTCTACGAGCGGGCGCAGGCACTCAAATGAAGCGGCAGCGGGCCGAGCGGGGCGGCCGCCGCGCCGAGGCCATCGCCGCCCTCTGGCTCCAGCTCAAGGGCTGGAAGATCCTCGCCCGCCGCGCACGCACCCCAGTCGGCGAGGTGGACCTGATCGCGCGGCGCGGCCGGACCCTCATCTTCGTGGAGGTAAAGGCCCGAGCGACTGAGGAGGAAGCCGCCGTCGCGCTTGACGATTACCGCCTCCGCCGGGTGGCCGCCGCTGCGAGCGCGCTTGTGCACCGTCACGCACGACACGGCGACGATGTACGCGTAGATGCCGTGTTCATCGTCCCCCGGCGCCTGCCTCGCCACATGGCGAACGTCTGGCATGGATGACAGCGGCCCCGCCCGCCGCTAAGCGCGCCGCCATGAGCCTCAATGTCGCCGTGCAGATGGATCCCCTCGAAGGGATCAACATAGCGGGCGATTCCACTTTCGCGATCATGCTCGCGGCGCAGAAGCGGGGGCACCGGCTGTTCCACTATCTGGCTCCCTACCTCAGCTACCGCGAAGGCAGAGTCACCGCGCGGGTGCGGCCGGTGGAGCTAAGGCCGGAGCCCGGCAACCACTTCACCTATGGGGAGTGGCGGAGTCTGGACCTCGCCGACGAGGCCGACGTCGTCCTGATGCGCCAGGACCCCCCCTTCGACCTCGGCTACATCACCGCCACCCACCTCCTGGAGCGCATTCACCCGCGCACCCTGGTGGTGAACGACCCCGCCTCCGTCCGGAACGCGCCCGAGAAGCTCTTCGTGCTGGACTACGCGCATTTCATGCCGCCCACCCTCATCACCCGCTCTTTTGAGGAGGTGCGCGCTTTTCAGGCAACGCATGGCGAGATCGTCGTCAAGCCACTTTACGGCAATGCTGGCAACGCCGTCTTCAAGATTGGCCGCGACGGGTCAAACCTCGGCTCGCTGGTGGAGCTGTTCGGCGATGTCTGGGTCGAGCCGTTCATGGTCCAGGCCTTCCTCCCCTCCGTGACCGAGGGCGACAAGAGAATCGTTCTCGTGGACGGGAAGGTCACCGGAGCGATCAACCGCGTCCCGGGCAAGGGCGATATCCGCTCCAACCTCGCCGCCGGCGGCACGGCGCATCCCACCGAGCTGACGCCGCGCGAACGAGAGATATGCGACGAGCTCGGACCCGAGCTCGCCCGACGCGGCCTGCTGTTCGTCGGCATCGACGTGATCGGCGGCCACCTCACGGAGATCAACGTCACCTCGCCCACCGGGATCGTCGCCATCGACAAGTTCAACGGCACCGACACGCCGTCGCTGATCTGGGACGCCATCGAAGCGAAACTGGCCTGATGGGCGACTGGACGACGAGCCTGATCGAGCAGACCGGCTATGTCGGCATTTTCCTGCTCATGTTCCTAGAGACCGTCTTTCCCCCGATCCCGTCCGAGGTGATCATGCCGCTCGCGGGCGTTCAGGCCGCTCAGGGCGAGCTTGCCTTGTGGGCCGTGATCGCCAGCGGGACCGGCGGGGCGATGCTGGGGAACCTGTTCTGGTACGCCCTAGCACGCGTCGTGGGCCTGCAGCGCTTCAAGCCGTTCATCGTCCGCTACGGCCGCTGGCTCACCCTCGACTGGGACGATGTCGAGAAGTCGGAGCGGCTGTTCGGACGCTTCGGCGGCTTCATCGTCTCGGGAGGCCGGATGCTTCCGACGATCCGGTCGGTGGTCTCCATTCCCGCGGGGCTTCTCAACATGCGGCTGAAGAGTTTCCTGATCTGGTCGACGATCGGAACCGCGCTCTGGACGGCCATTCTGGCAACGGCCGGGTGGGGTCTCGGAAAGGCCTTCCGCGACATCGAGAAGGTGCTCGGGCCGCTCTCGACCGGCATCATCCTGCTCATCGTCGCCGCTTATGTGTGGCGGCAGATCACCTGGAGGAAGCGGCACCCTTAGGCGCGGGGATGCGCGTTCCGATAGACGTCGAGTAGATGGGCGGCATCGACGGCCGTGTAGATCTGCGTCGAGGACAGGCTGGCATGGCCCAGCAGCTCCTGCAGCGATCGCAGATCGGCGCCTCGGCCCAGCAAATGCGTCGCGAAGCTGTGCCGGAGCGCGTGTGGTGTCGTGCGATCCGAGAGACCCAGTTGCACTCGTGCCCGCCGCACCACCCGCCGGATCATCTCGCCGTTCAGCGGTCCGCCACGAGCGCCTTTGAATAAGGGCGCGTCTCGCCCCGTCGGGTAGGGCGACAGCGAAAGGTAACGTTCGATCGCCTGCCGCACCGGCGGCAACAGCGGCACCATGCGCGTTTTGGCACGCTTGCCGGTGACGGTGAGCACCTCACCCAGCGGCAATGCGGCGCCCGTCAGTCCTAGCGCTTCGGCGATGCGCAGCCCGGAGCCGTAGAGCAGCACCAGCACCGCATAATCGCGCGCCGCGATCCACTCCTCCGCCGCCTCCTCGCCCACTTCCCCGGCAAGCGCCACCACCTCGTCCGGAGCGATCGGCCGGGGCACGCTCCGCGGCCGCTTGGGCCCGCGGATGCGCGGCAGGCTCGCCTCCTCCCCCAGTTCCGCGGCGGCAAAGGCGAGGAACCCGCGAACGGCGGAAAGCTCGCGCGCGGCCGAGCTGTTGCCGAGCCCCTCCGCCCGCCGCCGCGAAAGGAAGGCTCGAAGGTCCGTCGGCTGCAGTGCTGCCAGCGAGGCTTCGTCCACCGCGCCGCCGAGATGCTCGGCGAGAAAGTCGATCAGGCGGTGAGCCGTCGCCGCATAGGCGCGTACGGTGTGGGGCGAGCGCCTTCGGTCGCGGGCGAGATGCTGCTGCCAGCGCAGCGCGATCCCGCGCGCCGGGTGGTCGGTCAAGGCGTCAGCCACCGCCCCATGGAGCGGGTCAGGACCCGGCCGAGAAAGACGAGCAGCTCCGAGCCGTGCCGGGTCTCGAAGCCCTGAGCCTCGCGCTGCCCGAGCGCGAGAAGGCCGTTGGGAAGCGGCGGCTCGCTGTCGAGCCGGACAAGCGCCTCGGCGCGTATGAGCTCACAGGCGGGGCCGAACAGCGGATGGCCCCGTTCGACGCCACGAAGGACCACGCCCTCCAGCCCCTCGAGCGAGCGCTGGATCACCCGCACATCCACGAACTGCAGCCCGGAAGCATCCGCCCGCACACCCTTGTCACCGGCGAACAAAGCGACCGCGACCGAGTCCAGGCCCAGTATCTGCGGCCATTCCTGAGTGACAATATGGATGAGGTGGTCGAAGCCTTCCGCTTCGATCGCGGCCAGCACCGCCGCGTGGATCGACGCAACGGCGCCCGAGTGGCCCCGGGCAAAAGCTATGAGGTCCTGGTTCGCCTCCTCCGCCGCGGCGATGCGCGCGCGAAGGTTCGCAACCGCCCGGTCCTCGAAGCTGATCACCTTGCCCATGGCCGAAGCGTAACCCGAACAAGGTTAACAAGCTACGCCCCTTGCGGCGAAGCGACCGCGCGGAGCGCCGCCTCAGACGATGGTCTGTCCGGTCTTCTGCCAATCGGCGAGGAAGCCCTCGAGCCCCTTGTCGGTCAGCGGGTGCTTGAAGAGCTGACGAATGACCGCCGGCGGCGCCGTCATCACATCGGCGCCGATCATCGCGGACTGCAGCACGTGGACGGGGTGGCGGATGCTCGCGACGAGGATCTGAGTCTGGAAATCGTAATTGTCGTAGATGGTGCGGATCTCGGAGATGATCTGCATCCCGTCGAAGCCGGTGTCGTCGTGGCGGCCGACGAAGGGGGAGATGAAGGTCGCACCCGCCTTGGCCGCGAGCAAGGCCTGGTTGGCCGTGAAGCAGAGGGTGACGTTGACCATCGTCCCCTCGGAGGTCAGCGCCTTGCATGTCTTGAGGCCGTCGATCGTCAGCGGCACCTTGATGGTGATATTGTCCGCGATCTTCCGAAGGACCTCGGCCTCGCGCATCATCTCCGCATGGTCGAGCGCCACCACCTCGGCCGAGACCGGCCCCGGCACGATCTCGCAAATCTCCCGCACCACTTCGAGGAAGTTTCGACCCGCCTTGTTGATCAGCGACGGATTGGTGGTCACTCCGTCGAGGAGCCCCGTTTCGGCTAGGTCGCGGATCTCGGCGGTGTCGGCGGTGTCGACGAAGAATTTCATGGGCAATCCTTGCTGGCGGTCGGGGAGCGGCTTAGCCTGCCCGCTGCCGCTCCGGCAATCGCTCAAAGGACAGCCCATGCGCCGGCTCGCCGCTTTCCTTTTCCTCCTCGCGGCGACCGCGACCGCTCACGCGGGCCAGCCGAGCGAGCGCGAGAAAGGCGCTATTCTCGCCGAGTTCGTGCAGCTTCTCGGAATCCCGAACGTCGCCACCGATCGCGAGGACATTCGCCGCAACGCCGATCATATTGTGGGGATGATGGAGGCGCGCGGACTTTCCTCTCGCCTGCTCGAAAGCGCCGACGGCAAGGCGCCGCCGCTCATCTACGGCGAGTGGCTGGTTCCGGGGGCGAAGCGGACTCTGATCCTCTACGCCCATTATGACGGGCAGGCGGTGACGCCTGAGGATTGGACGGTCACGGAGCCTTTCTCCCCCAAGCTCCTTTCGAACCAGCTGGACCGCGGAAAGACGCTCGAGGCGCAGGACATGCTCGGCGGCATCGGCGACGATTGGCGGATCTACGGCCGAAGCGCGTCCGACGACAAAGCCGGAGTCATGGCGATCCTCGCCGCAGTCGACCAGCTGAAGGCTGCCGGTGAGCGGCCGGCCTTCAACCTAAAGATCGTCCTGGAAGGCGAGGAGGAGCAGGGCTCACCCAACCTCCAGGCCCTGCTTCGCCTGCACAAGCAGACGCTCGCTTCCGACGGCTGGGTCATCATCGACGGCCCCGCCCACCAGTCCGGCCCGCCCCAGCTCACCCTCGGCGTCCGCGGCGACGTTAATGTCGACGTGACCGTCTACGGCCCCGCCCGCGCCCTCCACAGCGGCCATTACGGCAATTGGGCTCCCAACCCGGCGATGATGCTTGCCGAGCTGCTCGCGACGATGAAGGACGAAACCGGCCGGGTGACGATCGCCGGCTTCTACGACGACGTAGTCCCGCTTACCCCAGGCGAGCGCGCCGCCATCGCCGCTGTGCCCACACCCGACGCGCAGCTCCGCCGCGAGCTCGGCCTCGGCTGGACCGAAGGTAAAGGCGCGAAGCTCACCGAGCTCATCCAGTTCCCCTCACTCAACGTGAACGGAATCCGGAGTGCCGACGTGGGCGACAAGGCACGCAACGTTATTCCGACGGTGGCGCAGGCGACTCTCGACCTCCGCCTCGTCCTCGGCAACGACCCGACCCGCCAGATCGACAAGGTCGTCCGCCATATCCGCGCCCAAGGCTATGAGGTTTTCGACCGCGAGCCGACGATGGAGGAGCGGCTGCGCTTTCCGAAGGTCGCGAAGGTCACCCGCGAGCCCGGCTATCCCGCCGAGCGCACCCGAATCGATCACCCGCTGGTGCGGGACCTCACGCGGACGCTGAAAGCCGAGGGCGATCTCGTCGTCCTGCCGAGCCTCGGCGGAAGCCTGCCGCTCTACCTCATCCGGCAGGAGCTGGGCGCGCCGACCGTGGTGCTCGGCCTCTGGAACCACGACAACAACCAGCATGCCGAAGACGAGAATATCCGCCTCGGCCACCTCTGGAAGGGTATCGCCGCGGTGGCGGCGGTGATGCGGATGCGCTGAAGGCTCAGCGCAGGATCGACAGCGCTGCGATAATCGCCGGATCGCCGGTGGACTGCGGGTTGGCGCGGATCGCGGCTTCTTCGCGGCCGATGGCCCGGTAGATGCCCGTGGCGCCTTTGCGGGTGATGTCCGACTGGAGACTGGCGAAGTTGATCCCGGTCGCCACCTGGAGAGCCCGCCTCACCGCGCCGTTCTCAAGCACGTTCAAGGCATTGCCGACCTGCGGGAACATGACGTCGAAGATCCGCTCGCCGACGCTCGAGGCGAGATAGTCGGTCGCTGCGGTCGAGCCGCCGCGCATGATCCGGGCGGCGTCGGTGATCGACATGTCGCGGATGGAATCATAGACCAATGGGGCGGCCGCTTCGGCCCCTTCCCGCGCCGCCGCGTTGACGAGGCGGAGCAGCCGGTCCTGCACCGCCCGCGTGCCGAGAGCCACCGCGATCGCGGAAAGGGCGTTGCTGGAGCCCAGCTGCGGGGGCAGCTGCACTCGCGCCAGATCGTCCTGGAAGAAGCCTTCCTCGGTGAGAAGCCGCGCGAAAGCCCGCTGCGACGACAAGGTCAGGATCCGCCGGATGGCGCCTTCCAGACCGACTAGGTCGCCGAGCCTTGTAGCGCAGCCGGTGAGGCCGACCAGAGGGACGGCGAGGCCGGCGCCGATCAGCGCCCGGCGGGAGAGTAACGCATTCATTCGACCATTCCTTATCACTGGGTCGTAGGCTGAACGCCTCCGGAGCGGCCGCAGTTTCAATTGGGTCGCCATTCCCCCTAGATGGCGCGGATGAACCGTGCGCGCGTCCTTCTCCTCAATGCCGCCCTGGGGCCGCTCGACTATCGCGTGCCCGAGGGAATGAGGGTGGTGCCGGGCTCGATCGTGCTCGCGCCGCTCGGGCCACGGCAGATGACGGGGGTGGTGTGGGAGCCGGAGCGGCTCGAGGCGGAAGCCGTCCCCGACCAGCGGCTCCGCCCCCTCCTCCAGGCCTACGACCTGCCGCCGCTCGCCGAGCCGCTCCGCCGCCTGATCGAATGGACGGCCGATTACTATCTCTCGCCCCTCCCCTCAGTGCTTAGGATGGCGCTCGCCTCCGCGTCGGCGCTGGAGGGCGGCCGAACCGTCACCGAATATCGTGCGACCGGCTTCGTCCCGGAGCGGCTGACTCCCCAGCGGGGCCAGGCGCTCGAACGCATCGGCGAGCGCCAGGGCTTGGTGCGCGAGCTCGCCATCGCGGCCGACGTCTCGGACGGAGTGATACGCGGCCTGGTCAAGGCCGGGGCGATCGAGGCGACGGAGGTCTCGGTGGACGATCCCTTCCCGCTCCCGAACGCCGAGCACGCGCCGCCCGATCTCGACCTGGCACAGGGGGCGGCGGCTCACGAGCTGGTCGAGGCGGTGCGCGCCTCCGGCTTCTCCCCTTTCCTTCTCCACGGAGTCACCGGCTCCGGGAAGACGGAAGTCTATTTCGAGGCTGTGGCTCAGGCGATCCGCGGTGGGCGGCAGACGCTCGTCCTCCTCCCCGAGATCGCCCTCACCGAGCCGTTCCTAAAGCGCTTCTCCGCCCGCTTCGGCCATGAGCCGGTGGCCTGGCACTCTGGGCTGCGCCAGTCCCAGCGCCGCCGCGCCTGGCGGGCCATCGCCTCGGGGGACGCAAGGGTGGTCGTCGGCGCCCGCTCGGCCCTCTTCCTCCCTTACCCGCGCCTCGGACTCATTGTCGTCGACGAGGCGCACGAGACGAGCTTCAAGCAGGAGGAGGGCGTCCCGTACCACGCCCGAGACGTCGCGGTGATGCGGGCGAAGCTGGAGCGGATACCGGTGGTGCTCGCCTCGGCGACTCCGGCCATCGAGAGCCGGCAGATGGCGGAGATCGGCGTCTATAACGAGCTCAAACTTCCCGACCGCTACGGCGGAGCCCAGCTCCCGGACATCGAGGCGCTCGACCTCATCGCCGACGCTCCGCCCCGCGGCCGGTGGCTCGCGCCCCGCCTGGTCCGGGAGCTCGAGGAGACGCTGGAGCGCGGGGAGCAGGCGCTCCTTTTTCTCAACCGCCGAGGCTACGCACCGCTCACCCTCTGCCGCCATTGCGGCCACCGCTTCCAATGCCCCAATTGCACCGCCTGGATGGTCGAGCATCGGCTCGTCCACCGCCTCGCCTGTCACCATTGCGGGCACATCATGCCGCCGCCCGCCGTCTGCCCAGAGTGCCAGGCGGAGGACAGCCTCGTGCCGGTGGGGCCGGGGGTCGAGCGGATTGCCGACGAGGTCGGCGCTCTCTTCCCCGACGCCCGAACCGCCGTCGTCACCTCCGACACCATCTGGTCCCCCGCAAAGGCGGCCGAGTTCGTCGCTCGGATGGAGAGCGGCGCCATCGACATCGTCATAGGTACCCAGCTCGTCACCAAGGGATACCACTTCCCGAACCTCACGCTCGTCGGCGTGGTGGACGCCGATCTCGGCCTCCAAGGCGGAGACCTGCGAGCCGCCGAGCGCAGCTTCCAGCAGATCGCCCAGGTCGCCGGCCGCGCCGGACGAGGCGAGAAGCCGGGCCGGGTCCTGGTCCAGACACACGAACCTTCTGCTCCCGTGATCAGCGCCCTGGTGAGCGGAGACGCCGAAAGCTTCTACGAAGCCGAGACCGAGGCCAGGCGAGAGGCGGCGATGCCCCCCTTCGGCCGCCTTGCCGGAATCATCGTCTCGTCGGAAGACCCGGCTGAAGCCGCGGAGACGGCGAGGCTCATCGGCCGAAGCGCGCCGAGGGTGGAGAATATGGCCGTCTTCGGCCCCGCTCCCGCCCCACTCGCCATGCTCCGCGGTCGCCACCGCCACCGCCTCCTCGTCCATGCCGCCCGCTCGGCCGACATGCAGCACGAGATCCGGGAGTGGCTGGCGGCGCTGAGCTGGCCCCGGGGGGTTCGAGTCACCGTCGATGTGGACCCCTACAGCTTCCTTTGAAGCTTGCCCGCGACATTTGGAAAAGCTACGTTTTCCTTGGTCTTATAGGGTGAAGGGGCATCCACCGTGGGTCGTTACATCGTAATTTTGCTGTCGCTGCTCTTTGCAGCGCCGGCTGCCGCAGAGTGGCGCGAGGCAAGCAGCCGTCACTTCATCGTCTATTCCGAGGGCAGCGAGGAGTCGGTGCGCGCCTTCGCGACGAAGCTCGAACGCTTCCATCAGGCCATGAATCGTGTTCAGGGGGCGCAGGACGAGGATCTCGGCGCGGCAAGCCGTCTCACCGTCTACGTTGTCCCGGATTTAAATGGTGTGCGCCGCTTGGCGCGAGCCCCAGCGAGTTCCCCCATCGCCGGCTTTTACGTGGCGCGCGCCGGCGGGTCGATCGCGGTGACTCCTCGGCGATCCGGGGAGGGCGACGAGACGGATCTGAAGGCGGAGACGATCCTGCTCCACGAATATACTCACCACATGATGCGTCAGCGCATGAGCGGTGCGATTCCGGTCTGGTACAATGAGGGTTTCGCGGAGTTCGGCTCTACGGCGCGCTTCGAGAAGAACGGCGACGTGGGCATAGGCATGCCTCCGGTGCACCGCGCCTATGGCCTCTTCAGCGATAGTGCGCTTTCGGTCCAACATCTCTTCGATGCCGCCAACCGCAAGCTGACGCAGGAGGAGCAGGAAGCGACCATCTATGGACGCGGCTGGCTCCTTACTCACTATTTGGCTTTCGAGAAGTCCCGCAACGGGCAGCTGTCCGCATACCTGAAGGCCATCAACAGCGGGCAAGACAGCCTCGAGGCAGCCAAAGCGGCGTTCGGCGACCTCAAGAAGCTGGATAGGGAGCTGCGCGACTATTTGATGAAGAGGCGCATATCCTACGTTCTGGTCGAGGCCGCCGGCATAGAGCCGGGACCTGTCACCGTCCGAACGCTCCGCCCCGGCGAGGCGGCGATCATGCCGATGCGGATGCGCTCCAATCTCGGGGTTACCTCCACCGAGGCTAAAGGTGTCGCCAAAGAAATGCGCGCCGCGGCCGCGCCTTATGCGAACGACCCTGCCGTGCAGGCCGCGCTCGCCGAAGCGGAGTTCGACGCGCAGGATCTCGATGCGGCCGAGGCAGCCGCCGATAGATCCATCGCTGCCGACCCGCAGAACATCGATGCCCTGCTATACAAGGCTCGGGTCCTGATCGCTCGAGCGGAGAAGGAGGAGAATAGCGCGTCCTTGTTTAAGGAGGCCCGACGGCTGATCGCCAAGGCCAATCGGACCGATCCGGACAACCCAAAGCCGCTCATCCTTTTCTACTCCAGCTTCGCGAACGAGGGCGTCGCAGCCACGGCCAATGCGGTGAAGGGCCTGGTCCATGCGCAAGCCGTTGCTCCTCACGATATGAACTTGAGGATGATGGTTGCGCGCCAACATCTGATCGACGGAAAGGCAGCCGAGGCGCGAGCGATGCTGAAGGCACCGGCCTACGACCCGCACGGCGGCGGGCTCAAAAAGGCAGCTTCCGCAATTCTCGCAAAGCTCGATGAAGCCGGCCCGAAGGCGGCACTCGATACATGGGACTCGCTGGGAAGCAAGGAAGCGGAAGAGGAAGAGGAAGAGGAGACGGCGAAGAAGAAGTCGGGAACGCGCTAGGAACCCCCCGGCGCCTTCTCAAGCTCCACCAGCTTCGCCTTCCGCTCGAGCCCGTAAGCATAGCCTCCCGGGGAGCCGTCGCCCCGCCGGGCGCGATGGCACGGGATCAGGATCGCGATCTGGTTCGATCCGCACGCGGTCCCCGCCGCCCGCGCGGCTCCCGGCTTTCCGGCCCGAGCAGCGAGAGCCGCATAGCTGAGGCTCTCCCCTGGCGGGATCCGGCTGAGCTCGCGCCAGACCGCCTCCTGGAAGGCGGTTCCACGCACGTCGAGCGGAAGGTCGTGGGGACGCTGGGGTTCGTTCACCGCGGCAGCCGTCCGCTGGACCAGATCGGCCATCTCCGAGCCGCCCGGTTCCACTATCGCGTTTGGGAAGCGTAATCGCAGCTCCGCCTCGCCTTCGTCGAAAGCCAGCCGGCAGATCCCCCGCTCCGTCGTCGCGACCAGCATCGTTCCCAACGACGTCTCTGCCGTGGCCCAGCGGATCGTCTCGCCTCGTCCGCCGTCCCGCCAGGTGGACGGGCTCATCCCCAGCCGGTCCTTGGCATCGGCATAGAAGCGGGTAGGGCCGGAATAGCCAGCCTCGTAGACGGCGTCGGTGACGCGGCCGTTTGCCGTCAGGCTCTCTGTCATGGCTTTAGCCCTCTTTGCCCGTGCGTAGGCGGCCGGAGTGAGGCCGGTCGCGCGCTTGAAGATCCGGTGGAAGTGGAAGATGGAGTAGCCCGTTCGAAGCGCGAGCTCCGCCAGCGAAGGCGACGCCTCGGCCTCCTCGATCAGCCGCAGCGCCGTCTCGACTGCCGCCGAGTCCCGGCTCGCCTCGTCGGGCCTGCACCGCAGGCACGGCCTCAGCCCCGCTGCCCGCGCCTCCTCGCCGCTCCGGAAGAAGCGAACATTCTCCCGCTTGGGGTGGCGGGCGGCGCACGACGGGCGGCAATAGATGCCGGTGGTCAGCACGCCTGTGACGAAGCGGCCGTCGGAACCCTTGTCTCGCGACAGCACAGCCGACCATGCGGCCTCCGAATCTGGTTCTGAGAACGTCTCCATCTCCCCCTCGTAGCGGCCCCATAGCGACCCGACATCCCGGTCCTTGCTTTCAAAGCTGCAGCCGGTTGCATCGCAGCAAAGCCCCTGCTAGGGGCGCGGCAACCCATAGGGGCGGCTTCGTCGCCCCCTTTTTTCATGGGGCCAAATCCGATCGAGAGTAGAGGCGCGCGTGGAGAATTCCGGCGGCATTCAGTCAAGCTTGGCGGGACGATACGCAACCGCCCTTTTCGAGCTCGCGCGGGACGAGCGGCAGCTCGAATCCGTCGGGACCAGCCTCGCCGCCCTGCGCGAGGCTATGCGCGACTCCGCCGACCTGAGGGAGCTGACCACCAGCCCTCTTATCGGCCGCGACCAGTCGGTGCAGGCGGTGAAGGCGGTCGCCGCCTCGATGGCCCTCGATCCGATCACCTCCAATTTTCTCGGCGTCATGGCGCAGAACCGGCGGCTCGGGCAGCTCGGGAACGTCATCCGCTTCTTCAACCTGCTGGCGGCGGCCCATCGCGGCGAGACGACGGCGGAGGTCACCTCCGCCCATCCGCTCGACGACGGCCAGGTCGCGGCGCTCAAGCAGAATCTTCGTGCCCGGGTCGGGCGCGACGTGGCGGTTGATCTCACCGTCGATCCCACCATCTTGGGGGGGCTGGTCGTAAAGATCGGCTCCCAGATGATCGACGGCTCCATCCGCACCAAACTCAACACCCTCGCGCATGCGATGAAAGGCTGAAAATGGACATCCGCGCCGCTGAAATTTCCAAGGTCATCCGCGAGCAGATCGCGACCTTCGGCACCGAGGCCGAAGTCTCCGAAGTGGGCACCGTGCTGTCCGTCGGCGACGGCATCGCGCGCATCTACGGCCTCGACAACGTCCAAGCGGGCGAGATGGTGGAGTTCGCGGGCAGCGCCGGCGGCGAGACGATCAAGGGCATGGCTCTGAACCTCGAGGCCGACAATGTCGGCGCGGTGATCTTCGGCAACGACAGCGCCATCCGTGAGGGCGACACCGTCCGCCGCACCGGCACCATCGTCGACGTCCCCGTCGGCAAGGGCCTGCTCGGACGCGTCGTTGACGGCCTAGGCAACCCGATCGACGGCAAGGGCCCGATCGTCGCCGAGAAGCGCATGCGCGTCGAAGTGAAGGCTCCGGGAATCATCCCGCGCAAGTCGGTGCACGAACCGGTCCAGACCGGCCTCAAGGCCCTCGACGCCCTCGTCCCCGTCGGCCGCGGCCAGCGCGAGCTGATCATCGGCGACCGGCAGACCGGCAAGTCGGCCGTCGCTCTCGACACCTTCATCAACCAGCGCCAGGCGAACCAGGGCGACGACGAGAGCCAGAAGCTCTACTGCATCTACGTCGCCATCGGCCAGAAGCGCTCGACCGTCGCTCAGATCGTCCGGGCGCTCGAAGAGAATGGCGCGATGGAATATTCCATCGTCGTCGCCGCCACCGCCTCCGAGCCGGCGCCGCTCCAGTTCCTCGCGCCCTACACAGGCTGCACGATGGGCGAATATTTCCGCGACAACGGAATGCACGCCGTCATCGTCTACGACGACCTTTCCAAGCAGGCCGTCGCCTATCGCCAGATGTCGCTTCTGCTGCGCCGTCCGCCGGGCCGCGAGGCCTATCCGGGCGACGTCTTCTATCTTCACTCGCGCCTCCTCGAGCGCGCGGCGAAGATGAACGACGCGAACGGCAACGGCTCGCTCACCGCCCTCCCGATCATCGAGACCCAGGCGGGCGACGTCTCGGCCTACATCCCGACCAACGTGATCTCGATCACCGACGGCCAGATCTTCCTCGAGACCGAGCTTTTCTATCAGGGCATCCGCCCCGCGATTAACGTTGGTCTTTCGGTGAGCCGCGTCGGCTCGGCCGCGCAAACCAAGGCGATGAAGAAGGTCGCCGGCTCGATCAAGCTGGAGCTCGCCCAGTATCGTGAGATGGCGGCGTTCGCCCAGTTCGGCTCCGACCTTGACGCCTCCACCCAGCGCCTCCTCAACCGCGGCGCCCGCCTCACGGAGCTCCTGAAGCAGCCCCAGTTCTCGCCGATGCCGGTCGAAGAGCAGGTCGTCTCGATCTTCGCGGGCGTGAACGGCTTCCTCGACACGGTGCCGGTCAACGCCGTCACCCGCTTCGAGAGCGCGCTTCTGAGCCACGTTCGCGCTGATCACGCGGGTGTTCTCGGGAAGATCCGTGACACCAAGACGCTGGACGACGACACGGCGGGTCAGCTCAAGACCATCATCGGCGATTTCGCCAAGACCTTCGCCTAAGGACGCGCACACGTGGCCAGCCTCAAGGCGCTCAAAGGGCGGATCGCGTCCGTGAAGTCGACGCAGAAGATCACCAAGGCGATGAAGATGGTCGCCGCGGCCAAGCTGCGCCGTGCCCAGCAGGCGGCGGAGGCCGGCCGCCCCTATGCCGAGCGCATGGAGACGGTGATGGCGAGCCTCGCCGGTAAGGTCGTCCTCGGCCCGCAAAGCCCGAAGCTGCTCGCCGGTACGGGCCGTGACGACACGCACCTCCTCGTCGTCTGCACGTCCGACCGAGGCCTTGCGGGCGCGTTCAATTCGAACATCGTCCGAGCCGCCCGCAAGCGCGCGGAAGAGCTTCAGCGGGACGGCAAGACGGTCCTCTTCTATCTCGTCGGCCGCAAGGGTCGAGCCGTCATCCAACGCCTCTACCCGAAGCAGATCGTGCACCAGTTCGACACCGGCGCGATCAAATATGTCAGCTTCGCCGACGCCCAGGCGATCGCGAACGACCTCGTCGAGCGCTACACGACCGACGGAATCGACGTCGTCCACCTCTTCTATGCGCGCTTCCAGTCCGCGCTCGTGCAGGAACCGGTGAGCCAGCAGATCATCCCGGTCTCCTTCCCGGAGGCGCCCGCGGCAGGCACCGGCGGCGCCGACGCCGCGGTCGAATATGAGCCGGAGGAGGAAGAGATCCTCGCCGCCCTCCTCCCCCGCAACGTGGCGGTCCAGATCTTCCGGGCGCTTCTCGAGAATGCGGCGTCGGAGCAGGGCAGCCGGATGACCGCGATGGACAATGCGACGCGGAACGCCGGCGACATGATCCAGCGCCTGTCGATCATGTATAACCGCCAGCGTCAGGCGGCGATCACCACCGAGCTCGTCGAAATCATCTCGGGGGCAGAGGCGCTATAGTTTGCACTCCTCACCGTCACCCCGGCGAAAGCCGGGGCCCATGAACACCGGCGGTGCAGGATAGAAGAAGACGGTGTTCATGGGTTCCGGCTTCCGCCGGAATGACGAGAGATTGAACGAAGAGGTAAGAACATGGCCACCGCCGCGATCGACCGCCCGCAGGGCACTACCAACAATATCGGCCGGATCAGTCAGGTGATCGGCGCCGTCGTCGACGTGACGTTCGACAGCGACCTTCCGGAGATCCTCTCCGCGCTGGAGACCGACAATAACGGCACCCGCCTCGTCCTCGAGGTCGCCCAGCATCTCGGCGAGAACACCGTCCGCACGATCGCCATGGACTCGACCGACGGCCTCACCCGCGGTCAGCAGGTGCGCGACACCGGCGGCCAGATCCGGGTCCCCGTCGGCCCGAAGACGCTCGGCCGGATCATGAACGTCATCGGCGAGCCGATCGACGAGCGTGGGCCGATCGGCCACACCGAGACCGCACCGATCCACGCCGAGGCTCCGCTCTTCGTCGATCAGTCGACCGAGACCTCCATCCTCGTCACCGGCATCAAGGTCATCGACCTCCTGGCCCCCTACGCGAAGGGCGGCAAGATCGGCCTGTTCGGCGGCGCCGGCGTCGGCAAGACCGTGCTCATCCAGGAACTGATCAACAACATCGCCAAGGGCCATGGCGGCACCTCGGTATTCGCCGGAGTCGGCGAGCGCACCCGCGAGGGCAACGACCTCTACCACGAGTTCCTCGACGCGGGCGTCATCGCCAAGGACGCGGACGGCAACCCGACCCCGGAAGGCTCCAAGGTCGCGCTCGTCTTCGGCCAGATGAACGAGCCGCCGGGCGCCCGCGCCCGAGTCGCCCTCTCCGGCCTCACTCAGGCGGAGTACTTCCGCGACGTCGAGGGCCAGGACGTGCTCTTCTTCGTCGACAACATCTTCCGCTTCACCCAGGCGGGGTCGGAAGTGTCGGCTCTGCTCGGCCGCATCCCCTCGGCCGTGGGCTACCAGCCGACCCTATCGACCGACATGGGCGCTCTGCAGGAGCGGATCACCTCGACGAACAAGGGCTCGATCACCTCGGTTCAGGCGATCTACGTCCCTGCCGACGATCTTACCGATCCGGCGCCGGCCACGTCCTTCGCCCACCTCGATGCCACTACCGTGCTGTCGCGCGCCATCTCGGAGCTCGGCATCTACCCGGCGGTCGACCCGCTCGACTCGACCTCGCGCGTCCTCACCGCCCGCACCGTCGGTCAGGAGCATTACGACACCGCCCGCGCCGTCCAGGAGATCCTTCAGCGCTACAAGTCGCTCCAGGACATCATCGCCATCCTCGGAATGGACGAGCTGTCGGAAGAGGATAAGATGACCGTGTCGCGCGCCCGCAAGATCCAGCGCTTCCTCTCCCAGCCCTTTCACGTCGCCGAGGTCTTCACCGGAATCCCGGGCAAGTTCGTGCAGATCGAAGACACGGTCCGCTCGTTCAAGGCGGTGGTCGACGGCGAGTACGACCATCTCCCCGAAGCCGCCTTCTACATGGTCGGCGGCATCGAAGAGGCGGTCGAGAAGGCCCAGCGCCTCGCCGCCGACGCGGCCTGATCTCCATGTTGCGCACCTTCGCCGCTGCTCTTTTGCTATCGCTTCCGGCGGCGGCGGCGGCGGCGCAGGTCCGCGAGCAGCCGATAGACGAGATCGCCGCCGACCTTGCCTACGGCTTCTGCCCGCTGTTCCTCGCCGGCCAATTTTCGCTGACCGGCCCGGAGCTGGCGGAGCGCGGCTTCGGCAAGACAGTCAGTAAGACGCCGCATCCGCGCGTCGGCGAGATGAGCCTAGTCGAGGCGAAGCTGCCGGGCGGGCAAGTTCAGTTCGGAGGCGCTGCGGGCAAGGCGTGCACCGTGGTGGTTCGCGCTCCAAAATTGATTCGCGCCGCCGTTCTCACCAGGCTGCGCTCCAACATGGCTTTCATGAGTCTCGATTTCAAACCGGCTGAGAGCCCGGGTCCTAGCGCACCGGCTTTGTCCGGTGCGAAGATCGATACCTTCCGTGCTTCCGTCGAGAAGCAGTTCCTCTACCTCCAGCACATCCATGCGGACGACCCGCCCGGCATCGTCGTCGCCCAGCTTTTCGCAACGGACCAATAAGATGGCAGACCTTCATTTCGAACTCGTCACGCCCGAGCGCCTAGTCCGCTCCGAGGAGGTGACGATGGTGGTTGTGCCTGGCAGCGAGGGCGATTTCGGCGTGCTCGCAGGCCACGCGCCCTTCATGTCCACCCTGCGCAACGGCGACATCGCCGTTTATCGGGGCGGCATGAATGTGGAGCCGGAGCGGATCGCCGTCGAAGGCGGGTTCGCTGAAGTCTCCGACCGCGGCCTCACCGTTCTTGCGGAGCGGGCGGAAGCCTGACGGCGCCTAGTCGGAGCGGCGCCGGAAGCGCCAGCTCATCGGGTTCGAGCCGCCGGGGCCGGAGATGGTGCCCGTCATGCTGTTGCCCGTTCGGCGGTAGACGATCCGCGTCGGAAAATCGTTCTTCGGGTTCTCGAAAGCCGCCTCCCGCCGCGAGTGCGAGACGAGGCGGAACGGAACCGCCGTCTTGCCCGCCGGCGACGCCCAGAAGTTCGGAACGCCCTCCGCGTCCGCCGCAATGCGCATATATTCGAAGAAGGTCGCCTTGCCGCCTTCACCGCTGAGGCTAGTGCCCACCATGACTCCGCCGCGGGGCGCGGACCAGCGCTCCTCCGTCCACTTACTCCCGTGCTCGCTGACCCAGCTTCCCGCCATCCAGCCGAGCGACTCCACGCGCAGGGACGGTTCCGGCGCGGGCGCCGCCGCCGAGCAGAGCAGCGATGCGCTCGCCGCCAGCAGTACAAGCCTCTTCATCCAAGCCTCCTCCGCACCTTGGCGTTCGCGTGCGATCATCGCCCGTGGGGCTCCGACCCGCAAGCGCTCCTATTCGGGAGCAACTTGTTAACCAAGTCTAGACGCATTTGCCTGCACAGCGGCGGCACAGGGGCGGGAGCGGTGGTCCGGCATGGAGCATTCACGGATACAGGCTGCGAGTGACGGCGCGAGGGGCGACGCTTCCCTCGGGGCGCGGCTCCTACTCGTGCTCTTGGCCGCCGCGCCTTTCATCTTCGCGCTCTCCACCTGGAACCCGGGCCTGGAGCACCGCCCACTGCAGGATTGGTCTCGATCCTTGTGGATCCCGGTGCTCCTCATCGAGGCGATCGCCTTGTTCGGAGCGCTGCGCCTCGGCGCGCGGCCGCTCTCGATGCTTGAGGGGCAGTCGTTCTGCCTGAACGCCGCGCTTGCAGCGCTGGTGGGGCTGGCCCTGGCGACAGCCACCGCCGTGGCCGCTCAGCCGCAGTTGGCTCTCGTGCGAACGCTCGGCACCTTGCTTCACCTCGGCCTTGCGCTCAGCCTCGCGTCCCTCTTCGCGAGCGGCTGGAACACCCTCTCCTCCCGCGTCTGGCCGCTGCTCGTTCTCGGCACGTGCGCGCTGCTTCCGGTCATCGCCCTCTACGTCGCGGCAATCCCCGATCCGGCGCGTTTCGACTGGGAGAATTTCTGGCTGGCCGGCTCCAACGTGCGCCAGCTCGGCTTCTATTGCGTCGTCGGCGCGGCGGGAGCGCTCGGCCTTGCCGAGGGCGCCGCCGATCGACGCCGCTACCTGCTGTGGACGTTGGCAGCCACGTCCATGATCGCGCTCGCCTGCTGGTCCGGAACGCGAAGCGCCCTCATTGCCGCGGCCTTAAGCTTCGCCCTCGGCTTTGCGACCCTCCCGGCTCTCCGCTCGCGGCAGGTGCTGGCGGCCGCCTTCATCAGCTTCGCCGGCGGCGCTCTCCTGTCACTTACGCTGGCGCCTCCAAGCCACCTCTACGGCATCACCCGAATGGTGGAGACCACCGCCCAACCCGTTGCCGGGCCGGCGGGGGGCGTCGGCAGCGGCCGGGTGGAGATGTGGCTCGGCACGATCCAGACGATCCTCGAGCGGCCTTTCTTTGGCCATGGGGCAGGGCAGTTCCGCTTCGTGGTTGAGGAGGCGGGCGCGCGCTACAGCCATCCGCACAATCTCTTCCTTCAGCTGCTCGTGGAGTGGGGCGTCGCTGGAACGCTTCTCTTCCTCTCGCTCGCCGTCCCCTTGTGGTGGCGCTTCCACCGCGCCGTGCGCGACGGCGGCGCGGATCTGCTGCCGGCCTTCCTCGTCGTCAACGGCCTTATCGCCCTGTCGATGATCGAAGGCGCCCTATACCACCCCTGGCCCGTCATGATCGCGGCGATCGGCTTCGCCTTCGTGCTCACGTCGCAACCGGCTTCGGCCGCCGCTGCGCCCGCCACAGGATGAGCCCGCCTGCGATGATCAAGGCCGCGCCGAGGAACGTCGCGGCGTCGATCGTCTCCCCAAACCATGCCCAGCCGAGGCCCGCCGCCACGAGAAGCTGAACATAGGTCATCGGGGCCACGGTGGACGCGCTCGCCCGCTCCACCGCGGCGAAGATCAGGCTGTGCCCGGTCGTCGCAAGAAGAGCGATGGCGAGGCATTTCAACACCACTTCTCCGGACGGCATCCCGATGCGCATCCCTCCGACGTGCAGCACCGCCGCCGTGGCGATGAGCAGTGGCGCCGCGACCGCCGCAAGTACGAACTGCATCACCATCACCGGAGCGTCGCCTGCCGCCATCCGGTTCAGCATCATCAGCCAGCTCATTCCGAAGGCGGCTCCGATCGGGAACAAGGCGGCCGCGCCGATCTCGACCAGATTGGGCCGGAGCACGATCAGCACTCCGAGGAAGGCGAGAAGGGTCGCCATCCAGGTGGCTCGCCGAGTCCGCTCGCCGAGTACCAGCGGCGCCAGCAAGGCGGTGAGGATGGGGCTGGTGAACTGGATCGCCGTTGCATCAGCGAGCGGCATCGCCATCACGCCCAGGAAGAAGCAGATTGTCGCCAGCGCGACGGCCGCGCCCCGCCCTGCCTGCAGCCACGGCCGCGGAAGGACGAAGCCTGGCCGGCCATGACGCAGTGCCACAAATGCCGCCAGGCCTGCCGCCCCGAACGCGTAGCGCAAGGCCGCGACCGCGGGCGCCGGCCACTCGCCCGCCATCGATTTCACCAGCGCGTCCCCGACCGAGAGGCAGCAGAAGCCGGCGAGCGCGATGAGGAGGCCGGTCCGAGCGGCACGGGCACTTTGTCCTTGCACCGGCGGCCCCTGCCCGCGCGGTTAGGTAATTGTCAAAGTTTCCGACTTATTCACCACCCCACATCGGATTGAACCGGCAGTTGAGAGGATCGCGGCGGCTATGAGTGCTTTTGGACGGCGCGGAGGGAATGGATCGGGCGGTCAGCGCCCGAGCTTCGGAATGGCGAGGCCGATGAAGGGACCCGGTGGCCTGCCGTCCACGCCTTCCGACGGCGGCGACCAGTTCCCGCCCATCGACAGCCTCGACTTCGCAAGCCCCGGCGCCGACGACGACGTCTTCGTCCCCGGAGAACGCGGCGATGCGATGAGCCGTTTGGCCGAGCGCCAGGCGCTTTCGTCCGAGGCTCCGACCAGCCGCAACGAGGGCTTCGAAGCCTCGATCCACCGGATCAAGGAGCAGGTCCTCCCCCGCCTCCTCGAGCGCGTCGACCCCGAGGCGGCCGCCACGCTCTCGAAGGACGAGCTGGCCGAGGAATTCCGCCCGATCATCGGCGAAGTGCTGGCCGAGCTCAAGATCAACCTCAACCGGCGCGAGCAGTTCGCGCTCGAGAAGGTGCTGGTCGACGAGCTTCTCGGCCTCGGCCCCCTGGAGGAGCTGCTCGCCGACCCCGAGGTCAGCGACATCATGGTGAACGGTCCCAACCAGACCTTCATTGAAAAGAAGGGCAAGCTCACCGTCGCGAACATCCAGTTCCGCGACGAGGAGCACCTCTTCCAGATCGCCCAGCGGATCGTGAACAAGGTCGGACGCCGAATCGACCAGACGACGCCGCTCGCCGACGCCCGTCTCCAGGACGGAAGCCGCGTCAACGTCATCATCCCGCCACTCTCGCTTCGCGGCACCGCCATCTCGATTCGTAAGTTCTCGGAAAAGCCGATCACGCTCGACATGATGAAGGGCTTCGGCTCGATGTCGGACAAGATGGCGACCTGCCTCAAGATCGCGGGGGCCAGCCGATTCAACATCGTCATCTCGGGCGGCACCGGCTCGGGCAAGACGACGATGCTGAACGCCTTGTCCAAGCTGATCGACCCGGGCGAGCGCGTGATCACGATCGAGGACGCCGCCGAGCTTCGGCTTCAACAGCCGCACTGGCTTCCGCTCGAGACGCGGCCTCCGAACCTCGAGGGCCAGGGCGCGATCACCATCCGCGACCTCGTCATCAACGCTCTGCGTATGCGGCCCGACCGGATCATCCTCGGCGAGATCCGCGGAAGCGAATGCTTCGACCTCCTCGCCGCGATGAACACGGGCCACGACGGCTCGATGGCCACGCTCCACTCCAACTCCCCGCGCGAATGCCTGGCGCGCATGGAGAACATGGTGATGATGAGCGACATCAAGGTGCCCAAGGAGGCCATCAGCCGCCAGATCGCCGACTCGGTCGACCTCATCGTCCAAGTGAAGCGCCTCCGCGACGGCTCGCGCCGCTGCACCAACATCACCGAGGTGATCGGAATGGAAGGCGACGTCATCGTCACCCAGGAGCTGTTCAAGTTCGAATATCTGGACGAGACGCCCGACGGTAAGATCATCGGCGAATATCGCTCGATGGGGCTTCGCCCCTACACGCTGGAGAAGGCGAAGATGTTCGGCTTCGACCAGCCGTACCTCGAGGCGTGCCTGTAAAAGACTTCGTCGCAAAGTGGTACTTTGCGCCGGGTCGGTGGTGGCGCGATGTTCACGAAGTTGGTGAAGGTGCCGCGCACTAGGTAAGATTTTCCGGTGTCGCGGACCTTCGGACAAGCGCCGCGGGGTCGGCTGGACGCGCGAAGCCGGAGCCGGACGGTGCGAATCGGCTGGCGGCCTGGGATCGGGATCGACGGGTTCAAAGAGCGGGCACGGAGGCGAAAGCCTGGCGCCGGCGCTAGTTTGACAGACGAATTCCTATTTCTGAAGCGGGTGCGGCAGGACGCGGGCTAGCGGCCGCCAAAAGCCCTTTTTCGGCATGCGATTTTCGCCTCTTTTCGCCTTTCGACGCCTCAGGACGCTTCGCAGCCTAGTCAAAGCGGCAAGGTCGCCCCGGAGAGCCGAGGCGACCGCGTTTGGGAAAAAATCCTCCCCGCCCCTTCCTAGCGCGTGCGCTTGCGCCGCGATTCCTCGAGCGAGCGGCGCATCTCCTCCATCGCCTTGCTCACCGCGACCTCGGCCTCGCGCGCCGCCTGCTCGGCGATCTTGGCATGGTCGATCGCGGCAAGCGCCTGGCGCTCCGCGTCTTCGGCCACCCGGGCAATCGCGGTCTTCACCTCTTCGCTCTCCATCACCGCCTCGACCCGCCGCTCGATGCGCGGCTCAGCGGCCGCGAGCAAAGCCCGCATCTCGGCGTCGTCGACCCTTTTGCCGTCCTTGCAGCGGAAAGCGCCGTTGGTGATGTTCGCCTCGTAGCCGTCGAACGAGCCCGGCGCGTAGCCGCACTTGCGCTCGATCACCGCCCGCTCCTCGGCGTTGAAGAAGGGTCCGTCCGCCCGGATCGCGCGCTCGATCGTCTCGCCCAGCCGATCCCCGGCTTCCCTCGCCCGAGGCGCCGGCGCCTCGGCGGCCACCGCCGGCACGGCCGACACCGCAAGCCCCAGCCCCGCCACAGCCACCGTCCCCAGAACGACCGATCCCAAGATCATCGAGCCACGCACCATTCCCACCTTCATCGCCAACCTCCTGCTGCCACTCTTGTAGCGGCTACATTTGTAGCTGTCTAGGTGAACGGTGGGTGAATGGGGTTTTCGGCTTCATCGGGGATGAAGCCGGTGCTTACCCTCTTCCCCTCAATAGCTTCTCCGGCCAAAGTGCACGCGGGGAGGGGCTAGTGACCGTCGACGAGTTCATCAACAAATGGGAAAACTGCAGCGGTCATGAGCGATCCAATTACGCCGCCTTTCTGAGCGACTTCGCGCATGTGATGGACGTGCCCACCCCGGGTCCGGGTGGGACGCAAGCACTTGGTGACTATCAGTTTGACGGTCCCGTCGCCGGCGGCTCGGAGGGCGGCAACACCGGCTTCATTGATCTCTACAAACGTGGCCACTTCATCCTGGAGGCGAAGCAGAGCAAGGTCTGCGAAATACCTTCCTTGCCGGGCCTCAATGCGCCTGCCGCAGCGGAAAGAGGATCCCGCTACGACGAATTGATGCGGCGGGCGTTCCGGCAGGCGCGGCGCTACGCCGTCAACCTTCCCAGCGATCACCCGTGGCCGCCTTTTATCATCGTCTGCGATGTGGGCCGCAGCTTCGAACTCTATTTCGACTACGCTGGCAACGGACGTGATTATCGCTTCTTCCCAGACCGGCAAAACTATCGGATCGCCCTGAGAAGCCTCCGCGACTCGGAACTGCTGGGGCAGTTCCAGGCGATCTGGATCAACCCCCGCTCACTCGATCCGGCTTTGCAGACGGTTGACGTCACTCGAAAGGTGGCATCACGGCTTGCTGATGTCTCGCGACACATCGATGAAGAGCTTGCCGTCCTAGCGCGACGAGAAAATTGGGATGCGGTTCAGCGTGAAACAGGCCGCGAAGAGGCGGCTTTATTCATTATGCGCCTGCTCTTCTGCATGTTTGCGGAGGATATTGGACTTCTTCCGGAAGATAGCTTCACCGAGTTCCTGGAGAGCTGCGCGGTTGAGAATTCCGACCGGACTCAGTTGATGAATCGTGAGCGGCTCGAACGCGGCCTGCGCGACATTTGGTCCAGCATGAACAGTCCCGATCCGGAGCGACGCTGGACTTTCGCGTTGGACGCAACCGTGAGATATTTCAACGGCGGCCTTTTCGCTAGCAACCGAGTCTTCGCGCTCTCCCGCAACGATCTCGATGCCCTGATCGACGCCGCCGGTCATAAGTGGCGCAATGTCGAGCCGGCGATCTTCGGCACCTTTCTCGAACAGGCGCTGGGCGAGCAGCGCAGCCGCCTGGGCGCTCATTACACCCCCCGCCCCTACGTCGAGCGCATCGTCGAAGCCACGATCCTCGACGTGCTCCGACCGGAATGGGAGGCGGTGGAGACGGCGCTCGAAGGGCTGCCGCCCGATGAGCGCCTGACTCGGCTCCACGCCTTTCACGACAGGCTGGCCCTAGTGACGGTCCTCGATCCAGCCTGCGGCACCGGCAACTTCCTCTATGTTGCGATGGAGGCGCTGCTCGGCCTTGAGGCCAAGGTGCTGCAAGCGATCGAGGACAATGGCGGAGCGGCCCAATCGCGGATCGGACCTGGCCAATTCTATGGCCTTGAAGTGAACACCAGCGCAGCGAAGGTTGCCGAGTTGGTGCTGTGGATCGGCTGGCTCAGGCGCGGCCTTGCCGACCGTCCAGATGACATACCCGAGCCAATCCTAAGCCAGCGGGCCAACATAAACTTCGGACGGCCCGGCCGCTATGATGCCGTGTTAGCGCAGGACTCGACTGGCGCGCCAGATATTGAAAATCCACGCCAGCCGGAATGGCCGGAAGCGGAATTTATCGTTGGAAACCCGCCTTTCATAGGCGGCAAGGACATTCGCCGGGAGCTTGGCGGCGACTATGCCGAGGCGCTCTGGGAGGCGAACCCACGTGTCGCTCCCTCGGCAGATTTCGTTATGCAATGGTGGGACCGAGGTGCCGAGGTTTTGACGCAGGAGGCTACACGACTGCGCCGATTTGGGTTCGTCACCACGAACTCGATCACGCAGGAGTTCTCGCGCCGCGTAATCCAGCGACACCTTTCCAACGAACGACCTATTTCCCTCGTTATGGCCTGCCCCGATCATCCGTGGACTAAAGCTAGCCAGGATGCAGCGGCAGTTCGGATCGCAATGACTGTCGCCGAAAGTGGAGTCCGTGAAGGACGCCTAATGGAGGTTGAGCATGAAGCGGCGCTCGATACCGATACGCCCGAGCTGAAGTTCACAGAGGCGTACGGACGTATTAACGCGAGCCTCAGCATCGGAGCCGATCCCTCTCGTGCCAAACCGCTGCTGGCCAATGAGGGGTTGGCCTCACCGGGGGTCAAACTGCATGGCAGCGGCTTCATCATCACCCCCGCGGATGCGCATGTGCTTGGCCTTGGGCGCGAAGAAGGGCTGGAGCAGCACATACGCTGCTATCGAAACGGGCGCGACCTCCTCGGCCGCTCACGTGGCGCCCTAGTAATCGATCTGTTTGGCCTTTCAGAAACCCAAGTGCGCCAGCGATACGCGAATGTGTATCAGCACTTGTATCGCACGGTGAAGCCTGAGCGGGATATAAACCGCCGACCTACCTACCGGGACAATTGGTGGATATTTGGTGAGCCGCGACGGGAGCTTCGCCCTGCACTCGCGGGTTTACCGCGCTATATCGCAACCGTGGAAACAGCCAAACATCGTATTTTTCAGTTTCTTGATAGTTCCATTTTGCCGGACAACATGATTGTAGCGATTGCTTCAAACGATCCATTTTACTTGGGAGTGCTGTCATCTCGTACGCACATAGCGTGGTCGCGGAGAGCTGGCGGGACGCTTGAGGACCGCCCAAGATACACAAAATCGAAGATATTTGACCCCTTCCCCTTCCCGGATGCTTCTTTGGAGCAGCGGGTTGAAATCGCTGATCTCGCGGAGGAGCTAGACACGCTCCGTCGGCATGCGCTGGCCGATACGCCCCACCTCACTATGACAGAGCTTTACAATCTTCGGGAGCGGATCGCGGCCGGAGAAGAACTGACGGGCGAGGAGGAGGCACGGGCAATCGCCGCCCGCGCCTTTATTGTCCACCGGCTCCACGAGCAGATCGACGGCGCGGTGGCCAATGCCTACGGCTGGGCGGCTGATCTCGCGCCGGCGGAGATCGTTGCCCGACTGGTTGCTCTCAACGCGGAGCGGGTGGAGGAGGAAGCGGCGGGATATGTGCGTTGGCTGCGGCCCGAATATCAGCAACCGCGCTTCGGCCCGAAGGAGACAGAGCATTGAGCGATCGTGTTGCCACGCTGCGTAAGGATGATTTCTACTATCCCATCCTCTGTCAGCTGCAGGGGCTTGGAGGATCCGCTTCGATTGAAGAATTGGATGCGCAACTCATCAGCCAGTTCGGCTTCACCGAGGAGGAACTCGGCGCCACCTATCCCACGAGCGGCGCGCTCATCGTGCCTGACAAGATCAGCTGGGGCCGCAGCCGGCTGAAGCAAGCCGGCTTTCTCACAAGCGGCGGCAAAGGTGTCTGGGTTCTGACCGACGTCGGACGGGAAGTCGCTGCCAAAGGCGAAGCAGCGGTGCACAAGGCTGTTGCGGACGCAATGCGGGAATATAACCGTAACTATCACGCCAAAAGAAGAGCCGCAGCTTCAGCCAGTAGCCCTGATAGCGCGCTCCCAGCAGCACAGCCGGTCAGTGGCAGCGAGCCTGCTGCCGATATGGAGGTGGAGGAAGACCAAGCTGAGAGAGACTGGACGGAGACTCTTCTCGAAACCCTTCGGTCCATGGATCCGTCCGCTTTCGAGCGATTATGTCAACGGATGTTGCGCGAGAGCGGTTTCGTGCGCGTGCAGGTGACCGGCAAGTCAGGAGACGGCGGCATCGATGGGCACGGCGTGCTGCGGATGAACCTGATTTCCTTCCAAGTTCTCTTCCAGTGCAAACGCTACTCGGGCTCTGTCTCGGCGGGCACGGTTCGGGATTTCCGGGGCGCGATGCAGGGCCGTGCGGACAAGGGGCTGATTATCACCACCGGCACCTTCACCCCGGACGCACGCCGCGAAGCCACTCGCGATGGCGCGCCTGCAATCGACTTGATCGACGGCGAGGCACTTGCCGACCTCCTAAAGTCGTTGAAGCTCGGGGTGCGCGTAGAGCAAATCGTCTCGGAGCGAGTTACCGTTGACCCCGCGTTCTTCGGCGACATCTGAAACCCGCCACAAAGTACCACTTTGAGGGCGACCCCTCAGTCCCCCTTATCCCCCTCGTTCTTCGGCTTCTTCGTCTTGGCGTGCTGACGGCGGTCGGCGGCGAGGCTTTTGCCGAGGTCGACGCTTTCCTTGAAGCGGCCCTGCTCGTCGCGGCGGACGAGGCGCTTGTCGGTGCCGGTGTCGATCAGTTCACGCTGGGACATGTTCGTCTCCCTTGTCTGGCTGAGGGGAGAATCCGTGGATTCGCGGGTTTGTTCCCTTGCTCTCCCCCTCTCCCCAACCCCTCTCCCCGGAGGGGCGAGGGGCTTAAGGCCCCTCTCCCCGGCCCTCTCCCGAAATGGGAGAGGGAGCTTAGGCGATGAGGGCGAGGCAGGCGGCGATGACGGAGAGGAGGAAGGCGAGGATCTGGACGAGGTTCCAGGGCATGAAGCCGGGGCGATCGAGGTTGCGGCGCTTGCCGCGGCGGTGCTCGGCCCAGGCGGCGAGGACCGCCAGCAGGAAGAAGGCGCCGGCGGCGGGCCAGAGGAGGTCGCGGGGATCGAGCATCGGTCGAAAGTGGTGCTTTCGACCGGCGAGGGGAAGAGGGAGCGTGGCTCCTCGCCTTCGGCTTCGCTGCCCCTCCACCAGCCTTCGGCTGGTCCCCCTCCCCGAGCAAGCTCGGGGAGGATCTCTCGGGGAGGATTGCACCTCTTCGCGGGTTGCGGCATCTGCGGGGCTCGACATTCAGGAGAGCCGCCGATGATCCGCCGCCCGCTAGCCGCTGCCGCCCTTGGGCTGCTCCTCTCCACCGCCGCCTGCGGGCCGAGCCGCCAGGCGGTGGAAGCCGCTGAGGCGGCGCTCTACGCCGACACGGCGATCGCCGCGGCGGTCGATGCGCCTACCCGGACGGAGGCGAACCGGGCGCGCGACCAATATCGCCATCCGCGCGAGACCCTGGGCTTCTTCGGAGTGGACGCCGGCGACACGGTGGTCGAGATCTGGCCGGGCGGGGGCTGGTATAGCGAGATCCTCGCTCCGCTGCTGATGGAGCGCGGGACTTATTATGCCGCGGCGAACGGAAACGGGCTGAACGGCGTGAAGGCGCTGATGCAGAGGGACGCGGCGACCTATGGCAAGGTGCGCCTCGCCTCCTTCCCGATGGGGCGGCCGAACGCGAACGAGCCGGCGGTTCCGGCGGGGAGCGCGGACGTCGTCCTCACCTTCCGAAACGTCCATAACTGGATGATGGGCGAAACCCCGTTCGCGGACGAGGCCTTCCGCCAGATGTTCGCGATGCTGAAGCCGGGGGGCACTTTGGGCGTGGTCGAGCACCGGCTGCCGGAAAGCGCGGATTCGGCGAAGGAGCGGACGAGCGGGTACGTCAAGGTCTCGACGGTGCGCCGGCTCGCGGAAGCGGCGGGCTTCCGGCTGGTCGGCGAGAGCGAGATCAACGCCAATCCGCTCGACACCAAGGACCATCCCAACGGCGTGTGGTCGCTTCCGCCCACCTATCGCGGAAAGGACGTGGACCGGGAGCGGTTCGCGGCGATCGGGGAGAGCGACCGGATGACTTTGAAGTTCATTCGTCCGCGTCGGTGACGCGGCCGGTTATTTGCCGAGCTTGTCTACCTTGGCCTGTAGCTCGGCGAGTTGGGCTCGAAGCTTAGAGAGCTCGTCGTCGGACTCCGGCGCCGGAGCGGGGCGGGCGGCGGGAGCGGCGGCCTGGAACATCTCCATGTTTCGCCGGGCAAGCTCGGCGAACGGGTTGGAGGAGAAAGCGCCGGCAAGGGCGTCGCGGACCTGGCTCTGGCCCTGCTGGAAGGCCTCCAGCGACGCTTCGAGATATTGAGGGAGGAGCGCGGGGACCTTGGCGCCGTACATCCCGATCAGCTGGCGAAGGAAGCCGACGGGAAGCATGGTCTGACCGCGCGATTCCTCGTCCATGATGATCTGGGTGAGGACGCTATGGGTGATGTCCTCGCCGCTCTTCGCGTCGACGACCTTGAACTCGCGCTTCTCGCGGATCATGCCGGCGAGCCGCTCGAGCGTGATGTAGGACGAGCTTTCGGTGTCGTAGAGGCGCCGGTTCGCGTATTTCTTGATGATGACGACGTCGTCGCCGGAACCCGAGGCCGCCATGAATGCTCCTGAAGCGCGCGAGGGCTCGGCCCTAGCACCGAAGCTCGCCGCGCCGCAACACAGGCCGCGGCCCTTGCCTCTGTTCCTCGCCATGCTGCGCCGCGAAACGGTCGGCGCGCCGGAGCGGATGGCGAAGGCGCTGGAGGGGCTGAGGCGGTATCAAGAGGCGGAGCGGCCGGCGCGGCTCGAGCCTCCGGCGGCGGTGGCGGAGAAGCTGGGTGCGAGCCTTCGGGATTATGGCGGGGCTGGGCGGCCGGTGGTGTTCATCCCCTCGCTGATCAACCCGCCGAGCATCTTGGACCTTTCGAAGGAGAAGTCGCTGCTTCGGTGGCTCGCGGCGGACGGACGGGTGAGGCCGCTTCTGCTCGACTGGGGGTGGGATTTGGAAGCGCGGCGGGACCTGAGCGTGGCGGGGCATGTCGAGGAGATCGCGGTGCCGCTGATCGAGGCGCTCGGGGAGCGGCCGGCGCTTGTCGGCTATTGCCTGGGGGGAACGATGGCGATCGGGGCGGCCGGAGCGGTGGAGGCGCGGGCGGTCGCGACCATCGCGGCGCCGTGGCGCTTTTCAGGCTTTCCAGGCGAGGCGCGGGCAATGCTGGCCGACCTTTGGAGCCAGTCGAAGGCGACGGCCGAGAGACTAGGTGCGCTTCCGATGGAGGTGCTTCAGTCCGCCTTCTGGAGCCTCGATCCGGGGCGGACGGTGGCCAAGTTCGAAGCCTTTGCTGGAATGGAGAAGGGCACGGCCGAGGCGGCCGCTTTCGTCACTCTGGAAGACTGGGCCAATGACGGGCCGCCGCTTCCGGTCGCCGCGGCTCGCGAGCTTTTCGAGGATCTGTTCGCCGGCGATGTTACCGGAAGGGGCAGATGGCTGACGGCGGATCCCGCCGCCCTCCCCTGCCCGCTCCTCGACATCGTCTCCACCACCGACCGGATTGTGCCATCCGCGAGCTCAGCGGGCGTCGGCCAGCGGGTCGAGCTTGGTCAGGGCCATGTCGGAATGATGGTCGGGCGGGATGCCCGGCGGGTTCTGTGGGAGCCGCTCGCCGGCTGGCTCGGCGCCGAGGGATGAGCCAGTCGCCTGGTGCGCGCGTTTAACTGCTGTGCGAGAACTCGCCCGGCGGGACGGAAGAGCCCCAAGGCTCTCCCGTCCCGCGCTTCGGGATGTCAGAAGCGATAGCCGACGAAGAACATCGCCTGGCGACGGCTGACGCCGCCCTCGTAATCGGAGTAGCGGCCTTCTACGCCGTAATATTCGCCGCTGTCGCCATTCACCTGGACGCCGAGGCCGACCCGGTAGCCGTCGAGGTTGCCGATGATGGGGGGATTGTCGGCGGGATTGGTATCGACGTCGTCGAGACGCAGGCGCATGTTCGAATAGCCCGCCTTCGCGAACACATTGAAGCGATCGCTGAGGGAGCCGGTGATCCGCCCTCCGACATACAGGTCCTTGGAGACCGTGAGCAGCCCCTCCGCGATGTTGATATCGGTCGTGGCGAAGGTCAGCTCCGCATCCGCGCCGAGCGCCAAGCCGGTGCCCATCGGAAAATCATAGCCGACGGCGCCGCCGTAGCTCACGCCGTTCGATTCCCGCTTCACTACCGCGGTGCCTTCCGTCACGCCTGCCTTGAGGCTGTCAAAGGCCACGACGCCTTCGAGACGGAAACCAGCGGGCACCTCAGCTGCGGCGGGCACCGCCGCACCGGCCGCGGCGGCGGCTAACAGCAACATTTTCTTCATGATCTTCATCCCCGTGTTCTAAAGTGGTGGGAGCGGTCTAACCGTCAGAATGCAGGTTGTGAGTTATTTTCGTCGCTACCACGCTTCTCCGGCAGCTTTCTGACACCGACCGTGGCGCAAACGCAACACACGCAATCACTTTGTGCTAATACTAGCTCGAAACGTTGCGGTCGCGCCACACGGATGTATAGTGAATGAACCGCTGCGACAAGTACTTGATATGAAAGGGTAACTTGCCCTAGGCAGATTAAGAGTCCGCACGAATCGGTGACGGGGTTTCCACGGAAAGGGATGATGGGATGACCAAGTTTGGCCTGCTCGCGACGAGCGCGATTGGCTCTGCCGCTTTTGTTCTAACGGCCGGCGCAAGCCCGGCTTTCGCGCAGGGCGCTCAGGCGCAACCGAAGGCGGAGTGTAACGCGAACAGCCCTGGTTACGATTCTAACACTGGAAATTGCACACAGCCGGCCGAGGGAACGCCGGGGGCTACGGCCCCAGGTACGAATCCTGCCACCGTGCCTTCCGACGAGGAGCCGACGCAGGAAGAGCTCGATCCGACCGCGGACGAGAGCGAATCAATCATCGTCACGGGATCTCGCATTCCCCGTCCGCAGTTCGAGGGCACGATTCCGGGCTCGCAGGTGACGGCGGAGCAGATCCAGGCCCGCGGCTTCACCAACACGCTCGAAGCGTTGAACGACATCCCGCTCGTCGGCCCCGGCGCCAGCCCGTTCGGCACGAACGGCGGCCAGGCGGCGAGCCTCGGCGCGGCTTTCGTCGACCTTCTCGATCTCGGCACCAACCGCACGCTCACCCTGGTGAACGGCCGCCGTTACGTTACCGGCAACCAGGCCACCTTGTTCGTCGCCGGCAACAGCACCGGTTCACAGGTGGACCTGAATACCATCCCGACGGCGTTGCTCGATCGTCTTGACGTGCTGACGGTCGGCGGCGCCGTCGCCTACGGCTCCGACGCGATCGCCGGCGTCGTGAACGCCATCCTCCGCGACGATTATGACGGCATCCAGGTCACCGGCCTTAGCGCGATTTCCGACGAAGGCGATCAGGCGACGTGGCGGCTCACCGCAATCGCCGGCATGAACTTCGGCGGCGGCCGCGGCAACATAGCCGCATCGTTTGAAACGAACTACGACGCCGCTCTGTACGGCGATCAGCGGGCGCCCTACCGCGCCAACTACATCGCCCCGACCTTCTTCGGGAACGGCGGCGTCCGCAACCCGAATTTCGTGCCGTCCCTGTCAGTCAGCCTGGCAGCCGGCAATAGTGCGTTCCTCCCCGGAGGCAGCGATCTTGTGCCGGGCAATCGTGGCCTGCCGCCTCTTTCCGGCGGCACTATTCTGGTCACCGATCCAGGCACCGTCTTTGCCGCGACAGGCGCGACCGCGACTATGCCCCAGGGTCTCGCGGTCCCACCCGCGCCCACCGTACTCGGCAACCTTCCGAGCCAGCTCAATCCCGGCACTGCGCGTCCGAACCCCTCCGCGTCCCTGCCTGGCAACACGCAGATCCTACCGGGCACTCCGATCGCGGCCGGGATTGCGGGCTGCAGCACCACCCTTGCCACCCCCGCGGGAGGTTTCTGCCGTTTCGCGCCCAGCACGCTTCCAGGCACCACCACGGCAGCGCAGGTTACGTTCGCGAACCAGGTCATTGCGGCCTACGCTCCGCAATTCTCAGGTCAGGGGGAAAATACACAGCGCATAAACCTGGCCCTCGCCCTGCTCCAGCAGCGCCTGCCTACCCCGCGCGAGTTTCTCGCGGCGAACCCGAACACCGATCTGAACGCGTTCCTGGGATCGTTCGTGCCGAACTTCCTATCAACGGCGAACACCAATCCGGCAACGGCCGCGTTCCTGCCGCGGGTGGCGAACCCGATCCGCTTCGACGCGTCGGGCAACGTGGTTCCGTTCGTGGTGGCGCGAGGGGTGGCCGGGGACGTTCCGGGTACCCTCGGCGGCGCTCCAAACGGCGATTTCGAGGACCTCTCCCGCCTGACGACCCTCCGCACGGGGCAGAGGCGTCATATCGGCAACTTCTTCGGCCACTACGACCTGACCGACTGGCTTACCGTTTATACGGAAAACCAATATGCCCGGGTCGAGAACCAGGCGCGGACAACTCTCGCGGGCGGAAGCAACTCCATCACCGTCACGACGACCGAAAACGCGGTTCTGGTGCTCAACATCAACAACCCGTTCCTCGATGCCGCCGATCGGGCGGCGCTCCTAGCGGCGGGGGTGCCGGCAAACGGCAATTTCCTTCTCAGCCGGTCTAACCAAGACATCGTCGGAGACAATCCGCTCAAAACCGTTTCGGATACGTATCGCACGGTCTTCGGCCTGAAGGGCGACTTCGGCCTGTTCGGACGCAACCTCTCCTACGACACCTCGTTCACCTATGGTCGGAACGAGGCTCGATCCGAGCGTAACGTCCTCAAGGACGTGGAATATGCGCTGGCGATCGATGCGGTCACCGTGAACGGCAACACCGTCTGCCGCTCCCAGACCCTGGGCGGCAACGTTCCGCTTCCCGGCGGCGTCGCCGCTCTGGAGATCGTGTCCGAGATAGGGCCCGACGGCGTGCGGCAACAGAAGCTCCTTCAAAGGACGGTTTCGGCTGAGCAGGTCGCCAAGTGCGTGCCGTTCAACCCGTTCGGTTACGGTCAGCAGAGCCAGGCCGCGCGGGACTATGTGTTGCAAAGGGGCGGCTTTACGGGCCTCGCGGAGCAATATTTCGGCCAAGCCTCTGTCGGCATGCCTCTTTTCAACCTGCCGGCGGGCCCCCTCCACGTCAATTTCACAGGCGACTACCGGAAGGAGAGCATCTCCTACGAGGTCGATGAAGTTACTCGGCTAGGCGGAGCGCGCGTTGCGGCGCACGCCACGACCGGAGGCTATGTGGAGGCCATCGAGCTTGGTGCGGAAGCGCGAATTCCCATCTTCGGGCAGGATTTCAACATCCCGCTGTTCCGCAACCTGGAACTCAGCCCGGGCATCCGCTTCATCCGTCAGGCAGGCAACGGCGACGACGTCCGGCTTCTGAACGGTACGTTGCAGACGAACGACGCCCCCGCCAGATGGGACCAGATCTGGTCTATCGCAGGCTCCTGGCGCCCGATCGAGGACATCACGTTCCGCGGAAACATCACTCGGTCCATCCGCCAGCCCTCGATCGTGGAGCTGTTCCTCGGCGGCCAGACGTCGTTCGTCGCGGTGGCCGATCCTTGCTCGACGGCCAATATCAACAGCGGCAGCTTCCCTGCGACCCGCAAGGCTAACTGCATTGCAGAAGTCGTCCGTCTGGGAATCCGGCCGGACGCGGCGCAGGCGGCCAATTTCCTTGCCAGCTATGTTCCGGCCGGGGGTAATATCGCAGGAACGACCAGCGGCTCGCCTGCCCTGAGGCCTGAGCGCGGGCGGAGCTGGACCGTGGGCGGGGTCTTCTCCCCGCGGTTCCTGCCACGGTTCCAGTTCTCGGCGGACTATATCAACGTCGAGGTCCGGGATCTCGTTCGCTCGATCACCGCACCAGTGGCTGCAACCTTCTGCTTCGATAGCCCGAGCTTCCCGGATACCTCCGAGGCATTGGGCACGAACGTTTGCAACTTCTTCAGCCGCGAGACGAGCGGGGATCGAATCTTCAACATCGCGAACGGCTTCAACAGCGGCTATATCAACTTGGGTGCGCTCAAGGTGAAGGCCATCAACATGAGCGGGCAATATTCTTTCCCGCTAACCAGCCTGTTTGGAGACGGAGCCAAGCTGTCCCTGTATGCGAACGCCTATCATTTGATCGACTATATCAGCAGCAATGTCGGCGACTACACCGATGCCATCCACTCTGAAGGGGATTTCTCCCGTCCGGAGTGGGAGGTTCAGGGCCGCGTCCGCTACGAAGACGCAGGCTTCTTCGCGCAGTGGGTTACGAATTGGCAGAGCAAGACGTACTTCCTCAGTGGGGGCGTCCCAATCGGTCCCGAGGTGGCGGACGTCAACTCTTACAAGGCCTTCGCTCTTCACAATGCGTCAATGGGCTTCACCATCGGGGAAAACCGCCGGTACGGCTTCCAGCTCACGGTGAACAACGTATTCGACAAGCGCTATGCTACTCACCCTGCCGCCGTGATCGCCCTACTGGGGGTCGGTTACATCGACGAGATCGGTCGGCGTTACTCCGTCCAGGCGAACGTGCGCTTCTAAATCGACAGTGCATAATCGAGACTTGGGGACCGCTCTTCGGAGCGGTCCTTTTTTTTAGCCTTCCTGCACAACCGGCTGGGCCAGCCATTCCTGCCCATCGAATCCAAAGCGCACGTGACTCCCCCGCTCGAACCCGCTGCCGTTCCACACCACGACCTGCAGCTCGATGTCGTTCCAGCGATGGGCGTGGATCCAGTTGAAGCTTTGCAGCTCGTTGTTGCGCAGGCGCACGGATGTCGCCGTGCCGGCCTGGATGACGAGGGCGCCGCCCGCTTTCTCGACCATCTTGCGGGCAGCTTCGGCGTAGGTGCGGTGGAAATGGCCTGCGAGCGCAACGTGGACTCCGGCGCGGCAGACCGCCTTCACTGCGTCCTCGTGCCGGCCCACGGCTTCGGCGAGTTCGTTCCCCTCCCCTATCGGCATCGCGTAGAGCGGGTGGTGGGTGACGAGGATCCGAGTCTTCTCCGGCGAGACGGCGGCGAAGCGCTCCTCGATCAGCGCCATTTGCTCTCGGTTGATTCGGCCGTCCTTGATGGTGAGGGACCGGGCGGTGTTGATTCCGAGCACGGCTACGGAATCATCCTCGTACCAGGGGCAGAGATCGTTCGAGATGTAGCGCTTGTAGCGGCGTAAGGGCGCGGCGAAGCGGCGGGCGACGTCGTAGAGCGGAACGTCGTGATTGCCGGGGACGGCCAACACTTTGAAGCCGGCGGCGCGCAGCCGGTTCAGATAAGCGGAGGCCTGGCGGAACTGCTCGACCCGGGCTCGCTGGGTGAAGTCGCCGCTGATGATGACCAGGTCCGGCTGCTGCTGCTGGAGCCAGGCTTCTGTGCCGGCGACGACCTTCTCATCGTGAGCGCCGAAATGGATGTCGGAGAGGTGGGCGATGCGAGCGGCCATGGCCGGTCAACGGCCCGCGCTCACGGCGGTTTCAGGCCCAGCGGCGATTGTGTCGGCTGCCGAGGGTGGTGAGAAGCTCATATTGGGAGAGGCCAGACTGGGCGGAGGCGCTGGGAAGATCGTAGTCGAGCTCCACCCAATCCCCCTCGCGCAGCTCCGGCGCCTCGTCGACCAGGACGACGGTGAGGTCCATCGAGACCCGGCCGACCACCGGGGCGAAGCCGTCGCCGATCCGGGCGCGGCCGGTGCCGGAGAAGCCGCGCAAATAGCCGTCGGCATAGCCGATGTTGAGGATCGCTATCTCGGCGGATGCGTCGGCGGTCCAGGTGGCGTTGTAGCCGACGCAGTCCCCGGCCTTTACGGAGCGGCGTTGAACGATCTGGGCTTCGACGCGGACGACCGGGCGAATCTGGCCTTCCGCTTCAGGGCGTGGAATGCCCCCGTAGAGGGCGAGGCCGGGGCGGGTGAGATCGAAGGCATAAGTGAGACCGAGGCAGATTCCGGCGCTGTTGGCGAGACTGTAGCGGCGGGCGGGAATCTGCGCGGCGACTGTGGCGAAGAGGGCCCGCTGGCATTCGTTGGAGGCGACATCCTCGTCGGCGGAGGCGAGGTGGCTCATCAGGGCCTCCACCTCGAGGCCGTCGAGAAGGCCCGCGGCTTCTTCGGGGGAGAGGCCGAGGCGGTTCATGCCGGTGTCCACCATCACGTCGCATGGGCCCCCTCCCCTCTCCTTCCAGCGTGCAACCTGGAGCGGCGTGTTGAGGACGGGGCGAGCGCGGGAGGCGGTGGCGACGGGCATGTCCTCCTCCTGCACTCCGTGTAGGACCGAGACGGAGGCGTCGCCGATCCACGGGATCAGGGCTTCGGCCTCGGCCCAGGTGGCGACGAAGAAGTCGCGGCAGCCGGCGTTGGCGAGGCGCATGGCGACGTCGGGGGCGCCGAGGCCGTATCCGTCCGCCTTCACCGCCGCTCCGCAGGCTGCCGGGCCGCTCATCTTCGCAAGCCAGCGCCAGTTGGAGACGAGCGCCTCGCCGTCGAGGGTCAGGCGAAGGGGGGAATGGGGCTCCACAAGCGCTTAGTCGGACGTCTTGCCGGCGGTCTCCGGGAGCCAGAACCAGGTGACGATGAGCGCCATCAGCACCACGCCCCAGGTGTACCAGAGGCCGGCATAGGGATCGCCCGTTTTGGCGACGACATAGGCGCTGATCAGGGGCAGGAAGCCCCCGAAATAGCCGGTTCCGAAATGGTAGGGGATCGACATCGAGCTGTAGCGGATGTTGGGCGGGAACATCTCGGAAAGCAGGGCCGCGACCGACCCGTAGGTGAGGCCGGAGAGAAACATGAGGCCGAGAATCGCGGCCAGCATGAGCGCGATGCTCGCCGCGTCCGGCACGAAGGTCGATCCGGGGGGCGCTCCGGCGCCGTTGCCCGCCGCGTATCCGATCATCCAGAAGAGCGGGAAGAGCAGAAGCAAGGTGAGCGCGTAGCCGACGACGATCGGCTTCTTGCGCCCGATCCGGTCCGAAAGCGCGCCCGTGCCGATGTAGAAGACCAGGCCCAGGCAAGCGCCAGCGGCGGCGATGAGCTGGGCGGTCGTCTGGTCGACCCGCATCGGCCCCTGGAGGAAGGCGAGGACGGAGAACATCGCCGTGTACCAGATCACCGTCAGGCCCGCGGCGATTCCGAACAAGGCGACGAAGAGGCGCTTGAGGTTGCCCGGATAGGTGAAGCTTTCCTTGAACGGGTTGGCGGCGGTCTCGCCGGCTTCCTTCATCGCCCGGAAGACGGGGCTCTCGGAGAGCTTGAGGCGCATCCACAGGGACACGGCGAGAAGCAGGATCGAAAAGAGGAAAGGCAGCCTCCAGCCCCAGGCGAGCCAGTCTTCGCTCGACACCATCGCCTTGAAGATCAGGACGACGGCGAGGCTGAGGATGAAGCCGCCGACCACGCTCGCCTGGATGAAGCTGGTGTAGAAGCCGGCCTTTCCCGGGGGCGAATGCTCGGCGACGTAGATGGCGGCGCCGCCATATTCGCCTCCCAGAGCCAGGCCTTGGGCGACTCGCAGAAGGATGATGAGCAAGGGCGCGGCGACGCCGATCGCAGCGTAGCTCGGGATCAGGCCGATGCCGGCCGTGGCCACGCCCATCAAGGTGATGGTGACGAGGAAGGTGTATTTCCGTCCCAGCCTGTCGCCGAGATAGCCGAACAGGATGGCGCCGAGCGGCCGGAAAGCGAAGCCGACCGCGAACGTCGCCCAGGCGAGCAGGGTCGCGAGGAGCTCGTCTCCCGGCGGGAAGAAGCTTCGCTGAAGGATTCCGGAGGCCGTCAGCGTCCCCCAGATGAAGAAATCATACCATTCGAAGACGGTGCCGACGGACGAGGCAGCGATCACCATCCGGTCGCGCTTCGCGTCGATTACGTAATCCTGGCTAGCCGTTTTGTTCATTTATCGCTCCCCGCTGGCCGCTTTGTAGCAGGGAGAGTGGCTCAGTCGAGAGCTTCGCGGGCTCTCTCCCAGTTCCGGCCGTCGAAGCTGCGGAAGGAGATGCTGAGCTCGGCGACATCGTCGAGCGCGTTGAGGTTGAGGCTCCACGCCTCGGGATGGGAGCGCGGCTGGTAGAAGCTTTTGACGCCGCATGTGCGGCAGAAGAGATGCTCGGCGGCGCCGGTGCCGAAGCGGTAGGAGGTGAGCGCTTCCTCGCCGGAGAGCAGGCGGAAAGCCGGGTGCTGGACGATGAGGTGCCGGAAGCCGGTCAGCGAACAGATCGAGCAATTGCAGTCGAGCACTTCGACTTCGCGGGGCACGTCCGCCTCGAAGCGCACCGCGCCGCAGTGACAGCCGCCGGAGATCGTCACTGAACCCATTCCGCGCCTTCTAGCCCGTCCACCCGCTCCAGCCAGCCCCGATAGTGGATCAGCGGCCCGAGCAGCGGCAGCGCAATGGGAACATTGAAGTGGAAGCGGCCGCCCTCCTCCCACTCGCGCGCCTCGGAGCGGGGCGCGAGGAAGAGCGGCAGCGGCACGGGGCCGATCCACCACCGGCGGATGATCATCCGAAAGCCGGTTAAGTCGCCGGGCAAGTCGAAGGCGAAGCGGAGGAGGCCGAAGCGCTCGCTGAGGCGGCCGTCGCGCTCGCTCAGCTCGCTCGAAAATGCGCGGCCGGAGAAGTCGCGGGTCCAGCGCTCACGCCCGTCCCGCTCATCGAAGCTGAGGTGCAGACGGTGGAAGCCCTCGGGCGGGAAGCCGAGCGCCGATGCCAGCAGGCGGGCCAGGACGTTGCGGCCGCCCGTAACCTGCGCTTCGCCCGACGCTCCGCCGTCGCGAAGCACGTCGTGCATCGCTCGAACGGCCGGCGGCAAATCGGCGAAGCGCTCTCCCAGTACCCGCTCGTAGAGTGGCGGCGGCAGCTCTCGTTCGGTAATCGAATGGACGGCGGCGAGATTGGCGAGGCTGGGCTCGAAATCCTCCAGAGACAGCAGCCCACCGGCGTCGCGCGCGCCGGGCGCGACCTCGCCCTTCGCCAGCTTCGCGAGCAGCAGCGGCACGGCGAGGCTCGGGATTTCCGGCCCCTCGCCGCGATCGGCGATCAGAGTCCAGCGCCGTTCGAGCCGCCGGCCGGCGGCGGTGCCGAACAGGCGCATCTCGAAGGCGGAGCGAAGCGAACCCGGGCCTCGCGTCCAGCGCTGCAGGGTCGAGAGGAGGCGGGCGAAGCGCTCCGGCCGCCGAAGCCAGCCCCAGCGCACCGGCCAGCTCAGCAGCCACAGGCCGAGATTGTGCCAGGGCGCGTCGGTACCGGCGAAGAAGCTGACCGCCGGCCGCCCCGGCAGCCGCTCGGGAAGGAGCGTCAGGTCAGGAACGTCGGCAAGGGCGGTGAGGCGGCGGCGGAGCGACGGCTCGCCTTGCACCTCGAAATCGAAGCGGCGCAGATCCTGCCAGCCGAAGGCGTGAGTCCGGCGCCCGCCGCGGCGCAGGCGGACCGGACGGCCGATATAGGAGAGGATGGCGGCGGTCACCGAACGGCCGGCGGTGCCGCGGCTGGAGGCGCTCAGCGCGGTCTCGACCGCAGTCACCCGCTCGAGCCCCTGAGCGAGGCGGTGCGCGACGGCGCCGGAGAGCGCCGGAACGCTGGAGGCGCCCGAGATGGCGCTCAGCCCCGCGGCTTTCGCTTCGGCGTCCAGAGCCCCGATGCCGGCGACAAAGTCGGAACCGTCGGCGATGTCGAGATAGTGGCAGCCGGCGGCGAGCGCGGCGCGCGCGACTTCGTAACCGGCGCCCTGGAAAGGCCCGGCGGCGTCGACCAGTGCGAAGGGCCGGTGGCGCGCGAGGGTCTCGGCGAGCCCGCCTTCGATCGCCACCGGCACCAGGCGGTCGCGGCCCGCACAGAAGGCTTCGGCGCGGGAGCGGCTCCGGCCGGCGACGAGCATCTCGAACCCCGCCGCCGCCCCGCGCTCGGCGATGCGCCCGCCAAACGTGCCATAGCCGCCGAGGACGAGCACCCGAATCACAAGATCCGGTCGGTGTCCGCCGGCGCCGGCACCCAGCAGCTCTCGCGCCGGCCGAACCAGCGGAAGCGATTGCGGGCGACCCACCGGTAGAGCGGGTCGCGCAGCGGCCTCGGCACGACCTTCAGCGCCGCCGCGATCCGCCAAGGCCAGCCGAGGCCGGCGGGGATGGCGATCACCGCGTCCGATTCGGTGAGGACATGGCCGTCCTTGACGACGAGGATCGTCCCCTCCTCATCCGCTCGGAGGCCAAAATGGCGGTAGAGCGCCGCGCCGAGAGGGCTTTGGGCGGTGGTGAGCCGGAAGAGGCGGCGGCGGTCATGGCGAAGCACGACGCGGGCATTGGCCGAGCACATCACGCATTCGCCATCGAAGACGATGAGGGGATGTTCATCGGGGAAGGCGGGGACCCTCGGATCGTCCCGCCAGGAGAAAGGCCCCGGATCCACGGAAGGAGGCTTCCGGCGGTCCTCAGCCCGCGGTCGGCTTGCGGGGCGGGCGACCGCCACCGCCCGGGCGAGCGCCACCGCCCGGGCGAGCGCCGCCGCCGGGGCGTCCACCGGCGCCCGGGCGTCCGCCTCCCGGCCTTCCGCCGGGCTTGCGGGGGCCGCGTCCGTCGCCCGGCTCGTCCCTTCTCGGAGGACGGGCGTCGCGCGGGCCCTCCCGGCGCGGAGGCCGGGTGTCGCGCTGCGGCTCCGGGCGGCCGGGAGAGACGGAATAGCCCTCCTTCAAAAGGCGGGTGAAGGCGGCGCGGACGGTGTTGGAGAGTGCCTGCTGAAGCTCCGGCGGGAGGTCCGCCTGGGTGATGTTGGCGTGGATGGCGTTCAGGTCGCGAAGCAGGTTGTTGGGCAGGCCCTTCGACCGATCCTTCAGAGCCATGATGGAATCGATGACGGCGGAGAAGAGTATCTCCTGCATCACCTCGGTCGCGGATTTCTTCATGCGCTCCCCTTACGCCGGGGCGCGGGGTTTGTCGCCTGTCCCGAACGCGGGAGAGCCGCCCGCGACGGCTCGCGGACGGCTCCCTTCCGGGCAGGACTTGAGATCAGGCGGCCTGCTTCCAGATCGGCTCCAGGGCGGCGTGAGGCGGGCAAGGCGCCACTTCGCCCTGGGGGAGGCCGCCAAGCTCGTTGGCGAAGCCGTGATTGACGTCGCGGTGGTGGGCCTCGTCGGCGCGGACGACCAGGACCACGTCGCGGAGAGTCGCGTCGTCGGGGAGGCCCCAATAGCGCTTGGCGATCTCCGGAGCCGCCACGTTCTCGGAGCGGCCCTCGTCGATCTCCTGGAGGTAGCAGGTGTAGCTGATCACCGCTTCCTCCTCGAAATAGCCGACCACCCGGTGCGCCGTCTTCGCGGAGACGAGGTAGAGGGCGAAGAAGGCGAGGTAGAAGACCCACTGGACGGCGATGATCACGAAGCGCTCGAACAAAGTGGGCTTGGAGATCTCGATGAAAGTCATCAGGTGCATGCGCTCATTCTCGGCCTCGTCCATCAGGGTCTTGATCCAGCCCCTGTCGTCGCACATGCGGCGAAGCGCGCTCAGGTGATTGATGGTCGCGCCGACCATTCCCGGCACCGCGGCGACGGTCTCGAGGACGACGGCGCGGTGGCCGTAGCGCTTGGCGAAGAAGGTGTCGGCGCAGAAGCGCAGAAGCTTGGTGAAGCCGTAGGCGACTCGGTCGGAGACGCCCTTGGGGCTGTGGTGGACGCTGAGGTCGACGAGTGGGGCGGTCATTGCAAAGGCTCCTTGGCTGGGTACCCGGCCCGTCTACGCCGCTCGTCCGGGGCCCGACATTCAGGTCTTCCCCCTAGGTAGAATCCCCTAGGTCGCCCGCGGCCTCGAGCGCGGCTATGGGGGCGCGATGGAGCTATCCTCTCCTCCCGTCTCGCTCGCCGGCCGGCGGCGCCCCGGCCTCGCGCTCGCCGCGGCCGTGTGCGGAGTGGCGCTCGGCGGCGGCGCCCGCGCCTTGTCGTGGGAGACGTTCGGGATCGGCGCGGGAGGGCTGTTCTTCGTCCCCGCCGTGGTGGCCGCCGCGGCCATCGGGGGCCTGTGGCCCGGCCTTCTCGCCTGCCTGCTCGGCGCGGGCGCGATCCTGCTCTTCGGCGGCTTCGAGGCAACCGCCGCGGCCGCGGCGGCCCTGTTCCTGGCGGTCGGAGCGGCGGTGAGCCTGGGCGGCGAATGGTTCCAGCGCTCGGGCGCTCGAACCGCCGCCGCGCTCGGCGAGCTCAGCGACCGCGAAGCCCACCTGCGCTCGATCCTCGACACCATACCCGATGCGATGATCGTCATCGACGAGGCCGGCCTCATCCGAAGCTTCAGCCCCGCCGCCGAGCGCCTGTTCGGCTGGACCGCGGCGGAAGCCGAGGGCCGAAACGTCAGCATCCTCATGCCCTCCCCCCACCGGGAGGCGCATGACGGCTATCTGGAACGTTATTACCGCACCGGCGAGCGTCGGATCATCGGGATCGGCCGGGTCGTCGTCGGGGAGCGGAAGGACGGCTCGACTTTCCCGATGGAGCTTGCGGTCGGCGAGATGCGGGGCAAGGGCGGGCGCTACTTCACCGGCTTCGTCCGCGACCTCACCGAACGGCAGGAGACGGAGAACCGGCTTCAGGAGCTGCAGACCGAGCTCGTCCACGTCTCCCGGCTGACGGCGCTTGGCGAGATGGCCTCCGCGCTGGCGCACGAGCTGAACCAGCCGCTCGCCGCGATCGCCAATTACCTCACCGGCTCGCGCCAGCTCCTCTCGCGCGAATCGCCCGACCTGCCGAAGGTGCGCGGCGCCGTGGAGCGCGCCTCGGAGCAGGCGCTTCGGGCCGGGCAGATCATCCGGCGCCTGCGCGACTTCGTCGCCCGGGGAGAGACGGAGCGGCGGATCGAGAGCCTTCCAAGGCTACTCCAGGAAGCGAGCGCCCTCGCTCTGGTCGGCGCGAAGGAGCATGGAGTCCTCGTCCGCTCGGTGGTGCACCCGAACGTCGATCTCGTCCTGGCCGACAAGGTGCAGGTGCAGCAGGTGATCCTCAACCTCATCCGCAACGCCGTCGACGCGATGGAGGGGTCGGAGCGGCGCGAGCTTCGGATCGACGCCCGGCCGGCCGGAGCCGAGATGGTCGAAGTCTCCGTCGCCGACACCGGGCCCGGGATAGACGAAGCCGTCGCCGCCCAGCTCTTCCAGCCCTTCGTGACCACCAAGGCGGCGGGCATGGGGATCGGGCTTTCCATCTCGCGCACGATCATAGAAGCGCATGGCGGTTCGCTCTGCGCGGAACCCAACCCGGAGGGTGGAGCGATATTCCGCTTCACGCTGCGCGCGGTGGACAAGGAAGAGGAGCTGGAAGGTGGCAAGTGAAGGCGTGGTCCACGTCCTCGACGACGACGAGGCGATGCGCGATTCGCTCGCCTTCCTGCTCGACTGCGCCGGCCTGGAGGCGCGCACCTACGACTCCGCGCTCGCCTTCCTCGAGCGGATCAATTCCCTGGAGCGCGGCTGCATCGTCACCGACATTCGGATGCCGAGAATGTCCGGCCTCGAGCTGGTCGAGCGGCTAGGTGCGCTCGGCATTACCGATCCCGTGATCGTCATCACCGGCCACGGCGACGTGCCGCTGGCGGTCCAGGCAATGAAGGCGGGAGTGAGCGACTTCATCGAGAAGCCGTTCAGCGACGACCAGCTCCTCTCCGCTATCCGCTCCGCCCTCGCGCGTGGAAGCGAGCTTCGCGAGGAGGAGCAGGAGCGGGCGGCCGCTAAGGCCCGGATCGACGCGCTGTCGGCGCGGGAGCGGCAGGTGCTTGACGGCCTGGTCGAGGGCAAGCCCAACAAGATCATGGCCTTCGAGCTCGGGATCAGCGCCCGGACGGTCGAAATCTATCGCGCCAACCTGATGACCAAGATGCAGGCGGGCAGTCTGTCGCAGCTCGTGCGGATGGCCCTCCTCGCCGCCCGCGACTGAAACCTAGGGGGAATCCCTTAGGTAGAAGAGCGGAATGTCGCCCGCAGACGCCTCGGCCTAGCGTCTCCCCATCGGATCAAGAGGGAGACACGAGATGGACTATCGCAGGATCGACAGGCGCCAGGGCCTTGCCGACAACGTCGCCGCCGCGTGGCCGCGGCTGGAGGACGCTCTCGCCGCCCGCGCGGCGCAGGCGGCCGAAGCGCCGCCGCCCTTTGCCGCAACGCCGGCCGCTCCCGACGTTCCGGCGGCGGTCGGCCGCCTCATCGTCCTTTCCTATATCGGGCTGCTCGCGGTGTTCTTCGCCCTCTTCGCACGCTCGCCGCTGGCGCTCTTCTCGATCGGCGTCTGCGCCGTCTTCGTCGCCGTCTTCTTCGCGGTCCCCCGCATCTTCTTCGCAGTGGAAGCGGACCCGGCGCGGCGGCCGAGCTTCGACCGCTTCATGCGGCGCGGCCTCGACACGGCGACCGGCCGCTCCAGCGGCAAGGACGCGCTGATCCAGATGCTCATCGTCCCCGTCCTCCTCACCCTCGGGCTCGGCGCGATGGGCGTGATGGGGCTGGTCTACATCCCCTGACCGGCCCTCCGATGCCGAGCACCGGTCGCCTCCGCAATGGCCGGAGGCAGGTCCGCGGCGACGAAGGGCTTCCTCACCAGCGCGGCGTCGGGGGCGCGCTCGCGCACTTCCTGCGGCCGCTGGGTGATGAAGAGGACGGACGCGTCGTGCTTCGAGCAGATGCGCTCAACGGCGCTCAGGCCGCTTCCGGGGTCGAGATCGACGGCGGCGGTGATGAGATCCGGCGGATCCCGCTCCGCGGAGGCGAGGGCTTCCTCTTCGCTACGCGCAAGCGTGACGGAGGTGTAGCCGGCGTCGCGGAGGGCGTCCTCGATCATGAAGGACGCGAAAATCTGTGGCTCGATGACCAGAGCGTGCATGGATGACCCGTTATGTTATACTTGGAACGGCGGGAGCGACGGCTTCCGGCACCGGGGGCCATGTCACTGCCCGGTGTTACCCCCTTCAACGAAGCTGATCTATGTTGGTTGCGGGCCGAATCGAAAAAATCGCGCCAAAGTAAATAGTTACTGCCTGGGCGGGCTCAGCCCCGGTTCCTGACGTAGGTGCCGGGCGCCGGTTCGAGCGCCTTGAGCTTGCCGCCGCCGGGCTTGCGGGCCTTCACCTTCTCCGCCTTGCCGCCGTCGCTGAGGCGGGCCTGCCAGTGCGGCCACCAGCTGCCTTCCTGGCGGGTGGCGCTTTCGAACCATTGCTCGGCCGTGTCGGGCAGAGCGTCGTTGGTCCAATAGCCGTGCTTGTTGGCCGAAGGCGGGTTGATCACGCCGGCATTGTGGCCGCTGCCGCCGAGCAGGAACTCGACCTCGCCGCCGAACAGGCGGGCGCTGTCGTAGGTCGCGGCCCAGGCGGAGACGTGGTCGTCCTTGAGGCTGATGGCGAGGAGCGGAGTCTTGACCGCGCCGAGGTCGATCCTCGCGCCGTCCAGCTCCAGGCCGCCGCTCGCCAGCTTGTTGTCGCGCAGGATGTCGCGCGCCCATTCGAGCAGGAAGGCGCGCGGGATATGGGCGCCATCGGCGAACCAGTAGAGGATGTCGCTGGGCGGCGCTTCGCGGTCGAGCAGGTAGTGGTTGACCACGGATGACCAGATGAGGTCGTTCGCCCGGACCGCGGAGAAGAGGGCCTGGAGGTCCTGAGCTGCCATGAAGCCCTTGTGGAGGAGGTGGCGCTCCATCGCGCGGAGCTGCTCGGGCTCCGAGAAGGTCGCCCATTGGCCGAGATGGGAGAAATCGAACATCGTGCCGATCGTGGTGGCGGAGGCGACCCGGTCGCCCTCTCCCTTCGCCGCCAGCCAGGCGAGAGCGATGGCGACCAGCGTCCCGCCCATGCAGAAGCCGAACATGTCGACCTGCCGCTCGCCGGTCGCCTTCTCGATCGCATCGAGCGCCTCGATAGGGCCCTGGCGGATGTAGTCGGCGATCGTCTTGTCCGCGAGCTCCGCCCCCGGGTTGACCCAGGAGATGACGAATACCGTGTGCCCCTGCTCGACCAGCCAGCGGATGAGGCTCGACTGCGGCTGAAGGTCGAGCAGATAATATTTGTTCACGAGCGGAGGCACGTAGAGGATCGGCCGCCGGTAAACCTCGTCGGTCGTTGGAGCATATTGGATGAGCTCCATCAGCTCGTTGCGATAGACGACGCTGCCGGGGGTGGCGGCGATGTTGACGCCCAGCTCGAACTCCTCGCTGGCGCGGCGCTGGACGATGCCGGGGCTTTCCGCCGCGTCGGCGAGCAGGTTCGCCAAGCCGGACAGAAGGCTGATCGAGCCGGTGTCTATCGCTCTCCGGATCGCCTCAGGGTTGGTGAGCGCGAAATTGGCGGGCGAGATGGCGTTGAGATATTGCTGGGTGAAGAATTCGACGCGGGTGCGGGCGCCTTCGTCCAGCCCCTCGGCCTCCTGGACCATCTCGGTCGCGCGCCTGGCGGTGAGCAGATAGGCTTGCTTCAGATAGTCGAAGACGGGGTCTTCGGACCAGGCTGAGTCCCGGAAGCGGCGGTCGCCGCGCTCCGGCTCCGCAACGGGCTCTGAGGGCTTGCCCGAGGCTCGGGCGGCGGCGGATTGCCACAGCTTCATCCAGTCCGCGGCGGCTTTTTGCTGCGCCTTCCAGATTTCGCCGGGGTGGGACCAGAGGTGCGCCGCGAACTCACCGAAGGCGCGCGCGGGCGCGGCCGGGTCGTAGGGCTGGGGGACGTGCGGGTCGAGCGGCCGGGTGGCGGCGCTCGAGGCGAAGCGGACGGCGTTGGCGACGACCTTTGACCAGGCTTCGGCAAGCTCGGCAGGCTCGGGGAGCTTTTCCGGCAGCTTCCAGACGCCGCTCGTCGCTTCGGGCATGTCTATCCTTCTTGAGCGCTCAGAGCGCCATCAGCTCTTCCACCACTCCGCAATCGCGGGGGCTGACGAACAGAAAGAGCAGGGCCCGCTCCGGGTTCCGGCTCGCCCAGCCCACTTCGGGGTTGGCGGGCGTGCGAAAATCCTCACGTGCAGCCTCGACGGGCGCTTCGTAATTGCCAAGCACGGCGGCGGTCCGAGCCTCGAACATCGTTTATCTGCCTCTTGAAGGGGATGAGCGTCTCTCTCATAACCGGGCGGCCCTTTCCATCGGGAAGTTCCCGCAACCGTTGTGCGAAAGTTCGCATACCCATGGCCGAGTTCGACTGGAACGACGTTCGAAGCTTTCTCGCCATCTCGCGAAGCGGACGGCTGACGGCGGCGGCGGCCCGGCTGGGGCTCGATCATTCTACCCTCTCGCGGCGGATCGCGGGGCTGGAGCATGGGCTGAAGGCCAAGCTCTTCGACCGCAGCCCCTCGGGCTACACGCTGACCGAGCAGGGCCGGCGCCTGCTTCCGCTCGCCGAGGAGATGGAGCGGCTGGCGCTCGCGGCCGGAGAGGCAGTGGGTGGCACCGCGGCGAGCGTCGAGGGGGTGGTCCGGATCGGCTCGCCGGAAGGGTTCGGGAGCTATTTCCTCGCCCCGCGGATCAGCAAGCTGAAGGCGCTCTACCCGCAGCTGACCGTGCAGCTCGTCGCGGCGTCCGCCGTGTTCAGCCTCGCCAAGCGTGAGGCGGACATCGCCATCTCCGTCAGCCGCCCTCCGGCGGGGCGGCTGCAGGTGTCCAAGCTCACGGACTATGATCTCGGCCTCTATGCCGCGCCTGCCTATCTGGCCGAGGCGGCGGAGATCCGGAGCTGCGATGACCTAAAGGGCCACCGTTTCGTCAGCTATATCGGCGACCTGCTCCATTTCCCGGAGCTCGACTTCCTCCAGAATGTCGTTCCCGGCGGAACCACCTCGATGGAGAGCAGCAACCTCGTGGCTCAGACGCGAGCGACCCTCGCCGGCGCGGGGCTGTGCGTCCTCCCCGCCTTTCTGGCGCGCGAGGAAGCGGGGCTGGTGCGGGTGCTTCCCGAGGAGGTCAACCTCACCCGGTCCTTATGGCTGACCGTCCATCAGGATCTGGCGGAGCTGGCCCGGGTTCGGGCGACGGTGAAGTTCATCCGGGGCGAGGTCGAAGCCTCGAAGGCGGTCTTCAAGCTCAGCTGATCGCCTTCCAGAGGCCGAACAGGCTGCTCGCCGTCAGGACGATCCCGACGAAGATCAGGAGCCGATCCGGGTTCACCCTCTTGGCGATCAAGGCTCCGAACGGAGCGGCGAGCACTCCGCCGATGAGGAGGCCGAAGGTCGTCACCGTGAACACCTCCCATCCTAGCGTTGCAATGAAGGTGGCTGAGATGGTGGCGGTGACGAAGAATTCGGCGGTGTTGACGGTGCCGATCGTCTTTCGCGGGCTCGATCCCTGGACGAGCAGGTTGGAGGTCACCACCGCGCCCCAGCCGCCCCCGCCCGCCGCGTCGAGGAAGCCGCCGACGAGGCCGAGCGGCTCGACCACCTTAGGCTCCCGCTCCCTGTGCCGGTGCATGACGCCTCGGTAGAGGAGATAAAACCCAAGCGCGGTGAGGTAGGCGAGGACGATGGGCTTGGCCGTGCCTGCGTCGATCTGCGTCAGCACATAGGCTCCGAGGACGCCTCCGATGACGCCCGGCACCGCAATCCGAAGGAACAGCCGCCAGTCGACGTTGCGATGAGCGACGTGGCTGATCCCGGAGACGGCCGTGGTGAAGGTCTCCGCCGTGTGAACCCCGGCGGACGCCGCCGCGGGCGGGACCCCCATGGAAATGAGCAGGGTCGAGGAGATTTGGCCGAAAGCCATGCCGAGCGCGCCGTCGATCAGCTGGGCGGCAAATCCGATCGCGATGAACGGCAGGATGTCGAGCAATGTAATGGTGGAAAGATCGAACATTCCCGCCCGCCTGGCTTGTTGGCGCCCTCTGCTTGCGAACCCGGCGCGGGCGCAAGAGCTAATCGGCGAAGCGGAAAGTTTGCCGGTCCGCTGGCATTTTGGCGGCGCCTCTCTTATTTTGCTTTGAGAGGGGCTTGAGTGGGAGTGAACATGCTGCCGGGGCTGGTCGCCTATCTCGACTCGATCAAGGCTCGCGATCCCGCACCGCGCAGCCGCTGGGAGATACTCTTGTATCCGGGCGTGTGGGCTGTCGGTTTCCACCGCCTCGCCCACTGGCTTTATCGCGGCGAGCTCCACTTCCTGGCGCGCCTGGTCAATCATATCGGCCGGATGCTGACCGCCATCGACATCCATCCCGGCGCGACCATCGGCCGCAATTTCTTTATCGACCACGGCTTCGTTGTGATCGGAGAGACAGCGGAAATCGGCGACGACGTCACCATCTACCAGATGGTGACGCTCGGCGGGACCAATCCTTCGGACGGCATCGCCGGCAAGCGCCACCCGACGATCCGCGACGGAGTCATCATCGGCTCCGGTGCCCAGGTGCTTGGGCCGATCACGGTGGGCCCTCGGGCGCGGATCGGAGCGAATGCGGTGGTCACCAAGGACGTGCCTGAGGGGGCGACGATGGTCGGGATCCCGACACGCTCGACCCTGGTTTCGGCGGAGCAGAGCTCGTCCGGCCAATTCCTGCCTTACGGAACCCCTTGCTCCGAGCTGTTCGACCCGGCGACCCAGAAGCTCGAGATCCTCCAGTGCGAGGTGGAGCAGCTTCGGCGTCGCCTTGCCGAGCTGCTCGAGGAACGGGACGGACAGGCGAGCGGGGAGCGCGACCGCGCCTGATGGGCAACGTCGTCCCCTTCCCCGCCTCGTCCAGCCCGCAGATCGGCTTCACCCGGGGCGAGCTGTCGCAGATCATCAACCTCTATGGGCGGATGGTCGCCGCTGGCGAGTGGAAGGATTATGCGGTCGAGTTCGGCCGCGACCACGCCGCCTTCTGGGCCTTCCGCCGCGCCGCCGAGCGGCCGGAGTTCAAGATCGAGAAGCGCCCGTCGCTGCGCAACAAGCAGGGCATGTGGGCGCTCGTGAACGAAGCCGGCATGGTGCTCCGGCGCGGCCATGAGCTCGGCCCCGTGCTGGCGCCGATCGAACGGCGGCTGCTCAAGATCGTCAACGAATAGAAAACCCCTCCCTGCCGGAGCAGGAAGGGGCATTCGTAGAGCGTAAGTGGCTTAGGCGGCAGCGGTGCCGATCGCCGGGCGATCGATAACCGGCAGCCGCGCCTGGAGCCCCGCCGGCAGCGGCCTCACGACACTGCGGCGCACTCCGTGCCAGAAGGCGGAGAGAAGCAGCAGGCCGGAGCCGATGACGAAAGCGGCGAGCGCGATGTTGAGCTCGACCGCTCCGAACTCGCGGAACAGGCTTATCAGGGCGAACAGCACGTAGGCGAGCGCAGAGACGAGCAGAGCGCGGCGATCGATCGCCAGAGCCATCAGGCCGAGCAGCACGTAGACGCCGAGCACGATCAGAGCCTCGCCGATTGAGGCATCGCCGTCGGTCAGCCCGAGCAGCGAGAAGATCGGATGGACGATCAAAGGCGCCGACAGCAGGTGAAGCCAGAAGGCGACGTCCGAACGGCGCGTCTCGCGGCGCGGATCGGAGCCGTCCCAGCGCATGGCGAAGAGGAATACCGCGATGCCGAGCACCAGAGCGCTCACCATCATGATGTCCTCCAGGTTGCGGTTTGAGTCAGGACCGACGGCGTAAGCGACCAACGCAAGCGCCACGCCGACAACGGTGGCAGCGCCGGCCGCAACGGTGATCGGCACCCGAAAGCGCTTCCAGTGGAACCAGGTGGCCCCCGCCGCAATCGCCGCCGAGCCTGCGGCCACGAGCGCCACGAGCCGCTCATTATCTTCAAGTGTTCCCTCGCCGACGGCGAGCACCAGAGTGGTGAAGGCGGTCATTAGCACGCCGCCCGTAAAGGCGAGCAGGAGCAGGATGCTGGGAAGCGCCATGCGGCGCTTCTTGGTGAAGAATTCCGCAAGCCCCCAGGCGGTGCCGGCGACGAACAGGCCGGCAAAGGGCGAGGGCCCCTCCCCGCCGATCTTCGGGCCGATCGCATCGCCGATCCAGGCGACGGCGAACAGCAGGATCGCGGCCGCGATCGTAACGAAGATGTCGTTGAAGCCGGTGAGGAGACGGAAATGCTCCTCGTCGACGGGCGTCGAGGCCGAGCGCTCGGCGACGTAGTTGCGAAGCGAGGCGGCCGCCTCGGGCGTCAGCGCCCCGGCCGACACCGCCGCTTCGAGATCGTTCTCGGTGTACATGATCTGGTTCCTCCCTGAAGGAGGCGCCATAGCATTGGTGTATTAAAGATGCAATACACCCTCGCCGGCTACTTCCCCCGCAGCGTCCGCAGGATCAGCATCGCCTGCTCGGCGCCGGACTGCGGCACGATCTCCAGCGTGCGGTCGCCGATCTTGTCCCAGTTGGCCGCGACCTCCTCCACTGTCCGGGCACCCTCAGGCAGAGCGTAGCCCGGCGTAAGGGTGACATAGGCGGCCTGAACGACTCCGCCGCCCGCGCCGACGATGGCGTTTGACGGCGCCTCTTCCGACACCAGGAAGAGCGCCGCCGGAACCACATTGTCGGGGTTGAACAGCGCCAGTAGCTCAGGCGGAAAGATATCCTCCGTCATCCGCGTCGCGGCGGTGGGAGCGATAGTGTTGACCCGGATACCGTACTTCGCGCCTTCGAGGTGGAGCGTCTTGGCGAAGCCGGCGAGGCCGAGCTTCGCGGCCCCGTAATTGGCCTGGCCGAAATTGCCGTAGAGGCCGGTGGAGCTCGAGGTCATCAGGATACGGCCATAGGCCTGCTCGCGCATCGTCTCCCACACTGCCTTGGTGCAGACGGCCGAGCCGATGAGGTGCACGTCCACCACGGCTCGAAAGTCATCGAGCGTCATCTTCGCGAAGCTCTTGTCGCGCAGGATGCCGGCATTATTGATGAGGATGTCGATCCGGCCCCAGCGCTCGCGCGCGGAGGCGACCATTGCTTCCACCTGCGCGGCATCGGTGACGCTGGCGCCGTTCGCCATCGCCTCGCCGCCCGCCGCCTCGATTTCCTCGACCACCTTGAGCGCCGCGTCGGAGCTCCCGGATCCGTCGCGGGCGCCGCCGAGATCGTTGATCACCACCCGGGCACCGCGGCGGGCAAGCTCCAACGCATAAGCGCGCCCGAGGCCGCCGCCGGCGCCGGTAACAATGGCCACCCGGCCTTCGAAGCTGATGGTCATCTCTTTCCCCTCCCCTCAAGCGGATGCAGCCGCCTAGGAGAATAAGGGAGGGACGAAAAGCCCGCTTGCGCCGAGCGCAGGGCGCCGCGCGAGCGGGCTTATCAGAGGAGCACGAGCCTAGCGGGCGACGCCCCGTTCATAAGTCTGTACGCAACGATCGGTGCGGGTGCGCGTGCAGGGGGGCAGCGGGCCCGAATCCGTACGGGTTATCGTCGTAGCCGGAGCCGGCATCGGAGTCCCGGCCGGCACCGTGCGGGCAGGCTGGTTCCAGCCGTCGGGCGCCATCGCGCCTTCGGACACCACCGGAATTCCGCGCGCGTCGCGCGCCGGTGCGGTGTTGCCCGGCGCGACCATCGTGCCGCCGGTCTGGGCGGTGGTGTCGGTCGTCTGCGCCAAAGCGGCGCCGGCCACGGTCAGTGCCGCGGCGAAAACAAAGGCTTTCATGGGTTCATCCTCCTTGGACAAGCGGCCGCCCTTACTCCGGCAGCCGGTCTCTAAACGTGGCCGGAACGGTTTTTCTCCCACAACGTCCGATGCCGGGACACAGCGACGCAGCGCCTCGCCTTGGCCACGCTTTACCCTTATGAAAGGCGGCTGCGGCTAAGTGGGTGCGATGAGCGAACCGACCGGAACAGGGACTGAAAGCGGCTTCCAGCCTTCGCGGCGGACGGTGCTGGCGCTCGGCGCCGCGGCCGCCTCGACGGTGGTGACGGTGCGTCCCGCCCTCGCCCAGACGGCGGGATCGGTGCTCAATTGCGAAATTCCAGTGCCGGGCCCGCAGGGCGGCGGCAACTTCATCTCCGCCGAAGGAACGCTCGTTCCGGCGGGGACGCCGGGCGCTTTCCCGCCCCTGCCGCGCCCGCTCAAGGGCGAGGAAGTGAAGCAGATGCTCCAGAGCGGGCGCGCACCTCCGGGCATCGATTCCGAGGCGGCTCAGGCCTATGCCAACTATATTCGCCGTCTGCAGGCGGGGATGAGCGGCTTCACCTGCTACGCCTCGCTGCAGATGCCGCGCTGACGCGCAAGCGGCTGCCATGGCCGCGACCTATGCCGCCGATCCGCCCGAGCTGATCCGAACAGTGGAGCTGGAGGGCCTCACCCTCCTCTTCCAGCGTCGCTCCGGAATGACGCACATCCTCGCTCCGCCGGCGCCCCAGATATTGGAAGCGCTCGCGCAGGGGCCGGCGACGGCCAAAGAGATCGCCGGGCGAATCGCCGAGCGCTTCGAGCTTGAAGGAAGCGACCCGGTGGCGGTGATCGCCGCCCGGCTAGCGGAGCTGGAGGCGCCCGGGCTCGTGTGGCGTCTATGAGGCACGTGCACAGCGTCCGCGTCGGGCCTGTCGCCTTCCGCGTCGGATCCGACTGGAGCGAGCCCATTGCGGCGTTGCGCACCCTCTACACCGGTTATCCGCAACTCGAAGGGGCCTGCGACTTCACCGTGCGGCTGGAGGCGGAGCGGCCCTGGCGGCGGTGGGTTAGGCCGGCCGTGGCGATCCGCGGCGACTATGTGTTGCCCGACGCAGCGCCCCTGCCGCTCGCCCAAGGCCTCCTGGCCGCCGAAATGGGCATGAACCTTCAAATGGCGCTGGGGCAGAAGAGCTTCCTCCTGCTCCACGCCGCGTCGGTCGAGCGGGACAGCCGGGCGCTTCTCCTCACCGGCCATTCGGGGGCAGGAAAGTCGACTCTGGCCGCCCTGCTGGGCGAGCGCGGCTGGCGCTTCATGGGCGACGAATTCGCGCTTCTGGGGCTCGAGGACGGCCTCCTCTACCCCTTTCCTCGCGCCGTGAGCCTGAAGAACCGGGCCATCGAGCTGTTCGCGCATGTGGACCGGGAGCGGCTCGGCCCGGTGCTCACCGGGACGCCGAAGGGGACCATCCGGCATTTGCGGCCGAACGCGCGGGCGATTTCGGCCATGCACCGGCCGGCCGCGCCCTCGCTGATCCTGTTCCCGCGCTTCGGGAGCGACCTTGAACCCGCGGTGAGGGAAGTCGGGGCGGCGGAAGCGTTCATGCGGCTTACCCAGGCGTCGACCAACTACGTGTCGCTCAGGGAGCGCGGCTTCGAGGCGCTCACCGGCCTCGTTTCGGCGATCCCCGCCAAGGCGATTGACTATTCCGACGCCACGCAGGCGGAGGCGCTGGTGGAGCGCCTGTGGGGCGAGCTTTGAGGGAGGCGCGGACGCTGGTGCGGCTTCTGGCCGAGCCGGAGCGCGCGGCGGAGGTTCGCGACTGGACCTCGATCCTGTGCGTCGCGCGGGCCGAGTCCCTTCTCGGAAGCCTTGCCTTCCGAGTTCAGGGCCAGCCCCTCCCGCCCGAGGTAGAGCGGCTGCTCGCCGACACGCGCCGCGACAGCGAAGCGGTACGAGTACAGGCGCTGTGGGAGGCGGAGATGGCCCGGCGGGCACTCAGCCCTGCCGGAATCGCGGTAATCCTCCTCAAGGGTACCGCTTATGCGGCCGCGGGCCTCGACGCCGCACAAGGCCGCTCGATCGGCGACCTCGACATCCTGGTGCCGCGGCAGTCGCTTCCGCAGGCGGAGCGGGCGCTTCTCGCCGCCGGCTGGGAATGGGTGAAGGAGGACGCTTACGACGATCTCTATTACCGCAAGTGGATGCACGAGCTTCCGCCGCTGATCCACCGCGAGCGCGACCGGATGATCGACGTCCACCACACCATCCTGCCGCTTACCGCGCGTCCCGCGCCGGACGCCGAGGCGATGGTCGAGGCGAGCCTGGAGCTGGAGGACGGGCTAAGGGTGCTGTCGCCGCCCGACATGATCGTCCACGCCGCTGCGCACCTGTTCGCGGACGGCGACCTTGCCGGCGGGCTTCGCAATCTGTGGGACATAGATCGGCTGCTTCGGCAGTTCGCCCCTGACCCCGGCTTCTGGCAGGCGCTGTCCGGGCGTGCCGATCTCCACCAGCTGAGGCCGGCGGTGGCGCGGGCATTGCGGCTCGCGGCGCGCCTCTACTTCACGCCCGTCGACCGCGCCCTGGCGGGCGCCATCCGCCCGTCTGACCTGCTGTTCGAGCGCCGTCTGCTAGCTCGGGACGGCTGGGGCCGGGCGCGGAGGCCGGCGGTGCGCCTTGCCTTTTACGCGCGCTCCCACTGGCTGCGCATGCCGCCGCCGATGCTGGCACGGCACCTCTGGGTCAAATGGCGCAAGGGCAGGGTTCGGACAAGCCCGCCCACCTCCCTCGCGGGAACCGCGGCGGAATAGAAGAAGCCCTGGCCGAAATCGCAGCCCTTGCGTGAAAGGCGTCCGTGCTGTGTCGGCTGCTCGATCCCCTCCGCCACCACGCAGATGTCGAGGCTCCTGGCGAGGTTCACGACCGCCCGTACGATGGCCGCGGCGTCCCCATCCGTGTCCAATTCGCGAACGAAGGAGCGGTCAATCTTGATGATGTCGACGGGGAACTGCTTGAGGTGGGAAAGCGAGGCGTAGCCGGTGCCGAAATCGTCAAGCGCGATCTTCACCCCCGCCGCGCTGAGGGTCTTGAGCGCCCGCTCGACATAGTCAGCTCCGCGCCCGAGGAAAACGGTTTCGGTCACCTCCAGCTGTACTGTTTCCGGAGGCAGCGATGCGGCGTGAACCCTTTCCAGCAGGCGTTCGGCGAAACGCTCGGATCTGAACTCCGCGGCGGCCGCGTTGATCGCCACGTGGCCGAACTCAATTCCCGCGGCTCGCCATGAAACCATGTCCTCGATCACGCGATCGATCATCCGGTCGCTGATCTCGGCGGCGAGCGACACGTCCTCGAAGGCTGCCGCGATCGTGTCGGGGGTCTGGAAGCCGCGGACGGGATCCTCCCACCTCAGCAGCGCTTCGAAGCCGGCGCACTGGCCGGTCCTGAGGTCGACCACCGGCTGGTAGAAGGGAAGGATCCGGTCGTTCTTCAGAGCTGACCCTGCCAGCGACACCATGGAGAGGCGGCTCTGGAGCTCGCTCCGCATTTCGGGACGGAAGATCTTGCAGTTCGCCCGGCCCGCCGCCTTCGCGGCATAGACCGCCATGTCGGCCTGCTTCATCAGCTCCTCGCGGGTCAGGCTGCCCGCGCCGAATAGGGCGGCGCCGATGCTGGCGCTGCAGTCGAGGACCTTGCCCGCGTGGATGTGCGGCTCGCGGAGGCGGGCGAGGATTCGCTCGACGGCGGATTCCACCTCCTCCTCATGGCTCACCCGGTGGAGGAGGACGGCAAACTCATCGCCGCCAAGCCTTGCGACGAGGTCGTTCGCCCGCGCCGCCTCCCGGAGCCGCTCGGCGAAGGTGCAAAGGAGCGCGTCCCCGGCGTCATGCCCGAGCGTGTCGTTGACCTGCTTGAAATCGTCGACGTCGATGAGGAGGAGCGCGAAACCGCCGCTTCCCCGGCTGCAGGCGATCAGCTCGTCCAGCCGCTCCTGGAACAGCAGCCGATTGGGAAGCTGAGTGAGCGAATCGTGGTTCGCGAGCCAGCGAACCCGCTCCTCCGACTGCTTTCGCCCGGTGATGTCGCGGAAGAAGACGGTGACCCCGTTCTCCGCCGGAACGATGTTCATGTCGTACCAGGCGTCCCGCGAAGGCAGATAGCCTTCGACAGAGGCCGTCCGCTTTCCCAACATCGCCTGGTCGAAGGCCGCGCGAAAGACGGATTCCCGGCTGCCGGGAAAGACCTCCAATATGGATTCCCCCAGCAGCGGCCGGTTCTGAAAATATTCTCGCGCCCTGCGGTTTAGATAGGTGAAGCGCCACTGCGAATCGAGGGAGTAGACGCAGTCGCTCGTATTCTCGAGCACCTCGTGCACCCGCCCTGCATTCCTCTCCGCATGGCGGCGGGCTTCGAGGAGGGATTGCTCCGTCTCCTTCTGCTCCGTGATGTCGCCGATGAAGCCTTCGAGGAACGTAGGCTTTCCGTCCGCATCGTAAGCCGCACGCCCCTGCTCAAGAAGCCAGCGGACGGAACCCCACCGATCTATGATCCGATAGGACATCGTGAACATGCGGCCTGAGACCACCGCCTCCGCCACCTGTCGCTCGACCGCGGCCACGTCGTCCGCGTGCACCAGCTCGGCCCAGCCCGTGGCGAACGACATGATCTCTGCGGGCTTCCAGCCCGTCAGGCGCTCGACCCCTTCGCTGACGAAGGTGATGCGCCACGGCGCCTCAACCATGCAACGATAGGCGATGCCCGGAAGGTTATCGATCAGCATCGAGAGCTGACGCTGACTTTCGCGCAGCGCGTTCTCGGCTAGCTTGCGGTCGGTGACGTCGGTTACGACGCCTCCTACCCAACGGCCCGGCTCAATGCTTCCTCCAAGCGCGCGCGCGGTGCTCCGGACCCAGCGTATTTCGCCGCTCGGCCGGACGACGCGGACCTCAATGTCTCGCTCGCCCAGCCCCTGGGAATTCACGAGCAGCCTCTCTGCCACATCTGCCGCGTCCTCCGGGTGCACGGGCAGCGGGCGCGGCGTGAGCTGCTCGTCCGGCTCATACCCGAGAATTCGGCTCGTGACGGAGTCCCAGGTCGCAAGGCCGGTCTGCATATCCAGCTGCCACACACCGATCTGGGCCGCGGCCAGCGCTGGTCCCAGTGAGGTGGCAAGGGGAAGCTGCGAGACGGGTTCCGGCTCCCGCCGGTCCTCGTAAAGCGATCTCGCATCCACATGAAGCATGAGCGCTGAATTTCCCCCCTATCCCAGACGGGGATTAGAGAAACTCGGTAACTAGCCGGTTAAAGGACGGCTCGTAATTCCCCGCGCCCAAGGCGCAGGAGTGCGGGAAGGAGCTCGCTATAGTCGCCGATCACGGCGTCGGCGCCGAGCTGGTCCACCGGCCGGTCCGAGAAGCCGAAGCTCACCGCGACGAAGGGTAGGGCGGCCGCTCTGGCGGTGTCCGCATCCACGATGGAATCGCCCACGAACGCGGCTCGCCCTCCCCCGGCTCGGGCGATCGCCTCCAGAAGCGGGGCGGGATCGGGTTTCCTCACCGCCAACGTGTCTCCCGCGACGACCGCCTGGAAGCGCCTGCCCCAGCCCAGGGCATCGAGCAGCTGGAGCGTAAGGCCCTCCGGCTTGTTGGTGCAGACTGCAATCGCCACCCCTGCCCCCGCCAGGGCATCGAGCGCCTCCTCCACCCCCGGATAGGGCCGGGTGCCCTCGCAGATGCGGCGGCTGTAATGATCGAGGAAGATTGGAAAGCCCTCCTCCACCAGCGCCTCGTTCGCCTCGCCCGAGGTGGCGAGGCCGCGACGAAGCAAGGCGCGAGCGCCGTGCCCGACGAGGTGGCGCACCTCGCCCGGATCCACGCCGGGCCGACCGAGCGAGCCGAGAGTCCGGTTCAGCGCCTGGGCGAGATCGGGCGCGGTGTCCGCGAGGGTGCCGTCGAGATCGAAGGCTATGACGTTGAAATCGAACCGGCTCATCGGCGGCCGTCCTGGGGTTGCCGCTATGGAAATGGCAAGCTTTCCGTGCCAAGGGAGCGGCCATGACGAGGCCTTTTGCCGCCGTGATCCTCGCCGCCGGCAAGGGCACGCGGATGAAATCCGATATCCACAAGGTGCTGCACCCGATCGCGGGGCGGCCGATGCTCGAACATCTGCTCGAGACGGTGCAGGCGCTCGGGGCGGAACGGACGGTGCTGGTCGTCGGCGACCGGCGCGAGCAGATCGAGGCCGCGCTTGGCGGACGCGGGATCGACTTCGCCGTCCAGGAGCCGCAGCTCGGCACCGCCCACGCCGTCCAGCAGGCGGAAGCGGCGCTCGCCGGATATGAGGGCGACGTGCTCATCCTTTCGGGCGACGTGCCTTTCGTCCGGGCGGAGACGATGCGCGGGATGCTGGAGGCGCTCGCGTCCGACGAGACGCCCGCGGTGGTCGCGCTCGGCTTCCGCCCGCCCGACGCCGCCGCCTACGGGCGGATCATCCTCGACGAGCAAGGCCATGTGCTCCGCATCGTCGAGCATAAGGATGCGAGCGAGGAGGAGCGCGCCTGCGGCCTCTGCAACGCCAACCTCTTTGCGCTCAAAGCCGCCGATCTCTGGCAGCTCCTGCGCAAGGTCCGCAACGACAATACGCAGGGCGAATTTTACCTCCCCGACATCGTCAACATCGCGGTCGCCGAGGGTCGAACCGTCGTCGCGCTCGACGGGGCAGCCGAGGAGGCGATCGGCCCCAACAGCCGGTCCGAATTCGCGTTGGCCGAAGCCCATTGGCAGGAGCGGCGGCGGCGCCAGGCGATGGCGGAGGGCGCGACCCTGATCGCTCCGGAGACGGTGTGGTTCGCCCACGACACCGTGCTCGGCCGCGACGTGCTCATCGAGCCGAACGTCTTCTTCGGCCCCGGAGTGACCGTCGCAGACAATGTCCGGATCCGCGCCTTCAGCCATATCGAGGGAGCCACGATCGCTTCCGGAGCCGAGATCGGCCCCTACGCGCGCCTCAGGCCGGGTACCGAGATCGGCGAGAAGGCCAAGGTCGGCAATTTCGTCGAAACCAAGAAGGCGCGGCTCGGCAAGGGGGCCAAGGCGAACCACCTCACCTATCTCGGCGACGCGGACGTGGGCGCGGGCGCGAACGTCGGCGCGGGCACGATCACCTGTAATTATGACGGCTATTTCAAGTACGGCACGGTGATCGGGGAAGGTGCTTTCATAGGGTCGAACAGCGCCTTGGTCGCGCCCGTTACGGTTGGGAAGTATGCCATCGTCGGCGCGGGATCGGTTGTGACCCGCGACGTGGAGCCGGACGCGCTTGCCCTCGCCCGAGGCACTCAGGACAACAAGCCCGGATGGGCCGCCCGCTTCCGGGCCGCCATGCAGGCGAAGAAGAAAGCGAGTTAGCGTAACATGTGCGGCATCATCGGCATCCTCGGCCATGCGGAAGTGGCCGACCGGCTCATGCAGGGCCTGCGCAGGCTCGAATATCGCGGCTATGACAGCGCCGGCATCTGCACGATCCTCGAGGGGCAACTCGACCGCCGCCGCGCCGAAGGAAAGCTCGACAACCTCGCCAAGGAGCTTGCGGACCAGCCGCTGGCGGGAACCGTCGGGATCGCCCACACGCGCTGGGCGACGCACGGGGCTCCGACGCTCGGTAACGCGCACCCGCACATCGTCGACGGGGTCGCGCTGGTCCACAACGGCATCATCGAGAATTTCCGTCCGCTGCGCGAAGAGATGCAGGCCGCCGGCCGCACCTTCCACTCGGAGACGGACAGCGAGGTTGTGGCCCATCTCGTCGATCATCAGCTGAAGCAGGGCAAGCATCCGCGCGAGGCGGTCGCCGCCGTCCTGCCGCGCCTCCACGGCGCCTTCGCGGTTACCATCCTGTTCCGCGACTATCCCGACATGCTGATTGGCGCGCGGATGGGGGCGCCGCTCACCGTTGGCTATGGCGAGGGCGAGACCTACCTGGGCTCCGACGCGCTGGCGCTCGCGGGCCTCACCCAGCGTATCGCCTATCTCGAAGAAGGCGACTGGGCGGTGGTAACCCGCGACGGCGCCACCATCTTCAACCGCGACAATCAGGAGGTGGCAAGGCCCGTCGTCCATTCCGGCGCCTCGGCCGCTCGGATCGAGAAGGGCAATCACCGCCACTACATGCAGAAGGAGATATTCGAGCAGCCGATCGTCGTCGCGCAGACGCTCAGCTCCTATCTCCGCCCGTTCGAGCAGAAGGTCGCCCTCCCAGCGATGGAGCAGAGCTTCGAGGACGTGCCGCGGGTCACGATCGTCGCCTGCGGGACCAGCTTCTACGCCGGGATGGTCGCCAAATATTGGTTCGAGCAGTTCGCGCGCGTTCCGGTGGAGCTCGATATCGCGTCCGAGTTCCGGTACCGCCAGCCGGTGCTGGAGCCGGGCGGACTGGCCCTCTTCATCTCGCAATCGGGCGAGACCGCGGACACGCTGGCGGCTTTGCGCCACGCGCGCTCCGAGGGGCAGCGGATCGCCGTGGTGGTGAACGTCCCCACCAGCTCAATGGCGCGGGAGGCGGACCTCCTTCTTCCCACCCATGCGGGACCCGAGATCGGGGTCGCTTCGACCAAGGCCTTCACCTGCCAGCTGTCGGTCCTCGCCGCGCTCGCCGCCAAGTTCGCTCGCGACAAGGGCCGGATGAGCGAGGAGGAGGAGCGCGAGATCGTCGGCCACCTTTCCGAGGCTCCGGCCGCAATGAACGCCGCCCTCGCCCATGATGAGGAGATCGAGCGGATGGCGCCGCTCATCGCCCGCGCGCGCGACGTTCTCTATCTTGGACGCGGGGCCGATTATCCGCTGGCGATGGAAGGGGCGCTGAAGCTCAAGGAGATCAGCTACATCCACGCCGAAGGCTATGCCGCGGGCGAGATGAAGCACGGGCCGATCGCTCTGATCGACGAGCATGTGCCCGTCATCGTGCTGGCGCCTTCAGGGCCGCTTTTCGAGAAGACCGTTTCGAACATGCAGGAGGTCCAGGCGCGCGGCGGACGGGTGGTCCTCATCTCCGACGCGGAAGGTTTGGCGGCGGCGGCCGACGACCGGCTCCTCGCGACCATCGAGATGCCGAAGGTCCACCCGCTGATCGCTCCGCTGGTCTATGCGATCCCGGTCCAGCTCCTCGCCTACCACGTGGCGGTGGCGAAGGGGACCGACGTCGATCAGCCCCGCAACCTCGCGAAGAGCGTCACGGTCGAATAATCGTCGCAGGCATTGGAGCCCCTCCCGAAGGAGGGGCAAGGCCTCAGTCGCGCCGATCCTGGCGGTTCTCGCGTCTCAGCTCGCGCCGGTCCTGGCGATTGTCGCGGCGATATTCGCGCCGATCCTCGCGCCTTTCCTGGCGAAGCTCGGGACGAGTGATTTCGCCGCGGCGGAAGCGCTGACGGTCCTCGCGCCAATCCTCGCGATAGGAGCGGTCGTCCTGGCGACGCTCCTGGCGGTAGTCGCGATAATTGTCGCGCATTTCTCGCCGGTCCTCGCGCCATTCGCCGCGGTCGTTGCGCCACTCGCGCCGGTCGCTGCGATCCCAGCCGTCCCACCGCTCCCAGCGGCGGTCGTTCCAGTTGCGGCCCTGATAATGGCCGCGCCGGCCTTCCCAATAACGGCGATGGTCGTCGTTCCAGCGATGCGGGCGCCGGTAGCGGTCGTAGATGTAGACGCCGTAGCCGGGATAATAATAGTCGCCGTACCAGCCGTACCAAGCATCGGCATAGCCGCGCCCGCGGTAGCAATCGTCGTAATAGGGGTCGCAATAGCCGGACGATCCGTAACCCACGGAAACGCGGCTGTAGCCGTAGCCATAACCATCGTCATAGGCGCAGGCCGAGAGGCCCAGAGCGGCGAGAGTGGCAAGGGCGGCGGAGCGATAACGGGTGGCAAACATGCACGACTCTCCCGAATGAAGCCGGATGACGGCGGCGAAATCCGCTCCGGGTGGTGAACGACGGCTGAACTATTAACCCGCTGGAAACGAAGGGGGAGCGGCCGGAGTTCCGGTGCTAGGGCAGTCAGTCCCCGGCATATTCCACAAGTGAACGCACCTCGATCCCTTCGTCCCGCAGTCGCGCGGAGCCGCCGAGATCCGGCAGGTCCACGATGAAAGATGCACCGGTGACGATCGCGCCCGCCCGCCGGACCAATCGCGCCGCGGCAAGCGCGGTGCCGCCGGTGGCGAGGAGGTCGTCGGCGATCAGCACCCTGGCGCCAGGCGCGCAGGCGTCGACATGCATGGCGAGGCGGTCGGTGCCGTATTCGAGGGCATAATCCTCGGCGATGGTCGCGCCGGGGAGCTTGCCCGCCTTCCGGATGAGCAGGACTCCCGCCTCCAGCCGGAGCGCAAGAGCGGCGGCGACGACGAAGCCGCGCGCTTCGATCCCGGCGACGAGATCCGGCTTCTCATAAACCTCAGCCGCCAACCTGTCGATCGCGGCGGAGAAGCCGCGCGCGTCCAGAAGCAGGGTGGTGATGTCGCGGAACTGGATCCCCGGCTTCGGGAAGTCCGGGATGGTGCGGATCAGCGCCCTCAGGTCTTCGTTGCCGGACGTCACTCGGCCGCCCCTCCCCTCTCGGGAGAGCTAAAGGTTCACCCCCGCCTCGCGGTTCGCCTCGTCTCGCTTCGCCATGTTCTCCGGGTCGAGCGGCCCGGTCTCGCGCACCCGGCGGCTCGCCCCGCCGTGCCAGATATTCTGGTAGGCGAGATAGGAAAGAACCGTCGCGAAGAGCAGGAAGATGAGCGTCGCAAGGCCCGCGCGGTGGCGGTTCTCGAGCCGCGGCTCGGCCGTCCAGGCGAGGAAGGCGGACACGTCCTTCGCCACCTGGTCCGCCGTCGGATTGGTGCCGTCGGCATAGTCGACCTGCCCGTTGCCACGGATGGGCGGAGGCATGGCGATGTTGAGGTTCGGGAAGTAGGGGTTGAAGTGCAGCCCCTGGCCCGGCTGGTTGTCGGCGGGCAGGGCCTCGCCCTTCTCGTTCCGATACGCCTTCGGATTCCGGTAACCGGTCAGCAGCGAGTAGACATAGGCCGCGCCGCCGTGCCTTGCCTTGGTGATCAGCGAAAGGTCGGGCGGCATGGCATTGTTGTTGGCCGCCCGAGCCGCGACTTCGTTGGCATAAGGGTTGGGGAAGCGGTCGGACGCCAGCGCCTTGCGGGTGGCGGCCTCGCCGGTCTTCGGATCGACCGCGGGGACCTCGATCACCCACTGATTGGCGATCGCCTTCACCTCTTCCTCGTTATACCCGATCTCCTCGAGGTTGCGGAACGCGACATAGTTCAGGCCGTGGCAGGAGGCGCAGACCTCCTTGTAAACCTGGAAGCCGCGCTGGAGCTGCTGGCGGTCATATTTGCCGAAGGGGCCGTCGAACGAGAAGGCGACGTCGCGCGGCTCGAGGTGGAAGGCGTGCTCGGCCGTCTCCTCATGCTCCTCGCCCAGATAGGTGTAGACGCCCTTCCCCAGCGACCAGGCGGCGACGACGACGAAGCCGAGGCCGATCAGGATGCCCAACAGACGGATCATGTTGCGTCTTTCCCCTTATTCAGCCGCGGTCGCGGGCGTGACGCCCGGAACCCGGGCCGGCGCCGACTCGCGCTCTTCCCCGTGGAGGACCGATTCCGTGATCGAGTTGGGAAGCGGCAGAGTGCGCTCCGTCCAGCTGAGGATCGGCAGGATGATCAGGAAGTGGGCGAAATAGTAGATCGTCGCCACTTGGCTGAGCATCACGTACGGCTCTTCGGCCGGCATTCCGCCGCAATAGCCCAGGATCAGAAGGTCGGCCATCAGGATCCAGAAGAACTGCTTGAAGCGCGGCCGGTAATTGCCCGAGCGGATCGGCGAGGGATCGAGCCAGGGCAGGAAGAAGAGGAGGATGATCGAGCCGAACATGGCGATCACGCCCCACAGCTTGGCCGAGAGGATGAAGTCGACCGTGAAGGCGCGAAGGATCGCGTAGAAGGGCCAGAAATACCATTCGGGCACGATATGCGCGGGCGTCGCCAGCGGGTTGGCTGGGATGTAATTGTCTGCGTGGCCCAGATAGTTGGGCGCGAAGAAGGTGACGAGCGCCAGCAGGATCAGGAAGACGCCCAGCCCGAAGCCGTCCTTCGCCGTGTAATAGGGATGGAAGGGCACGGTATCCCGCGCCGTCTTCACCTCGACGCCCGTGGGGTTGGACGATCCGGGGATGTGAAGCGCCCAGATGTGGAGGATGATCACCCCCGCGATCACGAACGGAAGGAGATAGTGGAGCGAGAAGAAGCGGTTGAGCGTCGGCTGGTCCGGAGCGAAGCCGCCGAGCAGCCACTGCTGCACCGGCTCGCCGATGAGCGGAATGGCGCCGAACAGACCGGTGATCACCTTCGCGCCCCAGAAGCTCATCTGCCCCCAGGGTAGGACATAGCCCATGAAGGCCGTCGCCATCATCAGGAGCAGGATGACGAGGCCGAGCATCCACACCAGCTCGCGCGGCGCCTTGTAGGAGCCGTAATAGAGGCCCCGGAAGATGTGGATGTAGGTGACGATGAAGAAGAAGCTCGCGCCGTTGGCGTGGAGGTAGCGCAGAAGCCAGCCCTGATTGACGTCGCGCATGATGTGCTCGACCGACTGGAAGGCGGCGTCGCCATAGGGCACGTAATGCATTGCGAGGATGATGCCGGTGACGATCTGAATCGTCAGAGCGACTCCCGCCAGGACACCGAAATTCCAGAAATAATTGAGGTTGCGCGGCACCGGATAGCCGCCGCCCACGGCGCCGTAGACGAGGCGCGGAAGCGGCAGGCGCTGGTCCAGCCAGCGCATGAAGCCGTTCTTGGGACGATATTCCTCAGCCCAGGGGAAGCTCATCTTATGCCACCTCGCCGACGGTGATCACGGTGTCGGAAGCGAATTTATATTCCGGCACTTCGAGATTCTTGGGAGCCGGGCCTTTGCGGATGCGGCCGGCCGTATCGTAGTGGGAGCCGTGGCAGGGGCAGAAATAGCCGCCGAACTGCCCCTTATTCTCGCCTTCCGCCGCACCCAGCGGAACGCAGCCGAGGTGCGTGCAGACGCCCATCGTCACCAGCCATTCCGCCTTGCCTGGCTGGGTGCGCTCGGAGAGCGACTGGGGGTCGCGAAGCTCGTCTAGGGGAACCGAGTTCGCGTCCTTCACCTCGGCCGGGGTCAGCCGGCGGATGAAGAGGGGCTGCTTTCGGAACACCGTCTTGATCGCCTGGCCCGGCTGGATCTGCGACAGATCGACCTCGATCGAGGCGAGCGCGAGCACGTCCGCCGACGGGTTCATCTGATTGATAAGCGGGTAGAGGGTCGCCGCGGCGCCGACGCCCGCGGCGCTCACCGCGGCGATGTTGATGAAATCGCGCCGCCGCATGCCGTGATCGGGAGCCGCGGCCAGCGTTCCATCGCTGTGTTCAACCGTCGCCATAAGTTCCTTCAGCGCTTCGAACAGGATGCGCGAGAGAGGAAGCTTCGCGCAGCACCGCGGCAAGGGGCAGCGTGGCTCCCCTCAGCGGCTTGGCGCGCCTGATAGACGGGAGGCGGGCGCTTTGCCAACCGTGATTTTCTAGGATGCAGCCTCTGTCGATCTGTCCGATTGCATTTGCCGGCACCCTCGGCATGATGGACGGGCAGATCGGTAGAGGACTTATGCGCGGACAGGTACTCGGGGTGGATACTCGGACGGGCGACGGGATCGTCTCCGGGGAAGACGGCCGCCGCTACAGCTTCCGCCCGGCCGACTGGGCGGCGCGTGGGGAGCCGGCGGTGGGAATGCTGGTCGATTTCGAGACCGAGCAGAACCGGGCGCTGACAATCTTCCCCGTTCCGGGTTCTTCGCCGCCGCCCGCGCCGGTCGCGCCAGCTGCCGGCGACCGCAACAAATATGTCGCGGCCATACTCGCCTTCCTGCTCGGCCCGCTCGGAATCCATCGTTTCTACCTGGGACGCGTGGGCTCGGGAATCGCGATGCTCGTGCTGAGCTGCACCTTCATCGGCCTCCTTCTCTCCGTACCCTGGGCTCTGATCGACATGGTCCGCTTCCTCGCCATGTCGGACCGCGAGTTTGCGGAGCGATACGCCCGCTCGCCCGACTGACGCCGGCGCGGGCGAATGCGCCTCGCTCTCTACCAGCCCGACCAAGCGGGCAATGTCGGCACGATCCTTCGGCTCGCCGCCTGCCTCGGCGTCCCGGTCGACGTGATCGAGCCGTGCGGCTTCCCTTTCTCCGACCGGGCGCTGAAGCGAGCGGGGATGGACTATGCGGAGATGGCGGCGGTGACGCGGCATCCGGACTGGGACGCATTCGAAGCCCGGCTCCCGGGCCGGCTGGTCCTGTTCACCACCAAGTCAGCCCTACCCCTTATCGAGGCTCGGTTCGAGCCGCTCGACACCTTGCTCTTCGGCTCCGAGAGCTCCGGCGTGTCGGAGACGGTGCACAAACGGGCGGAGCTTCGGGTGCGGATCCCGCAGGTGCCCGGGACCCGCTCCCTCAACCTCGCGGTGGCGACGGGGATCGGAGCGGCGGAGGCAATGCGACAGACGGGGTCCTGGCCCGGCTGAGGAAGGAGAGCCTGTCGGCACGAGCGGCTTGCGCCCGGGGCGCGCGCCGCATATCCCCGGCCTGACTTTCCAAGGATGAAGGCTTGTGACGGAAGACCAGATCGTGAAGCGGCGGGTTCAGCTGCTCGAGGCGGAAGTGGACGGGGAGTTGGTCGCGCTCGATGTCGACCAGGGGAATTGCTACGGGTTCAACGCCACCGCGACGCGGGTGTGGGCCATGCTCGACGAGCCCAAGCGCGTCTCCGAGCTTCGCGACGCGCTGCTGGAGCAATATGAAGTCGACCCGGAGACTTGCGAGCGCGAGTTGATCGCGCTCCTCCAGGACCTGGAGAGCCAGGGCCTGCTCGAGCTGGAGCGAGCCGCCGCCTGAGCCGCCGGCTTAGGCGCAGACAGAGCGGAAGGCGATCTCCATCACCGTGCCGGCTTCGATCGTCAGCGGCTGCTGCCAGGCGCCGGTATAATCTTCCTGCTGAGCGACCTTGCCGTCCTCCCCGTATTTGCGCGCGCCGAGGGGGGTGATGGTCCTGGCCGCGCAATCTACGCGGAGGCGATAGCCGACCGGCTGTGCGCTGGGCTCGCCGGGGTTGGACAGCCTGAACCAGCCCTCCCGCCGGGTGCCGGTGGTGACGACCGAAGTGATGTCCACCGCGATCGCCTGACCCGTCTCAGCCTTTCCGAGATCGACCCAGCGCAAAGGCGCCGGAGGCGTGCCGAGTTCCACCGGGGGCTTGCCGGGATCTGCGATTGCCGCAGGGACGGGGGTCCGGTTCGCGGCTGGAATTGCCGAGCTGCTGCCGCAGGACTGAAGCGCCCTGGAGACTTCCGGCCCCACCTTCGGGTCCGGCACGAGCCCAGCCACATAGGAGAGGTCACGAGGCCCCAAGGCGCCGGGCTGCCCGCCCCGCGCAAGGCGTCTTGCGTGATCGGCGAGCTGCCGCAACTGCCAGACGCTGAGGTTCTTGGTCAGCGCCTTCGCGACGCACTCACCCTGCTGCCCGTCGAGGCCGTAACGCGGCAGCTGACGGCCGATCAGGCTGTCTTTCGACTTCCAATAATCCGAGGCATAGCCGGCACAGCCAGACAGCAAGGCGAGGGAAAGAAGAGAGGCGAAGGAAGAACGCACGGCACCCGATCTCCAGCAAAGAGAGAACAGGCATAGCCGAGCCGGAGGAGCGGGTGAAGGGCGTGATCCGCCTAACGAATGGAAGGATCAGGCGCCTTTCCGGGCGTAGGGATCGGCCCGGAAGCTGAGGCCCGCCTTGGGGTCGGGAAGCACCGTCAGGTGGGTGATGTAGACAGGCACCGGCTCCGGCAGGTCGACGAGCTGCTCGGGAGCGGAGCCGGAAGGTTTCGGGGCGGAGCCTCGGAAGAGGAAGCGGGCGAGGCGCTGCGCATCCTCCACCCGAACGCAGCCGGAGCTCAGCCGCCGATCCTCCCGCGCGAACAGCGACTTTTCCGGGAAATCGTGAAGGTAGATGCCGAGCGCGTTCGGGAACATGAACTTCATCGCGCCCATGACATTGTTTCCGCCGGGGCGCTGGCGCATCCGCAGAGTGGTTCGACCGGAAGCGACTGCGGCCCAGTTCACCTGGGAGGCGCTGATCACTCGGGGCCGGTCCCCCCAGTCGGAAAGGAGCTCCATCCCCTCCCCCTTTAGCAAACCCGGGCCCTGCTTCAGCACCCGGCGCGCCCGCTCCCTTGCGAGATCCGGAGGGACGTTCCAATAGGGGTTGAGCACCACGTAGCGGATGAGAGCGGCCATGGCGGGCGTGCGCATGTTCGGCTTGCCGACGATGACCCGCATCGGCCCTTCCACCTTGCGCCCGTCGATCATCCAAAGGCGGGCGGAGGCGGTGTCGACGATCACGTAGCGGCCGGCATGGGCGGGAATGGCGCGGGCCTTTTCCAGATTGGCGCGGATCAGCGCCTCACGCGCGGGATCCGGCCTCGGATTGGCCGCGAGCCAGCGGGCATGGCCTCGGCTCATGCTCGCGTAGAGCGGGTTCAGGGTGGTGACGCTTCGCACATGGGCCGCGAGATCAGGGGCCTTCGCCGCCTGATCGAGCGAGGCTTCGGCCGTCGGCGGCACCGTCTTCAGCCCCTCGTCAATATAGGTGATTGCTTCGGACGCGCGAGGCGTGTGGAGGTCGCGCGCGAATGGCACGAATGCGCGAGTCAGGAGGAGCTCCGCGCGCGCGCGCTGCGAGGCTTCGCCGCTTTCCGCAGCGGCGAGGGCGGCTTTCAATTCGGAGGCGCCGTAGCGCTGCGGATCGAGGCCGTGAGCGGCGGCGCCTTCGATGGCGGCTGCCAGAGCCTTGGCTTCCGGCTTTGCCCCCTGCCGGCCCATCCAGAGCGGCCGATTGGCGCGGGAGCGGTAGAACGCCGCGATCTCCGGGGGCACGACTACGGGGGTGGACGCGCTCGCCGCAACGGGCGGAGGCGCGGGCGTTTCGCTTCCGCCGCAGCCGAAGAGGGCGAGGACAATGGGGACAAGGAGCAGGCGGAGCGTCATCGCCGGCCGCAACTAGCATGACGCCCCGCCTGTGCTAAGGCTATGATTTAGAAGGCAGGACCTGCTTCCCGCAATGGGACGGTCCTTAGGCGGGAGCTTTACGCTCCCGCCTAAGCGCTATTTGCCGGCCAAGGCCGTGCCCGATGAGTCGCGGCCGAGAAGCTTCAGGGCGAGCTGGAACTCCTTGGCGGCGGCGCGGGCATTATGGGCGCGGCAGAGGGCCTCGCCGGTGCGAAGGCGCCGCTCGGCGCGGGCGGCGACGCCCTTCTCCGCCTCACCCAAAGCGGCCCGGACCTGCTGCGGCATTGCCGAGCAGCGGGGATCTTCCGCCGCAAGCGCGGGCGAGGCGATGGAAGCGGCAAAAGCGGCTGCGACCGTGAGGATCGATGAACGCATGTCGGTGACTCCCTGTCTGTGTGGCGGGAGAGATAGGGGCGCTGGATTGATCCGTTAATCCTCTATAATGATCACAGGCCATGAAGCAGGAATATACAATCACGCGCAACCAGCTCGACGGGGTCGAGGCTTTCCTGCGCGTCGCCGAGCGAAGGAGCTTCCGCGCCGCGGCGGACGATCTCGGCCTCTCCCCTTCCGCGATCAGCCAAACGATCCGGGCGCTCGAGGCAAGGGTCGGAGTGCCCCTGCTGACGCGCACGACCCGGAGCGTCGGCCTCACCGAGGCGGGGGAGCGTTTCCACGAACATGCTCGGCCTGCCTTCGAAGGACTAACGGCGGCGTTCGAGGCGGCGCGCAGCTATGGCGACCGGCCCGCGGGGCTGTTGCGGTTGAACGTGCCGCGAGCCGCAATCCCCTTCCTGATCGAGCCGGTGATCGAAGGCTTCTCAACTGCCTATCCCGAGGTCGAGGTCGAGATTTGCGGGGAAGACGAGCTGATCGACCTCGTCGAGCGCGGCTTCGACGCCGGGATCCGGATGGGCGACTTCCTTGAAGCCGACATGATCGGGATCCGCCTCACCCCGCCCTTCCGCCTCGTGGTCGTCGGCTCGCTCGATTATTTCGAGCGTCACGGCCGGCCGGCCCAGCCGTCCGACCTTCGAAGCCATCGCTGCATCCGAAGCCGGGCGCCGACGACCGGCGCCATCTTCCGGTGGCATTTCGAGGTCGAGGGGCAGCGGGTGGAGACGGCGGTCGAAGGCCCGCTCATCGTCAACGACATGGATGTGGCGAAGGCGGCGGCCCTGCGCGGCATCGGCCTCGCCTACATGGCCGAGCCGCTGGTGCGCGGGCCGCTCGAGGAGGGCCGGCTGGAGCTCGCGCTCGAGCCTTATGCCGCCTGGTCTCCGGGCGCCTATCTGTATTATCCGAGCCGCACCCAGATGCTTCCCAAGCTCAGGGCGTTCGTCGACTTCATCCGCGAGCACCGGCCGCCGGAGCGCTTCCTCGACGGCCTCGCCGGCTAGGCTGCGGGGGTCAGGCGGCACTCGCCGCCCGCACCTCCAGCTGATGGTTCAACTCTGCTGCTGCGAGCGTCCCGACTGGATGAGGCGCTGCCGCGAGGTGTTACCGGGCACCGCGACATGGGCCGCCGGATCGAACTCCTTGCCGACCGAGGGGCTGCCCTGCGGCACCCAGACCTCGATCGTCGTGTTCGAATAGCCGCTCGGCAGGTAGCGCACATAATAGCCGTCCGGGTGCAGGCTCCAGCGGCCCGAGGGCACCTGCTGGCTTCCGGCTCCCATCGGGGCGGCGCCCGCAAGCACCGCCACCCGCTCCATTTCGGCGAAGGTGGCGCCGGGGGTGGTGAGCATCCGGCGGAGGTCCGCTTCGGCCTGCGCGATCGCGCGCAGCGGGGCCGGCATCTCTCCCATCAGCCGGCTCATCGCCGGTCCGGGGATCATATCGAGAGCGCTGCGGTTGAGCGATGCCAATTGCCGCGGTGTCAGCAGCTGCGTGGCAACCGCCTTATGCTCGCTGGACAGATCCTCGAACTTGGCGCGAGCGATGATCGCCCAGAGCAGGGTCTGGATCTTGTGCTGGTGGATGTCCGGACGGTTCACCGAATTGCGGACGATGGTCATCACCGCGTCCTCGGCCGGACCCTTGGGCGGAGCGTAGAGATAGCCGTCGCCGCCGCCGGGGCCGTGGGTTCCGGCCTTCAGGCAATAGCTCTGCGCCGCCATCGAATAATAGCCCGGCTGAAGCACGAAGCCGCCGTTCGGCGTGCGCTGAAGAGTCATCAGCGAGCGCTTGCCCTCGCGCGGAGTCACTCCGTCCTTCGACGGATCGCCCCATTTGGCGTCTTCAAGGCTGGTGGTGATCGGCGGCTTACCTTCGAGCGGATTGCCGGGAAGCTTCTTCTTGAGCTTGTCGCCGAGGCCGCCGAGCCCGCCCAGCTGGGCCGGAGCGGAGACCGGCGCGGACGCCATGGCGATGAGAAGCGCGCCGACGAGCGCGCGAGTGGCGGTACGAAACTTCATGATGCCCTCCCGATACATAGAGAAGGCAATCAAGCCCCCTCACCCCGCGCCTCAATTATCGCGGGGCGAGAGGAGGCGCTAGAGCTTTTCCGATGTTTTTCAGAGGGTCGCGTGGACGGTGGCGACGGCCTTCACCACCGCGCCGATGCGCGCTGCGGCCTGAATCGTCTCCGACTTGACGCCATGCTGCTGGAGCACCCGCTCGTGGCTGTCGATGCACATGCCGCAGCCGTTCATCGCGCTGACGGCGAGGCTGAACAGCTCGAAATCATCCTTCTCAACGCCGTGCGTGGCGATCGCGTTCATGCGCAGCTTCGCCGGCAGCGTCCCATATTCCGAATTCGAGGCGAGGTGGACGAAGCGGTAATAAACGTTGTTCATCGCCATGACGGCCGCGGCGGCGCGAGCGGCGTTTGCTGCCTCCGGGCTGAGCTTGCCCTCCACCTCCGCCTCGGCCGCGGCGACGATCGGATGGTAGCCGGTGCCGTGGGCGCAGGCGAGCAGCAGCCCGTATTTGCGCTGGTCTCCGAGGGTCTGGTCGCTGAGCAGGGATCCGAGGTTGAGCCTCAGATCCTTGGCATAATCGGGAAGCGTGTCAGCGAATTGCTTAAGGGACATGAAAAGCTCCTGAAAGAGTAAGGGGCGCGGGAACCGAAGCTCCCGCGCCCCCCGTTGCGAGGCCTGCTGCCAGGCGCCCTGAGGGGGCGACTAGGCCGCCGGGCGCAGGACCTCCTGGCCTTCCTGCCAATTGCAGGGGCACAGCTCGTCGGTCTGAAGCGCGTCGAGGATGCGCAACGTCTCCTGCGGGTTGCGGCCGACGTTGAGGCCGTTCACCGTGATGTGCTGGATGACGTTGTCGGGATCGACGATGAAAGTGGCGCGGAGGGCGACGCCCGCATCCGAGTGGAGGATGCCGAGCGCGGAGGCGAGCTCCTTCTTGTTGTCCGCGATCCAGGGGAAGTCGGCGGCGGCGAGGCGCTCGTCCGACTTGCGCCAGGCGTGGTGGACGAAGTCCGTGTCGGTCGAGGCACCGATCAGCTGGGCGTCGCGGTCAGCGAAATCCTGGGCGAGGTCGCCATAGCCGATGATCTCGGTGGGACAGACGAAGGTGAAGTCCTTGGGCCAGTAGAAGAGGATCTTCCACTTCCCGTCGGTTGCGCCGAGATCGATCGTCTCGCCCGCAGGAAGGGCGCCGCCCTGCTGGACGGGGACAGTGAGAGAGGGGAGCTTGTCGCCGACGGTGAGCATGGGGTGGCCTCCTGTTGGGGTGTGGGATGGTGGCGAAGGTGCCGCGTATCGTGGAGCCTATATGGGGGCTGGCGGTGATTGGGCAAATTGATTAGTTCGCTGGCTTTGATCGAGTGAAGCGATGAGTACCCACGTTCCCACGCTCAAGCAGCTGCAGTACCTCGTCGCGCTCGAGGAGGAGGGGCATTTCGGGCGGGCGGCTCAGGCTTGCTTCGTGACGCAATCGACGCTCTCGGCGGGCATACGCGAGCTCGAGGCGCTGGTGGGCGTGGTGCTGGTCGAGCGGACCCGGCGGGTGGTGCGCTTCACTCCGCTCGGCGAGCAGGTGGCGGCGAAGGCTCGGCGGGTGCTGAGGGAGGCGGAGGAGCTGGCCGACATGGTCCGGGCGGCGGGCAAGCCGCTGTCGGGCGAGCTGCGCATGGGCGTCATCCCGACGATCGCGCCCTTCCTCCTGCCGGCGCTCCTGCCGAAGCTGAGGGAGGAGTTTCCGGACCTGCGCCTGTTCCTGAGGGAGGAGACCAGCCAGGCGGCGTGCGACGGGCTTCAGCGCGGGCAGCTAGACTGCGTGTTGCTCGCCCTCCCCTATGGCTGCGGCGACGTGGAGTCGGAGGCCTTGTTCGACGACCCGCTCCTCGTCGCATTTTCGCCGAACAACGCAGCGAAGCTTCCGGAAAAGGTGCCACCGAGCGCGATCGACGAGGAGAAGCTTCTGCTTCTGGAGGACGGCCATTGCCTCAAGGAGCATGCGCTCGCCGCGTGCAACCGGCCGGAGCTGAGGGCGGAGGCGGCGATGCTGGGCACCTCGCTCCACACGCTGGTGCAGATGGTCGCCAACGGCCTCGGCCAGACCCTGGTGCCGGAGATGGCGATCAAGGCCGGGATCCTCAACGGAACGGGGGTCGTCGCACGGCGCCTGGACGCCGCCCACGCCCACCGCCGAATCGCCCTCATCTGGCGAAAGGGCAGCCCGCGCGAAAAGGAGTTCCGATTGCTCGCCGGGGCCCTCAAAAAGGCGCGCTAAGCCCGAAAACAAAATTTCCCGAATCCAACATCAACTCGCCTCAACCTTCTGAATCTTCGGGCAAATAGCTGCAATCAAATAGGATTTTGAAAATAGGATTTCGTCTGTTCTACTAATGTTCTGCCCGAGAGACGGGACCGAACGGAGTGAACGAAGATGAGATTTGCAAGTCTGTTGCTGACCGGCGCCGCCGGCGCCGCGCTGACCGCAGGAGCCACTTTGGCCGGCGAGACGGTCACCTACAGCTACGACGCGCGCGGCAGGCTCGTGCAAGTGGCGCGGGACAACGGCGTCACCACCACCTACGCGTTCGACAAGGCGGACAACCGGACCAGCGTGACCACGACAGGATCGGCCCCTCCGCCACCGCCTCCGCCTCCGCCGCCGCCGCCACCGCCGCCACCGCCGCCACCGCCGCCACCGCCACCGCCGCCGCCACCGCCGCCACCGCCGCCGGCAACGGCACCGCCACCACCGCCGCCGCCGCTGCCGCCGCCGCCGCCGCCGGCGCCGCCGCCGCCGCCGCCACCAGCGCCGACCTTCGTGGAGGTGAAC
>DASWOC010000009.1:0-12800 GCA_036398895.1 Allosphingosinicella sp. | reverse complement strand
AAGCGAAGCCGACATTGTTGATCGAGCTGTAGGCGAGCAGGCGCTTGACGTTCCTCTGCCCGACAGCGGCCACGCCGCCGAGGATGGTCGAAGCGAGCGCCGAGAAGATGACGATCTGGCGCCACTCGAAGGTCGCCGGGCCCATGCCCTCGATCGTGACCCGGGTAAGCAGCGCCATCGCCGCCACCTTGGGCGCCGAGGCGAAGAAGGCGGTGACCGGAGTCGGCGCGCCTTCGTAGACGTCGGGAGTCCACATGTGGAACGGGACCGCGGAGACCTTGAAGGCGATGCCGGCGAGCACGAAGACGATGCCGAACAGCTCGCCCGTCGAGACGCCTTCGTGGGTGAGGCCGCGAGAGATGTCCCCGAACAGCGTCGAGCCGGTGAAGCCGTAGAGGAGCGAGATGCCGTAGAGGAGGATGCCCGAGGCGAGCGCTCCCAGGACGAAATATTTGAGACCCGCCTCGGCCGAGCGATTGTCCGTACGCTGGAAGGAGGCAAGGACGTAGGCCGAGAGGCTCTGCAGCTCGAGGCCGACATAAAGGGTCAGCAGGTCCCCGGCGGAGACCATCATCCCCATACCCACGGCGGAGAGGAGGACCAGCACCGGATATTCGGCGCGATAGTCGCCGTCGCGGCTGAACCAGCCCGAAGCGGCGATCAGCGCCGCCGCGGCGGCGATGTAGATGAGGATCTTGGAAAAGGCGGCGAAGCTGTCGCCAATAAACAGTCCGGCGAAGGCAGTGCCGCCGGGAGTGGAGATCCCAGGGACAGCGACGGCTGCTCCGGCGAGCGTCGCAACCGCGATCCAGGTAAGCAGCCGAGCGCTTTTGTCGCCCCCCCAGGCGGCCGCCATCATCAGCACCAGCGCGCCGATGGTCAGGATGATCTCGGGAAGAGTGAGGAGCAGGGACTGGCCCATCAATGGTGTCCCTCTTCAGCCTTATGCTCGGCCTGGGCGGCCGGCGCGGCGGACCTGGTCAGATGCGAGTCCCCGGCCGGGTTCGCCCGCTCGATCCGCTCAAGGAGCAACCCCACGTCCTGCCGCATGGGGGCAAGGAAGCTTTCCGGATAGACGCCCATCCACAGGACCACGGCGGCGATCGGCGCAAGCGCCAGCCACTCGCGGCGGTTGAGGTCCGGCATGGCGGCGGCGTCCGGATTGCGGCTGGTGCCGTAGGCGACCCGCCAGAACAGGTAGAGCATGTAGGCGGCGCCGAGGATGATCCCAGTCGTAGCGACGAAGGCGACGAGGCTGTTCGCCTCATAGGCGCCGACGAGCGCCAGGAATTCGCCGACGAAGCCCCCTGTGCCGGGGAGGCCCACCGAAGCCATGGTGAAGAGCAGGAACAGCACCGCATAAGCCGGCATGTTGTTGGACAGGCCCCCGTAGCGCTCGATCTCGCGCGTGTGGAGGCGGTCGTAAACCACTCCGACGCACAGGAAGAGCGCGCCGGAAACGAGGCCGTGGCTGAGCATGACGATCAGAGCGCCCTCGATCCCCTGCCGGTTGAAGGCGAAGATGCCGATCGTGACGAACGCCATGTGCGCGACCGAGGAATAGGCGATGAGCTTCTTCATGTCCCGCTGCACGAGGGCGACGAGCGAGGTGTAGACGATCGCCACCATCGACAGCCCGAAGACCAGCCAGGCGAGCTGGGCCGAGGCTTCCGGGAACATCGGCAGCGAGAAGCGGACGAAGCCGTAGCCACCGAGCTTCAGAAGCACGCCCGCGAGGATCACCGAGCCCGCCGTCGGCGCCTGGACGTGCGCGTCCGGGAGCCAGGTGTGAACCGGCCACATCGGCATCTTCACCGCGAAGGAGGCGAAGAAGGCGAGCCACAGCCAGGTCTGCGCCTCAGCCGGGAAGTTCGTCCCCATGAGGCGCGGGATCGAGGTGGTGCCGGCATGGTTCACCATCCACAGCATCGCCACCAGCATCAGCACCGAGCCGAGCAGGGTGTAGAGGAAGAATTTGTAACTGGCGTAGATCCGCTCCGCCCCGCCCCAGATGCCGATGATCAGGAACATCGGGATGAGGCCGGCCTCGAAGAAGATGTAGAAGAGGAAGATGTCCTGGGCCATGAACACGCCCAGCATCATCGTCTCCATGACGAGGAAGCTCGCCATATATTCGGGCACGCGCCGCTCTACCGAAGCCCAGCTGGCGATGATGCAGATCGGCATCAGGAAGACGCTGAGCATGATCAGCATCAGAGCGATCCCGTCGATTCCCAGCGCCCAGGCGAAGCGGCCGAAGACGGCGGAATATTCGGTGAACTGCCACTGCGCGCCACCAATGTCGTACGACGCCCAGAGGAGGATGCCGAGGGCGAGGTCGACGAGCGTCGCGAGGAGCGCGATCCAACGCGCGCCGTTCGCGCCGACGAACAGGCAGGCGAGCGCCGCCACCATCGGCACGGCGAGCATCAGCGACAGGATCGGGAGGCCGTTCATCGCGCCATCGCCCAAGTCGCGGCGGCGGCGAGGCCGAGCAGCATCACCAGTGCATAAGTGTAGAGATAGCCGGACTGGAGCCGGGCGGTGAGGACGTTGCCGCCCCTCGCCAAAGCGGCCGCTCCGTTAGGCCCGAACCGATCGATGGTCTTCTCGTCCCCACGCTTCCAGAACAGGCGGCCGAGCCACAGCGAAGGCCGAACGAACAGCAGGTCATAGGCCTCGTCGAAGAACCATTTATTATAGAGGAAGCGGTGGAGAACGCCCCATTGCGCGGTGAACCGCTCCGGGATCGACGTGTTACGGATATAGGCCTGAAGCGCGATCAGGAAGCCGATGATCATCACCGTGCCCGGTGCGAGCTTCACCCAAAGCGGCACCTCGTGAATGGCATGGGCCAGATGCTCGTCGAAATAGATCGAGCCGCCCCAGAAGTGCGCGCCTTCTTCCGCCTCGATGAATGGCCCGTGGAAGAGCATTCCGGCGAAGATAGCGCCGAGTGAGAGGACACCGAGCGGCACCAGCATCGTCCAAGGGCTCTCATGCGGATGATAGCCGCCCGTCCCCTCCGGCACCTGGGTGGCAGAAGCTTCGAGGGGACGGGTGTCGTGACCGGCATCCTCCGCCGCGGGATCGTCGCCATGATGCCCGTGCGCGTCGTGGACGGCGTGTTGAATATGCTCGGAGGCCGCCCAGCGCGGCTTGCCCCAGAAGGTGAGGAACAGGAGCCGCCAGCTGTAGAAGCTGGTGAGCAGGGCCGCGAGGATGCCGATGCCGAAGGCGAAGCCTCCGACGCCGGTGTGGCTCGCGAACGCGCTCTCGATGATCGCGTCCTTCGAATAGAAGCCGGCGAAGCCGAAGCCCGACCAGCCGGCGACCTGGATGATTCCGACGCCGGTGATGGCCAGCGTCCCGATCAGCATCGCCCAGAAGGTGATCGGAATGTGGCGGCGCAGGGCTCCATAGAAGCGCATGTCCTGCTCATGGTGCATCGCGTGGATCACGCTGCCCGCGCCGAGGAAGAGAAGCGCCTTGAAGAAGGCGTGGGTGAAGAGGTGGAACATCGCCGCGCCATAGGCGCCGACGCCCGCGGCGAAGAACATGTAGCCGAGCTGCGAGCAGGTCGAATAAGCGATGACGCGCTTGATGTCGTTCTGCACCGTTCCGACGGTGGCGGCGAAGATGGCGGTGGCCGCTCCGATGACCGTGACCAGTGCGAGCGCGGTGTCGCTCTGCTCGAACAAGGGCGAGAGGCGGCAGACCATGAACACGCCCGCCGTCACCATCGTCGCGGCGTGGATGAGTGCCGAGACGGGCGTCGGGCCTTCCATCGCGTCCGGAAGCCAGGTGTGGAGGCCGAGCTGCGCCGATTTCCCCATCGCGCCGATGAAGAGCAGGATGCAGATCAGGGTCAGAGTGTCGAAACGTCCGCCGAGGAAGCCGATGCTGGAGCCCTGCATCGAGGGCGCGGCGGCGAGGATCTCGGGGATAGAGACGGTGCCGAACACCAGGAAGGCGGCGAAGATGCCGAGCGAAAATCCGAAATCGCCCACGCGGTTCACGATGAAGGCCTTCATCGCCGCCGCGTTGGCCGAGGGCTTGTGGTACCAGAAGCCGATGAGCAGGTAGGAAGCGAGCCCCACCCCTTCCCAGCCGAAGAACATCTGGACGAGATTGTCGGCCGTCACCAGCATCAGCATCGCGAAGGTGAAGAGGCTGAGATAGGCGAAGAAGCGCGGCTGCGACGGATCCTCCGCCATATAGCCCCAGGAGTAGAGGTGGACGAGCGCCGAGACGGTCGTCACCACCACCAGCATCACGGAGGTGAGAGCATCGACGCGAAGAGCCCAGTCCACCTGCAGGTCGCCCGAGTGGATCCAGGCGAGGACCGGGTGGAGTGCGGAGTGCTCGCTCCCGGCGATGAACCCGAGGAAGATCGGCCAGGAAAGCGCGCAGGAAGCGAAGAGCGCCGCAGTGGTGATCAGCTTCGCCGCGAAGCTGCCGATCATCCGGTTGCCGAGCCCCGCGACGATAGCGGCCAGCAGCGGCAGGAAGACGATGAGCTGTACGGTCACGCTCATCCCTTCATCTGGTTGATGTCGTCGACCGCGATCGTGCCGCGGCCGCGGAAGTAGATGACGAGGATGGCGAGCCCGATCGCCGCCTCGCCCGCCGCGACGGTGAGGACGAACATCGCGAAAATCTGGCCGACCATGTCGCCAAGGAAGGCCGAGAAAGCGACTAGGTTGATGTTCACCGCGAGCAGGATGAGCTCGATCGCCATCAGGATGACGATCACGTTCTTGCGGTTGAGGAAAATGCCGAACACGCCCAGCACGAACAAAACGGCGCCGACCGCGAGGTAATGCCCCAAGCCGATCACAGCTTCATCCCCTCGCCCACGCCCGGCTGCATGTTGACGACGGCGTCCTCCGGCCGGCGGCGGACCTGGTCGGCCACACGCTGCGGGCGAAGGTCTCCGCGCTGGCGATGGGTCAGAACGATCGCCCCGATCATCGCGACGAGGAGAACGAGCCCGGCCGCTTCGAAGATGTAGAGGTAGCGGGTGTAGAGGATCCGGCCGAGCGCTTCGATATTGGGAACGCCCGGCGTCGATGGAGCGGCCCGGGCGCCCGCCTCGAAGGCCCCGCTGTTCCACGCCATGACCGCGAAGAAGATCTCCGCGAACAGGACCAGCGCCAGGATCAGCCCGAACGGCCAGTACCGAGCGACCCCGGCGCGAAGGGCGGCGAAATCCACGTCGAGCATCATCACCACGAACAGGAACAGCACCGCGACCGCGCCCACGTAGACGATGACGAGCAGCATGGCGATGAACTCGGCCCCCAGTATGAGGAACAGGCCGGCGGCATTGAAGAAGGCCAGGATCAGCCACAGGACGCTATGCACCGGGTTGCGCGAGGAGATCGTCATCACTCCGCTGGCGATCACCAGCGTCGCGAAGAGGTAGAAGGCGAAGGCCTGGATCACGTGCGGGAAGGTTCCTGGGATTCGGCGGGCGGATTAGCGGTAGGGGGCATCGGCGGCAAGGTTGGCGGCGAGCGAGCGCTCCCACTTGTCGCCATTGGCGAGGAGCTTCGCCTTGTCGTAGATCAGCTCCTCGCGGGTCTCGGTCGCGAACTCGAAATTGGGGCCTTCCACGATAGCATCGACGGGACAGGCTTCTTGGCAGAGGCCGCAATAGATGCACTTTGTCATGTCGATGTCGTAGCGCGTGGTCCGGCGGCTTCCGTCCTCGCGCGGCTCGGCTTCGATGGTGATGCACATGGCCGGGCACACCGCCTCGCACAGCTTGCAGGCGATGCAGCGTTCCTCGCCGTTCGGATAACGGCGAAGCGCATGCTCGCCGCGGAAGCGCGGGCTGAGCGGGTTCTTCTCGAACGGATAGTTGATCGTGGCCTTTGGCTTGAAGAAATACTTCAAGGTCAGCCAGTGCGCCTTCACGAACTCCCAGAGGGTGAAGCTCTTGATCCAGTGGGCGATCATTGGGCTGCTTTCTGTGGTGCGGCGTCAAACTGAGAGGTGCACAGCCCGGCCGCGATATAGGAGTAAGGCTCGCGCTTACCGGAGACGTAGCGGGTGACGTAGGCAACGCCTGCGCCTCCGCGCCTCAGCTTGAGATTGACGAAATAGGTTTCGGCGCCGCGCGCGACCTGGATCTGATAGTCGCGGAAATCCTGCCCGTTCTCTTGGTTGGTGTAGGACGCCTTGCCTGCAAGGGCCGCACTTCCCTCCCCCTCCATTTGCGTCGGCCGCGACTGGTTCGGGTCCCAACCTGCGGGAATCGGCTCAAGCCGCCCGGACAGGCGGAAGCGCGCGGAATCCGCCCCTTCGAACGCACAGGACCACTCGGTGGCCGGGACGGCCCGATCCGACGGCGGTGCGGACGTGACGACCGAAGCCTGCGCCAGCGCGAGCGCGAGCAAGAGGCTCATCCAAGGGCTCCGTGGCGGAAGATCATCAGGTAGCCCGAAACGAGGAACACCCAGATGAGGGAGATGGGGAGGAATATCTTCCAGCCGAGCCGCATCAGCTGGTCGTAGCGGAAGCGCGGCACGGTCGCCTTCACCCAGCTGAACACGAAGAAGAAGAAGAAGATCTTGGCGAAGAACCAGATTATGCCGGGGACGACGTAGAGCGGCGCCCAGTCCACCGGCGGAAGCCAGCCGCCCCAGAAGAGCACCGCCGTCATTCCGCACATCAGCAGCACGTTGCCGTACTCGCCGAGCCAGAAGAGGGCGAAGCTCATCGAGCTGTATTCGGTCTGGTAGCCAGCAACGAGCTCGCTCTCGGCCTCGGTAAGGTCGAAGGGGGCGCGCGCCGTCTCCGCCATGGCCGAGATCAGGAAGATGATCGCCAGCGGGAAGAAGAGCGGGTTGAAGCCGAAGCCGTTGAATATCCAGAGATGGCTGCGCTGCATCTCGATGATGCCGGAGAGATTGAACGTCTCGGCCCACATCACCACCGGCACGATCACGAAACCGACCGAGACTTCGTAGCTCACCATCTGCGCGGCCGCGCGAAGCGCCGAGTAGAAGGGATATTTGGAGTTGGATGCCCACCCGGCGATGATCACTCCGTAGACGCCGATCGAGGAAACGCCGAGGAGGTAGAGGAGGCCGACATTGATGTCGGCGAGCATCATTCCCGGCCCGAACGGCACCACCGCCCAGCCGATCAGAGCCACGGTAAAGGTAACAATCGGAGCGATGATGAACAGGCCCCGGTTCGCCCCCGATGGGATGATCGTCTCCTTGAGGAAGACCTTGAGGCCGTCCGCGAAGCTTTGGAGCAGGCCGAATGGGCCGACCACGTTCGGGCCGCGCCGGAGCGCCATCGCCGCCCAGATCTTGCGGTCGGCATAGATGACCATCGCCACCGCCAGCATCAGCGGAAGCGCGATGAGGAGGATGAGGATCAGATTGGCCGCGAACCAGCCGAAGCCCTCACCCAGGTGGCTCTGGAACCAGGCGGTCATTCCGCGGCCTCCTCGAAGCTCTGGCCGTGGAGGATCTCGGCCGAGCAGCGCTGCAGCGTCGGTGAGGCGCGGGCGATCGGGTTGGTGAGGTAGAAATCCTCGATCGGGTAGACGACGGGGCCGCTGACGCTCGGCGCAGGTCCCGTGAAAGCGGGAAGCGGATCGACCTCGGTGAGGCCGGAAATTCCCAGCCGGGGGACCTCCGCCGCTATGGCGGCCCGAAGCTGCGACAGGTCGTCGAACGGAAGCGTCTTGCCGAGCACGTCCGAAAGCGCCCGGAAGATCGTCCAATCCTCGCGCGCCTCGCCCGGCGGGTGCACCGCAAACTCGGAGAGCTGCACCCTCCCCTCCAGATTCACGTAGATGCCGTGCTTCTCGGTATAGGCGGCGGCGGGGAGGATGACGTCGGCGTGAGCCACTCCGCGGTCGCCGTGAGTGCCGATGTAGACCGTGAACGTATCCGCGAAGGCGGCCGTGTCCATCTCGTCCGCGCCGAGCAGGAACAGGGCCTTCAGAGTCCCGGCGCGGGCGCGGATCGCCTCTATTCCGCCGTCGGTGACGAAGCCGAGGTCGAGCGCTCCCACGCGGCTGGCGGCGGTGTGGAGGAGGCTGAAGCTGGCGCCAAGCGCGGTCGCTGCGGCGCGGGCGGCTTCGTACACCCCGTGCCCTGCAAGCGCGCCCATGCCGACTACGACAGCTGCCGCTTCCTTGCCCCCGAACGCCTCCCGAACCTCGTTCGGCAGGTTGCCGAGCAGGGAAAGGTCGTCGCCGAGATCCGTCACCGGATAGGTGAGGTCCACCGCCGGGCCGATGCGGAAGACACGCGCTCCGGCCTTCACCGCCTTGCGGATGCGGGTGTTGACGAGCGGCGCCTCCCAGCGCGGGTTTGTCCCGATGAGCAGAATGGCGGGCGCGGCTTCGATGCCGGCGATGGTCGCGTTGAAGCGATAGGCGGCGGGGCTGGACGTGTCGAACAGCGCCCCGTCCTGCCGGCACTCGTGGAGCGTGGAACCGTAGGTGCCCAGCAGAGCCTTGGCGGCGTAGATGGATTCGAGGTCCTGAAGGTCGCCGGCGATGGCCGCCACCTGATCTCCGGACGCGCCTTCGAGCCGAGCCGCGATGGTTTCGAACGCCTCAGCCCAGGTCGCCGGCTGAAGCTTGCCTTCACGCCGGATCCAGGGCCGGTCGAGACGCCGGCGCACCAGTCCGTCGACCGCATGTCGGGTCTTGTCGTGCGCCCACTCCTCGTTGACGTCCTCATTGAGGCGCGGGAGCGCGCGCATCACCTCGCGGAAGCGATGGTCGATCCGAATGTTGGTTCCGACCGCGTCCATGACGTCGATGCCGGGCACCTTCCGGAGCTCCCACGGCCGCGCCTCGAAGCTGTACGGCTTCGACACCAAAGCCCCCACCGGGCACAGGTCCACCACGTTGCCCGAAAGCTCCGACGTCACCGCGCCTTCGAGGTAGGAGGTGATCTCCATATTCTCGCCGCGACCGATGGCGCCGATCTCCTCGACCCCGGCGACTTCCTCGGCGAAACGCACACAGCGCGTGCACTGAATGCACCGGGTCATGATCGTCTTGACGACCGGGCCCATATATTTCTCGGTCACTGCCCGCTTGTTCTCGGCGAAGCGGGAGTGGCCACGGCCATAGGCGACCGCCTGGTCCTGAAGGTCGCACTCGCCGCCCTGGTCGCAGATCGGGCAGTCGAGCGGATGGTTGATGAGCAGGAACTCCATCACCCCCTCGCGCGCCTTCTTGACGAGCGGAGTCATGGTCGAGATTTCCTGCCCGTCCGCCGCCGGCAGCGCGCAGCTCGCCTGCGGCTTGGGCGGCCCCGGCTTCACCTCGACGAGGCACATCCGGCAATTGCCCGCGATCGACAGCCGCTCATGGTAGCAGAAGCGCGGAATCTCCTTCCCCGCCAGCTCGCACGCCTGGAGCACGGTCGCCCCCTGCGGAACCTCGATCTCGATGCCGTCGACTTTGACCGTGGGCATCAGCTGGCTGCTTTCGTTTCGGCCGCGCGCGCAGCCTGGACAAGCCGATAATAATTGATTGCCACCGTCCCTCGGAGCGTAGTTCGGCCGAACTTCAGCATTTCACCCTCCGGGAGGCAGCTGGCAAGCGCCGGCCGAAGCGCGCCGAACTGAGCGGTCTCTTCAGCCGAGTCAGGCCTGGTCAACAGCAGCGCCTTGGCTCCAGCCGCGTTCGACCGGACGACACACTCGCCATAGCGGGAAAGGAAGGAGAATGCGGCGGAGCGCTCATGACCTTTGACAGCCGCCTCATAGGCTCTCCGGCTCAGCTTCTTTCCGTTGGCGGCGATCTGCTGCGGCACCGGCCCGGGGTCCCGGTGGTCAAGCTGCTGGACGGCGGCTAGGTCGGGTGCCGGCGCATTCGGCAGCTCTCGGTTCACCAGCGCATCGGCGAGGGCATAGCGATAGAGATCGCCCCCAAAGCGCATCATTGTCGTCTCCAGCACCTGACGCGCGAGGCATTCTCCCACGACGAGGGATTGATAGTCGCGAAGGATCGTGCCGTTGTCGACGTTTCGCACGATTGCTTCGGAAGCCTTGGCAGGACGACGTCCGACCACGCACTTCGCATAGGCATGCATCAGCACTCGCGTTTCCTTGGTGGAATAGTCGGATTCTTGCGCCCCGACCGGCGCGGCTGCCAGAACCGCGAACGTGGCGAGGGAGAAAAGCAAAGCCCTCATTCCGCCGCCTCTAGCGTCCGTCCCTGCCGCTCCTGAATCCGCCGCTCGAGTTCCGGCCGGAAGTGGCGGATCAGGCCCTGAATCGGCCAGGCGGCGGCGTCGCCGAGGGCACAGATGGTGTGGCCCTCGACCTGCTTGGTGACGTCCCAGAGGAGGTCGATCTCGCCGATCTCGGCATTGCCCTCGACCAGCCGCTCCATCACTCGCCACATCCAGCCCGTGCCTTCGCGGCAGGGCGTGCACTGGCCGCAGCTCTCATGCTTGTAGAAATAAGAGAGGCGGGCGATCGCTTTCACCACGTCCGTCGATTTGTCCATGACAATCACCGCCGCGGTGCCGAGGCCGGATCTAAGGTCTCGAAGCGCGTCGAAGTCCATCGGGGCGTCGATGATCTCGTGCGCGGGGACGAGCGGCACCGAGGAGCCACCGGGGATCACGGCCAGCAGATTGTCCCAGCCACCGCGGATGCCGCCGGCGTGGCGGTCGATCAGCTCTCGGAACGGGATCGACATCGCTTCCTCGACCACGCACGGCTTGTTCACGTGGCCGGAGATCTGGAAGAGCTTGGTGCCTTCGTTCTTCTCGCGGCCGAAGCTCTTGAACCAGGCGGCGCCGCGCCGAAGGATGGTCGGCACGACCGCAATGCTCTCGACATTGTTGACCGTTGTCGGGCAGCCGTAGAGCCCGGCTCCCGCCGGGAAAGGCGGCTTGAGGCGCGGCATGCCCTTCTTGCCCTCGAGGCTTTCGAGCATCGCCGTCTCTTCGCCGCAAATATAGGCTCCGGCGCCGCGGTGGACGAACAGGTCGAAATCATAGCCCGACTTGGCGGCATTCTTGCCGAGCAGGCCGGCGTCATAGGCTTGCTGAACGGCCGCCTGCAGCGTCTCCGCCTCCCGGATAAACTCGCCGCGAATGTAGATGTAGGCCGCCCGGGCCCGCATCGCGAAGCCGGCGATCAGGGCGCCTTCGATCAGCTTGTGCGGATCGTGGCGGATGATCTCGCGGTCCTTGCAGGATCCCGGCTCGGATTCGTCCGCGTTGATGACGAGGAAGTTCGGCTTACCGGGCTTGGGCTCCTTGGGCATGAAGCTCCACTTCATGCCGGTCGGGAAGCCCGCTCCGCCGCGCCCACGAAGGCCGGATTCCTTGACGATGTTGATAATCTCGTCCTGACCGATCGCCATCAGCCGAGCGGTATCGTCCCAATCGCCGCGCCCCTGAGCGCCCTTCAGCCCCCAATCCTGGAAGCCGTAGAGGTTAGTGAAGATGCGGTCCTTGTCCTGGAGCATCAGGCGCCCCACCCGAAATAAGCCGCCGCAACCAAGGCGATGATGGCGACGAGTGCGACCATCTTCACAATGCCCTTCAAGACCTTCAGAGCCACAATGAGCGCGATGACGCCCACGATGACTGGGAGAAGCTGTTCCATCAGGCCCATTCCCCCCGATAATCGTGGTTCTCGTTCACCATCGCCTCCAGGCTGGTGACTCCGCCTTCGGGGTCGCTGGTGCGGCGGTTCACGCCCTGCGGGCCGGGCTTCGGAGTCTCGCCGCGGACGAGCGCTTCCAGGAGCGCCGTCGTCGTCTCGAAGGTGAGGTCCTCGTAATTATCGTCGTTGATTTGGACCATCGGGGCGTTGGCGCAGGCGCCGAGGCACTCGACCTCGTTGAGCGTGAACAGGCCGTCCTCGCTCGTGCGGCCCTTCTTCAGGCCCTTCGCCTTGCATGCGCGGAACACTTCGTCGGAGCCGCGAAGCATGCACGGCGTCGTTCCGCAGACCTGGACGTGGAAGCGACCGACCGGCCGCAGGTTGAACATCGTGTAGAAGGTCGCGACCTCGTAGGCGCGGATATAGGGCATATCGAGAGACTTCCCGACATATTCGATCACCGGAATGGGGAGCCATCCCTGCGTTCCGGTCTCCGCCCCCACCTGCCGCTGGGCGAGGTCGAGCAAGGGGATGATCGCGCTGTGCTGCCGTCCCGGCGGGTAGCGGCCGACGATCGTCTTCGCCCGCGCGTCATTCTCCGCCGTGAAGGCGAACCCGCCCCAGCGGGCACGGACCTCGTCCAGGTCGATCGAGGTGGGGAGGATGTCAGCCACGCGCGGCCTCATTCCCGTTCTTGCCGAGCATGCGGCGCACGAAGACGACCACCTCGATCAGGATCGCTCCGGCTATGATGCCGATCAGCGCCAGCGGAAGGACGAGAAGAGCGCCGCCCCCGAGATTGGGGCCCATCAGCATCGTGTAGGCCACCAAAGCCGTGGCCGCGGCGGCAAGGAAATAACGCCGCGCCCGCACGGGGAGCTGCACCAGCACCATCGCCGGCAGCAGCACGAACAAGGCGAGGATCAGCGCCTCCATCACCGGTCGATCTCCCCGAAGACGATGTCGAGCGAGCCGAGAATGGCAGTGACGTCCGCGAGCATGTGGCCGCGGGTCATGAAATCCATCGCCTGAAGGTGGCTGAAGCCGGTGGGCCTGATCTTCACCCGATAGGGTTTGTTGGTGCCGTCGGAGACGAGGTAGATGCCGAACTCGCCCTTCGGGCTCTCCGTGGCGACGTAAACCTCGCCCTCCGGCACGTGGAAGCCCTCGGTGTAGAGCTTGAAGTG
>DASWOC010000008.1:0-135610 GCA_036398895.1 Allosphingosinicella sp. | reverse complement strand
CGACGCCTATCACGACGTCGGCCTTCATTATGCGGTGCTCGCCATGCTGCTGGTGCCGAGCCTGATTGCCGTAATCCCGCAGGGCTGCATCGACTGGGCCCTCGCCCTGGTGCTCGGCTGGAATGCCAGCCTCAGCTTCCGGCTGCTTATGGTGGCCCTGCTCGTACTGATGGCGGCGGTCTTCCTGATTGTCCGCTACGGCCTCGCCTGGATGCCGCTTCGAATGAAGCTGACGCCCGGCAGCACCAAGAGCCGGCGCGTTCGCCGCCGGGCGGTCGAATTGTTCAAGGCCGGCACCGACCGCCGCACCAAGGGCCGAACCGGAGTTCTCCTCTATCTCTCGCTGCTCGAGCACCGGGCGGAGATCGTCGCCGACGAAGCCATCCATTCCAAGGTGGACGCGGATGTGTGGGGCGAGGCGATGGCTGTCCTCATCGAGGAGCTGAAGGCGGGGCGGCCGGGCGAGGGGGTGGCTCGGGCGGTCGAGAAGATCGGAGCCGTTCTCGCCGAGCACCTCCCGCCGCAGCCGGACAACCCCAACGAGCTTCCGGACAGGCTGATCGAGCTTTGAGCGCCAATCACGGGGAGGGGCGGCCGGAGGAGGCGGAGGTCGTCTGGGCGGGCCGCTTCATCCAGGCGAAAAGACTCGGCAAATGGGAGTTCGTCTCCCGCACCCGCGGCGTCTCCGCGGCGGTGATCCTCGCGGTGGACGAGGGGCACGTCATCCTCGTCGAGCAATATCGGGTTCCGGTCGGCGCGATGTGCATCGAGCTTCCCGCCGGCTTGGTCGGCGACGAGCGGGCGGGTGAGGAGACGGAGGCCGCCGCGATCCGCGAGCTGGAGGAGGAGACCGGCTATGGCGCGGCGCGGATGGTGGACCTCGGCCGCTTCCATTCCTCGTCCGGAATGTCGTCGGAAGGCTTCACTTTGCTTCGAGCGGAGGGGCTGACGAAGGTCGGGGAAGGCGGCGGAGTGGCCGGGGAGGACATCAAGGTCCACCGGGTGAGGCTGGACGAGGTGCCGGCCTTCGTCGCCGCCAAGCGGGCGGAGGGCGCGGCGGTCGACGTCAAGCTGCTCCTGTTACTGGCGAGCGCCTTTCTTGAGCCATTCCGCGGTCCGGGCGACTGACTCGACGGTGAATTCCGGCTCGTCGGGCGCCATGGCGTGGCTCCAGCTGCGGCCGCTCAACTTCTCGGCGAGGCAGCGCTGCTCGTGGATGCGGTGGCCCACGCCTTCGGAGCGGACGGTGTGGATGCGCACGTCGCCGGTGGCGAGGTCATAAGGGCCTTCGACCGCATCGAAGCTCCCGCGGCGCGCCGTCGCGGCCTCGCCGGCCAGGAACGCCTTGCAGGCGGCGGCGTCGGCGAAAATGCGGGCCGAAGGCTCGAACGGCGTCTCTTCATTCGCCCCGGCCGCGGCAGCCGCCAGGAGGAGCAGCAGAAGGCTCATTTGAAATTGTCCGCATAGGATTGGAGCTTGAGCTTGCGCTCGGCAGGCGGGACGAGGTGGTAGGGGATCTCGTATTTCTCGGCATAGGCCTTGGCAGCCTCGAGCGTGGGGAAGCCGATCGTCACCTGGCTCTGCGTGTCCGAGCCGCCGGACCAGCCGGTCAGCGGGTCGGGACGGAGCGGCCGGTGCGATTCGAACTGGAGCACCCACTCGTCCGAGCGCGCATTTCCCGACTGCATTGCATTCTTGGACCGCTGGAAGATCCGTGCCGAGGCCATGGTGAGAAGCTCCTTTCGCCCTCGCTCTGGTGCCCGCCTTTTGTCGCCGGATCAACCGCTTCGCTGCGTCGCCCGCTTGGTGCGCAGGGTAGGATCGGCGGCGGCGGGATCGTCGGGCCAGGGGTGCTTCGGATAACGGCCGCGCATCTCCTTGGCGACCGCGGCCCAGCTTCCCTTCCAGAAGCCGGGCAGGTCGCGCGTCGTCTGGATCGGACGTCCGGCGGGCGAGGTGAGGCTCAGGACCAGCGGCACCTTCCCACCGGCGATGCTCGGATGCCCGGACAGGCCGAACAGGGCCTGGACCCGGGCGGTGACGGTCGGCCCCGCCTCCGCTTCATAGTCGATCGGATGGTGGCTTCCGGCGGGCGTTTGGAAGTCGTGCGGCGCGAGCCTGTCCACCGCCTTGTGGCCGTCCCAGCCGAGCCGGGCTTCGAGCAGTCCGGAGAGGGCGGAGGAGTCCACGTCACGCAGGCTTCGGCAGCCTTCGACGATGGTCGGCAGCCATTCGTCGATCGTGCCGAGAAGGGCCTCGTCGGAGAGGTCGGGCAGACACGCGCCGTGCAGCCTCGCAAAGGCGGCGCGGCGGCGGAGGGAGCGGGCGGCGTCGCTCCAGGGAAGAAGGCCGAGGCCGTGGGTCCGGACGCCTTCCACGAGAGCGGCGGCGACTTCCTCGGGCGAGGCCTTGGCGTCCTGCCCTTCCGAGAGCGTGACGGCGCCGAGGCGGCGGCCGCGGCGGGCGCGGACGGTTCCGGTGGCGGGGTCGAAGCTGATCCGGGCGCCGCTCTCGATCCGGTCGCCGAACAGCGCCAGCACCTGCTCTTCCGAGATGGCTGCGGCGGAGAGAATCCGGGCTCCGGCGGCGGTGCCGCTCACCTCGGCGACGGCGAGCCAGGTCCCGCGCGCCAGCGGCGAATGCGGGTCGAGGCGGAAGCCCCGGCCGCCGACGCTGATCCAATTCTCCCCGGAGGAATCGCGGCGGCGGGAGAGGCGGTCGGGATACGCGAGCGCGATGCAGGGGCCCACATCATCTCCCCTCCCGCTCGCGGGAGGGGAGGCGGCTTGCTCCCACCGCCTCGCGAGGCCGCGCGCCGCTTCGGCGCGCTGTCCACGCTCCCCGCGCCATCGCTTCAGCCTCAGCTCCAAGTCCGGATCGTTGCCGCCGAGGCCGCGCTCCGACAGCAGCACCGCCACCTCGGCAGCCGTGCGGCTCCAGCCGCGCTCCGCCGCAGCGACCAGCATGTGCGCGAGGCGCGGAGGCAAAGGGAGGGCTGCGATGGCCTTGCCGTGAGCGGTCGGGCGGCCGTCATCGCCGAGGGCGCCGAGCGAGAGGAGCCGCTTCCTTGCCTCTTCGACAGCGGCGGGCGGCGGGGGATCGAGCCAGCGCAGCTCGCGCGCGTCGGAAACGCCCCAGAGGGCGCAGTCGAGCACAAGCGCCGAAAGGTCCGCTTCCAATATTTCCGGCGGGTCGAAGCGCGGCAGGCTCGCCGTCGCCGCTTCCTCCCAGAGGCGGTAAACCGCGCCCGGCCCCTGCCGACCGGCGCGGCCGGCACGCTGGGTCACCGCCGCCTGGCTCGCCCTCTCGGTGACGAGGCGGGTGATGCCCGCTGCCCGGTCGTAGCGGGGGCGGCGGGCAAGGCCGCTGTCGACGACGATCCGGACTCCGTCGAGGGTGAGGCTGGTCTCGGCGATGGAGGTGGCGAGGACGACCTTGCGGCGCCCCGGCGGCGGCGACGCGATGGCGGCGCGTTGCGCGCCGGCTTCCAGGCTCCCGTGGAGGCGGTGGAGGTCGGTTCCGGGCGGAAGCGCGGTCTCCAGCCGCTCCGCCGTCCGCTCGATCTCCGCCACGCCGGGGAGGAAGGCGAGCAGGCTTCCCGGCGCTTCGGCAAGGGCGCGGCGGATGGCGGGGGCCATCTCGTCCTGGATACGCTTTTCGGTGGAGCGGCCGAGATGGAGGAGCTCGATGGGATGAGCGCGCCCCTCGCTTCGAAGGACGGGCGCTCCACCTAGGAGCGTGGAGAAGCGCTCCCCCTCCAGCGTGGCCGACATCGCCACCAGGCGCAGCTCCGGCCGGAACGCCGATTGGGCGTCGAGAGCAAGGGCGAGGCCGAAGTCGCTGTCGAGGCTGCGCTCGTGAACCTCGTCGAACAGCACGGCCGAGACGCCCGCCAGCTCGGGGTCGGCCTGTATGCGGTTCCTGAAGATGCCTTCCGTGAGGACGAGGATGCGTGTGCGGCCTGAGCGCTTGGTGTCGAGCCGGGTCGCATAGCCGATCGTCTCCCCCACCCGTTCGCCGGCCATTTCCGCCATGCGCTCGGCTGCCGCCCGGGCGGCAACGCGGCGGGGCGAGAGGAGGAGGATTTCGCCGGTGCACCAGGGCTCCCCGAGCAAAGCGGGCGCGACGGCGGTGGTCTTGCCGGCGCCGGGCGGGGCGACGAGGACGGCATTGGGCTGCTCGCGAAGGGCGGCGAGCAGGTTCGGCAGGACCGCGTGGATCGGGAGGCCGCTCACGAACCTTCCAGTCCGCCCGCCCTCAATAGGCGCGGGCGATGGCGAACTCGACCGCCTCCGTCAGGGCGGACTTGGCCTTGCCGGCCGGGAAGGGGGCGAGCGCGTCGAGGGCGCGCCGGCCGTAGGTACGGGCTCGGGCGAGGGTGTCGTCGAGGGCTCCGCTTGAGCGAAGCAGGCGCTGGGCGTGGCGCAGGTCTTCGTCGCCGGTGCGGCTGCCCTCCATCGCCTCGCGCCAGAAAAGCCGTTCAGCGCCGTCGCCGCGGCCGTAAGCGAGGATGACCGGCAGCGTCACCTTGCCGTCGCGGAAATCGTCGCCGACGCCCTTGCCCATCGTCTCGGAGTCCGAGGCATAGTCGATCGCGTCGTCGACCAGCTGGAAGGCGATCCCCAGGTTGCGGCCGTAGCAGTCGAGCGCCTCCTCTACCTCCTCGCCGCGCTCCGCGACGACCGCGGCGATCCGGCAGGCGGCGGCGAAAAGGGCGGCGGTCTTGGCGCTGATGATGTCGAGATAATGGTCTTCGCTCGTCTCGACACGCCGCTGGGCGGTGAGCTGGTCCACTTCGCCCTCGGCAATGATCGCGGAGGCGCGCGAGAGGATCTTGAGGACGCGCAGCGATCCGTCCTCGACCATCAGCTCGAAGCTTCGTGAGAAGAGGAAGTCTCCAACCAGGACGGAGGCCGGGTTGCCCCAGATGATGTTGGCGGTGCGGCGCCCTCGGCGAAGGCCCGAGCCGTCGACAACATCGTCGTGGAGGAGGGTGGCGGTGTGGATGAACTCGACCGCGGCCGCGAGCTTATGATGGCGGGCGCCGGAATAATCGAGGAGGCGCGCGCAGGCGAGGGTCAGCATCGGGCGCATGCGCTTGCCGCCGCCGGCGATGAGGTGGCCGGCGAGCTCGGGGATCAGAGCCACTTCGCTCTGCATCCGCTCGAGGATGACGGCGTTCACCTGGTTGAGGTCCGCGGAAACAAGCTGGATTATCGGGTCGAGCGAGGGAGCGCGGGCCGCGCCGAGCGCATGGACGGTGGCGGTCATGACGCGGGCGATGTGCGCGAGCGGCCCCCGAAAGGCAAGGGCGTCAGCCGCACAGGGGGAGCTTCAGCCGGGCGAGGAGGCCGCCCAGATCCTCGCTTTCCTCCAGGGTGATAGAGCCCTGGTAGATTTCGGCCACGTCGCGAACGATGGCGAGGCCGAGGCCGGTGCCAGGCTTGCCCGTGTCGAGGCGGGCGCCGCGGTTGAAGAGCTCCGCCCGCTGAGCTTCCGGGATGCCGCGCCCGTCATCCTCGACCTCGATGACGACGCAGTCGGGCGTGTCGCGCACCGTGACGAAGACCCGGCCACCGCCATATTTGGCTGCATTTTCGATCAGGTTGCCGAGCATCTCGTCGAGATCCTGCCGCTCGACCCGGACCGCTGCCTTCTTGTCCCCGGCCAGGTCGATGGTGACGTTCTCGTAGAGGCGGCTGACCGCGCGCTCGACCGATTCCAGCGACGGCCACACGTCGGCGCGCGCCTGGGCGGAGGCGCGGCGGCCGATGGCGCGGGCGCGGGCGAGATGGTGGTCGACGTGGCGGCGCATCGTCGTCGCCTCGCGGCAAACGGCGTCGGCGAGGTCGGGCGCGCGCGCGGTGGCGGCGTTGGTGAGGACGGTGAGCGGCGTCTTGAGCGCATGGGCAAGGTTGCCGGCGTGGCGCCGCGCCTCCTCCGCCTGCTTCTCATTATGCTCGAGTAGGGCGTTCAGCTCCTCGGTGAGCGGCTCGATCTCCCGCGGGAAGCGCTCGTCGATCCGCGATTTGGCGCCGGAGCGGATGGCGGCGATCGATCGGCGCACTCGGCGCAAGGGCCAGAGCCCGTAGAGCGCCTGCAGGGCGGCGAGGATGATTAGTCCGAGGCCGAGAAGGGCGAAGGAGCGGACCATGGTGCGGCGAAGCACGGAGATCTGTTCGTCGAGATCCTCGCGGCTCTGCGCCACCTGAAAGCGCCAGCGCGTAGGCGAGCCGGGCAGGCGGGCGTCGCGTTCGACAACCCTCAAAGTCTCTCCCTCGAACTCGCCGCTGTTGTAGGTGTGGATCTCGAAATCGGAATGGGTGCCGCTGATGCGCAGCTTGCGGTCCCATAGCGAGCGGGAGGGGAGGTCGAGGTCGGGGCCTCCGGGCGGCGGCCTGCGATCTACCGCGCTGATCTGGAAATAGAGGCCGGAATAAGGCTCGAGGAAGCGCTGGTCGGCGGGCGGGCGGTTAAGGAAGGCTTCGCCGTCCGGTCCGATCTCGGCCGAGGCGAGCAAAGCCGTCAGCACATATTCGAGCTGGGCGTCGAAATTGCGGGTGATCGCGTTGATGAGGACCCGGTCGAGGCCGTAGCCGCCGACGCCCAGCAGCAAGGCAATCCAGAGCGCGGAGACCCCGATCATCCGCCGGGTCAGCGAGCCGCCGCGGGTGGAGCGGCTGAAGAAGCGGGCGAGCTTCATCGGCCGTGCCCGCAGCCGACGGCCGCTGCCATGGCCGCCTCCTTATGCGTGCGGATCTTCCAGCGAATAGCCGAGCCCGCGGATCGTGGTGATGACGTCGGGGCCGAGCTTCTTGCGGATGCGGGTGACGAACACTTCGATCGTATTCGAATCGCGGTCGAAATCCTGGTCGTAGATATGCTCGATCAGCTCCGTCCTGGAGACCACCTTGCCTTTGTGGTGCATGAGGTAGGAGAGCAATTTATATTCCTGCGCGGTGAGCTTCACCGGCTCGCCGTTCAGAGTGACCTTGCCCGACCGGGTGTCGAGGCGGACGTCACCGGCGGTGAGCTCGGAGGACGCGTTGCCCGAGGCGCGGCGGATCAGCGCCCGCAGCCGGGCGATCAGCTCCTCGGTCTGGAAGGGCTTGGCGAGGTAGTCGTCGGCGCCCGCGTCGAGCCCAGCCACCTTGTCCGACCAGCTGTCGCGCGCGGTGAGGACGAGGACGGGAACGGCCATGCCTTCCTTGCGCCAGCGGTCGAGCACGGTGAGGCCGTCCACTTCCGGAAGGCCAAGGTCGAGGATGATCGCGTCATAAGTTTCGGTGGAGCCGAGATAATGGCCGTCCTCGCCGTCCGTGGCGAGATCCACGGCATAGCCGGCGCCCTCGAGCGTCGCGCGCAGCTGGCGCCCCAGGTTGGGCTCGTCCTCGACGATCAGGACACGCATGTCGTTCCCCTTTGGCTGGTTCGCCGTCTCACTAGCCGCTGAACCAGCGCAAGGGCCATTGGTTTCATCGCCGCGGAGCCCGGAAAAGTGCGGGCCGTTCCGGAGCCGCCACGGATCAGAAGCCGCTCTTGCCGACGACTTCGCCGCTGCGCGCGTCGATGTCGATCCACACCACCCGCTGGCCGCGGAGGAATTTGAGACGATAGCGGCCGCTGCGGGCGTCGAGCTCCGGGCCGAGATAGCTAAAGCCGTTCATCAGCGGGACGATCCGCGCCTCGATGGCGCGAAGCGGAATGAAGCGCCCGTCGCGCGTGGCGCGGAAGGCGGTTTCCTGCTCCCGCTCGCGCGGGCCGACTTCGGCGATCGCCGCCGTAGCCGCGGCTGCGCAGGCGGCGAGGATGAGGGTGGATACAATACGCATGAAGGTCACTTTTATCGTTCGAAGGCAGACATAAGGCCAGCCCATTGAATAAGCCATGAATGCGGAAGGCCGACGCGGCACCGGGGCTCGCCGCCGCTAATGCACTTCCGGTCCTCTTTTCGCTTGGCTTGGCGCCGTGGCCCATGCTCTGGGGCAGGCCTCTATGTGGAGCGTATCGATGAAGGCAGGATTTTGGGCGGGGGCCGCCGCGGCCGCGTTGATCCTCGGCGGCTGCGCGAGCAAGCCTGCCCCCGAGCCCCGGCCCCAGCCGCCCCGCCCGCAGCCGGTCCCGCCGCCTCCCCCGCCGCCGCCCTCCTCGTCCGCGTCCCAGGATTGGCGGGACTTGCCGCTGACCCCCGGCGCGTGGATCTACAGAAGCGGCGGAGCCGGCAGTGAGGCCGTGTTCGGCCCTCCAGCGTCCGAAGCCGCCTTCATCGTCCGGTGCGACACCGCCCGCCGGCAGGTCGTCCTCTCCCGCGAGGGGGGCGGGACTCAGCTTTCCGTCCGCACCTCGTCGTTCGAGCGGACCCTCTCCGCCACCTCCCGCACCGAGCCGCTCGCTTATCTGAGCGCAACGCTTCCGGCGTCCGACCCGTTGCTCGACGCGATGGTCTTCAGCCGCGGCCGCTTCACCGTCTCCGGGCCCGGCCTGCCCATGCTCGTCCTTCCCGCCTGGCCGGAGCCGGCGCGGGTCATCGAGGATTGCCGAAGCTGAAGGGCGGGTTCGCGGTGCGAAGCGAAAAGATTAGCGGCGAAAAAGATCAAAACAAGCCTTGCGCGGCGATTCGCGTTGATTCATCCTCCCCCTGCCATCAACGCAGCGAAAGGAGGTGATCCGATGTCTCATGGTTCAGCTAAGAGGTCGGGTTTGCTCGTTCGGGAGATGAAGGCCTAGCCTTCTTCGGGTCTTCCGGGCTGGAGCCATCCGGCCGCTGACCATGTTAGGAGGGTCGCCGCACCAGGTGCGGCGGCCCTTCAACTTGTGTGCGAGAAGCGCCTCTCGACCCGCCGCTGCCACAACATGAGCAGCGGCACCGTCACCAACTCCATCGTCAGTCCGAACAGATGCCCGGTGCTCGGCGGCCCTTGAGTCAGGAGCGACATCAGCCGCCCGAGGCCGCCCGCCATCACCAGCAACCCGAGGGTGCGGAAAAGCGCGCCCCGACGCTCGATCGCCGGGATGCAGGCGGCGAAGGCGAGGCCGATGGCGAAGAGGATGCCGGAAAGGTAGCGGTAGTGGCTGTCCAGATCGGCGGGCTGCGGGGCCTCGACCCCTCGAAGCATCGCCGGCCCCTCCGCCACGCCAGTCCCGCCCGCCCAAAGGGGCACGAGGCAGGTGAGGGCGACGATGATCTGGAGGAGGCGGCGCTCGGTGCTTCGGTTCATCGAACGCCGCCCCTTCCTTCAGTTCAGCTCGCGGCGCTCATCCCGCGGTGGGCGGCTTCCCATTGCTGGTGGCCGGAGCGGACGGATTCGTAGCATTGCTCGACGAGGCTGCGGGTCTCGGCGGAGAGCTGGTTGTCCTCGAGAGCGGTGCGCCACTTGGCGTTGAGATAGCTCTCGCCGCGATCGACCTCGGCGATGACCGCCTCGTCGTCGCTGCCCGTCATCTTGTCGCGCAGGGAGAGGAACTGGCGGTGGGCGGCCGCGAGCAGGCTTCCGTCCTCCTCGGGCGTTCCGCCGAGCTCGCGGACCCGTCCGCGCAGCTGAGCGACGACCTGTTCGCGCTCCTGCGCCCATTGGCGGAAGATGTCGCTGAAGCGGTGGCTCGTCGCCTCGCCGGCCGAGCGGCGATAGCCGTCGACGCTGTCGATCGTGGTTTCGATGAGGCTGTTGAGCACGCTGACGTCGTGGCTTTGATTGAACATGTACGCTCTCCTGCTTGGGGGGACAGCGGGGCAACGCGCCAGCTTCGGGAAGGCTGCGGCGCAAAGCGACGGGGAACGGGCGAGCGCGCCGGGACGTTCGGGCGGCAAGGAAGGAGCTTCAGTCGATGGCCAATCCCAGGGAGCCGGAACGGGGCAAGCCGGCGAGCTTCGATCCCGACAGCGGTGAGGTTCACGGCAGCGGCTCGGGCGCCGGCGGGGGCAATGCCGGGGAAGATTATGACGGCGACCCGATGGCGGGCGCGGGACACGAGCCCTCCGGAGCGCCTCGACCCGCGGACCGCGCCGACCGCCGGCCCGTCGATCCGGACGAGGGGATCTGAAGATGGGCGAGGAAAGGGGCCATCCGCTGCCCGGAAGCGACGAAGCCCGGCACAACGAAATCCCGGAGGACCTGGCGGAGGAGAAAGGGCGCGGCGACGACAGCAAGCCGGTCGTCCAGCCAGGCCGCGACGCGGTCAATCCGGACGGCGAGCGCTACCGCTACGGCGATAACGGCCGGGCGGAGAAAATCTAGCAACAGCCCCTCAGGACGAAGGAGTCTCCTCATGGCGAACCAGAACAATGACGGCCTCTCCGGACAAGGCCTCCAGCAGTCGCAGTCCGGCGGCGACAGCGGCGAGTTCGGCGGCAACCGCGAGCAGGCGCAGCAGCAGGGCCAGCAGGGCGGAGGCGCCTCGGCGGCCGACATGGACCAGGCGGGCGGAAGCAGCGGCAGCGGCGGCTACGGCAATATGCAGAACCAGCAGAACCATCAGGGCCAGCAAAGCCAGGGCCAAAGCGATTTCGGCGGCGGCTCCGAAGGCCAGTCGCGCGGCGAGCGTTTCGACGAGGCGCAAGGCGGCGGTCGCGGCGCCGACTCCTCCGGCCGCGAAGCAGGCAGCCAATCGCGGCTCGAAGCGGAGGCGGATGAGTTCCTCCAGGACCAGCAGGCCCATCAGGATCGCGGCCAGTCCGACATAGAGTTCAACAGCGAGCAGCCCTGACGGCTGCTGTGCCCCCGCAGCCACGGGGGCTAAAGTACGGAGCTGGAGTGGCAAGGGAACCCTTCGCCGCGCCGCTCGTCTTGTTTCGCATCAGTTACAAGCCTCGGGAGACTGATATGGCGAAGGATAAATCGGACAAAGGTTCGAGCGGTGGCTCGAGCGGCAGCTCGAAAGGCAAGGGATCCTCGTCCGCAGGCTTGCCGGATGCGCTGAGGGAAGCCGGCCAGCGTGCTGCCGAGCTCGCTCAGAATCCGGTCGCGCGCAGCATGCTGGCCGCCGGTCTCGTGACCGCCGCGGCGGCTCTCACTGCCAATGCGAGGGTTCGAAAGACGGTTCGTGATGCCAGCCGGGACGCGCTCGATACCGCGGAAGCCGCGGCCGACAGCGCCAGCAGCATCGGCGCGGCCATCGTCACGGCGGCTACGGATGCGGTTAAGCGCCTGCTCGGCGGCGAAGGCGGCTCCGAAGGCTCCGGTTCCTCTTCCGGCGGCCGCAGCTCGTCGCGCCGCAAGAGCGGCGGCACCGGGACCCGCTCGACGGGCGCCAAAGGCGGCAAGAGCGGCGGTTCCAAATCCTCTTCAGGCAGCTCCAGGAGCAAGTCGGCTTCTTCAGGAACCGGCTCGCGCGCCAAGTCCACTCCGAGCGGTAGCAGCGGCTCGGGGTCGGGCGGCAAGGCCAGCGCGTCCGGCAGCGGCTCGCGCACGAAGTCCAGCGGCGGCGGAACGCGGGCGAAATCCAGCGGCTCTTCCGGTAGCTCCCGGACTAAGTCGAGCTCCGCCTCCAGCGGAAGCAGCGCCAGCGGGAAGAGTTCGGGCGGCAAGGGCCGCTCCGGCGCCAGCGGTTCGACGGGAAGCTCCGGTTCGAAGGCCTCGTCCGGCAAGGGCGGCTCGGGCGGACGCTCGAAGAGCGGCGGCGCAGGTGCTTCCGCGTCCGGCGGCAGCTCGGGCGCGGGCGGGCCCGGCGGCGGAAACTCGGGAAGCTCCGGCGGGTCGGGCGAAGGCGGATCGGGCTCGGGCGGCAGCTCGCAATAAGCACTCGGAGGGGCGGAAAGGCCGAGCTTTTCCGCCCTTTTTGGGCAGACCTTTCCAATTTGGTAACCAATGTCTGTCAGGAGCCGGGTCATGGCTCCGCCTCGAAGCACGTTCACGATTGTCCGTAAGGTGAAAGAGCACGCGCGGCTGCGACTGCTGCTCTGGGCGTCGCTCGCCAGCCTCCTTTTCGGAATCATCGAGTTCGGTGAGCTGCTGGAGCGCAGCCTCGGCATCGCCCGCAATGCCGCGCGGGAGCGTCCGGCGAGCGGATCGACCGTTCTCGTGGCGATCGACGACCGCAGCCTAGAGCAACTCGGCCCCTGGCCCTGGCCGCGGCAAAGGCTTGCCGACCTGACCGACCGCCTGCGCGAGCAGGGTTCGCGCTCCGTCTTCCTCGACCTTGATTTGTCCACTCCGGCAAACCCTTCCGAGGATCGGCGCCTGGGTGAGGCCCTTGGTCGGATGGGCGGGAACGCCACTCTTTCGGTCCGCTTCGTGATCGATCCGGTTACCGGTCAGCGCACCGACAAATTTCCCGCCCCGGCCCTCCGGCGGCACGCTAACCTTGCCAGCGTCAACGTTCCTTTCACGCCGGAAGGAGCGACTTGGGAAGCCCCCTACGCGCTACGCTATGGCGCCAAGGATTATCCTTCCTTCGCCGCAGCTATTGCAGGCCGCGAGGGGGAGACCGGAAGCCTGTTTCCAATCGATTATGCGGTCGATCCCCGCTCGATCCAAGTGATCAGCGCGTCGGACGTGCTCGGGGGGAAAGCGCCCGCGGAGGCCCTGCGTGGCCGGACCGCGGTCATCAGTCCGACTTCGGTTCAGCTCGGCCAGACATATTTGATGCCCGGCCACGGCCGCATGCCTGGGATTTACGTGCAGCTGCTGGGCGCCGAGACGCTGGCGGCCGGTCGCCCGCTCCAGCTCGGCTGGCTCCTGCCCCTGCTGCTTGCCATTGCCGCGGCGGCCTTCGCGCTGACCCTTTCCAGACTGCGCTACTCGCTCCTCGTGGCGGGTGGAGGCGCGGCCGCGCTCCTTGTCGTGCCGCTGCTGCTGGAGGCTAAAGGCATTTACATCGAGGTGATGCCGTCGCTCTTCCTCCTTCTGACCGTGGGGGCGGCGCATAGTTGGCAGAGCTTCCGCCGCTCCTATCGCGAGCGCGACAAGGTAAACGCCGTCTCCGGCCTTCCCAATCTCAATGCGCTTCGCGAACAGGCCGCTGTCGGCGGCATCCTGATCGTCGCCCGGGTCCAGAATTATCCGGAAATCTGCGCGGCGCTTCCGGCCGATGAGGAGGCGGCGCTGGTCGAGCAGATCGCCGCCCGGATGACCGTCGGCGCTATGGCTCCCCGGCTGTACCATGGCGACGAAGGCATTTTCGCCTGGCTCGAGCCCGAAGACGGCGAGGCGCAGCTGGAGGAGCATCTGGAGGCGCTCCATGCCTTCTTCCGAAGCCCCATCGTCGTCGGCGGCACGCGTCTCGATCTGGCCATCACTTTCGGCGTTGAAGCCTCGGCCGACCGATCGCCCGCCAACCGGCTTGGCGGGGCTTTGGTCGCCGCCGACGAAGCCGCGGCGGACGGCCTGCGCTGGAAGCGCTACGATCCCTCCGCGCTTCAGGACGCGCCCTGGAAGCTGTCGCTTCTCAGCCAGCTCGACGCGGCGATCGAAGCGGGCGATCTGTGGGTCGCCTATCAGCCCAAGTTCGACGTCGCTTCGGGGGAGATGGCCGGAGCCGAGGCGCTGGTGCGCTGGACCCATCCGGAGAAGGGGCCGATCAGCCCGATGGAGTTCATCCCCGCCGCCGAGCAGAACGGCCGGATCGAGAAGCTGACCGAGTTCGTGCTCGATCGCGCGATCCGGGCCGCGGCGATGATCAACCGTCGGGGTCTCGACTTCAGCATGTCGGTGAACCTCTCGCCCAAGCTGCTCGGCCGCTTTCCGCTGGAAGCGACGGTGGTCGACCTGCTCACCCAGCACGGGCTTGGCGCCGACCGCCTCACGCTCGAGGTGACCGAGACGGCGGCGCTGGCGAACGGCGCGGCGGAGCTCAGCCCCCTCTACGGGCTGCGCGACCGCGGGGTGCGGATCTCGATCGACGATTACGGGACCGGCCTCTCGACGCTCGACTACATCAAGCGGATTCCCGCCACGGAGATCAAAGTCGACAAGAGCTTCGTGCAGGGAATCGGCAAGAGCAACAGCGACAAGCTGATGGTGAATTCGACCATTCAGCTGGCCCACTCCCTTGGTCACCGAGTCGTGGCCGAAGGGGTGGAGGACCTGCAGACGCTGGACGCACTGCGCGCCATGGGCTGCGACGTGGTGCAGGGCTTTTACCTGGCGAAGCCTATGAGTTTCAAAGAATTACTTCGCCTGCTTTCGCCAGGGAGGGCGGCCGACGCGGCGTGAATCGTTAACGACTTGCTAACCATTAAATTTGCGTTTAATTTTCCCCTACCCGGCGGCGCCCGCAGCGCTGTCCAAAAACAGGGGGAAATGCGATGCAGAAGAAGAACCAGCCCGTTCGCGGCTTCTGGGACTGGCTTTGGGGCGGCGGCGGCTGGCGTTGAGCCAGAAGCGGCACCATTGCCCAACTTCGAAAAGCCCCGGCAGCGCCGGGGTTTTTCTTTTGGGGGTAAGCCGCGCTCGAGCGGCCCTTCTCCACATATAAGTTCCTCCCTCGGAAACCGCGAAGCGCCGCCGCGTTAAGCCAGGCGATGAACGACGATCAGCAGCTCAGATGTAACGGCGCGCGCCCGCGTGCCGTGCTGTTCGACGTGGACGGCACGCTCGTCGACACCAACGACCTCCACGCCGCGGCCTGGCGGGAAGCCTTCCTGAGCTTCGGGTTCGACAAACCGGTGGATGAGATCCGGTGGCAGATCGGTAAAGGCGGGGACAATCTCGTGCCGACGCTCTTCCCTAAACTGACGGAAAAGCAGGTGGAGGAGATGGACGCTTTCCGCGGCGAGCTGTTCAAGCGCGACTATCTGCCCCGCGCCGTCCCCTTCCCCGGCGTCAGGGCTCTGTTCGAGCGGCTGGTGGAGGGCGGGGCGAAGATCGTCCTCGCCTCCTCGGCGGGGAAGGAGGAGGTGCATTACCATCTCGGCCTGCTCGGCGTGGAGGATCTCGTCACCGCATCGACCTCGAAGGACGACGTAGAAAGCTCCAAGCCCTGCCCCGACATATTCGAGGCCGCTCTGGCCAAGGTTGCGCCGATCGGGGCGGACGAGGCCGCGGTCGTCGGTGACACGCCGTGGGACGTGAAGGCGGCCGCCAAGCTCGGCGTCCGGTGCGTCGGCTTCCGCTCCGGCGGATTTCCGGACGACGCCCTGAAAGACGCGGGAGCCTGCGAGCTTTACGACGGGGCTCGGGACCTGCTCGCCCGCTTCGAATCCTCGGTCTTCGCCCGTGGCTAAGGCCGGCAAGGTCGGCAAGGCGGTGCTGGACGCCGACGCCGCCGCCGTGGAGGCGGTCGAGCCGCATCGGCAATCCTTTGCCGTGCGGCTGCTCGACCCGGTGGCCGAGCTTGGAGACCAGCCGCAGATGCGGGTGCTGTGCGGCTCGGTGATCGCGGTCGGGCTGGTCGGCGGCGATCCTAAGCTCGCCCGCACCGGTCTCAAAATGCTTGCCGCGCACACGCTCGCCACCTGGGTGAAGGACTTCGTGAAGCACCGTGTGGATCGCACGCGCCCGAGAGGCCTCCACAAGCCTAACAAGGACCACCACCCCACCCCCGGCCGGAGCCAGGCCAAGGATGAGACGAGCTTTCCCTCAGGCCACAGCGCCGGCGCGGCCGCCGTGGCCGGGGCCTATGCGCGTGAATATCCCGAGCAGGCCGTACCCGCCCTCGCTGCAGGCGCCGCGCTTGCGCTCGCTCAGATACCCCGCTGTGCCCATTATCCGACCGACGTGGGTGCCGGGCTCGCGATCGGCCTGCTCTCCGAAGCGGCCGTCGATGCCGTCTTCCGCTTTACCGAGGAGCGCCTAAGTAGCGCCTGACCTTCGAAGGAGCTTATCGCCTTGCGCCAGTCTCTCGCAGCCGCCGCCACCCTGGCCCTCCTTTCCGCCTGCGCCACCTCGACCCAGAGCGGATCGGGCGGCATGTCCGCCGCGCCCAAGGTGGCCCAGATCCTGCCCGAGGCGGTGGACAAATCGAGCTATGCACGCCCGGCCGAGGCGCGGGTCACCCATGTCGCGCTTGATCTCAATGCCGATTTCGAAGCGAAACGGCTGGGCGGAACGGCGACGCTCGACCTCCAGGCGGCGCCCAACGCGCGGGAGATCGTGCTCGACACCAAGGGCCTCGCCATCCGCTCCGTCACCGACGCGGCGGGGCGAGCTCTGCCATTCGCCTTCGGCAAGAGCGATGAGAGCCTTGGAGCGCCGCTCACCGTCCAATTGAACGGCGCCCGCCGGATCCGCATCAACTATCTGAGCGCACCGGAGGCGGAGGCGCTGCAATGGCTGACGCCCGAGCAGACGGCCGGCAAGCGCCAGCCTTTCCTGTTCAGCCAGGGCCAGCCGATCCTCAACCGCACCTGGATCCCGACGCAGGACAGCCCCGGCATCCGCCAGACCTGGGAGGCGCGGATCAGCGTTCCCGAGCCGCTCACCGCCGTGATGAGCGGAGACCGCCTGACGCCGAAGGGTGAGAAAGGCACCGCCGGCCGCCGCACCTTCCGCTTCCGGATGGACAGGCCGGTGGCGCCCTATCTGATCGCCATCGCGGTGGGCGATCTCGCCTTCCAGAAGCTGGGACCGAGGAGCGGCGTCTATGCCGAGCCGGCGACGATACGGCGCGCCGCGGCCGAGCTGGTCGACACGGAGAAGATGATCGACGCGGCCGAGCGGCTTTACGGCCCCTATCGCTGGGGCCGCTACGACATGATCGTGCTTCCGCCCGCCTTTCCCTATGGCGGGATGGAGAACCCGACCCTGACCTTTCTCACGCCGACCTTCATCGCGGGCGACAGGAGCCTCGTCGGCCTCGTCGCGCACGAGCTCGCCCACAGCTGGTCGGGCAACCTCGTCACCAACGCCGTCTGGGCGGATAGCTGGCTCAACGAAGGCTTCACCTCCTATTTCGAGAACCGCATCATGGAGGCGCTCTACGGCACCGGCCGCGCGAGTCAGGAGGCCGCCCTCTCTTGGGCCGACATGGAGACAAGCCTGAAGGAGCTCGGCCGCGACGCGCCGGGCACCCGCCTCCACGAGGACACCGGAGCGGATTCGAGCGGGATCGTCTACGACAAGGGCGCCACCTTCCTGAGGACGATCGAGCGGATCGCCGGGCGGAAGAGGTTCGACGCCTGGCTTCGCTCCTATTTCGACCGGCACGCCTTTCAGCCGATGACCTCCGCGCGCTTCCTCAGTGACCTGCGAGCTAACCTCGTGCGCGGCGACGCAGCGCTCGAGCAACGGCTGATGCTCAACCAATGGGTCTATCAGCCGGGGCTTCCGGACAATGCCGCGCGCCCCGATCCTAATGCCTTTGCCCGGGTCGATACCGCTTTGGCTGCCTTCCGCAGCGGCGGAGCGGCCACCGCCGTCTCCTATCGCGACTGGACGACGGCCGAGCGGCTTCGCTTCCTCAACGGCCTGCCGCGTGAGCTGAGCCAGGCGCGGCTCGCCGAGCTCGACAGCGCCCACGGCCTGAACACGAGCGGCAATGCCGAGACCTTGTTCGCCTGGCTGCAGCTCGCGCTCTCCAATCGCTATGAGCCCGCCGTCCCCGCCGCCGAACGCTTCCTGATGTCGATGGGGCGGCGAAAGTTCGTCGCGCCGCTCTTCAAGACGCTGATGGAGGAGGGGGCCTGGGGACAGGCGATCGCCAAGCGCATCTACGTCCAGGCGCGTCCGACCTACCACGCGGTAACGACCGGCACCGTCGACAAGACGATGAAGCAGGGCGGCTAGAGCAGGGTCAGGAAACGGTAGGCGGCTTCGAACTCGCGCCGCCGGTTGCGAAGGGCCTGGGCGGCGAGGGCATCCTCGCCCCATTGCTCGGCCTGCCAGCGCTCGTCCAGCGTCGCTGCGTCCCAGGCGAGGTCCAGCCCAGCCACGCCTTCGGCGAGCGCCAGGGCAATGATGAGCGATCCGGAGATGGTGATGAGCGGCGACAGCCCGGCAAGCTGGAAGGTCCCGCGCGCCGCCACGGCGCGGGCGAGCTGTTCAACGGTGGCCGGCGGCTGCGGGCGGTGCATCACGCCTGCCGTCACTTCGAACTCGACATCGAAACGCTGCCGCGCCCATTCGAGCAAAGGGTCCCATTCGGCCGACTGGCGCTCGACCAGGGCCTGCGGCGCCTCCGAGCGATAGCAGAGGAGGTCGCTCTCCCCGTAAAGCGCGAGGGAAGCGGCGAATGCGGCCGGATCGGGCGCGACCCGGTCGATCGCCGCATTGGCGAGCCCCGTCAGCGGCATCGAGCGGGGGTCGACTTCCTCGCCCTGCGCGTTCCACTCCTCCGCTATCGCTTCGGCAAGCTCCTCGGTAGGCACCCGCAGGGGATTGCGGGCGGGCGTCCGGATCAGGCGGGAATCGAGCAGGACGGCCACGGCGCCTTCTTCAGGAGAAGCCGCGGCGAGCTTGTAGAAGCGCTTCATGGGCGGGGGGGAGTCCTCCACCGCCGCGCCAGCCACACGGGGCCGCCGAAGCTCACGACGAGCCCCGCGAGCGCCAGGGGTAGGCCGATGATCGATCCGCCGTGGACGAGCAGGTCCGTCTGCCAGATGGCAAGCGCGAGCAGCACGACGACAGTCCCGCCGATACGGACGAGATTCACAAGGATGAAGCGGTTTCTCCAGAGAGTAAGGTCATCCTCGGGCGGGGTCATGCGGCGGCCTTCATCAGCTCGATTATGTCGGACGGGTGCTCGGCGATGAAATCCGCACCCGCGGCGACAAGTTCCTCGGCCGCGTGATAGCCCCAGGCCACGCCGACCGCTGTTACGCCCGCGGCCTTCGCCATCGCCATGTCGTAGCTCGTATCTCCGATCATCATGCTCGTCTCCGGCGCCGCGCCCGCCTCCGCAAGCGCCGCCTCGACCATCGAAGGATGGGGCTTGGAAGGATGCCGGTCCGCCGTCTGCAGCGTTACGAAGCGGCGCGAGAGGCCGTGATGGGTGAGGCAGAGGGAGAGGCCGCGGTCGGACTTGCCGGTCGCGACGCCGAGCAGCCAACCGGCGGCCTCGAGCCGGTCGAGCAGCTCGGCGATTCCATCGTAGAGCGGCTCCTCGATCAGGCCTCGGCCGCGCAGGCGCTGGAAGGCGTGCTTATAGTCGTCGGCAAGGGCGGCGTGCAGCTCCGGCCCAGCGTCAGGAAGCATCGCCTGCATCGCTTCGTACAGGCTGAGCCCCACCACCCGCCGGGTGCGCTCCCTCGGCGGCGAGGGGAGGCTGGCGCGGGCGAAGCACTCCTCCATGGCGAGGCAGATATTCGCCTGGCTGTCGACGAGCGTGCCGTCGCAGTCGAAGATGGCGAGACGGTTCACGAGCCCGGCCGAACGAGGCGCCCCATGGCCGTAGCGCCTCTCTCCTCCAGCGCGTCCGCCAGGCGCGTGCGGACCTCCGGCGCTTTGTCCTGGTCCATCTTGGCGGTGCCGCGCCAGTCGCGCACCTCCATCTCGAAGCCGCTTATGGCCTTCAGAAGACCCTCGAAGCGGCCTTCGCTCATCTTGGCACGAGTCCACGGCACCTTGGGCGCCAGCCGTTCCTCATGCTCGGCGGACAGGTCGTCGAGCAGCCGAACCAGAGCGTCGCCGGAGAGGGGCCGCACCGGGCCGTTCAGTTCGACCGCGACATAGCTCCAGGTCGGCACCCGGTCCTCGAGGCCGTAATCCTCCGGGCTCACATAGGCGTCGGGGCCGTTGACGATGAACAAAGCCTCGCGGCCGGCCGCCAGCGCCTCGTGCACGAGGTTGCCGCGTGAGACATGGAAGCGGAGGCGATCGTCCTGCAGCAGGGCAGGGGTATGAACCGCGCGCAGCCCCGCCTCCGTCTGCACGACAAGGGCGCCGAAGCCGATGCGGCGGACTATTGCTGCCATCTCCTCCCGCTCAGCGATGTGGAACTTGCGGTTGGGGTGCATCAGCTCCTGCCCCTCCCGCGCCGCTCCCCCCGCCGCTGCCGCCGGCGGTCCTTGGCCGCGGCGCTCGCGGCTTTGCGTTTCCCTTCGGGCGTCTCCGCGAACTTTACTTCGTCGAGCGGCAGGTCGCCGAGCTCCATGTCGAAGCCCAGGTTCGCCATCGTCTCAGCGAAGTGGGGCGGGAGTTCGGCGCTGACGTCCACCACGCCCTCTTCTGGATGGTCGATCCGGAGGCGGCGGGCGTGGAGGTGCAGCTTGCGGCTGATCGTGCCGGTCAGGAAGGCTTCCTGCCCTCCATATTTACCGTCGCCGACGATCGGGTGGCCGATCGCCGCGATGTGGGCGCGAAGCTGGTGGGTTCGGCCGGTGAGCGGCTGAAGCTCGAGCCAGGCGGCGCGGTTCCCGGCGCGTTCGATCATCCGGTAGCGGGTCTTGGAGGGGAGGCCGTTCTCCTCGTCCACATGCATCTTCTCCCCGCCCGTGCCCGGCTGCTTGCCGAGCGGAAGGTCGATGAAGCCCTCAGCGATGTCGGGAACCCCGGCAACGATCGCCCAATAGACCTTCCGCGCGGTGCGGCCCGAAAAGGCCTTCGAGAAGAAGCCGGCGGCGCGGGCGCTCCGGGCGAGGAGGAGGACCCCGGACGTGTCCTTGTCGAGCCGGTGGACGAGCTTGGGCCGGTTGCCGCGGTCGTCTGCCAAGCCGTCTAGCAGGCCGTCGAGGTGGGTCCTGGTCTTGGTGCCGCCCTGCGTGGCGAGTCCGGGCGGCTTGTTGACGACGATGGCGGCCGAATCGCGGTGGATGACGATCTCGTTGACGAAGGCGATCTCGTCCTCGCTGAGCTGGACGCGCTCCGGCTTTGCCTTCTGCGGCGCCGCGGCCGCCGGCTCGGCGGGGGGCACCCGGATGGATTGGCCGGCCTCGACCCGGTCGCCTGGAGCCGCCCTCTTGCCGTCGACGCGGAGCTGGCCGGTGCGTGCCCAGCGCGAGACGGTGTTGAAGCTCGTTTCCGGCAGGTGGCGCTTGAACCAGCGGTCGAGACGGATCCCGTCGTCGTCCGGATCGACGGTGAACTGGCGGACCTGCGGCTCGGGCATGGCCGCGATGTAGCCGCCGGAGCGGCGCGATGCCAGCCTGCGGCTTAGCGGCCCTTGTTGGCGATGAGAGCGACTTCCGATCCGCTGCCTTTGGCGCTGACGATCAGGTAGAAGGCGCCGCCGTCCCGCTCGTTGGATCCGGCGAGGACGTGATCGCCCTGCCTCAGCTGATGCTCGGACGAATAGCCGGCCCGCACGGCGCGCGTGTGGTACCAGTCGAGCACGCGCTGCCAGCCGTCGCTCGTGGTGAAGGTGATTGCGCGGACGCGGCAATCGCCCTGGTTATTGCCGGCCGCTTCGGTGACCCGGGCCCCCGGGTAGAGCGGGAAGGCGGCCGGGAGCCGGTTCGCCCAGCCCATATTATAGTCGAAACGCGCGCCGCCCGAGCAGGCGGTGCCGCCGCGCCCGGCCGCGGCTCCGGCCAGCTGGGCGTGCTGAGTCTCGGTGGAAGAGGCGGAGGCGCCAGTCACCGTGGCGGCCGCGGGCGAAGCTGAGTTGCCGCCCTTTGCGCCTGCGGCAGCGGTGGCGGCGGTGGACGCGCCGGCCGGGGCGGGGGGCGGATAATGAGCCTGCGTCGGAGTCGCCGGCGGTCGAACCGCATTCTTGTTCGACTGAGCGGTGAGGTTCGGGTCGACCAGGATCTGGTCGTTGAGCGCGCTCGCGAGAGCGGGGTCGGCCTCGTTCTCGAGGCTGGCGAGATTCTGCTCCTTCGTGCCGCCGCAGCCGGCGAGCGCGACGGCCGCCGAGAGGGCGGCGAGACGGAGCAGGATCGAGGCGCGTTCGGTCATTTCAGGACTCCTTACCGTCCCTATGCCGCAACTCCCCGCACAATGGGTGAGTAGAGATGGTTAACCGGCGGCCTTGGCCTTGTCTGTCCCGCTTCGGGACTGCCAATAGGTGAAGGCTTCCGCCTGTACTGCCTCGATGAAGCGGCGCGCGTCCGGCCCTTCCCACGCACCTTCGTAGCCGCGCGAACGGGCGCCGCCTTCAACCCACCAACCCTGGCCCGGGATGCCGTCGCTCTGGCGGACGACGAGCACCGCCAGCTCGGGCTCGCCTCGGAGTGCCGCTTCCTCGTCGACGGCGGTGAGAATCGCGCAGAGCGCGCGCATCTTCGGGCGGGAGAAGGAATAGCCGAGCTGCTCGAGGATCTCGCCATAGGTGAGCGCCACCCCGGCGCGCGCGGCGGCAATGAGGTGCGCGCGCACTTCCTCCGGGCTGGCAAGCGCCCGCGGCGCCATCTGCTCAATCCTTGTGGCGGATGGTGAGCCGACCGTCCGTGCCTCCGCCCGCCTTGGGCAGGAGCCGGAGCTTGAACGGATGCCGGTCGCGCTTCTGAGTTCCGGTGAGGAGGTAGCCGCCCTCCGCCCGCTCGACCTGGTCGAGGGTGAACCCCTCCGCCCGCGCCGGATCCCGGTACCAGGCGAGCACACGATCGACGGGGTCGGCGGTGGAGAGGCGCATCTCGACCTCGCTGCCGGCCCCCTTGCCCTCGGCCGCCCCGGCCGCGACGTGGAGGCCAGCGACGGTCGCACCGGGATAGATGATCTTGCTGTCGTTGTTTCGGCTCGCCTCGGTGGCAAGCTGCTTGGGAAGGTTGATGGCGAGATCGAAGCCGGGCGCTTTGATCGAGATCCGGCCCTCCTCGGCCTTGCCTTCGGCCGAGGCCTGGGCGTTCGAATCCGCCTCCACCTCGTTCGCGTCGAGCTCCCCCTGGCAGCCAGAGAGCAGCAGGAAGGCCGCGGCCAGGGTGGGTGAAAGCTGGGTTCGGATCATCGTCATTCCCTCCCGACAGCCAGCTTAGCGGCAAGCCGGCCCGGCGCAACGGCTTGTGAGCCCGCGCCGCGCTGGGCTAGGCGCCGCGGGTGAACGCGCAGCCCCGCACAAGAGCCGGCCTGATGATGGGCCTGGGCGCCTACGCGATCTGGGGCGTCCTCCCGCTCTACTTCAAGGCGATGGTCCACGTTCGGGCGACGGAGATCGTCGCTCACCGGATCCTGTGGTCGCTCATCCTGCTCGGCGCCCTGGTGACCGTGTGGAAGCGCTGGCCCGCCATCGGCGCGGCGCTGAAGACTCCCAAGGTGGTGATGACGCTGGTGCTGACTTCGGTGCTGATCGGGATCAACTGGCTCGTCTACATCTACGCGGTGGTGAGCGGGCATGTGCTGGAGGGGAGCCTCGGCTATTATCTCAACCCGCTCGTCAACGTGGTGCTGGGGGTCTTCCTCCTCAAGGAAAAGCTCAGCCGTCTCCAGAAGGCGGCCGTGTTCCTGGCGGCCGCGGGCGTCGCCGTGCTCGCCTTCGGCGCCGGCGGGGCGATCTGGATCAGCCTGACGCTGGCGGCGAGCTTCGCGCTCTACGGCTTCCTCCGGAAGGTGGCGCCGGTCGACGCGGTCGAGGGCCTGTCGATCGAAACCCTGTTCCTCACCCCGATCGCGGCCGGGTTCGTGCTGTGGCTGGCGAGCCGCGGCGAGAGCGGCTTCCTCCAGGACCGGCACACGGACATGCTCCTGATCCTGGGAGGAGCGCTCACCGCAATCCCGCTCCTCCTCTTCACCGCCGCCGCCAAGCGGCTCCCTTATTCGACGCTCGGCTTCCTCCAATATATCGCGCCCTCGCTCCAGTTCCTGCTCGCGGTTCTGGTGTTCGGAGAGCCGCTGACGACCGCCCACCTCGTCTGCTTCGTCGCCATCTGGATCGCGCTCGTCATCTTCGTGGGGGAGGGGCTTCGAAAAGGCTTTGCAGCGGCGCGCGAGGAGCGCGAAGCGGGCGCGGCCTAGCCGCTGCGCCGAGCAGCCGCTAAAGCCGCCCCAATGCCGCCGAACCGCGCCTTTACCCTCAACCCGGCTCGTGTGCTCGCGACGTTGGCCGCCGCGCCCCTGGCCCTGCTCGCGAACGCCTGCATGACGGTGCGGGAGCCGGTCTTCTCCCCGTGCCGCGCCATCGCATCTTCCGACTGGCAGGCCCGAATCGAGCCCCGCTCGGCCGAAGGCAAGCCGCCGCTGCCCTGGCTGGTGGTGACGGGGAAGGTGACGGTTCCCAGCGGCGGCTACACGGTCGGCCTCGATCTGGGGCCGGTCATCCAGATGGAGCCGCCGGTTCAGCAGGTGCTGGTCCGTACCGATCCCCCCGCCGAGGGGGCGACGCAGGCCACCGTGACCCACGACGTGGAGGCCGTGTTTCCAGCGCCCGCCGGCGCGGCGCGGGTGGCGATTCGCTGCGGCGACGGGATCCTAGCGGAAGTGAACGTGGCCCAGCCGGCCGCCGTCAGCGGCTGAACTGCGGCCGGAAGCGGCGGCGTTCCGGGTCCGGGCGGCAGGGGAAGCGCCGCTTGATGCAGGCGTTGAAATAGCGGCCGGCGGAGGGCGCCTTTCGCAGGCCCTCGTAGATCGCGCTCGGCACCTCGGAATAGATGTAGCGGCCGGTCTCCCGGAACCAGATGCTGAGCGCCTTTTCCTCATCGTCATAGGCGATCCGGGAAATGACGCTGGACGAAAGCTTGGCGGCGCGCACGGCCCTGCTCCCTCGCAGGCGGAATCGAGCGCCAGCGCATTCGCGAATCCGGTGTTCCGGGCACTTCGCCGACCCGAATCGATTCAGCGGCCAAGCGAGTCTATGAAGGCAGTCATGGCCCGCGACGCGCGAATCGATGCTTACATAGAGCGGCAGGCGGAGTTCGCCCGGCCGATCCTCAAACATCTGCGGGAGGCGGTGCACTCCGCCTGCCCGGAGGCGGAGGAGGGGATCAAATGGGGCATGCCCCACTTCCTGATCGGCGGCCGGATCCTCGCCGGAATGGGCGCCTTCAAGGCGCACGCCACCTTCGGCTTCTGGCGAGGCCGGGAGGTGCTGGGGGAGGCCGGCTCGGAAGGCGCTGCGATGGGCCAGTTCGGCCGCCTCGCCTCGATCGACGACCTTCCGCCGGCCGAGGAGCTCCACGACCTCATCCGGCGCGCGGCTGCGGCGGTGGAGTCGCGCCCGGCGAAGGCCAGGGCAGCGCCGAAGCCGACCCCGCAGATTCCGGCGGACCTCGAGGCGGCGCTTGCGCAGAACCCGGGGGCGAAGGCGGTGTTCGACGCGTTCGCTCCGAGCTGCCGCCGCGAATATGTCGAGTGGATCGTCGAGGCGAAGCGCGCCGAGACCCGCGCCTCCCGGCTCGCGCAGGCGGTGGAGTGGATGGCCGAGGGGAAGAAGCGCAACTGGAAGTACCAGAAAGGCTGCTGAGGCACGGCGCGGTAAATTCACCGGCGCCTTAACTATCCATCAAATGTCTGCGGGTACGAACGGGCGACCCGGCAGGAAGCAGCATCGCGATGTACCACGCGCCCGTACCCTTGGATTTTGACCCGCAGGAAGCGGAACCGTCCGAGGTTTCGGACGAGAGCGTCGGCTCCGACCCGAGCAGCCAGAGGCTCCGCGAGGCCCATCTTCATAACGGCCAGGCGCAGACCCGCCTTCTCTTCGCGCCCTTCTTCGCCGTCACCGGCGTCGGCGCGGCCTTGCTGGTCGCGTGGGGAATGCTGGGGACGATCCGGGTCGAGCTGACCGCCGGCTGGCTCGCGCTCGTCGCCTTTTCCAATTGGACCTATTACCGCTGGGCGCTTCGCGACGGCGCGGCAGCGGACAGCCGCTCCGCCACCGGCCGCCCGCTTCTGCGGGCCGTGGGGGAAGCCGTTGGCCTGGCCGCGGTCTGGTGCGCCTTTCCCGTCTACGCTTTCGCGACCCAGCCGCACGAGGTGCAGGTGGTGATCGGAGCGGCGATGGGCGCGATGATCATCGCCGCCATCGGGCTCGCCTCCGTTCCCGCCGCCGCCTTCGCCTGGATCGCGACGATGACGGCGGCGCTTTGCTGCGCTTATTATCTCGGAAGCGCACGGCTCGATCCGACGCTCGGCGCCTCGATCCTCGGAGTCGCGGGAGTCGCCATCTTCGGAGTGGCGAGGCTCACCCGGTGGACCTTCCAGCAGCTTCAGATCATCGCCCGAGTCCGCACCCAGGCGGAATCGGTTCGGCTCCTCCTCAAGGAGTATGAGCATCGCGGGGTCGGCTGGCTGTGGCAGGTCGATGCGGAGAATCGCGTCGTCTACATCTCTTCGCGAATGACCTCTCTGCTCGGCCGCTCGGCGAGCCAGCTTATCGGCCATTCGCTCCCGGCGACGCTCGGCGGCAACAGCGCGCTCGGCCGCACCCTCCTCGCCCGCCAGCCGTTCGCGAACCTAGAGATGGAGCTGAAGACCCGGCGCGGGACGCGCTGGATCAGCCTCGCCGGCGATCCCATCATCGACATGGGCGGCCAGTTCCAGGGCTTCCGTGGCGTAGGCTCCGACATCACCGAAGTCCGCCGCACCCAGGAGCGGCTGACCAATCTCGCGAATATGGACGTGCTTTCGGGCCTCCCGAACCGCGGCCGCGTGCGCCAGCTCCTCGGCGACTCCCTCTCCCACGCCCAGTCGAGCAACATACCCTGCGCGATCATGTTCCTCGACCTCGATGGCTTCAAGCCGGTCAACGACACGTTCGGCCACCCGAAGGGTGATGCGGTGCTGAAGAGCGTCTCGCAGCGGCTCGTGAAGGAAGCGGGGGAATCGGGTCACGTAGGCCGGATGGGCGGCGACGAGTTCGCCATCGTCATCAAGGACGCGCAGAGCCGCAAGAAGGTGAACGACCTCGCCCGGCGCATCATCAACGCGGTCGCGGAACCCTATCATATCGACAAGGCGGAGATCCGGATCGGGGTCTCGATCGGCTGCGCCTTTGGACCGATTGACGGGCAGAGCGTCGACGACCTCATCCAGAAAGCGGACCTCGCCCTCTACCAGGCGAAGGCACAGGGCCGCGGAACCTGCTGCTATTTCTCCGCCGACATGCAGAATGAGGCCGAGGACCGCCTCCGGCTCGAGCAGGATCTACGCCAGGCGCTGACGCTCAAGCAGTTCCGGCTGGATTACCAGCCGCTCGTCAACGCCGCCGACCAGAGCCTGATGGGCTTCGAGGCACTCATCCGCTGGCACCATCCCACCCGCGGGATGGTCTCTCCGGTCGAATTCATCCCGCTCGCCGAAGAGACCGGCCTCATCATGCAGCTGGGCGACTGGGTGATTGAGGAAGCGTGCCGCGCCGCCGCGGTGTGGCCGGACTATATCAGCGTCGCGCTCAACCTCTCCGCGCGCCAGCTCATCCTCCCCGCGCTTCCGAACACCGTCAGCGAGGCGCTCGCCAAATATCGCCTGAAGGCGAACCGGCTCGAGCTTGAAGTCACCGAATCGGTGTTCCTCGGCGACAGCGAAGGCTCGCTCGACGTCCTGAAGCGGCTTCGCGCCCTTGGCGTCGGGATCGCGCTCGACGATTTCGGAACCGGCTATTCCTCGCTCGGCTATCTCAACAAGGCCGTGTTCCATAAGCTCAAGATCGACGGCAGCTTCGTCCGCGAAGCCGCGACCAACCGCGAGACGGTCGCGATCATCCAGTCGATCGTCAGCCTCGCCAAGAGCTTCCGGATGACGGTGACCGCCGAGGGCGTCGAGACGGCGGACGATTTCGGGCGGATGCGCGACCTCGGCTGCCATCAGATTCAGGGCTATCTGTTCGGCCGGCCGATGAGCTTCGAGCGCGCGACCGAGCTGATCCACGGCACCCAGAGCCGCCTCACCGCCTGAAGGCGTGACGCCGCCGCACCTGCGCCCTAAGCAGGCAGCGATGAAGCGGCTTCTCCTGCCCCTGATCCTGCTCGCCGGCTGCGGCGAGGAGGCCGAGCCGCGGAAGCCCGCGGGGAAGAGGGCGCGTCCTGCTTCGCTGCCCTCCGCCCCGGCCCCCGCAGCCGAAGCGCCACCTGCCGGGGAGGTGGAAACCTCCGTAGACGCGGCCTCGATGCTCAAGCGCTATTACGGCTTCATCGAAGCGGGCGATTACGATTCCGCCTGGGTGATGCGCTCGGGACCCGCGCCCGAAGCGGAGCGCGTCCGCTTCGCCGCCAACTTCAAGGCGTACGAGCGCTATCGAGCGACCGTCGGAATGCCGAGCCGCCCGGTGGAAGGGGCGGGCTGGCTCTACGTCGAGGTCCCGGTGATGATCTACGGCAGCTATCGGGGCGGAAAGCCCTTCGGAAGCTCGGGCAGCGTCACACTCCGCCGCGCCGCGTCCGTGCCCGACGCGTCGCCGCGGGAGCGGGCCTGGCACATCTTCACCGGACGCCGTTGAGCCGCAGCGGAACCATTGCAGCTCATCTTGTTTGTGTTATGATGTCACATATCGCGTAACCAGGAGGATGCGATGAGACACCGCCGCCGCCCCACATTCGCCGTCGTCTCCGACCGACCCATCTCCGATCTTAACACCACGCCGCTGATCGACGTGATGCTCGTGCTCCTCATCATGTTCATCATCACGATCCCACTCACGACCCACAGCGTGAAGATCGATCTTCCCCAGGGGCCGGTTGACCAAATCCCTAAGGAGCCTGAGACTCACGACCTCTACATGGACTCTGCCGGCCGCATCAGCTGGGACGGACGCGCCATTACGGAAGCGGCGCTTCCGGCCACGCTTAAGGCCTTCCGCGCCCGAGACCCCGAAGGGCATCTTCGTTTCCAGGTCGACCCGCAGGCGCGATACGAGGATTTCGACCGGGTGCTCGCGACTGTGAAGCGGGCGCGGATCGACCGGCTCGGCTTCGTCGGAAACGAGGGGCATGCGCGAACGTTGGACGGCTGAACTTGGCAAGGGAGGAGCGAGGATGAAGGCTTTTGCAGCGGCCGCGGCGCTCGGGCTGATGCTCGCCGGCTGCGAGGACGGCGCGCCGGAGCGCAATGTGACCAGTATTGAGATCGCCAATCCCCATTCGGAGCAGCTCAAGGGCATGAGCGAGCTGTACCGCAATCTCGGCCTGAGGCGCGCGCTGATAGACGCGGGCCAGCGCTGCAAGAACGTGGAGCGCGCCGCCTATCAGGAACAATATAAGAGCATGGCAATCTGGACCGCCCACTGCGTCGACAGCGGCGACTGGGCCATCTTCATCGCGCCCAGTGGGGATGTTCAGGTGCGCCGCTGCGGGAACCTCGCCCAGCTTGGCCTTCCGCAATGCCGTCCGATCCCTGAGGCTAAAGGTCGGGACAAGGCTGCTCGGTGAAACGATAGCGGTTCCGGATCCGGGCGTTGAAATGGCGCCCCTTGATCCGGGCCGCCCGGAACGCCTCGGCCGCCTCCGGGGGAACTTCGTGGAACAGATAGCAGCGGCCGGTGGTGAACACGACCTGCAGCTCGCGGGCGTCGGAGCAATACTCGATCGAGCGAATGATCGTGGACGGCACGGCGACTGCATAGCTTCTCAACCCCAGGTGAAGAAGATTGTGCTGGAGAATTTAGGCTTGCCCCACCACGGGCGCGGCGGAACCAAGCGCCGGTAATTGATCGCTCCCGCCTGGGAGAGCACCGGCATCGTCACGAGCCCCGACGGATCCCGCCTCGCCCGCAACGGACCCTGCGGTGCCACGACCGCGATGTGGCCCGAGCGCGAAGGGTCGGCGCGCCGCGCGCAGATCACCGCCACCCCGCCCCGGTCGGCGCAGGCCTGAAGCTCTCCCAGACTGCCCGCGCGCTTCCAGCCGAAGCGGCCGCCATGCTCGAGCAGCCAGTCGTGGAGTGCGTTGGCGTTGAGCTCGGCGAGGGTGATCCCGTAGCGCGGCGCGACCTTCTTTCCCGAGAGCAGGCCGGTGATCGCCTTCTTAGTCCACCAGACGCGCGGGAGGTAGGCTCCGGCCAAATAGGCGACGTCGCACGCGTAGATGTTGCAGAAAGTGGCGCCTCGGCCCGCTCTGTACCGGCGGCTCTTCTCCACCGCGAGCCAGTCGATGATCCGGTTCAGCGCCTCGGCGGACCGTTCGGCCGGCCGTGGCATGCCGGGTTCTCCGAGCGGACTGGCGAGAGGCGGGTTGCTGCGGGCGGAGCGAGGGTCCCGCTCGCGGAAGTGGACTGGGGGCAGATCGGAAGGCACGATGCTCTCCTGTGGTTCTCAGGGAGCGGACCAATTAACCCATATGGCAATCTGTAGGAAAATGCTTTTTCGACCGACCGAACAGAAAAACTGAAGTCCTTGCGCTTGTCCTGTCGGGAACGGATGATGACTCATCCGATTCGGGGGCGAATCGAATGGACGTGGTGGGGCCGCTGTTCGGCGGCCTGGATTTTCTCATGCGCGAGGCGGCGCTTTTCGCGGCCACGGGGTTCGTGATCCTGGGGCTGAGCGACCTTGCCGTGGACCTTTGCTGGCTGCTCCGCCGGTTGACCGGCCGGACGGCCGTCACTCCGCTGCACGATTTGCCTCCTCCGCGGCAGCCGGGACGGCTCGCCGTGTTCGTGCCTGCCTGGGACGAATCCGCGGTCATCGCGCCCATGCTTCGCGCCGCAGCCGCGGCTTGGGCGGAGGGAGACTGGCGGATTTACGTGGGTGTCTACCCCAACGACCCCGCGACGGTCGCCGCCGTCGCCGCAATTGACGACGAGCGGGTGAGGTTGGTCGTGGGCCGCGGTCCCGGCCCCACCACCAAGGCCGATTGCCTCAATCGACTGTGGGAGGCTTTGCTCGCCGACGAGGCGGCGGAGGGCTGGCGAGCCAAAGGGGTGGTGCTTCACGACGCGGAGGACGTTGTCCACCCGGAGGAGCTTCAGGTCTTCGACCGCCTGCTCGAGGGACACGACCTCGTCCAGCTCCCGGTTCTGCCGCTGATCGATCCGAACTCCCGCTGGGTCGGCGGCCACTATGCGGATGAGTTCGCCGAGGCGCATGCCAAGGAGCTGGTGGTGCGGACCGCGTTGGGGGCCGGACTCCCCTCCGCGGGCGTCGGTTGCGCCTTTTCCCGCGACGCGCTGGGGCGGCTGGCGGAGATGGGGGGCGGGCCCCCGTTCGACGCGGACAGCCTCACCGAAGATTACGAACTCGGCCTTCGGATGGCGGAGCTGGGCGGCCGCTCCGTCTTCGCCCGAATCGCCTCCCCCCGAAGCCGCCGGACGATCGCCACGCGCGAATATTTTCCAGGTACCTTCCGGACCGCCGTCGCGCAGAAGGCGCGGTGGATGACCGGCATCGCGCTTTCGGGTTGGGACAGGCTCGGCTGGAGCCGAGGCTTGGCGGAACGGTGGATGCGGCTTCGGGACCGCCAGTCGCTTCTTGCCGCGCTCCTGCTCTTCTGCGGCTATCTCGCAATGGCCCTGTGGCTGCTCCTCAAGGCGCGCGAAGGGCTGACCGGAATCCCGCCGGCGCCGGTGCCTCCGGGGCTCGCCGCCTTGGTTTCGGTCAATGTCGCCCTCCTCGCCTGGCGCCTGCTGCTCCGAGCCGGCTTCACCGCCCACGCCTATGGCTGGCGCGAAGGGCTTCGGGCCATTCCGCGGGCGGCCGTCAGTAACGTCGTGGCTATGTTCGCCGCGGCGTCCGCCCTCACCCGCTACCGAGCCTACCGCCGGAAGGGCGGCCGCCCCCACTGGGGCAAGACGGCGCACGTCTTCCCGGCCGAGGTACCCGCCGAATGAGAACTGCCTCGCCCCCTTTGCGCTTCCTGCTCGTCGTCCTCGGCGGCTGGACGGCGGCTCGCGCCTTCTTCCTCGCTCCGGATTGGATGGCGGAGCCGCTCGCGGCCGCGGAGCCGCCGGCACTGGCGCGGACCGAGGCTAAAAGGCCGGTTCCGCCTACCCTCCAGCTCCGTTCGTCCCAAGCGAAGTCGAGGGGCGCCGACACAGCCCACCCACCGGTCCGTGAGAGCCTGCTCCTCGCCTCTGCACGGGCAGAGCGCCTTGCCCGGCCGCTGGAGGTGCGCCCCTCGACTTCGCTCGGGACGAACGGTGCCGTTGTCATGGCGCCAATGCGGCCTCTGCCAGCAAAGCTTCCTGCCCCAGTCGCTGCGCCCGTCCGCCGGGCAACCGACCGCTGGTCCGTCTCCACTTGGGCATTTGTTCGTCGCGGCGAGGCGGCGGCTTTGGCGCCAGGAGGGACGCTGGGCGCCGGGCAGGTAGGAGCGCGGATCGCCTACCGCCTCAACGGCGACAAGGCACGACCTCTCGCTCTTACTGTGCGCCTCTATGCCCCCCTCCGCCGCGCCGCCGGTGCGGAGGCGGCACTCGGTCTCGACTGGCGGCCGCTTCGGCGGCTTCCGCTCCACGTGCTTGCGGAGCGGCGGCAGGCGCTGGGGCGGGAGGGGCGCTCCGCCTTCGCCGTCACCGCTTATGGCGGAGCCTCCGAGGCGCTCGGCCCATTTCGGATCGACGCCTACGGACAGACGGGGCTGGTGGGGGCAAGATCCCGCGATGCGTTCGCCGACGGATCCCTGCGCCTCGGCCTCCCCCGCGGCCGCTTCAGCGTCGGCGCCGGCGCTTGGGCCGCCGCTCAGCCCGGCGTCTCCCGCGCGGACGTCGGGCCCTACGTCTCAATACGCCTGCCGCTCGCAGGGAAGGACGTGATGCTGCAACTGGACTGGCGCTTCAGGGCGGCCGGTAAGGCGAAACCGGGCTCCGGCCCCGCCCTCACCCTCGCCAGCGATTTCTGACGGCCTTCCGCGCCGCGCCCCCAGACGCTAGTCAGGGGGCGTGGACATCTACCTCCCGATCGCTGGCCTCTCGGTCAACGCGCTGGTCATCATCGCGCTTGGGGGCGTGGTCGGCCTGCTGACCGGGATGATCGGAGTGGGCGGGGGTTTCCTCACCACGCCGATCCTCATCTTCTACGGCATCCCCCCCGCTGTCGCGGTGGCTTCGGCGACGACGCAGATCACCGGCACCAGCGTCTCCGGCGTGCTCGCCCACCGCCGCCGCCGCGGCGTCGACTACCGGATGGGCGCCGTGATCATCGTCGGCGGTCTCCTCGGCGCCCTCACCGGCGGAGGCCTGTTCCGCCTGCTCCAGGAATCGGGGCAGATCGATACCGCCATTGCCATCCTTTACGTCCTGCTTCTCGGCACGATCGGCACCTTGATGGCGCGGGAGGCGGCGACCGCCCTCGACATCCTGAAGCCCAAGGAAGGGGCGAAGAAGCCCAAGCGCCACAATCCGGTCATCGCCGCGCTTCCGATGCGGTGGCGCTTCTACCAATCGGGCCTCTACATCTCGCCGATCGCGCCGCTGCTGCTCGGCTTCGTCGCGGGCATGCTGACGGTGCTGCTCGGAGTCGGCGGCGGGTTCATCGTCGTACCGGCGATGATCTACATCCTGGGCATGTCGGCGCAGGTGGTGGTCGGAACCTCGCTCCTCCAGATCCTGTTCGTCACGGCGGCGACCACCCTCATCCACGCGACGACGACCAAGTCGGTGGACATCGTCCTTGCCGGCCTTCTCCTGATCGGCTCCGTGGTCGGCGCCCAGTTCGGCGCCCGCCTTGCCCAAAAAGCGAAGCCGGAGCTGCTGCGCATGTTCCTGGCGATCATCATCCTCGCGGTGGCGCTGAGGATGGCGATCGGCCTCGGCTGGCGACCCGAGGAAATCTACACGTTGCAGGTTCTGTGAAGCGAGCCCTGCTCCTCCTCCTGCTCGCGCCGCTCGCGCTCGGCGCCGCGAAGCCTCGGCTGGTGCCGGAAGTGTCGCAGAACCGGATCGACATCCGTTACTCCTTCACCGGTGCCGAATTGCTCCTGTTTGGGGCGATCATCTATCCGGGGGGCCGCACGCCCACCGAGCGGGCCGACATAGCGGTGGTGGTGAAGGGTCCGGTCCAGCCGCTCGTCGTTCGGGAGAAGCAGAAGGTCGCCGGCATCTGGATGAACGTCGAAAGCGCGCGCTTCCGCTCCGCCCCCGGCTTCTACGCGGTGGCCTCCTCGCGTCCCCTCTCGAAGCTCGTCGACGAGCGCACCGCCGCCATATACGAGCTCGGCGTCCAGAACCTGTCGCTGTCTCCGGGCGGAGGAAAATCTCCCGAAGTGCAGGGCCGGTTCGAGGCGGGGCTCATCGACCTCATGCGCCGAAACCAGCTCTATTTCGAGAACCCGAAGGGCGTCGAGATCACGGAGGGCGTCCTCTACCGCGCCAGGGTCTCGATCCCTGCGAGGGTGCCGGTGGGCGACTATACGGCCGAGACCTTCCTCATCAAGGACGGGCGGATCATCGCCGGCGCGTCGCGCGAGATCGCGATCGAGAAGCTCGGCTTCGAACGCTTCGTAGCGGAGAGCGCGGATCGCTGGTCCTTCACCTACGGAGTCGTCGCGGTCGCCATGTCGCTGCTGCTCGGCTGGGGAGCGAGCGCGGTCCTGCGCCGCGGATAAGCGCTGGGCCGCCCTGAAATCAGTTGTTTACCCATAGCGGCTAGGAATGTGCGCCGTAGCAACGGGGACGGGGCCGCTTCATGACGGACATGGTCAGCTTCAAGACGATCGACGTGAGCGAAGAGGTGCAGGAATTTGCGCCCACGATCCGCCCCGTCGTTCCCCAGCCCGTCCGGCACGGCACGATCGGCCATCTTCGCGAGATCGGCGGCGGCGGCGGCCGGATCTATCTCGAAGCTGCCCGTTTGCAGGAGATCGCCCGCGACTCCGATCCGAGCATCGCGCTCTCCGGCCAGGTCGGAGGCCATGTGAAGCTCGAGGCAGGGCAGCGCTGGCTGCTCGCCAACGTCCGCTCATTGCGCATGCACGACGCGGAGGAGGGTGTTGTCGCCTGCGAGATCGATTTTCTCGGCGAAGGCGAGGAGCATGAAACGACCGGCCGGTTGGTGAACTTCCGCCGCGGGATCACCGGTTACCCCCCGCCCGGAGCGCGCGTCTTCCCGGTCTCGGGCGACGACATGAAGCAGATGTTCGCCGCGGACGAGCGCGCGCATATCGAGATCGGGACCGTCTATCCGACCACCGACGTACGCGGCGCCCTCTACGTCGATGCGCTGCTCGGCAAGCACTTCGCTCTGCTCGGCTCGACCGGCACCGGCAAGTCGACCTCGGCGGCGCTCATCATGCACCGAATCTGCGACCTCGCCCCCGAGGGTCATATCGTGATGATCGACCCCCACGGCGAATATTCCGCGGCCTTCAAGGGCGTCGGCGAGCTGTTCAACGTCGAGAACCTCGCAATGCCCTACTGGCTGATGAACTTCGAGGAGCATTGCGAGGTATTCATCACCTCGTCCGGCTCCGAGCGTCAGCGGGACATGGACATCCTCGCGAAATGCCTCCTCCAGGCGCGCTCCAAGAACCGCGCCGCCGAGGGCATGCTGAAGCTCACCGTCGATTCACCCATTCCCTACGCGCTCTCGGACCTCTCCTCCGCGATCAACAACGAGATGGGGCTGCTCAACAAGGCGACGGACACGGCGCCCTACATGCGGCTCAAGACCAAGATCGACGAGCTGAAGGCGGACCCGCGCTACCATTTCATGTTCTCGGGGATGCTGATCGCCGACAGCATGACGAGCTTCATCGGCAAGATCTTCCGGCTGCCTGCCAAGGGCAAACCGATCTCGATCGTCGATGTCTCCGGGGTCCCCTCAGACATCGTCTCAGTCGTGGTGGCGGTGCTGAGCCGCCTCGTGTTCGACTATGCCATCTGGTCGCGCAACGAGGTGCCGCGGCCGGTCCTCCTCGTCTGCGAGGAGGCGCACCGCTACATCCCGTCCGACAAGACCGGCGCCGGGCAGGCCGTCCGCAAGGTTCTGGAGCGGATCGCGAAGGAAGGCCGTAAGTACGGCGTCTCCCTCGGCCTCATCACTCAGCGTCCGTCCGATCTTGCGGAGGGAGTGCTCTCCCAGTGCGGAACGATCATCGCGATGCGCCTCAACAACGAGCGCGACCAGGCCTTCGTGAAGTCCGCCATGCCGGAAGGCGCGCGCGGCTTCCTCGACGTCATCCCGGCCCTTCGCAACCGCGAGTGCATCGTGTGCGGCGAGGGCGTTTCCATCCCGATCCGGGTGTCGTTCGACGATCTCGAGATCGGGCGTCGCCCCGCTTCGTCCGACCCGCTCTTCTCCGAGCTGTGGCGTCAGACCGGCGACGAGGAAGCAATGGTCCAGCGCGTTGTCAAGCGCTGGCGCAGCCAGGGGCGCTGAGCTGCGCTGCTTGCGGACGGAGGTCTTTCGGTTCTAGCTCGGCGGATGAAGAAGCGCGCCGCTGCCCTCGCGATTTTGGCCATTCCCTCGGCGGCGCTGGCCCGTGACTTCTCCTGCCGGAACGAGGCCGCCGAGATCCGGTGCGAAGCCGGAGAATGCCGGGTCGAGACCGGGAGCTTCACGCCGATGCAGCTGACCCGCCTCGGCTCCGCGATCCGCTTGTGCGCCTATTCCGGCTGCTGGGAGGGGCGGCTCAGCTTCAGCCGAAGCCGGTCGGGAGTGGATTTCCTGCAAAGCCGCCTTCGCCGCAGCGGGTCCGCCGATGAAGTCGATAGGTCCGTCCTCTCCGTCATGTTCAGCCGTGCCGAGCGAACGGCGCACATGAACTGGAACGGGTTCTTCAGCCTGTTGACGTGCGGTCCTCATCCGTCGGCCCGGCCGGGCTGAAGCGCCGCAGAGGCTGGCACGATTGAAAAGGTCAATTAGGCCTTCGGCTTCTTCTTCGCCTTGTCGGCAAGCCGCGTCGCACCGGGCTTTACCGCGAGTAGGCTCTTCAACCGCGATCGGAAGCCCGTCAGATCCTCGCCGCTCAGCTGCGAGCGGGTGACGAACTTGACGCTCGCCGGGTTCACGGCGACGCCGTCCTTGTAGAGCTCGTAATGGAGGTGCGGACCGGTCGAGAGGCCGGTCGAGCCGACATAGCCGATCACTTCGCCCTGACGCACCTTGCTGCCGGGCTTCGCCACGATCCGGCTCATATGGGAATAGCTGGTCAAGAGGCCGCCGCCATGGGCGATCCGGACCTGCTGGCCGTAGCCTCCGGCCCATCCCGCGGCGGCAACGCGTCCGTCGGTGGCGGCCAGAATCGGAGTGCCGTAGCCGGCGCGGAAGTCCATGCCCTTGTGCATGCGCGAATAGCCCAGGATCGGGTGGCGGCGCATTCCGAAGTTCGAGGAGACCATGCCCGGCACCGGCCGGGTCAGGAGACCCGTTTCGCGGCCGACGCCGGAAGCCTCGTACCACTGGGTGCGGCCGTCCTCCCCCCATTCCAGCAGCTGGAGGTCCTTGCCGGAGGCGCGGTCGAGGCCCGCGAAGAGGAGCTTGCCCGTCTCGGCCTCGCCGGTCGCGGCTCGGCGATGCTCCAGGATGATGTCGAAGCGGTCGTCCGCCGCCAGGCTCTCGATCCCGATCTGGCTCGCGAGCGCGCGGATGTAAGCCTCGACGGCCCGCGCCGGCGCGCCGGCCGCGCGGGCTGAGCGATAGAGGCTGTCGCCGACGAAGCCCTGGATGCGAAGCGGGGTATCGTCGATGGCGATCACCGTCTTCGTCAGCGCCAGGCTCTTGCCAGAGCGCTTCAGCGAAAGCTTGAGGTCGAAGCGGGCGCGAAGGCTCAGCGAATCGAGCGGGCGCGCGATGTTGCGGGTTGCGCGCCGGCCCAGCGTCAGGTTCATAGCCGTGCCGGGCTTCAGCTGCTCGAGCGGCAGGGCGGAGGCGATGAGCCGGGCAGCCTCATCGGCTTCGGCTGGCGCTACTCCGGCCCGCTCGAGCGCGCGCACAAAGCCATCGCCCTCGCCGATGGCCGCCACCAGCTGAAGCGTCGGGCGCTCGGGCGTGTCGATCAGAGTCTGGACGGCGGCCGTCGGAACGAAGCGGCGCCCGGTGTCGGCGCCGAGCGCGAGGGGCGCGATTCCGAGCGAGCGCGCTTCCTTCCACTGCCGCTCGGGAAGCGGCGCCGCAGCGGCCGCGGGAATGGGGTCGAACGTCGGGCCAAGCCACCAGGCGGCGGTGCAGAGCGAAAGGCAGGTGGCGGCGCCGCGAAACCATTCGCGCGAGCCGATGCGCACTCCCAGATCGACCACGAGGTCGATGCGAGGCTGGCGAATCTCGGTCGAGCGCGCGCCGAACGTGCGAACGGGGCCGCCGCGTCCGGATAGTCCCGGACGGCTGAGAACGGCGGCGCCGCCCGATCCAGGCTCGATGCTGGTGAACTGGTACAAGCGGCTCTGCCCCCGCGTTTTATTCATTCCCCCGCCGCGGCCTTCGCCGGAGCAGGTGGGGAGGATTTTCGGCAAACAGGGTTAAAGTAAAGTAAAGGAAACTACGGGGGCGACTTCGAACGCGGCGAACCGAGCCGTTGCGGCCGTCGAAGCGTTACGGCAGTGACGGGCAATCCAAGTCATTGCGCTTCCGGGGTTAAGCGACGATCTACACTTCATGAGCGACTTCGCCCGGGCGCCGCTGACCGCCATCCTTGGGCCTACCAATACGGGCAAGACTCACCTCGCCGTCGAGCGGATGGCCGCCCATTCAAGCGGGATGATCGGCTTCCCGCTGAGACTGCTGGCGCGCGAGGTCTATGACCGGGTCGTGGCAATGAAGGGGACGAGCCGGGTCGCCCTCATCACCGGCGAGGAGAAGATCCTGCCGAAGGACGCCCGCTGGTTCCTCTGCACCGCGGAATCGATGCCGACGGAGCGCGATTTCGCCTTCGTCGCCCTCGACGAGGCGCAATTGGGCGCCGATCCGGAGCGCGGCCACGTCTTCACCGACCGGATGCTCCACGCCCGCGGCCGGGAGGAGACGATGATCCTCGGCTCCGAGACTCTGGCGCCGATGGTGCGGTCGCTGCTTCCGAAGGCGGAGATTATCGGCCGTCCGCGTTTCTCGACACTGAGCTATGCGGGACCGTCGAAGCTGTCCCGCCTGCCCCCGCGATCGGCGATCGTCGCCTTCTCGGCCGAGCAGGTCTACGCCGTCGCCGAAATGCTTCGCCGGATGCGCGGCGGAGCGGCGGTGGTGATGGGAGCGCTCAGCCCCCGCACCCGCAACGCCCAGGTCGCCATGTATCAGGCGGGCGAGGTCGACTATCTCGTCGCCACCGACGCGATCGGAATGGGCCTAAACATGGACGTCACCCATGTCGCCTTCGCCGGCCTCTCCAAGTTCGACGGGCATCGGCGGCGACGGCTGACCCCTGCCGAGATGGCGCAGATCGCGGGCCGTGCTGGGCGGCACCAGAAGGACGGGACATTCGGGGCGCTGACGCTTGAGGGCGAGCTTTCCGCCGAATTCCGGCCCGAGGAGCTGGAGGCGATCGAGAACCACCGCTTCGCCCCGCTCGACCATCTCTACTGGCGCGAGGGCGATCCCGATTTCAGAAGCCTCGAGGGGCTGATCCGCTCACTGGAGCGGCGGCCATCGGAGCCGGGCCTTCGAGCGGCGCCCGAGGCGATCGACCTCGCCGTTCTGAAGCGGCTGGCGGAGGACCCGGAGGTCTCCGGCCGCGCCCGCGGCTACGAGGCGGTGCGGCGGCTCTGGGCCGCATGCGGCCTTCCGGACTTCCGAAAGACGGGCCCGGAGCCGCATTCCCGCCTCGTCGCCCGGATCTACATGCACCTGAGCGAAGGCGAGGGGCGGATCCCGGCAAGCTGGTACGCGCAGCAGGTCGCGCAGCTCGACAACGTCCAGGGCGACATCGACACGTTAGCCGACCGGCTCGCCGGGGTCAGGACCTGGGCCTATATCGCCCATCGTCCCGACTGGCTTTCGGATCCGGCCACCATGGCCGAGCGGACCCGCGAGGTGGAGGAGAAGCTCTCGGACGCCCTCCACGAGCGGCTGACCCAGCGCTTCGTCGACCGCCGCACGTCCGTGCTCCTGCGCGACATCGGCAAGAAGGGCGCCGGCGAGTTCCCGGTGCTTGTGGACGACGGGGGCGAGGTCACCGTCGGCTCCTATTCGATCGGGCGGATGGAGGGCTTCGCCTTCGAGGTCGATCCCGCGGCCAAGCATGCCGACCGCAAGATGCTGCTTGCGACGGCGGAGCGGCGGCTTGGCGGCGAATATGAGAAACGGGCGGCGGCGCTGGCGGCGGACAGCGACGACCATTTTTCTTTGCGAACCGAGCCGGGGCAACCGGTGGCGATCCTGTGGCGAGGGCACGAGGTCGCTCGGCTCGGCCCGGGCAAGAACCTCCTGTCGCCGCGGGTGCTGATCGACCGGCGGCTTGACCGGCTTTCGGAGCGCGGGCGGGACACGGTGATCGAGCGGCTGAACCTGTGGGTGCGGCGCCAGGTGGAGCGGTTCCTCGAGCCCCTTCGGCAGGCCGGAATGGCGGCGCAGGATCCGGCGGCGCCGGCTTCCGTGCGCTCTATTCTGGCGATGCTCGTGGACGAGGGCGGCATAGTCGCGCGCGAAGCGGTGGCGAAGCCGCTCGCGACGCTCGAACGGGACCTGAGGCGCGCGATCACCCAGCTCCGGATCCGCATTGGCGCGCTGGATCTCTTCATGCCCGACGTCCTGAAGCCGGAGGCGCGGCGGTGGCGCACGGCGTTGAGAGCAGCGGCCGGCGGCGAGCCGATGCCGGAGCTTCCGCCGGAATCCACCGTGGTCCTCCCATGCCCGCCGGATGCCGAGCGTGCTCGGCTCACGCGCCTCGGCTTTCGCCCGCTCGGCCCGCAGATGCTGCGCGTGGACCTGGTCGAGCGGCTCGCCCGTCACGCGCATGAGGCCCGGGCCGGGAAGCCGCAGTCGGTGGTGGATCAGGCGCTCGCCACCTCGATCGGCCTACAGCCGCAGGCGGTGGCGAAGCTGATGCGCGACCTCGGCTTCCGTTCGACCGAAGGAGAGCAGGGCTGGGTCTGGCGCGGCCAGGCGCGGCGGCGCGAGGAAAAGCGGCCGACGGATACCGGCAATGCCTTCGCCGCGCTGGCGGGGCTGAAGCGTGGCTGACAGTCTCAGGCTCGACAAATTCCTCTGGTTCGCGCGCATCGTGAAGACCCGCGCCCTCGCCCAGGAGCTGGCGGAAGGGGGGCGCCTGAGGATCGGAGGCCGCGCCGTCGACCGCGCCCATGCGCCGGTGCGGGTGGGCGACGTGCTGAGCTTCGCCGTTCGGGGACAGGTGCGCGTGCTGAAGGTGGAGGCGCTCCCGGTCCGCCGCGGCCCGCCCGCGGAGGCTCGAAGCCTCTATTCGGAGGTTCCCGAAGGGCCGTTGACGAGCGAAGGGAGCGGCGACTAGGGATTCGGTCCTCAGGGAGAAGCCAATGACCTACGTCGTCACCGAAGCCTGCATCCGCTGCAAATATATGGATTGCGTCGAGGTGTGTCCGGTCGACTGCTTCTACGAGGGCGAGAACATGCTCGTCATCAATCCTTCCGAGTGCATCGACTGCGGCGTCTGCGAGCCGGAATGCCCCGCCGAAGCGATCCTGCCCGACACGGAGTCGGGCCTCGAGAAATGGCTCGAGATCAACGCCACTTACTCCGCGGAATGGCCGAACCTCACCCGCAAGCGCGAGAGCCCGGCCGACGCCGACGAGCATAAGGGCGAAGAGGGCAAGTTCGACAAATATTTCACGGCCAATCCCGGTCAGGGCGACTGAACCGGCGGCGGAGTCCCAAAAGGGTAGCTTTTCAGCACTTTTTCGGTTATAAGAGAGTCATCGAAGCGGGTGCGTCGCGCATCCCGTACCGGTGATCAGAGAGAATCGCCGCACATCGTGGATCGTGAGCGCCCAGGGGTGGAAGCGTTCTGACGCGTTGGCGGCCGTTTCCATGGGAAGGTCTAATAAATGGCAGCGAAAGCGTTGTGCTTCGACGTTGGCGATTACGTGGTGTACCCAAAGCACGGCGTCGGCCGTGTCATCGAGCTCCAGAGCACGGACATAGCGGGCATGAGCCTCGAGCTCTACGTGCTTCGCTTCGAAAAGGAAAAGATGACCCTGCGCGTTCCGACCAACAAGGCGGAAAGCGTCGGCATGCGCAAGCTCTCGTCCGACAAGACGATGCAGGAGGCGCTCGCCACCCTCAAGGGCAAGCCCAAGGTGAAGCGCACCATGTGGTCGCGCCGCGCTCAGGAATATGAAGCGAAGATCAACTCGGGCGACCTCGTGTCGATCGCCGAGGTGACTCGCGACCTGTTCCGCGCCGACGACCAGCCCGAGCAGAGCTATTCGGAGCGGCAGATTTTCGAAGCCGCCTCGAGCCGCCTCGCCCGCGAGCTGGCCGCGATGGAGCAGGTGGACGAGCCGACGGCTCTGGTGAAGATCCTCGAGATCCTCAACAAGGCCGCGGCCATTTACAACAAGGAGAAGGTGGCGGTCTGAAACTCGCCACCCTCGATTGAAGAGGCGGCCCGGAAACGGGCCGCCTTTTTTATTTGCCCACTGGCCCTGATGTGTGTATTAGATCGATAATACAGCAGAGGGAGACGGGAAATGCGTAGAGCGATGTTAGCGATGGCGCCGCTGCTTGTGCTCGCGGGGTGCGGGACCGACGGCCATGCCGCGCAAGATGCGGCAAGCGGCCAGGCGGGGCGGCGCGATTTTCAGGTCGGAGCTTTCGATCGTGTGGAGCTCGCTGGCTCTCAGGACGTAATCGTCACGGTTGGCGGAGCGCCTTCGGTTCGGGCCGAGGGCGACACGGGGATCATCGACAAGCTCGACATCCGGGTCGAGGACGGGGCTCTCAAGATCGGCCAGAAGAAAGGAAGCTGGTCGTTCGGCTGGAAGAAGGACAGTTCGCCCGTCACCATCTACGTGTCCGCACCGGCTCTGCGCGGAGCTCAGGTCACCGGCTCGGGCGACATGCGGGTGGATAAGGTCCAGGCGGATTCCTTCTCCGCCGCGGTCACAGGCTCGGGGGAACTCGACATCGCGGCCCTGCAGGCGAAATCGGCGGACTTCGCCGTTACCGGCTCGGGCGAGGTGCGTGCCGTGGGCGCCGCCGAGACCGCCAACCTGTCGATTACCGGTTCGGGTGACTTGCGCGCAGGCGCCTTCGAAGTGAAGCGCGCCAACGTGTCGGTGATGGGCTCCGGCAACGTCGAAGCCAAGGCGATGGAGACCGCCGACGTTTCGATCATGGGTTCTGGAGACGCCACGATCACCGGAACGGCGCGCTGCAACATCGAAAAGAAGGGCTCAGGCGACGCACGCTGCGGCGGCTGAGCGAATTCGTTAACCATTAGCGGGCATGGTCCTGACCATGAACAGGATCATGCCCGCTTTTGCCCTGAGCCTCCTCGTCGTCGCCGCTCCGGCGGGCGCGGCGGAGCGCCGCTACCCCGTCACGGACTTCACGAAGGTGCAGGTCGAAGGCCCCTTCCAGGTGGTGCTGAAGACCGGCCTCAATTCGAGTGCGCGGGCCGAAGGCTCCGCCGCCGGTCTCGACCGTCTTTCGGTCGAGGTGGTGAGCGGCACCTTGCGCGTCCGCACGAACCGATCCGCCTGGGGCGGCTATCCCGGTGACACGGTCGGCCCGGTCCGGATCGAGGTGACGACTAGGGACCTCAGCGCTGCGTCCGTCATCGGCTCGGGTGGGCTTGAAATCGACAAGGTGCGGGGTCTTCGAATCGACCTCAGCCTCTCCGGCAGCGGACGTCTCAGCGTCGCAGCGGCGGAGGCCGACAATCTCTTCCTCGGCCTGGTGGGCGCGGGCCGAATGAGCCTCGCGGGAAAGGCCAAGCAGCTCAAGGCGACGATTCAGGGAAGCGGAGATCTCGCGGCCGAGGGGCTCCGGGCCGAGGACGCGCAGCTCAGCGCCGATACGTCTGGTCTCGTGACTTTCACCGCCGGGCGAACGGCCAAGGTGCGGGCAAGCGGCCCCGGCGACGTCGCCATCCTCGGTACGCCCACCTGCGAAGTCGAGGCGCGGGGCGCCGGTCGGGTGAGCTGCGGGCGCTAGATCAGAGCCAGGGAAGACAGGCGGGCGGTGAGCTGCGCCGGAAGCTCCGCAAGGCCGGTATCGTCGCCGTCGAGATCAAGCGGCGCATCCTCTCTCGTCAGATAGCGCCATCCTTGGTGGGCCCGCTTCGCAAGCGCCCGCACCGGCACGATCTCAGGGTCCAGGCGGATGATCGTGCGGCGATCCTCCTCCCGCTCCGCGAAGCCGAGAATCGTCTGGCGGGCGCTGATCCGGTGCTTGACGATCCAGTAGACGGAGCCGCCCACCAGCTCGTCGGCGCGCTTCGGCCGGAAACGGGTGACCAAGGGCACCTCGCCGCCGGTGAGCCGTAGCGCCTGGCGCTTGCGGAGCGTGTCCAGGCTCGCGCAGCCGACCGCGACCTTGCTGATATTGAGGGAAGCCATGGGGCCCTTCCTGCCGTACTAAAGGCGCAGGATCAACGGCTTAGACGAGGCCGGAGGCGGTCGCGAGGCTCAGGAAGACGAAGAAGCCCATCGAATCGGTGATCATCGTCACGAAGACAGAGGAGGCGACGGCCGGGTCTTGCCCCACCCGCTCGAGGAGGACGGGCACGAGCATGCCCGCAAGCCCCGCGACGCAGATGTTGATCAGCATCGCCGCCGCGATCACGAGCCCGAACGTGGCGTTCGAGAAGAACAGGGCGACCGCCACTCCGATCAGCAGCGCCACGGTAAGGCCGTTGAGGCACGCCACCTTGATCTCCCGAAGGATCGCCCGCGCCGTGTTGGATTGGGTGAGCTGGTTGGTCGCGAGCGCCCGCACCGTCACGGCCAGCGTCTGAGTGCCCGCATTGCCACCGACGCCGGCCACGACCGGCATCAGCGCGGCCAATGCCACCATTCGCTCGATCGCACCGCTGAAGGCCGCGATGATCGTGGACGCGACCAAGGCCGTGCCGAGGTTCGCGATCAACCAGCGGACCCGGGCTCGGTAGCTTTCGGCGACCGGTTGGTTGATGTCGCCCTCGTCGCCGGCGCCGGACATGAGGAGGACGTCCTCGGACGCTTCCTCCTGGATGATGTGGACGATGTCGTCGACGGTGATCATTCCGACCAGCCGTCCCGCCTCGTCCACTACCGCGGCCGAGATCAAAGCGTATTTCTGGAAGCGCAGCGCCACTTCCTCCTGGTCCATGTCGACCGGGATCAGGGTCTGCTCGCGCTGCATGATGTCGGCGACCGCGACCCTGCGCTGCGTCCGAAGGATCCGGCTGAGCGGGATCGTCCCCACCGGATGGTGGCGTCCGTCCACCACGAACACTTCCCAGAAGTCGGTGGTAAGATCGTCGCCTGCCCGCAGATAGTCGATCACCTGCCCGACAGTCCAATGCTCCGGCACCGCGATCAGATCGCGCTGCATCAGTCGTCCGGCCGATTCCTCGGGATAGGAGAGCGCTTCCTCGATCGCCGCGCGGTCGTCGGGGTCGAGCTGGCGGAGGACGGCGCGCTGCTCGTCCTCCTCAAGATCCTCGATCATGGCGACGGCATCGTCCGTCTCCATGTCGCCCGCGAGCTCGGCGACGGCGCTCGGCTCGAGCGTGTCGATCAGCTCCTCGCGGACGTGCTCGTTCATCTCCGCGAGCACGTCGCCGTCGAGCAGGTCCGCGAGCGCGGTGGCGAGGGCCCGGCGCTCGTCGGGGTCGACCAGCTCGAACAGGTCGGCGATGTCGGCGGGGTGGAGCGGCTCGACCATGTGGCGCGCCGCCTCGCCATCGCCGGCATGGACCCGCTCCATCACGGCGTCGACGAAGCCGGGCTTCAGCCGGTCGTCCTCGTCATGCCGCTCGTCCTCGGCGGTCGCGGCGCCGGGCAGATCGATTTCGCTCTCGCTCATCCGCCCCCCTTCCGGCTGCCTGCGCGGACTTCCTAAGCCGCCCCGCCGGCCCTGTCGATAAGCCAGAGGCGGGGCTGGCGCGGCCGGAAAGCCGGGCTTATGGCCCGACCCGAACAAGGAGAAGCGCCATGGCGAACGAACTCAACACCCTCGTCCTCAACCTCGACAGTGGCGGCGATGTCGTCATCCGCCTTCGGCCCGACCTTGCCCCCGGCCACGTCGCTCGGATCAAGGAGCTGGTCGAGGAGGGCTTCTATGACGGCGTCGTCTTTCACCGCGTGATCCCCGGCTTCATGGCGCAGGGCGGCGACCCCACAGGCACCGGCACGGGCGGCTCGAAGAAGCCCGACCTCCAGGCGGAGTTCAGCCAGGCCCCGCACAGCCGCGGCGCCGTCTCCATGGCCCGTACCTCCTACCCGCACAGCGCCAACAGCCAGTTCTTCATCTGCACCGACGACGCTCGCTTCCTCGACGGCCAATATACGGTTTGGGGCGAGGTGACGGAGGGGATGGAGCATGTCGATGCGCTCCCCAAGGGCGAGCCGCCGCGCACCCCCGGCAAGATCGTCAAGGCCAGCCTCAGGGCCTGATCCTTTGGCCCGCCCGGTCACTTTGATCACCGGCGCGTCGGCGGGCCTCGGAGTCGAGTTCGCCCGCCAGTGCCGTGCGCGCGGCGACGAGCTCGTCCTGGTCGCGCGCCGCCGGGACCGGATGGAAGCGCTGGCGGCGGAGCTCGGCTCCTCCCACGTCGTCGCTGCGGACCTCTCGGAGCCGGGCGCGGCGGGCCGCCTGATGGAACAGGTGGAGGCGCTCGGCCTCACCGTTGAGACCTTGATCAACAATGCGGGCTTCGGCCTCGCCGGCCGCTTCCACACGCTCCCCGCCGATCGGCTTACCCAGATGATCGACCTCAACGTTCGGGCGCTCGCGGAGCTTTGCCGGCTCGCTCTGCCCGCCATGGTCGGGCGCGGCCGCGGCTTCATCCTCAATGTCGCCTCCACCGCCGCCTTCCAGGCGGGGCCGAACATGGCCGTCTATTATGCCAGCAAGGCCTTCGTCCTCTCGCTCAGCGAGGCGCTCCACCACGAGCTGAAGGGAAAGGGCATCAAGGTCACCGCTCTCTGCCCCGGCCCGGTCGCCACCGAGTTCCTCGAGGCCGCGGGCATTCAGAGCAAGTTGTTCGACCGAGTCGCCGCCGATGCGCCGAGCGTCGTTCGTGCCGGGCTCAAAGGCCTGGACCGGAACCGCGCCATCGTCGTCCCCGGGCTCCTCAACAAGCTCGGTGCCCAGAGCAGCCGCTTCGTCCCCCGCGCCCTCGTCCGCCGCGTCGTCGGCTCGATCAAGGTCTGAGAGCCGGCTTTCAGGCCGCCTTGGCGAGCATCTCGTCGAACAGCCAATCGTGGAAGATCTTCACGGGACGGCGTTTGAGGGCCGAGCGGCGGCAGGCGAACCAATAGCTGTAGGGACTCTCCACCTTCATGTCGAAGAGCCGGACCAGCCGGTCGTCATGCGATCCGTATAGATGGCTTTCGAGCATGAACGCCACTCCGAGCCCCTGAGCGGCCGCGTCGAGGATGAGCTGGCCGCTGTCGAAATGGTCGATCGCCCCCGCCTGCAGCTCGGGTAGCCCGACCGCTTCCCTCCAGTAGACGAAGGTGTCGGGCATGTCGCGATGGAGGAAGATGGTGGCTCCGGCGAGCTGCGCCGGGTGCTTGATGGCGTTCGGTCCCTCCGCCAGCTCGCGAGACGCGATGGCGATGACGCAATTGGTGTCGAGGCGGCGCGAATAGAGAGCGGGGTCCACCTCGGTCGTGATCGCGATCGCCGCGTCGATGCCGTCGTCGAGCCGCGCCAGCCGGTTCGACCCGGTGTCGATGTCGATGTGGAAGTCCGGGTAGAGCTCTCGGAGGCTCGGCAGGTTCGGCATCAGCCGCTGCGAGGCGAAGAGGGAGGGGACGGCGAGGCGGAGCCGCATCACCTCGACTCCGCCGGTCGCCCGCTCCATGGCGAGGGTGAGTGCGTCGATCGAAGGCCCGATCTCGCTCATCAGCCGCTCCCCGTCGGCGTTCAGATGGACCGCCTGGTGCCGCCGCTCGAACAAGGGATGCCCCACGAACCGCTCCAGCGCCTGGATGCGCCGCGACAAAGCCGGGGAGGAAAGCGAAAGGGCCTCCGCCGCGGCCTTCACCGATCCGAGGCGCGCCACCTGCACGAAGGCCTCAATGGCAGTCAGCGGCGGCAATCGGCGCATTTCGGCCCCTCCTTTGCTGCGCTGCACCTTCGTATCAGCAGCTCCTGATCAAGGTAGAGCGGAGGCAAGTCAGTTGCAACTGTTGCACCTGCACAGAAGTTCTTCGCACTTGCACAAATATGGGCCGAAGCAGAGATTGGCCCTGCCTTTTCAGGCATCCTCTCCTAACAAACTTCAGGGTCGGTCCTCCGGACCGGCCCTTTTTTTGCGCCCGCGGAACCCGCCGGGGTGGCAGGGCCGTTCTCCAATCCTATTTCAGCGGCGGCGTGAAGAGGAGAGCGGGCATGGCCGACGAGGAGAAGCAGCCCACGCGGCTGCAGGTCGCGACGATGCGGCCCGAGGATAGCGGCCGCGGCCTCGCGCGCCTTCCGCGGCGGCTCATGGCCGAGCTCGGCCTCGCCGAGGGCGACGTGATCGAGATCGGCGGCAAGCGCGCGACCCCCGCGCGCGCCGTCGGACCCTATGCCGAGGACGAAGGGCTCGACATCATCCGCCTCGACGGCCTTCAGCGCGCCAATGCGGAGATCGGCTCGGGCGACTTCGTGACCGTGCGCAAAGTAGACTCGAAGCCCGCCCAGCGTGTCGTCTTCGCCCCCGCCCAGAAGAACCTTCGCCTCCACGGCTCCGCCCAGGCGCTGAAGCGCAGCTTCGGGATGAAGCCGCTCACCGCCGGCGACGTCGTCGCGACCACCGGCCAGCAGCAGATCCAGCGGGGCGACATCCCGCCCGAGCTTCGCCAGATGCTCTCCTCCCCCGCCTACGCGCTTCAGGAGATTCGCCTCACCGTTGTCGGCACGGCGCCCAAGGGGATCGTCCACATCGACGCGAATACCGAGGTCGAGCTGCGCCCGGAATATGAGGAAGTGGGCGAGACGAGGCGCGCCGACGTCACCTATGACGATCTCGGCGGCATCGGCACGACGATCGACCAGCTGCGCGAGATGGTCGAGCTTCCGCTCCGCTATCCCGAGATATTCGAGCGGCTGGGGGTGGACCCGCCCAAAGGCGTGCTCCTCTACGGCCCTCCCGGCACAGGAAAGACCCGGCTCGCGCGGGCGGTGGCGAACGAGAGCGACGCCACCTTCTTCCACATCGCCGGTCCCGAGATCATGGGGTCGGCCTATGGCGAGAGCGAGCGCCGGCTTCGCGAGGTGTTCGAGGAGGCGGCCAAGGCCTCGCCCGCGATCATCTTCATTGACGAAATCGACTCGATCGCGCCCAAGAGGGAACAGGTGCAGGGCGAGACGGAAAAGCGGCTCGTTGCCCAGCTCCTCACCTTGCTCGACGGGCTGGAGCCGAGGCAGAACCTGGTCGTCATCGCGGCGACCAACCGGCCTGAGGCGATCGACGAGGCGCTTCGGCGGCCGGGCCGCTTTGATCGGGAGATCGTCATCGGGGTTCCCGACGAGCGCGGGCGGCGCGAGATCCTCGCCATCCATACGCGCGGCATGCCGCTCGACGGGGGCGTCGACATCAACGAGCTCGCGCGGCGGACCTACGGCTTCGTGGGCGCCGATCTCGCCGCCCTCGCTCGGGAGGCGGCGATCGAGGCGGTCCGCCGGATCATGCCGCAGATCAACCTGGAGGAAGGGACGATCCCGCCCGAGGTGCTCGACAACCTTTCGGTCAAGGGCAGCGACTTCGAGGAGGCTCTGAAGCGCGTCCAGCCCTCCGCCATGCGCGAAGTGATGGTCCAGGCCCCGACGATCGGCTGGGCGGACATCGGCGGCGTGGACGAGGCGCGCGAGCGGCTGCGCGAGGGCGTCGAGCTTCCGCTCAAGCAGCCCGAGGCTTTCCGTCGGATGGGCATCCGCCCGGCCAAGGGCTTCCTCCTCTATGGGCCTCCGGGCACCGGCAAGACCTTGCTCGCCAAGGCGACGGCCCGGGAGGCGGAGGCGAACTTCATTGCCACCAAATCCTCCGACCTCCTTTCCAAATGGTATGGCGAAAGCGAGCAGCAGATCGCCCGCCTGTTCGCCCGCGCCCGCCAGGTCGCCCCGACGGTGATCTTCATCGACGAGCTCGACAGCCTCGTTCCCGCACGCGGCGGCGGCCTCGGCGAGCCGCAGGTGACGGAGCGGGTCGTCAACACGATTCTCGCCGAGATGGACGGGCTTGAGGAGCTCGGCTCGGTGGTGGTCATCGGAGCCACCAATCGGCCGAACCTGATCGACCCTGCCTTGCTTCGGCCGGGGCGGTTCGACGAGCTCATCTATGTTCCCGTCCCCAACGAGGCGGGCCGCCGGCACATCCTGGCCATCCACACGGCGAAGATGCCGCTCGGCGAGGACGTGGATCTCGACAGCCTGGCGGCGCGGACGGAGCGCTTCACCGGCGCCGACCTCGAAGACCTAGTCCGCCGCGCCGGCCTGTTCGCGCTCCGGACGTCGCTGGAGGCGGTGAAGGTCACCATGAACGACTTCGAGGCGGCGCTCGGCGAGACCCGCGCTTCAGTGACGCCCGAGATGGAAAAGGATTATGAGAAGATCCAGTCCAACCTGAAGCAGGACGCAATGAGCGCGGGCGGCGGCGGCATCGGCTTCATCGCGCCGGGCATGCTCACGCCCCGGGGGCCGAAGGGTTAAACTCGATTATTTGCCTCCTCGTCCTTAACACGCTAGTTCCACAACTGTTCTTGTGGGGCGAGAGCAATGACAGGACGGACACAGCAATTCGGCAGCGCACATACCGAGTTGAAGCTCAAGACCGTGGAAAGCTATCTCAGAGCGTTCACCACAGCTCTGAAGAAGCAGGCATTTGAGCTTCTTTACATAGACGCCTGCGCCGGCTCTGGAACCTCGAAGGCGAAGACTAGGTCCGGAGAAGCCCGGCTGGTAGAGGTGGATGATATCACTGTAGGGTCTGCGGTCCGTGCGCTGGAGGTTCAACCCCAGTTCGATCGTTACGTCCTCAACGACGCAAAGCGCTCGAACGTTAAATCGCTTGAGAGCGTTGTAAAGGAAAGGTTTCCCAATCTGGTGGATCGGGTCGCAATTCTTCATTCCGATGCCAACGCCGCGCTTGCCAACATCTGCCGAACTACTGACTGGCGGAGAACGCGGGCAGTCGTGTTCCTCGATCCCTTCGGGCTTCAAATGAATTTCTCGATGGTGAGGGATCTCGGCCGCACCGAAGCAGTGGACCTGTGGTACTTGGTTCCCGTGCTAGCTATGAGCCGGCAGGTGAAGACGGATGGATCAATTCTCGAGCCGGGAGGGAGCCGGATCGATGACATTCTCGGTACCCGGGAATGGCGGTCAGCGGTCGTCGCTAGGGAGGAAGGTGGCGACACGGACCTGTTCGGGCCGTTGAAGCCTTCCATGAAGAAGGTAGCGAGTGCAGGATGGTTTGAGCAGGTCGCAATGCGGCAGCTAGCAACAGTGTTCCGGGGAGGCGTGCTTAGCCGCGCGCTTCCTTTAGGACGCGGCGGGCTGCACGAGTTCTCACTGGTATTTGCCTGCGCCAATCCACGGCCCGCTGCCAACGCCCTTGCTAAGAAGCTTGCAGCAGCGGTCCTCAAGTAATGGCTGGCCCTTCTCACATTGAGTGGACGGACGTCACTTGGAACCCGGTGGCTGGCTGTAACCTAGCCTCAGCCGGGTGCACGAACTGCTACGCTATGCGGATGGCCGCGCGGTTGGAGGCAATGGGACACCCCAAGTACGTGGGCACCACGCGCCGCACCGGCGGGCGGAGCGTCTGGACGGGCCGGATCAACGTCGATGAGGCGGCCCTCACCGCTCCGCTGCGTTGGCGCGGGAGTAAGCGCATATTCGTGAATTCAATGTCTGACCTCTTTCACGAGAACGTCCCCACGGAGTTCATTCAGCAGGTATGGGCTACGATGGCAGATTGCCCGCAGCATCAGTTTCAAGTTTTGACGAAGCGGCCCGAGAGAATGGCTAGTCTGTTTTCGAGCGGAGCCATCACGCCGTTACGACAAGTTTGGCTCGGAACGTCTGTGGAAGGTGCGGCGGTTGTCGGTCGGGTTGAGTGGCTCAAGTCGATCCCGAACATCACACGTTTCGTATCGTTTGAACCCCTTATAGCCTCGGTGGGGGATTTGGGCCTTGAGGGGGTCCATTGGGCTATCGTTGGCGGAGAGTCGGGGCCCGCTTCTCGGCCCATGCGGGTCGAATGGGTAGATCAAATCCGCCGAGCGGCTCGTCGCGCCGGGACTGCCTTTTTCTTCAAACAATGGGGCGGCAAGAACAAAAAGGCAGCCGGGCGAGAGTTGCGAGGCCGCACTTATGACGAATATCCGACAAGCGCAGCCGCTTAGGAAGCTCGCCGCGACGCAGAGCGCTTTCCTATTTGTTCGTTTTGTGTTCCAAACTTGAAGATGCAGGATTCCTGCCCTTCACCTGTCGAGCCGCTGCCCGCTCCCGTCTTTGCGCCGGTGCCTACCCGTTCGCGGTCGGATGGGTGGACGGCTGCCCGCCAGCGGGCGTTCATCGCCGCCCTCGCGCGGAGCGGCTGCGTTGGACATGCGGCCGCGGACGTCGGGATGAGCCGGGAGAGCGCTTACCGGCTGAAGCGGCGCAAAGGGGCCGAGAGCTTCGCGGCGGCCTGGGACTCGATCCTCGCCGCCCGGCCGCGGGGGACGTCGAGCCCCGCGCTCGTCTGGCACCGGCTCGTCCGCAGGGCGGGTGGGCGGAGCGCCGTGAGGGTCGAGGACGCCACGCCCGCGGAGCGCGAGGCGCTGCGGCGTCCCGCTTCACGTGCGGCCTGGTGCTCGCCCGCGCGGAAGGTCACGGTGAAATCCTGCCCGGCTTTTCATGAACTTCAGGCCCGTCGTGGGGCGTCAGCCGTTCACCCGAAGCTGGACCCAGACGGCGAGCGCCAGCATCAGAACGCCCGTGGCCAGGAAGGGCAGGGGCATCCACCAGCCGTAGGCGAGGACGCCCAGCGCGGGCGCGGCAATGAAGGCGATTCCGTTCACGGACGTGACCATGCCGGCCACGGCATTCTGCTCGTCAAGATCGACGGCAAGCGAGGCTCCGCTGGTGAAGCCGGGCCGGAACAGGCCATAGCCGAGGGAGGCGAGGCCGAAGCCGAGGGTGAGGCCGTACATGGTCGTGGCGAGCCCCGTCGCCGCCGAGCCCACCGCAGCCAGTGCGGAGCCCCAGATGACGAGCTGGCGCGGCGTCATCGGAAGGTTGGGGATGATCCCCCACTGGGCGAGCAGGCTCGCCGCCGCTCCCGCCATCAGGACGATCGCGATCCAGTGCTGGGATTCGGCCAGGGAAAGCCCCAGCCGGTCGATGACCAGGAAGCCGATGACTCCCAGCAAGGCGGCGTGGCCGTGCCCGCCGGCGATCCCGATCAGGTGCCAGGGCAGGACGCGCGGGTCGCGCCACCTCAGCTTCGTCGGCGCCTCCTCCTCGCTTCGAGCGCCGCCGGTGGCGCCCACTCCGCCGATCGACGGATAGGCGACCACCTGGCCCCGGGCGCCGGTGCGGGGCGTGTCGTCCGGCAGGCGCGTGATCACGGCGGCGAGCACCGCCATTCCGATCAGGGCGAAGACGATGAGCGGCCCCGACAGGCCGAGCGGCGGGAAGATGAAGAGCGGAGCGATGGCGGGGCCGATGATCGTCCCGAGCCCGAAGGAGGAAGCGATGGCGGCGAGGTAGCGGGTTCGTTCATCGCCCTCGGTTCGGGCGGCGATATAGGCCTGGACGGCGGGCGGGGAGGCGGATCCCCAGCCGCCGTAGAGCGCCCGGCCCAAGGTGAAGATCGCGAACACGGCCATCGGCGCCAGCAGCCCGGCAAGGCCCGCCGCGAGCACTCCGCCGCAGATCAGCATCGACACGATGAAGCCGTACAGCCCCAGCCGCATCAGCGCCCGCCGCCCGCGATGGTCCGCCCGGTGCGCCCAATAAGGCGCGGCGAAGACCCAGATGACGGCGGAGAGGGAAAAGGCGATCGCCACCCACAGGTCCGCGACCCCGAGCTGCCGCCCGATCGCGGGCATCAGCGACTGCATGGCCGTGTTGCCGGACGCAGCGACGAGCATCACCGCGAACAGCAAGGCGAAACGCTCGCGGGAGAGGCTGGGGACGGTGGTGATGAAGCAAATCCCGGAAAAGGTTCGGTTCGTCCCGGAATCGCTACAGACTTGGACCCGGTCCGCCCCGCCCTTGCCATCCATGCGTTGTTTTGCCAACGAACCTCACTTCACTTCAGACGGGACACGGCATGACCTTCGGCAGCGATCAAGCACAAAGGACTCGCGCATTCGCGCGCGGCGGCGCTGCGGGCGGCCCGTTCATCCAGTTTCTGAAGGGGTTCGTGAAGCATCCTGTGATGGTCGGCTCGGTCATCCCCTCGTCCAAGATGCTGATCGACAAGATGCTCGCGCCCGTGGACTGGGCGAATTGCAAATTGTTCGTCGAATACGGCCCCGGCGTCGGCACCTTCACGGAGAAGGTGCTGGAGCGGATGGCGCCGGACGCAGTGCTGATCACCATCGACACCAATGCGGACTTCACCGCCTATCTCAGCAGCAAGATCCGCGACTCCCGGCTTCGCGCGGTCACCGGCTCGGCCGCCGACGTGCGCGAGATCATCGCCAGCTTCGGCTTCGAGCAGGCGGACTACATCCTCTCGGGCCTTCCTTTCTCGACTCTGCCGCCGGGCGTCGGGCCGAAGATCGCGTCCGAGACGGCCGAGGCACTACGCCCGGGCGGCGCCTTCCTCGTCTATCAATTCTCGCCGAAAGTGAGGGACTTCATCGCCCCTTATTTCAAGCGAATCGACCGCGGCTTCGAATGGGTCAACGTGCCTCCGGCCACCCTCTTCTGGGCCTGGAAGGACTAGGAATCGCCGCCGGTCACGTTCAGCCGGCGAGTGATTCCGTAGTCCGCTACCGCGAGGAGGAAATAGCCGAAGCCCCAGCGCAGCCGGTTCAGCAGGGTCCGTTCCTTGTTGTGGCTCTCAAGCGTGATCCGCTCGCTCGCGGCGATCTCGCCCTCCATGAAGCCGCGCATCGCCGCCGCGAAATCCGCATCCTCGATTCGAAGCATCATCTCCAGGTTCAGGAACAGGCTGCGCATGTCGAAATTGGCCGATCCGATGTGGACGACGTCGTCGATCACCACCAACTTCGTGTGCAGCCGCGACTTGCGGTGCTCGTACACCTCCACCCCCCGCTTCAGCAGGTACCAATACAGGCTTCTTGCGGCCGCGACGGCGGCCGGCACCTCGGAACGGGCTGCGGTGATCAGCCGCGCGCGCCCGCCCTCGCGCCGGGCGACCTTCGCGATCCGCCGAAGGATGCTGGGGGTCGGCCCGAAATAGGCGGCGATGAGGTCGAGGCGTTTGGCCGCAAGCATGTCCCGGCGCACCGCCCGAGCCCAAGGGCTGAGCCGGCGCGTCGGCCCGCCGAACAGCCAGCGAAGGCGCCCCTCGGTGACGCTGTGATGCTGAAGCATTCGCCGCAGCTCGCGGATCCGCCGGTCAGGCGCCTGAGTCCATTCGAACAGATCGTCGAAATAGGCTTCGAGCGGCCGGACGCCGTCTCCTTCGACGAGGAGGCCGATATCGCGCCAGCCGTCGGCGGACGGAGGCGCGAAATATTCGTCGGCGACGTTGAAGCCGCCGATCAGAACTCGGCGGTCGTCAGCCAGCGCCAGCTTCTGATGGTTCCTAAGGAGATAGCGCCGCCCGTATTTCGGGCTGAAGCGGCAAAAGCCGATTCCCGCCTCGGTCAACGGCTGGAAGAAGGCCATGGATCGGGTCGATCCGAAGCCGTCCACCAGGAGCGAGACTTGGACGCCTCGCCGAGCCGCGGCGATGAGGGCGTCGCGAACCCGGCGGCCGGTCTCGTCCTCCAGGAAGATATAATAGAGGATCCTGAGGCTGCGCTTCGCGCTCTCGATGAGCTCGATGAGCGCGTCGAGCCGCTCCTGCCCGTCCGCCAGCAGGGTCAGCCGGTTGCCCGCGACCTCGGCGGAGAACGTGGCGGCGGGGATCATGCGCCCGGTCATGCGGGCGGCCGGCAGGTAGGGCAAGCCCCTTCGAAACATTGACATTCGGAGGGTCGCCCCGTATCTCGCGGCCTTTCCCCCAGCATTATGCTTAGCGGAGCTGCCCATGGCGCGCGTCACCGTCGAAGATTGCGTCGACAAGATTCCGAACCGGTTCGATCTGGTGCTGCTCTCCGCCCAGCGGGCGCGGCAGATTTCCGGCGGCGCGGACCTCACCATCGACCGCGACCGGGACAAGAATCCGGTCGTCGCCCTTCGCGAGATCGCGGAGGAGACGGTGAAGCCGAAGCATCTCGAAGAGGCCCTGATTTCCGGCCTGCAGCGCGTCCAGGTGGACGATGACGAGGCGCCGGACGAGGTCGGCTCCCTCGCCGCCTCGGCGGAGGCCCTGCGCCTCACCGCCGCCGCTCCGCCGCGCAACAACAATGCCGGCGGCGACTACGAATAACGAGAGCGGCTTCACTCTTTTCGACACGGCGATAGGCCGCTGCGCCCTTATATGGCGCGGTGGCCTTGTCGTAGGTAGCGCGCTTCCCGAGGCTTCGGATGCCGAGCTTCGAACCCGGATCGGCCGGCGCTTTCCGGAGGCGCGGGAGGCGGATCCTCCGCCCTTTGCCGCAGACGCCAGGGCACGCATAGCGGCCTTGCTCGCCGGGGAGTCGCCGAGCTTCGAGGACCTGCCGGTCGATCTCGAGGGTTCGGACTTTGAGCGTCTCGTCTGGAAAGAAACGTCCCTCATCCCGCGTGGGGAAGTGAGGACCTACGGGGAGCTTGCCACGCGGATTGGCGCGGTTGGGACGGCGCAGGCGGTGGGCCTCGCCTTGGGCAGAAATCCTGTTCCGATCATCGTTCCCTGCCACCGTGTTCTCGCGAGCGGTGGGCGCAGCGGCGGCTTCTCCGCCCCGGGCGGGGTCGCCACTAAGTTCCGAATTTTAGAAATCGAAGGGGCGAGGCGCCCCGGCGAGGCGGGCCTCCTCGGGGCACTGCCGCTGGCGGTGAAGCGGCCCTAGGCCGCCTCCTCGCCCGCGCCCTTCGCAAGCTCATCACGGTCGATCCATTCCATCTCGCCGAGGCTCAGCGGCCTCCCGTCGGCGGAGCGGACGGCGATCGGCGCTATCGGCTGGCGCGTGTAGCGGTCGACGAGCACAGGGTTGCCCTGAACGCCCGAAACCCAGCGTTCCCCCCACTGTCTCAGCGACAGCAGGACCGGCAGTAAGTCGCGGCCCTTGTCGGTCAGGCGATAGGCGATCTTGCGGCGGTCGGCGGGATCCGGGTCGCGGCAAAGGATTCCGTGCTCCACCAGCCGCGTCAGCCGGTTCGACAGGATGTTGCGCGCAATCCCGAGGTTCGACTGGAACTCTTCGAAGTGGCGGAGGCCATTGAAGGCGCCGCGCAGGATCAGGAACGACCAGCGCTCTCCCACCACTTCCAGGGCCGCAGCGATGCCGCATTCGGCAAAGATCGACCTCAGCTGCTCTGCCCGGTTCATTACACTGCCATACGCCCTTTCCAGCCTCCAGCATAAGCCGTGAAATTCCAGTTGCAAAATAAAACTTGTATAACTAGTGAGTTTCATATCAAAACTTAACGGAGGTTGAAGTGGCTCGTCAAATCGCGTCGTCTATCGCCGCTCTGCTTTGGCTTGGTGTCTCCGCCACGCCTGTCCAGGCTGGGGCTGCCCATTATCGGGCCGAGCTCGCGACTCCGCAGGCACGGGCGACGCTGGTGGTGCGGGACCTCGTCTGGAACTGCGGGGCTGCCGCCTGCGTCGCCCCCAAAAGCAATAGCCGCCCGGCGATCGACTGCTCGGCGCTCGTGAGGCAGGTGGGGGAGCTTCGCAGCTTCATCGTCGAAGGACGGGCGCTCAGCCCGGCCGAGCTCGAAAAGTGCAACGCCCGCGCCCGCTGAGGCCCTTTTCCTTGCAACGCCGAGGCACCGCACCCAATGTCGGGGCGGTGCTGAGGCAATATGAACTTCTGGAGAAGGTAAGGGCCTACGATCCCGACGCCGACGAGGCGATGATCAACCGCGCCTACGTTTTCTCCATGAAGGCGCATGGAAGCCAGAAGCGAGCGTCGGGCGACCCTTATTACAGCCACCCGATCGAGGTGGCGGGCATCCTCACCGACCTTCACCTTGATGACGAGACCATTGTCACGGCGATCCTCCACGACACGATCGAGGATACGGTCGCGACGCCCGAAGAGATCGAGCGGCTGTTCGGGCCCAGCGTCGCGCGGCTCGTCGACGGCGTTACCAAGCTGTCGAAAATCGAAGCGCAGAGCGAGAACCAGCGCGCGGCGGAGAATTTGAGGAAGTTCCTCCTCGCCATGTCCGGCGACATCCGAGTGCTGCTCGTCAAGCTGGCCGATCGGCTGCACAACATGCGCACGCTCCATTTCATCTCGAACCCCGAGAAGAGGAAGCGGATCGCCCGTGAGACTATGGATATCTACGCTCCGCTCGCCGAGCGGATCGGAATGTACGAGTTCATGCAGGAGATGCAGACGCTCGCCTTCCGGGAGATCGAGCCGGACGCCTACGCCTCCATTTCGCGGCGGCTGGAGCAGCTCCATAAAGGCGACAAGGACCTAATCACCCGCATCGCCCGAGGCTTGAAGGCGCATCTGGAGGCGAACGGCATCGAAGCGGAGGTGCAGGGGCGCGAGAAGCATCCCTATTCGATCTGGAAGAAGATGGCCGAGCGCCACGTCAGCTTCGAGCAGTTGTCGGACGTGATGGCCTTCCGGGCGGTGGTCGAGAATGTGGAGGATTGTTACCGGACGCTGGGTCTCATTCACCAGCGCTGGCCGATGGTCCCCGGCCGCTTCAAAGACTTCATTTCGACGCCCAAGCGCAACGGCTACCGCTCGCTCCACACCACGGTAATCCACGACGAGCAGATGCGGATCGAGGTCCAGATCCGCACCCGCGAGATGCATGCCCAGGCCGAGCACGGCCTCGCCGCCCACTGGGCTTATAAGGAGGGGGCGGAGGACACGGCGGCGCAGCACCCGTGGATGGAGGATCTGCTCGAGATCCTCGACCATGCCGCGAGCGCGGAGGAGCTGCTCGAGCACACCCGAATGGCGATGTATCAGGATCGGATCTTCGCTTTCACTCCGAAGGGCGAGCTGATCCAGCTTCCCAAGGGCGCTAGTCCGGTCGACTTCGCTTACGCGGTCCACACGGATCTGGGGGACCAGACGGTCGGGGCGAAGATCAACGGCCGAGTCATGCCGCTGCGTACGCCTCTGGAGAATGGAGACCAGGTGGAGATACTCGTCTCCAAGGCGCAGCATCCGCAGCCCGGCTGGCTGAGCTTCGTCGTCACAGGCAAGGCCCGGGCGAAGATCCGCCGCTTCGTAAAATCTAAGGAGCGCGAGGAGACGGTCGCCCTCGGTCGCAAGATCTTCGACGAGATCGTCCAGCGCCTCCCCCAGCCGCTCGGCTGGGAGGCCATCACCGAGGCGCTGAAGCGGCTCCACTTCCACGACGACAGCGCGCTGATGGAGGCGATCGCGCTTAAGCGAATCAGCGACGTCGCGGTGATGGAGGCGCTGATCCCCGGCTCAACGGGCGCGGGCAACGTCAAGCCGCCGCCGCAGCGCACCGCTATCTCGATCAAGGGCCTTACCGCGGGCGTCGCTTATCAGCTCGCCGGCTGCTGTCACCCGATCCCTGGAGACCGAATCGTCGGGCTCAGGCATGAGGGGACAGAGATCGAAGTGCACGTGATCGGCTGCGACCGGCTCGCCGATGGCGTCGACGCCGACTGGCTGGACCTCGCCTGGGGCGACGAATCTGACGGAGGCACGGCTCGGCTCTGCGTCGTCATCAAGAACGAGCCGGGCTCCCTCGCCGTCGTGGCGGGCATTCTCGGGAGTCACGGTGCCAATATCGTCAGCATGGAGCAGGCGGGACGGGACGGGAGCTTCCATACCTTCCACCTCGACATCGAGGTGCACGACGTGCAGCATCTGATGCGGATCATCGCGGCCCTGCGCGCCGCCGACGTTGTCTCGAGCGCGGAAAGGATGTGAGGGACCCCCATGGAGGCGGTGCACCGCAGAAATAAGCCATCGCCTTCCCAAGCCGGCGTTTACTGTTGGCCAGGCCGGCCTCGCCAATGACCGACACGCCCGCTTCGATGGCCTACGGCGGTTATCTCGGCCTCGACCAGCTGCTCTCCGCCCAGCACCCGATCTCCTCTCACCATGATGAGATGCTGTTCGTCATCATCCACCAGACGAAGGAGCTCTGGCTCAAGCAGATCATCCACGAGCTAAAGCTTTCCCGCGAGGACATCCGCGCCGGCCGCTTGATTGAGGTCCACAAGAGCCTCTCGCGCGTCAGCCGCATCCAGGCGGTGATGACGCTTTCCTGGGACGTCCTCGCGACGATGACTCCGAGCGATTATATCAGCTTTCGAGAGGTGCTCGGCTCGAGTTCGGGCTTCCAGTCGGCCCAGTTCCGGGAATTCGAATATCGGCTCGGCCTTAAGGACGGTGCGCATCTGAAGTTTCAGGAAGAAGGCTCGGCTCCCTACGCGGCACTGATGGAGGCGCTCCATTGTCCCAGCCTTTGGGACGAGGCCAATGCCGCCGCCGCTCGGGCGGGATTCGATTTACCGGAAGACGTGTTGACCAGGCCGTGGGCCGAACCTTATCGGCCGCGCGAGGAGGTGGAGGCGGCCTGGGCCGAGGTCTACCGCTCCCCTGAGCGCTGGTGGCCGCTCTACCAGCTTGCCGAGAAGCTGGTGGACATAGACGACGCGCTCGCCACCTGGCGGCACAAGCACGTCCTGACCGTTGAGCGGATCATCGGCGCCAAGCGGGGCACCGGCGGCACGGCCGGAGTGGCCTATCTGCAGTCGACGATCGGCAAGCGCGCCTTCCCGGAGCTCTGGACGCTAAGGACTAAAATCTAGGGTTTGGCCGCTCCGCTTCGGATCAGCGCGATCTCGTCCGTCGCGATTCGCTCGCGCGATCGCAGGCTGGGGTGGCTCCTGAAGATCTGCGGGAACCAGTCGTACTTCCCAAGATAGCGGCGCCAGAAGGGAATGGCGGCGTCGAGATTGTAGCCAGCATCCCCCATCAGCCTGAGCCCGAAGCGGTCCGCGGCCTCCTCGCGTTTCCAGATGTTGCTGGCCTTTATCCCGAAGCTTGCGAGAATGCCTTCTTCGGTGCGCATGCCGGGGTGGCCGAGGATGTTGTGGGACAATTCGTGTCCGAGGACGACGGCCAGCTCGTCATCGCTGCGCAGAAAACTGAGCATCGCCGTCGTCATGACCGCGCCTCGATCTGTCGCGAACGCATTCACCTGGCTTGATCGGGCGAGCCGCACACGTCCGAGACAGCCGGGTACCGAATCGAGTGTCAGAGCGATCTCACGACCACTCCGCAGCACAGTAAGGCGGACCGGTCCCTTTACGAGCGCGTCCTCGAGCTGCTGCTCGCTCTCATTTGTGCGTCGCCGCCACTTTTCCCGGTTGGGCTCCTGCGCAATGGAGGCGCCGCTGGGGAAAGGCACCCCGTTCGCGGACAGCAGCGTGTCCCCGGCTGTCAAGCCGGCGCGCGCCGCCGGACTCCCCTGCACGACCGTGAGAATTCCCGGGCCTCGATGGAGAGCATGGCGATCCACCATCAACGGCCGGTCCACTGGCTCATATTCTGCGAGGTGGTGGAAAAGCAGCCCGGTCAGCGGGTACTTGGTTGGGCAACGGGCTACGCCTGCCAGCGCCAGCCGATAGGCCACGGCGGCGACGCGAAGGTCATCCCGTCTTAGCGTGGAGGCGCCGTTCGCCTCTTCGGCGGCAACAAGCCGTGTCTGTGCAGGAACGGCGGAGCCGACCGGCGCAAACGCTAAGGCCGCCCCGATCATCAAAGATTTGACGAAACGCCGCCTCACGGGAGCGAGGATCCTCACGCAAAGAAATGGCCGGATGAAGATTATCTCCACCCGGCCATGAACTCAACTTAACTGACGGATCAGCCGAACCCTTACGGGCTCGTCGGCGGATGGTCGTCGTCACCGCCGCAAATATCAGTCGCAGCGCAAATGCCCAAAATGATCGCAATGAGCGCGATCAGCGGAATGATCCAGCCGCCGCGCAGCTGCTCACCCTCGACGGTCTCCGTCGCCGGCGCCACTTCCTGGGTGGCCGAAGCCACCGCTGCGGCGGTCGACTGCGCCACCGCAACAGTCGGCGCCGTCACCAGCGCGACGGAGGCGGCCGCAGCAATTAGTCCCTTGAAACCCACGTCAGCTTCTCCCTTCGTACTCGAGCCTGATCTCTCGATTTCCAGCTCTACCTAATTGAACCACTCTGGGCTGTCCACCCCGAAAACGGATCGACGCGTCGGAATCCCCGAAGCACTCCGTAAGCGTTCAGAAGTTTACGAAGCTTGAACCGAACGCGGAGCCCTCCAAAAGGTTCAGCCCCGAAGAGGGATGAAGCCGTACTGTTGCACAGAAGCGACAGACCGAGCGATATTGCAAGAATAGGTATTTTGTTTCAGAGGGATGGCGTCTGAATGCCCGTGGGGGAAGCTGCGTGACCTTTGTGCTGAACTTGCCTCGCCTGCTGGCGCTGGCTCTGGCCTCGTTGCTAGCTCTGATCGCCGCCCCCGCAGCGGCGGAGGTGTCGATCACCTTCTATTCAAAGGAACTCAGCACGTCCTTCCCGCATGCCTTCGTGGTAGTAGAGGGAACGCTGGATCGCGGTGGCCCGCGAATCAAGGAAGACTATGGCTTCAGCGCCAAGGCGATCAGCCCCGCGATCCTGTGGGGAAAGGTGAAAGGGGTCGTGCTGAACGACCATAGCGACAGCTATGTGGGCGCCAGCAACGCGCATTTCACCCTCGCTCTAAGCGATGAGGAATATGATCGCGTGTTGGCGGCGGTGGAGCGCTGGCGGACGGCGAAGCAGCCGTCATACGATCTTGATAAGAAGAATTGTGTGCATTTCGTCGGGGAGTTGGCCGCGACGCTCGGCATGCAGGTCGATACGTCGCGGCTGATGAAGAAGCCTACCTCTTTCATGGAGGCCCTTACGGAGAGCAACAAGGCGTGGCTTAAGGCGCGGGGCGCGGTGTTCCGCAGGGGCGCGGCGCTGAGGACCACTCCGAAAGGTCCGAAGGTGGTGCCGTCTAGTCGTTGAGGCACCTCGCTCGCCCGCGCGGACGAGCCAAACGCTTGACAATCGCCCCGCACTCCAATGTGAGCGGCGCCAACTGCGGGGTTCCCGCACATCTGACCTTCAAAGCGAAAACATCCATGAATCCCAGAGCCTCTGAGCAAATCGTCGTCGTCGGCCTCGGTTACGTGGGTCTGCCGCTCGCAGTCGCCCTAGCGAGAAGCTATCCGGTCATCGGCCTCGATATCGACGAACGCCGAGTGGACGAGCTTGAGCGCGGCATCGACCGCACCAATGAAGTGGAGCCGGAGGCGCTCGCTGCCTCTCCACTCAAATTCATCAGCGGCGCGGAGGACGCCGCGGGCGCCGATGTTTATATCGTCACCGTGCCGACTCCGGTCGACGAGGCGAACCAGCCTGACCTGAGGCCTGTGTTGAGCGCCACTCGGGCGATCGCCGGCCTGATTGATCCGCAGCGCAAACCGGTGATCGTCTACGAGAGCACCGTCTATCCGGGAGTGACGGAAGATATTTGCGGGCCGCTTATAGAAGAGGTTTCGGGATTGAAGCGGGGCCGGGACTTCTTCCTCGGCTACTCTCCTGAACGTATCAATCCGGGAGATCGGGAGCATACGGTAGACCGAATCGTGAAGGTCATCGCCGGCGAGAATGAGGAGGTCATCGAGCGACTCGCTCAAATTTACGGGTCGGTCACCAGTGCCGGCGTGTACCGCGCCGCTTCGATCAAAGCCGCCGAGGCGGCCAAGGTGATCGAAAACGCGCAGCGCGACATCAACATCGCTTTCATGAATGAGATCACCCAGATCTTCTCGAGGCTTGGACTTTCGATTTGGGACGTGCTGGCGGCGGCGGGCACCAAGTGGAACTTTCTCCCTTTCCAGCCCGGGCTTGTCGGCGGCCACTGCATCGGCGTGGATCCCTATTATCTGAGCTTTCGCGCCCAGGAACTTGGGCTGGAGCCCCACGTAATCCTTGCCGGCCGCTCCACGAACGACCGTATGGGCGCTTGGATCGCCGATGGGGTTCACAAGAGGCTCGGGCGGGCCGGGAAGACGCTGGTCATGGGCCTCGCCTTCAAGGAGAATGTGCCGGATCTCAGGAACAGCCGAGTGATCGACGTAATCCGGCGCCTGCAGGCGCTGGGGCACGAGGTCACGGTCCACGACCCCCTCGCTGACACCGCGGAGGCCCGCCACGAATATGGGATCGACCTGGCCGCCGATGCCTTCGACAGGCGCTACGATCTCGTCCTGGTGGCGGTGCCTCACGCCGCTTATGGCAGGCTGGACGATTTGAGGCTTGCCGGGCTGGTGGCGGAGGGCGGGCTGCTCGCCGACCTGAAGCATCTCTACAGGGGCCGGGCGCTCCCTGGCGTGGAGCGCTGGACGCTCTAAACCCCCGCTCTTCTCCGGGGGAGGGCGGCGTCTCCTGGCAACATGCTATTGATAACGTTCGCAGGTGATATTGAGCTGAATCGCCGACTCGTTCCCTGTGCAGGAAGCCAGGTCGCGGCTGGACAAGCAAGGGGGCTCAATCCACAAGGTTGGAGTGCACAATCCCTTCAACCAAGGTTATTTCAAGTCCGACGAGCTACGCGCCTTCGGCTTCGCCCGCGTGGGGGAAGGGAGTGCGATCGCCCGGAACTCTACGATCGTGGGTCTGGAGAATATCGTCATCGGCGATTTCGTCCGGATTGATGGCTACACGACGATCGTCGCCACCGGCGGACCGCTGCGCATCGGCAGCCATGTCCACATCTGCTCCGGCTGCGTGCTCGGCGCCAGGGGCGGCATCGAACTGGCGGACTACTCGAGCCTGTCCCACGGTGTTCGACTGCTCTCGGCCATCGACGACTTCAGCGGCCGGACGATGACGAACTCGACTCTTCCGCCCGAATTCCTGGGCGTTCAGACGGCGCCAATCAACATCGGCCGCTACGCCCCGATCGGCTCCGGCTGCATAATCCTTCCGGGAGCCACGGTGGGGGAAGGGTCGGCCGTGGCCGCGATGTCCGTGGTGAACCGGCCGCTCGGCGAGTGGACCCTCTATGGCGGCAACCCAGTGCGGGAGCTGGGGCGCCGGTCGCGCGATCTACTCGCCCTGGTCCGCCAGCTCGAGACCGACCCAGCCGAGATCAGCCCTTAAGAGTCCTCGACCGAAGCGGCACCACGGTCGCCCGGTCCGGGACGCTCCGAACGACGCTCGCGCCGGTGCCGACGATAACTTCGCTGCCGACCTTGAGACATTGCAGGACCATGGCCCCCGGACCGACAAGCGTTCCGCCGCCGATCGTCGTAGCGCCGCCGATGAACGCCGCCGGCGCGATCGTCACATTGTCGCCGATGACGGCATCGTGACCGATGATCGCGCTGCTGTTGAGGATCGAGAAGGATCCGATTCGGGCGTCGACGCTGATCACCACCCCGTGGGCCACGATGGTCCCAGGGCCTACGGTCGCGCCGCTCGAGCGAACCGCATACGGGGAGATCAAGGGCTCGCACGAATAGCCGCTTTCGGCTGCCCAATCGATGATCCGCTGACGCGTCTGAACCGACTTGCGGTTGTTCGCTCCAAAGGCGATGCAGACAGAGTCGAATTCGTCGCAGCGCCCGGCAAGGCGTTCCTTCGGCCCCCAATAGGGCCGTCCCAGCACGCCTTGGGTGTCGGCGACATAGCCGACGACCTCATGGCCGTTCAGCTCCGCGATCTCCAGAACTTCCTTCGAAAAACCGCCGCCGCCGATAAATGCCAGGCGCTTCATTGCGACCTCCGATCCGTTTCGCTCACAGCGCAGCGCCGCCGTCGACCCTGATAACTTCGCCGGTGATGTAGCCCGCCGCCGGGGAGAGCAGGAACACGATGCAGTCCACCACGGCCTCAACGGTGGCGATGCCGCGAGGGGACGACTTCTCAAGGTTGCTCCTGAAATCCGAGTCGTACAGGGTAGCGTAGGCTTGGGTCATCTCGGTGTCGAGCCAGCCCGGAGCAACGGCCACGGCGCGCCGCGGAGCAGCCTCTCGGGCAAGCCCTTTCACCATCGCATCGAGACCGGCCTTCGCGGCGGAATAGGCGACGATCCCCGGCTCCGGCCGCGCCGCGGCGATCGAGGAGACCGCGCAGAAGACCGCATCCTCGGTGGTCACCCGACGGCTCGTGAACAGCCCCGCCAGGACGAGCGGCGCCTCGAGGTTGATTCTGAGCAGCTCGCCCACCTCCGCTGGCTTCATCAGCCGGAGCGGTTTGATCTTCTGCTGGCCGGCGCAATAAACGAGGCCTGAGATCTTGCCGCTGCGTGCGACGGCTTCGTGGACGGCCTGCTCCAGCAGATCCGCCCGGGAGACGTCGCAGGTGATCGCCTCGACGCCCAGCGGCGCAAGCGATTCGAGCCGGTCAGCGCGCCTTGCGAGCGCGGTGACGGCCATCCTCGGAGCGAGCCGTTGGGCAACGGCCCTGCCGATGCCGCTCGATGCCCCGACGACGAGCGCGTGGCCGGCAAGCTCGACCATGTCAGCCCGTGACCGCCGCGCCAGCGAGGCCGACCAGATCGTCGGTCGTCTGGGCGTCGCCAACGCTGGCCAGGTCCACCTTGACCCCGAGCTCGTCGTAGAGCTCAACCGCCGAGAGAATGCCGAGCGAATCCCAAGTCTCGACCTCGGCCAGCCGCTGCCCCGGCTGGAGCGGCTCGTCGGCTTCGAGGACCTCGGTCAGCTGCTTCAGAAATTCCTCGGCTGTCATGCTCTGTCCACTCCCACAAAGGCCGGCGGCGCGTAGATCCGGTCGGTCTCCACCACGCAGGCCGCCCAGCTCAGACCGATGCCGAACCCGGCAAGCACCGAGGTCAGGCGGGAGTGGCTATAGGCGTTGCTGAGGAACCCGGAAACGGTTCCCGGGATGGAGGCGGAATTCTGGTTCCCATAGACCCCCTGGGTCGCCATCGGGAACTTCTCTTCCGGAATCTTCAGCCGCTTCTGGATGTTTTTCAATATGTATTTGTTGGGCTGATGCATGACGAAGTAGTCGACATCGTCCGCGGCTGTCCCAGACGAATCGAGGATGCTGTTGACGAGGTTCGGAACCCGCTGGAGCGTGAAGTTGAACACCGCCGCGCCGTCCATCGTCATCACCGACTGCCGGCCCTCGTCGGCCGAATCGATCCTCAGCCCGCTGTTCGGGATGTAAAGGGCGCGCTGCCCCGATCCGTCGGAATAAAGCTCGAACATGCTTTCGCTCGGCCGCCGCTCGATCAGCGCCACCGCCCCGGCATCGCCCATGATGGGAGCGACCGTGTGGTCGCTCGGATCGACGAAGCGGCTGGCGACGTCGCCCACGGCCAGAAGCACCCGTTCGAGCCCGGACTGTACGAAGCTGTGGGCCAAGGCGAGGCCGTAGACGAAGCCGCTGCAGCCGAGGCTGACGTCGAAGGCCATCGACGTGACCGGAAGCCCCAGCCGATGCTGGAGCTCGATGGCCGAGGCCGGGGAGCGGTAATCCGGAGTCTGAGTAACCAGGATCAGCCCGGAGACCGCGGTCGCCGGAATGTTGAGGCCGGCCAGTAGGCGCCGGGCCGAGGCCTCGCACAGATCCACTGTGGTCTCGCCGTTGCCGGCGAGATAACGCGTACCGAGGCCGATGGCCCGCTGAAGCCGGGTGACCTCATTGGGTTCTAGGCCCAGCTTCGGTCCCTCGTCCTCGAAGCGGACGAGCTTGTCGCCGACCGTTGTGACGATCCCGGCGACGGCGGCATTGTCGAAGCGCAGCTGGGCGCGGGCGTTGTCATTCGGCATGGCGTTGCTCCACATGGGCGACCCAATCGCTCCAGCGAAGGAGTGGCGAGGCGCCGGCATCGAACATCTTCTCGTTGGCGAGAGCCACATATCTGCCGGTGGCATCCTCGAGGAGGGATTCGGATTCCAGAAGCAGATCGACGATCGCCATGGAATCCACGGCATCGAAGACGTTCGTGTCCGGGGCCAGGGGTTCGAGGGCGGACGATTGAACGTGCTCGTTCACTCGTCGGACCGCCTCCTCCAGCACCTGCTCGATAGACGACATCACACGACCTCCGCAATTTCTATACGGCGGGAGAGAGAGAGCCCGCCCTCATAGCGATAGTCCTTCCCGCCGTCCTCGCGCAGCGCAGCCACCTCGAACCCGTTCGATTCGAAGAATACAGCGGTCATCATGTTCCTCCGGGTCGGACGGTAGGACGCTCGAAGACCTTTCCCGCCCATCGCCTGGCAGACATGGTCCAGGATCTGCGATTCGATGCCGCGCCCGAGCGCCCGGCAACTGAGGAGAAAGGTGTCGATCTCACGGTCCACGACGATCACCACGCCGATCACGCCCATGTCACCGAACCGGTCCTCGAGGCGAACGTCGAAGACGTCTCCAGTTTCCATCAGCCTTGTGATGTCCGTCTCGGAATAGCGCCGCGTGGTCAGGTTGAACTGGTTCGTCTTGTTCGTGAGCTGAGCGACGCGCTTAATCTGCGACCGCCGGTTGCGGCCTATCTCGAGGCGCATGCCCAGCGAGTCCAGATAGGCTTCGAGGCTGGTCGCCTGGCCGCGAGCCTCCGCCCGGTGCTTCTGCTGCCGATACTGAGCAGTCTTGGCGCGATCCTCCTCGGTCACGGACCAAGTCTTGAGCCCCTCGATCGAAGCGAGAAGCCCAAGCGCCTCGTCGACGCTATTGCTGTTGAAACGATAGACGTCGACCATCGGCAGAGCGGCCCGGACCTGCTCCAGCTCGAACGGATTGTCGTCGATGAAGATGAGCGAATCGAGCCCGACGTTGAGGTCCTCGGCGACCTTGGCGATATTGTCGCTCTTCGGCTCCCAGTTCACCTGCACGGAGGAGAAATGCTCGAGCTTGAGCGGCATCTCGCGCCGCTCGAACACCTCGCGCAGGTCGTCGGGATTGTTCTTGCTCGCCAGCGCCAGCAGGACTCCGCCCTCTCCGAGGTCGCGAAGCTGCGACTGGAAGCGCCGGTAGACCGTTCCGGGATATTGCTTATCAATGGCGATCCCATCGACGCCGTCCTCGCCGACGATGCCGCCCCAGAGCGTATTGTCGCCGTCGAGGACGATGACCTTCTTCCGCGGCGCGTAGCGCTCCCCGATGCACTGCTCGTAGCCGGCGCGGATCGCGTCCAGGGCCACCTTGGTATAGGGCATTCGCATGGCGAGCCGGTTCTGGAGGCTGAGGGCCCGGGAAGCGCCTATTCCGGCCACAATGCCGCCGACGTCGAGGATCGAAACGGTGGGATGGGCGCGTGCCAGCTGGAAGATCTTCTCGTTGAGCGAAGCGAGGAGCGCAAGCTCCTCCACATATCTCAGGCCGATGAGGCGGCTTGGCCAGAGCTCCAGAGTGTTAACGATGGCGATCGCCGAGCTGCGTCCAGCGAAGTCCGCCACGGCGGCGCAATAATGATCCATGCGTTCGGCAGCGTCCTCCGGGGAGACTTCGTCGAGGAAGAAATCCGAGCTGACGTGGAGGATAAGGACGTCCGCCTCGCTGCCGCCGGCAAGCGTCTGGAAGATCTGATCGATATCCTGGTGGTCGATTTCGAGCCGGAGACCCGGGAGTCCTTCCCCGATGCGCCCCATCGGCCGAGTCACGACATCGCCCACAAAACTGACGGAAAGGCTTCGGGTCATAACGGGCGGTTTACAGCCATAGGCCGAAAGGTCGGCAGCAACCTTGACGGGATTGAGGACAGTCCGAGGCCCTCCCCTCTGGGCCGGCCCCGGGAGGCGCAGGCGCGTTAGCCCCAAAGTCCTCCGCCATGCAATAGGGCTTGACGGGGGGAGCGCCTGTAACAACGGGGGTCCCCATTCTTTTCACCGAGGCCAACCCCCTTGACCCGTCGACAGAGCTTCGCCGAGCGCCGTTTCACTCTGGAGGACCAGGAAGCGTTCGCCGCCCTATCGGGGGACCGCAACCCGATGCATCTGGATCCGGTCTACGCGCGGCGCACTCAGGCGGGGACGCCGGTTGTCCACGGGGTCAGTGCCGCGCTCTGGGCCCTCGATGCCTTCTGCGCGATTCGGCCGGGACCCCCGATCAGGACGCTGGGGGTGAGGTTCGACCGGTTCATCTATCTGGACGAGCCGGTGGAGGCGGCCCTCGTCTCGGAGCGCGCCGGGCAAGCCGATATCGAACTGCTAATTGAGGGGGCCAGGGCGACGAGCATCGCCGTCGGGCTCGGGCCTCGGAAGGCCGGGGGAAAGGCCCCTCGGACGCGAGAAGACTCGATCGGGTCGCTCCCCCGCGAGCTTTCCCTTGAAGCCCTGCCAAACGTCGCCGGCAGCTTCGCTGCCAGCCGTCCCGACTCCCAAGCCGCCGCGGCTTTTCCGGCTCTTGCCGCCGCGGTGGGACCGGAGGCGACGAACAGCCTCATCGCCCTCTCCACTCTTGTCGGGATGCACTGTCCCGGCCTCCACTCGATATTCTCGAAATTCGCGGTGGAATTGTATGAGGAGGATTCGCCTGACCGGATTTTTGCTTTTGCCGTGGCCAGGGTGGATCCCCGATTCAGGCTTGTAACGGTGGATCTGGATGCGCCTTTCATTTCCGGAAAGGTCGAATGCTTCGTTCGGCAGCCTCCGGTGCGGCAGCCGGCGCTTCGCGATCTGGCGGGCAGGGTCCGGGCGGAGGCGTTCGCGGAAGAACGGGCGCTCGTCGTCGGCGGCTCGCGGGGTCTCGGGGAGCTGACAGCGAAGCTGCTCGCCTTGGGCGGGGCCGAGGTCGTCATCACCTATCTGGTCGGCGCCGGGGAAGCGGAGGCGGTCGCTTCCGAGATTGAGGAGGCGGGCGGCGCCTGCCGAACGATGAAGCTCGACGTTCGGGAACCGCCGGGCCCGCAGCTTGCCCAAGTGCGGGAGACGTTCACCCAGCTCTACTATTTCGCAACGCCCCAGATCTTCAGGAAGAGGTCGGTCCTCTATTCCCCAACGGCCCTCGACGAATATCTCGCTGTATATTGTTCCGGCTTCCACAATCTGTGCGAGGCGCTCGCCGGTGCCGGAAACCGACTCGCGGCGTTCAACCCCTCGTCGACGGCGATCGAGGAGAGGCCGAAAGGCGCAGTCGAATATGTGATGGCGAAGTCGGCCGCCGAAATCCTCGCGGCCGAGATCAGCCGAAGCCGCCCGAACATAGAAGTGATCGCCGACCGCCTTCCGCGGCTCCTGACCGATCAGACCGCGACCGTGCTTCCGATCGAAAGCGCCAACGTGGTCGATCTGCTGCTTCCGATCATAGAGCGCATGCACCGGGCGTCGCGGCCGCAATCCGGTTAGCGGTCGAAGGCACGGGTCAATCGTGACCGTGGTAATCGCGATACCACTCAACAAAGCGAGGAATCCCGACGTCGATACCGGTCGTGGGCTCGAAGCCGAGGTCGCGCCGGATCGCGCTGATGTCGGCATAAGTGTCGCGGACGTCACCGGCTTGCATCGGCATCAGCCTCTTCTCCGCCTTGCGGCCGCACGCTTCCTCGATCAGGCTGATCATCCGGGTCAGCTCCTCGGAGCGGTTGTTGCCGATATTGTAGAGCCGGTGCGGCCCCCGGCTGCCGCCGGCTTTCTCCGCACCGTCGTCGGGCGGCGGGTTATCGAGGGCGACGACGACCCCTGAGACGATGTCGTCGATATAGGTGAAGTCGCGCCGCATATTCCCTTCGCCGAACACCTGAATCGGCTCGCCGGCGAAGATCGCTTTGGTGAACAGCCACATCGCCATGTCGGGCCGGCCCCAGGGGCCGTAGACGGTGAAGAAGCGGAGGCCGGTCTGCGGAAGCCGGTAGAGATGGGCGTAGGTCTCGCTCATCAGCTCGTCCGCCTTCTTAGTCGCGGCATAAAGTGAGAGCGGGTGATCGACTCGATCCTCGACCCGGAAGGGCAAGGTCTCATTGCCGCCATAGACCGAGGAGGAGGAGGCGTAGACGAGGTGCGAAAGGCCGCGATGGCGGGCGAGCTCGAGCAGGTTGACGTGGCCGACTAAGTTGGACCGGACATAGGCGTGCGGGTTCTCAATCGAATAACGCACGCCGGCCTGGGCGCCGAGGTGGACGATTCGGTCGAAGCCGACGGAGTCCAGCGCCCGCTCGAGCGACTCGTTGTCCGCAAAGTCGGTCTCGATTGACGTGAAGGCCCTGCCATGGTCACGGCGAAGCTTCAGGTCCCGATCTCGCTTCAGGGCGACGCTGTAATAATCGTTGAACTTGTCGATCCCGACGACCTCGTCCCCGCGGCGCAGAAGTCGATCGGCGACGTGATGGCCGATGAAGCCGGCGGCGCCGGTGACGAGGATCTTCATTAATGGTCCCTGCTGCCGAGCGCGACGCGACGAGATAATGGCGGTGAGCGCCCCTTAAAGGTCCCGTCCGTCGATGCCAAGCCGCTCAGGCTGCGGCGGCCGCCCCGAGTTCTCGCGCCTCGATGAACCAGCGCTCGTGGCCCTCGAGCCCCATCGCGGTCAGGGTCCCCGAGCGGTAGGCGCCAGTATCGAGAGCTATGCGGTTGGAATGCTCCTCGGGCCGCTCGACTATCGTGTGGCCGTGAACGACGATGACTCCGTGCTCGCTTTGGTCATCGAGGAAGCCCTCACGGATCCATCTCAGGTCCCGGCTGACCTGCTTCTCGAGCGCGACGCCGGGGCGGATCCCCGCGTGGACGAACAGATAGTCGCCGAAGCGGAAGCTGTCGTGCAGCTCGTCGAGGAAGCGGACATGACTTTCCGGCACCTGGGCGATCAGGCGCTCCATGATCGCCGTCGGAGTGGCGTTGAGCATCCAGCCGCTGGTGAGTCCGTAGCTCTGGGCGCATTCCGTGCCCCCGTAAGCAAGCCAATGCTGGACACCGCTGTCGTCGCCGCCTAGGACTGCGAGAAAGAATTCTTCGTGATTGCCTTTGAGGAAGACGTTGCGGGCGAAGGCCGGGGGGCGGCTAACGAGAAGATCCACTACGCCCCGGCTTTCCGGCCCACGATCGACCAGGTCGCCGAGGAAGACCAGCCAGGTCTTAGCCGGGCCCCGCCGAGCATTATCTTCTTCGATGCGGGCGAGTAGATCGACCAGGAGGTCGAGTCGGCCGTGCACATCGCCGATTGCATACGCCCTGGAACCCGGTGGGCCGCTTCGGCCCCGGGCCGCGCGGCTCTTCGAAAACAGGCGACTTAACACTGGCATCAACTCCGCGACGTTAGAGCGCCGATATCTGGTCTTTTTCCGCGGTTGCAAGGTTTTAGCCCCGAGATGCGCCGGACTCTGGACGGAGACGCAGAAATAAGCTAAGCGGTGCAACGAGATAAATGCAGTTCGCCTTAGGGGCAGCGCGGGCATCGCTTCCGGGAGGAAGGGTGTGCGCCGAACGGGGCGCATGGGCTGTTCCACCCAAGCCTTGGATTGTGTAGAGGGCCTCGGCCCCGACGGAGAAGATGAACATGCGAGCGTTTTGGCATGAAGAGCGTAACTTTTCCCTGAGTGGGCTGGTGACTTGGGCCCTCCTCGTTGTCGCCGCCTTGGCCACTGCAGGCTGCGCCAGCGGCCGCGGCGGCTCGGTACCCTACGAGCCCACAGGCTTTGTTGCCCCCGATACGCAGGGGCAGCCGGTTGCGAACGCCTCGCACCCGATCGGAGCGTTAGACACCATTACCGTCAATGTCTTCGGAGTCTCATCGCTCTCCGGCGACTATAAGGTCGATGCCCAGGGCAAGATCGATTATCCGCTGCTTGGCTCGGTCCAGGCGCAGGGGCGCACGACAGAAGTGCTGCGCAACGAACTCGCCGCCGCTCTCTCTCGAAAGTATCTCCAGTCGCCCAACGTCCAGATCGCGATCAGGGAGCGGGCCGAGCAGACGATCACGGTCGACGGCTCGGTGCGCAATCCCGGTCAGTTCATCGTCAAGGGGCCGACGACCCTGCTACAGGCCGTCGCCATGGCGAAGGGCACGAGCGAGGACGCCAACCCGTCGCGGATCATCGTCTTCCGCACCATCCGGGGCGAGAAAATGGCCGGCGCCTTCGATCTCCAGGACATCCGCCGAGCGAAGGCCGAGGATCCGGTGATCTACGGCAACGACATCATCATCGTCGACGGCAGCCGGGCTCGCCAGGTGTATCGCGAGTTGATGGGGTCGCTCCCGCTGCTCTCCATTTTGCGCCCCTTTTAAGGGCGGTTCGGACCCGAAAGACAGGATTCCAGATCATGAATAATCATGGGGGATTTCTCCCGAACCAAGGCGCGGTGATGCCTTTCGATCCGAGTGCGCGGGTACCGGCCCATACCGGCCTTGCCGACGTCGCCTTCCCGCGGGCGGCTAAGTCGGATTCCCGTTTCGACATCAATGAGATCTGGCGGATCGTGGCGAAATGGTGGTGGCTGATCACCGCCATCGCGGTCGCCTGCCTGCTCGCCGCCATCGTCATTTCGCTGATGATCACCCCTATGTATCGCGCCCAAGCGACGATCGAAGTTAATCCCGAAGGCGTGCAGGTCGTCGACCAGAAGATGGGCGAGGTTCAGCCGACCCAAGGGAATATGCGCGAATTCCTTAATACGCAGGTCGGCCTGCTCAAAAGCCGTTCGCTCGCCGAGCGCGTCGCCCGGAGTACCAATATCGCCAACGATGGCAAGATTTTCGACCAGGAGCAGCCGCGCCAGGCGCGGGAAGTTGCCGCCGCCGGCATGGTACAGGGCAGCGTCAACATCGCTCCGCAGCGCGATAGCTCGTTGATCGCGATCGCCGTCGAGGGTCCCAATCCCGAGCTGGCCGCAAAGCTCGCCAACGCATACGCAGACAATTTCATTCAGTCGAACATGGAGCGGCGCTACGAGGCGACATCCTATGCGCGCAACTTCCTTCAGCAGCGCATCGCAGCGGTGAAGACCAAGCTGGAGCAGTCCGAGCGGCAACTGGTCGCCTACGCCAAGCAGATGGGGATCCTGACGCTGAGCGTCGACAGCGGCGGCACCGGCAGCGTTCGGCAGGAGCAGTCGATCGACGCAGCCACCTTAATCCAGACGAATAATTCGCTGGCCGAGGCGAGAAGCGACCGGATTGCGGCCGAACAACGGTACCGCGAGGCCGCGGGTGCCCAGGCACGCGTGGCCACAATCAGCGATCCCACGGTCCAGGCGCTCGGCCAGCAGCGGGCTCAGCTCGAGTCGCAATATCAACAGAAGCTAGCGCTATTCAAACCGGATTTCCCGGAGATGGTTCAGCTTCGCACCCAGATTGAGTCTCTGGACAAGGAGATCGCCCGGCAGAGGAGCAACGTCGCCGGCTCGACCTCCGGCTCGCTCCAGGCCGACTACCAGGCCGCGCTGGCGCGCGAGAACGCGCTGCAGGCGAAGGTGAACGAGGGCAAGGCGGGCCTGATGGCGCTGCGCGAGCGCAGCATTCAGTACACCATCCTGCAGCGCGAGGTTGACACCAACCGCAGCCTCTACGACGCGCTTCTCCAGCGCTTCAAGGAAGTGGGAGTGGCCGGCGGAGTCGGAGCGAACGTCGTGTCGGTGGTCGATCGGGCGCAGGTGCCGGGCGGGCCGTTCAAACCGAATCTGCCGCTCAACATCATGATTGGCCTCGCCATCGGCCTTCTGCTCGGCCTCGGCACCGCCTTCTCGATCGAGTGGATCGACGACACGATCAAGACTCCCGACGACGTCGGCACCAAGCTCGGTCTCGCCTCGCTCGGAGTCATTCCCGGCGTCGGCAAGGGCGTGGCGGTACGCGAACAACTCGAGGATCCTCGCTCGCAGGTTTCCGAAGCGTATCAGTCGGTGCGGACGGCTCTTCAGTTCTCTACCGACCACGGTGTTCCGCGCAGCCTGCTGGTGACCAGCACACGTGCCTCCGAAGGCAAATCGAGCACTGCGTTGGCGCTGGCTCAGACGCTTGCCGGCCTTGGCGCCTCGGTTTTGCTGATAGACGCCGATCTGCGCAAGCCAACCTTCCGGGGTCCGAGTTCGACCAGCCACGGCTTGTCCAGCCTTCTTGCCGGATCTGACAAGATTGCTGAATGCGTTCACTCTACTCAAATGGAGCGGCTGTTCCTTCTTCCAAGCGGCCCGATCCCGCCTAATCCGGCGGAGCTGCTCGCTTCAGGCCGCTTCAAAGGCGTTTTGGAGGAAGCATTAAAGAGCTTCGACCACGTTATAATCGACAGCGCGCCCGTGCTCGGCCTGGCCGACGCGCCGATGCTCTCCTCGTTCACGGAGGGTACCTTGATGGTGATCGAAGCCGGGGCAATCCGTCGGAGTGCGGCGCTAAATGCCATTAACCGACTGCGCGCCTCCGACGCCCGACTGCTGGGCGCGGTCCTCACGAAGTTCGACGCTTTGAAGGTCGGCTATGGCTATGGCTATGGCTATGGCTATGGTGAAGACGCTTATGCCTATCGCGAAGGGGACCAGCCGAAGAAGCAGATCGAGCTACTGAAGAGCTGATCGTGGCAACCAGCGCACCCGCGGAGAGTCCGCGTGCCGGGCGGCGCGTCGCCGCTTGGGCGGTGACCGGCGCGTCGCCGGTCGTGGCATGGCTGATCGTGAAGGCCGGCGCTTCCGGTCTTTCCGTGACGACGGCCATCACATTGGCTTCGCTTCCGCCGGAAAATCCCGCGCCGACGCTTAAGGTCCTCGCGGCTGCTGTGCAGCAGCCGACGGTCCGGGTGACCGGGGAGATGCAAAGGGCCGCTGAAGAGGGCCTCGCGCGACTGCCTCTCGCCTTCGAGCCGTTCTTCGTCGCCGCCCGTGCCGCCGAACAAAAGGGTGATCTTCGCCGAGCTATTTTGCTGATGGAAGAAGTGCGTCGCCGGCGCCACTCGCATCCCGCCGCACGCATGCAGCTGATGATTTATTACATCAAGGCGGAGCGTTTTACCGAGGCGATGTCGGAAATAGACTTCGTCCTCCGTCGGAACGAGGGACTGCGCCCGGCGCTTCTCCCGGAGCTCATCAAGCTGATTTCGCATCCACGGGGCCGGGCGGCCCTTGCGACGATCCTCGCCAAGGACCCCGTTTGGACGGAGGACTTCTTCGCGGCTGCCGGGACGCGCAAGATCTCAACTAGCGATGCACGCGATCTTCACGACCGAATACGGGCTTTGAAACCGAACGGCGAGCTGCTGCGAGAGCGTCAGCTGATCCTCCAGACCCAGGCTTCCTCGGGCGATTATGTCGGGGCCAGGCAGACTTGGTTATCCGCTCTTCCTCAGCAGGAACGCGCCGCCAGCCGCCACATGTTCGACAGCGCCTTTCGCGGCTTGCGCGCTCCAGGGCCCTTTGGCTGGACTTTCAAGGATGGCGAAGCCGGCAGGGCGGAGCCAGCCAAGGACGGTCAGCGAACCTATCTCGACGTCGCCTATTTCGGCGGCCAAAGTGTCGTGCTCGCCGAGCAGATGCTGGCCCTTTCGAGCGGGACCTATAACTTGCGCCTCATCGCGCGGAGCCCGAACGGTATTACTTCAGGCCGCCTCTTCTGGCGCCTGACCTGCCTTCCAGACGGTCGCCAGATCGCAGTGGTCGATATGGGCCAAGCCGGCGCCGACAATCGCAGGTTCAGCACGGCCTTTACGGTTCCGGCGAGCTGCGTCGGCCAGTCGTTGAGCCTGATCGCTGAGCCGGGCGACGTTGCGAGCGTGGTCAACCTCGAAATCGAGCGAATGGAGATCGGCCGGTGAGGGACGGTTTCTGGGCCATGGCAGCCGCCGCCTATCTCGTCGCGTGCCTGCTCCTCGGCGGCGCAAGCGCCGCGGGGGCGGCGGCGAACGCGTTCCTACAGCTTATGGGCCTCTGCCTGATCGTGGCGCTCCTGTGGCAGCGGAATTCGAGGCTACCGGAAGGAGCGCGGGGGCCGCTGTGTATCGGCGGGGGATTGCTTTTCGTGGGGCTCGCCAGCCTCCTCCCGCTTGGCCTTGGGCCAGATCTTCCGCTACGCTCCGACCTCACGGAGGCCTTTGAATTGATCGGAATGAAGCCGCCGCCGCTTTCCGGCTCTCTGGCGCCGACATGGACCTTGAACTCCCTTCTCCACCTGCTGCCTGCGGCGGCCGTGTTCCTACTCGTGCTTCGGCTCCCCAACGATGAACGGCGGCGGCTTCCGACGGCCCTCCTCGCAGTGGCAGGCGCCTCGGTGGTGCTCGGCGCCTTCCAGCTCATGGGCGGGCCGGATTCGCCGCTGCGCTTCTACGCTGTCACGAATAAGACGTCGCCAGTCGGCTTCTTTGCCAATGCCAATCATGAGGCAACGCTGCTGCTCTGCGCACTCCCCCTCGCTGCGGTCATCGCCGGGCGAATGGCCACTCGCCGCTCCCGCTCCAAACGCAGCGGGGGCGCGATTATCAGCGTCTCTATCGCGATCTTCATCATTGCAGGGATAGCGATCAGCGGATCGAGCGCGGGCTACGGCCTCGCGCTCCCCACGGCAGTCGCGAGCTTTCTCATCTACCGCCGGGCGGTGGCGGGGCGGATCGGGGCGGCTTGGTGGGCAGCGCTTGCCGGTTTGGCTTTGATGTTCGTCTTTGCCGGCCTGCAGGGACCCCTGGGCAAGGAAAACCTCACGGCGGATATGGGCGACCAGCCTTCGAGCCGGCGGGTCCTCGCCTCGAAGACGGTTGAGATCATCAAGGACAGCTTCCCGATTGGCACCGGCCTGGGCACGTTTTCCACCGCCTACCGGCGCTATGAAGATCCGAACCGGGTCACGGGGCAGTTCGTTAATCACGCCCATAACGACTATATCGAGGCTGTGCTGGAGCTTGGAGCTGCGGGCCTGCTGCTCATCCTCGCCTTTCTCTACTGGTGGGGGCGTCGGGCGTATGAGGCATGGGCCCGGGACTTCGAAGGTTCCTCTCTCGCGCGCGCCGGATCGGTAATGATCGGCGTCATCCTCGCCCATTCCATCATCGACTATCCCATCCGGACAGCCGCGATCGCCGCGGTTTTCGCCTTCGGCTGCGCGTTGATGGTGCCTCCCATACCCGCGCGCACCGCGGCGGCGCCGGCGGAAGAGGAAGCCTCGGAGCGGCTTCGCCACATCGAGGCTGTTTGAAGCTCGGCCGCCACCCGATCAAAGGAATGATCCCCAAGTGTTGATCGAGCAGACCCCTCTAACAGAAGTGCTCGTCCTGACCCCACGGGTTTTCCGCGACGATCGCGGCTTCTTCACCGAGAGCTATAACAAGCAGGCCTTCGCCAAGGCCGTCGGAGCGGACGTCGAGTTCGTGCAGGACAATCACAGCCGCTCGACACGGGGCGTGCTTCGGGGCCTCCACTATCAGCTGCCGCCGCGCGCGCAGGGTAAGTTGGTGAGGGCGCTCCAGGGCGAGATATTCGACGTCGTGGTGGACCTACGGAGGAGCTCCGCCACCTTCGGCCGTTGGTTCGGCATCACCCTTTCGGCCGAGAAGGGTAATCAACTTTGGATACCGCCGGGCTTTGCCCACGGATTCCTGACACTCAGCGAGACGGCGGACGTCCTATACAAGGCGTCCGACTATTACGCGCCGGACCGGGAGCGGGCGATCGCCTGGAACGACCACGACATCGCCATTGAATGGCCGCTGACCGAGCCGCCCCACCTCTCGGCTAAGGACTCCCGGGCGCCGACGCTGGATCGAGCGGAGATCTTAGCATGAGTTCGGACCCTCTCTATGTCACTCGGCCCTACCTGCCGCCTCTCGAGGAATTTCTGCCTCTGCTCACTGAGATCTGGCAATCGCGGATCCTGACCAATCAAGGGCCCTTCCACCAGCGGTTCGAGCGTGAGTTGTGCGAGCTGTTCGGTGTCGACAACGTCTCTCTCGTCACCAACGGAACGCTCGCGCTGAGCGCCGTTATCGAAGCCGCGGGCATCAGCGGTGAGGTAATCACAACCCCCTATTCGTTCGTCGCAACGACCCATGCCGTCAGGATGGGCAGCCTGGAACCTGTTTTTGTCGACATTCGCCGCTCCGACCTCAACATCGATCCCGGCCTGATTGAAGCGGCGATCACGCCCCAGACCTCCGCTATCGTTGCGGTGCATTGCTACGGCAATCCCTGCGACGTCGACGCGATTGAGGCGATTGCCGCTAGGCACGGCCTGACGGTGATCTACGACGCGGCTCACGCTTTCGGAGTGCGGCGCCATGGCCGAAGCGTGCTCAGCTACGGCGACTTCGCGACTTTGAGCTTTCACGCCACCAAGGCGTTCAATACGTTCGAAGGCGGCGCCGTTATGGCCGGAAGCGTGGCGGGAAAGAAGGCGGTGGATAGTTTCCGCAACTTCGGGATCGCCGACGAGGTCAGCATCCCGTTCATCGGCACCAATGCAAAGATGAGCGAGTTCAACGCTGCGCTCGGGGTGCTTCAGCTTCGTCACTTCGATCACGTGCGGCAGGCCCGTAGACGCGTGGACAGCCTCTATCGCGAAGCCCTCGCTGGCTCCTTCGGAATCGAATGCCTGCCGATCCCGGAAGGTGTCGAACCGAATTATTCCTACTTCCCCATCTTCGTGACGCCTGATTTCGCCCTCAGCCGCGACGGCCTCTACGAACTCCTCAAGGCTGAGGGCATCTACGCCCGTCGCTATTTCTACCCGCTGCTGTCGTCGCTGCCCCTCTACGACAACCTCCCGTCGGCCACGCCCGCCAACCTTCCCGTCGCGACGGAGGCGGCGGAGCAAATATTGTGTCTCCCGATTTTCCCCGAACTCTCCGACTCCGACCTTGACCGAGTTCTCACCGTAATCGGCCGCGCCGGCTAGACGTTTCCCTTCGCCTGGTTCGGCGCGGGCGCTAGAACAGTGCTCGGTCCTGAAGAAAGTTTGTGATGACGAAGCAGAAGGCCGCCGCCGCCGGATTATGGAGCGCGCTCGACATCGGCCTCCGCCAGGGTGTGCAGTTCGTCGTGACAATCGTCCTGGCGCGCCTGCTCGCGCCCGAGGATTTCGGAATCATCGCGCTGTTGGGCTTCTTCACGGCCCTCTCCATCGCCTTCGCCCAGTCTGGCATCACCATGGGCCTGGTGCAGAGGCAGGACACGAGCCACGACGAGGAAAGCACCGTTTTTTGGTGGAACCTCATCATCGCACTAATCTTTTCAGTTGCTCTAGTCACCGCCGGCCCCGCCCTCGCGGCTTTTTACGGCCACGCGATCCTGCGCCCGCTTATGTGGATTGCAGCGGCCCAGGTACTGCTTTCCGCGATAGCCGCGGTCCAAACGGCCCTTCTGATGCGCAGCCTCAGGTTCGATCAGATCACCAAGGTCGGCATCGCCTCCTCGGTCGCCGGGGCGGCGGCGGGCATCGGCGTCGCCGTCACGGGGGGCGGTATCTGGGCGCTCGCCGCGCAAATCATCGCTCTCTCGGCGGTCAACGCGGCGGGGATGTGGATGGTCAGCTCATGGCGGCCATCCCGCCACTGGCACTTCCGCACAGGCAGGAGCGTCTTCAACTTCGGCACCTGGGTGAGCATCGGCTATCTGGTCGAAGTATTGTACACGCAGGGCTCGTCGCTCCTGGTCGGTAAGCTCTACGGAGTCCGGGACCTCGGCTTCTACAATCGGGCGGCGAGCACGCAGATGTTGCCGGGCGTCATCCTTGCCCAGATCGTTAGCCGGATCGCGCTGCCCCTCTTCGCATCGCGGGCCGCCGAGCCCGAAGCGCTCAAGCGCGGGCTGAAGATGGCGATCGGGCTGGCGATGATGCTCAACCTGCCGGTCATGGTGGCGCTCGCGGTTCTTTCGCCTGAGGTGATCATCGTGCTGTTTGGCGAAAAATGGCTTCCGGCGGCACCCATCCTGTCTATCCTGGCGGTCGGCGGCATCCTCTTTCCCGTCCATGCCATCAACCTGCAAATGGTGCTTGCACAGGGAAACACGCGCGTCTTTCTGCGCAACGAGTTCGCCAAGAAGACCATCGGCGTAGCCTGCATGGTGGTTGGAAGCATGTTCGGTATCGTCGGTCTCGCGTACAGCCAAGTGGCGTACAGCCTCTTGGCCGCCATCGTGAATACGCGACCCACGCATGTCAGTCTAGGCTACGGTCTTACCAAGCAATTGCGCGACCTTTCGGGACTCTCTCTAGCGACTTTGGTGATGGCAGCTGCCATCGTCCTGCTCAAGACGGTCCTCGGGATGGGGCCCTTGGCGACCTTGGTTATCTGCACGGTGGCGGGTGGCTCGCTCTATTTGCTCGCCGGCTTCCTGTTGCGTTCAAGCTTGTTCGCGGACGCGCTCTCCCTTCTGCCTTTCGCCCGCTTTCTCGCTGCACCGGTCGAGGCCGAAAGAATGTGAGCCTCGTTGCCGCGAAAGCAGCAGTCGAATGGAGCGATCACGAACGTATATTCACCGCAAATGCCGGGCCGAATTGCGCGAGCGCTCTGGTAATCTGATCTCAAGGCGCAGGTGAGCCTCACGGAGAGCGGCGCCACCCCTTCGTCACGAGTCGTGAGTTCATCTCTTTCGACCGGCGCCAGCTGCCACCTGCGCCTCTTTTTGCTGAAAATCGCCGCCGCGAGAAGAACGTCTCACGCCCAATCTCCCGGTGCTGTACGCGGTTGCGCGAGTACGGCGAACCAGTAAATTGCCGCTGATGCGAACCGCCGAGGCCCTAGCTCAAGGGCGAGAGAACAATTTCAACGCGCTCAGGGTTGGAGCCGCCTTGGCGGTGATCATATCACATAGCTACCCACTGGCGCTGGGGCGAGCAGCCGTCGAGCCACTGCAGAACATTCTAGGATTCTCATTAGGGGCCGTCGGCGTTAAGGTCTTCTTTGTAATATCAGGCTTCCTCATTCTGAAAAGCTTCGTGAATCGGCGCTCTGTAGGAGCATTCGCCATGGCCCGGGCGCGCCGGATTCTGCCTGGGTTGTCCGTAGCGGCGCTGGTCACCGCCTTCATCTTAGGACCGTTGCTGACCACCCACCCCGTGTCGGCCTACCTTCTAGATCGCGAGACGCTGACCTATGTTCCAAAGGTGCTTTCCCTCATCTGGATGCAGTATACCCTTCCTGGCCTCTTCCAACACAACCCGTATTCGCTTGTCGTCAATGGTCCTTTGTGGACACTTCCGATCGAAGTCTATTGCTACGCCGGCCTTACCTTCGTGGGCTTGCTCGGCTTCTATCGGCCGCGTCTATTCCCTCTCATGCTGGCTGCGTCGCTGCCGATATATGGCGTCGCCCGATACGGCGATGTGTCCGAAGCTTTCACAAATCTTGCAATCCTTGGCTTCCCATTCCTGCTTGGGATGGCGGCATATTTCTACCGGTCAAATCTCCCACTCGATTGGCGCCTGATGTTGGCTTTGGCCGCGGCCGCTGGCTTGGCCTGTTGGGCGGAGGTATTGCGCGAGGAGGCAGCGACCTTGGCTATCGGCTATGCAACGTTGTGGCTCGCCGTGGTCAATTTCTATTTTCTGAGGAACTACAACCGGCTTGGCGACTATTCCTACGGCATTTATATCTACGGGTGGCCGGTGCAGCAGACTCTGATCAGCTCCCTGCCTGGCGTCTCTGTTTTCGAACTGATGATCCTCGGGAGCTTGGGAGCGCTCGTCTGCGGCATCGTCTCCTGGCATTTTCTTGAGAAACCGGCCTTGAATTGGCGGCGGGTAATGCCGCGAGAATGTGGATTGTCTGCCAATGGCAATCATCCGGCCATGAGCACTTCCGAACGGGCGGAAGCGTCATCAACCTCGGCACCTGGGTGAGCATCGGGGCTCTGTTCGAAGTGTCGTGCACTGAGGGCTCGACGCTCCTCGTCGGTAAGCGCTACAGGACCTCGGTTCCACAATCGAGGGGCGAGCGCCCAGGCGCTGTCAGGCTCATCCTCGCCCAGATCGGAAAGGGGCCGCCTGCCCCTCCCCGCATCGCGCCCTGGAGCCTGAAGCGCTAGAACATCCCGACGTATGGGCGCTTTGCTAGACGAAGGCTGCGGATCCCTGTACGATTTCCGGGTGGCCAATATCGGAAAAAACGGGCGTCTCGCCATCTTCGGGTCGGGCGGAATGGGCCGCGAGCTCTATGACGTAGCGGTGCGGGCAATGCCAGGCAGGGAAATTGTGTTCGTGACCGATCATCCGAATGGGCCGATCCTAGGGAGTTCGGCCATTGGCCCGGATGAGCTGCTGCGTGAGGACGAGCTAATCATCGCGGTAGGTGACTCCCATCATCGAAAAACGGTTGCTGACCGCTTCGTCGGCCGATCTTTCGCCAACCTGCATTCTTGCAATTCCTTGGTTAGCCCCTCTGCCCAGATCGGCGAGGGATCCGTCGTCTGCGACTTTTCGGTGGTCAATAGCTCAACCGTGATCGGCCGACACTTTCAGGGAAACGTCTTTTCCCAGGTCTCGCATGATTGTCGCATAGGGGACTTCGTGACGCTCTCGCCTCGAGCATCAGTTAACGGGTGGGTCGAGATCGGTGATGGAACGCTGATCGGTGCCGGAGCGATCATAAGGAATGGAACTCCGACCAAAAGGCTGGTTATCGGCGAGCGCGCAACGGTCGCCATGGGTGCCGTTGTGGTCGGCGACGTTGCCGCCGGCACTACCGTAATGGGTGTTCCTGCCCGCGAGAGAAGCTAGCGCTCTTTAGTCCCGCACCAATTCCGCTTCTCCTATGTGCGCCCGGTGCGGCGGATGATCCACGCCGCCCTACGCCTCTGCTAGTTGGCGCATTCTTTTCACACCGGGTCGTTAAGATCTTCAACGTGGCCGCTACGCTTGTGCCGAATATGTTCAAGATCGTTGATAGGACCTACAACAGGGTTGCATACGGTCTACGCGCGACGACCTTAACATCACGCCTAACACTGCACCTTAGTTACGCACTGTACGAGCGGCTCCCCGTCCGGTCTCGAAATCATGCTCTCTAAGTCCGTGCGCTCGTCCCCCAGATCGGCACACCGAAGAATGGATCATGGGGGTTGTCGCAGCAAGGGCGTCAACCTAGAGGAACCGCATTCACGAAAGTCGATAATATGGCAAGTGCGGCCAAATTCAGATGGCCTGTATTCCGATTGGTAAGGGGCACCAGGAACCGGGCGGAGCGAGCGCTCGGCGCCGTTAGGGCGCGATTTCGCAGGCTCGGAACGCCCCGCCTACTAAGACGGTATGACCGGCTCCACCTGGGCAGCGGCGGCCGGCTGCTCGAAGGCTGGGCCAATGTCGACATAAATGGGCTCGGCAACCTCGTATGGGACCTGACCAAGCCGCTCCCCATCCCTCCGGGCCGAGTCCGGTTCGTGTATTCCGAGCACTTCATCGAGCATATCGCGCCGACGGATGCGCGACAGCTGCTCGGTCATGCCCGCCAGGTGATGGCGGAGGGCGGCATGATCCGAATCTCGACTCCAGACCTGAAGGCCCTCGTCGACGACTATCAGACAGGCCGCCTGATCCGCATGGACCATGCTGAATGGTATCCGGCGACGCTATGCCAGATGATCAACGAGGGGATGCGCTCCTGGGGCCATGTCTTCGTGTACGACGAGGCCGAGCTGACTGCGCTGCTGCGCGAGTGTGGCTTCAACGACGTTCGCCGAGTCAAATGGGGTGAAAGCGAAATCCCAGAACTGCGCGGCCTCGAAAGCCGACCAGATTTCGCGGATTTGATCCTGGAGGCCCGGGTCTGACGTACCCGTCCACGCCTCCGCTAATTGCCGAATTCAGGGTTTTCGATGCCGACAAAGAGCTTCAGGGTAAGAGAGCGGTTTCGCTCGTTCCGGGACATGGGGCCACTGGCTCCCCTGCGCTTTCGCCTTGAGCGCAGAACCGCCGATCATCAACGGGTCTATGACAGCGCCGCGCCCCTGGTGAGCATCTGTATCGCGACCTACAATCGGGCGAAACTTCTCCGCGGGCGCTCGCTGACCTCAGTACTCGAGCAAACCTACAAGAATATTGAAATCATCGTCGTCGGCGACGGCTGCACGGACGAGACTGCCGAAATGATGGCCGAGGTGAAGGACGAACGAGTCAGATTCGAGAATCTCCCCCAGCGGGGAACATACCCGGAAGATCCCCACCTCAGGTGGATGGTGGCAGGCACCGCAGCAACCAACCGAGCCTTGTCGCTCGCGTCGGGAGACTTCATCACCCACTTGGACGATGACGACGAGCATTCTGCCGACCGGATCGAGAAGCTCGTCGCCACCATCCAGAAGACCCGCACCGACCTCGTATACCATCCTTTTGTGTATGAAACCGCCGACGGCGCTTGGCTCCGCAACGAGGCGGAGGATTTTCTCGTTGGCAGGGTGACGACTTCGTCCATATTATACCACCGAACCTTCAAGACGTTAGGATGGGATCCGCAGGCCTATCGGTATCGTGAGCCAGGTGACTGGAACCGGCTCCGGAAGATCAGATATCTGGGAGCGCGAACGGTTCGTCATCCGGACCTCCTGCTCAAGCATTACAAAGAGCGGAACCAGACGCAGACCTAGGAAGCTCGTCTCGAAAGCCATGGCCAGCAAAGTCTCCCCGCCATTCGTATCGGTCGCACTGGCGACGTATAACGGCCGCCGCTACCTGGCGGAGCAGCTGGCGAGCCTGGTGGCCCAGCGGCGGCGTCCTGACGAGCTCGTCGTCTGCGACGACGGCTCCACCGACAGCACGGTCGAGCTTCTCGAGGAATTCGCCCGCACTGTTCCCTTCCGGGTCCGTGTCTACCGCAACGATCTGAATTTAGGGGTGCTCCGCAATTTCGAGAAGGCGCTTTCCCTTTGCGAAGGCGACTTAGTCTTCCTGTCCGATCAGGACGATGTCTGGCTGCCGGAAAAGATCAGTGACGTCGTCGACGTCTTCAACAAGACGCCCAAAGCCCTTGTAGTCATCAACGACAAGCTGATCGTCGACGAGAACCTCGTACCGACCGGGGCTACCATGCTCGGCAACATCCGCGGCTTCGGCTCCCCCGAGGCGAATTTCGTTGCCGGTTGCTGCTCCGCCTTTCGCCGCGAATGGCTTCGGATCGCTCTGCCTATCCCCCAAGGCGCGATCGCGCACGATACGTGGCTGGTCGGCCTGGCATATCGTCTCGAGGTCACGGTTATCATCGAGAAACCGCTTCAACTTTATCGGCGGCACGGCGCCAACGTCTCGCAGAACGCCTATAGCGATCCTCGTCAAATCGGATTTGCCAAGCGTATCGCAGTTGAGGTCGGGGGGATCCTCAAGCGGGCAAGGGTCGATCGAAGCGCCTATTGGCAAACCTTTCTTGACTCGAACCGGGCCGAGGAGCGGCGAATCCGCGAGCGATCTGCTGATCTCGCTCGGCTAGGCCTCACCGGGTACGCGGAGGCGACGGTGGAGCTCCTGCGCCGGCAGAACGAAATGATTGCAGCGCGTCAGCGACTGGCACGGGCCCCTCTCCGACGCCGCGCGGCTGAAGTCTGGAAATTGTGGCGCTCGGACGGCTACGCACCGTTCTCGGGTTGGAAGAGCGCGCTTAAGGATCTACTTTGTTAAGTCGCCCCTAGTCGCGTGAGGCCCAAGAGCTCCAGCAGCCCGGAGTTAACCGCTCTAACGTCGAATCGGCGCTCTGCCAGTCGCCGCGACGCCGCGCCCATCTTTTGGCTTAGATGGGGTTCGGCTACAAATCGCTTCATCGCCCGATAGAGCGCTTCTGCATCGCCCGGCGGCACCAAATAGCCGTTCACGCCCTCCTGCACGGTCTCCCGGCAGCCAGGTGCGTCAGTGGTCACGATGGCCCGTCCCATCGCCATCGCCTCGAGGACAGATCGCGGCGTTCCTTCCCTATAGGAGGGAAGCACGTAGACGCTGCAATCCGTGATCGCCTCCCGAACATCCGTGAGCATGCCCAAATTTTCCACGCCGCCGGCCTCTATCAGCGCCAGCTCGTCTGGCCTGATCGCATCTGGTGACGTGTCAAGCCAGCCGGCCAGTTTCAACGATAGTTGTGGATGCTCAGCTTTGAGGCGCCGTGCCGCATGGCCGTATTCGCGGATGCCCTTGTCGCGCAGGAAGCGCGAAATCATCAAGAATGAAGGCCCCTCCGGCACCGGAGCTTCCGCGAAGTGCTGGGTGTCGACGCCCGAGCCGTTAACCAGCCCCGTGGGGGTTTCTCGGCGGATCAGCCGCCAGCGTTCGAAATCGCGACGGTCGTCTGGGTTCTGGAAGATCACAAGGTCGGCGCGCCGGAGGGCACGCCTGTACATCGACATCGCCAATCTACGGACCAGCCGTCGCTTCAATGGGCCTCCCCCAATCAGTGCATAGCCCAGGCCGGTAATCATCGGTATGAACCGCGGTCCCCCGCGTGGGCCTAAGGCGCGCGCCGCGAGCAATACTGGTTTGATGGTATAAGCGATCACCAGATCGGGCCGAATGTCAGAGAAGGTTTGGCGCAGGCGGCGTACCGTCTCGAAGGCCTCGATTGGATTGAGGCTTGTCCTCCCCAAGGGCACCTCGATCGGCTCTCCGCCTAGCGCGCGCACCGCCAGCGCCGTCTCCGGGCCCATCAAGGGGGCAAGGGCGAAGACATCATGGCCACGGAGCGCCAGCTCCTCGATCAGCGGTCCTCGAAAATTGATCAGGGATGGCGCGTAGGAGCCGAATAAAACAATTCTTTGTTTCGCCTCTTCGGACCCAGCTTCGCGCACTCTTGGTATCATCCGCTTGCTGTACCGGTTTTCCAGCGGAGCCGCAGCCCCTATCCGCGTCCCGCGCGGCCCCGTATCTGGAACTCGGTGCTTTTTCTCCGTAAGCAAATTGAAGTTCGGTCGCCGGAGATGAGGGTCGTTTGAAAATATTATTTGTCACGTGGGACGGCCCGGAGGTCCACTATCTGGAATCCCTCTTCCTGCCGATTTTCTCGGGCCTGAGAGCCGAAGGTTTTGAGTTCGACATCTTACAGTTCCGTTGGGGCAGCACTACGCAGGAGGAGGCGGTGCGTGCCGCTTGCGCGGAAGCAGGGTGTGGCTATCACTCGGTCAGGATCTGGCGCTGGGGTGCGCTCGGCGCCTTCGCGACCGCGCTGCTCGGCGGGCTGCAGGTTCGGAGGGCGGTCCGCTCGTTCAGGGCCGACGCGGTCATGCCGAGGAGCTTGCTGCCCTCGCTGGCTGTGCTGGCCGGCGGATCCGGCCTCCCGGGCGCGCTGCTTGACGCTGACGGGATCGAAGCAGACGAAAGGGTGGAATTCGCGGGGATGAAAGCGACAGGCCTGGCCTATCGCCTGCTTCGCGACATTGAGGCTCAAATGGTGCGCAAGGCGACGGCGGTCCTCGTCAGGACCCCCGCCGCACGGGAGATACTAATGGCCAGGGCTGGCCCTCCCGCCGATCCGGATAAATATACGGTTGTCGCCAACGGTCGGGATGAGGGTGCTTTTCACCCATTTGACGAGCAGGGCCGCCAGGCCGTCCGTTCCGAGCTTGGAATCGCAGTCAACGCTCCGCTGATCGTCTATGTCGGCTCCTTCGGTCCAAAATACAGGACGCGCGCCATTGGTGAACTAGCGATGGCGCTGAGCGCCCGGCGGCCGGACACCCGCCTACTCGTCCTGTCACTTTCCCCCGAGCAGGTGCGTGCCGAACTGTTCGATCACTTTCCCAGACTGGCGGAGTTCGCGATCGTCGAGCGGGCGCCGTTCAAGGAGGTGCCTCGCTATCTCGCCGCGGCGGACGTGGGCACGGTGTTCATCACCGAAACCTTCTCCACGCGCACCGTCCTTCCGGTCAAGACCGGCGAATATCTCCTCTGCGGGGTGCCGGCGGTCGGAACGGTGGCGATCGGCGACAACGAGGCCGCGGTCGCAGCGGGAGTCTTCTTCGACGACCGGCGAGGCGCCGACGAAGCGGCGCGCTGGGTGGCCGAGGTGATCCTGCCCGGGCGGGAGGAGTATCGCCGGCGCGCCCGAGCCATCGGGGAGGAGCATTTCTCCCTGGACAGAAGCATCCGGGACTATCGCGACGCTCTGGCCAATTTCGCCCGGCGAAGGGAGCTCGACGGGCCCGTTGCCCTTCCTGTTGCACGGGCTGTGACCAGCCTCTAAAGCCGGCCCGCCGTCAGGGGCCGCTCGGCGGGCGGGGCGAACCTACCACCACTTTCCGGACACTTCGAAAGCCGTTCGCAACATGCTACCCAAAGAGACACCGGTCATCATCCTGTGCGGCGGCGAAGGCACTCGGATCGCCGACGTCTCCCGCGACGCGGTGCCCAAGCCGCTGATCAGGATCGGCGACCGCCCGATCCTGTGGCACATCATGAAGATCTATGCCCATTTTGGCTATTGCAACTTCATCCTGGCGCTCGGCCACCTCGGCTGGGAGATCAAGAACTACTTCCTGAACCAGCGGCTGATGGACTCCGACTTCGAGCTGGTCAGCCGCGGCGGCGATGTCGAGATCAACGTCCACAGCCGGCCGCAGTCGAACGACTGGCGGATCGTGTTCGCGGAGACGGGCGGCAAGACCCAGACCGGCCAGCGCATCGCCCTTTGCCGCAAATATGTCGAGACCGACCATTTCATGGCGACCTATGGCGACGGAGTCGCCGACGTGGACATCGACGCTTTGGCCGGCTTCGCGCTCGACAAGGGCAAGATGGGCACCGTCACCAGCGTCACCCCGTCGAGCCGGTTCGGCAACATCGAGGTGGACGAAAGCGGCGCCGTCACCGCCTTCGCCGAGAAGCAGGATGCCGGCGGCGGCACGATCAACGGCGGCTTCTTCGTCTTCAGGCGCGAGTTCATGGACATCGCCGAGCGCCACGGCGACGTGATGCTCGAGCGCGAGCCGATGGACGAGCTGGTCGAGCGGGGCGAGCTCGCCGCCTATCGCCACGAAGGCTTCTGGGAGCCGATGGACACGATGCGCGAGTTCAAGCAGCTCAACGCGATGTGGGACAACGGAACGGCGCCATGGAAGATGTGGTGACTCCGTCCCGGCGGCTGGGCTCGGCTTATTCCGGCAAGCGGGTCCTCATCACCGGCAATACCGGGTTCAAGGGCGCCTGGCTCGCGCTCTGGCTCACCCGCCTCGGGGCGAAGGTGACGGGCTTCTCCGACTCCGTCCCAACCGACCCCAGCCATTTTCAGCGCCTGGCCCTCGACTATCCGACGATCTTCGGAGACATCGCCGACGCCGGGGCGGTCCGCGCCGCCGTCGCCGAAGCGCGCCCGGAGATCGTCTTCCATCTCGCCGCCCAGTCGCTCGTCCGCCGTTCCTATTCCGATCCCGTCGCGACTTACCGCACGAACCTCATCGGCAGCCTGACTCTCTTCGAAGCCTGCCGCGCGGTGCCGGATGCGCGGGCAATCGTCTCCGCCACGACGGACAAGGTGTACAGGAACCGGGAATGGGACTGGGGCTATCGCGAGCCTGACGAGCTGGGCGGCGCCGACCCCTATAGCGCCTCCAAGTCCTGCGTCGAGCTGATGACCGATTCCTGGCGCCAGTCCTTCGCGGGCCAGGTCCAGGTGGCGAGCGTACGGGCCGGCAACGTCATCGGCGGCGGCGACTGGGCCGAAGACAGGCTGATCCCGGACATCGTTCGCGCCGCCTTCGGCGGCGAGACTTTGAAGATCCGAAATCCGAGGTCGACCCGTCCCTGGCAGCATGTCCTCGATCCCCTCGCGGGCTATCTCATGGTCGGGGCCCGGCTGCTGGCCGGGGAGCCGGTCGCGGAGGCGTGGAATTTCGGCCCGCTCGGCCGCCGGAGGATCGAGGTCGGCGACATCGTCGATCAGCTTCAGCAACGGCTGCCCGAATTGAAGGTCGAACAGGTGGCGGAAACGTCCGGCCGGCATGAATCCGGCCTGCTCGAGCTCGATTCCTCCAAGGCGGCGAACCGGCTCGGCTGGAAGCCGGTCTGGGAGGCCGAGATGCTGGAACGCTCGCTGGAATGGTACCGGGCCTTCTACCGGGAGGACCGGCTGATCTCGGACGAGCAGCTCGACGATTATACGCGCGCTCTCGACCTGGGGGCGTGAGGCCATGGAGATCGTACCGACCGCGATCGCGGGCGTCTTCGAGTTGCGGCTGAACGTCCGCGCCGACAGCCGCGGCCGCTTCAAGCGTCATTATTGCGAGAAGACGTTCGCCGAGGCGGGGCTGATGAGCCGGGTCGTCCAGGTGAACCACTCGATCACCCTCGGCCGAGGCTCGCTGCGCGGCCTGCACTTCCAGCGGCCGCCCCACATGGAAGACAAGCTGGTGAGCTGCACCTTCGGCCGGGTCTTCGACGTGGCCGTCGATCTGCGCCGAGGCTCGCCCACCTACCTGCGCTGGACCGCCCTGGAGCTGGACGAAAGCACGGCCTTCCACATTCCCAAGGGATGCGCCCACGGCTTCCAGGCGCTCAGCGACGAGGCGCATCTCGTCTATCTCCACAGCGAATATTATGCCGGCGAAGCGGAAGGCGGCGTCCGGTACGACGATCCCGCGATCGGCATCGACTGGCCGCTGGAGCCCTCCAACCTTTCCGATCGGGACCGGTCCTTCGCTCCTGTCCTCGAAGACTTCGAAAGCCTCGTTGTATGAAATGCCGCCACTGCGGCAACGGAAGCTTCATTCCGTTCGCCGATCTCCAGAATTGCCCTCCGTCCAACTCGATGCTGACCCGCGAGACCCTGGTCGAGCCCGAGGTCTATTACCCGCTCGTGGTCGAGGTCTGCGAGGTCTGCTTCCTCGCGCAGGTGGACGAGCACAAGAAAGCCGAGGACATATTCAGCGCCGAATATACCTATTTCTCCTCCTTCTCCTCCTCCTGGCTCGCCCATTGCCGGCGCTTCGCGGGCGAGGCGATCGAGCGCTTCGGCCTAGGCCCCCGGTCGAGGGTGATCGAGGTCGCGTCCAACGACGGCTACCTCCTCCAATATTTCAAGGAGGCCGGAATCCAGGTGCTCGGCGTGGAGCCGACGGCCAACACCGCCGCGGTCGCGCAGGAGAAGGGAATCCCGACGATCGTCGACTTCTTCGGCGAGCGCTTCGCGCGCGAGCGGATCGCGAAGGAGGGCCAGGGCGACCTCGTCTGCGGCAACAACGTCTTCGCCCACGTTCCCGACATCAACGACTTCACGGCCGGTCTCAAGGCGGCGCTCGCCCCGGGCGGAGTGATCTCGCTGGAGTTTCCCCACCTCCTGAAGCTCATCGAGGAATCCCAGTTCGACACCATCTACCATGAGCATTTTTCCTACCTTTCGCTCGCCACGACCCGCTCGATCTTCGAGGCCCAGGGACTGAAGGTGTTCGACGTCGAGCGGCTTCCCACCCATGGCGGCTCGCTGCGGGTCCTCGGCGCTCACGCCGACGACGAGTCCAAGCCGGTTTCGGCCGCGGTGGAGGCATTGCTCCTTGAGGAACGCGAGGCGGGCCTCGCCGGCCGCGAGGTCTACGAGCGCTTCCAGTCCAAGATCGAAGCCATTCGCGCCGACTTCCTGGGCTTCCTCCTCGAGCAGCGCCGAGCCGGCAAGACGGTGGCGGGATACGGGGCGGCGGCCAAGGGCAACACCCTGCTCAATTATTGCGGCGTCAAGGGCAACGAGCTGATCGGGTTCGTCGCCGACCTGTCGCCGCACAAGCAGGGCAAGTTCCTTCCGGGCAGCCACATTCCGGTGCTGTCGCCCGACGCCATCGACGAGCGGAGGCCGGACTTCATCGTCATCTTCCCGTGGAACCTGAAGGCCGAGGTGATCGAGCAGCTCGGGCATGCGCGCGGGTGGGGCGCCAGATTCGTCGTCGCGGTGCCCGAACTCGCGGTCATCTGATGGCTCGGGTCCTTCTCACCGGCGCCCGCGGGTTCATCGGCGCCGCCGCTCGGCGCCGCCTGCGGGCGGACGGTCATGAAGCGATCATGCTGTCGAGCTCGAGCGGAAGCGGGGAGGGCGAGTGGCGGCAGCTCGACCTGCTCCGGGCAAGCGAGAGCGAGATCGCTCGGCTGGTCGAGGAGGAACGGATCACGCACTGCCTCCACTCGGCATGGTACACCAATCATTCCGATTATCTCGTCGCCGACGTCAACCGCGACTGGGTGGAGGCGAGCCTCCGGCTGGAAGCCGGCTTCCGTGCCGGAGGCGGCGAGCGGTTCGTCAGCCTGGGCACCTGCCTCGAATATGACCAGCAGTGCACTGGCGGCCGCTTTTCCGAGCGCTCCACCCCGCTGCGGCCGGAGACGCTTTACGCGCGCTGCAAGACGTCGCTGTTCGAGGCCCTTGCGGAGCGCGGCGGCGACTTCGCCTGGGCCCGGGTCTTCTTCGTCTACGGGCCCGGCGACCGTTCCGGCCGGCTGATCCCGCTCATCGTCGAAGATCTGGCGAGAGGGGAGAAGGTCGCCGCGAGGTTCGGAGGCCTGCGCCGCGACTATGTCCATGTCGACGATCTCGCCGGTCAATTGTCGCGGATGATGTTCGCTACGGTCCAAGGGGCGGTCAACACTGGCACGGGCGCCGCCGCCAGGGTGGCCGACATCTTCGTCCTCGCCGCCGAGATCGCCGGCCGGCCCGACCTGGTCGAGACGAACGACCTCGTCGGAGCCGGCGAGGCGGAGCTGATCGAGGCGGACATGGAGCGCTTCCGTTCGGAGATCGGCGATCCGGGCGCCCGGCCGCTGCGGCAGGGCCTGGAAGAGCTGATGGCATGAGGCGGCTTTCGGACGCCCGGATCGGCTATGGGGGCTACAGCCGCGATTTCAGCCGTCCCGGCGACCGGCGCCGCTTCTCCGCTTATGCGCGCCAGCGCGGCCTTGCCTACCAATATCCGGATCTGAAGGGTGACTACGACCTGGTCGTCGTCACCCAGAATGCCGACCTGACCGGCTGGACCGAGCGCAAGCGGCGGGAGGGGGAGCGCCTCCGCCTCGTCATCGACCTGGTCGATCCCTATTTCCAGCAGAAGCGCCTGGACGAGCGGCTGCTGAAGGGCGTCGGCCGCTACCTGGAGGGCCGCGACAGCCGTCTCTCGCCCGACTTCCTGCGGACCCTGCAACGGGCCTGCCGAGCCGCTGACGGCGTGCTTTGCTCGACACAGGAGCAGCGCGAGACGATCCTGCGCTATAATCCGAACGTGGAGATCAGCTTCGACTGGTTCGACGACGAGCTCGGCGCCCCCAAACGGGATTTCCGGCGCGACGGCCGCCTCAAGCTCGTGTGGGAAGGGCAGGCGGGGACCCTGCGCAGCATCCAGACTCTTCGAGGTCCGCTGAACGCGCTCAAGGACAAGGTCGAGCTCCACGTCGTCACCGATCCGTCGGTGCCGCGCTGGTACGGACGGCTCGGAACGCTGCCGGCGTCCGAGCTTCTTGCCGGAATCGACTGCCCGGTCCGCTTCTCGCCTTGGGAGAAGGAGACTTTCTCCGGGCACATCACCGCCGCCGACCTCGCGGTCATCCCGATGGACTTTAGCCATCCGATGTTCTCTCAAAAGCCGGAGAACAAGCTTGTGCTCCTCTGGAAGCTGGGAATGCCGGTTTTGGTCGCGCCGACTCCGGCCTATCGGCGGGCGATGGGCGCTGCGGGCCTCGACATGATCTGCGACACGGAGCGGGACTGGACGGAAAGGCTGGCGGCCTTCGCCGACGCGCCGACGGAGACCCTCGCCGGGCTCGCTGCGCGCGGGCGGGATTATGCGCTCGGCGCCTATGGCGAGGCTAATTTCAGCGCGCCATTCGACCGCTTGTTCTCGAGCTTCGGCTTCGGGATCAGCTAGGCCGTCGTTCTCGGCGAAGCCCGAAATCCATGAACACCGCCGGCGGACATTCTCACCCGTCCTTGTTCATTGATCCGGGGTCGAGCCTTGAATGACGTTCATTGCCAGCCGCTCGATCACCGCCGTCGAGGAGCGTCTCCAGTCCGGCGCGCGGAAGCCGAAATTCGATTCGAAACGGCTGCAGTCCAGCACGCTGTTGCTCGGCCTGGCCGCTGGGGTCGGCCAGTCCTCCGTCCGGATCGGTCTCACCCGCGCCGAAGGCAGCCTGAGGCGCTCCAACTCTGCCATGATATGTGCGGCGAAGTCGAACCATGAGGCGCGGCCGCTGCCGGCCAGATGATAGATACGCCGCTCGGGTTCTTCCTCGCGCAGCGCGCCGGCGAGGGTGAGGAGGCCGTCGGCGAGATCGGACGCCGAGGACGGATTGCCCCACTGGTCTGCGACGACCGTCAGCTCGTCCCTCTGGGCGGCCAGAGCCATCATCGTCTTGACGAAATTCTTGCCGAACGGGCTGTAGACCCAGGCCGTCCGGACCACGATCGCTCCCGGATGCTCGCTCAGCACCCGCTCCTCGCCCTTTAGCTTCGACCGGCCGTAGACTCCGAGCGGATTGGTCGGCGCGGTCTCGGGATAGGGGCCCTCGGCGGAGCCATCGAAAACATAGTCTGTGGAGATCTGGATGAACCGGGCGCCGGCGCGGCGGGCCGCCGCGGCCGCCTCGCCGGCCGCGGTCGCGTTGATCCGGTAAGCTCGTTCCGGCTCGCTCTCGGCGAGATCGACCGCAGTATAGGCGGCGGCGTTGATCACCAGGTCCGGAGCCGCGGATTCGACCGCCGCCGCAATCGTCTCGGGCCGCTCCAGGTCGAGTCCCGGCCTTCCGATCACTTGCAGCGAGATCTCCGGAAAGTCCGACGCACGCTCAGCGAGGCTGAGCGCGAGCTGCCCTTGGCGGCCGGTGACGAGAACCCGCATCAGCCCGTCCCGAGCCTCGCTCCGGAATACTTTCCCTCGCGGATCGGCCTCCACCACCAGTCGTTGCCGAGATACCAGTCGATCGTCGCGGCGATTCCGCTCTCGAAGCTCTCGCGGGCCCGCCATCCCAGCTCGCGCTCGATCTTGGAGGGATCGATGGCGTAGCGCCGGTCGTGGCCTGGTCGGTCGGCCACGAAGGCGATCAGGGATCGCCGGTCGCGGCCGTTGGGGAGGGGCTCGCGGGCGTCAAGCAGGTCGCAGATGGTCTCGACCACGCCGAGGTTGGTTCGCTCCGCGCGACCTCCGACATTGTAGCTCTCGCCGATCGCGCCCCTCGTGGCGACCAACTCAAGGGCTCGCACATGATCCTCGACATGGAGCCAGTCGCGGACATTCTCGCCCTTGCCGTAGACGGGCAAGGTCTTACCCTCCAACGCGTTCAGGATGACCAGCGGGATCAGCTTCTCGGGGAAGTGGTAGGGCCCATAATTGTTAGAGCAGTTGGAGAGCACCACCGGCAGCCCGTAGGTCTCGTGCCAAGCCCGGACAAGATGGTCGGATGCCGCCTTTGACGCCGAATAAGGGGAGGAGGGAGCGTAGGGGGTCTCCTCAGTGAATACGCCCTCGTCCAGCGGCAGGTCGCCGAACACCTCGTCGGTAGAGACGTGGTGGAACCTGAAGCGCGCCTTGCCCTCCTCGGGCAGCCCTCGCCAATGCTCGAGCGCCGCGTTGAGAAGACGGAAAGTCCCTACGATGTTGGTGTCGATGAAAGCGTCGGGACCGTCGATCGAGCGGTCGACATGGCTCTCCGCCGCCAGATGCATGACGATGTCGATCGACTCCTCGGCGAGGAGGCCTCGGACGAGCGCCTGGTCGCCGATGTCGCCCTGGACGAAGCGATGATCTGTCGAATCCGCGATCGCTCTCAGGGAGTCGAGATTGCCGGCATAGGTCAGCTTATCGAGGTTGACGACGCGGTAGCGGCCGCTGCCGACGAGATGGCGGCAGAGGGCCGAACCGATGAAGCCCGCTCCGCCCGTGACGAGAATGTTGAGCCGCTCGCTCACCGGCTCACTCCGTAAAGCCCGCCCTCGCTGGCCGGCCCCTCGTCGGCGCGCCGCCGAAGGAAGGTGGCATAGTCGGACTTGCCGAGCCGCTCGGCGGCGGCGCGCAACTGGTCGGCGTCGAGCCAGCCGTAATCGAAGGCGATCTCCTCCGGGGACATCACCTTGATTCCTTGGCGGTGCTCCATGGTCCTGACGAAGGCGGCGGCTTCGTGGAGGCTATCGTGGGTACCGGTGTCGAGCCAGGCATAGCCCCGGCCGAGCCGGACGACGTTGAGCTCGCCCATATCAAGATAGGCCTGGTTGACGTCGGTGATCTCGAGCTCGCCGCGGTGGGAAGGCTTCACCTTCGCTGCAATGTCGAGCACTCGGTTGTCGTAGAAATAGAGGCCGGTGACCGCCCAGTTCGACGTGGGCTGGGGCGGCTTCTCGACGATCTGGACGGCCTTCATCGTCTCCGGATCGAAAGTCACCACTCCGTAACGTTGGGGATCCTCGACATGATAGGCGAAGACGGTCGATCCCGCCTCGCGAGTGGCGACGTCGCGGCAGAGCCCTGCGAGGCCGCTTCCGAAGAAGATGTTGTCGCCCAGGATCAGAGCGACCGCGGAGTCGCCGACGAACTCCCGACCGATGATGAACGCCTCCGCGAGGCCGTTCGGATGGGCCTGCTCGGCGTAGGACAGATCTATGCTGAACGCGCCTCCGTCGCCGAGCAGATCGCGGAAGCTCGGCAGATCGCGCGGCGTCGAGATGATCAATATCTCGCGTATTCCCGCCAGCATCAGGGTGGCTAGTGGATAATAGATCATCGGCTTGTCGTAGACCGGCAGTAGCTGCTTGGAGACCGATAGAGTAGCCGGATAGAGGCGGGTGCCGCTGCCGCCCGCGAGGATTATGCCTTTCAAAAGAGCGCTCCTTCCGGGCGGGGGATTGGCCGTCGCGAATATTCTTTCTTTCAGCCGACAGCGGCGACGCCCGCATTGCATGGTTCGCCGCCGCCGCCATGCGAAGGCTTCCAACATCCGCCCGCTGCGTGTAGGTGCGCCCTAGCGGCAGTTATGCCGCGAATCCAGCCGCATCGCACACCCGGATTGTGCCAGCGGCGCCTTCTGACTAATTCGAACGGAGAGTGACTCGGGAATGACGGTTACGAACCAGCCTCCTCCAGGGACGGCGCCGGCCGTCTCGGTTCTGATACCGGCCTATAATGTTGCCGACTACCTCGACAAATCTGTCGGCTCCGCCCTGAGCCAGGACGTCGACGTGGAGGTCCTCGTCGTCGACGATTGTTCGACAGACAATGGTGCCACCGCCGAAGCGATGCAGAAACTCGAGGCCGATCCGCGGGTGCGCGGCTTTCGACTGCCGGTCAACGGTGGACCGAGCGCTGCCCGCAACAAGGCTCTCGAAGAGGCTCGCGGCGAATGGATCGCTTTCCTCGATGCTGACGACTGGTTCGGTCCTGGCCGGCTGTCCTACATGCTGAAGGTGGCGAAGGACGCGGGCGCCGATGCGGTGACCGACGACCTTTTCCTGATCCAGGAGGGGGCTGCCAGGCCATGGGCCACTATCTATGAGCTAGCTGGGTGGACGCAATCGGAGGAGGGGCAGCTGCTTTCGCCAGCGGAGCTGTGCCGGCAAAAATGGATTCTTCAGCCCATGTTCCGAACGGCCTGGATCCGGGAGCACGACCTGCGCTTCAATACGATCCGGCGTTCGGGCGAAGAAGATTTCGAATTCTACATGGACGCGATGATTCGCGGCGTGAAGTGGGTGACGGCGCGGGAGGCCCATTATTACTATCTGTCGCGGCCGGGACAGCTGACCAGCAGCCGCCGGATCGGCGACGGGCTCATCGCCTCCGCGGAGGACATGGGCCGCGACCCGCGGATCCGGGATAATGCCGAGCTGGCCGAGGCTTTTGCTGGAAGGCTCGAATATATTCGCAAGACTCAGTGGATCGGATTGTTTGCGGACGCTGTGCGCGGAGGCCACTGGCTTCGCGCCGCCGGCATGGCGGCCCGGTCTCCGCGGCGGCTCCTCGATGCCGCTGTCGCGTACCGGGTGCGCCGCCGGGTCGGCAAGATGTTGCTGCGTGGCGGTAGCGCGTCGGCATGATCGCCGCCGCAATCTCCCCAATAGAAAGTATCCCATGCGAATCCTGATTACCGGATCCAGTGGCCAGATTGGCACCAACCTCGCCCTCAAGCTGATCGCTGACGGGCACGAAGTGTTCGGCGTCGACAAGCGCCTCAACACCTGGGTGGGCGACGCCTTCCCCTATATCCTGCAGGATCTGAGCGGCCATTATCCAGCCCATCCCGGCGGGATCGGCGCCGTCGACTATCCCGAGGTCGACCTCGTGGTACACCTCGCGGCTCATGCCAAGGTTCACCAGCTGGTGAAATTCCCGCATGGCGCGCTTGAGAACATCACGATGACCTATAACGTCCTCGAATTCTGTCGGCAGCGGAATACGCCGATCGTCTTTTCGAGTAGCCGCGAGGTCTATGGGGACATCCACCGCTTCGAGACGGAGGAGAACAATGCCGACTTCGCCTATACGGAAAGCCCTTATTCGGCCAGCAAGATCGCAGGCGAAGCGCTCGTCTATTCCTATGCGCGCTGCTACGATCTCCCCTATCTCGTCTTCCGGTTCAGTAACGTTTATGGTCGCTTCGACAACGATATCGAGCGAATGGAGCGGGTGATCCCGCTGTTCCTCCGCAAGATTTCCAATGATGAGGACATTGTCGTCTATGGGCCGGAGAAGGTGCTCGACTTCACTTATGTGGACGATTGCGTTGAAGGCGTGAGCCGCGGCATCTACGCGCTCGCCGACGGCAGGGTCTCTAAGCAGACCATCAACCTGGCCTTTGGTCAGGGCAACAGCTTGATCCGGATGGCAGAGTTGATCGGCGCTGCGGTGGGTACCGAGCCTCGAATGACGATCGAGCCCGCTCTCGTCGGCGAGGTCACCCGCTACGTGGCGGACATCCGAAAGGCGCAGGAGCTGCTCGGCTACCAGCCCAAGGTTTCGCTTGAGGAAGGTATTCGGCGGACTGTTGAGTGGAACCGTGAATGGGCGGCGCGGGAGCAGGACGGAATCCGCGCAGGCGGCACCGCCGCCTTCGCATGAGCAGGCTTGACCCGCTTGGGCGGGGGGTGATGCTATGAGCTTAATCGGCTTCTTAGGCCTGCTGATCTCGATCGCCGGTTTCCGCTTCGCCCGCGCGGGTGAGTCGCGGGCGCGGTTCATTATGTTCGTGCTTCTGCTCCTGATCCATATCGGCGCGGCAATCGCGGCCTACCTCTATTCCCAGGAGTTCGGTGGGGACGTAACCATCTATTACTATGACAGGCTAGGGATTTACGGCAATGCGACCGGCCTCAGCACCGTGTTCGTTGTAAACTTTGTCCAATTTCTGAAGAGCTATTTCGGTGGAAGCTTCTTCGATTATTTTCTCCTGTTTCAGTCGATGGGATTTTGGGGGATTTTGTTCGTCTTGCGAGCCTTCGATGATATTCACGATGAACTCGGTCAGCCCACCTTCAAGAATGTCTACCTGCTGCTGTTCCTTCCTGGACTCCACTATTGGACGAGCGCCATCGGCAAGGATGCGCCGATCTTCCTGGGGGTTGCTATGTGCACCTGGGCCGCGTTCCGGCTCCAGACCCGGTATTTGGTTTTCGCCGCCGGCGTGACGATCGCCCTGTTGGTCCGACCGCACATCGCCCTCCTGGCGCTTGTCGCCCTCGCTCTGACCCTTCTGCTCGGGCGGAACATCTCCTTGGTCACTCGCGCAGGGCTGATGGCGGTTGTTCTGGGCGGGATCGCGTCCGTGGCGGGACTCGTGGAGGGCACTGTCAACGGCCTCAGCCTTTCCAGCACCGATTCGGTCACCGAGTTCCTCGAGAGCAAATCGCAGGTGTCGGAGGAGTCGGGCGCCGACCTCAGCATCACCGGAGCGTCCTTCCCAGTGAAGCTGTTCAGCCTGCTGTTCCGGCCAATGTTCATCGATGCGAACGGCGCCTTCGGCTATATCGCCTCGCTCGAGAATGTCGTCCTGCTGCTGATCATCCTTACCCTGGTCCGGCGGTTCGGGACCGCTCTGGCGGTGACCCGGGCGGCTGGGTTCGCCCGCTTCGCAATCTTCTTCTTCATCATGCTGACGTTTCTGCTGGCGATGGTGAACTACAATGTCGGCCTCGGCCTCAGGCAGAAGATGATGATGATGCCGGGCCTTCTGATTTTCTTCGTGGCGTTGCTGGCGGTGCGCACTCGGCAGAAGGCGACGGCTTACGGCCCGCCCGCGGCCTATGCGGGCGCCCCACCGCCGGTACAGGCTTATCGCCGGGCCTAAGGGACCGGCGCGGCTGCTTCGGCGAAAGGTTGGCGAGGAAATGAACGTGATACAGATGGCTGAAGCGCGCAGCCCGATGCAAGACCTGCGGCAGGGGCCGGACGAGCATTGGCCCTTTTATGCCGAGGATGAGATCGAGGCGGTCGTCCAGGTGCTCAAGTCCGGCCGGGTCAACCAGTGGACCGGCGGCGAGGTCTTCGCCTTCCAGGACGCGCTCGCCCGCACCTTCGGCGGCGAACATTGCATCGCCCTCGCCAACGGTTCGTTGGCGCTCGAGCTTCCGCTCCGGGTCTTCGGCATTGGGCCTGGTGACGAGGTTGTGACGACTCCGCGTACGTTTGTCGCTTCGGCGACCTCCGCGATGCTCCTGGGCGCGACCCCGGTCTTCGCCGATATTGACCCGGACAGCGGCAACATCACTGCCAAAACCATCGAAGCGGTGCTGACCGAGCGCACCCGAGCGATCATCCCGGTCCATCTGGGAGGCTGGCCGTGCGACATGTCCGCGATCATGGACCTTGCCGAGCGGCGGGGCCTGTTCGTCATCGAGGATTGCGCCCAATCCCACGGCGCAGAGATAGACGGCCGCCCGGCGGGCAGTTTCGGCCACGCCGCTGCCTTCTCCTTCTGTCAGGACAAGATCATCACCACCGGCGGCGAGGGCGGCGCGGTCCTCTTCAGGGACGAGGCCGCGTGGGACCGGGCGTGGAGCTTCAAGGACCATGGCAAGAACCGCCGCAAGGTGAACACGCCGGCAGCTGCGCCGGGCTTCCGCTGGCTCCACGACAGCGTCGGCACCAATTGGCGGCTGACCGGGCCGCAGGCGGCAATCGGTCTGAGGCAACTCGCCAAGCTCGAGGAATGGCGCGCCATCCGAACCCGCAACGCCGGCATTTGGGCGGAGGCGTTGGCGAACTTGCCCGGCGTGCGGGTGCCGCTTCCGGACCCTCGCTTTCGTCACGCTTATTACCGGCTCAATTTCTACATGCGGCCGGGGGCCGAAGGCGCGCGCGAGGAGATACTCGCCCGCGCCGCCGAAGCGGGGCTTCGCCTGTTCACCGGCTCCTGCTCGGAGGTCTATCTCGAGGAGGCGTTCCGCGACCTTTCCCGGCCGGATTTGCCCAACGCGCGGGCGATGACGAAGAGCAGCCTCGCTGTCGAAACTCACCCGACCCTGAACCCCGACCGGCTCCGGCTTCGGGCCGAAAAGCTCGCCGAGCTGATCCGGGCGGTCGTGGGTTAAGCTTCCAGCAATCGGCATTTTGGTCTAAGGACCGCCATTCCCATGATATTCCAGCTTGTCAGACGAGTGTCCTCGGCGGACCGCGCTCAGAAGCGCCTGATTCTGGTGGCGTACGATATCGTCGCGATGATGGTCGCCCTCGTCGCCGCCTTCTCGGCGCGTCTCGGCGAACCCTATATGCCGCTTGATCCGCTGATCCTGCTGGCCGCCGGAATCTCCATTCTGGTCGGATTGGTCGGCCTCTTCCACCTGCGCATCTACCATATCGTGCTCCGCTTCTTCGATCTCGGGACGGTGAGCCGGATCCTCTTCGGTGCAGCCATCGCCGCGACCGCCTGGGTGATCCTCATTTATCTGATGCGAGCCTCGATGGTGGTCGACGGGATCCGGATCCTCGTGCCCCGCTCGGTCGGCTTCATCTACGGCGGCTTCCTGTTCGTCCTGCTGTTCATGGGCCGTTACGCAATGGCGGCGCTGGTCATCGGCGCCGACCGCAAGCATCCGATCAATCGCGCCGGCCGCCGCAACATCGTCATCTACGGCGCCAATTCCGCTGGCATCAGCCTTGCCGAATCGGTCCGTCGCGATCGGCACTTCCGCCTCTGCGGCTTCGTGGACGACGATCCTGCCCTGCGCGGCCAGATCATCGCCGGCGCCCAGATCTATCCTCCCGCGGCGCTTGCGGACCTGGTAGACGCGAACAATGTCAGCGAGGTCTTCCTCGCGATGCCCAAGGCCACCCGCTCGCAGCGGCTGAGCGCGATTGAACGGCTCAATAAGCTCAACGTGCAGGTCATGACCGTCCCGGCGCCAGAGGAGATCGTCTCCGGCCGTTTCACAGTGAGCGACGTCCGGCCGATCGACGTCAACGACTTGTTGCGTCGCGATCCTGTCGAGCCGCTGAGCGACCTGATCAAGGAGGCGGTGGACGGCCAGACGATCCTCGTCACCGGCGCCGGCGGCTCGATCGGCTCGGAGATCTGCCGCCAGATCGCCCGCGTTCGCCCTGCCAAGCTCGTCCTGCTCGATCACAGCGAGTTCGCGCTTTATACGATCGAGCAGCAGCTGGTCGAGCTGCTGAGGGACCGCGATCCGCAGGAGCGTCCGGAAGTGGTTCCGATCGTGGGCTCGATGCTCAACGAGCTCCTCGTCCGCGACATCATTCGGATTCACGGCGTCGAGACCATCTACCACGCCGCGGCCTACAAGCATGTGCCGCTGCTCGAGCATAACGAGGTAGTCGGGGTCGAGAACAACGTTATCGGCACCTGGGTCCTGGCCCGTGCCGCGTTCGATGCCAAGCTGACCCGCTTTACCATGATTTCGACGGATAAGGCTGTGCGTCCGGAGAGCGTCATGGGCGCTAGCAAGCGGGTTGCCGAGCTCGTGGTCCAGGCGCTCGCCGAGCAGGGCGAGACGCGCTTTGGCATCGTGCGCTTCGGCAACGTCCTCGATAGCTCGGGCTCGGTCGTCCAGACGTTCCGCGAGCAGATTCGGCGCGGCGGCCCGGTCACCGTCACTCATCCCGAGGTTACCCGCTTCTTCATGTCGATCCCGGAGGCAACCCAGCTCGTCCTTCAGGCCAGTGCCATGGCCCGCCACGGTGAGGTCTTCGTCCTCGACATGGGCGAGCCGATCCGGATTGCCGAGCTCGCCCGCAACATGATCTCACTATCGGGAATGACCGTCCGCGACGACGACAACCCCGCCGGGGACGTCCCGATTTCCTATGTCGGACTTAGACCGGGCGAGAAATTGTACGAGGAGCTGTTCGTCGGCGAAGGAGCCCTCGACACCGCGCATCCGCGGATCAAGATGGCCAAGGAGCGCTTCATCTCCTTCGCCGAGCTGCGCCCCCATGTTGACCGGCTTCGCGCCGCCATATTTGCCGGCGACGCCGTCGCGGTTCGCGAGAAGCTGCAGGAGCTGATCGTGCCGGACCAGGGCGAGCTCGGCAAACCCGATCCCGCCAAGCGTCCCGAAGGCATCCCAAGGGACACCAGGGTGGTGAGCTAGTTCATCCTTCCCGCCGCTTCGCGGCAGGAGGATCTAGGCCGCGAGTCCTTCGGCTTCCTGCGGCGCCGACTGGCCCTCTAGCCAGGACTGGAACATCAATATCGCCCAAAGCTGATATTGAACGTTAGAGCAGCCGCTCTGGTGAGCGTCCCAGGCGGCACGGATCGGCTCGGGTCGGAAATAGCCTTCACCTCGCAGCCGCCGCTCGTCGATCAGCTCTTCCGCCCAGCGCCGAAGAGGCCCGCGAAGCCAGGCTCCGATCGGAATGCCGAAGCCCATTTTGGGCCGCTCGATCAGCGCTCTCGGGACGTGCCGGTAGAGCAACTGCCGAAGCACCCATTTCGACCGACCACCGCGAAGCTTGAGGTCGAGCGGAAGCCGCCAGGCATATTCGACGACCCGATGGTCCAGCAGCGGCACCCTCGTCTCGAGCGATACGCTCATCGCGGCCCGGTCAACCTTGGCCAATATGTCGTCCGGGAGGTAGGTCAGCATGTCGAGCGCCATCATTCGCTCGCACGTTCCGAGCCCGTCCAGCCGGGCGAGGGTCTCCGGTCCGAGCGTCGCCGGCTCGACGCCCCCGATGACAACCTCGCCGGGGTCGCTCCAGCTCGAGACCAGCCCGCGATAGAGTTCGTCTGCCGAGCCGCTGGCCAGGCCGCGAGCCGCCTTGTGGACCTTCTCGCCGGGACCGGTGAGGCGGAGCGGCACGGGAAGGATCGGCGCAAGCGCGCCCGCCACCTTGTTCCACTGCTCCGGCGAAAGGGCTTCAAGACCCTTGGCGGCCGCTCGGCGAAGCGGCCGGGGCACTTTCGAGATTCGCCCCCAGTTGCGGGCGGCGAGGTGGTAGCGGTTGTATCCGGCGAACAGTTCGTCGCCGCCGTCGCCAGACAGAGCGACAGTCACCTGCTTGCGGGCGAGGCGGGAGACGAGCAGGGTTGGCACCTGCGAAGCGTCCGCGAACGGTTCGTCGTAGATGGACGGAAGCGAGGGGATGACCGCGAGCGCGTCCTCCGGAGTCACGTAGAGCTCGGTATGATCCGTGCCGAGGTGGCGGGCGACCGCTCCGGCATGCTCGGCCTCGTTATAAGCGGCCTCGTGGAAGCCGATCGAGAAGCTCTTCACTGGCCGCGACGACTGCGCCTGCATGAGCGCTACGACGGTCGAGGAATCGATCCCACCGGACAGGAAAGCACCGAGCGGAACGTCAGAGATCATCTGCTGCGCGACGGTCTTGCAGAGAATCCGCTCGAGTGCGTCCGTCGCCTCCTCCGGCCCGATGTTGATTGGGTCAGCGGCGCCCGACGCGGCGACCTCCGCGGCCGACCAGTAGGTCGTGATCGCCGGCTCGCCGCCGTCGGGCCGGAGGGTGAGGAAGCTTCCGGGTGGCAGCTTGAAGATGCCTGAATAGATGGAGTGCGGCGCTGGAACGTAGTTGAAGCGGGTGAATAGGGCGAGCGCCTCGCGGTCGATCTCGCGCCTGAAGGCCGGATGGTGGGTGAGCGCCTTCAGCTCCGATCCGAACAGGAAAGCGCCTTCCGCGCCCTTGCTCTGCCAGCCGTAATAAAGCGGCTTCTCGCCCAATCGGTCGCGGGCGAGGATCAGCGCCTTCTCCTCACGGTCCCAAAGCGCCAGTGCGAACATCCCGGCGCATTGCTTCAGCGCTTTCTCGATCCCCCACGCCTCGATCGCGGCGAGCAGGGTCTCGGTGTCGCTGTGGCCCAGCCACGGCCCGGTAAGTCGCTCGCGAAGCTCGAGATGATTGTAGATCTCGCCATTATAGACGGTGATGTAGCGGCCGCTCGGCGAAACCATGGGCTGCTCGCCGGCCGGGGAAAGGTCTAGAATGGCGAGGCGGCGGTGGCCGAGCGCTACCTTATGCTCGGCCTCGATCCAGGCTCCGGCGCTGTCGGGCCCCCGATAGGCGATCGCCCCCGTCATGCGGGCGAGCACGGCGCCCGCGGCTTGGCCGCCATGGTCGAAGCGCCCGCCGATGAAGCCGGCAATGCCGCACATGATCCGTTCCTACTGCACGATGGCCGGCCTCCTTAGCCCCGTGCCGAAGTCGTTGCAATTGAAGGGCAGGACAGCAATGAGCCTGCCATGCGCGGTTTCGACCCTAAGAGGCTCACCGACATTCTCCTTTCCACGCTCGGCCTGACCGTGCTCGCGCCGGTGCTGGTCGTCGTCGCGCTCGCCGTCGCGGTAGCGCTCGGCCGGCCGGTCTTCTTCCGCCAGGTCCGGCCCGGCCTCCACGGCAAGCCGTTCCGGCTGATCAAGTTCCGGACAATGTTGGACTCCGTTGATTCGGAGGGGAATCCGCTCGACGACGCCCAGCGCCTGACCCGCTTCGGCCGCCTCCTTAGGGCGAGCAGTCTCGATGAGCTTCCCGAGCTTTGGAACGTCCTCCGAGGAGACATGAGCCTGGTCGGCCCTCGCCCGCTCCTCATGCGCTACCTGCCCCTCTATTCGGCCGAGCAGGCGCGCCGCCACGAAGTCCGGCCAGGGCTCACCGGCTGGAGCCAGGTAAAGGGCCGCAACGCCCTCTCCTGGCCCGAAAAGCTCGCGCTTGACGTCTGGTATGTCGAACATCGCAGCTTCCGGCTGGACCTCCAGATCCTCTTGATGACGGTCGCCAAGGTGGCCTCCCGGTCGGGGATCGCCGCGGAAGGCTCCGAGACCATGCCCGAATTCCGAGGCAACGAGGATACGCTGGGCGAGACGGGCATCTGGCGCAGCAGAAGCTGAGGAGCGACGACGGTGGATTCCGAGGCGATCAAGGTGATCGTCCAGGGTGGACAGGCCTGGAGCCGACGCTCTCCACATCTACGGCGCGATCCTCATCCACATCGGCTCGGCTGCGCTGCTCAGGCGGACACTTGCGAGCCTATGGCCCCCGGCTGGTCGTCCTGGTCTTCGCTCTGGGCAACGAATGGCTGGATATGAATCGAGATCGCTTGGTCGAGGATTGGGAGAAGGACGCGGCGCTCCACGATCTGTGGAACACGATGCTTGCCCCGACGCTGCTTCTGCTGGTGGTGAGATTTGCGCCCAGCCTCACGTCGAGAGGCAGCTCGCCCCCGCCCCGCCGCTTCAGAGTAACGGCAGGAGCTTGCCCGGGTTCATGATCCCGGCGGGATCGAGCGCATTCTTGATCGTCCGAAGTGCCGCGAGCCTCGCCGGATCGACGGTGCGGGCGAGCTCGGCGAGCTTCGATTGCCCGATCCCGTGCTCAGCGGAGATGGAGCCGCCCGCCTCGCCGACCCGGTCGTGCACCAGCCGGGTCACCGCTTCGGCGTGGGTTGCGAGCCAGTTCGCCGCTTCCGCCCCCCGAGGCGGCAGAACGTTGAAATGGACGTTGCCGTCGCCGAGATGACCGAACGCCACCACCCGGGCGCCTTCGAATTGGGCCTCAACCGCAGCGCGTGTCGTCCCGATAAAGCCCGGCATGGCAGAGACCGGCACCGAGACGTCGTGCTTCACTCCCGACCCCTGAACCCGCTCCGCCTCCGCGATCGATTCCCGGAGCCGCCACAAGGAAGCCGCCCGTGCCTCGCTCGCAGCCACGAAGGCGTCCTCTGCAAGTCCTTCGTTTAGGGCCTCGGCGAGTGCCTCCTGAAGCGCTTCGGAGGCCTCGCGCCCTCCTTGGGGAGCGACCGATTCGATGAGAACGTGCCAGCGATGAATGCCTGCAAGCGGCGGCCTTGTGCCTGGGATTGCGGCCAGGACAAGGGCCAGCGCGTCCTGCGGCACCAGTTCGAAGCTCTCCACCGCCTCGCCGAGGCGCCCCTCCAACCGGCGCAGCAGGGTGAGCGCGGCCGCCGGCGAGCTCAGTCCGACCCAGGCAACGGAGCGCGAGCCGCGCGCGGCCACCAGCTTCAGGCTCGCCGCGGTGACGATGCCGAGCGTGCCTTCGGCGCCGATCAGGAGCTGCTTCAGATCGTAGCCGCGATTGTCCTTGCGGAGCGCCGAGAGCCCCTCGATCAGCGAGCCGTCAGGCAGAACGGCTTCGAGACCGATCACGAGTGATCGCATCGGTCCGAATCGAAGGACCTGGGTTCCCCCGGCATTGGTCGAGATCAGCCCCCCCACCGTCGCCGACCCCTTGGCTCCGAGCGACAGCGGGAAGCGGCGCCCGGCCGCCGCCGCGCTATCGTGCAGGTCGGAAAGGATCACCCCCGCCTCGGCCACTGCGACATTATCTTCGGCCGAAACACGCCGGATCGAATTCATCCGTCGAAGCGACAGAAGCATCGCCCCGCCCTCGGCGTCGGGTGTCGCTCCTCCCACCATCGACGTGTTTCCACCCTGCGGCACCAGCGCCACCTTCGCCTCGGCGCAGCGTCCGACGATCGCCTGTACCTCGGCGGCGGACCCCGGCGAAAGCAGAGCCGCCGCGCGACCGCGATACCGCCCTCGCCAGTCGCAGAGCCACGGCTCCATCGCCTCGCTATCGCGGCTGAACCCGCGCTGCCCAAGCAGCGAAGCGAGCGATTCGAGCAGAGCGGGGGAGGCCGGCCGAAGCATCCGGCAACCCTGGCTGACCCGGCGCAGGCAATCAATCGTCGCGTGGGCTCGGAGGAGCCACGTCCGAACCGCGCCAGCCATGGACCGAGGCACTCAAGAGGCTGATCAACAACGTGGCCACCAAGCCACACGGGGCTTCCCTTACGCATCCGGAACAAATGCAAGCTTTTCCAGTTGAACCTTATTCAGCGTAAGGACGGAGTTCGAACCTCCGGAGCGGCGGGCATTTGAAGAAGGCTTGTACTTTGATGGGAGCGGTCGCTGCCGGCGCCTTGGCGCTGGGGATGGCCACGCCGGCATCTGCGCAGGACAACCCGCCCCAGCCTCCGGCAGCAAACGAGCCCATCGTTTCCGACAGCCAGTTCGAGGAGGAGCTTCCGCCGCTCGACCCGGAATTGAACCGTCCGCTGGAGCCGATCGAGGATCTGGCGGTAGACCCCGCCCCCCAGGTTAGCCCCGAGGGGGAGCTGATTCCCGACGCCGCGGTGCCAGATCCGGCGCTGACGGAGCCGCTGACCCCGATCGCAAGCTTCGACGTCACCACCCCTCCAGCCACCGAGGGGGAGGAGGATGAGGGGAAGGTAGAGCCGATCCGCTACACGCTCGTGGTCGAGGGGCTGGAGGAGGTCGATCTCGAAGATCGCTTCCGCGACTTGTCCGCGCTCGAAGATGCCGACGGCGAAGCGACCAACGGGGCGCAGGTGTCCGCCCGGGCGCGGGAGGACGAGGTGCTCGCCGTCCGACTCCTCCGGTCGGAGGGCTATTACGACGCGACCGCGCTCTCCTCGATCGAGCAGCTTCCGGACCAGCCGGGGCAGATGCGGGTGGTGATCAGCACCATTCCCGGCCCTCGCTACAAGTTTGGCTCCATCAAGATAGACGGGCCGGAGACGGAGCCGGTCGGGCTGGCGCGCGAGGCTCTGCCGCTCAAGGAAGGCGATCCAATCGTCGCGATCAACGTCGAGGCGGCCGAGGCAAACGTCCGGCTCCGCCTCCCGCAGCAGGGCTATCCATTCGCGGACGTCGGCCTTCGCGACATCCTGCTCGATCCGGACACCCGCAACGGCGACTACACGCTTCCGCTCGACCCGGGCCCGCGCTCGCGCTTCGCCGGCTTCACGACGGAGGGCGATCTCGCCTTCGGTGCTAAGCATGTCGGAGTCCTCTCACGCTTTAAGCGCGGCGAGCTCTACGACAGCCGCAAGGTGGACGACCTTCGCGAGGCGATGATCGCCACGAACCTTTTCACCACCGTCTCGGCGGAGCCGGTGCGCACCGGCGAAAAGGCGGAGGACGGCACCGAATATGTGAACATCCTCGTCAAGCAGGATGCGGGGCCGGCGCGCTCGCTGGCCGCTTCGGCCGGCTTCAGCACCGGCGAGGGCCTGCGCCTCGAAGGGACTTGGGAGCATCGCAATTTCTTCCCGCCGGAAGGCGCGCTTCGGGCAACGGCGATCGCCGGGACGAAGGAGCAGCTTCTGCGCGGCACCTTCCGGCGGATGAATGCCGGTAAGCGCGACCGCACCGTGCTGCTTCAGGCGGAGGCGGGCCGCCGCGACTTCGCGGCCTTCAAGGGCTACACGGTCCGGCTCAATGGCCTCGTCTCGCGGGAATCGACGCCGATCTGGCACAAGAAGTGGACGTGGGCCTATGGCGGCGAGCTCATCGCCACCAACGAGGCGCAGTCCGGCTTCCCGCGCATCTCGCTTGCGGACACCTTCTTCCTCGCCGGGGTGAGCGGGCAGATCGGCTACGACGCGTCGAACAGCCTGCTCGACCCGACCGAAGGCTTCCGGCTCAAGGCTTTCGTCAATCCCGAGACCTCGCTTCGCGAGCCCACCCAGCCCTACATCCGCAACATCTTCGACGGCAGCGCTTATTATCCGGTGAAGGAGAATATCGTCATCGCCGGGCGCGGGCGGGTCGGATCCATCTACGGCGCCGAGCTTTCGGAGCTGGCGCCGTCGCGCCGGCTCTATGCCGGCGGCGGCGGATCGGTGCGGGGCTTCGGCTTCCAGGAGCTGGGGCCGCGCATCGACATAGCCAACCCGGACTTCGATCCGAACAATCCCAAGGAGAAGGACAAGCCGACCCTCTCTGTCCCCACCGGCGGGCGAAGCCTCGTCGAGTTCGCGATGGAAGCCCGCTACCGCTTCGGAAATTACGGAGTCGTCGGCTTCGTTGATGCGGGGCAGGTCTATGAGAGCCAGACTCCGCGGCTCAACGACATGCGCTTCGGAGTCGGTGTCGGCGGGCGGCTCTACACGAATTTCGGGCCGCTGAGGGCCGACATCGCCATGCCGCTCGGCCGGCGCAAGGGCGAGGGCCGCTTCGCCGTCTACGTCTCCATCGGCCAGGCCTTCTGATGGCGACCGCTGCGCCTCCCATCCACCGCGGCCGGCAACGCGCCCGAACCGCCGCCAAGTGGAGCGGCATCGGCGTCATCGGCATCATCGTGCTGATCCTCGCCTTTTTCGTCTGGCTGAACAGCGACCTCGGGCGCCGCTACGTCGTCCGTCAGATCAACAATCTCGAAACCGCCTCCGGCCTCGACATCGACGTCGGCAGGATCGAAGGTTCACTGTTCGGCGAGCTCAAGATACACGACCTTCAGCTCAAGGACCCGAAGGGCCTCTTCTTCTACGCGCCCGAGGCGACTTTGGACTGGCGCCCCTTCTCCTATTTCCGCAACCAGATCGACATCAAGCGGCTGGAGATACCCCGCGCCCGACTGATGCGGCTTCCGGAGCTCAAGCCCGGCGACCCGAACGCGCCGCTCCTTCCCGATATCGACGTGGATATTGGCAGGTTGGAGGTCGGCCGAATCCTGGTCGATCCGCCCGTCACCGGGCACCGGCACCTTCTGACGCTCAGCGGCGGGGCGAGGATTGACGACGGCCGCGCCCAGGTGGCGCTCGACGTCGGCGCAATCGCAGGTCGCAACCTCCCGGGAGGCGACAAGCTCACCCTCCGCCTCGACGCGGTTCCGGAGGCCAACCGCCTTGCGCTTGGAGTCCGGATCGATGCGCCGGGGAACGGCTTTGTCGCCAAGCTGACCGGGATCAACCAGCCGATCCTCGCGACGATCGGCGGCCGGGGAACCTGGAACAATTGGCAGGGCAAGGCCCGGGCGATGCTCGGCGGCAAGAATTTCGCCAATGTGACGATCGGCGCCCGCGACGGGACGATCAGCCTCGACGGCCCGGTCAATCCCGGGCTGCTGATGGCGCCCGGCCTCGCGCGCAACCTGCTGACCCCGCTCGTCCAGGTGAACGCCACCGCGAAGTGGAACCAGCGGCGCGCCGACGCCCGGATCAGGCTCAACTCCGCCTCGCTGGCGGTGGTGGCGAACGGCATCGTCGATCTCGGCCGCAACCAGTTTGAGAATTTCGCCGTCGCGACTCGCCTCTCCCGCCCGCGCGTGCTCGGCCCCAATATCGACGGCACCGAGGTGAAGCTGGCGATGGTTCTGAACGGCGCCTTCGCGACGCCCTTCGCCGCCTACGACCTCAGCGCCCGCTCGCTCACCTTCAACGACACGACCATCGAGCTGCTCCGGGCCCGAGGCCGGGCGAAGGTGGACACCGACCGGATCCGGATCCCGGTGCGGGCCACCGCCCGGCGCGTCTCGGGGCTCGACCCGTCGCTCGGAAGCCTGCTCACCAACGTCGCGGTGAACGGCACCGTCAACATCAGCGGCACCCGCTTGGTCTCCGACGATCTCAAGGTCCGCTCCGACCGGCTGAATGCCACAATCGCCCTCGCCGCGGACCTCGCCAAGGGCCAATACCGCGCCGGCATCCAGGGCACGGTCAACAACTACCATATGGAAGGCATCGGCCTCCTCGACATTACCACCGACATGGACGTGGTGACCCAGGCCGCCGGCTTCGGCCTCAACGGCCGGGTCGCCATACGCACTCGCCGGATCGACAATGCGACGGCGGCGGGCTTCCTCGAAGGCAATGCCAACGCCGCGGCGAACGTCCGGATGGACCCCTCCGGCGTCATCCGGCTGGACAATGTGCGCCTCACCTCGCCGGGCCTTCGGATCACCTCCGGCAGCGGCACCATCTGGCCCGACGGACGGATCGCCATCCGCGCCGCGGGCGTCTCCCGCGCCTACGGCCCGATCGCGGTGGTGGTGACGGGAAGCTCGGCCCGGCCGCAGATCCAGCTCCGCGCCGCCAGTCCCGGCTTCGGCTTCGGCCTGCGCGACGTTAGCGCCAACATCCGCGCGACCGCCGCGGGCTATGCGATCACCGCCACCGGCCAGTCCGCCTACGGCCCCTTCGCCGCCGACGTGACCATCCTGTCCGGCCGGGGGCCGATGACGATCGACATCCGCAGGCTGACCTTCGCGGGCATGACCTTCGCGGGCCGGGTTCAGCAGACCCGGGCCGGGCCTTTCTCCGGCACCCTTTCCATGACCGGCGAGGGCATGCAGGGGACCATTCAGCTCGCCGCCGCCGGCCGCTACCAGCGCGCCGACATCAACGCGACGGCGAACGGCGCCACCATCCCCGGCGAGAACCCGATCCTGATCCAGCGCGGGATCGTCCAGGCGAGCGTCATCCTCTATCCGGACGCTCCGCATATCGTCGGCGACGCCCAGCTGGCGGGCGTCCGAAGCCGCAACTTCTTCCTCGCCCGCGGGCGGGTGAAGGCGGATTATCGCGGCGGCAGCGGCACCGCCCAGGCCTTCGCCGAAGGCACCAGCGGAGTTCCGTTCCGGGTCGGGATCAATGCCGCCCTCACTCCCGACGTGATCCGCGCCGCCGCCCAGGGGCAGGTGAACCGGATCCCCTTCCGCCTCGCCCGTCCCGCCGAGGTGCGCAAAATCGCCACGGGCTGGCAGCTCTCGCCGACCCAGCTCGTCCTTCCGCAGGGCAATCTTCTCGTCGCCGGCCGCTTCGGCCGCGACATGGTCCTCCAGACCCGGATGACCGATTTCGACATCGCGATCCTCAACGCCTTCTCGCCCGGCATCGGCCTTGGCGGCCGGGCGACTGGAAGCCTCGACTTCGCTCAGCTTGCGGGGGACAGCTTCCCGAGGGCGGACGCGCGCCTCAACATCGCCGGCTTCACCCGCACCGGAATCGCCCTCCGCTCCCCGCCCGTCGATATGGCCCTTGCCGGCCAGCTCCGGCCGGAAGGCGGCTCGCTCGCCGCCGTCATTCGCCGCGGCGGCGCCATCGTCGGCCGGGCTCAGGCGCGGCTTCAGCCGGTCGGCCCCGGCGCCGGCGGCTGGATGGAGCGGCTCATGGCGGCGCCGCTTGCGGGCGGTATCCGCTATAACGGCCCGGCCGAAGTGCTCTGGTCGATGACCGGGATCGGCGACCAACAGCTCTCCGGGCCGATCGGAGTCGCGGCCGACTTCAGCGGGCGGGTCGCCACCCCGCAGCTCGCCGGGATCATCCGCGCGAACAACCTCACCTATGTCCACGAGACGTACGGCACGCGGATCAGCAATCTCGCTCTTCAGGGCCGCTTCACCAGTTCGGAGCTTGAGATCGTCCGGCTCGCCGGCCGCGCCGGAAGGGGCACGATCGAAGGGAGCGGCCGGGTCGGCTTCGCCTCGGCGGCCGGCTATCCGATGGACATCCGCCTGAACCTCAACCAGGCCCAGCTCGCCCGAAGCGACAATCTCGGAGCGACGCTGACCGGCCAGCTGGCGATCGCAAACAGCCGCCAGAACGGCGCCCTCATCTCTGGCGACCTGACGCTCCCCGAGGTCCGCTACCAGATCATCCGCCAGGGCGCCGCCCAGGTGGTCGAGCTCGCCGGCGTCCGGCGCAAGGGCGAGCCGCTGCCGCCGCCAGGGGGAGTGCAACAGGCGGAAGGCACGCCCAGCATCTGGAAGCTCGACCTGCGGCTTCGCGCCGACAACCGGCTGTTCATCGCGGGCATGGGCCTCGAATCGGAATGGAGCGCCGACCTGCGCGTCCAGGGCACCACCGCCACCCCGTCGATCGTGGGTGAGGCGGACGTGATCCGCGGCACGTACAGCTTCAGCGGCCAGCGTTTCGAAGTGACGCGCGGCCATATCGCCTTCACCGGCGCCCGGCCGCCCAACCCGCGCATCGACCTCGTCGCAAGCGCCGACATCCGCGACGTGCAGGTGAACATCAACGTCTCGGGCAGCGCCAACAACCCGCAGATCGCCTTCACCTCCCAGCCGGGCCTGCCGCAGGACGAGATCATGGCGCGGATCCTGTTCGGCGGCTCCGTCAGTGAGATCTCCGCGCTGCAGGCGGTCCAGCTCGCTTCCTCGCTCAACGCGCTGAGGGGCGGCGGCGGCGGCCTCAATCCGCTCGGAAAGCTTCGCTCGGCCGGCGGCTTCGACCGGCTTCGGATCCTCGGCGCGGACGATACGACGGGTCGCGGCACCGCCATCGCGGCCGGCTTCTACCTCTCCAACGACATCTATCTGGAGATCATCACCGACGCCCGCGGCTTCACCGCGACCCAGATCGAGGTGGCGCTGTCGAAGGCGCTGAGCGTCCTCAGCCAGTTCTCGACCTCGGCCGGCGGAAGCAACGTCAACGTCCGCTACCGCAAGCAATATTAGGCGATACGCGTCAGCCGTGCCGCCAGCGGCGCGAGGCCGGGAAACCAGTGGAAGAGGGCAAGGAGCGCATCGCGCGGACCCGGCCGCTCGGCATAGCCGCGCAGAGCCTCGGCCGCCGCGATCGGCCGCCACGCCCGACGCGCCCATTCGCGCTGGAAGTCGGGGGCGCTCTTCCCCCGCCCGATGGCGCGTCCGGCGGCGCTTCCGCTCTCCAGCGCGATGGCGATCCCGTCTCCCGCAATCGAAGCGATCACCGCCGCCTGGTCGCCGACTCGGTACACGCCGTCCAACGTTTCGCTCGCCCGCCAGCCATACGGCACGCCGGAGACGGCGCTCCATTCCCCCGGGCTGCCCTCATTCAGGCGGGCGGCGAGGGCCGGCCGCTCCGCGCCTAGCCGGGCGACGAGCGGATCGACCCCGCCCGCCTCCTTGAGACGGCCGCGCGAGGCGGAGAGGCAGAGGTTCACATTGCCGTCCTCCTGCAGCAGGAGGCCGGCATAGCCGCCGTCATAGAGGTGAAGCTCGATCACCTCCTCCAGCGCCCGTGCGAGCGCCGGGCTCGGCCGCAGCGCCGTCCGAAGCCCGATCGGCTCCAGCGAGATATCGACCGGCCGCGCCGCGCCGCGAAGTTCGTGCTTCCCCGTCGCCAGGATCAGCCTCTTGCCCTCGATCTCCTCGTCGTCGTCCAGCCGAACGCGCCTCAGCTCCGGCTCCGCCGCCCGAACCGCTTTGCCCCTCGTCACGCTTGCGCCCGCCGCCGAGGCGGCCCGCAGCAGCGCTTCGTCGAGGGTGCGCCGGCTGAGCCCGGCCGCGAGCCGGGGAAGCGGCACTTCGATGGTCCGTTTCTCCGACACCAGCCGAAGCCGCCTTATCGGTCTCGCTCCCAGCGCGACCGGATCGAGGCCGAGCCGCTGCAGCACTGCCAGCGCGTCCCAGCCGAGGAAGCCGCCGCACACCATGTCGCGCGGCCCATCGCTCCGCTCGACGATCTCCGCCTCCACCCCCGCGCGGGCGAGCGAGATCGCCGCCGCCGATCCGGCCGGCCCGCCGCCGACGATCAGCGCAGCCGTTCGACGCATAGCCGGAATGGGAAATAACGCTTCACTTGCACGGCGTCGGCGGGGATGCCCGCGTCCAGAAGAATCTCCCGCCAGTCGTTCGGCGTGAAGGCGCGGGCGATGGAAAGCTGTCCGTCCTCGCGGACGATGCGGTGCACTCCCAGCAGCCGGGCGAGGAGCGGGTAGCCGTGATAGGGGAAAAGGTGGCGGTGAAGGTCGTTCACCAGCCAGCCCCGCTCGGCGTTCGCCTCCATCCAGCACAAGAAATCTCGCAGCTGCTCGCCCGACATGTGGTGCGCGACAAGGCTGCTGATCACGATGTCGAAGCGGCCGAGGTCGCGATAGTCGCCGGTGCGATAGTCGATGGCCGCCCCCGTGGGAGTCAGCGCCCGCGCCACCGCCGCGCTCTTGGGGTTGAGGTCGATGCCGGTCAGCTGCGCCTGCATGCCTTTTCGCGAGGTCCATCGAGCCACCGCCCGAAGCATCCCCCCGTCGCCGAAGCCGACGTCGAGCAGGCTGAACCGCTCCGCCCCCTTTGTCGCTCGGGCGAGGAAGGCGAGGGTGGGGCGTGCGGCGAAGGTCCAGCGATTGACCCTGCCCAGGTCCCGGAGCACGGCGTCGTAGACGGCGGGGTCGAGAGCGAGATCGTCCATCTGCTCCTCGTCCCGGCGGCGGGCGAGCGTCGTCATGGCGCCCGCTCGAACGCGAAGCCCTCCGCCGCGAGGCCCGGGCCGAAGGCCAGCGCCACGCCGCGCCGCCGCTCCGGGTGGCCCAGCAGCGTCTCGAGCACGAAGGGCAGGGTGGAGGAGGACATGTTGCCGTAGCGGGCAAGCACGTCGCGCGACTCCGCAAGCGCCTCGGGCGACAGGCCGAGCCCGTGCTCGACCGCGTCCAGGACCGAGCGGCCGCCGGCATGCACCGCCCAGCAATCGAAGGCGTCCGCCGCCTCTCCGCGCAGCACCGCCACGCGGAAGTCCGGATCCCGCAGCGCCTCGGCGATCCGCCCCGGCACTTCTCCGGAAAGCTCCATCACGAAGCCGTGATCGCCGACCCCCCATTGGATGAGGCGGTTCGAATCCGGCAGCGTCGCGGCGAACGGGCGGGACAGGGCAAAGCCGCGCGGCTCCGCCGTCACCAAAGCTGCGGAGGCCCCGTCGCCGAACTGGAGCGCCGCGAGCAGCCGCTCAAGCTCCGTCTCGTACTGGAGGTGCAAGGTGGAAAGCTCCACCGTCACCACCAGCACTCGCGCCTCGGCCTCGGAGCGGACCATGTGGTGCGCCAGCCGAAGCGAGGACACGGCCGCATAGCAGCCCATGAAGCCGACAAGGGTTCGCTCCACTTGCCCGCCGAGGCCGAGCTCGGCGGCGATGATCTGGTCGATCCCCGGAGCCACGAACCCGGTGCAGCTCGCGACGACGAGATGGGTGATCCCGGAAAGCGGCTCGCGCTCGGCCAGCTTCCGTATCGCCGCCAGCGCCAGCTTCGGCGCTTCCTCCGCATAGATCGCCATCCGCGCGGCGGTGGTCGGGAGCTGCGCATGGTAGAAGCCGCCGCTGTCCACCGGAGACCCGCCGTCGGCGGTCGGCTCGAGCACCGACCAGCGGTGGCCGATCCCCGAGCGCTCCGCCATTCGCCTGAACAGCGCCCTCTCCCGCTCGTTTGTCAGCCGGGCCTCGGCCCAGCGGATAAAGGCGCCGTGGATGTCGTGAGCCGGCACGGCCGTGCCGACGGCGTTCAGATAAGCGGGACGCGTCACGCGCTCGCGCTAGAGCATTGACGGGATGAGGGGAATGGCTGCCGAAGAGATGGTGCCCAGGGACGGGATCGAACCGCCGACACCGTGATTTTCAGTCACGTGCTCTACCAACTGAGCTACCTGGGCATTCCGGCGAGCGGAAGGACGAGCGCCTATAGGGGGGCTCAGCCTTCGCTGTCCAGCCCACCTTCGGGGATTTCCCCGGCAGGCGGGCCGGGCACCCGATAGCTGTCGCCGAGCCAGTTCAGAAGGTCCCGGTCCCGGCATCCCCGGCTGCAGAAGGGGGCGTGCTCGGCGCTCGCAGGCTTGCCGCAAAGCGGGCAGCCCTTGCGGCGGTCAGGCTTGCTGGGCGTGGACATGGCCGCCGGATATGGCGAGGCCCGGCTCCGCCCGCAAGGCGACGGGGGCGCCGATGCGCCGTTCGAGCTCCGCCACCCAGTCCGGCTCGCCTTCGAGGCGTGCGACGACCGCCGGCGCGGCGTGGAGGGTGCGCGGCCCGATTCCGCCCGTCCACTCCGCTCGCCGGAGCAAGCCCCGTGCGGCCGCCGCCACTGGGTCCGCCTGAAGAAGCTCGGGGAGCGAAGGCCGCTCGCGCCGTCTCACCAGCTGAAGGAAGCCGAAGCCGTTGACGCCGGTCCGCTCGAAGGGCTGCGGAAGCAGGGCGTCGAGGGCCGCGGCGGGAAGGTGGCGCTCCGCCTTCGGAAGGGTCGGAAGGTCGATGCCGATCGAGCCGCCGATCCCGAAGCGCCGGATCGCTCGCGCCGCCGCTTCCGCCCCCGCAACGGCCAGCTCCCCAGGGGGCAGGGCGCCGTCGACGTCGAACAGGGTCATGGCCGGAGTGACGCTCATCCGCAGCGCTCCGCCGGGAAAGGCGACCTCCCCCGTCATCGCCTCCTCGAGCCGCTCCGACCATGCAGCCTCCTCGAAACGGTCTCGGCCCCGCGGCGAGTGCAGCCGGGCCTGCGGGAGCCGCTCGCGCAGGCTTGGCCCCGCCCGCTCGGAAGCGTCGCTAACCCGGCAACGAGCGAGCTTCGGCCGCCCCTTCTCGGGCACCGCCTCCCGCACGATCTCAACCCGCAGAGCCTGCCCCTGGGTCAGCTCGCGCGGCAGCGGTTCGAGTAGGGCTTCCCCGCCCCCATGCTCGACGATGCCGCGCCGGGCGGTGACCAGGATCTTGACCAGCCTTCCGGCCACCACGGCTCCGGCACGCACTTCCCCCGGAAGCTCCATCGCCGCTTCGATGATCTCCCCGCCCTCCAGGAGGATCGCCCGGTTCTCGCCGATCCCCTCCTCGTAGAGCCACTCAGCCAATCTTATAGCCCGCCGAGCGCAGCAGGGTCCGAGTCTCGTAGAGCGGCAGGCCCATCACTCCGGAATGGCTCCCCGAAAGGAAGCGGACCAAAGCTTCGGCGCGGCCCTGGATGGCATAGCCGCCGGCCTTTCCCCGCCACTCGCCGCTTTCAAGATAGGCTTCCGTCTCCTCGGCCGAGAGGCGCTTGAAGGTCACGATGCTGGTCGAGAGCCGGACCCGTGTCGGCCCGTCCGGCGCCCGCACCGCCACCGCCGAGTGGACGCGATGCCGCCGTCCGGAAAGCAGATCGAGGCACCAGCGCGCGTCCTCCTCGCTCTCCGCCTTGGGCAGGATTCGGCGACCCGCGGCCACCACCGTGTCGGCCGCGAGCACGATCCCCTCGTCCGTCACCGCCGCGGCTTTCTCCGCCGCCATTCGGGAGGCGTAAAGGTGCGGAAGCTCGCCGTTTCGGGGAGTCTCGTCGATGTCGGCCGGGACAATGGCGTCCGGAATCACTCCCAGCCGACCGAGCAGCTCCAGTCGGCGCGGGCTTGCGGAGGCCAAGACGAGCCGCACGGGCGCGGCGCCTATTTGAATCGGTAGGTGATCCGACCCTTGGTAAGGTCGTAAGGCGTCAGCTCCACCAGCACTTCGTCGCCGACCAGAACGCGGATGCGGTTCTTCCGCATCTTCCCCGCCGTATGGCCCAGGATCTCGTGATCATTCTCGAGGCGGACGCGGAACATGGCGTTGGGCAGCAGCTCGACCACCTGCCCGCGCATTTCGAGAAGCTCTTCCTTGGCCATTTACCCTCATTGAAACCGGCTGAAAAATCGCGCCGCCATAGCCGCTGGTGGCGGCGAAGGGAAGCTTTGCGCTAGGGAGGGCGCGATGCAGCCTCTTTTTACCATCGGCTACGAGGGCAAGACGCAGGCCGAGTTCCTCGACGAGCTCGCCTCAGCAGGCGTGGAGCTGGTGCTCGACATCCGAGCGATCGCGGCCTCGCGCCGTCCCGGCTTCTCCAAGACCGCGCTCGCCGCGGGGCTTCGGGAGCGGGGGATCGACTATCTCCACCTGCGTGCGCTGGGCACCCCCGCCGCCGGCCGAGAGGCGGCGCGGGCGGGGCGGACGGAGGAGATGCGGCGTATCTATGCCGGGCAGCTGGAGACGCCCGAGGCGGAGCTGGCGCTGGTCCAGGCGGTGGCGGAAGCGTCGGAGCGGCGGGCGGCTTTGCTCTGCTACGAGCGCGACGCGCCGGACTGCCATCGGTCGATGCTTGCAGACCGGATCGAGGCCCGCGCCGTCTTCGAGCGCACCGACCTCTAGCCGTTGATGACCGTGCCTCCATTGGGGTGGAGGACCTGGCCCGCCATGTAGCTTGAATCCTCGCAGGCGAGGAACAGGAAGCTCGGCGCAACCTCATTGGGCTGGCCCGGGCGGCCCATCGGCGTATCCTTGCCGAAATCGGGGATCTTCTCCGGAGGCTGGCCTCCGAACGGGTTGAGCGGAGTCCAGATCGGACCCGGCGCGACGCCGTTCACCCGGATGCCGTCCTTGATGAGGTTCTGGCTCAGCGAATAGGTGAAGGCGACGATTGCGCCCTTGGTCGAGCTGTAGTCGAGAAGCGCTTCGGACCCCTTGTAGGTGGTGACCGACGTGCAGTTGATGATCGCCGCGCCCTTCTTGAGGTGCGGGCGGGCCGCCTGGACCATGAAGAAATAGCCGAAGATGTTGGTCTGGAAGGTGCGCTTCAGCTGCTCCTCGGTGATGTCTCGAATGTCCTCGTCAGGGTGCTGCTCGGCGGCGTTGTTGACGAGGATGTCGAGCTTTCCGAACGCTTCGATCGTCTGAGCGACGGCACGCTCGCAGAAGTCCTTGTCGCCGACGTCGCCGGGGATCGCGATCGCCCGCCGCCCTTCGGCCTCGACGATCCGCTTCGTCTCCGCCGCGTCGTCATGCTCGCAAAGGTACAGGATGGCGACGTCCGCGCCCTCACGGGCATAGAGGGCGGCGACGGCTCGGCCGATGCCGCTATCGGCACCGGTGATCAAAGCCACCTTGCCTTCTAGGCGCCCGGAGCCCGGGTAGCGGGGCTCCCACTCCGGCTTGTCCTTCATCCGGCTTTCGTGGCCGGGCAGGTCGTCCTCATGCACCATGCCCAGAATCTGGGTGTCGCTCATCGCCTCATTCCTTGGCGGCGATGCCCGCGCCTTCCTCGCCGAAGGCTTCGATGGTCGACTGGTCTTGCTCGTCCTGCTCCGGCGGTTTCTCGGCCGGGGTGTTGCCGTCCTTGCCGGTGGTGAAGGACTTGCGGCTGCCGTCACCGGGATCGTCCGACATCTGGTTGTTCTGGTTGAGCGCCTGATCGGTGGAGTCGGGGTTGTGGAGGTTCTTGCTCATACAGCCTTCCTGGTGGGGTTCCTGAGGTTAACCGCCGCCCTTGAGGCGGGTTCCGGCTTTCGGCGGGGGCGAAGCTCCGTCGCGGCGAGCGCCGTCTTCGTCACGACGACGCGAGTGCCCATGTCGGTCATGTTGTACAGCTTCCTGGCGAAGCTTCGCGGCAGGCGGATGCAGCCGTGGGAAGCGGGATAGCCGGGCAGGGCGCCCGCGTGGAGGGCGATGCCGTAGTTGGTGAGCCGCTGCATGTAGGGCATCGGCGCGTTGTCGTACTTGCTGGAGCGGTGATGGACCTTCTTCTGGAGGATCCGGAAGGTGCCCGCCGGAGTCTCGTGGCCGCGCTTTCCGGTCGAGACGGGGGAGCTCGCCACGAGGCGACCGCCTTCGAACACATAGGCCTTTTGCTGCGGAATGCTGACCACGACCTCTATGCCGTCGCGCTTCGGCGCCCATTGGGAGGCAGCGTCTTTCTTCACCTTCGGCGGCTTGGGCGGGGGCGGAGCCTGGGCGACCTCTACGGGCGAGGCCGGCGCCGGAGCGACCGGAGGAAGCGCTTCTCCGGCCGAAAGTGCGAAGAGGTGGTCGAAATCCGGTGCAGCCTCAACGCGGGGCGCCGGCGCAGCGGATCTCAAGGGCGGAGGCGCGGCGCTTCCGAGCACCAGGAGAGAGACAGGCACGAACAGCCACAACCGATTCATCGCGTTCCTCCGCGAGCGCTGAACGGCCGGGCAGCCGGCTTGCTCCTTTGGTTAACGAAAAGTCCGCTCAGGTGCGGCGCGAGGCCGAGGGCTTCGGCTCGGGCAGCAGCACTTCGTTCGGCGTCAGCCGGGCGGGAGGCGAGCCGGCGGCGACGCACTGGGCCACCACCACCGGGAAATCCACGTCGCTGTTGCGCGTTACCGCAGCCTCGGTCGCCGCGCTGCAGGCGGCCTGGCTCTCGTAGCGGGTCTCGAGCGTCTTCACCGCCTCGCAAGAGGCCTCGGCCTCGCCGCAGCCCAGGATGGCGATGATGAAATAGATCGGCTCCATGTGCGACTAAACCCTTGGCTCTTCTGGCTTGTTCCAATGGTTTCGCATCCGTAGCTTGGTCGCCGCCATACGCATCCCTACTTAGGCGGTGATGCAGGCGGCCGAGGACAGCGAGAAGACCGAGAAGCTCGGCTGGGGGGCGCTGCTGCGCTTCCTCCCCTTCCTGTGGCCGAAGGGCCAGCCGCGGCTTCGCGCCCGGGTCGTAATCGCTGTTTTCCTCGTCCTCGTCGCCAAGGGCGTCTCGCTCTCCACCGGCTTCGTCTACAAGGCGGCGATCGACCGGATGACTCCCGGAATGGAGGCGGCGGCCGGCCTCGCCATGGCCTTGGTGGTTGCCTACGCCGGTGCCCGCTTCGCCGGAATCCTGTTCGAGAACGTCAGGAACGCGATCTTCGAGCGGGTCGGGCTCGACGCCGCGCGGCGCTTCGCCGAGCGCGTCTTCCGGCACATCCACGATTTGTCGCTTCGCTTCCACCTCGAGCGGCGGACGGGGGCGCTCACCAAGATCGTCGAGCGGGGGATCAAGAGCATCGACATGATGCTCTACTTTCTCCTCTTCAACATCGCTCCGACGGCGATCGAACTGCTCGTCATCTGCGTCATCTTCGGAGTGAAGTTCGGGGCGGGGCTCGTCGCCGCGACCCTCGTGATGGTCGTCGCTTATGTCGCCTTCACCCGCTGGGTGACGGAATGGCGCTCGCGCCTCCAGCGGGAGATCAACGACCTCGACAACCGCACAGTCGCGCGGGCGGTGGATTCGCTGCTCAACTACGAGACGGTGAAATATTTCGGGGCGGAGGACGCGGAGACCCGCCGTTACAGCGACGCGCTTCGAGGCCTCAACGAGCGGGCGGTGAAGAACGAGACTTCGCTCGCTTTGCTCAACATCGGCCAGTCGCTGATTACCAACCTCATGATGGCCGGAGCGATGGCCTATACGGTCTGGGGGTGGAGCAAGGGCTGGTTCACCACCGGCGACGTGGTGCTGGTCAACACGCTCCTCGCCCAGCTCTTCCGTCCGCTCGACATGCTCGGCTGGGTCTATCGCACCATCCGCCAGGGGCTGGTGGACATGGAGGCGATGTTCGCGATCCTCGACACTCCGCGTGAGGTCACCGACCCGCCCGGCGCGGCCCAGCTCCAGGTGAAAGCGGGCCATGTCCGCTTCGAGAACGTCGCCTTCGCCTACGATCCCGAACGGCCGATCCTGAAGGGCGTCGACCTCGACGTTCGGCCGGGAACAACGGTGGCGGTGGTCGGCCCCTCGGGCGCGGGCAAGTCAACCCTCTCGCGCCTCCTCTTCCGCTTCTACGACCCGCAGGAGGGGCGGATCACGATCGACGGGCAGGACATCAAGGAGGTCGCCCAGGCGAGCCTTCGCTCGGCGATCGGGATCGTCCCTCAGGACACGGTGCTTTTCAACGACACGATCGGCTACAATATCGGCTACGGCCGCGCCGGCGCGAGCCAGCCGGAGATAGAGGGGGCCGCGCGCGCCGCCGCGATCCACGATTTCGTAGCGAGCCTCCCCGCCGGCTATTCCTCCGAAGTGGGGGAGCGGGGCCTCAAGCTTTCGGGCGGGGAGAAGCAGAGGGTCGCGATTGCCCGAACCTTCCTCAAGGACCCGCCGATCCTGATCCTCGATGAAGCGACGAGCGCCCTCGACAGCCGGACTGAGGCGTCGATCCAGGAGACGTTGAGCAGCGTCACCGCCCGCCGAACCACCATTGTCATCGCCCACCGCCTCTCGACCGTGGTGGACGCGGACCAGATCGTCGTCCTGAACGAGGGCCGGGTCGCCGAGGGCGGCGCCCACGCCGAGCTGCTGAGGCAAGGCGGCCTCTATGCGGAGATGTGGCAGCGTCAGCAAACCGAACGCGAGGCGGAGGAAGCCGAAGCGGCGGAGTAGCGCGCGGCGAGGGCGGCAGCTAGGATCGGGCCGTGACCGACCCACTCGAAATCCTCCGCACCACCTTCGGCTTTTCCGATTTCCGTGGCGTGCAGCGGCAGGTGGTGGACCGGGTGATGCGCGGCGAGCGCACCCTGGCGGTGATGCCGACGGGGGCGGGGAAGTCGCTCTGCTACCAGGTGCCCGCCCTGGCGAGGCCTGGGACAGCTCTGGTGATCTCGCCACTGATCGCGCTGATGCACGACCAAATACGCTCGGCCGACGGCTTCGGGATCCGCGCCGCAGCGCTGACCTCGGCGGATGACAATCGGGAGGAGACGGTGGCGCGCCTGAGAAGGGGCGAGCTCGACCTCCTCTACGTCGCGCCGGAGCGGGCGACGGGGGAGGGGTTTCGAAATCTTCTCGCGCAGGCGAAGCTGTCGCTGATCGCGATCGACGAGGCGCATTGCGTCTCCGAGTGGGGGCACGACTTTCGCCCGGACTATCGGCTGCTGAGGCCGCTGCTCGACCGCTTCGCCGACGTTCCGCGGCTGGCGCTCACCGCGACCGCGGACCGGCAGACCCGGGCCGACATCCTCGTCCAGCTTGGGATTCCGGAAGAAGGGCTGATCCTCGCCGGCTTCGACCGGCCCAACATCCGCTATCAGGTGCGACCCCGCGACGGGGTGTCGGCGCAGCTCAAGGCGCTGCTTGGCGACCAGCGGGGCTCCGGGATCGTCTATGTCCCGAGCCGAGACAAGGCGGAGCGGCTGGCCGAGCAGCTCGGCTCGGGCGGGCGGCGGGCGCTTGCCTATCATGCCGGATTGGAGCCGCAGGTGCGGGCGCGCAACCAGCAGGCGTTCGTCGCGTCCGAGGACATGGTGATGGTCGCGACCATCGCGTTCGGCATGGGGATCGACAAGCCGGACGTTCGCTTCGTCGCCCATGCGGGTCTGCCCAAGTCGATCGAGGCTTATTACCAGGAGACCGGCCGGGCCGGGCGCGACGGCGACCCTGCCGAGGCCTGGCTGTTCTGGGGCGCGGAGGATTTCGCGCGGGCTCGGCGGCGGATCGAGACCGAGGTTCCGGAGGAAAGGCGGGCGGGGGAGCGGCAGCGGCTGAATGCGCTTGCGGCGCTGGTGGAGGCGAGCGGTTGCCGCCGCGCGCTTCTGCTCCGCCATTTCGGAGAGGAGCCGCCCGAACGCTGCGGCAATTGCGACAATTGCCTGGCGCCGCCCTCGACGGTCGATGCGACGGAGGCGGCGAGGAAGCTCCTTTCGGCCGCCTTCCGAACCGAGCTGCGCTTCGGGATCGCGCATTTGATCGACGTTCTGGCGGGGCGGGAGAGCGACAAGGTGCACGGCTTCGGCCATCACCGGCTGTCGGTGTTCGGCATCGCAAACGAGGAGGAGCTGGCGCTGATGAAGCCGGTGGCTCGGGCGCTGCTCGCGCGCGACGCGCTTCGGGCGGACGAATATGGCGGCCTCTCCTTCGGGCCGGCGGCACGCGCGATCCTTAAGGACGAGGAGCGGCTGGAGCTGGTCGTTCCGCCGAAGCGGGCTCGGCGGGCACGGGTCGGGGGTGGGGCCAACCCGGACGGCGATCCTTTGTTCGAGGCGCTTCGAGCTCGGCGTAGGGATCTGGCGAAGGAGGCGGGGGTGCCGCCCTACGTCATCTTCCACGACAGCACGCTCCGAGAGATGGCGGCGGCGAAGCCGGCGACCCTCGGCGCCCTCGCGGGCGTGAGTGGAGTCGGGGCGGCGAAGCTGGAGCGTTACGGGGAGGCGTTCGTCGAGGTGGTTCAGGCCCACCTCGCCAGGGCTTAAGAAGCGCCCCTTCCTTGGCCGAGGGCGAGGACGCTCTCGCTGCCGTCCACGATCTCCACCACGGAGCCTTGCGGAAGGCCCGGCGCCACCGAGGCTCCGCTTGGGGGGTTGAATGGAAGGCCGGTGAGGAGGCCGCGAAGCACCCGCGAGGACATTCCGTGCATGACGATCAAGCGGTCCCCCTCTTCGCCGGCCGTCTCGTCGATCCAGTTCTGCAGGCGGGCGGCGACCTCGTCATAGCCTTCGCCGCCGGGCGGGCGGACCCCGAACAGCCCCGTCCCCGGTTCGATTGCTGCTCGCGCCTCGGCCACGACGTCGCGATAGTAGCGGCCGGACCATTCGCCGACCTCCATCTCCCTCAGGCGGGGGTCGATCCGGGCTTGGTGCCAGTCGAGCTCGAGATGCTCGCAGATCAGGGCCAGCGTCTGGAGCGCACGTCCGGCGGGCGAGGACCAGAGCGTGAGCTCGGGTTGCTCCCCGAGCCGCGCGCGCAATGCCGCGCCGATCGCGTCCGCCTGGGCGAAGCCGGCGCGGGTGAGGGGGGTGTGCGGCGCGTCGCCCTGGATCCGGCCGACGGCGTTGAAGACGGTCTCGCCGTGCCGTGCGATGAACCAGCTTGCCCCTTTCATCCTACCGCTGCTGCGAGCAGGCGATCGCCGCCGCGTCGATGGCGGTGGCCGCTCCGCGCAGGCGGTAGACGTCGCGAATGACGCCCCCGCCCTCCGCCCGGGATTCAACGCTCATGCTCACGCCCACGCGCATCGCCGACACGATCCGGGCGTCGGCCTCGGCGTCCAACGCCCAGCCATGGACTCCGCCGCCGCGCAGCTGGAAGGTGCGCTCGTCGATGCGCAGGAGGATGGCCGATCCGGTTCGCTTGGGGCGGCTCAGACGAAAGTAGACCTGGCCTCGAACGGTCGGCCTTGCCCAATAGCCGACAGACACATAGCCGCCGCCGGCACCCCGCTCATTTTGCGGCTGCGAAATGGCGTGGCAGCGGCCTTTTTCGGCGAACACACCCCACAATCCGAAAATTCCGAGGGACTGTTGCTGCGCTGCAGCAGGAGCTGACAAGCACAGGAAAATAAAAACGAAATTTTGAGCCTGCCGGACAAAACGCCGCTGAGACAAGGTGTGGCACTCCGGCAACAATGTTTACAGTTTAGGTTAGGTTAATGAAACCGGCGACAGCTACGTGCACTGGGTACGGCATCCTAAACCGAACCCACTCAAAAAGGGAGTTCTGATTAAAATGCGCAAGTTCATTCTCGCCGCGCTGGTTGCCGGCACCGCCGCCACCCCCGCTTTCGCTCAAGACGCCGGCACCGCCGCCAGCTTCCGGATCGAGGCCATCGGTGGCTATGAGAGTCAGGAAGTTGCCGAGGACAATAAGAGCGGCCAAACCTATGGCGTCGGGCTCGGCTACGATTTCCAGACGAACGGCAGCAGCGTCTTCGGGATCGAGGCCGAGGCTAGCGACTCCAACACCGACGAGTGCGTCAAGGGAGCGACCGTCGCTACCGACGAACTCTGCGCGGAGTTCGGACGTGACCTGTACGTCGGCGCCCGCTTCGGTTCCAACATCGGCGGTAACACGATCCTCTATGCGAAGGCTGGCTACACCAATGCCCGCGTGAAGATCGATTATGACGACGGTATTGCCGGCACGACCGGAGACTTCGAAGCGGGCCGAAACCTCGACGGCCTTCGCGCCGGCGGCGGCGTCCAGTTCGGCTTCGGCACCGGTGCCTATGCGAAGCTGGAATACCGTTATTCCGACTATGAGGAAGGCTTCAAGAAGCATCAGGGCGTCGTGGGCGTGGGCCTCCGCTTCTAAGCGCGCCAACGGCCGCAAGGCTGAAGGAAGGGCCGGGGCCTCGTGCTCCGGCCCTTTTTCGTGCGCGCGCGCTGAGCCCTCTAGCGGGGGGCGGCGGGCGGCTCTAATACTCCTTTCAAAGCACCTTTGCTGGGGGATTTCATGAAGGCGACGATCGAACGGGCCACGCTTCTTAGGAGCCTCGGCCACGTCCAGTCCGTGGTCGAGCGGCGAAACACGATCCCGATCCTCTCGAACGTGCTCATTGAGGCGTCGGAAGGCGGCGGGCTGAGGCTGATGGCCACCGACCTCGACCTCCAGATCAACGAGACGGTAGAGGCTAATGTGACCCAGCCGGGCGCGACCACGGTGTCGGCCCACACCTTGTTCGACATCGCCCGCAAGCTTCCGGAGGGAAGCCAGGTCGAGCTGTCGGCGGCCGAGGGGAAGATGCAGGTCAATGCGGGGCGGGCGCGGTTCAACCTCGCCACTCTTCCGCGGGACGATTTTCCAGTGATCGCGGAAGGGGAGCTTCCCACCCGCTTTGAGCTTCCGGCGGCGACGCTTCGCCAGATCATCGACAAGACTCGCTTCGCCATCTCAACCGAAGAGACGCGCTATTATCTGAACGGCATCTTCGTCCACGTCTCGGACGAGGCCCAGCCGGTGCTGAAGGCGGCGGCGACGGACGGCCATCGCCTGGCGCGGGTAACGGTGCCGAGGCCGGCCGGGGCTGAGGGCATGCCGGACGTGATCATCCCGCGCAAATGCGTCGCCGAGTTGAGGAAGCTCCTCGACGAGGTCGAGGGGACGGTCCAGGTGTCGCTGTCGGAGAGCAAGGTCCGCTTCGGGCTCGGCACGGCGATCCTCACATCCAAGCTGATCGACGGCACCTTCCCCGATTACAGCCGCGTCATCCCGACGGCGAACGACAAGCTGCTCCGAATCGACCCGCGCAGCTTCGAGGAGGGCGTCGACCGCGTCGCCACCATTGCGAGCGAAAAGACCAGAGCGGTGAAGATGGCGCTGGATCGCGACCGCGTGACCCTTTCCGTGACGAGCCCCGAGAACGGGACAGCGGCGGAAGAGGTGCCGGGTGACTATAACGCCGACGGCTTGGAGATCGGCTTCAACGCCCGCTACCTGCTCGACATCCTCGGTCAGATTGAGGGCGACACGCTCGAGATGCACCTCGCCGACGCGGCCGCTCCGACACTGCTTCGCGAGAACGACAAGGCGCCGGCACTCTACGTGCTGATGCCTATGCGGGTGTGAGCGAAGGAGCGTCGGCATTATGAACATGTTGCAGATCGCGACGGCTGCGACGGCAGTCACGCTCCTGCTTTCCCCTGGATTTTCCTTCGCTCGCGCTTCGGCTCCCGCCCAAGCCGATGACCGTGCGGTTCGGCAGGCGAAGGCGCTCGAGCTCGCACAGCTCGTCGAGCCGCGGGAGAGTGTCGACGGCGGGGGGAAGCTGGAGGCTCAATATGTGAAGGGTCTCCTCGCCCTTCAGGAAGTCGCCGAATTGGAGGCCGAGCATCCAGGGATCGTGAAAGCCATGTGGCGGGCGATTGCGCCGGAAATCGAGCGTGACTTCAAGACCCAGCTTCCGGAACACTGGGCGAAGCTCGCGGACATCTACAGCAGCGGGATGACGCTTCAGCAGATCGACCATGCCGTCGGGTTCATGGGAGGTCCAACAGGACGAAAGATGGTCCGACTGATGAACGAGGGGCTGGCGGCGCCGTCGATCGGGCTTGCCGCGGAAGCAGCCGGCAGCGACATTTCGGCGTCCGGATTCGCCAAGGCCAAGGTCGAGGCGGCGGAGACGATGGCGCGGGGCCTCACGGAGGACGAGCAGAAGCAGGTTGTCGCCTTCGGAGCGTCGCCGGCCGGTAAGGCCCTCCTGTCGCTCGGGCCGCAGGTGCAGCAGGCGTCACTCGAATGGATGAATAAGAGCGACCCGGAGACCGATGCTCGCCTGGAGGCGCTGATGACAAAAGCGATTGAGAACTTCGTCGCTGCGGATGGGCGGAAGGTGAAGGCGAAGCGCTGACTCACGGCGAGGCCGGGCTGCTACATTGCCGTGGGCTTACGGCGGTCGCTAGAAGGTCCCGTGTTCGTCACTCGGCTGTCCCTCTCCAACTTCCGCTCTTATGGGGACACCGTGATCGTGCCTGGAGCCGGGCTGATCGTCCTCACCGGTGAAAACGGGGCCGGCAAGACGAATGTGCTGGAGGCCGTCTCCCTCCTCTCTCCAGGCCGTGGCCTTAGAGGCGCCGCCCTTAGCGAGATGGCCCATCGCGAGGGCTCTGGCGGGTTCGCTCTGGCGTCCCGTCTTTCGGATCTCGAGATCAGCGTCGGGACCACCTCATTGGCTCCCGAACGGCGTCAGGTGCGGGTGAACGGCGCCGCGGCCTCGGCAACTTCGCTGTCAGAGTGGCTGTCCGTCCTGTGGCTGACGCCCGCCATGGACCGGCTGTTCCAGGAAGGCGCAGGCGGGCGGCGCCGCTTCCTGGACCGGCTGGTGCTGGCGCTGGAGCCGGGGCATGCGGTGCATGCCGGCCGCTACGAGGCGGCCATGCGGGCGCGCAACAAGCTGCTCGCCGACGAGGCTCCGGACCGGGACTGGCTGACGGCGCTGGAGGCGCGGATGGCGGAGCATGGGGCGGCGCTGGTGGAGGCGAGAGGCCGAACCGTCGCGGCTCTGAACGAAGCCCTTGCCCAGGTGCCGGAAGGGCCGTTCGCGCGCGCCGGCTTGGCGCTGGCGGGTGGCCAAGACGACCTAGCGGCCGAGCTGCCACGCGGCAGGGCTCGCGACGCGGCGGCGGGGCGGACGCTCTCCGGCCCCCACCGCGCCGACCTGGTTGTCACCCATCTCGGCAAGCGGCAGCCGGCCGCGCTCTGCTCGACGGGCGAGCAGAAGGCGCTCCTCCTCTCGATCATCCTCGGCCATGCGGACCTGGTGGCGGAGCAAGCGGGGCGGCGGCCCATCCTTCTGCTCGACGAGGTCGCGGCTCACCTCGACCCCCGCCGCCGAGCCGCGCTTTTCGAGCGGCTGGAGGCGGGCGGAGGGCAGGTCTGGATGACAGGAACGGAGCCCGGCCTGTTCGCAGGAATTGCCGCTTCGGCCACCCGGCTGCACGTCGCGGACGGGCAGGTCTCCCCCGCCTGAAGCCCCTTGCTGCACCTGCGAAAAAAGGAGGCGCGAATCGCCAATTTCCTTGGGTTTCGCCCCTTTCGCCGCTATATCTGACCGATGGCAACATCCCCCACCGAAAACAGCTACGGCGCCGATTCCATCAAGGTTTTGAAGGGCCTCGACGCGGTCCGCAAACGGCCCGGAATGTATATCGGCGACACCGACGATGGATCGGGCCTCCACCACATGGTGTTCGAGGTTTCGGACAACGCGATCGACGAGGCGCTGGCGGGCCATTGCGACCGGATCCTGGTGACGCTGAACCCCGACGGCTCCGTCTCGGTGGAGGACAATGGCCGCGGCATCCCGACGGGCATCCATGCCGAGGAAGGCGTCTCGGCGGCCGAGGTCATCATGACCCAGCTCCACGCCGGTGGTAAGTTCGAGAACACGTCAGACGACAATGCCTACAAGGTGTCGGGCGGCCTCCATGGAGTCGGCGTGTCGGTGGTGAACGCCCTCAGCGAGTGGCTCGACCTCACCATCTGGCGGGACGGCGAGGAGCATTACATGCGCTTCCGCCTCGGCGACGCGGTCGCTCCGCTCAAGGTCGTCGGCCCGGCGCCGGAGGGCAAGAAGGGCACCCGCGTCACCTTCCTCCCGAGCCCAGAGACGTTCAAGATCACCGAGTTCGACTTCGACAAGCTCGAGCACCGCTTCCGCGAGCTCGCTTTCCTCAACTCGGGCGTCCGTCTCATCCTGACGGACGCCCGGCACGAGGAGGAGAAGCAGGTCGAATTGTTCTACGAGGGCGGCATCTCCGCCTTCGTGCGCTACCTCGACCGGACCAAGGCGGCGCTGATCCCCGACCCGATCTCCGTCACCGGGCAGCGCGACGATATCGGCATCGAAGTCGCGCTGGAGTGGAACGATAGCTATTATGAGCAGGTCCTCTGCTTCACGAACAACATCCCGCAGCGCGACGGCGGCACCCACCTCGCCGCCTTCCGGGCGGCGCTGACCCGCACGCTCAACAATTATGCGGAGAAGTCGGGCGCGCTGAAGAAGGAGAAGGTCAGCCTTACCGGCGACGACATGCGCGAAGGGCTGACGGCCATCGTGTCGGTCAAGCTTCCCGATCCCAAGTTCAGCTCGCAGACCAAGGACAAGCTGGTCTCAAGCGAAGTTCGCCAGCCGCTCGAAAGCCTGATGGCGGACAAGATGTCAGACTGGCTGGAGGAGAATCCGCAGCACGCCCGGACGATCGTCCAGAAGATCATCGACGCCGCCGCGGCGCGAGAGGCGGCCCGCAAGGCGCGCGAACTCACCCGCCGAAAGGGCGCGATGGACATCGCCTCCCTCCCCGGCAAGCTCGCCGACTGCCAGGAGCGGGATCCGGCCAAATGCGAATTGTTCCTGGTCGAGGGCGACAGCGCCGGCGGCTCGGCCAAGCAGGGCCGCAACCGCGAGGTTCAGGCGATCCTGCCTCTGAAGGGCAAGATCCTCAACGTGGAGCGCGCCCGCTTCGACCGGATGATTTCTTCGAAAGAGGTCGGCACCCTCATTCAGGCGATGGGCACCGGGATCCTCGACGAGTTCAACATCGAGAAGCTTCGCTACCACAAGATCGTCATCATGACGGACGCGGACGTGGACGGCGCCCATATCCGCACCCTGCTTCTGACCTTCTTCTACCGGCACATGAAGCAGATCATCGACGGCGGGCACCTCTACATCGCCCAGCCGCCGCTCTACAAAGTCGCTCGTGGCCGCTCCGAAGTTTACCTCAAGGACGATGCGAGGCTGGACGATTATCTGGTCGACGCCGGCATAGCGGCGATGCGGCTTGAGACGGCGGAGGGGCCGCGCTCCGGTGACGATCTCAGGGACCTTGCCGACCATGCGCGGCGGGTTCGCAGCCTGATGCGCTACGTCCCGCGCCGCTACGATCTCGGCCTAATCGAAGCGCTGGCGCTGAACGGAGCGCTCGACCCCGCGCTTGCCGCCGACCGGCGTGCCAAGGCGATCGCCCGCGCCGCCGCCTTCCTTCAGGCGAGCGACGAGGGCTCGACCTGGACCGGGGAGATCGGCGCCGACGGCGACTATGTGCTTCGCCGCCTGTGGCGCGGCGTCACCGACCACCATGTCGTCGACCACAAGTTCGTGGCCTCGGCGGAGGCGCGGAAGCTTCACGGCCTCACCGCCGAGCAGTCGGCGACCTATTCGAGCGCCTCGCGGCTCGTGTCCCTCAAGGCCTCCACGGCGGCGCCCGAGGAGGAAGCCAATCCCGATAGCGACGATCCGCATATGAAGGTGGACGGCGTTCCTCCGCCCGAGCGGGCGCCGGACGTTCGCGGAGTGCTCGTCCGCCGGCCGACCGAGCTGCTGGAGGCGATCCTCGCCGCCGGCCGCAAGGGGCTGACGATCCAGCGGTACAAGGGCCTCGGCGAAATGAATGCCGACCAGCTCTGGGAGACGACGCTCGATCCCGAGAACCGCAGCCTGCTCAAGGTGGAGGCCTCTCAGGCCGACGTGGCGGACGAGATTTTCACGCGCCTGATGGGCGATGTGGTCGAGCCCCGCCGCGAGTTCATCCAGGAGAATGCACTGAACGTCGCCAACCTCGACGTTTAAGCCGGAAAGAACCGCCCGCTAGATGTGGATCGGCAGGCCCGTCACGGCCATTGCCGCTTCCTTAACCGCTTCCGAATGGGTCGGGTGCGCGTGGCAGGTATAGGCGATGTCCTCGCTGGTCGCGCCGAACTCCATCGCTTGGGCGGCCTGGGCGATCATCGTTCCGGCGACAGAGGCGATAATGTGGACGCCGAGCACGCGGTCGGTGCGGGCGTCGGCGATCACCTTCACGAAGCCGTCCGTGTCGCGGTTCGTCTTGGCGCGGCTGTTCGCCATGAAGGGGAATTTCCCGATCTTCACCTCGATTCCGGACGCTTTCAGATCCTCCTCGGTGCGGCCGACCGCGGCGATTTCGGGATGGGTGTAGACGACGGACGGGATCACCTCGTGGTTCACTATTCCCGTCTGGCCGGCAATATTCTCGGCGACAGCCAGCCCTTCGTCCTCCGCCTTGTGCGCGAGCATCGGCCCCGGAGTGACGTCCCCGATCGCCCAAATGCC
>DASWOC010000007.1:0-19789 GCA_036398895.1 Allosphingosinicella sp. | reverse complement strand
CCCGCCGCCAGCTACAACAGCTTCGAAGCCACGCCGACGGCCTCCTTCGACGTCTCCAGCGTGAGCATCACCGCGGAGAGGCGTATCAACCGGTCGCAGCAGGTAGCGTCACAGGAGGTCAACTTCTCGCCGGAAGGCCAGGCTAACGGCCTGCTTACCTACGACGCCGGCACGAAAACCTATCGCTGGACCAATTCAAGCCTCGGCTCCTCGGACCTCAACGGATATTCCTGCGGGGGCGCCACGCCTTTCCACTGTTACGGCCGAGACAGCGGCGGACTTGCGGAAAGGGTAATGGTCTACAAGAGCGGCATCGCGCACGGTTCCCAGCCTTCCATCGCCCTCACTTATGCGACCTTCATTGAAGTGCAGCAGGTGCAGCGAGCGGCGCAGCAGCCGACCAAGGACGGGGATCTCGTCAGCAACGACAGGATCAGCTTCGGCCTCGCCGGCTTCAGGACCCTGGCTTCCGACATGCCCAAGAGCGGCACCGCCACCTATGCCTCGCCCCGGACCTACGCTCAGGCGGCCTTGTCCGACGCCACGGCGTCGAGGCTGCTGAGCGGGCACGCGACCCTTACCGCCGACTTCGGAACGGGGAACATCACGACGCAATTGATGCTCCAGGCCTTCAGCGTTCCTACCTCCCCTTTCGACACCTATACCGGCTCCGGCTCGATCACGAGCGGCACGGCCCTGTTCGGGGGCAATATCGGCAACGGCATACTGACAGGCACTTTCAACGGCGCCTTCTTCGGTCCGGCGGCGAAGGAGATGGGATACACCTTCAGGATGACGAACGGGGCCGGAGACCATCTTGCTGGAGTGGTCGTCGGCTACAAATAGCAATGGGCCCGATGATGCTCGCGCCCGCGCTCGCCTTCGCGCTCGTCGTCGGGCAATCGCCTCCGGCCGTAATTCCGCCTGCCGGCCCCGGGGCTGAGACCGGATTGACCGCTGCCCAGGTCTTCGCGCTCGCCGAGGAGATGCGTCGCGAAGGACGGCTGGACGAGTCGGAGGAACTGCTTCGCGCGCTCCTCAAGGATCCGGAGCTGGATGTTCGGGTGGAGGCGCGCTTTCGTCTGGGCAAGTGGCGAATGGAGCGCGGCTTTCCGGAAGAGGCGGCACGGCATTTCGCGCGTATTATCGAAGACCGGCCCAAGGCCGCGCCGGTGCGGCTCGAATATGCTCGCGCGTTGGCAGCGATGGGGCAGGAGAGCTCCGCGCTCCGCCAGATCCAGCGGATGCAGGCCGCCGCTCTCCCTCGGTCCGTCCGCCTTGCCGCCGACCGGATCGGCTCCGCGTTGCAGACGGCAAGGGCCTGGGGCGGCAGCGTCGAGCTGGGCCTCGCGCCCGACAGCAACTTCAGCCAGGGAACGGGAAGCCGGCAGATCGAGCTGTTCGGCCTCCCCTTCGAATTGGACGAAGAGGCGCGGGCAAGAGGCGGTGTCGGGATCACCTTTGCCGGCAGTCTCTACCGGCGCGAGCGCCTCTCGCCGACGGCCGACCTGCTCGCGGTCGGGGCAGCGGAGGGGGCGGTCTATGATCTGGATCGAGGCAACCATGCGGCGCTGAGCCTCAGCGTAGGTCCGGAGTTCGGGCGACGGCTGCGCCCTTCGGTCAGCCTTGCCCGCCGCTGGTATGGCGGAAGAACCCATTCCTCCAGCTTCGGAGGCGCGTTTAGCCTCCGGCGACCGCTTGGGCGGACGGCCCTGGTGGATACGGCCATCTCCGTTCAGCGAGTAAAAGTTCACCGCAACGCCGAGCAGAGTGCGACCTTCGCGAGCGCAAGCCTGAGCGTGGAAAAGGCGCTCACACCGACACTCCATGCCCGCGCCTCCCTGTTTGGGAGCCGCAACAGTGCCGCCGCGGCCCCCTACTCCAGCATCTCGGGCGGGGGCGACATGCTGCTCGCAAAGGATGTGGGCGCTTGGGTCCTTTACGGACGGCTCGGCTACAGCCTCGCCCGGGGCGACGCGATCTTCCCCCTTTTCGGAGACAGGCGCTCCGACCGGCGGTTGGACATGTCCACCGGAATATCGTTCCGAAGGATCCAGATTGCGGGTGCGACGCCGGTGCTACGGATCACACGCAGCAGCAACCGCTCCAGTCTCGAGCTCTTTGATTTCCGCCGCACCAGGGTCGACATGGCGCTAAGCCGCCCCTTCTGAGCCGAAGCGCGGGCGAGGCGCACAGCCTTATCATCCAGAGCGGAGAGAGGGCCGGCTGGCGCTCTGCTCCTCGGGCCAGTATCAGCCGCTCGTGCCCAGCCGAACGCTCTTCGCCACCCTTTTCTATGAGGATGCGCTTGCCGATCCGACACTGGTCGCGGAGCTCGAGGAGGCGTGCCGAGCGCTGGCGGAGGAAGATGAGGCTGGCCGCCGCTGGTCGCGGGAGCATGGCTATCGCGGCTATACCTCCTACGCCTCGCTCAACGACCTGCCGGCCCGCGACCCGCGCTTCGCCGACCTCGTCCGGCACCTCAATCGTCACGTCGCGCGCTTCGCGCAGTACTGCGGCATGGACCTCGGAGGGCGGCGGCTGAAGCTCGACAGCTTTTGGGTGAACCTGCTGAAGCCGGGCGGTGCGCATTCCGGGCACATCCACCCGCACAGCGTCGTCTCAGGGACGATCTACGTCGCCACTCCTCCGGGATCAGGCGCTCTGAAGCTGGAGGATCCGCGCCTCCCGATGATGATGGCCGCCCCTCCCCGCCGGGCTGACGCGGCCGAGGCGCTCCGCACCTTCGTCTATGCCGAGCCCGCGCCGGGAACGGTATTCCTGTGGGAAAGCTGGCTTCGCCACGAGGTGGTACCCGGCACCGGCAAAGGCGAGCGGATCAGCATCAGCTTCAACTACCGGCTGTAAGCTGCCATTCCCCCTGTCATGGAGCGCGTGCTGATCATCGGGTCGCCGGGGGCGGGCAAGTCGACTCTGTCGGCCGAGGTGGCGCGGCTCACCGCGCTGCCGCTCATCCATCTCGACCGGCTCCACTGGAAGCCCGGTTGGGTGGAGTGCGGCAAGGAGGAGTTCGCCGCGAAGGTCCAGGAAGCGGTGGCTGGTCCCCGGTGGGTGATCGACGGCAATTACGGCGGCACCCTGCCGATCCGCCTGCCGCACGCGGATACCGTGATCGACCTCCATCTACCGCGCTGGCAGTGCGTGCTCGGGATCGTCCGGCGGGCGATGATGCACCGGGGCCGGACCCGAAGCGACATGGCGGACGGCTGCCCGGAGCAGCTCAATCTGGAGTTCCTCATCTACACGATCCGCTTCGGCGGCGGCGGGCGGCGGCGGATCGAGCGGGCGATGCGCGACTTTGCCGGCCGCCGGATCATCCTGCGCAGCCGGCGCGAGGTGCATGCCTTCCTGGAGACGCTCGGCGGCGCCTGCGCCTAGGCCCCGTCGCCTTCGCCGCCGATCGGCATTCCGGGCGGGATTTGCGGCATCCGCCGCTGCTCGGCGAGCGCCGCCTGTAGAGCCTCGCGGTCGCGCAGGAGCCGGCCGAGGCCTCGGCTCCAGTCCGCATGTGCGCCGGTGCCGGCGGCTTGGGCGAGCTGCCCGCCGAGGCGCTCCAGCCGCTCGGACAGGGCCAGAGAGAGCGTAGGCGAGAGCGCGGGATCGCGCTGGACCCGGGCAATGGCGAGAATGGCGGTAGTGGCGACCCGGCGCTGAACCGTGGTGCCGCCGGGGCCGAGCACGCGCGCCAGGATCGAGTCGACCAGCCCGAGAGCCGAGGGCATGACCGGATCGACGCCGCTCTGGATTTCGAGGCGGTTGAGGCGTTCGGGCGCCAGTAGGTTCCCGAGCGTCACCGCGGCTGCGACCTCCGAGGCGACGAGCGGGTCGAAGACGTTGCTTCCGGCGGTTCGGAATATCTCGATCGTCTCCTGCCGGTCGGGCGTGCCGGACCAGCCCGCCGAGAGGTGGGGAAGGAGCGGCTGGGGCACGGTGAGCGCCTCCAGCGAGAGGGTAGCGAGCAAGGCGTCGATGGCGCGGCGCTGCTCCCCCGCGGGCACGGGACGCGCCTGCGCGTTGGCGTCGCCTTTCAGGCCGTAGCCGAACTCGACCCCACCGATCAGCTTCGAGGCGGCCTCGACCTGGTAGCGGTGGAGGAGCCAGATCGGCACGAACTTGCGCCTGAGGTTGGCGGCCGCCTCGCCCTCGCCAAGGGCGCGGGGGCCGAAGCGGAGGACGGCGGCGCGCCGCACTTCCATCATCCGCGACAGCTCGGCGACCGGATCGGCCGCATCGTCCCAGAGGCCGCCATAGGGATGGGCGGAGCCGGCCGGCCGCGCATCCGCCTCGGCCACGTAGCGAAGGCCTTCCGCGAGCCCCGCCCCCATCACCTGCCGAGCCTCCGCCTCATTATCGGCGCCGTAGAGCCAGTCCACGGCGAACCGGTCCCACCGGCCGATGCCGACTCCATAAGCGTCAGAGAGGTCGGGCTGGCCATTCACCAGCCCCACGCGCGGCGCCGGATAGTCCATCACCGAGTAGCGGCCCTGGCGGCTGGCTCCGAAATTGTGGGCGAAGCCGAGGGCGTGTCCGACCTCATGAGCGCCGAGCTGGCGGATCCGCGCAAGGGCGGCCTGGACGGGGTCGTTGGGGCCGCCGGTGCCGACCTTGTCGGCGCCGACCAGCCCTTCGAAGATCAGCATGTCCTGCCGCACACGAAGTGATCCGAGCAGCACCTGCCCCTTGATGATCTCGCCCGTGCGCGGGTCCTCGATCGCCTGGCCGTAGGACCAGCCGCGGGTGGCGCGGTTCACCCAGTTGACGACGTTGTAGCGTATGTCGAGCGGGTCCACGCCCTCGGGCAGCATCTCCACCTGGAAGGCGTCGATGAAGCCCGCCGCATCGAAGGCCTGCTTCCACCAGGACACACCTTCGAAGAGCGCAGCCCGGATCGGCTCCGGAGCGGCCCGGTCGATGTAGAAGAGGATCGGCTTCTTCACCCGCGAGCGCGGGGCAGCGGGATCGGTCTTCTCCAGCCGGAAGCGGTTCGCGAGCTCGTAGACGATCGGGCGGCCCAGCGGCTGCGCGAAGTCGATTACCTGCGTTCCGAAGCTTCCGGAGCGCGGATCGAAGCGGCGCGGCTGGTAGCCCGGCTCGGGCAGCGCGATCAGTGAATGGCGAACGATGAAGGCGAGATTGCCGCTGACCGGAGCGATGTTGTTCGCCTCGGCCGTCGGGGCCGTGGAGAGGAAGGTGAGCCGCGCCTCCAGCTCAATATTGCGCGGGAAGACGCGGACGGAGCCGGGGTCGGCTACGCTCAGAGAAGGCTCGAGCCGGAACTCCCCTGCCCCGCCATTCTTCAGCGCCTGCGCGATCCCCATGTCGTCGCGGGCGAGGAAGCTTGAGACATCCACGAGGATCCGCCCGTCAGCCGTCTCTCCGGCGACGTCGCCCATCCAAAGCGTCGAGAAGGCGAAGGATTCGCGGACCCCCGCCTGCTCCGCCGCGGGCGCGCCCTCGGCGCGGAAGCGGCTGTTCTCGATCTCGGCCGCGACCTTCTTGCCGATGCGGCGGAAGACGAGGATCTTCGAGCCCCCGCTCAAGGCGCGGTCGAGCCCCACCGGCGCCGAACCGAGCCCCGTCTCGAGCGCGCTGACATAGATGAACCGCCCGGACAGCCCCTCCGCGTCCGCTGCGGGGAGCGAAAGGAGGATGCGCCCCGCCTTGGCATCGACATGGACGGGCAGGAGGCCGGTCTGGAGGGTCGTGTTCTGGAGGGGCTGTGCGGGCGGCTGCTGGGCGGCGGCGGGCAGCGCGAGAGCGCTCGCGAGGAGCAAAGGCAGCCAGGCGGATCGAAGCGTCATCGGGTCCCCTTTTCGTAAGCGGCCGAGACTAGGGGAGGAGCGCACATGCTGTCGAGAACCAGAAGCGTTCGAATGGAGGCGGATAGCCACGGCACCGAACTTGCTCCATACTCTCGGTCGGCACGCAGCACGCACATACGCGCATCCTCCTCGACGAGGGATAAGCGCCGCGCCGTCAGCGAACAGAGAAGGAAACGATATGGGCGCTCGCATATGGCTCCCCGCGGCCCTGATCGCACTCTCGTCGGCCGGCGCACCGGCGCAAACGCTTCCGCAAGCGGCCGAGAACCGCTCTGTCCCGAGCATGACCGGCGGAACGTGGGAAGGGTTCATGGAGGACAAGGGGGGCGACCAGTTCATCACGCTGATCCTGCTCCCGGTGGCCAAGGGCGGCGGTGGGACGCTTCAGGTGCTGGGCCAGAACATCCCGGTGAGCGGGGTCGTCTGGACCGGAGACAGAGTCGCCGCACGCGTAGGCAGAGTCGAGGACGACATCACTATCGAGGCGCAGAGGCAGAGCGAGGGCCTGAGAGGCAGCCTCAAGCAGGGAGCCAACGTGCAGGGCTTTTCGCTCAAGACGGTGCCCGACTATGCACCGCCGGCGGATCGCGTCGGCAGATGGGCGCAGGACATCGAGGTTCTCGCCACCCGATTCATCAACCTGGATCTCAGCTTTACTTCGGGCGAGCGGGCGATGTTCCTCGAAGCGCTGGCCGACATTCGAGCTCACCTGCCGCTCCTCGACGACGCCCAGGTGGCGATGCGGCTCGCTTCGGCCGTCGCTCTGGCCGACAATCCGCATACCCGCCTGCTGCTCCTTCGCAACGCGACCGAATTGCGGCGCCTGCCGATCCGACTGTGGTGGTTCAGCGACGGCCTCTATGTGGTTCGGACAACTCCCGAATACCGGCAATGGCTCGGCTGCCGGGTCGACGACATCGAGCATGTGGGGGCTCGCGCGGCGCGCGACCTCGTCGGCCGGGCCTTCGCCGGCAACCCATCGTGGCGCGACTATATGAGCGTCTATTCGCTGACGAGCCCGGAGGCCTTGCACGGCATGGGCGTCGCTTCAAACATGGAGCAGGTCCAGTTCGGCCTCAGCGGATGCAAGGCTCCCGCCCGGGCGGCGGCTCACCCCCTGCCCTTGTCGCGGGGCGAGCGCACCGTGGAAGCCTGGTGGGACCTTTCGCCGCTTCGGGAGAACCCGCACGGCGCTTCGGCGCATGTGCTCTCGGCTGAGCGCCTGCCGCTTTACCTGCGCAAGCCCTCGGCCAATTACTGGTTCGAGCACCTTTCCCACAGCGACATCCTCTATTTCCAGTTCAACCGGGCCCAACCTAGCGAGGACGAGAGCCCGAAGGCGTTCACCGAGCGGCTTTTGACGCAGTTGGGGAAAAGGCGGCCGCGGGCGGTGGTGGTGGACATGCGGTTCAACACGGGAGGCGATGCAGGAGTCGCCCGCGACCTGTTGCGCCGCCTCCAGGAAAAAGCGCGCGGGCTGCCCCATTATGTGATCACCAGCCGCTCGACCTTCTCGGCGGGCATCAGCAACGTCGCGGGAATGCGGGCGCAGGGTCCAGTCACCATCGTCGGCGAGCCTGTCGGCGACGCGCTCGATCACTGGAGCGAGGGCGGCTATATCCGCCTCCCCAATTCTGGCTTCGAGGTGGATTTCCAGAGCGGGTTCCACAGCTATTCGCCGAGCTCCTGCCCTCCGAAGGTGCGCTGCGTCGATCTCAACGTGGCGACAATCCGGCCGGACATAGCGGCAACGCCCAGCTGGGCGGACTATATCGCCGGCGGCGACCCCTCGTTCGAAGCGGTTCTCGCGCATCTCGGGGCGGGCGGCGGCGGGCGGCGCTGAAGCGGCCCGAAGCCGGACGAATATCGCCGCTCCGCCTGCCGGCGAAGTAGCGCTCCCGCGTAAATCCTACTAGCAGCGGCCCGAGGTTGCCCGTCCACCGCCGGTGAGACGGGAGGCGGCCTTCTGGACAACGTCGAACTACGGAGCTTTTCTGGATGGGTTTCCGCTGCGGGATTGTGGGGCTTCCGAATGTCGGGAAGTCAACCCTGTTCAACGCGCTGACGGAGACGGCGGCGGCGCAGGCGGCGAACTATCCCTTCTGCACGATCGAGCCGAATGTCGGCCGGGTCGCGGTGCCGGACCCGCGGCTTCAGGAGATCGCCCGGGTCGCCAAGTCGGCGCAGGTGATCGAGACTCAGCTCGAATTCGTCGATATTGCCGGGCTGGTCCGCGGCGCTTCGAAGGGCGAAGGCCTCGGCAACCAGTTCCTCGGCAATATCCGGGAGGTGGACGCGATCGTCCATGTGCTTCGCTGCTTCGAGGGCGGCGACGTGACCCATGTCGAAGGGCGGGTCGATCCGATCGCCGACGCCGAGACGGTCGAGACCGAGCTGATGCTCGCGGACCTCGAAAGCCTCGAGAAGCGCGTCCCCAACCTCGCCAAGAAGGCCCAGCAGGGCGACAAGGAAGCGAAGGTCCAGGCGAGCGTGCTCGGCCAAGCCCTGGAGCTGCTTCGCGCCTCCAAGCCCGCTCGGCTCACCGAGCCGAGGGATTCGGAGGAGAAGCTGGCGCTCGACCGGGCGCAGCTGCTCACCGCCAAGCCCGTCCTCTACGTCTGCAACGTCGACGAAGGCGACGCGGCGGAGGGCAACGCCCACAGCGCCCGGGTTTTCGAAAAGGCCGCATCGGAAGGTGCGAAGGCGGTGATCGTCTCCGCCGCGATCGAGGCCGAGATCGTCACCATGGCGCCGGAAGACCGGGGCGAGTTCCTTTCGGACCTCGGCCTCGAGGAAGCCGGTCTCGCCCGGATAATCCGCGCCGGCTACGACCTCCTCCACCTCATCACCTTCTTCACCGCCGGCCCAAAGGAATCGCGAGCCTGGACCGTGGAGAGGGGCGCCAAGGCCCCCCAGGCTGCGGGCGTCATCCACACCGACTTCGAACGCGGCTTCATCCGCGCGGAGACAATCGCCTACCCCGATTACATCGCCTTCGGCGGCGAGACCGGCGCCAAGGAAGCGGGCAAGATGCGCTCGGAGGGCAAGGACTACGTCGTGCAGGACGGCGACGTGATGCTCTTCCGCTTCAACGTCTGATCCTTTCCGTTTCGGACCCGTTCTCGACGCGCCTGTTTTGTGATAGAAAGCGCGCTCCCCTCAGGAAGGAGCAGGCCGATGTCGTCTCTTCTCATCCTCTTCCTGCTGAGCGCCGCCGATCCCGCGGCCGCTCCGGCGGCGATGACCGCTCCCGCGCAATGCCCGAGGTCGGACGGCGTTCTCCATGAACATCAGAAAGCGCGCTGCTCCGCAAACGAGGCCGACGAGGATTGCGACATGGCGATCGACGAAGTGGGCATGCCGGTCGATAAAAAGGATAAGAAGGGCAAGGGCGTTCTGAAGCCCGCAACCGGGCCCGTCACGGGGGGAATGGCCCGGAGCAGCGACCCGAACGCCGCCTGCGGCGATTCGGCCGCCGGCGGCACATGCCCGGCGGCGAAGGCGATCATCAACACCTCCCGCTCCAATGTGAAGGGCCAGCGGGCGAGGCCAGGCTCGGGCTGCGCGGCGCGCGAGAAGTAGTCGCGCCGCCGGTCTTCGGCTAGGCGGCTTCCATGGTCAGCCTCAGATCCCTCGGCCGAAGCGGCCTCACGACCCCGCCCCTCGTCCTCGGCGGCAACGTCTTCGGCTGGACCGCCAACGAGGCGGAGAGCTTTGCGGTCATGGACCGCTTCGTCGCCGCCGGCGGGACGATGATCGACACTGCGGACACCTATTCGGCCTGGGCTCCGGGCAACAAAGGCGGCGAGTCCGAGACGATCATCGGCAATTGGATGGCGCTTCGCCGAAACCGCGAGGATGTGCTGATCGCCACCAAGGTCGGCTTCGCCCGGGGCCTCGGCGCCGCGGCGATCGAGCGGGCGATCGACGGGTCGCTTCGGCGCCTTCGCACCGACTATGTCGATCTTTATTACGCCCATCGCGACGATCAGGACGTGCCGCTGGAGGAGACTCTGGAGGCGTTCGACAAGCTGGTGCGGGCGGGCAAGGTCCGGGTGCTCGGCTGCTCTCAGATCGAGGCACCGCGGCTCGAACGGGCGCTCGACATCAGCGAGGCGAACGGCTGGACCGGCTACAGCGTGCTCCAGACCTGGTACAGCCTCGTCGAGCGGCCGAAATATGAGGATGCGCTGGCCGTCGTGGTCGAGCGGCGCGGGCTCGGAATGGCCGCTTTCTTCGCACTCGCCAACGGCTACCTGACCGGCAAGTATCGAAGCCGCGCCGACCTCGGAAAGAGCGTCCGGAGCGACCGGGTCGAGGAATATATGGACGGCAGCGGCCCCCGCGTGCTCGCCGCGCTGGACGCCGTGGCGGCCGAGCTTGGAGCCACGCCGGCGCAGGTCGCGCTCGCCTGGACGGCGGCGCAGCCCAATGTGACGGCGCCGCTCGCCAGCGCCCGCAACCTCGACCAGCTCGAGGAGCTGCTCGGCAGCCTGGATCTGGAACTCAGCGCGGATCAGATCGCAGCGCTGACGGCGGCTAGCGCGCCGGAGGCGGGTCGAGCCGGGTGATCCGGTTCGGAGTGGGTGCCGCCAACTGGCCGGAAGCGGCAAGGTAAGCTTCGAACGCGTCGAGGTCCTGAGGCCCACCGAGCGTGTCCGTGCCCTCGCGGAAGACGGTGAAATTGTCGCCGCCGGTGGCGAGGAAGCTGTTCATCGCTACCCGGTAGGTGGAGTCGTCGCGGATCGGCTGGCCGTTCAGCCGCAGGTCGATGATCCTTTGCCCCTCCGTCTTCCGGAGGTCGTAGCTGTAGGTGAGGCCCCTGGACGGCATCAGCATGTTCGGCCGCTCGACGGTGTTCGAGCCGCTGGAGAATTGCTGCTCGAGCAGGCGGCGGAGCTGCGCTCCGGTCAGGCTCTTGATCGCGAGGCTGTTGCCGAAGGGCTGGGCGGCATAGATCTGACCGTAGGTGACGCTTCCGTCCGGGCCGGGGACGATATCGGCGCGAACGCCATAGCCGTTCATGAAGGCGATCTGCGCTCCGCCCGCTCCCGGCGCGGCCGTCGCGGCGAGCTGGGCATCGGCGACGAGGTCGCCCGCCGAAGTCTCGCCCGCCGGGCTGGGCTGACGGGTTGCGGGGCCGGTTATCCGGCCGACCACGCGCGCGGCGAGCGGGGCGGCGGCGGCGGCGTAGCGGGAGACCAGGGCGTCCACCGCCCGGTCCTTCGGATAGGCCGGGAAGACGTCGCTCAGGACGACTTCGGTCGAGCCGCTGCGATAGCCTTCTCCCTGGACGATCAGGTTACGGGCGGTGCGGGAGAGCACGCCTCGAGCGGGATCGACCGAAAGCTCGATGTCGGTGACTTGAGTGCCGTAGCGGCCGGCGCTGGTGACGAGGAAGCGGCGGGCGGGATCGACCGTCGAATAGTCGCAGATATAGCTATTGTGGGTGTGACCGGACACGACGAGGTCGACCTCCGGGTCGAGCCGAGCGAGGATCGGCATCAAATCGCCCTCCATCGTCCCGCAGCCCGGCACCGGCGGCGCGGGCTCGTCGCGCGAGGCGAGACGGCCGCCGGGCTGGAAGGCGCCCTGGTGGATGACGACGACGATCGCATCCGCGCCCTCGGCCTTCAGCTTCGGGACCAGGGCGTTCACCGTCTCCGCCTCGTCACGAAACTCGAGGCCTTTCACGCCCTCGGGGGTAACCAGGGTCGGCGTATCCCTGGTTGTCATTCCGATGAAGGCCACGCGAACCTGGCGCGCGCCCTTGCCGAAGCTTCGAATTCCGTAGGCGGGGAAGAGCGTCTCCCCTTTCTCGGTGAACACATTGGCCGCGAGGATCCCGAAGCGCGCTCCGCCGAACGGTTCGAGCTTGCAGGGGTCGCGAAGCGTATTCTTCTCGCAGCCGCCGCGCTGGATCCTGAGCAGCTCGTCGCGGCCCCGGTCGAATTCGTGGTTGCCGACGGCATTATAATCGACCCGCATCAGGTTCATCGCGTGGATCGTCGGCTCGTCGAGAAAGATCGAGGAGACGAGCGGCGACGCGCCGATCATGTCACCGGCCGCGACGGTGACGTTGTTCGGGTTGGCGGCGCGAAGCTGCGCGATGGCCGAGGCGAAATAGGCGGCGCCCCCCGCCGGCACCCGAACCGGCTCCGCAGCGCCGTCCACCGGCGCAGAGACGGTGGTGCGCGGCGGCTCGAGATTGCCGTGAAAGTCGTTGAAGCCGATGATCTTGACCCGGACGGGTGCTCCCGGCTCCGTCGAGCGGGGGGTCGCGCAGCCGGCGAGCGCGAGCAACAGGCCGAGCGTCAGTTTAAGGCGCATCTCTTACTCCTTGGCCGCCGCGGCGGCGCTGATCTTCATGACGAGGGCGGCGCGGGCGGCGGAAAGCTCCCGCCCCGTCGCCTGCGAAGCGGCGCTGGACGTGACGATCACCAGCTTCCGGGCCGGGTCGATGTGGATCATCTGACCGAAGATGCCGACCGCCGAGAAGGTCCCTTCCGGCCCCGTCCACCATTGATAGCCGTAGCCGCGGCCGGGCGTGCCCACCTCCGCCTGCGCGCGCGTCGCCTCCTCGACCCATCCGGCGGGAAGCACGTCGAGATAGCCCGCGCGGCCGCCGTCCAGGATGAACTGGCCGAACCGCCCATAGTCGCGCAGTGACGCCGACAGGCAGCAGCCGCCAATCTCCTGCCCGTTCTCGTCCACCTGCCAATGGGCGTCCCGCTCCATCCCGTAGCGGCTCCAGATCTTGCGCCAGAGATAGATAGAGAGCGGCTCCCGAACCGCCCGCGCCACCAGCACTCCGATCAGGTTGCTCTCACCCGTCTTGTAGACCCACTTCGAGCCGGGCGCCGCCTCGCGGGGGAGCTTCCTCAAATAGGCGACGGTGACGTCCTCCCCGAGGGGCGGCGGGGTCGAGAACATGCGAGCGACGTCGCTCTTGGGATCGGTATAATCCTCGTTCCAGCGAACGCCCGAGGTCATGGTCAGGACATGGCGCACGCTCACCCCGTCATAGGCGCTCCCCTTGAGCTCGGGGATGTAGCGGGTGACGGGGTCGTCCAGCGACTTGATGAAGCCGTCCTTCACCGCCGCTCCGACGAGGGTCGAGGTGATCGACTTGGCGACCGAGAAGCTCGTCCATGTCTGCTCCGGCCCGTAGCCCCGCGCGTAGCGTTCGAGCCGAATCTTCCCGTCCTGGAGGACCAGCAGGCCCGCCATGTTCATCGAGGCCATGAGCGCGTCGACAGCGGCGGCCCCGCCGAGCGCCGGCTCGAGCGGCTTGCCCGCCGGGAGCGGGCGGACCCGCTCGCCCGCATCGACCGAGACGGCGGGGAAGAGCTTCTCCATCGATCGGAAGTTCCGGTCGCGCTGCTCCTGGTTCCAGAACAGGACCTCCGCCCCGGCGCGGCGGACCTCCTCCATCGAGGGCGCCGGCGGAGCGGAGGGCGCCGTCTGGGCGGCCGACGCCGCGGCGGCGAGGAGGGGCAGCAGCAGCGCCCCGAACGTCCTTGAAACCCGCATCCGCTCCCCTCCCCGCTTGCGGGCTCCGGTCTAACCGCAGGGTTTCGCTCCGTGAAGGGGATAGTGGCACCCGGCCACCGCCTGTGCTTTGGTGAAACGGCAACAGGAGGAGAGACCAAGACATGAACGCGCGCATTTTCCTGCAGACGATGATCGCCCTCGCTTCGGCCTCGCTCGGCCTGGTGGCGGCGCTGGCGTGGAACGCAGCGATCCAGGCGACGCTGGAGGCGCTCGGCCTCGGCGACAACCTCGCCGGCCTCTACGCCTATGCGATTCTCGCCACCGGGATTGCGGTGGTCGTGCTCGTGCTGCTCGGTAAGGCGGCGGCGCGGGTCGGCGGCGAGGCGGCGATCGGCGGATGATCTGGCTGGAGGATCTCGAAGTCGGTCAGGAGACCTATTTCGGAAGCTACGAGGTGACTCGCGAAGAGGTGATCGACTTCGCGCGCAAATACGATCCCCAGCCCTTCCACCTTTCGGACGAGGAGGCGGCCAAGACCCATTTCGGCCGCCTCGCAGCGAGCGGCTGGCATACCTGCGCGATGACCATGGCAGTGATCGCCCGCTTCGTCGTCGAGGACGAGCAGGCGGGGCTCGGCTCCCCGGGCGTGGACGAGCTTCGCTGGCTGAAGCCCGTCTATCCGGGCGACACGCTCCACGTTCGCTCCAAGATCGTCGAGGTGCGGCCCTCCCGCTCGAAGCCCGACATCGGCTCCTTTCGCTCGGCGACCACGGTCACGAACCAGCACGACCAGCCGGTGATGAGCTTCACCTCCATCGTGCTGATGCGTCGGCGGCCGGCCTGACGGGGGCGGGCCTTACTCCTCGATGGAAATGGTGCGCTTCACCTCGTCCGTCCTGAAGCCGATCGCCGAGGGGCGGCGGACGCCCGGAAGGAACGCGACGTCGTAAAGCTCGCGCACGAGCCCCTCGATACGCAGCCAGGCGGTCATCTCTCCGTTTTCGGTGTCGATGACCGCAAGACCGCAACGAGGCTCGGCGTCGCGGGCGGCGAGCGCCTCCTCCAGAGGGAGGCCGGCGAAGGTGCGGTCATCGCGCGGAAGCGAAAGGCCGACAATCGCGTGCCGGCCGGCGAAAGCCAGACCGCGCGCATAGCCGGGGCAGAAGGCGACCGGCTCGAAGCGCCCGGACGAGCGGTCGATATAGCCGAACTCGCCGCGGCCCGAGTTCAGCAGCCATAATTTCCCCGAATGGAGGCGCGGCGAGTGCGGCATCGACAGGCCGTCAGCGACGATATCGTTGCTTTCTACGTCGATCACCACGCCTCCGTCCTTGCGCCGGTCGCGCCAGCCGTCGGCCACGTCGGAGCGGGAGACGGCCGTGGCGTAAAGCGCCCGCCCCTCCTCCACCGCCATTCCGTTCAGGTGGCAGCGATCCTCCGCCGCCAGCCGCGACAGGAAAGACGGCCGCCAAATGGGCCGGAAGCTGTGGCCGTCGCTCACCGAGGCGATGCAGCCGAACAAGGTGTTGACGAAGAGCGGGCGGCCGTCGGCGCCGAATGCGATATCATGTGCATCCAGGTCCCCAGTCACCCAGGCCGCGTGCGGGGCATAGACGGCGTCGAACTCCTGCTCCCTTGTTTGTCCCTGCGGAACGACATTGTCGAAGCGATGGATCTGGAAGTGGGTGGCGAGCAACAGGCTGCGGCCGTCGGCACTGCACGCCAGACCCATGGAGCGAGCGAAGCTTCTCTCGAAAATGGAGAGATTTCCGCTTGGCGAGAGGCCGATCAGGAAAAGCTTTCCCGCTTGATAGGTCGAAAAGGCCAGGCTGCCGCCGGTGTCGCGAAGCCAGCCGGGAAAGTTTCTCGAGCTCCCGAGCGCGAACTTCTCGGCAGAAGATTCCATTGTCATTTCTATGTCCTGGCAGCCCGACAGTACGGCAGCAACCTAGCAGTCTCCCAGCAACAATAACAAGGACCGCCCTTGGACCCGCACGAGATCATCGGCCGCAGTAGAAGACATCAATTGGCAGCGTAACGATTCACTGCTGACAAATTCATCCGAATCGGTCTAACCCGGCGTCGTGGTCAAATAGGGGAACAGCTTTTCCTCGTCGCGCACTGTCCTCGTGCCGCCTTCGGCGCGGGAATGCGTGCGCCTGCGCGAAAAGCAATTGTGGGAGGGGCACCCGTGGCAAACATATCCGTAATCGAACTAGAAACCGTTGGTGACACGGGCGACGCCACCGGCGTTAGAGTTCACGGGGCCGACGAAACCTATGAACAGATTGGCTGGGCGGTCTCAGGCATTGGTGATGTCAACGGCGACGGGTTCGACGACTTCGCGATAGGCGCCTACGGCTATAGCGACTTCGAGGGTGCCACCTATGTGGTCTTCGGAAGCGGCACCGGGCTGCCTGCCAACATCGATGTGGACTCGCTCGACGGGAGCAACGGATTCAAGCTGGTCCCGCCGCTGGACAATACCGAATTCGACGATCTGGGCTTCAGCGTCACGGGCCTCGGCGACGTCAACGGCGACGGGATCGATGATTTCGCAGTCGGGGCCTGGGGCAGCAACTATTATTCCGGGGCGGCCTATGTCGTGTTCGGGAAGGAGTCCCCTTTCGCGCCCACGCTGGAGGTCGCCTCCCTCGACGGCACCAACGGCTTCCGGATCGACGGGGCGGAGCAATATGACAAGCTCGGCTTCTCCGTTTCGGGTGCGGGCGACTTCGACGGGGACGGCCTCAACGACATCGTGGTCGGAGCGCCCTATGCCTCCTCCGGCGACGGCGCGGTCTATCTGATCTTCGGGCGAGATTCCGTAGGGCCAGCCTCGATCAATGTATCGGATCTCGACGGCGCGAACGGCTTCAGGATCTCCGGCATGACCGAAGGCGGCCGGGGCGGATGGTCCGCCGATTTTGCGGGCGACATAAACGGCGACGGTTTCGACGATCTGATCCTCGGAGCCCCCTATGCCGACGCCGCAACGGCCGAGGACGCCGGCGCAAGCTACGTCGTGTTTGGCACGGGCGCTTCGATGGCCTCCAGTCTCGACCTCTCGTCGCTAAACGGGACCAGCGGCTTCCGAGTTGAAGGTCAGGCCGCCGGGGACCAGCTCGGCTGGAGCGTCTCCGCGGCGGGCGACGTAAATGGCGACGAGGTCGACGACCTGATCATCGGCGCCAGGAACGCGGATCCAGGCACCCGCACCGACGCAGGACGCTCCTACGTCCTGTTTGGCAGCAAGACCGTTGCTGCCTTCGGCAGCGTCTTCGATCTCGCGACCCTCAGCGGCGCCAATGGCTTTGCGATCGAAGGCGCTGCGGCGGGCGACAATTCCGGCTTCTCCGTTTCCGGCGCCGGCGACGTGAACGGCGACACCTATGCCGACCTCATCATCGGCGCCAAGAATGCCGATCCGAAAGACCGAACAAGCGGAGGGGAAAGCTACGTCCTGTTCGGAGCGGCTTCGTTCGGAGCCGCTCTGGCCCTTGCCGGCCTGAACGGCTCCAACGGCTTCGTCGTGAGGGGCGCCGCGGGTGGCGACTATTCCGGCGCCGCCGTCGCCGGAGCGGGCGACGTCGACGACGACGGCTTCGACGACCTTCTGATCGGCGCGTACGGTGTCGACGGCGGCGGCGGAAACCACGGCGGCTCGGCCTATCTGATCTATGGCTGGTCCACCGCCGTCCCGCCTCCTCCCAACGCTCCGCCCGAGGCGGACGACGAAGCACTTTCGACAAGCGAAGACATGCCTCTCGTCGTGAGCCTCGCCGACCTGCTCACCGGGGACACCGATCCGGACGAAAACAGCCTCAGCATCACGCAGGTCGCCGCCGGCATCGGCGGAACCGTCCTGCTCGACATCGAGGCGAGCACCGTCACCTTCACGCCCACCGCCGATTTTAGCGGCCTCGCCTCCTTCACCTACACGGTCAGCGACGGCAAGGGCGGCACGGACACGGGCAGCGTTTCAGTGAACGTCACCGCCGTGAACGACGCTCCGACCGGCTCGAAAAACCATAAGGTGCTGGAGGAGGATTCGACCTACAGCTTCGTCTACGTCCCAAGCCAAACCAACGACTTCGGGTTCGAGGACAGCGACGGCAACGCTTTCGCCGGAATCGAGATCGCCGCCCTGCCGGAAATCGGCGCTCTGAAGCTGGATGGTGCCGGTGTCTTAGTCGGCCAGTTCATTTCCGCGGACGCGCTAGCGGCGGGCAAGTTCACCTACACACCCGGCGCTCACGGCCACGGTAGCGGCTACGCAAGCTTCAGCTTCCGAGTGCGCGACGATGGCGCAAACGGCGGCGGCCACATCAGTAAGGATCCGGAGGCGGACACTTTCAGCTGGGACGTCACCCCCGTGAACGACGCGCCGGTGCTTGGCGGTCTGGACGCCAATCAGGTCATCTATAACGAGAACGACCTTCGGGTTCGGCTTGACGGCGGGAGCGACATGACCGTCGCCGACGTGGACAGCGAGGCGCTCGACGGCGGAACGCTTCGGGTCGTCTACAACCACCAGTCCGGCGACCGGCTGCTGGTCGTAACGACCGGCGGGGTTTCAGTTTCGCAAGGCAGCAAGATCCTCGTCAACGACGGCAGTTCGAGCGTCGAGATCGGAACGATGAGCCTATACCAGGCGGACGGACAGAAGGGGATCGAGGTTGCGCTCAATTCCGCCGCCACTCCGGCGAGGCTGCAGCAATTGCTTCGCGCCCTGCATTTCGACAACAGCAGCGACAACCCGGCGACGGGCACGCGCACCTTCACCTGGACCCTGACCGACGGCGACGGCGACACCGCGACGGCAAGCAGCACCGTCATCGTGAGCGCGATCAATGATCGTCCCGTCTATACGGGAAGCGGAGTCGAAGAGATCGCCGTCATCGAGGACCAGGCGTCCGACAATCCTTCCGACCACAAGACCGTCCAGCAGATTTTCGGCTCCCGCTTCTCCGACTCTGCGGACGGCGATTCCGACAGCTTCGCCGGCATCGCGATCACCGAGGATTTCGATCCGGGCGAGCTCGGCAAATGGCAATATTGGAGCGGCTCCGCCTGGGTCGATTTCCCGGCCGTCTCCACCTCCAACGCGCTTACTCTGACGCCCGAGACGGCGATCCGCTTCCTCGCCCCCGCCAATTTTGTGGGGGCGTCGGGAAGCCTCTACCTCTTCCTCATCGAATCGTCGGACGTTCCGGTCGTCAACGGCGGCAGTGTCGACACGACGGGTCAGGGCGCCACAAGCCGCTTCTCCGGCGGTCAGGCGGTGGCTTACCAGAGCTTCGCGCCGGTCAACGACGCTCCTCTCCTCGGCGGGCCGACCGACGCGACGGTAGTTTTCACCGAAGGCGACGGCGGGATCGCGTTGCTTGCTGGCGTCACGCTCGGCGATGTCGATTTCTCCGACGCCTTCCCTGGCGGCTCTGTGACCCTCTCGGTTGGCGGCGACGGCGCGCTGGTTCTCCGTCACGGCTCGAGCTTTTCGGTGGCCGGCGACGATAGCGGTGGACACGACCTTGTTTTCGACGACTCAGGCACTCCTCGCATCATCGGGAAGATCAGCGGAATCGGCACGACTGCAGTCGCGATCACCGCTCTGACCGCGGAAGCAACCCCTGCCCGCCTCAAGGACCTGTTCGACGAGTTCGTCTACACGAACGGATCGTACGATCCGGAGGCGGGTGACCGCCTCGTGACTTTAGTGTTCAACGACGGCGGCAACGGCGGATCGGGCCCGGCGCAGCAGGCGCAGGTCACTCAGCTGCTGACGATCGTCGCGGTGAACGATGCGCCGACCCTCACCGCGCCCGTCTCCCGCCAAGGTACCGAGGACACCGACCTTGTCTTCCCCGGTGCGGGCGACAACGCGCTCCTCGTCGCCGACCCGGATGCCTCGAGCCTCACGGTCACCCTCAGCGTGTCCAGCGGCGCCCTGACCCTCACTCGGACTAGCGGCCTGACCTTCGCTTCGGGCGGGGGCGACGGAACGGCCGACGCGACAATGACCTTCTCCGGCACGAGCGCGGCGATCAACGCCGCCCTCACCGGCCTCATCTATCGCGGCAACCTCAACTATGAAGGCGCCGACACCCTACAGCTGACCGTCACCGACGAGGCCGGCGCCACCGATAGCGTCGGCATTGCGATCACCCTTGTCAACGATGGCGCGATTAACGGTGACAGTGGTCCGAACAGCCTTTCAGGCGGAAACGGCAACGATTTCTTCCGTCTCGACGCCGGCGGTGACGACTCAGCGTCGGGCGGCTCAGGCAGCGACGGCTTCTACTTCGGAGGCGCTCTCACCAGTGCCGACAGCGCGGACGGCGGTGCGGATCGAGATTACGCCACTCTGGCCGGCGATTACTGGACGGTTCCGCTGACGCTTGGCGAAGGCTTCAAGAACATCGAGCTGATCACTTTATTGTCGGGCGCCG
>DASWOC010000006.1:0-1519 GCA_036398895.1 Allosphingosinicella sp. | reverse complement strand
GGGCCGCCGTCACGCCCCCGGCATAGTGCCGCGGGGCCTCTGTATAAGGAGCATGGTCATGCGCACTGGCGTGATCGCGAAGAAAATGGGGATGACCCGCTTGTTCCAGGACGACGGCCGCCACGTGCCCGTCACCGTCCTGGCGCTCGACAACGTCCAGGTGATTGCCCGCAAGAATGCGGACGACGACGGCTACGTCGCAGTCCAGCTCGGCGCCGGCACCGCCAAGGCGAAGAACCTTTCCAAGCCGCAGCGCGGCCATTTCGGCAAGGCCGAGGTCGAGCCCAAGGCGAAGGTCGCCGAGTTCCGCGTCGCCGAGGATGCGCTCCTCGACGTCGGCGCTGAGATTACCGCCGACCATTTCGTCGCCGGCCAGTATGTCGACATCCAGGGCGTCACCCAGGGCAAGGGCTTCCAGGGCGGCATGAAGCGCTGGGGCTTCGGCGGCATGCGCGCCACCCACGGCGTGTCCGTCTCCCACCGTGCGCTTGGCTCGACCGGCCAGCGCCAGGATCCGGGCCGCGTCTTCAAGAACAAGAAGATGGCCGGCCACATGGGCGCCAAGAACCGCACCCAGCAGAACCTCGAGGTCGTCCGCACCGACGCCGACCGCGGCCTCATCTTCGTCAAGGGCTCCGTGCCCGGGCACAAGGGCGGCTGGCTGCTGGTCAAGGACTCGGTCAAGATTTCGCGCCCCGAAGCGGCTCCCTATCCGGCCGGCATCCGCCAGGCCGCCAACAACGACGCTCCCGCTGAGACGCCGGCCGATACGGCCGCGGCTCCGGAAGCCACCGAAGCCCAGGAAGGCTAAGCCATGAAGGTCCAAGTAATGACCCTCGGCGCAGGCGAGGGCGGCGAGATCGAGCTCAACGACGAGGTATTCGGCGTCGAGCCGCGTGCCGACATCCTCCACCGCGTCGTCACCTGGCAGCTCGAGAAGCGCCGCGGCACCGCCCGCGGAGCCCGCGAGCGCTCCGACGTCGCCCGCACCGGCAAGAAGTTCGGCCGCCAGAAGGGCGGCGGCACCGCCCGCCACGGCGATCGCCGCGCTCCGATCTTCATCGGCGGCGGCAAGGCCCACGGCCCGCGCGTCCGCGATTTCGATCCTTCGCTCAACAAGAAGGTCCGCGCTCTCGGCCTGCGCATGGCGCTCTCGACCAAGGCGCGCGACGGTCAGCTGATCGTCGTCGACAATCTCGACGTCACGGAAGCCAAGACCAAGGCGGTGCGCGAGCAGCTCGCCGGCCTGAACCTCGGCAAGACCGCCCTGGTGATCGACGGCGACGCGCTGAACGTCGGCTTCGCCCAGGCGTCCGGCAACCTTCGCGAGATCGACCTCCTCCCGGCGGTCGGCGCCAACGTCTACGACATTTTGAAGCATGAGACTCTGGTGCTGACGCGCGCCGCGGTCGAGAAGCTGGAGGCCCGGTTCAATGGCTAAGGCAGCCAAGAAGCAGCAGGCGGTCGACATCAACCATTACGATGTCGTCCTGAGCCCCCACATCACCGAGAAGACGAC
>DASWOC010000005.1:0-145748 GCA_036398895.1 Allosphingosinicella sp. | reverse complement strand
CACCGGCCGGCCGGTGCCAACGATCTGATGCAATATTGCGGCCCCCGCTGGATATCCCCCTACCATCACCGCCTGCTGGTCAACGCACCAATCCTGCAGGTGGAGACCGGGGCGGTCGCGCCGGCTTACGGCCCGGTCCTGCACCTCGGCGGTATCCTGAACGGGGCGGGCGATGTCGGCGAAGTCGACATGCTGCGATATTCCGGGCGCAAGGAGCCGGCGGGCGCTGCAGTGCCCGGGCTCACCGCCGTGTTGCTCGATTCGAAAGGATCGGTGCTTGCCAGCGGCCCGGTCTACGCGACGTCCCTCTCAGAGGATTCCAATCCCGCTTCAGGGCGGGATCCGAAATGCCCTTGCATCCTGGAAGCGGTGATGGACGATCATTCCGGCGCCGCGCGGGCCCGGATCAGCTATCATGGCAAGACCGTCTGGGAGTCCCAGGCGGCAATGCCCGCCGCGTCACAGCCGGTGCTGACGGCAATCCCGTCGCCGGAGGGGGTGAGGCTGACGTGGACCGGGCTCATGTCCGGGAGCGAGGTGTGGGTACGTTACTCGGACGATCAGGGACGCACCTGGTCCATGCTCGACGTGGGGACTTTCGGCGGCTCCTACGCCGTCGATCGGGCGCGGCTCCGCGGCGGCGGCGCACTGATCTTCGAGATCCTCTCACCCAGCGGGTTCACCACGACGCGCGCCGTATCGCAGCCAATAGAGGTCGGCCGGGCTCGCTGAACTTTACTTCGCCCGCGCCTGCCCCTAGTCGCCCCCTCCCGCGCAAGTGAGCGCGCAGCCACAGGAGGCGACCATGACACGCATCGATCGCGACGACCTCCCCTGCTTTCGAGGTCACGTCCAAGCGGCGTAAGGGCTATCCGTCCGAGACGCGGGTGAAGCGCGGCCTGCGCTTCGTGCGCGGTGGCGAGAAAGAGCTGGTCGAGAAGCTCGGCCGGAACGACCCCTGTCCGTGCGGCTCTGAGAAGAGCTTTCAAGCGCTGCTGCCTTAGCACCGGCCGGTTTCGACGGGGCGGAGCGGGACGATTACTGGCGCGAGTAAGGGAGGAGCCACGGCCCCTTCTACCGGGCGGGCTCCGGCACCGCTGCCCACGCCTCGATCTCCACCAGATATTCGGGCGCGGCGAGGCGCGGGACGTAGATCATCGTCGCGGGCGGCGCGGCGTCGCCCAGCAGCGCCTTGCGGATGGGCCGTATCTCTTCGAGGTTCATCGGGACGACCAGATAGGTGTTGAGCTTCACGAGCTGCGCGGGGGAGGCACCCTGGCTCTCGAGGATGTGGACGATGTTGCGAAGCACGTTCTCATACTGCCGCTCCGGCTCGGGCGGGATCGTTCCGTCGGGGGCGACGCCGACCTGGCCGGCGATGGCGAGCAGGCGCGTCCCCGCCGGGATCGAAGCGACGTGCGTATAGGTGCCGAGCGGCGGCGCCACCGTCGGCGGATTGGTAAAGGTGATCTCGTCCGACATGCTGCGCTCCCCCGTGCGGAGAGCGGAGCCTATCGTGGACGGCGGGGACTGCAAGCTGCGGAGTGGACGCGGCGAAGGAGCCTAGCGGAGGGAGGACAGTGCGTGTCGGCGCGCGAGAATATATGCTGTGCGAGTTTTCCGAACACCCGGAGGTCGGCGAAGCGGGCGCCTGCGACTGCTACAATGCTAGGCAGCTCTCTTCTCGTAGCGATAGAGTGGCTTAATCAGCTCACTGACGAAGGCACCAACTGAGGGGGCTCCTCGGAGACGTTCGAACACGGCCGGCGGGACGTCCATATAGGCGTAGCGGTCGCCGCCACTGAACCAAATGTGAAGTGTCCTCGTCCCCTCATCGTAGTCGATGCGAGCGATAGCGGGCGAAAGCGTTGTGGCAGACTGGTTGACGCCTGCTCGACCTTCCCGCCTTTCCCCGATCGCTCCAGGAGCCGGCGCGCCTCTCAGTAAACCCTCACTGCTGAGATCCTCGTCCAGGTCGGGCCAGTGAATACCATACCCGCCGCCCGCAAGCTCCCAATTTGCCCGCTGTTTAGGGGTTGCCTTGAGCAGGCGTGGATACCAAGCTAGGGGGGTCGCGAGGGTGCGGCCGTCCTTAAGCTCTACGAGAAGCTGACCGCCCGGAAAGCGAACATCGACGATGCGCTCATCAGCGATCGTCGTCAAAAAATTCATGCCAAGCCTCCAGCAGCATCTCCCGATGCTCCTCTACGATGCTCAAGATAGCATTCCGTTCCTTCGTTCGGAACCCGTGCTGCACGGCAAACTCGACCTCCACCAGCCAGACCTTCGCTGTCGCTTCCGCCTTATCCACGTGAACGTGCGGCGGCTCGTTAGGCTCGTGGCTGTAAAAGTAGAAGCGGAAACCATAGATGCGCAGGACGGTGGGCACACGTTGAGTGTAGCTTCAGATAATGCGTAGAGGAAGGAGCTACTTCCGCAGAATATGCGCCTTGAGGTACTCCGAACCCTGCGACCGCAGCGAGGCTGAGCGGCAGGGCTTGACCTGTCCCAGGTCAAAAGAGACGTCCGTTTTTCCTGTGTTCCGATCCATGTTTTGTCCGGCCCGCCGCAGAGTTGGCTGTCATGTCTCCGACATTTAGCGACGAGAGCTACCGTGAAGGGTGCTGGATCTGAGCCGCTTCGAGACGGCTAATTCGCCCTTGAAGCTGCTCTCTCCTCGGGTCTTCGGGCGGCATATTCGCCTCCGCCCGTTCTGTCATTTCGATCGCCCGCGCAAAGTCACCTCTACCTTCACTGGATTTCGACAGAGCCAAGTACTCTTCAATAGTGAAGCTGTTTGGTCCCGTCCCACTTAGAGCCCATGCAACTGAAACAAGAAAGAAAACAGCGAGCATTGCGCCGCCACAAATCGCAGAGGCCAAATAAAGCTCTGCTCGGCGGCTATCGGCCGTAACAAAAATGGCACTAATCAGCAAAATCAGTGTCACCGCCAAGAGCGCCGCTATCAATAGGTAGGATGGAGCCATTCCTCCGTGAATCGTTATACGCGCGCCCGTGGAAGCAGCGGCCAGCGTTCCAGCGAAAAATCCGAGTATCATGAGAACGACGGCACGACGGACTTCCCGGTGCTCCGGAAAGGAGTCGGTCAACTGCAAGAGCAGGCCGAGAATGCCCGCTATTCCGGAGATTAGAGCGAGATTCATAACATGGGCTACTCCGCCGCGACACCTGCCCGCGTGAACATGTCCGCGTCCGCCGCCTCTGCCGGCGCATCGTTCGCCGCCTTGGCCGCTTTCCTCCGATCGAAGCTGTCCCACACCTCGCCCCAATTTCCGCGTGTCGCGGCCTTGGAATATTCGGTGGCTCGGGTCTCGAAGAAGTTGGCGTGCTCGACTCCGTTGAGCAAAGGCGCGAGCCAGGGGAGGGGGTGCTCGTCGATCATGAACATCGGCTTCAGGCCGAGCTGGCTGAGGCGCCAGTCGGCGATGTAGCGGATATACTGCTTGATCTCCTTGGGGCTCATGCCCGGGACCGGCCCCATCTCGAAGGCGAGGTCGATGAAGGCGTCCTCGAGCTCGACCGTGTGGTGGCAGACCTCGCGTATCTCCTTCTTGACCGCCGGAGTGTAGCAGTCGCGCTCCTTGACGAAGGCGTGGAACAGGCGGGTGATGCCTTCGCAATGGAGGCTCTCGTCGCGCACCGACCAGGAGACGATCTGCCCCATGCCCTTCATCTTGTTGAAGCGCGGGAAGTTCATCAGCATCGCGAAGCTGGCGAAAAGCTGAAGCCCCTCGGTGAAGCCGCCGAACATGGCCAGCGTCTTGGCGATGTCCTCGTCCGTGTCGACGCCGAAGGTGGCGAGATAGTCGTGCTTGTCCTTCATCTCCTTGTACTGGAGGAAGGCGCTATACTCGCTCTCGGGCATTCCGATCGTGTCGAGCAGGTGGCTGTAGGCCGCGATGTGCACCGTCTCCATGTTGGAGAAGGCGGTCAGCATCATCTTGATCTCGGTCGGCTTGAACACGCGGCCATATTTGTCGTGGTAGCAATCCTGCACCTCGACGTCGGCCTGGGTGAAGAAGCGGAAGATCTGGGTGAGCAGGCTGCGCTCGTGATCGGTCAGCTTCTGCGCCCAGTCGCGGCAATCCTCGCCGAGCGGCACCTCCTCCGGCATCCAGTGGATCTGCTGCTGGCGCTTCCAATATTCGAACGCCCAGGGATATTCGAAGGGCTTGTACTGCTTGCGGGCTTCGAGAAGGGACATGGACCGCGCTCCTAAATGAACTTGGAGAGGAAGAGGAAGGCGCCGACGAGGGCGAGGATCGCGCCGACGACGAGCATCGGCTTCTGCCCGGGGCCGGGCCGGGCCCTCAGCGCCATTCCGGCGCCGCTGAAGCCGAGGACGGCTCCGAGGAGCATTTCCGCCCAGACGGGGATTGGGAGCATTCTCGGTTTACTCCAGCGTCAAATTTCGAAAAGCGGCATGTCGCCGATCGGGTGAAGGAGGCCGAGCGCGACGAGGCCGAGCGAACTCAGGACCGCCGCGGCCATGATGAGAGAGGCGGGGCAGCGCTCCGCCTCCGGCTTGCGGTCGTCCTCCGTGCGCCAGTCGCCGGTCACCTTCCAGAGGACGACCAGCTCGACGAGCGCCATCAGGACGAAGAAATGGCCGAGGGTGAGGCTCATCCGCTTTGCTCCCCGACGAAGGCCGAGACGAGGAGGAGGAGCCCGCAGACCAGGACGAAGGCGCCGAAGAGGAGGCAGAAGCCCCAGACGAGCTTCATTGCCGGCGAGGGGGCGGGCGTGGCGAGCTCGCGGCCGGGCTCGGGATCCGTAGGGCGGCGGCGAAGGCCGGTCCAGCCCATCCGGGCGAAGGCATAGCCGCCGAAGGCGAGGGCGGCGGCGGTCACCGCGGTTCCGGCCGTGCCTCCGCCCGCGCTCATCCCGCGCCTCCCAGGATCGCGATGTCGGCGAGGCCGGTGAGGGTGCCGAGCGCGAAGAGGAGGGCGGCGGCGACCAGGGCCCACACGGTGTAGCGGCGCGCGTCGCGGGCGCGGGCGTAGCCGGGCGTGCCCTTACCGTGGCCGGCGCCGCGGTAGCGGGCGAGGGTCGCCAGCTGGACGAAGGCATAGAGCGTCGCCAGCAGGCCGAGTAGAAGCAGCAGGTGGCCGAGGGTGATCGTGTTCGACATCAGAGCGCCTCCTTCGCCCCGCGACGACCGCGCACGACGACGTGGCTCTTGCGAGCGCCGACGCCGAAGACGGCGATGCCGAGGAAATAACCGAAATCGTACCAGCCGCCGTTGTTCGGGACTGCGTAGATCGCGACGTCCGGCATGAAGAGCGACACGACCCAGGCGACCGGGAAGATGAAGCCGTGCCACAAGCCGAGGAGGAAGCCCGGCGCCTGCGGCTCGACTGCGGCGGCGGACTGGGTCGCGCAGGCGGCGAGAGCGAGCAAGGGGAGGAGCGCGAGCACCGCCGCGCCGCCGGACGGACCGGCTTCGCCGCTCCGCTGCCGCCCGCTCATTGGCACGCCAGGCATTCGTCGTAGTCCGTCGTGGCGAGCTCGTATTTGGGCGCTTCGGCGGTGTTGTCCGCCTCGACGCCGCCCGCGAAGCCGGCGCGCTGCACGGACTTGGAGCGCAAATAGTAGAGCGATTTGATGCCCAGCTCCCAGGCGCGGTAGTGGAGCATCAGCAGGTCCCACTTGTCGACGTCCGCGGGGATGAAGAGGTTCAGCGAAGTCGCCTGGTCGATATAGGGCGTCCGGTCGGCGGCGAGCTCGATCAGCCAGCGCTGGTCGATCTCGAAGCTGGTCTTGAACACGTCCTTTTCCTCAGGGGTGAGGAAATCGAGATGCTGGACGGAGCCGCCCCGCTCGAGGATGGTGGACCAGACGCCCTCGCTATCCTTCGACTTCTCCTTGAGGAGCTTCTGAAGGTACGGGTTCTTGATCGACCAGCTGCCCGACAGGGTCTTGTGGGTGTAGATGTTGGCCGGGATCGGCTCGATGCAGGCGGAGGTGCCGCCTGTGATGATCGAGATGGAGGCGGTGGGCGCGATCGCCATCTTGCAGGAGAAGCGCTCCATCACGCCCATGTCGGCCGCGTCGGGGCAGGGGCCCCGCTCGTTGGCGAGCATCATCGAGGCTTCGTCGACCTGGGCGCGGATGTGCTTGAAGATCTTGAGGTTCCAGCTCTTCGCCATCGCCCCCTCGAATGGCAGGCCGCGGGCCTGGAGGAAGGAGTGGAAGCCCATGACTCCGAGGCCGACCGAGCGCTCGCGCATCGCGGAATAAGCCGCACGCTCCATGCCGGGCTCGGCGCGGTCGATATAATCCTGGAGCACGTTGTCGAGGAAGCGCATCACGTCCTCGATGAAGAGCTTGTCGCCGTTCCACTGGTCCCAGGTCTCGAGGTTGAGGCTCGAGAGGCAGCAGACGGCGGTGCGGTCCTTGCCGAGATGGTCCTTGCCGGTCGGAAGGGTGATCTCGGAGCAGAGGTTCGAGGTCGAGACCTTGAGGCCGAGGTCGCGGTGGTGCTTCGGCATCGACCGATTCACCTGGTCGATGAAGATGATGTAGGGCTCGCCGGTTGCGAGGCGGGTCTCGACCAGCTTCTGGAAGAGCGAGCGCGCGTCGACGGTGGCGCGCTCCGACCCGTCCTTGGGCGAGCGGAGGGTGAATTCCGTCCCGTCGCGAACCGCCTCCATGAAGGCGTCTGTGACGAGCACGCCGTGGTGGAGGTTGAGCGCCTTGCGGTTGAAGTCGCCCGAGGGTTTGCGGATCTCGAGGAACTCCTCGATCTCCGGGTGGGAGATGTCGAGATAGCAGGCGGCCGAGCCGCGGCGGAGCGACCCCTGGCTGATCGCGAGGGTGAGCGAATCCATCACCCGGACGAACGGGATGATGCCGCTGGTCTTGCCGTTGAGGCCGACCGGCTCGCCAATGCCGCGGACGCTGCCCCAGTAAGTGCCGATGCCGCCGCCGCGCGAGGCCAGCCAGACATTCTCGTTCCAGGTGTTGACGATGCCTTCGAGGCTGTCCGGAACGCTGTTCAGATAGCAGGAGATAGGGAGGCCGCGCCCGGTGCCGCCGTTCGAGAGGACCGGAGTCGCCGGCATGAACCAGAGCTGCGAGATATAGTCGTAGAGCCGCTGGGCGTGCGCTGCGTCGTCGGCATAGGCCGAGGCGACCCGGACGAACAGGTCCTGGTACGATTCGCCGGGGAGGAGGTAGCGGTCGTTCAGGGTCTCCTTGCCGAAATCGGTGAGGAGCGCGTCGCGGCTGTGATCGACCTCGACGGGGTAGATTTTCGGCGCCGCGCCCTTCGCGGCCGGAGCCTCGGCGGTGGTGACGGTCACGTCGCTCGATGCCACTTCGCTGCTGCCTGACAGATCCATCGCTCTACCCCTCGTTCTACGCTTGTTCCAGCGGAATTAACCCCACCTTAGGCGTGTTTCCGGGGGCGCGGGCGCTTGATTTCGGCTTGTCCCCGATATCCACAGGACAAGCCGTTTCCGTCTGCGGACTATATGGGCTCCGCAGCCGGCGCCTACAAGTTCTTGCGTCGCCCCCTTGGCAGCGCCACTAGCCATAGTGCCTCAACTCGATTCCGCCGCCAAGACGGTAAATGAGTTATCCACTATTTTCCTGCGCCTGGAATGCGACGAATCGAGGCGGAACGCGCTTGCAAAACCGAGAGCCGGCGCAAGTCCGGGAGTCGCGGGCAAGCAGCCGCGCAGACGGGCTCGAAAGAGATACTCAGAGGCGCTGATTTGCCTTCGTCTGCATCCGCAGGACGAGGGCGCGATGTGGGGGGCTGAGGTCCATGCCGGCTGCCGCCCGGAGCTTGCCCCGCGCCTCGTCGCGGCGCCCGAGCCGCCAAAGCGCTTCCGCCCAAGCTAAATGGAGCGCGCCCCAGCGGGGCGCGTGGCGAGAGGCCTGGGCATAGAGCTTCGCCGCCCGCTCGACTTCGCCTGCGCGAAGGAGGAGATCGGCCTGGTACTTGGCCGGATCGGCCCATCGCGGCTGGATGCGGAGGGCCTCGGCGAAAGCCGCCTCCGCGCCGGCCCGGTCACCGATGTCGGCGAGCATCCGTCCGAGCGCCTCGTGGGCGAAGGGGAAGGAAGGCCCTTGCCGCGCCGCCTCCGCAAACCAGCGGCGCGCCGCCTCGCGATCCCCCTTCGCCGCGGCGACCTTCCCGCGCGCGACGAGGCAGGGATAGCAGTCGAGCTCGAGCGGCGCGAGCAGGGCTTCGGCTTCGGCGGCACGTCCAATCCGGGCGAGCTCCGGGGCGATGAAGGGCCAGTAGCCTCGGGTGAGATCGCGCGCATTTGCCGGCGGAAAGCTGCCGATCAGCGCCGCAAGGGTGCGTACCTGCCCGGGAAGGCTCGCCAGAAGCGCCTGGCGGTCGCCCACCGCTACGGCGCGAGCGACCTGCGCCCCGGTGCGAAGCAGGAGCTGCTCCTTTTGGGCGCTGTCGAGATCCTCGACGTCCAGAGCGGCGATTCGGCCTGCTTCCTGATTATAGCCGCCGAGCTCCCACCGCCGCCCCAGATTGCGATCCCCGGCTCGCACGTCGTGCTGAAGGTAGCGGGCGAGAGCGGCGTCCGAGAGGTAATCGACGGCATAAGCGGGCGTGCCCACCGCTCCCGCGGCCTCGCCGGCTGCCGCTGCGTCGCCAAAAGCCCCCGTCATGATTGCGGGCGCTGCCAGCTTGCCTTTGAGATACTGCTCCCGGAATTGTTCGGAGATGGCGCTGCCGTCGCCCAGGAGTTCGGTCACGCGGCGGTGAAAGGGAAGGGCTTCTTCCCACCGTCCGAGGCTCTCCAGCGCGCTCGCGTAATTCTGAACGGGCATGGGGAAGTCCGGAACCGCCTCGGCCGCGCGCCGCAAGGCGGGCAGGCGCTCGCGCTGACCGATGTCGGGTCCGGCAAGAGAGTTGGCGTAGGCGACCAAGCCCCAGGGACGTTCATCCTGCGGCCCGTTCATCGCGAGCTCCCGCGCCGCGGCGAGGGCCTGCTCGCGCCGGCCGCTCGCCCTCAAGTAGATGATGTGGCGATAGGGCTGCGTCTGCCGAAACACCTGCTCCGCCACCTGGGTCACAAGCGGCTCCAGATCCGGCCCCGCCATGCTCACCGCGGTCTGGCCGGTGACGCGCGCAGTGACGTTCCAGCCCTGGGGCAGGCGAACGACTTCGCCGGAAATCCGAGTTTCCTTGCCGAACCAGCTTCGAAGCAGCCGGCGCAGATCGCCGACCGTCGCCCCCGTGTTCGGTATGGAGACGTTGATGTCGCCGCCCCAATCGGTGCTGTAGCTTTCCGCCGGCCGTGTGGAGAGGGTGCGCGACTGCATCAGAGCGATCTGGTCCATCACCCGAGTCGCCATGACCTCTCCGCCGAGGCCGGCGCTGCCGAGCGCGGGCGGCACTCGGAACGGTTCCACCACGAGGCTTTCGCTTCTCGAAGCGTTCCAGATCAGCGCAACGATCGCCGCCAGCAGCGCCGCGACGGCGGAGAGGATGAGCCAGCGCGTGATGCGCTGGACCCGGACGTTGGCGAGCTCCTCTCGCTCGCGCTTGCACTGAATCTCGATGAGGCCGGCATGCCGCTCAAGCACCACCTGTGCGGCGCTGGTCGGGACCGCGCCGGCGGCGACCGCCTTCATGGCGATCTCTACCGGATCCGGCGTGTCGAGCTCCGGTTCCGGCCGCCGCGCGTTGCCCTGAGGCGAGGAGGGTATAGCGGCGGGCTCGGCCTTCCGGCGCCGTCTCGGCTTCAGCTCGTTTGCATCCGCATCCGCCATTGGCCCCTCCCCCCGGCAGGAGCGGGAAGCCTAATCGATTTTCGAACTCGCGCCAGCGGAATGTCCATGACCGTCCGGGCGCGAAGCGGGAGCGGCTTCGCCCACCGCTCGCGGAACGAACCAGCGGGCGACGGCGAGCCCCGCGAGGATCAGCGAAACGCTTTCCGCGATGAAGCCGTAGATCCAATAGCCCCAGCCGAAATGGTTGAAGACCGGCGACGCCAGGAACTCCCAGACCGTGAAGGCGAGCGCGAAGCAGACGACGAGTCGCGCAAGGCTGGCGAAGCTCTTCCCCTCCGACACGGCGGCGAGGCCGAAGGCGATCAGAAGGCCGGAGAGCGTTGCAAGGATGAAGCCCGGGAGGATCATCGATGCGTCGTCGGGCGAATAGCCCTGGGTGTTGAAATGGACCGTCGCGATCGGGCCCTTTGCGTAAAGGACCGCGCCCGCGGCGCCTTCATGCTCGGGGATGATGTAGGCGCCCGTGCCGGTCTGGGTGAGGTTCTGCGCGAGCGCGGCCTGCACCGCCGCATTCTGCGCCTCGCCCGCCTTGCGATAGGCGAGGTCGCCGAGCGGCGTCGCCCAGAAGATGAAGCCGACGACGAAGATGATGATGCCGGCGACGATGCCGCCGATGAGCGTGCGCACCATATCAACCCCCTTTGCTGCTGCGCCGGGGAGCGTACGCCCAAACCGGGCCGAGGCCAATCAGCCGATCAGGCTGCGCCGAGAAATCGTGAAGATTAGGCGGACCTTCATCTCCGCACCGGAATCGAAAATTCAGCTCGTCCGGCGGAAGGCCGGCGAACCATTTCTCGTACGGATGCCTATTGCTCGCCGGCCGCCGCTGTTCGAGCGGCCTGTCGGCGCCTTAGGATATGCTCCTGAATGGCAGCGAGAACGGGGTCTCTGTTTGCAAAATAATCCGCAGAGCTGAGCGTGACGGGGAGCGTGGGTGCAATCCAAACCCTCGAATCCATCACGCCTGTGAGTCCCCAGGTCGTCGAGGAGATGCCGCCGCCGCGCTTGCTGTAGGGAAGCACGATCTGGACCGCGTCTCCCGGCGCCGAGGGCTTTCCCTCGAATGGCTCACCAGCAATGATGGCATCGGTGAGCCGATCCAGCTCTGATATCAGATTGACGGTTGCCGACTGTGTAGCACGCCCGCTGATCACGTAGAGCTGGGTGTTCGGCTGCATGTCCCAAGCGATGAAGGCGCGGAGCAGCTCCCGATATTTGTAACTGTCGCCGCCGATGTTGAGGCGCAGATCGAGGATTGCCGAATCCGTCGTCCTGCTGTTGAGCCGCTGCAGCACTTCGGCTCCGAAGGCGTCAAGCGTCTTGCCCTCCGCGTCGCGTATCCGATTCACCTGCACGTAGAGCGATCCGTCGGGAAGGTCCTCCATCCAGTGGAGGACCTCCGGAGACCTCAGGTAGAGCGGCTTGGGCGAGGTTTCGATCGTCGGCAGCGGCTCCGGGCGGAGCTGCCCCGCGATCGGTTGGAGCGTCTCAACCACCTGCCTGCCGTTCGGGAGGCGCAGCTTCACCGACCACCTTTGCGGATCGTCGATTATGCCTAGCGTCTTTAGATAGGTCGGGCTCCCAAGCTTCCAAGACATGTGCATCAGCACCGCCATGTCGTTGTCGGCCACGATCGTGCGGCTCGCTCGCCGCAAGGCTTCCTCGATCGAGACCTTCCCGATGTTAAGCACGCGCGCGCCGAGGAGATGATTGTGTGCCTCGTCCGTTTTCACGACGTGAACGCCGTCGGCGAACGCGTAGGTTTGGATAGGGCTCGCGAGGGGCGACTCTTCCTTATAGTCAGACAGGAAGTTGTGCCCCTGCTTCTGCATGGCCGCCAGCTCGTCGATCCCAGTATAGATTTCCGCATCGGTAAGCGAAGGAACCCGCGCCTTGAGCACCTCGGCGGCCGCGCTCAGCTGCTGAAGCGTCTGGAGAGAAAGGGTCCGTTTGATGCGCCGGACCTCATCCACATAGAAGTCAATGTCCGCCTGCCACCTCTCGGTGCGAGTCGTCGCGGGGCGCCCCAGCCGGCGTTCCGCGATTGCGGCGAAAGACGGATGGCTGCGGATGGGACTGAACACCTCCTCGGCGAGAAGCTTGTCCGGTTCGACGTGGCGGTGCTCGTCAAGCGCCTGGGCAAGCCAGTAGCTCGCGCGCTCGGCATTCCCGAGCCTCGCATAGGCGCGGGCCGCATTGGCGGCGGCGTGGTACCCGTAAGCAGGAAGGCCGAACCTCAGCGACTGCTCGAAGGCCGTAGCGGCCGTCGCCGGATCATTGGTCGAGCTGCTGGCAAGGCCGAGCCAACGCCAGACCATTCCATCATAAGGATAGGCCCCGATCAGCTGTCTCGCGACTGGGATCAGCTCAGCCCATTTACGGGCAGCAGAGAGGTCGCGTCCCTTTTCGTAGAGCGTGCGGTATTCAACGGCGGTGAGGCCCTGTGGGGCCGGAAGTTGAAGAGCGGCGGGGATCGGCAGTGCAGGCGCGGGCTGATCGTTCCGGGTCGGCTGAGCCAAAGAGGGAGCCGCGGTGCTCGTGGTCAGCAGCGCAGCGACCGCGCATCGAATGGCGATCCGCGGCCGGCGGATGTGGAGACGTGCCTTCATCTTCGGTGGCCCCCGGTGAAAGTACAATATAGCTACGGCCGGGTTGGAGCCATTGCAAGCGCAACGCGCTACAAGTGTAGTGTACCTGCGTTGCCATCTGGTCTTGTGAAAGCCAGGCGTGGCGATGTTTCGTGGCCTTACCCGAGCCGGGTGGAGGAGCCTATCCGATCAGGCTGCGCACGAAATCGTGGAGGAAGACCCGGCGCGAGGCCTTCAGCCGCTCGGCCTTGAGGATGGTGTGGACGAGCTCGCGGCATTTCTCCGCGTCGTTGTTGATGAGGACATAGTCATATTCGGCCCAGTGGCTGATCTCCGCCTCGGCCCGGTCCATGCGGCGGCGAACCACTTCCTCGCTGTCGGTGCCGCGGCTTCGAAGGCGCCGGTCGAGCTCGGCCATGGAGGGCGGAAGGATGAAGACCCGGACGATGTCGGGATCGACCTGCTTCAACTGCTGTGTGCCCTGCCAGTCGATGTCGAGCAGCACGTCGCGCCCGCCCTCTATCGTCTTCAGGACCTCGCTCTTCAGGGTGCCGTAGCGGTGGCCGAAGACATAAGCCCATTCGAGGAACTCGCCCGCCTCGACCATCTGGCCGAAGCGCTCGTCGCTTACGAAATGATAGTCGCGCCCGTCCACTTCGCCCGGTCGGATCGGCCGGGTGGTGGCGGAGACGGAGAGGGCGATTCCGTCGTCGCTGGCGAGCAGCATCCTCGCGATGGTCGATTTGCCGGCGCCGCTCGGGCTCGAAAGGACGAAGAGAAGACCCCGTCTCTTGAAGGCGCTTGCTATCTCCATGCGCGCTACTGGCTTGCGGCCATGGCGCGCGTCAAGCAGGTTGGGCGAGGATGAGCCGGTTCGTCGCCCTTCTGCGCGCGGTCAACGTCGCCGCGCAGCGCAAGCTGCCGATGGCGGAGCTCCGGGCGCTGTGCGCCGAGATCGGCTGGGAGAACATTCAGACCTACATCCAGAGTGGCAACATCGTCTTCTCCGCCAGCGGTGCGGGCGGAACGCTGGAGGCGGCGCTGGAGAAGGCGATCGAAGCCCGCTTCGGCTTTCCCGTCGATGCAATGGTGCGAGGAGCGGCGAAGTGGGACTCGCTGGTCGCCGCCAATCCGTTCCCCGCCGAATGCGAAACGGAGCCCAACCGGGTGCTCGTCTATATCGCGAAAGGAGCCACCGATCCCGGCGCGCTCGCTGCCTTCGAAGCGCGAGCCGTGCACGGCGAAAGGGTGAGGCAGGCCGGCGAAGCGCTCTGGATCCATTATCCCGAGGGGGCTGGGGCGAAGACGAAGCTGACCACCCCCTTTGTCGACCGCGCGGCCGGTTCGCCGGTCACCGCACGCAATTGGCGGACGGTGGTGAAGCTTCAGGAGATGCTGGAGGCATGACTCCGCCGGTGCCGCGCAGATATTGGTATCTGGCGCTCGCGCTCGCAGCGGCGACGGCGGCCATCCTGCTTTGGATGGGTCGGCCGGCCATCTGCACCTGCGGAGAGGTGAAGCTTTGGGTGGGGACGGTAAACGGACCCGATAATAGCCAGCATCTCGCCGACTGGTACACGCCGAGCCACATCATCCACGGCTTCCTCTTCTACGCGCTCGCAAGCCTGGCGCTGCGCCGCAATCCGCCCGGCGATCGGCTGCTGGCCTGCATCCTGATCGAAGCGGCTTGGGAGGTGCTGGAGAATAGCCGCTTCATCATCGACCGCTATCGCGAGGAGACGATGGCGCTCGGCTATAGCGGCGACAGCGTCATCAACTCGCTCGCCGACATCGGCTGGATGGTGATCGGCTTCGCGCTTGCCCGCCGGCTGCCCATCTGGGCGACGGTCGCGCTGGCGCTCGGCTTCGAGCTTCTGACGCTCCTCATGATCCGCGACAATCTGACGCTCAACGTGCTCATGCTCGTCGCTCCGGTCGATGCGATCCAGGCCTGGCAGTCGACCGGGTGAGCGGACCGAAGTTCCGCCTCCGGAACCAGTTCGACCGGCGACGGGTTTCTGCGGCCATGAAGCTCCCCGCCGCCGCGGCCGCCGCCGCTTTCGCCCTCGCCGCTACGCCCGCAGGGGCGAGCGAGATCTTCGCCGGCCTCTACGCCCACGACGTGAAGACCGGTCTCACCAAGAGCGGCATCGAGGAAGGGGTGGACCTCGAGCTCGGCTGGCGCGGCGAGAAGCTGGGCTTCCTGCGCGCGCTGGGCGCCCCGCGGCCGCACGCCTTCGTCTCCCTGAACAGCGAGGGCAACACCCACTTCGCCTCCGCCGGAATCAGCTGGAAGATCGGCCGGACCATCTATGTCCGTCCCGGTGTCGGCCTTGCCGTCCATACCGGCCCGGGCAGCGTCGTGCCCGGCGACGACCGAATCGACTTCGGCTCCCGGATCCTGTTTGCTCCGGAGATCGGCCTCGGCGCGAACTTGAGCGAGAAGGTGTCGGTGGAAGCGAGCTGGGTCCATCTCAGCCACGCCCAGCTGTTCGGCGGTCAAAATCCGGGAATCGACACGATCGGTGTTCGCCTGAATTACCGCTTCCGCTGATGGCCATCGGTCACGGCCTGCGGGAGAGCCCGCCTCCTCCGGCGGATCCGCTGGAGGCTTTGCGGCCGGTCCTCGAGACCGCGCTGGACGCCGTGGTGGTGATGACGAGCGAGGGCGACATTGCCGCATGGAACGCCGTCGCCGAGGCGACCTTCGGCTGGTCGGCGGAGGAGGCGGTCGGCCGGTCCATGGGCGACCTCCTCGTCCCGCCACAATATCGCGAAGCGCATTGCGAGGGGCTTCGGCGCTACAACCGGACCGGCGAGGAAAGGGTGCTCAACCGCCGGATCGAGATCAGCGCGCTGCACCGCGACGCGCGCGAGCTTCCGGTCGAGCTTTCGATCACCAAGGCCAAGATCGCCGGGGAGACGCTGTTCATCGGCTTCCTCCGCGACATCAGCCGCCGCCGCGCCGATGAGGAAAGGCTCCGCCGCCAGGCTCAGGAGATGCGGCTTCTCTTCGAGGTGACCAGCCTCGCCGCCGAGACCCATTCGACCGAGGAAGCGCTCCGCGCCTGCCTCGAGGCGATTTGCGGAGTGACGGGCTGGCCGGTGGGGCACGCGCTCGTCGTCAGGAAGGGCGGACAGAGCGAGCTGGTCTCGACCTCCGTCTGGCACGAGGCGGAACCCGGCGTGGCGGGCCTCCTGCAAAAAGCGACCGCCGCCATTCGCTTCTTCCCAGGAGTCGGGCTTCCGGGACGAATCCTGGAGACGGGGGAGCCGATTTGGATTCCCAACGTCAACGACAACAGGAGCTTCGCGCGCAAGGGGCTCGGCTTCGAGGCGGCCTTCGGCTTCCCGATCAAGAGCGGAGGCCGGATCCTCGCGGTGCTGGAATTCTTCGCGAGGACCGCCGCCGAGCCTGACCCTAGCTTGCTGCTTACGGTGCGGACGCTCGGCGAGCAGGTGGGGCGAGTGCTTGAGAGGAAGCGGACCGAGGGCCATCAGCGCCTTCTGATCAACGAGCTAAACCACCGGGTGAAGAACACGCTCGCCATCGTCCAGAGCCTCGCGGCCCAGACTCTGAAGGGCGAGGGGGTATCGCCCGAGACGAGGGCGGCACTGGAAAGCCGTCTCGCCGCCTTGGCCGCCGCTCACGATCTCCTCACGGCGGAGAATTGGGAGGCGGCCCCGCTTCGCCAGGTGATCGAGGAGGCGGGGCTGGGCTGCGGGGTGAGCCGCAGTCGGTTTCATGTCGACGGACCACCGCTTCGGCTCCCGCCCAAGACGGCCGTCTCGGTGGCCATGGCGATCCACGAATTGTGCACCAACGCCGTCAAATATGGCGCGCTTTCGAACGAGACCGGACAGGTGTCGGTGGAGTGGGAGATAGGCGGAAGCGACCTCGACCGGCGACTGACCCTGTGCTGGCGGGAGAAAGGCGGGCCGCCGGTCTCGGAGCCACTGCGCAAGGGCTTCGGCACCCGACTGATCGAACGCGGGCTGGCCGCCGACCTCGGGGGCAGCGCCCGGATCGAGTTTCTGCCAGACGGCGTCCTCTGCACCGTCGAGGCGCCGGTGGAGGGCGAGCCCTAGCGGCCCAGCATCGTCTCCGGCTTCACCACCCGGTCGAAGGTGGGTTCGTCCACAAGGCCGAGGTCGAGCCCGGCTTCCTTCAGGGTCATGCCGTTCTTGTGGGCATGCTTGGCGATGGCGGCGGCGTTGTCGTAGCCGATCTCGGGGGCGAGCGCGGTGACCAGCATGAGCGAGCGGTTCATGAGGTCGGAGATCCTGCGCTCGTCGGGCTCGAGCCCGTCCAGGGTGCGCTCAGTGAAGCTCTCCATTCCGACCGTCAGAAGGTCGATCGAGCGAAGCACGTTGGCGGCGATGAGTGGCTTGAAGACGTTCAGCTCCATGTGGCCCTGAAGCCCTCCGATGGTCACCGCGACGTGGTTCCCCATCACCTGGGCGGCGACCATGGTCAGCATCTCGGCCTGGGTCGGATTGACCTTGCCCGGCATGATCGAGCTTCCCGGCTCATTCTCCGGCAGCTTCAATTCGCCGAGGCCGCAGCGGGGGCCGGAGCCGAGCAGTCGGACGTCGTTGGCGATCTTGGTGAGCGCGACGGCGATGACGTTGAGGACGCCCGACAGCTCCACCAGCGTATCATGGGCGGCGAGCGCCTCGAACTTGTTGGGGGCCGAGGTGAAGGGAAGCCTGGTGAGGCCGGCCACTTCCTGAGCGAAGGCTTCGGCAAAGCCCTTGGGAGCGTTGAGGCCGGTGCCGACGGCGGTGCCGCCCTGGGCCAGCTGGAGGACCCGCGGCATTACCGAGCGGACTCGCTCGATCGCGGACTCGACTTGCGCGGCATAGCCGGAGAATTCCTGGCCGAGCGTCAGCGGGGTCGCGTCCTGGAGGTGGGTTCGGCCGATCTTGACGATCCGGTCCCAGGACTGCGCCTGGGCGGCGAGGCGGCGGTGCATCGTCTGGAGCGCCGGGATGAGCCGTATCTCGACCGCGCGGGCGGCGGCGATGTGCATGGCAGTCGGATAGCTGTCGTTGGACGATTGGCCCTGATTGACGTGGTCGTTGGGGTGGACGGGGCTCTTGCCTCCGCGGGTTCCGGTCAGGATCTCGTTGGCGCGGCCGGCGATCACCTCGTTGGCGTTCATGTTGGACTGGGTGCCCGAGCCCGTCTGCCAGATGACGAGCGGGAACTGGTCGTCGTGCATTCCGCTCGCGACCTCGCCCGCCGCCTGCTGGACCGCCTCGGCGATCTGAGCGTCGAGGCCGCCGATCCGCGCGTTCACCCGCGCCGCCGCCTGCTTCACGAAGCCGAGGGCGTGAACGATCTCCACCGGCATCGTCTCGCGAGGACCGAAGGGGAAGTTTTGGATCGAGCGCTGGGTCTGCGCGCCCCAGTAGGAATCGCCTGGAACGTCGATCGGGCCGAAGCTGTCGGTTTCGGTGCGGGGTGTGGCGGTGGAGCTCATGCCGAGCCCTTAGCGGGGCGAAATGCCGCCGTCACCCGCGCAAAGAGGGGAGCGAATATCCGCCAGTCCGCTGCTCAATGCTCGCCACCGAACCGCAGCCGCACGCCGCCGTTGAGGATGAAGCCCTCGGTCGGAGCCCAGACATCGACGGTCCATTGGCCGCTCGGCCTGCGTTGGGGGAGCAGCAGCGGATCGTAGCGCGTCTGGCGCACTCCAAGGATGTTCTCGGCATTGGCGAAGAGGCTGACCTTGCCGAGCACGATCTCTCCGAGGACGCCGAGGTGGAGATAGGGCCGGCTTCGGGTGCGGTAGGGATTGTCGTCCAGCGACTGCCGACCGGTATAATAGGCCTCAACCCCGATCCGGCCTTTGCCGTGCTTTTCCCACATGGCAACCGTGCCGGCCGTGTGGCGCGGGGTCAGCGTGACTCGCCGCCGGGCGGTCCCCGTCTCGTCCGGCTCCGTCGCGTCCACATGGACATAGCTTCCGGTGACCGTGAAGGCGTTCCAGCGGTAGCGAAGCAGGAGCTCCGATCCCCGTATCCGGGTCTGCCCGCCGACGTTGACCAGCCGCACCCGGTCCGCCGCGACCGGCTCGAGGCGAGTGGCATTGGCGATGTTCGAGGCGAAGAGGGTGAGGCTCGCCTCGATCGGGCCGCGCGCATAGCCAATGTCGAGCGAAGCGGTGCGGGCGGTCTCCGCCTCAAGGTCGCCGATCGGCACTAGCCGTGAGAGGCCGGCGGCCTCGATCTCCTCGACGAAGGGGGTGGGGGCATAGAAGCCGCGGCCGAGCGCTGCCCTGATCGTCCAGGGGCCGGGCCGATAGAGGGCGGAGAGGCGCGGGCTGAACTGGGTCCCGTAAAGATTGTGAAGGTCGAACCTGGCGCTTCCGGCGAGCGTCAGCTCGGGCGTGACCTCGTGCTCGACCTGGGCGAACAGCCCCGGGGCCCTATGGGTGTAGTCGAAGGCCGAGGATGTTTCGGAGCGGAAGCTGTCCACCTGATAGGCCAAGCCTCCGACCCATGACGTCGCGGCCGTGTCCCCGGCCAGCGACGCCTCGACGAAGCCAGTGGCGTGGCGGTCGTCCTCAGCCACGTCGCCGAAAACGTGCCGGTGACCTTGGGTCATGCCCGAGCCGCGCAGGTGAAGCCTGCCCACGCCTCCCACAGGGAATTCCGCCACCAGGCCCGCGTCCAGGCGGTCGGTGTCCTGCGCCTGCGGGAAGGGTCGACCGTCTGGCGTCGTCCGCCCCTCCAGTGTGCCGCCGACCCTCTTCTCCGTCATCGCGCCGAGGGTGAGGTAGGCGGAGGCGCCGTTTTCGCCTTCCCAGAACAGGCGCGGGCGGGCGGTCAGGCGCTCGTAGAAGGGAATGTCGAGCCAGCCGTCCTCGTCGAGGTCGTGCCGGATCTGCCGGTGCGCTCCGCCGGTGAGCGAGGCGCTCCAGCCGCCGCCGAGGGGAGAGGAGAGATAGGCTGTCAGATCCTGGCCGTCTCGGGTGGTCGCGTTCGCAAGCGCTTCGGCCTGGAAGACGTCGGACGGGCGCCTCGAGATCAGGTTGATGACCCCACCTAGGGCCGAGGCGCCGTAGAGAGCCGAGGCAGCGCCCTTGATGACTTCGACCTGCCCGAGATCCGTCGGGGCGATCTGGAGGACGCCCAGCGACGAGGCCTGGCCCCCGTAAAGCGGCAGGCCGTCGGCCAGAAGCTGGGTGTAGCGGCCTTCCATGCCCTGGACCCGGATGTTCGCGGCGCCCAAGGCAGGGGAGGTGACCTGAACCCTAACGCCGCCGGTCTCGTTCACCAGCATCGCGATGTTGCCGGGCCGCATCAGGAGCTTTTCCTCGATCTCCTCGCGCGTGATCACCTCGACCCGGATCGGCTCGTCCTGCACCCGGCGGCGGGTGCGGGTGCCCTGCACGATGATCTCTTCCTCTTCTTCGGAATGCTCGTCCTGGGTCTCCGTTGCAGCGGGAGTCGGAGCCTCCTGAGCCCGTGCGGACGGAGCAAAGAGGGAAAAGGCAAGGAGGATCGCGAACCCGCCCAAGGCGGGAGATGAGATGGGCTTCACTTCTTCCGGCTGAAGTCCACCGAGACGACGTTGGAGCCGTCTTCAACCGGCTCTGCAACCGGGCGGTCGTTCTCCGCCTCGTCATGCGCCTGGAGCGAGGCTTCGTCGGTCTGCGCCTGGAACTGGAGCGCGAAATTGACCGCCGGATCGACGAAACCGGTGATCGCGGAGAAAGGAATGACCAGCCGCGCCGGAGCCTGGTTGAAGCTGAGGCCGACCTCGAACCCGTCGTCGCCGACCTTCAGGTCCCAGAAGCGGTTCTGGATGACGATCGTCATCTCGTCCGGGAAACGCTCGGACAGGTGCCGGGGAATGTCGACCCCCGCGGCGCCCGTCTTGAAGGTGATGTAGAAATGATGCTCGCCCGGCAGGTGTCCGGTCGTCTCGACCTCGCCAAGAACCCGACCGACCACGGCACGAAGCGCCTCCTGCACGATTTCATCGTACGGAATGAGGCTGTCGGGCGTCGTCGTGTCTTGCATCCTTGCTCTGGTAAAGCACGGCCCGCGCCGGTCAACCCGCTTGCCTTTGCCCGCCAAGCCATGTTCAGCGCATTGCGCGACAGGAGGAGCCGGCATGCCGATCGACGCCACCCGCCCCTATGACGACACCAACATCTTCGCGCGGATCCTGCGCGGAGAGATCCCGAACCGGACCGTCTACGAGGACGAGCATGCGCTCGCCTTTAACGACATCAATCCCGCCGCGCCGGTCCACATCCTCGTCATTCCGAAGGGGTCTTACGTTTCGTGGGACGATTTCTCGGAGCGCGCTTCGGACGCGGAGATAGCCGGCTTCGTCCGGGCGGTGGGGCGGGTGGCTCGGGATCAGGGGCTGCCGGCGCCCGGCTATCGGCTGCTCGCCAATGCCGGCCGGAACGGGGGGCAGGAGGTGCCGCACCTTCATGTCCACGTCTTCGGCGGAGGGCCGCTCGGGCCGATGCTGGCGCGCTGAGGCGGTTTAAGGCTTGCGGGGCCGGAATTAGTGGCTAGGCTCCGCCCACATAAATCAGGCCGCTTCCAAGGCGGCGATCATAAGGGGAAGGACATGATTTTCGGGCGCGTTAAGCCTCTCGACGCCATCCTGGCGACAGCCGAGAAGAAATCGCTGCACCGCTCTTTGGGGGCGGTCCAGCTCACCCTCTTCGGCGTCGGTTGCATCATCGGCACCGGCATCTTCGTGCTGACCTCGGTCGGAGCGCAGAAAGCCGGACCGGGCCTCCTCATCAGCTTCGTCATCGCCGGCGCGGTCTGCATCGTCGCCGCGCTCTGCTATGCGGAGATCGCCTCGATGGTGCCGGTCGCCGGCTCCGCCTACACTTATTCCTACGCGGTCCAGGGCGAGTTCCTTGCCTGGACGGTCGGCTGGGCCCTGCTCCTCGAATATGCCGTGGGAGCGTCCGCGGTGTCGGTGGGCTGGTCCAACTATTTCATCGACACGGTGATGGAGCGAAGTTGGGGAATAGACTTCCCGCAATGGCTTAGCTCCGGGCCGCTGGCGCTCGGCGGCCAGGCGGGCGGGTTCATCAACCTCCCGGCTCTCTCGATCGCGTTGCTGATGACCGTCCTGCTGGTGATCGGAACCTCCGAGAGCGCCAAGTTCAACGCCGTGCTCGTCGCGGTGAAGGTGACGGCGCTCACCGCCTTCGTCATTCTGACCCTGCCGGTGATCAAGGGCGAGAACTTCACGCCTTTCGCACCGGGCGGCCTGTTCGGCGGCTTCGGCTCCGGCGTCGGCGTGGTCGGCGCCGCGGCGACGATGTTCTTCGCCTATGTGGGCTTCGACGCCGTGTCCACGGCGGCCGAGGAGACCAAGAACCCCCAGCGCAACGTTCCGATCGGCCTCATCGGATCGCTCCTCATCTGCACCGTCTTCTACATGCTGGTGACCGCCGGCGCGGTCGGATCGATGGGCGGCCAGCCGGTAATGGGCGCGGACGGCAACCCGCTCCCGACCGGAGAGGAGCTGTCCCGGCAGTGCGCAACGGCGCAATATGCAGAGGCGCTCGTCTGCTCTCGCGAGCCGCTGGCGCACGTGCTCCACACGCTCGGCTACGGAACGATCGGCAACATGATCGGCTATGCCGCCTTCATCGCCCTGCCGTCGGTCATCCTCATACTGCTGTTCGGCCAGACCCGCATCTTCTTCGTGATGGCGCGCGACGGCCTGCTTCCGGAGGCGCTGTCCAAGGTGCACCCGCGCTGGAAGACGCCGCACATCGTCACCATCATCACCGGCCTGATCGTCGCGGTCGCCGCGGCCTTCTTCCCGGTGGGTGCGCTTGCCGACATCGCAAATGCCGGAACGCTCTACGCCTTCCTGATGGTGGCGATTGCGGTGTGGCAGCTGCGCAAGACCGATCCGCACCGGCGGCGGGCCTTCCGGGTCCCGGCAGTGGGCCTGGTGGCCTTCCTCACCGTGGTGGGCTGCCTGTTCCTGTTCTTCAACCTGCCGGGCGAAGCGATGATGGTGCTGCCGGTCTGGACGGCCCTCGGCCTCGTCTTCTACGCCCTCTACGGCTACCGGAAGAGCCATCTCGGCCGCGGCCTGGTGGAGGTGCACGAGGCGGATCCGGACGCGCCGATTCCAGTCGGCATCCGGCCTCCGGACGGCTCCTACGACAATTGACAACGGGAGGGGGGCTTCGGCCCCCCTTCTTTTTGTGCCTTAGCGGATCCGCTCCGCGACGAGCGCCTTTAGGTCGGCTTCCGGCCGGGCACCGTAATGGGAGATGATCTCCGCCGCAGCGATAGCGCCCATGCGGAGCCTGTCCTGGAGCGGCCGTCCCTGAGCCTCGCCGGTGAGGAAGCCGGCTGCGAAGAGGTCGCCCGCGCCGGTCGTGTCGACGACTTGGGCAACCGGCTCGGCCGGCACTTCGACCTGGCGGTCCGCCTCGACGGCAACGGCGCCTTTCTCGCTTCGGGTGACGACGAGCAGGGGCACGCGCGTTGCGGCCGAGGCAATGGCGGCGTCGAATTCCGTCTCGCCGGTCAGCGAGAGTATCTCGGCCTCGTTGGCGAAGAGGATGTCGAGCCGGCCGCTGTCGATGAGCACATTGAAGCTGTCGCGGTGGCGGTCGACGCAGAAGCTGTCGGAGAGGGTGAAGGCGACCTTCCCGCCCGACTCGCGGATGACGTCGATCGCACGCTCCATCGCCGCCCGCGGTTCTGCGGGGTCCCAGAGATAGCCTTCGAGGTAGAGGATCTTCGCGCTCCGGAGCTGCGCCTCGTCGAGCGCGTCCCGCGTGAGGTTCTGAGCCGCGCCGAGGAAGGTGTTCATCGTCCGCTGAGCATCGGGCGTGACGAGGATGAGGCAGCGGGCGGTCGGCGCTTCCGCCTGCGGACGAACCGGCGTGTCGAATTCGACTCCGACGGAGCGGATGTCGTGGCGGTAAACCTCCCCCAGCTGGTCGTCGGCGACCTGGCCGACGAAGCCCGCGCGGCCGCCGAGCATCGCTACGCCGGCGGCGGTGTTCCCGGCGGAGCCGCCGCTGATCTCCCGGCCCGGTCCCATCTTCCCGTAGAGGCGGGTCGCCTCCTCCGCGTCGATGAGGCGCATCGAGCCCTTGTCGAGCCCTTCCTGCTCGAGGAAGTTTTCGTCCGTCGTGGCGATCACGTCGACGATGGCGTTGCCGATGCACAGGACGTCGAGGCTCTTGTCGGTCACGAATAGTCTTTCTGCTGAAGGAGAGCGGCGGCCCTAGCGGGCGGGCGGCGGAGCCGTCAATTGCGGCGAGCCGAGGCTGGGGCAGGGCGTCTTGCCGACTGGGGGCGTGGCCGAGAGGGGCCGAGTGGGCCAAGCTCGGCACGCGAGGGAGGGGAAGTTCCAATGCGGATCAGAGGCGGCACGGTCGCAGCGTTGCTCCTCCTCGGCGGCTGCGCGTCGACGGCGGAGAAGGCGCCTGCGCCGAAAGCAGCCCCCCGCCTGCCGCAGCCCACACCCTACACGACCAGCGGTTTGGAGAGCGTCATCGGCCGCAATGCGGCGGCGCTACAGGTCCAGTTCGGCAAGCCGGCGCTCGACATCCGGGAGGGCACGGCCCGCAAGCTCCAGTTCGCCGGCCCGGCTTGCGTGCTCGACGCCTATCTCTACCCACCCAAGGCGGGAGGCGATCCCATCGTCACCCATGTGGATGCGCGCCTCCCCGACGGCCGCGACATGGACCGCGCCAGCTGCGCGGCGGCGCTTACGCTGCGGAGGTAATAGATCCTCCCCGGCACCGGGGGGGGGCAGCCGAAGGCTGGTGGAGGGGGTTCTGAGCTTCACAGCCTGGCGCGCGTACCCCTCCACCACCGCCTAACGGCGGCGGTCCCCCTCCCCGTCCCGGGGAGGATTTTTGAGGCGTGCTACCGCCCACTGCGCCGCCTCCGCCACGACCGGATCCTCGTCGCTAGTCAGCTTCTCCAGCACCGGGACGAGCTCGGCCCGGCCGCTATTGCCGGCGGCGATGGCGGCGTTCCTCACCATACGGTTGCGGCCGATGCGCTTGATCGGGGAGCCGGCGAAGACCTGACGGAAGACCGCGTCGTCAAGCTCGAGCAGGTCGGCGAGGCGCGGCGCGGCAAGCTCGGCGCGCGGGAGGAAGGCTTTGTTCGCGCGCGCCGCCTCGGCGAAGCGGTTCCAGGGGCAGACGGCGAGGCAGTCGTCGCAGCCGTAGATCCGGTTTCCGATCGCCTCGCGAAATTCCTCCGGGATCGGCCCCTTATGCTCGATCGTGAGGTAGGAGATGCAGCGGCGGGCATCGAGGCGGAAGGGCGCGGGGAAGGCGCCGGTGGGGCAGGCGTCGAGGCAGGCGGTGCAGGTCCCGCAGCGCACCGGGTGCGGCTCGGGCGTCTCCTCCAGCTCGAGCGTGGTGTAGATGGCGCCGAGGAAGAGCCAGGAGCCGTCGCGGCGGCTGACGAGGTTGGTGTGCTTGCCCTGCCAGCCGAGCCCCGCCGCCGCGGCCAGCGGCTTTTCCATGACGGGGGCGGTGTCGACGAACACCTTGAGCTCGCATCCCGCTTCCTCGACCAGCCAGCGGGCGAGCGCCTTCAGCGCCTTCTTGACGATGTCGTGATAGTCGCCGCCCTGGGCATAGACGGAGATGCGGCCGGTCTCCGGCTGACCGGCGAGGGCGAGCGGGTCGGCCGCGGGGGCATAGCTCATGCCCAGCGAGATCACCGAACGCACGTCGGGCCAAAGGCCGGTGGGGGAGGCGCGACGCTCCGCCGTCTCCTCCATCCAGATCATGTCGCCATGGGCACCCTCGGCCAGCCACTGCCGCAGCCGCTCGGCCGTCTCGGGCGCCGAGTCCGCCCGCGCGAAACCGACGGCAGCGAAACCAAGCTCGCCCGCTTTCTCCTTCAGCCTTTCCTGCAGCTTCGGCTTGCCTTGCCTCATCACCACTCGCTACCACAGGTCACGGGAAAAGGGGGAAAAGTGACTAGCGGCTTAGCTATTGAAGCCAAAGGCTTGTTTAAGGCCTTCCAAGGCAAGGCAGCGGTGGACGGCGTGGATATCGCTGTTCCCGAGGGGACGATCTACGGCATCCTCGGCCCGAACGGGGCAGGGAAGACGACGACCTTGCGCATGCTTCTCGGAATCATCGACCCGGACCGGGGCGAGCGCTCGCTGCTCGGCTCGGAGCGGCCGCTCGAGGCGGCGGAGCAGGTCGGCTACCTCCCGGAGGAGCGCGGCCTCTATCCGGCGATGACGGCCCGGGAGGCGATCGCCTTCATGGGTGCGCTTCGCGGGCTGCCGCTGCCGGTCGGCCGGCGGAGAGCGGAGGTCCTGCTGAAGGAGAACGGCCTCGGCCACTATGTCGACAAGCCGATCAAGTCGCTTTCCAAGGGCATGGCCCAGACGGTGCAGCTGTTCGGAACCATCGTGCATGGCCCCAAGCTGATCGTGCTCGACGAGCCTTTCTCCGGCCTCGACGCAATCAACCAGGCGCGGCTCGAAAATCTCATCCGTGAGGAGGCGGCGGGCGGGACGACGGTGATCTTCTCCACGCACGTCATCGCCCATGCGGAGCGGCTGTGCGAGCGGATTGCGATTATCGCGGGCGGACGGGTGCGCTTCGAGGGGCTGGTCGCCGAAGCCCGCGACCGGCTCCGGCCGCAGGTGCGGCTGCGCACGCGCTCGACCGACGGCGCCTGGCGCGCCGCCCTGCCGGCTGACGCCACGCAGACGAGCGGCCTGTGGCATTTCGAGCTTCCTCCTGCCGGGATCGAGCCGCTGCTCAAGGCGCTGATCGACGGTGGGGCGGGGATCGAGGAGCTTTCGATCGAACGGCCCGGCCTTCACGATGCGTTCGTAGCGATTGCGGGCGAGCAAGCTGCGCGCGACATGGAAATGCCGGCGGAGGCAGCATGATGAACAGCCGTTTCCTCCGCTCCGCCTGGGTAATCGGCCGGCGCGACTTCGTCGCCACCGTCTGGTCGAAGACATTCGTCTTCTTCCTCGGCGGCCCTTTGCTCATCATTGCCATGTCGTTCCTGTTCGGAAACGTCAGCGGCAAGATGGCGCAGGACGAGATGCGCGCCAGGGTCGCGGTTATCGCGGCGCCCACCGACTTCGCGGCGATCAATACGGCGCGGGAGCGGCTCAACCCGGCTTTCGGTGAGCGCGGGCTTCCGGAACTCGTCCACCGCGAGCCGGACTACGATCTCGATGCTCAGACCGCCGATCTGCTGGGCGAGCGGTCGGAACGGATCATGGCGGTGCTGACCGGCGCGCCCGACCGTCCCAAGCTCACGGGGGCGATCAGCGAAACGGGCTCGGTTCGGCGGCAGATAGCCCTGGTGCTGGACGAGGTGCGGCGCGGTCGGGCGCTCGCCGCCGCCGGCCGGCCCATGGCTCCAACCGAGGTCGAGCTGGTGAAGGTGGACGAATCGGCAGGGAGCATCTCCGCGATGCGGGCGATGACCGCCCGGGCCGCCCAGACGCTTCTCTTCATGTTGACCGTCTTTCTTTCCACGATGCTGCTCTCGAACCTCGTCGAGGAGAAATCGAACAAGGTGATCGAGGTGCTGGCGGCCGCCACCCCCGTCGACGCCATCTTCCTCGGCAAGCTCGTCGCGATGCTCGCCGTGTCGCTGGTGGGCATCGTTGTCTGGGCTGTCGCAGTGACTGCGGGGCTCATCATCTGGCCCGTGGATGGCGGGCTCCCGACACCGGCCGTGGGCTGGCCGCTCTTCGCCCTGATGGTCGTCCTCTACTACACGACCTCCTACCTGCTGCTCGGTGCCCTGTTCCTGGGCATCGGCTCGCAGGCGTCGTCGGTTCGCGAGGTGCAGACGCTCTCGATGCCGGTAACAATCGGTCAGATGCTGGTCTTCTTCTTCGCCATGTTCTCCGTGGGCCCGTTCAACAGCCTGCTCGGGATCGCGGCCGCCGTCTTCCCGTTCAGCTCCCCGCTGGCGATGGTGGCCCGAGGCGCGCAGACGCCGGAGCTGTGGCCCCACCTCGCGGCGCTAGCCTGGCAGGCGCTGTGGATCGTGCTGATCGTCGCCCTCGGCGCGAGCCTGTTCCGCCGCAACGTGCTTCGCTCCGGCGGCGGAAGCGAGGCCCCGCAGCCCCGGAGCGCCTAGGCGGGCGCCGGCCCGAGCTGCTGCCAGAGCTCGATCTTGATTCCGTCGCAGTCGAGGATCCAGGCGAAGCGGCCGTAATCCTCGTCCTGCCGGCCGAGTATCTCCACGCCCTTCGCTTCCAGATCAGCGATGAAGCCGTCGAGATCGTCGACCCTGAGGTTCACCATGAAGGGCGCCTCGCTGGGGGCGAAATAGTCCGTCGCGGCCTTGAAGGGGGAGAAGAGGCTGAAGCCCTCTGGGTCGGCTGAGAAGGGGAACATGATGCCCCATTCGCCGGAGATGCCGAGCGTCTCCTTATACCAGCGCGCGGTGCGTTCCGGGTCCTCCACCTTGTAGAAGACGCCGCCCAATCCGGTCACTTTAGCCATGTCCGCCTCCCCCTTGTCGGGGGAGGCTAGCAGCCGGCGGCTATTGCGTCACCCGCCGCGACGACACGATGCGCCCGGCCGTGTCAGTGACAATTTCGAGCAGCTGACCGCTGGAGTCGCGGACCCGCCGCACCGTCTGCCCGGCCGAGTTCACTGTCTGCGACACCGCGGTGAGACCGGAGCGGGCGAGGTCGAGGACTTGGCCCGTCCTTAGTGCGGTGCCGGCGATGTTGCCGACGGTGCCGACTGTGTTATTGGCCACTCCGCCCACCGTGTTCACCGTGTTGTCGACCGTGGAGAGCAGCTGGGTGACCAGCTGCGGATTGTTGTCAAGCGTCTGGAGCGTCCGCTCGATGATCGCGCGAACATTGTCGAGGCGCACCACCAAAGTCGCCGTGGCCTGCACCCCTTTGATGCCGATCTTCACCTGGTCGATGCTCGCATCCGCGCCCGCGGTGAGCTTGAGCAGGTTCGCCAGCCGGGCATCGAGGGCGATGTGCACCTGGAGGTTGTTCACCTCGAGGTTGATCTCGTCGACGGAGAGGTTCGGGATGTCGAGCAGCACGTCCGGCTGGTCGCTTCCGGAGGAGACCTGCTGCGCGAGCGCCGTCGACTGCGCGCCCCGCGGCGCCGTGTTGCGCCGGTCCTGAGCCGAGGCGGAGGTGGTCGCGACCGTGAGGGCGGCGGCGGCCGCGAGCAGTGGGTAAAGACGCATGTTCGAACACTCCCTGTTTGCGGGAGCGTAACGTTACTTGGGGGCGGCGGTTTCCGCCTCCACGGCGATTTCCGCGCCGTTCGCCACCGAAGCCTGCGCCCGTACCTCGACGCTCACGTCGCGAAGGCTCGTTCGCCCTTCCGCCTTCGGCTCCACCCGCACCTCGACCCGGCTATTCTCAACCTCTCCGCGGACCTCGAGCTTCGCCTCGCCCTTGCGCTCGATCTCGACCGACCGAGCGCGGGCGCGGATGTTGAGCTCGATGTCCGGGGCCGGCTGGGCCGAAGCGGCCTGCAAGAGAGCCACGAGCGCCAGCATCAGTGCACGAACCTAGCAACGACGTCGCGGTAGGAGCGGGAGACCTTCACCTGACTACCGCTCTCAAGGACAAGGAAGCATTCGCCGTTGGTGTGGGGCTTTACCTGACGGACCTGGTCGAGGTTGACGATGCAGGAGCGGTGGACGCGCTGGAAGCGGCGGGGGTCGAGGCGCTTTTCCAGGTCCTTCATTGTCTCGCGAAGGATGAGCGTGTTGTCGCCCGTGTAGATGCACATGTAATCGCCCGCTGCATCGATCTTCTCGATCGAATCCACGTCCACCCGGAAGATCTGGCCGCGGTCCTTGATGTTGATCAGCTTCTCGAAGCGGTTCGCGTGGGGCGCATCGTCGCCGGACGCAGCGGCGACCTGGTCGGCCGCGTCGGGGGCGACTTCGGCGAGCACTTCCTTGAGCTTTCCAGCCTCCTCCGCGCTCCTCTTCTCGCCGAGCCGCTGGCGGACCCGGTCGAGGGTGTCGGCTAGGCGGTCTTCGTCGACGGGCTTCATGAGATAGTCCACGGCCTGCGCTTCGAACGCGCGGAGCGCATGGTCGGAATAAGCGGTGACGAAGACGAAAAGCGGCGGCTCCACCTCCATTAGCCCCTGGATTACGGAGAAGCCGTCGAAGCCCGGCATCTGGATGTCGAGGAAGACGAGGTCGGGCTTGTTGGTCTTGATCGCCCGGATCGCCTCCCGGCCGTTCGAGCAGGTCTCGACGATCTCGACATCCTCATGCTTTTCGAGGCGCAGCTGCAGGCCCTGAATGGCAAGCGGCTCGTCGTCCACAAGGATGGTGCGGATCGTCATTTCGGCTCCTCGGCAGGTTCAAGCTGGTAGGGAATTTCGATGGTAACGCGAAAGCCGCCCTTTGTGTTCGATTCAGTCTCGAAACGGTGGTCGGCGCCATAGGCTTGCGCCAGACGGTCCCGGATATTGGCCAGTCCGACGCCCGTGGACTGCTGCGCCTTCACCCAATGGTCCTCGGCGCCCGGCCCCGTGTCGCGGACCGTCAGCTCCACCCGGTCGATGTTGAGGCGGGCCGAGACCTCGATGTCCGCGCCCTCCTCCTGCGGAGTGACGGCATATTTGATCGCATTCTCGACCAAAGGCTGGAGGAGCAGCGAGGGGAGGCGCGCTCGGGAGACGTTGGGGTCTATGTCGAAGCGGGGCCGGAGCCGGTCCTCGAAGCGCATCTTCTCGATGTCGAGATAGAGCTTCAGGGTCTCCACCTCCTGCGCAACCGTCACATGCCCGGTCGGCTCGTTGACCAGAGTGTAGCGGAGGAAGGAGGAGAGGCGCGAAAGCATCGCGTTGGCCCGGTCGGTCTGCTTCAGAAGCACGAGCGTCGAGATGGAGTTCAGGGTGTTGAACAGGAAGTGCGGGTTGAGCTGGTAGCGCAGCATCGCGAGCTGGGCGTGGCTCGCCTGATGCTCAAGCCGAAGGAGCCGGTCGCTCTGCTCCTCGAGCAAAAGATAATAATTGATGCTGTAGTAGAGCGCCGACCAGGCGATCAGCAAAGTCACCGTCAAAGCGATCGAGCCGAAGAATTGCAGCCCCTCAGGCCTGATGCCGGGCCGGACGAAGGTGGCGTGGCTCCACGTCTCGATGGCGGAGAAGGCGGCCGACGCGATCAGGACGATGAGGATGGACGTCACCCAGGTGACGATCGGCCGCATCTTTATGAGCCGCCGGTAGGCCGAGGCCATCAACAGGGTCAGAGAATAGCCGGTCGCGGTAAGAAGCGCGATGTGGATGATCAGGCTGAAGCCGAAATTGTTGGCGATGGCCGAGAGGCTTCGAAGCGAGAAATAGCCGCCCCAGCCGACCGACTGGAGGATCCAGAAGGCGCGGTTCTTGTCCTCAAAAAAGGGCTGCTCCTGGAGCCGGATGGGCTGCCAGCCGCCGTTCGCGGCCTCGCCTCGCCTCGCCGCTCCTGCCTTGACCGCGCTAGTTGACACCGCCGGCCGCTTTAGCGGGTAAGACGAGCATCGACCAGTCGCCCTCGTCGGCGACGTGCGCGGCGACCGCCCTGCGCACCTCCTCCGCCGTCATCGTGCGATAGTCGGTGACATAGGTGCGGGTCTGCTCGATCAGCTCCGGCCGGCGCGACCAATCCTCCATCGCACCCATCCAATAGCCGTTCGTCTTCACGCGCTTCTCGAGGCCGCTGATGATCGGATTGATCGTTCTTTCCCATTCGTCGGCGGCCGCCGGCTTGGACGCCAGATCGGCAACGATCCCGCGGGCGAGCCGGAAGAAAAGGTCCGCCCGTTCGGGCCGGATCTCCGAGCCGGCGTAGAAGATACCCCAGCGGGGGAAGCTCTCCGAGCCCTGCACCGTTGCCGACGGGGAGTAGCTGGCGCCCTCGGCGTCGCGGAGCTGCTCGATCAGGCGCACCCGCGCCATGTTGGCCGCGACTCCAAGCGCCCGGCGCTCGCGCACCCGGTCCCGCCCCCCGAAGGTGGTCCAGGCGATGGCGGCATAAGCCTGGGCCGGGTCTCCGCTGTGCTGGAAGACGATTGGGGCGGCTGCTGCCTTAGGCGTGCGCACGGCATCCGTGGCGATGACCGGCGGGGCCGGGGCGCGTTCGGGAAGCGCCGCAACCGTCTTCAGCATGGCTGCGACCACCGCCTCGAGCTCAACGTCGCCGACTACGACCGCCTCGATCGGTCCTTGCGCGAGCAAAGGCTCGAGATAGGCGCGAAAATCTGCCGCCCTCAGCTTCTCGATCTCGGGCTTTTCAACCGGAAGCCAACGCGGATCGCCATTGTGGCTGAACCCCGCCCATTCCCGGCTCATCCGCGCGGAGGCGGAGGCAAAGCTCAGCCCGTAATTTTCAAGCGCGCCGCGCTTCCATCGTTCGAACAGTGTATCGTCCCAATGCGGGTGGACGAGCTTGGTGGCGAGGAGGCGAAGCTGGTCCCCCAGCTCCTCGGCATTGGTGCTGCCCGAGAGATAGAAGCTGTCCTCGCCCGCTCCGAAGCCGATCGTCATCCGCCGTCCGGTCAGAAGCCGCTCCAGGCCATCGAGGTCGAGCGGCCCGACTCCGGTCGAACCGAGCAAGGGCGCCAGCCAGAGGAGCGGCTTGCGGTCTGCGGGCAGCCCCGCCGTCCCGCTGCCGAAGCGCAGCGACACACCGACCGAACCCTTCTGGAAATCCGTCTTCTTGAAGACCAGGCTGGAGCCGTTGGCGAAGCGGACGATGGTCGCGTCCATGTCGGCGATCCGCTCGCGCGAGACTTCGCGGCCGGCCGGGCCGAGCGAGGGCAAGTCGTCCATGCTGACCTTGCGGTCGGCCAGCCGCTCGGCCGGCGCGGCTTTCTCGGCCGCCGCCAGCGCTTCGTTCAGGCCGGCCAAGGGCGCGGGCGAGACCATCACCATTCGAGGACGGCCGCCCTGGAACATTCGCTTCATGGCCGCTCCGACGGCCTCGGGGGTCAAGGAGGGGGCGAGCTCCTCGAACAGAGCGAGACTGACTTGAGCGCTCGAGATGACACTGTTGCCGTCGAGAGCGTCGATGATCCGCTGCGCCCGCTGGGGGGAGCGCTGGGTCGGGTCCCCCTGGACGGCGGCTCGGCCGGCGGTGCGCATATTGTCGAGCTCGCGGGCGATCTCGGCGTCGCTGGGCGGGGCGCGGAGCGCGTCGGCGACGATCGAATAGGCCTCGCTCAGCGCCTCCTGCCAGCGGCCCTCCTTCGGCATCACCGACATCTGGGTCTCATCGGCGATATTGGTGGAGCGTTCCGAGGAGATCTGGGCGTTGAGGAAGGCGGATTCGCCCCGCGCCCGTGCCTCGAGGCGGCGGTTGAGGATCCGGCGGGCCAGGGTGCCGGCGAGGTCTTCCCGCTCGCGCGCCTTGGTGTGAGGCATGGCTCGGTAGGGGCGGATCCAGCTCAAGGTCGCGAAATGGGGGGAGTCGGGATAGACGAGCGATGCCGTCCGCTCCGGCACGTCCGCGGGGCTTCCGTATGCGGGCTCGGCGGGGGCGGGGCCGCTCGCCTTCCACCCGCCGAAGCGTGCGGCGATCAGCTCCTCCATCAGCTTCGGGTCCGCGTCGCCGACCATGACGAGGGTCGCCCGGTCCGGCCGGTACCAGCGCTCGTAAAAGGCCTTCAGGCCCTGCGCAGTCGCGGCCTTCAGTGTTGCTTCGGTTCCGATCGTGTCCCGATCGGCGAATTTGAGGCCTGCGTAGAAGAGGGGGAGCATCTTCTCCTGGAGCCTGGCCGAGATTTCGGTGCGGCGGCCATATTCGGAGAGGACGACGCCTTTCTCCGCCTCGACCAGCTTGGAATCGAAAATGGCCGTGTCGGCCATTTCGGAGAGGATGGAGAGGCTGGTGTCGAGCGACGCACGGTCGTTCTTGGGAAGGTCGAGCATGTAGACGGTCTGGGTCGGCTCGGTCGACGCGTTGCTGTCGCTTCCGAAGCTGGCGCCCAGCCGCGACCAGGTTTCGCGCGCCTCGCCGTCGGCGAAGCTCTTCGTGCCTCGGAAGGCCATATGCTCGACGAAATGGGCCCATCCGCGCTCCTGGTCAGCCTCGTGGAGGGAGCCGGCGTCGATGCGAAGGCGGATCGAGACCTGCCCCTCGGGAAGCGCATTGCGCCGGACCGCGTAGCGAAGGCCGTTGGGGAGGGTGCCGAAGGTCCAGGCGGGGTCGGCCGCTATGTCGGTGCCCCGATAGAACCAGTTGGTGTCGCCCCCGGCCCAGGCGGGCGCCGCGACGAGGAGGAGCAGGGAAAGGAGAAGGCGGCGGAGAAGGGGCATCGTTTCGGGAATTCCTGAAGATCTGGCGGGGCTGAGCCGAACGAGGATTGGCACTGAGCCTCCGCCGCCTTGACTCTGCCTGAACCGAAGAGGAACATAAGCAGAACACAAGAGTCGAGTCGCTTATGTCCTCCACCCCCGCCCGGGCCGAACGCCTTGCCGCCCTGAGGGCGCAGGTGCGGGCGCTCGAATCCGCCGGGGGCGGCGAGGGGCGCTTGTGCCTGCCCTTCGGCGTGGAGGCAATCGACGCTCGCCTCGCCGGCGGCGGGCTGGCGGTCGGGGCGCTTCACGAGGCGGCGGGAGACCGGCCGGGGCCGAGCGACGAGGCCGCCGCGACCCTCTTCCTCGCTTCGATCGCCGCTCGCCGCGAGGGGGTGGTGCTCTGGGCGCTGGCGCGGCGCGACCTGTTCGCTCCGGGGCTGGCGGGCGCAGGCCTGGCGCCGGACCGGCTGCTCTATGCCGAATGCGGCCGCGACGAGGATGTGCTGGCGGTGATGGAGGAGGGGCTTCGCCACGGCGGCCTCGCCGCGGTGGTGGGCGAGGTCGGCCGGGCCGCCATGGCCTCGACCCGCCGGCTCCAGCTCTCGGCGGAGGAGGGCGGGACTCCCGCCTTGATGCTCCGGCGCTGGAAGAAGGAGGACCCGCTCGCCGAGCCTTCCGCCGCCGTCACCCGCTGGCGCCTCGCCTGCGCGCCTTCCTCGCCCTTGCCGGTGCCGGGGATCGGCCGCCCCCGCTGGCGCCTCGCCCTCGCCCGCCAGCGCGGCGGCGAGTCCTTCGAACTGCTGATGGAGAGCCCCGATGAGCAGGGTCGCCTCGCTCTACCTGCCGGATTTGAGCGTCGAGCGGATCCGGCGCGACGAGCGGCATAGATCCTCCCCGGGACGGGGAGGGGGACCGCTCGCGCAGCGAGTGGTGGAGGGGGGGCAGTGCCACCCTCCAGCCCCCCTCCACCAGCCTGCGGCTGGTCCCCCTCCCCGTCCCGGGGAGGATCTGTCGGCTTGCTCCTGCCCGCGCGGCGGAGGGTGGCGGCCCGGCGCCCGTTGGGCTCGGCGGGAGGAAGTGGAGGCGGGGATGGACGCCCTCCCGCCCCACCAGCGCCCGCCGATGCGTGAATTGGGTAGGCGGACGGAAGCGGCGGAAATGCCGTTCCGCCACCATCAGAGTCTGTGCCAGCGCCCCTCGACTTCGCTCGGGACGAGCGGATCTTTTCCTCCCCTCGTCACCGTCCACCGGGTCGGCAACCGGATCGAGATCGCCGCCGCCTCGCCCGAGGCGCAGGCGCTCGGCCTTGCGCCCGGAATGCCGCTGACGCAGGCGCGGCTGCTGGTGCCGGAGATCGAGGTCCGCGATGCGGATCCTGAAGGTGACGCGGCCGTCCTCACCCGCCTTGCCCTCTTCGCCGCCCGCCGCTGGACTCCGCGAGCGGCGATTTCGGGGGCGGACGGCCTGTTCCTCGACCTCGGCGGGGTCTCTCACCTGTTCGGCGGCGAAGCGGCGATGTGCCGGCGAATCCTCGCTTTCTGCGCCCGCGCCGGCTTTTCAGCACGCATCGCCGTCGCCGGGACGCCCAGCGCCGCCCATGCCCTCGCCCGCTTCTCCGGGACCGGCCTTTGCCCACCCGGAGGCGAAGGGGATGCTCTGGCGCCGTTGCCGCTCGCGGCTTTGCGCGTCGAGGAGGGGGTGCTCGCCGCCGCCCGGCGCCTCGGAATCGAGACGGTCGGCGAGCTTGCCGCCATGCCGCGAGCGCCGCTCCAGCGCCGCTTCGGCAAGACCCTGCTCGCCCGGCTCGACCAGGCGCTGGGGCGCGCCGCCGAGCCGTTCGACCCCGTTGTCCCGGAGGAGCCGCCCGCAGCCGAGCTCCGCTTCGTGGAGCCGATCGCCACCGCCGAAGCGATCGGGGAGGCGCTGCGCCTCCTCATGGAACGCCTCGTCGGAACGCTCGCTAAAGCGGGGCTCGCGGCGCGAAGCCTGGCGCTGCTTTGCGAACGCATCGATGGGCGGGTGGAGCGGATCGCGACCGGAACCGCCCGAGCCACCCGCGACGGGCCGCACCTGCTTCGCCTCCTTTCGATGAAGATCGAGACGATCGAGCCCGGCTTCGGGATCGAGGCGATGCGGCTCGTCGCCGGCCGCTGCGAATCGCTCGGCCCCGAGCAGCTGTCGGGCGAGAAGCCGGCGCCCGACCTTGCCTTGCTCGTCGACAAGCTTGCGGGCCGCCTCGGCGCCCGGCGGCTCTTCAGGAGGAGCGCGGTGGAAAGCGACGTCCCGGAGCGCAGCGTCCGCCGGGTCGGGCCGCTCGCAGTCGCTGTGCCCTGGCCCCGCTGGCCGCGCCCCGTCCGCCTCCTCTCGCCGCCGGAGCGGATCGAAAACGTGTTCGCGCTCCTCCCCGACCATCCGCCCCGCCGCTTCACCTGGCGGGGCAGGCTGCACAATGTCCGCCGGGGCGACGGGCCCGAGCGGATCCATGGGGAATGGTGGAGACATGGCCGCGAGGCCGAGGCGGTGCGCGACTATTTCCAGGTGGAGGACGAAGAAGGCGCGCGCTTCTGGCTCTACCGCCGCGGCGACGGCGACGATCCCCGCACCGGCGACCTCAGCTGGTACCTTCACGGGGTGTTCGGGTGAGCTACCACGAGCTCCAGGTCACCTCCCATTTCAGCTTCCTGCGGGGCGCCGCGAGCCCGGAGGAATTGTTCTCGGCGGCCGCGCTGCTCGGCTATCCGGCGCTGGGGATCACCGACTGCAACACGGTCTGCGGGATGGTCCGCGGGCTCAAAGGCTCCAGGGAGACGGGGGTGCGGCTGATCGCCGGCTGCCGGCTGGACCTGGTCGACGGCACGGGCCTGCTGGTCTGGCCGGAGGACCGCGCCGGATGGTCGCGGCTCACCCGGCTCCTCACCATTGGCAAGTCCCGCACCGTTCCCGAGGAGGGGCCCGCGATCCCCAGGCAGGGGGAGAAGGGGCAATGCTTCCTCCATTGGGAGGATGTCGATCCCTGGTCGGAGGGGCTGGTGGCCGCGCTGGTGCCGGACGAAGCCGATGGGGTCACCGAAACCGCACTGGCGCAGATGGCGGCGATCTTCGGCGACCGCGCCCATTGCGCGCTCACCCACCGCCGCCGGCCGGGGGACAAATTGCGCCTCCACGACCTCGACGTCTTAGCGCGTCGCTACGGCGTCCGAAGCCTCGCCACCGGCGACATACTCTACGACAGTCCGGACAAGCGAATGCTCCAGGACGTCGTCACCGCGATCCGCAACAAATGCACGATCGACGATCTCGGCTTCCGCCGCGAGCGTTACGCCGACCGGCATTTGAAAAAGCCGGAAGAGATGGAGCGGCGCTTCGCCGACTATCCGGACGCGATCCGGGCCACCGCCGACATCACCGAGCGCTGCACCTTCTCGCTGACCGAGCTCAGCTACCAATATCCGGACGAAATCGTGATGTCGGGGCGAAGCCCGCAGGAGGCGCTGGAGCGGCTGACTTGGGGGAAGATCGACAGCAAGATTCCTCCGGACGAGCCTCCTGAAGCTTATCGCGAGCTGCTGGAGAAGGAGCTCGGGCTCGTGGCCCACTGGGGCTACGCCCCCTATTTCCTCACCGTCAATTCGATCGTCGCCTACGCTCGTAGCCAGGGGATTCTCTGCCAGGGCCGCGGATCGGCGGCCAATTCGATGATCTGCTACGTCCTCGGAATCACCTCGATCGATCCGGTGAAGCACGGCCTTCTGTTCGAGCGCTTCCTGTCCGAAAGCCGCGCTGAGCCGCCCGACATTGACGTCGATTTCGAACATGACCGGCGCGAGGAGGTGATCCAGTGGATCTACCAGACCTACGGGCACGATCATGCCGCGCTGACTGCGGTGGTGAGCCGATACCGCACGCGCGGCGCGGTTCGCGAGGTGGGCAAGGCGCTAGGGCTGCCGGAGGACGTCACCGCCGCCATTGCGGGGCAGATATGGGGCTGGTCCGAGAAAGGCGTGGAGGAGCGGCACGTCGATGAGCTCGGATTAGATAAAAGCGATCCGCGCCTGTCGCTGACTCTGGATCTGGCCCGGCAGCTGATCGGGACGCCGCGTCATCTGAGTACCCATCCGGGCGGCTTCGTCCTCACCCGCGACCGCCTCGACGACCTCGTTCCCATCGAACCCGCGGCGATGGTCGACCGCCGTGTCATCGAGTGGGAGAAGGACGACATCTCGGAGCTGGGCTTCATGAAGGTCGACGTGCTCGGCGTCGGAATGCTCGGCTGCATGCGCCGCGCTTTCGAGCTGCTTGCGGAGCATAAAGGTCTCCGCCTCGATCTTGCCTCGCCCGAGATGCAGGAGGATGACGAAGAGACGTTCAACATGATCTGCAAGGCAGACACGATCGGCACCTTCCAGATCGAGAGCCGGGCGCAGATGTCGATGCTTCCGCGGATGAAGCCGAGGGAATTTTACGACATCGTCATCCAGGTCGCGATCGTGCGGCCCGGACCGATCCAGGGCGACATGGTCCACCCCTATCTCCGCCGCCGTGAAGGCAAGGAGGCGATTGAATTCCCCTCGGAAGCGCTTCGAGAGGTGCTCTTCAAAACCAAAGGCATCCCACTCTTCCAGGAGCAGGCGATGAAGGTGGCGATCGTCGGCGCGGGCTTTACGCCCGCGGAAGCCGATGCCCTGCGAAAATCGATGGCGACCTTCAAATTCACCGGCGGCGTCAGCAAATTCGAAGACAAGATGATCAACGGGATGTTGGACCGCGGCTACACGCGAGACTTTGCCGAGCGCACTTTCAAGCAGATTGAGGGGTTCGGAAGCTACGGCTTTCCCGAAAGCCACGCGGCGAGCTTCGCCAAGATCGCTTACGCTTCGGCCTGGGTGAAGTGCCACCATCCGGACGTCTTCTGCGCGGCGTTGCTCAACGCCCAGCCGATGGGTTTCTACGCGCCGGCGCAGCTCGTCCGCGACGCGCTCGAACATGGGGTGGAGGTGCGGCCTGTCTGCATCAACAAGAGCCGCTGGGATTGTACCTTAGAAAATCCTCCCCCGGACGGGGAAGATTTGCTCCCCCTCCGCCTCGGCATGCGAATGGTGAAGGGACTTTCGAACCTCCACGCGGCGCAGATCGTCGGCGCCAGGGCGGAAAGGCCTTTCGCCTCGGTGGAGGACGTCTGGCGCCGCTCGGGCGTGCCGGTGGCGGCGCTGGAGCGGCTTGCGGAGGCGGACGCCTTTGCTTCGCTCGGCCTGGATCGGCGGCAGGCGCTCTGGCAGGTTCGGAGGCTAGGGGAGAAGCCGCTGCCTTTGTTCCTCTTCGCCGACGCCCGCGATCGCGAGCCGGAGGTGGCGCTGAACCCGATGACGGACGGGCGCGAGGTGGTCGAGGATTACCGCTCGATCCAGCTGTCGCTACGCGCCCACCCGCTGGCTTTCCTTCGCCCTGAGCTGGAGCGCCGGGGGATCGTCCGCTGCTCGGACCTTCCGCGGATCAAGGACGGAACCCGGATCCGCCTCGCGGGGATCGTCCTCATCCGTCAGCGGCCGGGGACGACGAACGTCACCTTCCTCACCATCGAGGACGAGACCGGAATCGCCAACATCATCCTGTGGCAGCAGCGTTTCCAGGCGCAAAGGCGGATCGTTATGGCGGCGCCGATGATCGAGGTACGCGGCCTCGTCCAGCGCGAAGGCGAGGTGATCCACATCATCGGCGAGCGGCTCGAGGATCATAGCGGCCTGCTCCACTCCGTGGGGCAGATGCATTTCCCCCACCGCTTCAGCCCCGCCGATGCCGGTAAGAATGGCGGCGGCCGCGACCCGAGGGACGCGCCCCGGCCGATCCCGGAAGAGACGATCCGGGTGAAAAGCCGGGATTTCCATTGATCGCGGCGCCTCATCCGGCGCCGCGGACAGGCAGGTTCTAGGCCGCGGGAGCCTCGCCGCCGAAGGCGATCTTCAGAACGGCGAAGATCGCGAGCGCGGCGCCGGCCAGGACGAAGAAGTTCAGAACCATGACCGTGAAGAGCTTCGTCCCCTCCTCGTGGACATAATCCTCGATCACCACCTGGAGGCCGAGCTTCAGGTGCCAGAAGGTGGCGGCGATAAGGAGCAGCATCGGCACGGCGGCGAGCGGCTGGCCGAGCCATTCGGTGACGCTGCCATGATCGAGCGCCGGGAGGCGCAGGAGCGAGACGGCGAGCCACAGGAAGAGGATGAGGGTCGCAACGGAAGTCAGCCGCTCAAGCCACCAGTGATGGGCGCCCGAACGAGCCGAGCCGAGGCCGCGCACCCGGGCGATCGGAGTCTGCATTCGAGCGCCGCTCATCCTCTCACTCCCACCACGTAGAACCAGAAGAGGGCGGTGAGCAGGGCCGAGCCCGCGAGCGTCATCATCGCCCAGAATTTGTTCTTCGAAAGCTCGAAGCCCGCGCCGACGTCCATGACGAGGTGGCGGAGGCCCGAGAGCATGTGCTGGAAGAAGGCCCAGGAGAGGCCGACCGCGATCACGATTCCCACCCAGCCCGTCGCCCAGCCGGTGAAGCTTTCATAGGCTTCCGGCCCTGTCGCGGCAGCGACCAGCCACCAGACGAAGGCGGCCGCGCCGACGGTCGCGAGGCCCGCACCGGTGATTCGGTGAAGGATGGAGACCAGCATGTGCGGGCCCCATTTGTAGACGCTGAGGTGCGGAGCGAGGGGGCGGTCGGGGTTGCGATGCATGAAAGCTCCCTTTGGACGCTAAGGCGTGCGCGTCAAGGTGGGGCGGCGGCTCAGGTGGTGGCGATGTCCGGCGCGTCCTCCGCCTTCATCCCGACGACGTTGTAGCCGGCATCGACGTGATGGATCTCGCCGGTGACTCCGGAGGCAAGATCGGAGAGAAGGTAAAGGCCGGCGCCTCCCACGTCCTCGATCGTGACGTTGCGGCGTAGCGGGCTGTTATATTCGTTCCACTTGAGGATGTAGCGGAAGTCGCCGATGCCGCTCGCCGCCAAGGTCTTGATCGGCCCTGCGGAGATGGCGTTGACCCGGATATTCTCCGGCCCGAGATCCATGGCGAGATATTTGACGCTCGCCTCGAGCGCCGCCTTCGCGACGCCCATCACGTTGTAGTGCGGTATGACCTTCTCGGCGCCGTAATAGGTAAGGGTGAGGAGGCTGCCGCCGTTCGGCATCATCGCCCGCGCGCGTCTTGCGACCGCCGTGAAGCTGTAGGCGGAGATGTTCATCGACATCAGGAAATTGTCGAGGCTGGTGTCGACATAGAGTCCGCGAAGCTCGTTCTTGTCGGAAAAGCCGATGGCGTGGACGACGAAGTCGATCGTCTCCCACCGCGCCTTCAGAGTCTCGAAGGCGCGGTCGAGGTCCGCCATGTCGGAGACGTCGCACTCGATGAGGAAGTCCGAGCCGACTTGGGCCGCGAGCGGAGCCACCCGCTTGTGAAGCGCCTCGCCCTGGTAGGAGAAAGCGAGCTCCGCCCCCTGCTCGCCGAGCTTCTGGGCGATCCCCCAGGCCAGCGACTTGTCGTTGGCGAGGCCCATGATCAGCCCGCGCTTGCCGGCCATCAACCCGGTCATGTCTTCGTCTCCCCTTCGGCCGCCGCTTCGAGCTCGGCGACGGCGGCCTCTTCGACCTGCGCCTCCGCCTCAGCCACTTCGACCTCCTGTATCGTAGGCTCCGGCGGTTCCGCCAGCGCCGCGTTCAGTTGCGCGCCGATAACCAAGCCCAGGCCGATGACGAAGAAGAAAAGAAGGGCGATGATGACGCCGGCGAGACTGCCGTAGGTGAGGTCGTAGCCGCCAAGGCTCGTCAGAACGACTGGGAGCAGCGCCGTGGTCGCAAGCCACCAGACGGTCACAAGAAGAGCGCCGGGCCATTTCCGGAAATGCCGCTTCCGGTAGCGGCGCGGGGTCAGCGAGACGAAGATGAGGTAGATCGACCCGAACAGGATCAGGCCCGGAACCACTCGGGAGAGCGCGAGCAGGTTCGCGACGTCGTCCGCTCCCGGCACGACCCGCTCGATGAACTGCGTGACGCTCGAGAGAAGGATGGTGGCGCTGAACGAAAGCAGCATCATCAGCACCGAAGCGAAGATGAGGCCGATGGAGCCGAGGCGGTACTCCCAGAAAGGCGCGCCCAAGGTCACGCCGTAGGCGCGGCGCAGGATGTCGCGGATCGTCTCGATGAAGCTGCCGGTCGTCCAAAGGCCGACCAGGGCTCCGAGCCACAACAGGCTGCCCGACCGAGCCTCGAGCACGTCGGTCATCGGCTTCCTCAACACGTCGGCGACGTCGGGCGGCATCGTCTGGAAGAGGGCGACGACGGCCTGCATTCCCCCTTCCGTCTGACCGAACAAGCGGGCGATGGCGGCCGCGACGATGACGAAGGGGAACAGCGTCATCAGCGCGAGGTAGGCGAGGTTTCCCGCGTGGATGAAGCCGTCATTGTAGGTGCCGATGGCAACCCGCTTGATCACCTCGAACGGATAGGCGCCAGGCTTCATCCCCCCTCGGATTTTGCCGAAGCGGGCCTTGGTTCTGGCGAGCCGTTTGCGCCGGGCTTCCGGCGATTCGGGAGAAATGGTCGTCTGCACGAGGGCTAGACGCCCAGCCCGGCCCTCGGGTTTCCTTTTCCCCGACGGCTCCAGCCCTCGGCGAAGCGCTGAAGCTCCGGATCGTCGGCGGGAACATCGACCATCAGGGTGACGAGCTGGTCCCCTCGAACGCCGCTCTTGCCGGTGAAGCCCTTGCCCTTGAGGCGCAGGACCTTCCCCGAAGCGGAACCCTTGGGAACGGTCACCATCACCGCGCCGTCGACCGTCGGAACCTTGACCTTGGCGCCCAGCACCGCCTCGTCGAGAGTGACCGGAAGGTCGAGCCTTATGTCGTCGCCCTCGCGGGTGAAGAAGCGGTGGGGCTTGATCGAGATGGTGACGAAGGCGTCGCCATTGCCGGCAGGCCCCGGCTGCCCCTGGCCCGCGAGGCGGATCTTCGTCCCCTCCTCCACGCCCTTGGGAAGCTTGATCGACACGGTCTTGCCGCCCGTAAGGGTGACGCGCTGCTCCTTCAGAGTAGCGGCGTCCTCAAAGCTGACGGGCAGTCGATAGGTAACGTCCGCGCCCTTCTGCGGAGGAGGCGGCGGGCGCCGGGTACCGAAACCTCCGAACCCGCCGAAGCCCCCGCCGGCCCGGCGGCCGCCATTGCCGTTGAAGATGCCGTCGAGCAGCTCGGAAAGGTCGACCTCCTCGCCGCCTCCGAAATCCGGGGTTCGGCCGCGGCGGAAGCCGCCGAACGGGTCGCCCGCGCCCGCGGCGCCCGCGCCGGCCCCTGGGCCGCCGCCGCCATAGCCGAAGGGCGCGCGGGGATTGCCGTCCTCGTCGATCTCGCCGCGGTCGTAGCGCGCGCGCTTATCCTTGTCGGTAAGGATGTCGTAGGCGGTGGTGACCTTGGAAAAGCGGGCGGAGGCGGCGGGATTGTCCTTGTTGCGGTCCGGGTGCAGCTCCTTGGCGAGCTTGCGATAGGCCTTCTTGATATCGGCCTCGCTCGAGTCCCGCTTCACGCCCAGCTGTGAGTAAAGGTCCGCCACGACGCCTTCGTTCTCCACCCTGCCTTAAAAGTCCAGCATTGCCCGGCGGCAACGCTGTATCAGATGGGTAACGCACCTCGTTCGCGCAAGCGCCGGCGCTTGTGCGAAAGGCACAGCGGCGGCAAGGAGCGGCGATGGCGGACGATCCCCACGCGATCTTCGAGGAATGGCTGGCGGAAGCGCGGCTTTCCGAGCCGAACGATCCCACGGCCATGGCGCTGGCCACGGCGGATGCGCAGGGTCGGCCCTCGGTGCGAATGGTGCTTCTCAAGGGCCATGACGAGCGCGGCTTCGTCTTCTACACCAACCTCGACAGCCGTAAGGGCGCGGAGCTTCAGACGAACCCTTACGCCGCCCTCCTCTTCCACTGGAAGTCGCTTCGCCGACAGGTGCGGATCGAAGGGCCGGTGGCGCCTGTGAGCGACGCCGAGGCCGACGGCTATTTCGCCAGCCGCGCCCGCGACAGCCAGCTCGGCGCCTGGGCATCCGACCAGTCGCGGCCGCTCGACGCGCGCGCCACGTTCGAGGCGCGGTACGAGGAGATGCGCGCCCGCTTCGAGGGGAAGGACGTGCCCCGGCCGCCGCGCTGGTCCGGCTGGCGGGTGAGACCGGAGCGGATCGAGCTGTGGAACGACCGCGCCCACCGGCTGCACGAGCGCCGCCTCTTCACCCGCACGGAAAGCGGGTGGAGCGAGGGCCTGCTCTACCCGTGAGCCACGCTCACCAGCACCTCCACGATCACGGCGCCCTCACCAGCCGCGCCGCCCTCGCCAGCGTCGGGACCGCACTCTTCCTCCTCACGCTCAAGGCCTATGCCGCCTGGGCCACCGGCTCCGTCGCGATGCTCGGCTCGCTCGCCGACACGGGGCTCGACCTGCTCGCTTCGCTCATCACTCTTTACGCCGTCCGCCTCGCTGCGACCCCGGCCGACCACGACCACCGCTTCGGCCACGGGAAGGCGGAGGCGCTGGCGGCGCTGGCGCAGGTCGGGATCATCGCCTTTTCCGCGCTCGCCATCGGCTGGCGCGCCGTGCAGCGCCTATTGAGCGGCGAGGCGACGGCGCAGGCGGAATATGGCATCGCCGTCTCGCTGATCGCGATCGGGGTGACGCTCGCACTCCTCGCCTATCAGCGCCGCGTGATCGCACGGACGGCCTCAGTCGCGATCCAGGCCGACCATGTTCATTACCAGACGGACCTGCTGCTCAACCTGTCGGTGATCGCGGCCCTCGTGCTCGACCAGTATCTCGGCCTCACCGGCGCCGACCCGCTCTTCGGAATCTTCATTGCCCTGTGGCTGCTGTGGGGCGCGTGGCGGGCCTCCTCGCGCGCTGTCGACCAGCTGATGGACCGCGAGTGGCCCGAGGAGAAAAGGCGCCGCTTCGTTCAGGTGGCGGGGCGGCACCCGGAGCTGAAGGGCCTCCATGACCTTCGAACCCGCACTAGCGGCGCGCGCGACTTCGTTCAGTTCCACATCTGGGTCGATCCCCAGATGAGCGTCGCCGAGGCGCACCGGGTGATGGACGAGATCGAGCACAAGCTCGCCGCCGACTTCCCGGGCACCGAGATCCTTATCCACCTCGATCCCGAGGGGCAGGTGGACCAGCCCGGCAACCCGCTCGCCGAGACCGACCTCACCGAAAGGCCCTGAACATGCCCCAGCTTCGCCTCGTCCAGGTCGACGCCTTCGCCGACCGCCCCTTCACCGGCAATCCGGCTGCCGTCGTGCCTCTGGACGAGTGGTTTCCCGATGAGACGCTTCAGGCCATCGCTATGGAGAACAACCTGTCGGAGACGGCCTTCACGATCCCGGCAAGCGGCGACGCCGATTTCGAGCTGCGCTGGTTCACGCCGACGACGGAGGTGGCCCTCTGCGGCCACGCGACGCTCGCGAGCGGGCACGTGCTGATCGAGGGGGAGAGGGTCCGCTTCCGCACCCGCAAGGCGGGCGTGCTCGAGGTTCGGCGGGCGGCGGAGGGCTACGAGCTCGACGTTCCGGAGACGCTTGTGGCGCCGGCCGAGCATCGGCCGCTTCTGGAGGCGCTCGGCGAGCCCGAGGGCGAGATCTTCCTTTCCACAAGCGGCGCCGAGGCGACGGCGATCATTCTCCTTCGGGACGAGCCGGCCGTGCGCGGCTGCAGCCCCGACATGGCGCGCCTTAGAGACATCGAGTTGATGGCCATCGTCACCGCGCCGGGCTCGAAGCACGATGTCGTCAGCCGGGTCTTCGTCCCCGCCTGGGGGGTGGACGAGGATCCGGTGACCGGCTCAGCGCATGCGGCGCTGGCGCCTTTCTGGAGCGAGCGGCTGGGGCGCGACTCCTTCAGCGCTTTCCAGGCGAGCCGCCGCGGCGGCTTCGTTCAATGCCGGCGCGAGAACGGGCGCGCGATATTGGGGGGACGCTGCGTCACCGTGATCGAGGGGAAGCTCAGCTTCTGAGCCTGTCCTCGAGTGCATCGAGGATCGGGGACTGGCTCGGCAGGACCTTCGCGCGCGCTTCCGCAAGGGTGAACCAGCGCGCCTCCTCGACCTCGGGGAAGTCGCGCATTTGACCGCTCTTGGGCGGGCATTCGATCGTGAACCGATTGCTGCTTAGCGCGGCGGTGTCGAATTTCCCTTCTAAAGCGAAGGCGATGACCAATTTGCCGCCCGACTGCCGGACCGTGCACAGCGGCTCCGGTTCGCCCTGCGGCTTTGCGCCCAGCTCCTCCTCGAACTCGCGCAGGGCGGCCTCGAGCGGAGTCTCGCCGGGGTCGATGCCGCCCTTGGGGATCATCCAAGCGCCTTCGTCCTTGCCGCGCCAGAAGGGGCCGCCGGGGCGGATCAGGAGCACGCGAAGCGCGTCCGGGTCCTCGCGGTAGAGGAGAATGCCGGCGCTGCGCAGCGGCATCAGCCGAGAGGTACCCGGATGAGGTGGACCGTTCCTGCCGGGGAGGATTGAACCTCGCTCCGCCCATGCATCCGGTCGACGAAGGCGGTGACGAGGCGGGTGCCGAGCCCGCTCTTCGCCTTTCCGCCCGGAGCGATGCCCCGCCCGTTGTCGGCAACTTCGATCACCGCTTCCTTGCCCTCGCGGCGGGTGCGAACGGCGACGCCGCCTCCGCCGTCGCCAAATGCATGCTTGCAGGCGTTGGTGACGAGCTCGTTGACCACAATGCCGATCGCCACCGCCGTCTCATGCGGCACGATCATCGGCTCCAGCTCCGTTTCCAGCCGAATTCCGTCGGGCAGGATTCCCCGGCTGATCTGGTCGCACATTTCCTGAAGCTGGTCCTGGAGCCGGACGCTCTGAAGCCCCGCGCTGCTCGGAGCCAGCGCATCATAAACGGCGGCGATCGCCTTGAGGCGCTCCGCCGCTTCTCCAAGGGCCGCCTTGACCTCGCCGCTCCCGGAGCGGGTCGCCTGAAGGGCGAGGAGGCTGGTGACGATCTGGAAATTGTTCTTGGTGCGGTGGTCCATCTCCCTGAGGGCGTGCCCAAGGAAGTTGATCCGGCGCGTTCGTTCGAGCTGCCCCGCCCGCACCTCGCGCTGATACAAAGCGAGCGCGAAAAGGATGATGGCCTGAGTTAGCGCGCCGACTCCGAGCGTCAGCGCCGACTCCCGGGTCCTGAGCTCGAAGCTGCCGTGAGGTGGCAGAACCAGATACCAGATGAGCAGGGTTCCGAGGATCGCGGCGACGGCACCGCTCCGCCAGCCGCCGACGAGCGCCGCGATGACGACCGCGATGATCCCGAACGCGAACGGCGCCACTTCGCCCAGGACGGGTGCGGCGGCCACGCGCAATCCGGCGAAGGCCGTTGTCGCCACGACGCCGACGAGCAGCTCCGTCACCGGCTTGGGTAGCCGGCGCGACAGCCGCCGTGGCAGATCGATCGTGACCAGCCTTCTCAAGACTTCGCCCCCAAAACGCAAACGGCAGTCGCTGCCGAACACAGGCCCCGGATGAATTTAGCACAAACTGATGTTTCGTGCACGGCACAATTCCGGCTGATCAAAGTTAACCGTTGTTTTTCAAGGAGCTGCAAGCCTGCCGCTACGGCATGGCGGGGATCTGTGAGAATGTGCTCGACGGCGGGCTCGCTTCGGTTACCATTGAAGCTTCAAGAGGCTGAGGAGCCACGATGGAACGCCCAGACGAACCCCTGCGCCGCGAGATCGGCTTCTTCGGATCGGCCTTTCTCTCCTTCAACGGCGTGGTCGGAGCCGGGATTTTCGCTCTTCCGGGGACCTTGTACGACAAGTTCGGAGCGTTCAGCCCGTTCCTCTTCCCGCTGTTCGGCCTGCTCGCGCTGATCGTCGCTCTCCCTTTCGCTCGGGCGGCTGCCCACCATCGGGTTTCGGGCGGCCCCGTTGTCTATGCCGCAGTCTTCGGCCCTGTCGCTTCCTTCCAGGCGGGTTGGCTCTACTATGTCGCCCGATCCGCCGCTCTCGCCGCGAACCTGACGGTGCTCGTCACCTATCTCGCCAGCTTCTGGCCCGTTCTCGCAGGAGGCGTGGCCCGGGCGGCGGTGATCCTCGCGGTGACGGCGCTGATCGTGATCGTCAACATCACCGGCGTGAAGCGAGCGGTGCGGATGCTCGACGCGCTGACGCTCATGAAGGCCGCTCCGCTGCTGCTGGTGGCGATCCTCGGCCTCGTTATGGCCGGAGGCGCGATCGAGGCGCCCACGGGCGTTCCGCCGATCAGCCAGCTGGAGGCGGCCGCACTCCTCATCCTCTACGCCTTCGTGGGATTCGAGAATAGCGTAGTGCCGGCGGGCGAGACGGCGGACCCGCAGCGCACTATCCCGCGCGCTCTTGTCGGCACCATCCTCGCCACCGCCGCCCTCTATTTCCTGATCCAGCTCGCCTATGTCGCGGTGATGGAGCCGGGCGAGGGCAAGGACGCTCCGATGGTGGCGTTCGGGACCGCGCTGCTCGGACCCATTGGCGGGGTGCTCCTGACGGTGACGGCGGTCTGCTCGATCCTCGGCAATGTCAGCGGCGGGGTCACCGGCACCACCCGAACCACCTATGCGATGGGACGGGACGGGCTGCTCCCCGCCTGGTTCGGGCGGGTGAGCGAGCGTTATGCGACGCCGGCCAATTCGATCGGCTTCATGGGCGCGTTGATCGCCGTCCTGGCACTGAGCGGAAGCTTCGTCTGGCTGGCGGTGGTGTCGACGCTGGCGCGGATGATCGTCTATTCGATCAGCATCGCCTCGCTTCCGAAGAAGGAACGGCCGACCCCGGCCATCTGGCTGCTGATGGCGGCGGGGCTCGCCGTCTGCCTGTGGGCGGCGTTCCAGTCGGCTTGGCCGAGCTGGCGGATGCTTCTGATCCTCGCCGCGGTCGGAACCGTTCTCTACGCGGCGGCGAGGGTCGCGGCTCGGAAGGGCGAGGTCTCCTCGATCCAGCCGCCGCCGAGCACTCGCGACCCCTCATAGATCACCGCCGCCTGGCCGGGGGCGACTCCATATTCCGGCTGCTCGAAATGCAGGCTGTCGCCGTCGAAGGATACGGGGGCTGGCCGGGCCATCGACCGGACCTTCGCGGTGAGGCCGTCACGCTGGCTTTCTCCAAGCCAGTTCAGCCCTGACAGGCGCGCCGCGCCCACGGCGAGGGCCGCCTTGGGCCCTACGACCACGCGCTTTGCTTCCGGCTCAAGGCGGACGACGTAGAGCGGCTCGGCCTGGCCGCCGATCTCAAGGCCGCGGCGCTGGCCGACGGTGAAGTGGATGAGGCCGGAATGGCGCCCGAGCACGCGCCCTTCGAGGTCGACGATTTCCCCAGGTCGCGCGGCTTCCGGCCGCACCTTCTTCACTATCGAGGCATAGTCCCCATTGGGAACGAAGCAGATGTCCTGGCTGTCCGGCTTGTCCGCGACGACCAGCTCCAGCTCCCGCGCGATTTCCCGCACCGCGGGCTTGGGCAGCCCCCCGAGCGGGAAGCGCAGGAAGCCGAGCTGCTCGCGCGTAGTCGCGAACAGGAAATAGCTCTGGTCGCGCACCGGGTCGGCGGCGCGGTGAAGCTCCGGCCCTCCCGCCCCTTCGACCCGCTGCACATAGTGGCCGGTGGCGAGGCAGTCCGCGCCGAGGTCGCGGGCGAGACTCAACAAGTCGGTGAACTTCACCCCCTGGTTGCACGATACGCAGGGGATGGGCGTCCGGCCGCGGGCATATTCGTCGGCGAAACGCTCGATGACGCTGTCGCGGAAGCGGCTCTCATAGTCGAAGACATAGTGGGCGATCCCGAGCCTCTCGGCCACCGTGCGCGCGTCGTAGATGTCGCGGCCGGCGCAGCAGGTCTTGGAACGGCCGACCGCCTGCCCGTGGTCGTAGAGCTGGAGCGTCACCCCGATCACCTCGGCGCCGGTGCGGGCGGCGAGCGCGGCCACCACCGAGCTGTCGACCCCGCCCGACATGGCGACGACGATCCGCGCCTCCGAAGCGGGGCGGGCGAGCTGGAAATCGGGCGTCATGGCGGCCGCTCCTTAGGCGCAAGCGGGCCAAAAGCCCACCCTTCGTGGCTTTAACCGGCTCTTAGACCCTCTTGGGTAGAAGGAGCGAATGGACCTGAGCTTCTTCCGTCGGGCCGAGCAGAGATTCGCGGCCGCAGCGCCCGCGAGCCTCGACTTCGGAATGTTCGTCGCGATGCTGCGCACGCAGCAGGCGGCGGCACCGGCGAGCGCGTCGGTCACTCGGCCAGCCGCGGCGCCGGGGATGGACGCCCCGATCGCCGAGATCCTGGCCGGGGGGGCGTCGTGGCGCGAAGCCGTGGCGGCGCAGGGGGGCTGCTTCAATCCAGACTATGTTCGTCAAGGGCCGGTCAACTGAGATGACCGGCGCGTTTACCTTGGCATTTCAGCCTTCCTTCAACGCGCCCGCCGTAGAGGCGGGGAAGGGAGGAGACGCATGACTGCAATTCTTGAGGTGGGAATGATCGAGAACCAGAAGATCCGGCCGGCGCAGGTCATCGGCCCGTTGGGGGAGCCGCTGACGATAGATTCGCTGCCGCCGCCTTCCACTTCCCGTTGGGTCGTGCGCCGCAAGGCGGAAGTCGTGGCGGCCGTCAACGGCGGCCTGCTCAGCGTCGACGAAGCGTGCCAGCGCTACGGCCTCAGCCTCGAGGAATTCGCCGGCTGGCAGCGCGCGGTCGACCGCTCCGGCATGGCGGGCCTTCGGGTCACCCGAATCCAGCATTACAAGTCTCTCTACGAACGTCAGCAGAAGTTCTGATCTGCGCGCTAAGCGACCGCTGGCTCCAGGATCCTGATCGTCCCCGCCATGGCGTCGATCTCCGCCCGGGCGCCGACCGGCAAACTGTACTGGTTCGGGATGTGGCCGAAATAGGCGCCCTGGAAAGCGGGGACGCCTAGCGGCTCGAGATGCTGCTGAAGCACTTCCGACAAGGTGAACCCGCCGAAGGAGGGGGCGCTCGCCCGGCAATTGGTGCACTGGCCGAACACGACGCCCGCCACCCGCCGAAGCACGCCCGAAAGCGCCAGCTGGGTCAGCATCCTGTCGATCCGGTATTCGGCCTCGTCCGTGTCTTCCAGGAACAGGATCGCTCCGGCGAAGTCGGGGAGATAGGGCGTCCCCGCCAGGGCGGTGAGCACCGTCAGGTTTCCGCCCAGCAGCGGCCCGCTCGCCTTGCCAGCCCGAAAGGTGCGGGTCCGGCCCTCGCGGGGTGCCAGCCGGTCCTCCTTAGCCTGCGGATAGGCATAGGTCGGCGTTCCGCCTTCGAAGGCCAGGGTCCGAAACGACTCCCAGGACAGCTCGCCCCAGGAGGAGCCGGCATTAGGTCCGTGGATGGTGGCGAAGCCGGCCCGCTGCGCAAAGGCGAGGTGAAGCGCGGTGATGTCGCTGAAGCCGATCAGCAGCTTCGGGTTCGCCCGGATCGTCTTCCAGTCGAGATAGGGCAGGATCCGCGCCGACCCCCATCCGCCGCGCACCGCGAACACCGCCCGCACGTCCTTGTCCGCATACATGGCGTTGAGGTCCGCCGCCCGCTCCCGGTCCTTGCCGGCGAGATAGCCGTAGCGCGAGAGCAGGTGCGGCGCCGGCTTGGGCACGAGCCCCATGGCCACGATGCTCGCCTTGACGGCGTCCAGGTCGAAAGCATCGGCGGTAAATCCCGCCGGCTCCACCAGCCCCACCACATCCCCCGGCCGAAGCCGCGGCGGTTTGCGCCAAGCGGGCGCGGCTGAGGCGCCTTCCGGAACGGCAAGGGCGGCGGCCAGCGCGCCCATCCCCTGAATCGCGGTTCGTCTGTTCAGCATCCGGTGGGTCATAGCAGCGCCTTGGCCCGACGGCGACTGCCTAGCCGCACCCTTGCATCCCCCCGCGCCGCGCCTAAAAGCGCGGCGGACGCCCAGCAGCGGAAAGCCGTAAAAATGAGCTTAGCCTACAAGATCATCGACCATAGCTACGACGTCGTCGTCGTCGGGGCCGGCGGGTCGGGGCTTCGGGCGACGATGGGGGCGGCGGAGCAGGGGCTGAAGACAGCCTGCGTGACCAAGGTCTTCCCGACGCGGTCGCACACCGTCGCCGCTCAGGGGGGGATCGCGGCGTCGTTGGGGAATATGGGGCCGGACCATTGGACCTGGCACATGTACGACACCGTCAAGGGGTCGGACTGGCTGGGGGACCAGGACGCGATCGAATATCTGTGCCGGGAGGCGCCTGCGGCGGTCTATGAGCTGGAGCATGCGGGCGTGCCCTTCTCGCGCACGGCCGAGGGGAAGATCTACCAGCGCGCCTTCGGCGGCATGATGCAGAATATGGGGGCGGGGCCGCCCGCTCAGCGCACCGCCGCGGCGGCGGACCGGACGGGGCACGCCATGCTCCACGCGCTCTACCAGCAGTCTTTGAAGTACGACGCCGACTTCTTCATCGAATATTTCGCGATCGACCTGATCATGGAGGGCGGCGAGTGCCGCGGCCTTGTCGCGCTTTCGATGGAGGACGGGTCGATCCACCGCTTCCGCGCGAAGGCGGTGGTGCTTGCGACGGGCGGCTATGGGCGCGTCTATTTCACGGCGACCTCCGCCCACACCTGCACCGGCGACGGCAACGCGATGGTGCTCCGTGCCGGCCTTCCGCTGCAGGACATGGAGTTCGTCCAATTCCATCCGACGGGAATATACGGAGCCGGCGTCCTCATCACCGAAGGCGCGCGCGGGGAAGGCGGCTATCTCACCAACAGCGAAGGCGAGCGCTTCATGGAGCGCTACGCTCCGTCCGCTAAGGACCTCGCCAGCCGCGACGTCGTCTCACGCTCAATGGCGATGGAGATCCGCGAGGGCCGCGGCGTCGGCAAGGACAAGGACCATATCTACCTCCACCTCGACCATATCGACGCGAACATCCTCGCCGAGCGGCTGCCGGGGATCACCGAGACCGGGAAGGTGTTCGCCGGCGTGGACCTGACGCGCCAGCCGCTGCCGGTGGTTCCGACCGTCCACTATAATATGGGCGGAATCCCGACCAATTTTCACGGCGAGGTCGTGACCCTGAAGGACGGCAATCCGGACAGCGTCGTCCCAGGCCTTTTCGCGGTGGGGGAGGCGGCCTGCGTCTCGGTGCACGGCGCGAACCGGCTAGGCTCCAACAGCCTCATCGATCTTGTGGTCTTCGGCCGCGCCGTCGGTCACCGGGTCGGCGAGATCATCAAGCCCGGCACCGCGCACCGCCCGCTGCCCAAGGGTTCGGAGGAGATGGCGATCTCCCGCCTCGACCATTTCCGGCACGCCAAGGGCGGGAGCCCGACCGCCCAGATCCGGAACCGCATGCAGCGGACGATGCAGGCGGATTGCGCCGTCTTCCGGGCGGAGCAGTCGCTGGCCGAGGGGCAGCAGCGGATCGACGAAGTGTATCGGCAGATGGGCGATGTCGGAGTCACCGACCGAAGCCTCATCTGGAACACCGACCTGATCGAGACGCTCGAGCTGGACAACCTCATCGCCCAGGCGGTGGTGACGATGCATTCGGCCGCCAACCGCAAGGAAAGCCGCGGCGCGCACATGCACGAGGATTATCCCGAGCGGGACGATGCGAACTGGCTGAAGCACACCGCGACCTGGTTCGAAGGCTGGGGCGGCAAGGGCGGCGGCGTCCGAATCGATTACCGGCCGGTCCACGAATATACGCTGACCGACGAGATCCAGTACATCCAGCCCAAGGCGCGGGTCTATTGAGGCATGACCCCGCCGATCGAATGGCGGGTGCATCTTTCCTCCTCCCCCGAGGAGGTTTTCGACCTCTGGACCACCGATGCGGGCCGGATCCGCTTCTGGGCGAGTTCGTCGCAGGAGGGCGAGCGAGGCTTCGCCCTCGGCTTCGGCAATGGCGAGAAGCTGGACGTCGAGCGGATCGAGGCAGTGCGGCCGGACCGTTTCGCCTTCCGCTATTTCGGCGGCTCCACCGTCACGCTACGCTTCGATGGAGACGGGAAGGGCGGGTGCGACCTCACGCTGCGGGAGGAGGGCGCACCGGAGCCGCTGGAGAATTATGCGGGATGGGTAAGCGTGCTGCTTTCGTGCAAGGCCGCGGCGGATTTTGGAGTAGACCTGCGCTCGCGCGACCCCAAGCGAACTTGGGAGGCGCGTTTTGTCGACGTATAGCCTGCTCTTGACCAGCGGCTCCCATGCGGCAGACTGCGCAAATGGGAGGAAAGAGACTGTTCGCGGCCCTGGCACTTGCCCTCGCGGGAAGCGGGGCAGGCTCGCAGGCTTATCAGCCGCCCCGGCACAGCGTCGGCGCCTCGCCCCTGCTTGCGGGAGGCTCGGAACTCGAGATCCTGTTCAGGGCCGATGCCGGCACTCAGATCGAACAGCATCGCTCCCCGAAGGCGGAGCTTGAGGAGCACAGGAAGCTCGATCGCGCACTGAAGGCGCTCGCGCCGCAACGGGCTGGCGTGCTGGATGCCTATGTCGTTTCGATCGCGCTCGACAGCGACCCCGTCTTCGGCCGCGAGGCGCGCGAGGCGGGGGCGGTGCTGCAGCGGCGTTATGGAGCAGCGGGACGGACGATTGTGCTGGCAGGTTCCGACGGGTCGGGCCCGAGTGCCCTTCCGCGAGGATCGCCGACCAGCCTCGCTGTCGCGCTTTCGCGAGTGGTGGAGCTGATGGACGAGCAGGAAGACGTGCTCATCCTCTATACGACCAGCCACGGGGCCAAGTTCGGTCTCTATTACCACGACGGCGACAGCGGGTTCGGAGCGATCTCGCCGACCCGGCTGGGCATTGTCCTGGACGAGCTCGGGATCACGAACCGTCTCCTCATCATCAGCGCCTGCTATTCCGGGATATTCGTTCCGGCACTGCAGTCCGACACGACCGCAATCGTAACCGCCGCCGCGGCGGACCGGACCTCCTTCGGGTGCGCCGCGGAGAACGACTGGACCTTCTTCGGCGACGCCTTCGTCAATCGGGCGCTCAGGAAACCGCAGTCCCTCGGCTCTGCGTTTGCGGAGGCGGGCGGCCTCGTCAGCGGCTGGGAGGCGCAGGCGGGGGCGCAGCCGTCCCACCCCCAATTCCATGTCGGCCCGGGTGCGGCGCGCTGGCTGGAAAAGCTCGAGCAGCGGATGCCGAAGGTCGCGTCCCAGCCGGTCGGCCGGCCGGCGCTTAGCGGGCTACAGCTTCCAGGGCGGCACTGACCCTCGCCATGTCCGCTGCGAAGGCGCTCGCGAGCGCCTCGTCCGGTAGCGTCGCGCGCTCCGAGACAACGGGCATCGAAAGCCCGATCCGAAGTGTGGCGCCCCAGCCGCCGTCTTGCAGCTTCACGCATTTGACCGGCTGGCCGAGGCGGACGCCGTGGGTGAGCAGCGCTTTATGCCAGCGGGTCGCGTCGTCAAAGGTGGCGCCGCCGGGGGAGAAGCGGCTGAGATCCAGCGTCGAGAGGGTGCGCATCTCGATCGGGTGGGTGTCGGCGGTCTCCTTCTCGCCCGGCGGATAGGGCGCCACTCGCCGGGCAGGAGTCACATCGACGATCTGATCGCGAACCGACTGGTGAAAGGCGAGGATGACCCGTTCCACGTCCCCGAGGCTCAGGCGCTGGAAGCGCTCCAGTTCGAAGGTCGAGGCCTCGAGGCGAAGGAGGAGGCCGGGATTGGCGCTGCTTTCCAGCAGGTGGGTGCCGGGCCAGCCGGCGGGCCACTCCGCGCGCCGGAAGATGGTGGAAAGCCCGCTCGCGAGCGGCTCCGCTTCTTCGCGGAAGCGGGGGGGAACGAAGGCGAAGCCGCTGAAGGGCGGGCCGCCCATGAACTTGGACCCGGTGAGGAAGACGATCGCGTCGCGCCGCAGGTAGTCGGCGATTGCGGGGCTGGTGATCCGGGCCTGGCAGGCGTCGACGACGAAGGTGACGGCGCTCCCGTGGGTCGCGCGCAGCCGGTCTATGTCAGCCAGAGAGGGGAGGATGAGGCCGGTTTTCGAGCCGTGGACAACGTGGACGATCACGTGGCGGCTCGCTGCGCTCGCTTCCGCGATCGCTTCTTCCATCCTCGACGCGATCTCGCCGGAGGGGCGGGCTCGGCCCTCCTCGTCCCGCACGGGCACGTCGATCATCTCGACGTGGGTTTCGCCCAAGCCCGGCACAGGGCCGCCCGCCTTCGTAGCGATGCCGAGCGCCGTGCTCTCCGCGAAATAGCGGCCGAAGGCAGAATGGATGCAGCCGCTGCCCACCTCGTCGGCTCCGAGCAGGATGTTGTGGGTGCCCCCGGCCCCTCGCCCCGCCGCGCAGGCGAGGGCGACATATTCGAGGTCCGTCCCGGAGGGCGCGAAGACGACGTCCACGTCGTCCGGCACCGAATAAGCGCTTCGGAGGCGGGCTCGAAGCCCCTCCAGCGCTTCGGCATAGGCCGTGCCGGAAAGATCGGCACCGACGCCGAGACCCGCCACATGCTGGAACGCGCCCGCGGAGATGTCGTTGGCGGTCGAGGACGCATAGGCGAGGACGTCGCTCGGCCGAGGAGCCGAGAAATAGCGGTTGAGGCCGGTCTGCGGGTCGAGCGTGAGCCGCGCGTCTCCGCCGGTGGTCATCAGCTGGGTCGGATCGGTCACGGCTATGGACTTGGCCTTCGGCTGGGACGGCTCTATGTCCGCCGCGCCCTCTCCTGAAAGGCGAAGCTTTCCGTGTCAAACCTACGTCCGCTGACCATTCCCGAGGAAGCCAAGGAGCGGCTGCGCATCCTCTTCATCGCCAAGCACGCCCTCTGGGAGGGCGGCCTCCATCCGGAGGACGGCAACCATGCCCTCTACCATGTCGAGGTGAGGGAGATTTTGAAGGGGCTCGGGCTCAACCTCGAGCTCGCCAACCGCTATGAAGCCTTGTTCGAGAAGCCCGAGGTCGACCTCGTCTTTCCTTTGCTCAACCGTGGGGGCTTCCTCAACTCCGAGATGCTGCTGCCCTTGCTGTGCACCCGCCACGCCATCCCCTTCCTCGGCGCAAGCCCGATCCTTCGCGGCATGTCGGACGACAAGCATTTGACCAAGATGGCGGTCGCCGCTCGCGGAATCCCGACCGCGCCCTGGGCCATCTACCGCCGCGGTGCGCCGGTGGAGCAGGCGCGGTGCCCCGAGGGCGAGCGGATGGTGATCAAGCCCAACGCCTCCTCGGCGAGCTGGGGCGTGCAGGACGCTCATGACTGGGCCGGAGTCGAGGCGGCGATCGCCAACATCCATTCGGAAGGCCATGACGCCATCGTCGAGCCCTTCCTGAACGGCAGCGACGTCGAGGTGCCGGTGATCACGGTGGAGGGCGAGCCGGTGATCATGCCGATGATGCTGTTCGAGCAGGCCGACCCGTCGCACCTTCGAACCTATTATGAGAAGCGGGACCTCGTCGACCGGAGTCAGAAATACCAGCTGGTAGAGTTCGACGATGCGGAATGGATGCCGGTGATCGCCGACTACACCCGCCGGATCGCCGAGGAGTTCCGCCCGTTCGACTACGGCCGCTACGAGTTCCGCTTCGACCGTGAGGCCGGCAAGGTCCAGTTCCTCGAGGTCAACCTCAACGCCAATCTCTGGTCGCAGAAGGTCTATGGCCGTTCGGCGGCGCTGGCGGGGTGGAGCCAGGAGCAGCTGATCGAGACCATCCTCACCGAAAGCCTGAGGCGCAACGGCCTGCTGACCTGAGGGCTAGCGCGGGCGTCCGATCCGGGGCGCGAAGCTTACCCGGTCAACCTCGCGGATCCGGTTCCCGGCGAAGCGGCCTTCGACGAGCTCGTAGCCGAGAAGGGCGAAGGTCCGGCCGCCGAGGAAGATCGGCCGCGCATTGCCGTACCAGTCTACGCAGCTCGCCTGGCAGGCATCGTCTCCCACGTCCCGGGGCCGCGCCTCAAGCTCGCCCGCCGGCGAGAGACGGCGCTCCATCCGGCGGAGGAAGAGCATGGCCGCCGAGCTTCCGAAGAAGCGCGCATGGGCGGGGTCGGCACGGCGCGCGACCGGCAGGCCGACCGTGCCCGAGGCTCCGTCCGGCGAGTTGGGATCCGGACTGAAGAAGAAGGCGTGGCTGCGCGATTCGCCCTCGGCGGAATCGGGGTGAAGGTAGCGATCGCCGAGCCTCGGGCGGCGGCCGGGCGCAAGCTCGACGGCGGTGAAGCCGAGGCCGCGCTCCGCACCTCCGATGACCATCGCGTCCCGCCCAAGGACCTCGAGGCGGTCCACCGCGTGCGGGAGGCGCAGCTCCTCCGTCTCGCCGCCGCGAAGCGGCGCGGCGAACAGGGTGGCGCCGCCTTCCCGACCGAAAGCGCCGCCGCCGTAGAGGACATGGTCGCCGACGAAGCGGTTGCGGAAGTTCCAGCTCTCGCCGCGCGGGCCCGGCAGGAAGCGGTAGCGGGCGCGGGGCGCTTCGCGCGATCCGTCGCTAAAGTCGCTCATCCGAAGCCGGAGAAGAGCGACGCTTCCGCCGGAGCTTTCCGGGTCGAACATCGCGTCTCCGCCGCCGCCGGCCCGAAGGAGGACGTTCAAGATGCCTTCGGACGAATCCTCACGGAATGAGAATTGATCGACCGGGGCGCCGCGCGTGGCGACGGCCGAAGGCCGCTCGCGCAGGTTGAGCGGCATCCGGTACACGAAGGCGTTCGCCCCGCGCCGGCGGGCGTCCCACGACCAGGCGTCGGACATCCACAAATAAACCGCTCCGCCCGAAACGTAGAAGGTGCGGGACGAGGGGCCGAGCACGCCGGTCGCGGTGCAGCCGAGGTCGGCGGCGGTGAGGTCGCAGCTCGTGACGCTGTGGAGCGCTTCGATCTGCGCATCCGTCCGGTTGCGAAGGGCGGGCGGGATAAAGATCTGGGTGGCGGGCGCGATGCGCCGGAAGCTGCGGTCGGTCGAGCCCGGACGCCAGCGGCGGACGCCGGGGAGCGCTTCGAGCGGATCGCGGTTCCAGCCGAGGTAGAGCGGCGTGTAGAAGACAAGGCGGTTGCCGATGAGGCGCGAGGCATAGTTGCGCGAGGAATAATAATCGTTCGACTTGAGGTGCCAGGCATCCTCGAAGCGCAGCCTTCCGGCGGCATCGAGGCGGAAGCGGTTTATCTCGGTGCCGCCGCGGGCATAGCTGTAGCCGACGACGATCACCCGGTCGCCCGAGAGAAGCATCTCGTCATACCAGTCCCCTTGCCCGCTGACTCCCGGTGGGAAGGCGTTGATCGAGTCGATTGGGCGCATTCCTCCCCCGGCCAGGGAGACGGTGAAGAGGCGGCCGCGACGAAGGATGACGAGCGTGTCCCCGCGCACCTTGACGATGCCGCCTTCGTCGACCCCGACTTCCTGATTGTTGGTGATCGAGGGATTTGCAACGCGGGCGCCGGTGACGACCACGGCCTCGGCAGACGGCGCGGACTGAGCGGCGGGAGGCGGCGGCGGGGAGGGGGGCGCCGGCATCGACATGACGGAGTCGGCGACGGCTAAGTTCTGCACACGCTGCTGGCGCTTGCGCAGGTTCTGAAGGAAGGTGCGCAACTCGGCGTCCGACTTGAAGGCGGTAAGGCTGCCGCTCGGGCGGCTGGTGCTCTGGGCGGCCGCTTCCCGCGAGGGTGCCACAATCGACGCCGCGGTGCCGATGCAGAGAAGAAGGGCGAGGGCGGAGAACAGTTTTCCGGCGTTACGCATGACATCTCTCCCGCAGGTCGAGCTCGTAACTTTGTATCATAACAAGCGACATGAGCAAGTGGAAGAATCCGGCTTCGCAACTCTGGCCCGACGCCGTAACCTCCGACCATGGAAGCGGCCGAATCCTTCGATTTCGAGGAGCAGCCGCCGGTGCGCGACGCGGACCGGCTGACGCTCGATCTCGACGGCTGGGAAGGGCCGCTCGACCTGCTGCTGACCCTTGCGCGATCGCAGAAGGTCGATCTGGCGAAGATTTCGATCCTCTCGCTGGTCGAGCAATATCTCGCCTTCATCGCCGACGCGAAGAAGCTGAAGCTGGAGATCGCGGCCGACTATCTCGTGATGGCCGCCTGGCTCGCTTACCTGAAATCCTGCCTTCTGCTCCCCAAGGACCCCGAGCAGGATCCGAGCCCCGAGGAGCTGGCCATGCGGCTGCAGCTCCGACTGCAGCGGCTGAGCGCGATGCGGGAGGCGGGGGCGCGGCTTCTCGCGCGGGACCGAATCGGCCGGGACGTGTTTCTGAAGGGCTCGCCGGAGGGGCTTAGGGTCGTTCGCAAGTCGCTCTGGCAGGCCGACCTTTACGACCTCATCAGCGCCTACGGCTCCGTCCGCGCCCGCACGGAGCCGGCGATCCACGTCGTCGGCCGCAGACCGGTGATGACGCTCGAGGAAGCGCTTCTGCGGGTCGAGCGGATGATCGGCGTCAAGGTCGAGTGGCGGCGGATCGAAGACTTTCTGCCCGAGACCCAGGACGGGGAGTTCCGCAAATCCGCCTTGGCCTCCAGCTTCGTCGCGGCCCTGGAGCTCGCAAGGAAGGGTCGCGTCGAGCTCGACCAGCAGGGCGCCTTCTCGCCGCTCTACATCCGTGCCGCATGAAGGAGCTGGACGACGGGATGCGCGCCGTCGAGGCGGCGCTATTCGCGGCCGAAGAGCCGATGAGCGCGGAGGACATCGCGGCGCATGTCGGTGAGGGCGTTGACGTGAAAGCGGCGCTCGGAGAGCTCGAAGCTCATTATGCGGGACGGGGCGTCAACCTCGTCGAGCGGGGGAAACGCTGGCATTTCCAGACCGCCGCCGATCTCGCCCACATTCTCCGGCGGGAGCGGGACGAGACTCGGCGGCTGTCCCGGGCGGCGGTCGAGACTCTGGCGATCATCGCCTATCACGAGCCGGTGAGCCGTGCGGAGATCGAAGCGATACGCGGCGTCCAGATATCCAAAGGAACGCTCGACGTTCTGATGGAGGCGGGGTGGGTGCGGCCCGCGGGACGGCGCGAGGTGCCCGGACGGCCGCTCATCTATGCCACCACCCAGTCCTTCCTCGCCCATTTCGGGCTTCAGAGCCGCCGGGACCTCCCCGGCATCGACGACCTCAAGGCCGCGGGCCTGCTCGACCCCATCGATGCCGCCATGGAGCAGCTGGAACTGGTAAGTGAGGACGAGGAGGACTAGGTAGGCCCCACGGCGCACGGAGAAGCATCATGGGTGGTTTCAGCATTTGGCATTGGCTGGTCGTCGGGATCATCATCCTGCTGCTCTTCGGCAAAGGCCGCTTCTCGGACATGATGGGCGACGTCGCCAAGGGCATTAAGAGCTTCAAGAAGGGCATGTCGGAGGACGAGGCGACCCCAGGCGAGGCGCAGCCGCCGCGGCAGATTTCGAGCGATCCGGCCCCCGATCCGACGCTGCATCGTACGCCCGCGCCTGCTCCCGACGAGCGTCGCGACGGCTAAGCCAGGGCTAAGGCGGACACATGTTCGGGGTCGATTCCACCGAGCTGTTGCTCGTCGCCCTCGTCGCCTTGCTCGTCATCGGTCCCAAGGACCTTCCAAAAGCCATGAGGACCGTCGGCCGCTTCGTCGGACGGGCGCGGGGCATGGCCCGTCACTTCCGCTCCGGCTTCGACACTATGATGCGAGAGGCCGAGCTGGAGGAGATGGAGAAGAAGTGGAGGGAGGAGAATGACCGCATCATGCGCGATCATCCTTTCTCGCAGCCGCTCGCCAATGCAGAGGCGCTCGGCGCCCCTGCCGAACTGCCGCCGCCTGTAGGGGAAGAAGGCGAGGCCTCACCCCCCCAGCCGGCCCCACCGCGCGAGCTGCCGTGACGGAGCTGGACGACACCAAGGCGCCTCTGCTCGACCATCTGATCGAGCTCAGGCGGCGGCTGCTCTGGTGCGTGGCGGCGATCGCGGTGGCATTCGGCATCTGCCTTCACTTCGCCACGGAGATCTTCGCCGTCCTTGTCCAGCCGCTGCTCAAGGTTGGCCAGGGACGGCTTATCTACACCAACATCTTCGAGGCCTTTTTCGTGGATGTGAAGGTGGCCTTGTTCGCGGCGCTGATGGCTGCTTTCCCAATCATCGCCACCCAATTGTGGCGCTTCGTCGCCCCGGGACTCTATGCGAAGGAGAGGAAGGCATTCCTGCCATTCCTGCTCCTCACGCCGCTGCTCTTCGCGGCAGGAGGGGCGCTGGCTTATTTCTTCGCGGTCCCGGTCGCGCTTCATTTCCTCCTCAGCTTCCAGGGCAATGTCGGAGGGGTAGAGCAGACGGCGCTGCCGGGGGTCGGCAATTATCTGGATTTCATTACTCGCTTCATCTTCGGCTTCGGAATCGCCTTCCTGCTTCCCGTGCTGCTGATGCTGCTGGAGCGAGCCGGGATCGTAACCCGGGCCCAGCTCAAGAGCGGGCGGCGCTACGCCATCGTTGCCGCTTTCGTAGTCGCCGCGGTGCTGACGCCGCCGGACATCATCTCGCAGCTCCTGCTCGCGATTCCGCTCTGGGCGCTCTACGAAATCTCGCTGGTGGCGATCTGGTTCACCGAGAAAAGGCGGGTTCGGTCTTCGGAAGTGAAGGATTGAGCCGCCTTATCGCTTTCGCCAAAGCGGCGGCGCTCCATTCGGAAAGATATTTATACCGCTCGGGCATGGCCGCCGGAGCCAGCCTGGCTGCCTCGGCATGGAGCGCGTCCCGCTCCGCCTCGCCGAGCCGGTTCCTTCGAACCTCGGGCATGAGGCCCGCCTCACAAAAAGCGAGGTCGCGCAGCTGGGGCGGCGTCAGACTCGCGCGGGCGATCGCCCTTAGCGGGTCGCACTGCGCCCTCGTTTCCTCGTCCTCGAAATAAGGCCGAGCGTACATCACGGCGCTGATGATCCCGCTCGCATAGAAGCCGCCGCACAGCTCCGTCACGTCCCGCCAGCGCCGGTCCGCCCAGCGTATCTCAAGCGTGCCTCCGATCACCCCGTAGCAGGGCCCGCGCGGAGGCTTTCCCTTCCTCACCGGCACCTGGAGCGGCATCGCGTCCGGCTGCAGCTGGAAGCAGGGATCGGCCAGAGCCATTTCGATGCCCGCCGCCCGCTCGGGCTCCAGCACGCCCGCCATGGCCGTCCGCTGCATCCGCTCCACCTCTTCCTGGGTCCAGCCGACATAGGGGGGAGAGACCCCCTTCTCGTCAGGCGGCGGCGGAGGCTTGGGCGGGAGGGGGCGGTTGGTGCTATGGTCCACTCGATTTACCCGCCACACGCCGTCGGCTCCGAGCCAGACGATGCTCGACGTGTCGGTGCGGTATTCTTGAGTCTCGCTGCCGCCGGCCCAGATGCGAAGCGCGATAGCGGCGTCGGCAGGGGCTTCGAACGCGCCGTAGGGTCCACGCGTCTTGGCATGCCGCTCGTCCAGCCGACCTCGCCAGTCGTTGACGGGGGCCTCCGGTCTGGCGTCCTGATCCCGGTAGATGCCCTTGAAATCCACGTCCGCGAAGGCGGGGCAGGCTTTGAGCTGCTGGCGCGTCGGGATTCGAGGATCGCGTGCCGCAGCCCAGGCAGGGGCAGCCGAGGCGAGAGCGCCGACGAGACCGAGCAGCAGGAACCTCGCCTTCATCGGCCTTCCCTTACTGGCGCTGAACCGAGCCCGAGAAGGACCCGTCCGTGCGGTTCCCCTGGACGCGGTTGTCGCCATAGCTGGAGATGGTGCCCCCGGCCGAGGGGAGAATGCCAGTGGCGTTGCCGCCGACGATCGTCGTTCCGACCCGCACGGTCGAGCTTCCCGACGCTGCGATGCCGGTGTTGTTTCCGACGATCTGGGATCCTGAAATGAGCAGCTCCGCCGTGCCCGTTGGAGCCAGGACCGAGATGCCGTTGCCGTTGCCGGCAATCACGCTGTCAGACATTGCGACCATGGCAGTGCCGGTGCTGCCGGTGGTGTCCACGTGAAGACCGCTATTGGCGTTATTGTGGACCCGCACGTCGTTCAGATACACTTTAGCCGACCCGGAGCCCGTCGGCTGAACCAGGATCCCGCCGCCGGTCGCCCCGCTGCCGTTATCCGCGATCGTCGTGTTGGTGATGTAGAGCTGCGCCGCTCCGCTGGGCTGGAAGGACACGCCCCGGCTGTTCGACGCATCGAAGTGGCGGATGATCGAATCCTCGATATGCAGCGCAGCGCCCGCAATGAACCGTACGCCATTGCTCGGAGGGTTCACCCCGAAGATGTCCAGCCCACGCAGGAAGACGACGTCGTTCGGCCCTGCATTCACCGTGACCCCGTTGCCGCCGGCCAGCACGCCGCCGCCGGTATAGGGGCAGGAGATGGTCATGGACTTGGTGATCGTCACGGCTCCGTAGCCGCCGGGATCAAGGCAGTTGATCTCGCCGCCGGCAGCGGTCTTGGAGATGGCACCCGCGAATGTCTTGCAGGGCGCGGTCCGGCTGCAGGGGTTCACGTCGTCCCCTGTGCCGGAAACCCACGTACGGGTAGCCTGCGCCCACGCCGGCGCAGCGAAAACGGCTGCCGCGGCGATCCCCGCTGCGGCGATGGAAAGGGTACGAAGCTTCATGGCAATCCCCCGATTGATCTGATTTTAGGCTGTGAGGTCGCGCGCCACGCTTAAGGCGTCGTCTCCGCGAGGTTCGATTTGTATTTCGTGTTCGTCCGCCGGTCAGTGATGACGATGTAGACCCAGCTCGGCGGTGCCGTGCCTTCTTCAGTCGCAAACCAGATCTTCCCTAGATTGGCGGGCGTGCCGAGGGCGCAGAAGCCGTAAAGGCGCCGTCCTTGGCTGTCGTAGAAATCGACCCAGCTCTGCGAGGAGTTCGTGTTGGAGCCGCAAGGGGGCAGATCCGGCGCGGGTGCGAACATCTCGGCAGGATATTGATCCTTGTTCGCCACGTCGAAGCGGTGGCGCACCCAATTTTTCCCGCCTGCGGAATAATGTTCGGTCCCGGTCAGGTGCAGGACAGGATTTGGAGGCGCGGCAGAGGCAGCCCCTGCGGCCACCAGGCCAGCGAACAGCGTGAGAGCGGAACGGACGATCGAAAGCTTCATCAGACACCCCCCCGGGGAGCCTTCAGACAGCATGCTCCCGGGCCGGCGTCAACCGGCGCGTGCGCAAGAAAAAGGCCGCCCGAAGGCGGCCTCAGTCCGATGGAATGAAATCAGAGTCTCAGCAATTGCCGGGCTTGCCGTCGGCGCAGTCGGTGGTCGATTCGACGTCGTTGGCGGCACCGCGCACCGTATTGCAGGCGCTGAGGGTTAGCCCGGTGGCCACGAGGGCGAGGGTGATAAGCTTACGCATGGTCCGTCTCCTGGATGTTACTCCTGCGCGTCGTCGCATCGGCGTGCTGGTGACGAGCTAAATGCGCGCACGGATGCGTCGGTTCCGTCGACGGCTGATGCAGGTTGAGAGGGGCTGGAGAAATTTGGGCCCGGAGGCGCTACCGGGGGGGGGGGAGGTTAGCGCGTCCGGGCCCATGTCGTGGATAGCGAGAGCGGGGGGGCAAAAGGTCACTATCCGAACTGCATAACGGCGCAGCGGCGGGTGGGTTCCCGGCGCGGACGCAAAAAAATGAATTCGGGGGCATTTTTTTGAAACCCTGCCCCGGCGCCGCCGGTTGACCGGGAAAAGGAGCCCCCTGCAGTGACCCATCCTCCCAAATCCACGCCTCACAGCGACATCGACGGAGTCCACCGCGACGAGAAGCCCAACGTGCAAAGCGCCGTCGAGGCGGGAGAGGGAACGGAGAATCTGAAGCTGGCGCGCGATCAGTCGAAGGGGAAGCCGCCCCATTCGGACGACGGGACCAACCGTGAGGACCGGAGCCGCTAGCGCTCCGCCTTGTCGACCACCGCGATGTCAAGGCAGTAGCGGCCGGTTTCCGGGTCGCGGCGGATGGCGGATCGAAGCTGACGCGACAGGCCGGTGACGATCCGCTCGAACCTTTCGGTGAGGGTCGCCTCGCAGGTGACGGCCGGCCGCAGGCTTTCGGATTCTACGCTAAGCGCGGCGGTGCCCGGTCCCGTGCTCTCCCCAGTGAGGGAGATTGTGACCAGCGGTGCCCCGCAGAACATCGTATATTCCACGATCTCGGTGATTAGAAACGCCACCGAGACGGCGACGTCCTGAGTCGCGTAATAGGGCTCAAGGTCGAGGCGGATCACCATTCCCGACGAAGCAGGGGGAGCTGTCGCCCGAAGGTTCGCCGCAAGCTCGGAGATGAGCGGCTTCAGCGCTACGCCGCGATTCTCTTCGAGCTCGGCATAATGGTTGCGATGGACGACCGCGAGCGCGTCCACACGGCGCTGGATGGACGCATAGGCGGCGGCCACTTCCTCGTTCGGGGCGCCGCGCGAATGGATGTTGAGCAATGATGCCACGACCTGGAGGTTGTTCTTCACCCGGTGGTGGACCTCGCGAACCAGGCGGGTCTGCCGCTCGACCGCCGCCTCCAGCTCCGCCTCATGGCGAGCAACTGTGCGGACGACGTCGTCGAAGGAGCGTCCGAGCTCGTTGATCTCATGGGCCGGCGTGGCAAGGCTCGGAAGCGCCAGCTCCCGGTCTCCAGGCCGGTAGGCGGCGACCGCCCGCTGCATCCGCACCAGCGGCCGGAGCAGAAGCCGCTCCGCGATCAGCCAGCCGATCGCCCCGGCCGCCATCCACATAAACACCGGTAGCAGGATGAGAAGCACGTCCGCCGCGCTGATGGGCAGGGCGCTGAGGCGGATCCGAAGCTGAAGCTGGCCGTCGGCCACGGCTTCGGTGCCCCGCACCGTCTCGCGCAACGGTCCGTCGGCGAATTCCGCCCGAAGGACCATCCGGCGGGACCCCTGGACAAGATCGAGGTCGAAATTCGGGGTGGTGCCGGGAATATAGGAGAGTTCGGAGAGCACGGCGCGGGGGTATTCCGCGGTCCCTTCGAGCGAGCCGTCTTCGGCGAAGACGAACATTCGAAGGGAGGAGCCCAAATCGTCGATCCTAGCCTGCGTGCTGCCCGGCTCCCCGCGAAGGCTCGCGGGCGGAGCGTTGAACCCTGAGCTTGCGCAGCGCAGGCGGCCGTCGGCATAGAGCGAGTAGCGCACCCCTTTGGGCACCCGCTCCAGCCAGCGCAGCATGTTGGCGCAGGCGTCGCCGCTCTCTGGGGTCGAGGCGAGAGCCGTGCTGGCGGTGCCGATGGTGAGGACGCTGCGCGAGAAAGCGGAATTCAACCGCTGCGCCTTGATCTCCAGCCTCGCGAGGGTCTCCTCGCGCCGCTCGGCATTCTTCTCCTGCGCATTCTGGACCGAAGCCACCATGGCGATGAGGCCCAGCGGGAAAAGGGCGAAGGAGAGGATGAGAAGCATCTTCAGCCCGGTCGAGAGCCGGGCCCAGCGGGAGCCTATTTTGCCTGTCAGGTTTGTCGTCACGCCGATCCGCTGCCGCCGAAACGGCGGCTCTTAACCAAGCTTGCCGAGCAGATCGAGCATCTCCGGCGGGATGTCCTCTTCCACCGCCTCACGATAAGCGGCTCGAAGGGCGTGGCCCACCTCGGCCTTGGGTGCTCTTTTCTTCTTACTAATCGAAGTTTCCTGGGGTTCCGCCGCCGGAGGAATTTCGGTCTTTCGACGGCGCTCGATCTCGTCCTGGAAGCTCAAAATTCGTTACCCCTCGCGGCAGCGCCGCGCCCGCTGCTTGAATATTCGTTTGCCGCCCGCTCGTTCCCTGAATCGGGACGCGCAGACCCGCCCCGCGGCCGAATAATGACCCGCAGTTCGGGGTGAAACTAAAAACTGCCCCATTGGTTCCACCGTTTGTCGAGTAGCGGGCGGACCGATCATATTGATCCTCACGAACGCGCTGCGCGGCCCCGGAGCCGGGGTTGCAAAGCGGTGGGACCCCTCGCAATAGAGCCTCGATTTTGGACAGGGAGTCGAAACGAACATGTCGCTTGGCCAGGAACTCGCGCCCCACCTCCCATTCCTGAGGCGTTACGCGCGCGCCCTCACCGGCAGCCAGGGTCACGGCGACGCCTTCGTCCGCGCCACGCTCGAAGCCATCGTCGCGGCACCGGGCGATTTTCCACGTGACGTCGATCCGCGTCTCGGCCTCTACCGGACCTTCCACGCCATCTGGTCCTCGGCGAATATCGAGGAGGATCCGGGAGCGGCTTCGGGCGAGGATCCCGCCGGCATCGCACAGGCGCGGCTGGCCCGGATCACTCCGTTGTCGCGCCAGGCCCTGCTGCTGACTGCCATGGAAGGCTTCACGCCCGAGGATGCGGGTTACCTCATCGGAGCCGAGCCGGAGGATGTGGAGCGTCTCGTTGCCGAGGCGCTGTCCGAAATCGAGCGGCAGACCCGGGCGGAAGTGCTCATCATCGAGGACGAGCCGATCATCGCCATGGACATAGAGACGATCGTTCGCGACCTCGGCCACAGCGTCACCGGAGTTGCGGTCACTCGCGACGAAGCGGTGGCCCAGGCGATGGCGCGGCGGCCCGGCCTCGTACTCGCCGACATCCAGCTTGCCGACGATTCGAGCGGCATCGATGCGGTGAAGGACATACTCGAGGAATTCTCCGTCCCCGTGATCTTCATCACCGCCTTCCCGGAGCGCCTGCTGACCGGCGAGCGGCCGGAGCCGACCTTCCTGATCACCAAGCCGTTCCAGCGGTCCACGGTGAAGGCGGCGATCGCCCAGGCCCTGTTCTTCGACAGCGCGACCATCCCCGCATAAATTAGTTTCGGAACCGGCCCCCGAGAGCGGGCGTTGCCTGCCTGAAACGAGCGGAACCGAGGATTATGGACGAGGGCGAACGGCATTTGGACACGACCCGTGCGCGGGCGGGGGCGACGCCCCACATGACGCGTTACATTTTGCCCATTTCCCTAGGTCTGGTCGTGATCATCTTCCTGCTCTTGTTGCTAGTCTGGAGCTGAACGCCTACATCTTGGGGAGAGTAGTGGCGGGGCTCGCCCCGTCCGCGTCGCATGAGCGAAATCAGTACAGCGTATCCTGACGGGGGCAGCTTGAGCCACGAGCCGGCATTCAATGACGAGGCGGAAGCAGCGCGGTTCGAACCCGTTCCGCTGCCCGACGACGAGTTCAAGGACCAGCTCGCGCAGGTCATCCCGCATCTTCGCGCCTTCGGCCGCTCGCTTTCGGGAAGTCGCGATCTCGCCGACGACCTCGTGCAGGAGACATTGCTCAAGGCGTGGGCCGCGAGGAAGCGCTTTCAGGCTGGCACGAACATGCGCGCCTGGACCTTTATTATCTTGAGGAACCTCTTCCTCAGCCAAATGCGCCGCGCGCGGTTTAAGGGCGAGTGGGACGAGATCACCGCGTCCAAGATGCTCGCCGCTCCCGCGAGCCAGGATCGCCACGTCGAGCTGACCGACATGCAGCGCGCGCTCCTCCACCTCCCGCAGCCGCAGCGCGAGGCGCTGATCCTCGTCGGTGCGGGCGGCTTCGCCTATGAGGAAGCTGCGGAGATCTGCGGCTGCGCCGTCGGAACGATTAAGAGCCGCGTCGCCCGTGGGCGAGTGGCGCTGGAAAGCCTGCTCACCGAAGGTAAGCTTCCGTCCCGCCGCGAGCATGAGAATGAGGGCGGCCGCTCGGCGCTTCAGAGCATTATGAGCGAAGTTGACGATCTTAGCCGCGACCGGGACCCGCGCTGAGCCAAGAGCCGATGCGGCACCGAGCAGGATCAGACCTGGTCGAGGCGCATCAGAAGTTCTTCGAACCCTCTGAGCGAACGCACTTCTCCATCCATCGCAAAAGCCTCGCGTAATGCGTTCCCAACGCCGGCGTGCACAGTGGGCGGCGCCACTTTCACGAAGCGCCTTGCGGAAGCATGGACCATGGCTTCTCTTCTTGGATTAAGAGTATTCACGCCTCCAGAACGCCCGGCGAACGGCCGGGTTGCAAATGTTGCGCCTCCCGAACGGAACTGATCCGAGCTGTTGTATGGATGAGACACAGGGTGAAGAAGCCGTTAACGAAGCGCTCCGCCGCGCCCGTCGGCACTCGCCCTTCCTGAGGCTCCAGCTCGACCGCTTCCCGGATGTGACGGAGGCGCTGGCAAGCGGGCGACTGGAACAGGCGGTGTTCCTGGCGCGAGACGCCGGGAAGGGCACGGACGACGTGGGTGCCGCCCTGCGCCGGGAGCGAAGCGCGCTCGCCGCGGCTTTGGCGATCGGCGACCTCGCCGAAGCCTTCCCGCTCGAGCGGCTGATGGAGACGCTTTCCGACTTCGCGGACGACGCGCTGGAGCGAGCGCTGACGAGCGCGATCCTTGAACGCACCCCCGATGCCAGGCCGGCCGGATTCGCCATCGTAGCCTTGGGCAAGCATGGCAGCCGGGAGCTCAATTACTCCTCGGACGTCGACCTCCTCTTCCTGTTCGACCCGGCTTCGCTTCCGCTGAAGCCGAGGGAGGAGCCGGGCCATGCGGCGGTTCGGATTGCTCAGCGGGTGGTGGAGCTCATCCAGAAGAGGGACGGCGAGGGCTACGTCTTCCGGGTCGATCTCCGCCTTCGCCCGTCGCCGGAGGTGACGCCCCTCGCGCTGCCGGTGGACGCCGCCATCTCCTATTATGAATCGAGCGCTCTTCCGTGGGAACGAGCGGCCTTCATCCGGGCGCGGCAGGCGGCGGGGGACAGGTCCGTCGGCCGCTATTTTCTGAAGGCCATCCACCCTTTCGTGTGGCGCCGCTCCCTCGATTTCGGAGCGATCGGAGAGGTGCAGGCGATCACCCGCCGAATCCGCGACCATTATTCGCAGGGCCAGGTCTTCGGTCCCGGCTACGACGTGAAGCGGGGGCGGGGAGGGATAAGGGAGATCGAATTCTACGCCCAGATCCATCAGCTCATCCACGGCGGACGGGAAGCGTCCCTGCGCGCCCCTTCGACGCTGGAGGCGCTTGCGGCGCTCAGCGACGAAGGACGGATTGCTGCGGCCGACGCGCGGATGCTCGCCGATTCCTACCGCCTGCTCCGCACGGTGGAGCACCGCCTCCAGATGGTCGACGATCGGCAGACGCACGTCCTCCCGGCCGAGGCTGAGGCGCTGGACAATGTGGCGCAGCTCCACGGCGTCCGCTCAGGCGATCGGCTTCTCGACCTGCTGAGGGAGCCGGTCGCCCGCTGCGGAGCGCTCTATGACTCCTTGGCCGGAAAGAGCGAGGAGCGCCTTCCGCTCGGAGCCGAGGCGCTTGAAGCCCATTTGAGCCGCGCCGGCTTCGAGGATGTCGTCTCGGCCCGGTCGAGGATCGAGAGCTGGCGCAGCGGCAAGCCGCGTTCCTTGCGAACCGCCGCCGCCGGCGAAGCCTTCGAGGCGATGCTCCCCGTGCTGATCACCGCCTTCGGCAAGGCACCCGACCCGATGAGGGCGATCAACCGCTTCGACGATGTCGTCACTCGGCTCCCCAGCGGGGTCAATTTCTACCGACTTCTGGAGGCGCGGCCCGGCCTGACTCAGCACCTCGCCACCATCCTCAGCCATGCTCCTGTCCTCGCCGAGCAGCTGGGCCGGCGACCGCAGCTGCTCGACGGTTTGATCGACGCGAGCGCCTTCGCCCCGGCCCCGTCGGTGGAGGCGCTGGTCCGAGACTTCTCCCGATCAGAGCGCGAGGGCGAGGATTATCAGCTCATCCTCGACCGCGTCAGGCGGCGGGTGAACGAACGCCGCTTCGCGCTCGGAGTCCAGCTGATCGTCGCCCGCGCCGATCCGATCGAGGCTGCGGAGGGCTATTCCCGGATCGCCGAGGCGGCGGTCAACGTCCTCGCCAACGCGGCTATCGCCGAGTTCGAGCGCCGACACGGCCGCGTTCCGGGCTCCGAGCTGCTCATCATGGGCCTCGGCCGCTTCGGGGGCGAGGCGCTCACCCACGCCTCCGACCTCGACCTCGTCTATCTTTTCAGCGGCACGCATGACGCAGAGTCCGACGGGGAGCGGCCGCTGAGGGCCAATGATTATTTCAACCGCCTGGCGCCCCGGGTGACGGCGGCGCTCAGCGTCGCGACCGCCTCCGGTCCGCTTTACGACGTGGATACGCGCCTCCGCCCTTCGGGGAGCGATGGAATGCTCGCCGTGAGCGTGGAAAGCTTCGCCCGCTACCAGAGCGAGCAGGCCTGGACCTGGGAGCATATGGCGCTCACTCGCGCCCGGCCGATCTTCGGCTCAAGGGCTGCCCGGGCGGAGCTGGAGGCTGTGATCGGCGAAGTGCTGAGGCAGCCGCGCGACGATGTCCGCCTGACCGCCGACGCGGTTCGAATGCGGGGCGAGATCGCGCTCCACAAGCCGGCGCAAGGCGAGTTCGACATCAAGCGCGGGCGGGGCGGCCTGATAGACCTCGAATTCGCCGTCCATACGCTTCAGCTGCGCCACCGTCTCGGCTTCCATCCTCATCTGGAGGACGCGCTTGCCGACCTTCACGAGGTGGGGCTGGTTTCGGGGGAGATCGACCCCGCGCTCCGGCTCCTCACCCGGATGCTGGTCATGTTCCGCCTCGTTTCGCCCGAATCCCAGGAGCCGCCGGATCAGACCAAGCCGCTGGTTGCGACCGCCTGCGGCGCGCGCGACTGGGGCGCCCTCCTCGTCGCGCACGAGGCGGCGCGGCAGAGGGTGGCGAAGCTTTGGGAGGCGGCGGCCGGCTCGGCAGCGTAGCCGCCCTTGCGAACCCGCGCTCGGCTCGCCACAGGGCTCAAGGCTGCAACGGAGAGAGCGATGGTGAACGAAGGCGATGTCGCGCCGGACGTTAAGATGGAGGGCGCGGAGGGGAAGATGCTCAGCCCCGCCGATTTCCGCGGCAACAAGCTCGTCCTCTATTTCTATCCCAAGGACGATACGTCCGGCTGCACAGCCGAGGCACAGGCCTTCACCGCCCTCGCCTCCGACTTCGAAGCCGCTGGAACCTGGATCCTCGGCGTTTCCAAGGATTCGCCCGCCAAGCACGCGAAGTTCACCCAGAAATATGATCTGAACGTACCGCTCGCGACCGATCGGGACGGCTCAGTGTGCGAGGCGTTCGGCACCTGGATCGAGAAGAGCATGTACGGGCGCAAATATATGGGCATCGACCGCGCCACCTTCCTGATCGACCGCGACGGCGTGGTGAAGCGCGTCTGGCGCAAGGTGAAGGTGCCCGGCCACGCCGAGGAAGTGCTCGCCGCCGCCCGAGAGCTTCCTTGACAAAGCAGTGTTCAGCGTCGGCTCAGGCCTTCGTTGACAAACAGGCGCCGCCGACCCACTTCAAGGACATGGACGTGACGGCCGCCCGCACCGACGACAGCGCGACGATTTTCGCGGCGGCCACCTATTATTACCGGGCCCGGAGGACGGGAACGGGATAGCGCGCGCCTGAAGCACGAAGCTCAACCCACCCCGTCCGGACCTTCCGGGCGGGGTTTTTCGCATTTGGAGACACCCCGATGATGACCCTAGTCGAAGAAGAGAAACGAAGCACCTCGGCGCCGCCTGGCGCGGGCGAAGACTGGACGATCCCGCAGCGCTGGGAGCGGTTCACCCCCGAGGACCATCGTGTCTGGGACACGCTCTTTGCCCGCCAGCGCCGCAAGCTTGCCGGCCGGGTCGTTGGCACCTTCGACAAGGGGCTGGAGACGTTGCGCCTGTCACGCTCAGGTATCCCAGACTTCGACGATCTAAACGAGAGGCTCTTCGCTCGAACGGGCTGGACCGTGGTTGCCGTTCCGGGCCTGCTCCCGGATGAAATCTTCTTCGGCCACCTTGCGCGCCGCCGCTTTCCCGCGGGCAATTTCATCCGGCCGGCCAGCAGCCAGGGCTATCTCGAGGAGCCGGACGTCCTTCACGACGTGTTCGGCCACGTGCCGATGCTCTCCGACCGCTGGTTCGCGGACTTCATGCAGCAGCTTGGAGTGAAAGGCCTTAAGGCGGCGGCCAGCGGCTGCGGCGAAGCCTTCTCCCGCCTCTACTGGTACACGGTAGAGTTCGGTCTCGCGCGCGAGGAGGGCGCGCTCCGCGTCTACGGGGCGGGACTGGCTTCGAGCTTCGGCGAAGCAGGCTATGCGCTGGACAGCGCCAGACCGGAACGGCGGGTCTTCGATCTCGATGCGGTGCTCGCCAGTCCTTATCGTGCGGACCGCTTCCAGCCCCTCTACTTCGTGATCGACGGACTCGAGGCGCTCCGCTCGCTCGATTTCGCGCGGCTGGAGGAAAGGCTCGCGGCGCTGTAGGCGCGCCGGATGAAGAGCGTCGCCGAAGCCGCCGGAACGGTCCTCCTGAGCAGCGACCCACGGGAGAAGGTGCGCGCGGCACGTGCGGCGGCACGGGCATGGCGGCGAGGCGAGCTCGTCCATGCTTTCGACGTGCCAATGCCGGCCGCTCCGGCCCGGCCGGCCGCTCCCGTGCTGCTTCCGGCGTCGAGGATGCCCAAGCGCGGGCGCGGCGGATCGGAGCGGGGGCGGCTGGCGATGCTCCACGCGCTGGCCCATATCGAATTTGGGGCGATCGACCTCGCCTTCGACCTCGCCGGCCGTTTCGGCGCCGGCTTCCCGCGCGAGTTCGTCGACGACTGGTTCGCCGTCGGCGCGGACGAGGCGATGCACTTCGCTCTGCTCGACCGGCGGCTACGTTCGCTGGGAAGCTTCTACGGTGCGCTTCCGGCCCATGACGGCCTCTGGGAGGCGGCGGAGCAGACCGCCGACGACCCGCTGGCGCGCCTCGCCGTCGTTCCGATGGTGCTGGAAGCGCGCGGACTTGACGTCACTCCGGCGACCGTGGTTCGCTTCGAGGCCGCGGGCGATCGACGTTCGGCCGCGATCCTGGAGCGGATCTACCGCGACGAGATACGGCATGTCGCAGCCGGCTCGCGATGGTTCCGGCGTGCCTGTGAATCGCAGAGAATCGAGCCTGTTTCGGAGTGGCAACGACTGGTCGGTGCCCGGTTCCGCGGCGCGATTAAGCCTCCGTTCAACGACTCAGCGCGCGACCAAGCCGGTCTGTCCCGCGATTACTACGCCGCCCTTGCCGCGGCAGGAGATGTTTAACAGTCTACCACCACACGTCGCGGAGGGGGCAGCTCCCAGACGTATTTCGAGCGGGCGGAAACGCCTCTGATTGACTGAACAGGTCGCGTTTTGCGTGGCCGCGCCCTTTCGGGGCGGCCAGCTGGGGACGAGATGGTGCTGACTAAGACAATGAATGCAGGTCTCGGTGGAATGTTCCGCAAGATGCTCAAGCCGCGCGACATTTTCTTCCACGACGGCAGCAGCCTCCGCCGGGTCCGCATCGGCTCCGGCCTTCAGGCCACCGCCGCTCTCTTCGCCCTCCTCACCCTCTTCTGGTCCGTCTTCGCCGCCGCTCAGCTCGCCGCCACCGCCACCGCAACCGTGACGACGCAGGCCCCGGCTCCCGCCGAGGTCGCTCGCATGGAACGCGAAGTCCGCGCGATGCAGGCGGACGTCGACCTGATCAAGGAAGCGGCCCGCCGCCGCTACGACCTCACCGCCCAGGAAATCCGCCGCCTCGGCCTCGATCCCTCCCGCCTCCAGCGCTCCGCCGGAGTCGGCGGCCCGTTCGAGCCGGTCGAGCCGGTCCGCGCCGCCGACCCGAACTTCAAGGCGCTGTTCATGAGCTGGACGAAGCTCGATCAGCTGGAGCAGGGCACGATCGCCATCCCGTCGGCTGAGCCGGTCAAGGGCTCGAGCTTCACTTCGGGCTACGGCGTCCGCTCCGACCCGTTCCGCGGCCGCGCCGCCATGCATGCCGGAATCGACCTCGCCGGCCCGATCGGAACCCCGATCTACGCCACCGCCGACGGCACCGTCGGCCGCTCCCAGTGGGTGAGCGGCTACGGCAACCTCGTCGAGCTGGAGCATGGCCGCGGTATTCAGACCCGCTACGGCCACCTTTCCCGCTCGCTGGTCAATGCCGGCCAGAAGGTGAAGCGCGGCGACATGATCGCTCTGATGGGCTCCACCGGCCGCTCCACCGGAAGCCACCTCCACTACGAGGTCCGGATCGACGGCAAGGCCGTGAACCCCGTCCCCTTCATGCAGTCTTCCGCCTACCTCCAGTCGGTGCAGCAGCGCGCCGCCGTGGCGAGCCGCGTCGCTCTCGGCGGACCAGACGGCAAGTAAGAGATAAGGAGAGGCCTGAAGGCCGGAGCCCCGCCCTCACCGGCGGGGCTTTTCTTTTGGGGCTAGAGGCCCTTCTTCTGCCGGTGCTTGTCGAGATCGAGCACCATGTTGGTGTCCCCCTCGGGCAGCAGGCCGAGGCGGCGGGCGACTTCCTGATAGGCTTCCGCCTCTCCGCCCAGGTCTCGGCGGAAGCGGTCCTTGTCGAGCTTCTCGTTCGTGCTCATGTCCCACAGCCGGCAGCCGTCGGGGCTGATCTCGTCGGCGAGGATCACCCGGGCATATTCGTTTTCCCAGAGGCGGCCGAATTCCAGCTTGAAGTCGACGAGCCGGATGCCGATCGCCGCGAAGAGGCCGCACATGAAGTCGTTCACGCGCACGGCCATGTCGGCGATGTCGTTCATCTCCTCCTGGCTTGCCCAGCCGAAGCAGGCGATATGCTCGTCCGCAATCATGGGGTCGCCCAGTGCGTCGTCCTTGTAATAATATTCGATGATCGTCCGGGGGAGCTGAGTCCCCTCTTCGATCCCGAGCCGCTTCGACAGGGTCCCAGCAGCGACGTTGCGCACCACCACTTCGATCGGAATGATCTCCACCTGCCGGATCAGCTGCTCGCGCATGTTCAGGCGGCGGATGAAGTGGGTGGGAATTCCGATCGTCCCGAGCAGGGTGAAGATATGCTCGGAGATACGGTTGTTGAGGACGCCCTTGCCGCTGATCGTGCCGCGCTTCTGGGCGTTGAAGGCGGTGGCGTCGTCCTTGAAATATTGGATGAGCGTCCCGGGCTCCGGCCCCTCGTAAAGGATCTTGGCCTTGCCTTCGTAGATCTGGCGGCGGCGGGACATGGGCGGCGCTCCGGCTCAAAACAGGCGCGCCCCGAACGCGGCATCGCTTCTGCGGCGCGCGGGCGGGGCGGAGGCGAGCCTATAGCGGAGCGGCCGCGGCGGCGCAATTCGCGCCCGTTTTTCGCCTCGAACGGCGTCGGTGAGCTTCAGGTCACCTTACCGCGCATAGCGAAACGTGGCTCTCGCCACCGGCCGCTTTCGAGAATGGCGGCCATGCGTTCCACCGCCTGCCAGACATCTTCATGGGTCAGATACAAAGGGGTGAGGCCGAAGCGGATCACGTCGGGTGCTCGGAAGTCGCCAATGACTCCGTCGGCGATCAGCGCCTGGCAGATCTCGAAGGCGTGGGCGTGGCGGAAGCTGATGTGGCTGCCTCGCCGCTCAGGTTTGGGCGGAGAGATGCAGGCGAGTTCGGGGCAGCGTTCCTCCACGAGCGCCGCGAAGAGATCGAACAGAGCGACCGACTTTGCCCAGAGGGTGTTCATGTCCGCCCCGGAGAAACTTTCAACCCCGCTCTCCAGCGCGGAGAGGGCGAGGATCGAGGGCGTTCCGGCGAGGAAGCGGGCGATGCCGGGCGCGGGCAAATAGTCGTCGGTGAAGGCGAAGGGAGCGGCGTGGCCCATCCAGCCTCGCAACGGCGACAGGAGCCGGTCCTGGAGGTGCTCGGCCACGTAGAGGAAGGCGGGCGCGCCGGGGCCGCCGTTCAGATATTTGTAGCCGCAGCCCACGGCCAGCTCGGCTCCGTCGTGGTTGAGGTGGAGCGGGACCGCTCCGGCGCTGTGGGAGAGGTCCCATAAGGTGAGCGCCCCCGCCGCCTTCGCGCGGGCGGTGATCTCGGCCAGGTCGAAGCGGAAGCCCGCCTTGAAGTGTACGTGGGTGAGGAGGAGGAGGTTGGTCTCATCCCCGATCGCACCTTCGAGCTCCTCGCGCGGCACGACGTTCAGGCGTAGGCCCGCCAGTTCCGCGGCGCCGCTGGCAATATGCAGGTCCGTGTGGAAATTGCCCGCCTCGGAGAGGATCTGCGGCCGGTCCGGTGACAAGGCCGTCCCGGCCACGATCAGCTTGAACAGGTTCACCGAGACGCTGTCGGCGACGATCACCTCGTGGGGCTTGGCACCGATGAGTGCGGCGATCTTAGCGCCCACCCGCTGCGGAGCCTCTATCCACCCGCGGCTGTTCCAGCTGCGGATGAGTTCGGACCCCCATTCCTCCTCGACGACCGCCCGCTGCCGATCCACCGTCGCCTTCGGCAATGCGCCCAGCGAATTGCCGTCGAGGTAGATCACGCCCTGGGGCAGGGAGAAGCGGTCGCGGAAGCGGCGCAGCGGATCGGCGGCATCGAGCGCCCGGACCTGCTCGAGCGTCGGGCTCATCGCCGAAGCGCCGCCTCAATCTCCTCGACCGTCGCGGCCCAGGCCGCTGTCTCGGGCGCGATCAGCTCGACGTGCCCGGTGCGATCGATCATCCGGACCTTCACCTTATCGCCGGCGGAGCGCATTTTCGCGGCATAATCCTCAGCATAAGCGGTGGGGATGATCCGGTCCTGGAGGCCGTTTATCAGCACCTGGCGGACCCCGAGCGGGGCGAGCCGTGGGACCGAGGTGTCCGCATAGACATTGCGGCTGCTGAGCGTCGGCGGACCGACCAGCTTCTCGATCACTTCCGTGCCGCAGCCGCTGCCCGGAGGCGTGGCGGCAAGCTCCAGGTCAGGCAGACCGCCGAGGCTGACCACCGTGTCGATAGGCAGCGGGTCGAGGCCGAGGATGGGGCTGCCGCGCGGGATGAGCGAGCTCGAAGGGCGCCGGTTCAGGGCGCGCCGCGCCCCGAGCCATAAAGCGAGATGTCCGCCGGCCGAATGGCCGACCGCAACCAGCGGGGAGATGTCGAGCTTGTACCGGGCGGCATGTGTGCGCAGCGCATCGGCCGCCGCGGCGGCATCGGCGAAGGTGCCGGGATAGCCGCCGCTTTCCCGATCAACGCCGCGATAGTCGATGTTCCAGACGGCGATCCCGCGCTTCCTGAGGTCGTCAGCGATCCAGTTCATGATTCGGCGGTCCGCGATCTCCGTCTGCCAGCAGCCGCCATGGACCATCAGCACGGTCCGGTGCGGACCCTTCCCGGCGGGAAGCCAGAGATCGACCTTCTGCATCTGGTCCGGGCCGTAGGAGATCGTCTCGTCGGGCTGGGGCCGCTCGCGGGTGAGCAGCGCCGGCCACTTCATCAGCTCCGGCGCGGCGTCGGCAGCGGTGGCGGGTGGGTCGGGCGCAGCCATGGTGCAGGCGGCTAGCGCCAGGGCGGCGGCGAGGGCAAGGGTAGGACGCAAGACAAGACTCCTCTCGCCGCCCTAGACCCGCCCCGCGAGCGGAGCAAATGGCCGCTTGATCAGTCCTCGGCGGGAGGTGCCGGCGGGACCGCCGGTTCTCCGACCCGCCTGAGCGGCGGCAGGATCCGGCGCCAGATCCAGAGCGCCGCCGCCACGAGCAACGCCCAGGGCAGAAGGGTGATCAAGGCGACGAGGATCCAAAGGAGCCCGCCGACCAGATTCTCCAGCGCATCCTCCATGGCCTGGCTGAGGCGCGGCCGGCCGTCGAACCCGGCGAGGAGATCGCCCGATTCATAGTTGAAGACCATCGGAGTGGTCGCAAGCGTCTCCTGCTGCTCGGTCTTGGTCGTTCGGGTCGCGCGGATCTGGTCGCGAAGCTGCTGCGCCTGGAGCTGGAGCTGCGCCCGCTCGGATGCTCCCAGGCCGCGGCGGGCAAGCTCGCCCTCGATGCGCTTCAGCTCGTCCGTCAGGTCGGTCTCGCTCCGCGTGGCGGCGGCGATCCGGCTGCCGACATCCTCACCGGTGATCTCGGCATCGATCAGCATCCCTTCGGAAGCGGTGACGGCGTCGATCCCCTGCTTGCCGAAGCCGCGGGCAATCGCTGGGTCGAGCTTGAAGGCGAGCATCGCCTCGATCTCGTCATCGTCGACAAGCCGATAACGCATTGCCGTGATTCGGCAGCGGGCGATACCCAGCTTCTCGCAAGCCGCAGCATGCTGCTCCTGGAGGGCCGCGACGCGAGCGCTCGGCAGGCGGAAATCGTAGCGATAGTTGAAGGCCACGCCCGGCGCCGCCGTCGGGGCGATTCCGGGCGGCTGGCTGAACCGACGCTCCGCAGAGGTCGGAGCGGGCGGGGGAGGTGGAGGAGGGACGGCCGAGTCGGTCGCCGCCGGCGCCTCGGAGACGTCGTAGGTCTTAAGATCCTGGCGGGACTCGCTCCGCTCTTCGGAGCCGCCGCCGCTGCATCCCGCAGCCGCCGAAAGGAGAAGCACAACCAAGGCCTTGCGCATCCGTACCTCCTCTAACATCTGCCGGTCTTCCGCCAGCGTTGTTACATTATCGCATTGGTAGAGAAGCGGCAAGTCACCTCTCGCAACGCCGGAATCCCGCTGCTATCCCGAGGCATGTCCGACGCCTTGAACGATATCGACCCGATCCAGAACGCGCCCTTCGACCAGGCGCTTTCGCAGCGTTATCTCGTCTACGCCCTCTCCACGATCACCGCCCGCTCGCTGCCCGACGTCCGCGACGGGCTGAAGCCGGTCCACCGCCGCCTCCTCTGGGCGATGCGGCTGCTTCGCCTCGACCCGGCGGCGGGCTACAAGAAATGCGCCCGCGTCGTTGGCGACGTCATCGGCAAATATCATCCGCACGGCGACCAATCCGTCTACGACGCGCTCGTCCGCCTCGCCCAAACCTTCTCGCTCCGCTACCCGCTCGTCGACGGCCAGGGCAATTTCGGCAATGTCGACGGCGATAACGCCGCGGCGATGCGCTACACCGAGGCTCGGCTGACAGCCGCCGCCAACGATCTGATGGCGGGCCTCGACGAAGGCACCGTCGATTTCCGCCCCACCTACAATGGCGAGGAGGAGGAACCGGAAGTCTTCCCGGGCCTGTTCCCCAACCTGCTCGCCAACGGTTCGAGCGGGATCGCGGTCGGAATGGCGACCTCCATTCCCCCGCACAACCTTGCCGAGATACTCGACGCCGCCATCCACCTGATCGATAATCCCGGAGCCGAGCCGTCGGCACTGATGGATTTCGTCTCCGGGCCGGACTTCCCGACCGGAGGCGTGATCGTCGACGGCGCCGCCGCCATCGCCAACGCGTATGAGACGGGGCGGGGCAGCTTCCGGGTGCGGGCGCGCTGGTCCACCGAGGATCAGGGCCGCGGAACCTGGGTCGCGATCATCAGCGAAATCCCTTTCCAGGTGCCCAAGGCCAAGCTTATCGAGCAGATCGCCGGGCTGATCGCGGACAAGAAGCTGCCGATCCTCGCCGACATACGCGACGAATCGGATGCCGAGATCCGGATCGTCCTGGAGCCGCGAAGCCGTACTGTCGAGCCGCAGCTCCTGATGGAGAGCCTGTTCCGCCTCACCGATCTCGAAGTGCGCGTGTCGCTCAACATGAACGTGCTCGACGCGCATCACACGCCTCGGGTGATGGGGCTGAAAGAGGTATTGTCGGCCTGGCTCGCCCACCAGTTCGAAGTGCTGGTCCGCCGTTCGCAGCACCGGATCGCCAAGATCGACGACCGGCTCGAGCTTCTCGAAGGCTATCTCGTCGCCTTTTTGAACCTCGACCGGGTGATCGAGATCATCCGCACCGAGGACGAGCCGAAGCCGGTGATGATCGCCGAATTCTCGCTCACCGACCGGCAGGCGGAGGCGATCCTCAACATGCGGCTTCGCTCGCTTCGGCGGCTGGAGGAGATGCAGCTCAAGGGGGAGCGCGATGCTTTGATCAAGGAGCGCGAGGGGCTCGCCAAGCTGGTCGGCTCCACGCGCCTCCAGCGCAGCCGCCTGCAGAAGGATCTGACGGCGCTTAGAGACCGCTACGGAGCCCAGACGGAGCTGGGGCGCCGTCGCACCCTCATCGAGGAGGCGGCGCCGGCCCGCGAGATCCCGCTCGAGGCGATGATCGAGCGGGAGCCGATCACGATCATCATGTCGCAGCGCGGCTGGATCCGGGCGATGAAGGGCCATGTCGACCTGGCCAACCCTGAGGCGATGAAGTTCAAGGAAGGCGACGGCCCCCGCTTCTTCTTCCACGCCCAGACCACCGACAAGCTCCTGCTCGCCGCGGCTAACGGCCGCTTCTACACGCTCTCGGCCGACCGCCTTCCCGGCGGCCGAGGCTTCGGCGAGCCGGTCCGGCTGATGGTGGACATCGAGGGGGAGGGGAACATCACCGCTCTCCTCAAGGCGGCGCCCGGGACCAAATTGCTGCTCGCGAGCTCGGACGGACGGGGGTTCGTCACCTCGACCGATGCAGCGCTCGCAGAGACGCGGAAGGGCAAGCAGGTCGTCAACCTTCGGCCGGGCGCGAAGCTTTCGATCGTGAAGCCGGTGGTGCCGGGCCATGACTATGTCGCAGTGATCGGGGACAACCGAAAGATGGTGGTGTTTCCGTTGTCGGAGCTTCCCGAGATGGGGCGCGGCCAAGGCGTCCAGCTCCAGCGCTACCGCGACGGCGGCCTCGCCGACGCCACCACCTTCCTGTTCGCCCAGGGGCTGAGCTGGAACATGGGCGGGGAGAGCGGCCGAGTGCGAACGGAGACGGACCTCAACCCGTGGCGCACGGCGCGCGGCGCGGCAGGGCGGATGCCGCCAATGGGCTTCCCGAGAGACAACCGCTTCTAGAGCCCGCCCTTCAGCGCCTTCTCGACATGACGGCGCGCAAGCGCCTCCTGCTCCGGGCGGCTGTCCGGAAAGCCGGCCTTCGCCCACTCCCGCTCCAGCGCCTGGAGCGTGGCCGCGACCACCGGGCCCGGGGACAGGCCCATGGCGATCAATTCTCCGCCGCCGAGCTTCAGCCTCGGCTTCACCCAGCCCGATAGCGTGAGTGCCTGGCGGGGATCGCCCTCGTTCAGCAGGATCCGGTCCACCGCCTCCTCGCCGCCGATGCGGTAGGCGAGCACCTCCGGCTTCTCCTCGACTCCGTCACCCCAGGAAGCGGCGGAGACCAGCCGCTTCGACGCTCGAGTCGAGAGCCTGAGGCGCGCGGCCACCGCCGCGACGGTCTCGGGATCCGCCGGGAGCAGGGCCGCGAGCCGGCGCAGGGGATGGGGAGGAATGGCGGCAAGCCTTTCCCTCTCGATGAGCGTCTCCAGCCGAGCTACGCCCTCCTCTTGGATCTCGGGAAGTACGGGCTTCAGGATGGCGCGGTTCACCATCGATGCGACCGCGGCCTCCGGTCGGGCGAGGGCGAGAAGCTTCGTCAGCTCGTCGGCGATCCGCTCTCGCGACAGCGCCATCAGGTCGTTGGCCCGCGCGGTGCAGGCGGCGAGGGCCTCCGGGTCGGCCTCGCCCTCGCCGAAGCGTGCGTGGAAGCGGAAGAAGCGCAGGATGCGGAGGTGGTCCTCGGCGATGCGCTTGAGCGGATCGCCGATGAAGCGGACCCGGCGGGCTGCGAGATCCTCCTCACCGCCGAAATAATCGTGCACCTCGAGCGTCTCCGGATCGGCGGAGAGGGCGTTGATCGTGAAGTCACGCCGTGCCGCATCCTCGCGCCAGTCGTCCGTATAGGCGATGGTGGCTCGGCGGCCGTCGGTGGCGACGTCGCGGCGCAGGGTCGTCACCTCGACCGGCTGGCCTGCGACGACCGCCGTGACGGTGCCGTGGGCGAGGCCGGTGGGCACCGCCTTGATCCGGGCGCTTTTCAGCCGCTCCATCACCTCGCCCGGCGGCACGCGGGTGGCGAGATCGACGTCGCTGACCTCAAGGCCCATCAGGGTGTCGCGGACGCAGCCGCCGACGTAGCGGGTGTCGCCCGTCTCTGCGCCGAGCGCCTTTAGAAGCGCTCGCATCCCTTCCCGGCTCTGCCAAGCGGCCTTCGGAAGCTTCACTGAACCAGCTCCAGCCGACGGGAGAGGTTGACCAGCATCGCCGCGGTGGCGCCCCAGATGCGCCGCCCCTCCCACTCAATCTCATAATAGGAGCGCTCCTGCCCCTTCCAGTCTAAGGTGCGCACCTTTTGCTGGCTCGGGTCGAGGAGGTGGTGGAGCGGAGTCTCGAACATGTCCGCCACCTCGCCCCGCTGCGCCGCGAGCGGCAAGTCCGGTGGGACGACGGCGAGGACGGGGGTTACTTCAAAGCCGGTGATGGTGCGGTAGAGGTCGGCGGTGCCAATGACCTCCGCCACGCCGCGGGGAAGGGCGATCTCCTCCTCCGCCTCCCTGAGGGCAGCCGCTATCGGACCGTCGTCCTGCGGGTCGATTCGCCCACCGGGAAAGCTGATCTGGCCCGGATGCTTGCGCATCGTCTTCGGCCGCTCGGTAAGGATGACGGTCGGGGTCGAGCGGTCGACGACGGCCACGAGTACTGCGGCGGGGGTGGAGTCGCCCTCCGCCTCGTCGAGCACGTCTCCCGCCAGGAGAATCGGAGTCCGCTTGCGCCCCAGTTCGAGGGCCTCGCGCAGGCGGTCGGCAAGCCTCATTTTCCCGGCTCGATCGCGAAGAAGGCGCCGCCGCTCCAGATGCCCGGCGTCTCCCCGCCTTCCGCGAGCGCCAGTTCGGCCAGCTCATAATAAACCGGCCGCGCCACCAGGGCGTCGAGGCCGCTACGGACCTCGACATAGGGGTGCGGCCCCTCGGGTCCTTCCTCGAAGCGGAGTGGGTTTCGCGGCCCTGCCACCACCATGTCGCCGGTGTTGAGGCGGAAGGCCAGCATCGCCGCCTCGCCCACGCCTTCCCGCTTCAGCTCGACGGCGACGAACGGTGCGTCCTCCACCTCGATGTCCAGCTTCTCGACAGGAGTGACGAGGACGTGCCTACCGTCGGGCTCCCGCCTCAGGATGGTGGAGAAGAGGCGGACCATGGCCGTCCGTCCGATCGGGCTGCCCTGATGGTACCAGGTGCCGTCGCGGGCGATGCGCATGTCGCTGTTGCCGCAATGAGCGGGATTCCAGCTCTCGACTGGCGGGAGCTTCTTTTCCTCCGCCAACCGAGCGATTTCCGCGAGGGAGAGGCCGGAGAGGTCTTCAGGGGTGGGCGCCATGGGCATGGAAAGGGGGTTAGGCTAGGCGGATGGGGGGCGGCAAGGCTTGCCGGTCGATCCGCCCCATCCTATCCCCCGCTCATGCCCCGCGAGTTCCAAGGCCCGAGGACGGCGATCGTCACCGGTGGGGCGAGACGGATCGGCGCGGCCCTCTGCCGGGCGCTCTGCGACGACGGTTGGCATCTGCTCATCCAGTGCAACAAATCCCGTGCGGAGGCCGAAGCGCTGGCGACGGAGCTCGGCAACTGCGGGGTGGTGAGCGCCGAGCTGGCGGACTCGGACTCGGCGGAGCGGATTTTCCGAGCACTCGAAGGTCTCCCGCCGCCGCGCCTGCTGGTCAACAACGCGTCCCGCTTTTCCTTCGACAGCGCCGACGGCTTCTCGGTGGAGGATTGGGACCTGCACCTGGACATCAACCTTCGAGCCCCCGCGCTCCTTTCCCGCGCCTTCGCCGCCCAAGCGCAGGGGGGCGGGCTGATCGTCAATCTCCTCGACGCCAAGCTCGCTCAGCCCAATCCGGATTTCTTCACCTACACCGTCTCAAAACTCGGGCTCGCCGGGCTGACGGAGCTTTGCGCCCGCGCGTGGGCAGAGCGCGGCATTCGCGTCTGCGGCATCGCGCCTTCGGTGACGCTCGTTTCCGGCGCGCAGAGCGGCGACAATTTCGAGAAGGTGCACAGCCTCAATGCGCTAGGACGAGGGGTCGCGGTGGAGGAAATCGTGTCCGCCCTGCGTTTCCTGATCGGGACGCCGACGATCACCGGGCAGGTGGTGACGCTCGACGGGGGTCAGCGCTTCTTGGGCCTTCAGCGGGACGTGCAGTTCCTGGAGCCGAACGATGGATGAAATTCCGAAGCTCGACGGCCTGGTGCCGGAGCGCCTCCGCCCCCGGAGCCGGAAGATCGTACTCGAGGATTACGCCGTGGCGGTCGACATCGGGTTCCACGACTTCGAGGTAGGGGCGCCGCAGAGGCTTCTGGTGACGGTGGAAGTGTGGGTGGACGAAGCCTCCTTCCCCACCAGCGACGAAGTGGCTGACGCCTGGGACTATGATTTCCTGCGGACGGAGATCGGCCGTCTGGCCGAGGGCCGTCGCTTCAACCTTCAGGAGACCTTCGCGCGTGAAGCCTATGAGCTTGTCGCGGGGCGGCGCGGGGTCACCGCGCTGAGAGTCTCCACCCGTAAGCCCGACATCTATGGCGACTGCCACGGAGTCGGAGTCGAACTGGCGTCCTTCTAAGGCCTGGCGCGGCTTCGGGCGCAGGGGCCCAAGCGGTCGAGGATCAGCCGATAGTCGGCCTGGATCTCACGGGCGTTCGCGCCCGCGTCGCTGAGGCTCTGGGCGGGGAGGGCTCGGGGCAGGCCGCAGGCGAGGCGGTACCACAAGAGCGTATGGGGAGCAGGCGGAGTCGCCGCTTCATCCACGATCTCGCTCAGCGACACCGCCCATTGGGGGGCGGCTCCAGGCCGGCGCAAGACAGAAAGGGAGGCTGGAGTCCGTTCGGCGGTGGAGAGGAATATCTGGGTCTCGCTCTCCCCCGCGACGGTGCCCGGAACGTGGAAGGCCCGGCTGATGCCGGTGACCCGCGGCGGCGGCGTGGCTGCACGCGCCTCCGCGACGATGCTCCTCAGCTGCGCCGCCCGCTCGGACGTATAGGCGAGCTGCGCGTCCGGCGCCGCCAGCCGCAGCTCCCCCGGCCGGCCCGGCACCGGATGGGCGAGGAGGATGAGCTCGGTCCCTTTGGAAAGCTTCGGCGCCTTGCCTTTCCCGACCTGCGGCAGGTCCACGACATAGCTGAGGCGGTTCGGCAGCGGTTCCGACGCCTTGACGAGTGCGACCAGTTCCGCCTGAACGTAGAGCCGCGTGTAGCCGGGCCTGAGCCCGACGGCCTGCGCCGCCTTCACAGGTACGGCTTTGCCGACCCGCACATGGGCGGCGACGGGCGACGAGAGCGCGAGGTCGGCGATGTCGGCATAGGTGAGGACCGGCGCCGCCACCTGCGACTCGGCCGCCTCCGGAAGCGCCGAGGCAAGTGCCGCCGCGCCGATCATCCAGTAAAAAGTTCGCGCACCCATAATGTTTCGCCCCCGTAAATTTTGGCCCGGTTTCCTATGTACTTACCTTCATGAACCGCAGATTTCAGCCGCTTTCGGCGGGGGTGGCGTCCCATGACAGAAGGATTGCGTCCCCAGTTGCGACGCGATAGAGGGACCGGCTCCGGCCGATGATATGTTGATACATCATCATCGAGGGAGCCGTTGTGGATTAGCTGCGTTGATAACAGCGCCGGTCCGCAACCGGTCGATAAAAGAGAGGGAGTGTGGCTGATTAATGGCATATGCTGACAAACCTCAGATGAGTAACAGCCGCATGGCGGCTATCGTCATCGTCGCCCTCCTTCACGCGCTTCTGGGGTACGCGTTTGTCACCGGGCTAGCCTATAACGTCGTCAAGAAGGTCGCCGCCGACCTCAAGACGTTTGACGTCGAGGAAGAGCCGCCGCCCCCCGAGGAAGAACCGCCGCCGCCGCCGCCCGACATGCCGCAGACTCCGCCGCCGGTGGTGACTCCGCCGCCGATCGTGCGGACGAACACTCCGCCGCCGCAGATGACGACGACGAACGTCGCTCCGCCGCCGCAGATTACCTACACGGCTCCTCCGGCTCCGCCTGCGCCACCTGCGCCTGCGCCTCCGCCTCCGCCTCCGCCGCCACCACCACCGCCTAAGAAGGTGGAGCCGGCGAGGGCTCGAGCGAACCTGGCGTCGTACGTGTCGGATGCGGACTACCCGGCCTCGGCCATCCGCAGCGAGGAGCAGGGAACCACCCGGTTCCGACTCACCGTGGGTGCGAACGGCCGTGTCTCGGACTGCCAGGTGACCGGATCGAGCGGCTCTTCAGCTCTTGATTCGACGACTTGCCGGCTGATGAAGCAGCGGGCGAAGTTCTCGCCTGCGACGGACAGCAGCGGCAATCCGACGACCGATACGGTAGCGGGTTCCATCAGATGGGTGCTTCCGTCCGACTGATTTAGACATCCTGCAACATCACAAGCTCTGAACGAGAGGAAAGTAGAGACTATGGCCACCCCAGCAGCTGGCGCCCACGGCGGCGGAAATCCTTATGGCCTTATGGCCGCACTCGAGCAGGGCGGCACGATCGCCTGGGCGACCTTCATCATCCTCGTGATCATGTCGGCTGGCTCTTGGTACGTGCTCTTCGTCAAGCTTTTCGAGCAGCAGAAGATCATCAACCAGGGCAAACGCGCCCGATCGACCTTCTGGCAGGCGGCCAACCTGCGCGAAGGCGCGTCCAAGCTCGAGAAGAACAGCGCTTATCGTCAGATCGTCGACGACGGCATTCTGGCCCTTGAGCAGCACGACAAGCTGACCGACCCGATCGACCAGCACGACTGGATGCAAAACTCGCTGGCTCGCAGCCAGGGTGCGATCGCCTCGCGTCTCTCCACGGGTCTCGCCTTCCTCGCCACCGTCGGCTCGACCGCTCCGTTCGTCGGACTGTTCGGAACCGTGGTCGGCATTTACCGCGCGCTGATCAAGATCGGCGCTGCCGGTCAGGCTTCGATCGACGCCGTTGCCGGCCCCGTCGGTGAGGCGCTCATCATGACCGCGCTCGGCCTCGCCGTGGCGGTGCCGGCGGTGCTCGCCTACAACTGGCTCCAGCGCCGCAACAAGGCGATCGTGGAGGAGCTCGCCCGCTTCTCCAACGATCTCCACGGCTACATGATGTCGGGCGGAACCGTTCGTCCGCAGGTCGCGGCTCGCGGTGGCGCCGGCGCCACGACCGGTGCGGCCAAGCCGTCGACCTCGCCGGGCGGAACCACCGCCAGCGGCAGCGCTACCGGCATGACCAACCCGGGCCCGAAGAAGGTCTGAACCGTCAAGGGGCGGGGCCGCAGCGCGGCTCCGCCCTGCTCCGCTTAGTCAGACTCGAGAATAGGAAGCCCAAATTATGGCGATTAGCGCCGGTCCCTCCGAGGAAGATGATGCCCCGATGTCCGACATCAACACGACGCCGCTCGTCGACGTCATGCTGGTGCTCCTCATCATCTTCCTGATCACGGTTCCGGTCGTGGTCCAGGCGGTTGTGAAGGAATTGCCGAAGGTCCACTTCGAGCCGACCTCGACGAAGCCGGAAAACGTCTCGCTCTCCGTCCGCGGCGATGGCGCCGGCGGCTGCGAGGTTTATTGGGGACTGACCCGGGTAAACTCGCAGGAGCTGCTCGACCGCGCGGTGAAGAAGCTCGAGGATGAGGTCAAGAAGGCCGGCGGCGCGGAGAACATCACCGAGGAGAACATGCCCGAAGCGCACATCCGGGGCCAGGTCGACACTCCCTACAAGTGCATCGGCGGCGCGATCTTCACGATGCAGCGCGCCGGCTTCGCGCGGGTCGGATTCATCTCCGAGCCGCCGCCCCAGGCGGCAACGACACGTCTCTAAGGCCGTACGGTCCGTCCCATCGAATTCGAGGAGTAGAGGTTTATGGCAGTTTCAATGGGCGGGAACGAGAACGAGCCCATGATGGATATCAACACGACGCCGCTCATCGACGTCATGCTGGTGCTCCTCATCATGTTCATCATAACCATCCCGATCCAGACCCACGCGGTGAAGCTGGACCTTCCGCAGGACTCGCCGAATAATCAGCCGCCGCCCATCGACCCTGTGAAAAACAAGATCGTCATCACTCCGCAGGGCCAGGTGATGTGGAACGGGGAGCAGGTGGATCTGGTTCGGCTGCGTCAGTATCTGGATCTGACCCAGACGATGAACCCGATCCCCGAGCTTCACCTCCAGCCCGACCCCAACGCTCGCTATGAGCTTGTCGACGAGGTTCTCGCCGTCACGAAGCGCGCGAACGTCGAGAAGATGGGCTTCGTCGGGAACGAGGCTTACGGGAACTTCTGACGGTCCGGAAACCCGGCTCCCAAATGGAGGGCGGCTCGTCGGAGTCGCCCTTTTCTTTTGGGGCAGGCTCTTGCCCTCTATGCGGCAAGGCCGTCGAACTGGAGGCGGGCGAGCCTCGCATAGAGGCCGCCTCGCGCCCGGAGGCTTTCGTCCGTTCCCTCTTCCACGATCCGGCCCTGATCGAGCACGACGATCCGGTCGGCGGCTCGGACGGTGGCGAGGCGGTGGGCAATGACGATCGTGGTGCGGTTGCGCATCAGTCGCTCCAGCGACGCCTGCACCAGCCGCTCCGAATCCGCATCGAGCGCGGACGTCGCCTCGTCGAGTAAAAGGATCGGAGCATCTCTCAGGATGGCCCGCGCGATCGCGAGGCGCTGGCGCTGCCCGCCCGAGAGCCGGGCCCCGCTCTCGCCCATGAAGGTATCAAGGCCCTCCGGCAGCGCCCGTAGGAACTCGGCCGCGTTGGCGGCTTCCGCGGCGGCCCAGAGCTCCTCGTCGCTCGAATCCCAGCGTCCGTAGCGCAGATTGTCCCGGGCCGAGGCGGCGAAGATCATTGTTTCTTGCGGCACGACGGCCATCCGCGACCGCAGATCCGCCGGGTCCGTGTCAGGAAGCGGTACGCCGTCGAGCAGGACCGCGCCCGCCTCGGGATCATAGAAGCGTAAGGCCAGCTGAAAGAGGGTCGACTTGCCCGCGCCCGAGGGTCCGACGACCGCCAGCGTCTCGCCCGGCGCCACGCGCAGGGAGAAATCGTGAAGCGCGCTCACCTCCGGCCGGCTCGGATAGCGGAAGGTAAGGCCCCGGAACTCAATCTCGCCCCGCGCTGGTGACGGGAGGGGGCGGGGATCGGCCGGGGCGCGAATGCCGGGCTCTTCACGAAGCAGCTCGGCAAGGCGCCCGGCGGCACCGGCTCCACGAAGCAGCTCTCCATAAACCTCGGTGAGGGCTCCGAACGCCCCGGCGACCAGCCCTCCTGTCAGAACGAAGGCCGCGATCGTGCCGCCGGTGAGGCGGCCGGCCTGGACGTCCAAGGCTCCCTGCCACATCACCAAAGTGATCGCGGAAAAGATAAGCGCGATGATCGTGCCGGTCATCACCGCGCGAAGCAGGATCCGCCGCCGGGCTGTCTGGAAGACGCTTTCGATGGCGCCCTTGAAGCGCTGCGCTTCCCGCCCCTCCTGGCCGAAGGCCTGGACGATCTTCATCGCCCCCAGCACTTCGTCGACCATCGCGCCGACCTCCGCCACGCGGTCCTGACTCTGACGCGAGACCTTGCGGAGCCGCCGCCCGAGGAAGGTGATCGGGATGATTACCGCCGGGATCCCCAGCATCAGCATGGCGGCTAGCTTCGGCGACAGCGCGAAAAGATAGATGACTCCGCCGATCCCCATGACGAGGTTGCGAAGCGCGACGGAGATGGTCGCCCCCACGACCTGCTCGATGATGGTCGTGTCCGCCGTTAGGCGGGAGGCGATCTCGGAAGGGCGGTTCTCCTCGAAGAAGCTCGGGGCCAGCCGAAGCAGGTTGCGCTGCACGGCCTCGCGAAGGTCGGCCACGACGCGCTCGCCGAGCCAGGAGACGAAGTAGAAGCGGAAGGCGGTGGCGATCGCCATTACCACGACGACGAGGATCAGATACTGGAACCAGCGACCGACATCGTCGCCGCTGCCGGAGAAGCCCCGGTCGATGATCAGACGGAAAGCATTGGGAATGGCGAGCGTGGCCCCGGCCGCTACCAGCAAGGCGAGGAGCGCTCCGGCGACATGGCCCTTGTATCGCGCGGTGAAACGCCAGATGATGGCGAGGTTGCCGATCTTCCGGGGGGAAGGCGGTTCGGGATTTTGGGGCATCGAAGGGGCCTAGCAGCGCATGGGATGACGCTCAATGCCGCCGCGGCGGACCCATTAGGTGTTCAGCCGGTTCACTCTCTCAAAGCTTTGACGCCGTTGATCTTCTTGCCGCGGCGCACCATCTGGAGGCTCGATGCTCTACGACGCTTATGAAATGCAGCGCTCGCTGCTCGCGGGGGCTAGCACGCTCGCCAATCTCGGCGCCGGCTGGATGCAGAACCCCGCCAATCCCTTCGCCTACAGCCAGATGGGGCCGATCGTCGCGTCCGCCCTCGACGTGTTCGCCCACGCCTCTGCCTCTCGGGGCAAGCCGGAATTCGGCCTCGACACCATTTTGGTGGAGGGGCAGCGCGTGGCGGTCCGCGAGGAGATCGTCCTTCGCAAGCCGTTCGGGCAGCTGAAGCATTTCGTCCGCGAGGGCGTCGAAGGCGGTCCGAAGCTCCTCATCGTCGCTCCGATGTCCGGCCACTATGCGACGCTCCTGCGCGGCACGGTGGAGCGGATGCTCCCCGGCCACGACGTCTACATCACCGATTGGCGCGACGCGAAGCTGGTGCCGCTCGACGCCGGCCGCTTCGATCTCGACGATTATATCGACTATCTGATGGCCTTCCTCGAGCATATCGGTCCCGGCGCCCACATGCTCGCCGTGTGCCAGCCCTCGGTCCCCTGCTATGCGGCGGCGGCGGTGATGAGCCGCGACGCCAACCCGGCCCGCCCGCGCACGCTCACCATGATGGGCGGCCCGATCGACACGCGGAAGGCCCCGACCGCGGTCAACACGGTCGCGACCCAGCGGCCGCACAGCTGGTTCCAGCAGAACGTCATCGCCACCGTCCCCTACACCTATCCCGGCTCCGGTCGCGCGGTTTACCCGGGCTTCCTTCAGCTCGCCGGGTTCATGGCTATGAACCTTGGCGATCACCTCACCAGCCATTGGGAGATGTTCAAGCATCTCGTCCAGGGCGACGGCGAGAGCGCGGACTCGACCAAGCGATTCTACGAGGAATATCGCGCCGTCTGCGACATGACGGCGGAGTTCTACCTCCAGACGGTGGACGTGGTCTTCCAGCGCCACCTGCTGCCCAAGGGCCAGATGATGCACCGCAGCCGCCGGGTGGATCCGGCCGCTATCAAGGACATCGCTCTCCTAGCGATCGAGGGCGAGAGGGACGACATTTCCGGGGTTGGGCAGACCAAGGCCGCGCTAGACATCTCAAAGGGCCTACCCCGCGAGTTTAAGCGCTATTATCTGGCGAAGGACGTCGGTCATTACGGCATCTTCAACGGCAGCAAGTGGCGGGAGCGCATCGCTCCGGTGGTCGAGGAGTGGATCGCCGCCCACGACGGCTAAGTCACTGACGGTGCTTGAAATTCATCGCAGCCATCCTATCTCCCCATCACTGTTCAACTACTGAAAGGAGGTGGTCTGATGTCTCATTGTCTTACGCCGTTCGCGGCCCTGGTGAGCGTCGCCTCCGCGGAGATCCGCGCTTAACATTTCAGGCCGCTTTGGCTGACAATGCAAAGAGGCCGTCCTGCCACAAGCGGGGCGGCCTTTCGCATGTCAGGAGACGGGCTTGCTTGCCGCGCCCTGCACGGCGCGCTCGACGCTGAGCGCGGCTTCGACCATCCGCTCCCACACATTCGGATCGCCGGCCGCGGCCATGTTCTGGTCCGGCTCGCGCATCGTCCGGAGGATCGAAAGGGCGTCGTCGAGATATTCGTGCCAGGTTTCATCCACGGTCGGCCCCGCGGAAGGATCGTCGCCCTCGGCATTGGTGCTCTCCGCCCGGCCGGCGAGCACGCGCGCGATCCGCTCGACGAGCGTCAGGTTGGATACGGGCATTGGCGTCTCCCTCGTTTCGCTCCGTCAACGTCAGGAAGCGGCGCGGGTTTCGTCAGCCGAAGCGGAAGCCGAGCAGGTGAAGGACGAGGAGCGCCGCCGCGACCCAGACGAGCAGCACGATGACGACGCCCCACGCGGAGCTCGGACGCTCAGCCGCTGCCTCGGCTCTTCCACGGGCTTCGTCCATCAGGCCCGAAGGGAGCATCTTCATGAACAGCCAGAGGCCCGCAGGCACGATCAAGGCATCGTCGAGAAGGCCGAGGATGGGGATGAAGTCCGGGATCAGGTCGATGGGCGAAAGTGCATAGGCCGTGACCAGAAGTCCCAGCGCTCGGGCGTGCCAGGGGCAGCGAGGATCTCGTACCGCCAGCCAGGCGGCGTGGACCTCAATCCTGAGCCGCATGGCCAGCGAGCACCGGTCCGGCTCCCCTTGCTCCCTCACTCGACCCTGCAGCGACAGCTAGAGAAAGGCGGTTTGAGCCTCAAAGCACCTCGAACAGCCCGGCCGCGCCCATCCCGCCGCCGACGCACATCGTCACCACGGCCCACTTGGCGCCGCGGCGGCGGCCTTCGAGGAGGACGTGGCCGGTCATCCGGGCACCGGACATGCCGTAGGGGTGGCCGATGGAGATCGAGCCGCCGTTGACGTTCAGTTTCTCGTCGGGAATTCCGAGCCGATCCTGGCAGTAGAGGACCTGGACGGCGAAGGCCTCGTTCAGCTCCCACAGGTCGATGTCGTCCACCGTGAGCCCGAAGCGGCCGAGGAGCTTGGGAACCGCAAAGACTGGCCCGATGCCCATTTCGTCCGGATCGGTTCCGGCCACCGCCATCCCGACGTAGCGGCCGAGCGGCTCAAGGCCCCGGCGGGCGGCTTCGGCCTGCTCCATCAGCACGCAGGCGGACGCTCCGTCGGAGAGCTGCGAGGCATTGCCGGCGGTGATCATCGCCTCCGGCCCCATTACCGGCTGAAGCTTGGCGAGGTCCTCATAGGTCGTGGAGGGGCGGTTGCCCTCGTCCTTGGCGAGCGTCACCTCCTGCATGGAGCTTTCGCCCGTCTCCTTGTTGGTCACCTTCATCTTGGCGGTAACGGGGACGATCTCGTCGGCGAACCGGCCTTCCGCCTGCGCCTTGGCGGTGAGCTGCTGCGAGCGCAGGGCATAGCGGTCCTGCCGCTCGCGGCTGACGGTGTAGCGGTTGCCGACCACCTCGGCCGTCTGGATCATCGGCATGTAGACGCCGTTGTGCATCGAGAGCAGCTCCGGGTCCGGCCCTACGCGCATCTCGGGCGTCTGAACCATTGAGATGGATTCGACGCCGCCCGCGACCATCACCTCCATCCGGTCTACGATAATCTGCTTCGCCGCGGTGGCGATCGACATCAGGCCCGACGAGCATTGCCGGTCGATCGACATTCCCGACACGGTAACGGGAAGGCCGGAGCGCAACGCGGCGGTGCGGCCGATGGTCGTCTGAACGCCCTGCTGGAGAGCGGCGCCCATGATCACGTCGTCGACTTCGGCCGGGTCGATCTTCGCACGCTCGACGGCCGCCCGGATGGCGTGGCTGGCGAGGGTGGGCGAAGGCGTGGCGTTGAAAGCGCCGCGATAGGCTTTGCCGATCGGCGTCCGGGCGATGGAAACGATGACGGCTTCGCGAGTGGCCATAAGGGGCTCCTTAGATGAAGATGAGGCCGATCCAGTCGGCGATGAGCGCGGGCTTCTCCTCGCCCTCGATTTCCACGGTGACGTTGTGGACGAACTGCCACCGCCCCGGCCGCTTCTCCTCGAGGCGGGTGAGGGTGAAGCGGCCGCGGACGCGCTTACCGGAACGGACTGGCGCCATGAAGCGGACCCGCTCGAACCCGTAATTGACGCCCATCTTCACCGCTTCCGGGCGGAGCATGGCATCGGCGGCCATCCGGCTGAGGAGGGAGAGGGTGAGGAAGCCGTGGGCGATCGTGCCGCCGAACGGCGTCTTGGCCGCGGCCTCGGGGTCGATGTGGATGAACTGCGGGTCCTCGGTCACCTCGGCGAAGGTGTCGATCCGTCCCTGGTCGATCAGGATCCAGTCCGAAACTCCGACCTCGCTTCCGACGCGCGACTGGATCTCTTCGATGCTGGCGATGGGCATGGAGGCCGTCTAGAGCGGCGGCGATGGCAGACTCAAGCCCCCGCCCCACCGTCGCCCCTTCTGACGCTACGGCACGCGCCCGTGCCGAATTGCGCCGCCTCCACCGAGCGCCCGAGCCCGAGGTGCTGAAGCCGCTCCTGGCCGATGCGGCGCTCGATCCCGATTCGCGCCGGCGGGTGGAGAAAAGAGCACTGAACATGCTCGGGAAGCTTCGGGCGGCGCAATCCTCCGGGTGGGTGAACCAGTTCCTGCAGGAATATAGGCTCAACACGTCCGAAGGCGTCGCCCTCCTTTCGCTCGCAGAGGCGTTCCTTCGAGTTCCCGACCCTGAAACGGCAGACCAACTCATCGCGGATAAATTGGGCGACGCGGACTGGCGCTCCCATGCGGGCAAATCGCACTCGACCCTCGTCAACTCCGCCACCTGGGGCCTGGTGATCGGGCGCGCGCTCGTCAGTGGAAGCGAGCAGGCGAGCACGCTGAAGCGTCTCCTCTCCCGCGCGGGCGAGCCGTTCGTGCGGCAGGCGGTGGGCGCGGCGATGCGGCTGATGGGCGAGATCTTCGTCATGGGCCGAACCATCGACGAAGCGATCCGCCGAATGGAGAAAGGCGAGAATCGGGGCTTCACCGCCAGCTTCGACATGCTCGGTGAGGCCGCTCGGACCTTTCCCGACGCCGAACGCTATTTCGCCGCGTATGAAGACGCGATCCGGGCCGTCGGGAGCGTCGCGGAGCGCGGCCATTCCATCTCGGTCAAGCTCTCGGCGCTCCACCCCCGCTACGAAGTGGCCCAGTATGATCGCTGCGTCCCATCGTTAGTCGAGAAGGTCGAGGCGCTGGCATCGCTGGCCAAGGCCGCCGACATCGCCTTCACAATCGACGCCGAGGAGAGCGAGCGGCTCGAAATGAGTCTCGACATCATCGAGGCGGTGGCGGGGCTGCCGTCGCTCAAGGGCTGGGACGGGCTCGGAATGGCCGTCCAGGCTTATGGCAAGCGCTGCCGGCCGACGCTCGCCTGGGCGGACGCGATCGGCGCCGCAACCGGGCGGCGCATCGCGGTTCGGCTGGTCAAGGGCGCCTATTGGGACAGCGAGATCAAGCGCACTCAGGAGCAGGGCCTCCCCGACTACCCGCTCTTCACCCGCAAGGCCGCGACCGACGTTTCCTACCTCGCCTGCGCCAGAGACATGCTAGGGGCGAAGAATATCTTCCCCGCCTTCGCGACCCACAATGCGCTCACCGTCGCGACCATCCTCGAATGGGCAGGCAGCAGCCGTGACTTCGAGTTCCAGCGCCTCCACGGGATGGGCGAGGGCCTTTACGAGGGGCTGGTGCGCGAGGAGGGTTATTCCACCCGGATTTACGCTCCCGTCGGAGGCCATCGCGACCTCTTGGCCTATCTGGTCCGGCGCCTGCTGGAGAATGGCGCCAACTCCAGCTTCGTCCACCAGCTCGCCGACGAGCGGCTTAGCGACGCCGATCTGATCGCCGATCCGGTCGCGAAGATCGCCGCCGTTGGCGGTTCCCGCCATCCTTCCATCCCCCTGCCGGGCGAATTGTTCGCGCCTGAGCGGCCCAACAGCCGGGGCATCGACCTCAATGACCGCGCGGAGCTCGGCCGGGTGGCCGAGCTGGTCGCCGCGGGGGAGGAGTGGAAGCCGGCCGTCCAGTCCGCCGGCGAGGGCGCGGACCAATGCCGGGCCGAGGCTACGGTGATGGTCTCGCGAGCGCTTGACGCTTTTCCCGGGTGGGACGGGCGCAGCGTCGACGAACGCGCCGCCTGCCTAGAGCGGCTCGCCGACCTGCTCGAGCGGGAGCGGGATGCGCTGATGCGCCTGTGCGTGAAGGAAGCGCGCAAGACGATCCCCGACGCGCTGGCGGAGGTGCGCGAGGCGGTCGACTTCTGCCGCTATTATGCGGCGCAGGCGAGGAAGGGCCTTCAGCCGGTCGAGCTTCCAGGACCGACCGGCGAGCGCAACGTGCTCCGGATGGGCGGGCGCGGAGTCTGGGTCTGCATCGCGCCCTGGAACTTCCCGCTCGCCATCTTCCTCGGGCAGGTGACGGCGGCGCTGGTGGCGGGGAACACGGTGGTTGCCAAACCTGCGCCGCAGACGCCCGCCATCGCCGCCTATGCTGTCGGTCTCGCACATGGCGCCGGAGTGCCGGAGGACGCTCTTATTCTGGCCGAGGGTGGCCCCGACATGGGCGCGGCGCTGGTCGAGGACGCGCGCATCGCCGGAATCGCCTTAACCGGCTCCACCGCCACCGCGAAGCGGATCGCTCGCGAGCTGATGAAGGACGACGAGCGGCCGATCATCCCCTTCATCGCCGAGACCGGCGGAATCAACGCGATGATCGTCGATTCGACCGCTTTGCCGGAGCAGGTGGTGGTCGACGTGGTCACTTCGGCCTTCCGCTCCGCCGGCCAGCGCTGCTCGGCGCTTCGAGTCCTCCTCCTGCAGGAGGAGATAGCGGAGCGAACGCTGGAGATGCTTTCGGGCGCGATGGATGCGCTGGTCGTCGGCAACCCCGCCGATCCTCGAACCGACGTAGGGCCGGTGATCGACCAGGGCGCCTACGACCGCCTGATGGCGCACCGGGAGGAGACCCGCGGCCGCTGGGTCCACACGATCGGGGTTCCCGCCGAGGGCCTCTACGTCCCGCCGACGATCATCAGGGTGGATCGCGTCGAGGACGTAAGGAAGGAATGGTTCGGCCCGCTCGTCCACGTCGCCACCTGGAAGGCGGGGCGGCTCGCCGAGACCGTGGAGCGGGTCAACCGCTCCGGCTTCGGCCTCACCATGGGCCTCCACAGCCGAATCGCCCGCGCGGCCGACACGGTCGAGGAGCTGGCGACGGTCGGAAACCTCTACGTCAATCGCTCGATGATCGGAGCGATCGTCGGCTCACAGCCCTTCGGCGGCGAAGGGCTCTCCGGGACTGGCCCGAAGGCGGGCGGGCCCCATTATCTTCCCCGCTTCTGCGCCGAGCGGGTGACGAGCACCGACACGACCAGCGCGGGCGGCAACGCCACCTTGCTGTCGCTGGAGGATGTGGGGCTCTGACGTGGCGCTTCGGGTCCACGACTTCGACTCCAGCGCCATCACCCGCGCCGCCTTCGACCCGGAAAAGGAGACGCTCGACCTCTGGTACAAAGGCGGCGACCGCTATCGCTATTTCGAGGTCCGGGAGCCGATGTTCGACGCCCTGCTAGCTGCGCCTTCGGCCGGCGAATATGTGAACCGGAAGATCAAGCCCGGCCGTCGGTACGAGGTCGAGGAACGGCGCCGCCGCTTCCGGCCGGATTAAGCGTCCCGCTCCGGTTCAGGCGGATAGGGCATGACCAGCCGCCCGTCCGGAGCGGCGGTGAAGCTCACTTGCGCCGGATAGGCGAACTCCACGTCCATCTCCGCGAAGCGGCGGATGAGGTCGAGCATGACCGTCTGACGGACCTCCATGAAGGTTGCCATTTCGGGCGCATCGACCTGGAAGACGAGCTCCAGGTCGATCGAGGAGGAGCCGAAGCGGAAGAGGTGCGCGCGCTCGAACGTGGCGAGCGGCTGGCGCTCCACGATCGCCCTGATCTCGTGCGGCAGCTGGGCGAGCGTCTCGGGCGGGACGTGATACGGCACCCCGAAATTCATCAGCGCCCGCCGACGCTCAAGCCGCGCCCAATTCTGGACCTGGGTGTTGAGGAGGTTCGCATTGGAGATCACCACTTCCTCGCCGTTCAGCGAGCGGACGCGGGTGCTCTTGAGCCCGATGCGCTGGACGGCCCCGGTCATCTGATTAGGCGGGTTGCCGAAGCTGATCGTGTCGCCGCGGCGGAAGGGCTTGTCGAAGATGATCGAGAGCGCCGCGAACAAATCCGAGAAGATGCCCTGGGCGGCAAGACCGATGGCGATTCCGCCGATTCCGAGGCCGGCGAGGAGGCCGGTGACGTTCACTCCCAGGTTCGAAAGGATGAGGATGATGGCGATGGCGAACAGCGCCACCGTCACGAGCAGCCGGATGATGCTGACGGCCGAGGCGAGGGTCGAATGCTCGTCGTCTATCCCCACCCGCCGCTGCACGTAGCCGAGGACGAGCTCGCGCACCCACACCGCCGCCTGAATCGCCGCGGCGACCACGAACAGGATGTTGATGACGCGCAGCAGCGAGGGCGGAGTCTCGGCATGTTCGGCGACGAGCGCGGCCGAGCACATGACGATGAAGAAGAGGTTCGTCTTCGCCACGGCACGCGCGAAGATGGCCGGCCATTCCTCGCCCTTCAGCCGCGCGACGAAGCGGCAGCCGAGCGAGCGGATGCCGACCAGAACCAGCGCGACGACAATCCCGATCCCACCCGCGATCAGGATATCGACGATGTTGCCGCTGACCCAGGCGGACGCTTCGCGGGTGAGGGCGCTCGTCTTCACGAGGAGGTTCTGCTCGGGCTCCGCCATCAGGCGGCTTCTGCCTCAGCTTCCGCCTTTTCGTCCAGCTTGGCCTGCTCCTCCGGCACCGCTTCGAGGAACTCGATCAGCCCCCGCTCGGCTGAGGAGAGATATTTGCCCGCGCGCGGCAGCTTTCGCTCGCCGATCGCACCGGCGTCCTTTGCGGCTTCGATAAGTGCGGGATGGACGTAGGACTTGCGGCTGATCGCAACCGTGTTGCCGAGCGCTTCGGCGACCGGCTCGATGATGCTCTTCAGCTTCACTTTGCCGTGCTTGCGCGCACGGCGGACCATTTCCTCGAAGGCGATAACGCTGGCGCCCCAGGTGCGGAAGTCCTTGGCGGTGAAATCCTCGCCCATCGCCTCCTTGATATAGGCGTTAACGTCGCTGGAGGTGACGGGACAGACGCCGCCTTCGTCGTTCACATATTCGAACAGATTCTGGCCCGGCAGGTCCTGCGTCCGCTTGGCGATACGGGCGAGGTTCCGGTCCGTGATCGTGACGGTCCGCTTGATGCCGTGCTTGCCGGTATAGCTGATCTTCAGCCGTCCGCGCTCGAACTTCGCGTGGCGGTTGCGCAGGGTCGTCGCTCCGAAGCTTTTGTTGCCCCTCGCATATTCCTCATTCCCGATCCGCATCCTCGTCTCGTCGATCAGCCGGACGACGGCGGCGAGCACCGTGTCCTGCGCGGTCGGCTTGCCCTTCAGATCCTCCTCCACCTTCTTCCGGAGCTTGGGCAGAGCGCGGCCGAAGGCGGCGAGGCGCTCATATTTCTGCGCGTCCTGGTCGGCGCGGAAATCGGCGTGATAGCGATATTGCTTGCGCCCCTTGGCGTCGTAGCCGGTCGCCTGGATATGGCCGTGGGGGCTCGGGCAGAACCAGCAACGCTCATAAGCGGGCGGCATGCCGATGGCGTTCAGCCGGTCGATTTCCTCCCGATCCGTAACCCGGCTGCCGTCGGCGTGGAAATATTGCCAATAGCTTCCCTTCCGCTTGCGCGTAATGCCGGGGAGGCTCGAATCGTCGACGTAGCAGAGCATGGACGCTGAAAGCGCCCGCTGCTCCTTCGTTCCTATTCCGCCGCTGAAAGGACCGGCTGGCGGATCAGGCGCCGGTCGAACATCCGGTTCATCGCCCGCTGCGCCGGTCGCTCGACGCCGTGGTAGAGGGCGATCGAGGCGACCAGCGTGAGGAGCAGGAAGAGGGCGATCAGCGGCGGGGACACGTTCGCCGGATCCTCCACGAACAGGATCTTGAAGAGGATGAAGAGGAGGAAGTGGACGAGGTAGGTCGAGTAGCTGATCTCGCCCAGATAGTGGAGCGGCCGGGACGCGAGCGGATTGCCGGGTAGGTCGGCGGTCAGCGCAAGCGCGAGGAGACCGCCCGACAGGAACAGCGGCACGACCAAAGTCTCGGGAGCCGGCGTTGCGAAGGCGAGGAGCATCGCCGCGCCCATCAGCGCGCCCGCGAACGCGGCGGCGGTGCGCGGTCTGGAGCACCAGCCTTGCCAGAGGGCGCAGACGATGGTGCCCATGGTGAATTCCGTCACCGCGCGGAGCGGGCCGAAGCGGGGTATGTTCTGGTCGAGGATGGTCCCTCCGCCCCATCCCATCGCTGCCGCAAGCGCGAGCGCCAGCAGGAGAAGGGCGGCGATTGCGACTGCGGGCGAACGGCTCCGCCAGTCGGCGGCGAGCACGATGAGCGGGAAGAGCAGGTAGGCCGCCGCCTCGCCGCTGATCGACCAGGAGGGATCGTTCCAGGTGAGGGCGCTGGTGAAGCCCCAATTGTGGATGAGGAGGACGTGGAGGGGGATCTCGGCCCAGGGATATTGGTCGGGGTTGAGCTTGCCCGTCGCCGCGAGGGCACCTGCGTACATGACGGTCAGGGCAAGGATGAAGATGTGGAGCGGCCAGACCCGCGCCGCCCGACGCGCGAGGTAGCGCGGTACCGCCGCCGTCCCCTCGCGGCGCAGGCGATCGGAATAATTGAGCCACAGGACGAAGCCCGACAGCATGAAGAACAGGTCGACCGCGAGATAGCCTTTGGAAAGGACGAAGTCCGCCCAGTCCGGGAGGTACGGCAGGGCGCCGAGCCTGATGTGGTAGAGGACCACGAACCAGGCGGCGAGGCCGCGTATGCCGGTGAGCGCGGGAAGGTCTGAGCGCGGCTCGGCGGGGGCGCCGCTCATGCGGGTGCCGCTCCGGTCTGGCGCGCCGCCGCCGCCGCAGCAAACCCGTCTGAGCGGGGGCGCTCGGCCCGCTCCCGCCGGGCGATGAGCGTGTCGAAGCCGATCTGCACGGCAAGCAATATCAAGGTGAACGGCTGATAGGCGACGGCGATGAAGAGGGCGCCGACGAGATAGATGATCTGGAAATGCTGGAGCGCCGTCGCGAGCGGCGAGATCCAAGCCTTGTCCCCCTCCGCCTTGCGATAGCGGCGGCGGATCACCTCCATCCGTACCAAGCCGGAAATGTGGAGGATCAGGAACAAGGCGAGGCCCGGAAAGCCCTGCTCGCCCAGCATCTCGAAATAGGCGCTGTGATAGGCGCGGCCTTCGTCCGCCTCCGTCCGCGCCGTGACGGTCGAGACTCCGCCGGAGACCTGGGTCTCCACGGTACGAACTTCGATCTTATTGCCTCGATAGGCCCCGAACCCGCCCCCCAGCGGGTGGTCCTTCGCGTAGTTCCAGGTCCAGCCCCAGACGGCGAGGCGGGTATTGGCAGATTCGTCGGACTGGTAGCCCTGGATGGTGGACATCCGTCCGGTGAAGCTGTCCGGGAGGAAGGGGAGGGAAGCCGTCGTCACCAAGGCGGCGGTGGCGATGTACAGGATTCGCCGCTTCACGTCGCGAAGCATGAGTAGGGCGAGGACGGCGATGCAGACGAGCCCCGTCCGAGCCTCCGTGCCCACCGGCATCAGCAGGCAGGCGAAGATCAGGCCGCCCGCGAAGAGCTTCACCCGGGCGTCGGGAGGAAAGACGGTGCCGAAGCGGGCGAGCCAGAGGATGATCGGGATGATCGCGATGGCGATCGTGGAGATGGTGCTGCTCTCGTAGAGGTTGCTGTTGTTGTCGACCATCAGGTTGAGGACGCCGTAGCCGCCCCCTGAAAGCAGCGTCTTGATCCCCCCGACGATCACGATTGCGGCCGCGGACAGGGTCAGGAAAAGCAGCGTCGCCTCGACCCGCAACTTGGTCCGAAGGGTAAAGGGGAGGAAGAAAGCGAACGCAATCGCCTTCGATGCCCAATCCCATTTCTCCAACGCCGCTTCCGGAAAGTCGGCGCGGCCGGTGGTGTAAAAGGTATAGAGGAGCAGAAGCGCCATCAGCCCCTGGCGGGCGGTCAGGGTGAAGATCCGCTTGCGGTCGAGCAGAAGCCAGCCCGCGAAGGCGAGGCTCGCGACGATCATCGAGAGCGGGATGGAGTTCAGCAGGTAATAGGACAGGCGGTGCGGCGAGACCGTGTCCACATAGACATAGGCGAGCACGAACAGGAACGGCCGCTTGAGCCCGAGCCCCAGCAACGCCGCGAGATAAGCCACGAAGAAGAGGTCACGCACCCGGCCTCTCCTCCGCTTTGCCCCAGCCGCGGCCGCGTTTCGCCGGAGGTGCCGGCGGCGGAACGTCATCGTCCTCGAGGTCGGGCCGGGAGAGGAGCCGCCAAGCGACCAGCAGCATCAGGCCGTGGCTGAGCGCGAGCGCGAAATTGTCGATCATCTCACTCGCTCCGGCCGCATCCACCGCTCCATAGACGCGGGCGGTTGACGGGCCGTTAAGTCTGCTCCGCCGCCTAGCCGGCGAGGGCGCGCTCGTAGACGGCGTTGCCCCACAATTGCTGGCCCATCCGCGCCACCGTCCGCCGCGCGGCGTGCGGGAGGGGAGACGCCTCCGCGTCCAGCGGAAGATCGGCCAGTTCGGTGAAGTGCGCGGTCGGCAGCTGCTTGCGGTGCTCGGCAAGGAAACCGCACAATCTGTCGAAGCGGCGGACAAGGAGGGGGTTGGGCCGCGTCCCGTCCCGCGTCGCCAGCTCAAAGCCGTGGCCAACGATGGTGGCGACAGGGTGTCCGTGGCGGGCGGCATGAAGCAAAGCGGCGTGCATCTCACCCGAGGAGACCGCGCAGATCTGGAGATGCCTGAGCCCGCCCGAGCGCTGATCAATCAGGGTGACCGGCACCTCAACCACCTCGTTCAGCAAAGCGGGGGCGATCCGCCTCGGGTCGAGCGGAAGCGCGCTCGGCCAAGGATGCTCGCTCCCATTGTGGCTGCTGTCGTAGCGGATGCTGAGTGCCGCCAGCGCCTCCAGGGTGGCCAGATCGGCGGAATAGCTGCCCGAGCGAAAGGCGACCGGAGCCGGTGCCCCCGCCTCAATCAGGAGCTCGCGCGCGGTGCGGATCAGCTCCGTCTGTCGCGGCGCATCCACCCCAGCTAGCTCGAACACCGGTGCCGCCGAGTCGGCCCAGGACGGGTGAATGTGCAGCTGGACCTCCTGGCCCGCCGTCAGGATAGGCTCCACCATGCGCCGGATCGGCTCAATGCCGTAAACAAGCGCAGGCATGGGATCGACGAAGAAGCAGGCCTTGAGGCCGTAGGCCCCCAGCCGAGCGAGCTGGTAGGAAATCCCCACCCCGGCTGGATCGTAGCTCAGCGCCACATTCTCCTGCCAGGAGGCGCCGCGGGCGTACCGCTCCCACTTGAGTTCCGTATCGATGGTGAGGAGGACGCGTGTGCCCATGTCTATTGGCGCGCGAACGGCGTGATACCCGACCCGAGCCTATTGTTGCGTATGATGAGCGGCTCACCGCTCCAATCGCGAACGAACGTCGTTGCGCCACGAAAACCGGGCGCGACTGAGGCGCTATTGTCTTCGATGATCAGGCCCCGCGAAGGACTGCGTTTATCCTCGGCTGCGACCGCGATCAGGGTGCTGTAATTGTCCTTGTCCTTGCCTTGGACAAATACATTGTCGGCGATGCGGCCTACTGCTCCGTCAGGGAGGTCGATCATGTAGTTGGTGGCGCGGCCATGGCTGTCGTCGAAGCTGCTGCCCAGCACCGCGATGCGTGGAGCGCGGCTTTTCACATAGTGGCCCCCGGTGCCGCGCTCGAAACGGCAGTTCGTGACCGTCAGGGCGCCATATTGCCCGATATAGATGGAGTGCACGCCTTCCGAATTCTCTCCGAGCCCGCTGAACGTCGAATGGTCGACCGTAATGGTCCTCGACGGGTCTCTGGCGGAGAGGATGCCAGATTGGGAGTCGACGAAGCGGGTGTAGGAGACATGAAGGTCGCCCTGCTCGATGCGGATTCCCGCGCCATTGCCGTCCTCGACGGCTATGCCGGTGAAGACGAGCCCTTCGACCCGCGCCGAGCGGCCGCGCAGGACCAGTGTCGCTTTCCCTTCGCAGGCGCCGCCGTCGAACACGGCCGTACCTTGCTTCTCCGCCACGAAGGCCACTTCGCCGGCCTCCTGGACCGCGCAGTCGCCGTAGCGGCCGGAGGCGATGCGGATAGTGCCGCGCCTGCCGCCTATCGCAGAGACCGCGTCCTGCAGGGTGTCGAAGCTTTCGCCGGTCTCCTCCACGAGGAAAGCTCCCGGCCGCTGGGCGGCGAGGGGGGCGGCGAGGGCGGTAGCGGCGACGGCGAGGATCAACTGGGCTTTCATGTTGCCTAGCTAGACGCGCGGCAGTTGACGGGGCGTTAAGCTTGCTCTGGCAGTAAAGCGGCATGCGCATCCTGCACGTGCTCGACCACAGCCTGCCCCTGCACAGCGGCTACACCTTCCGGACGCGGGCGATCGTCACCGCCCAGAAGGCGAGGGGGCTCGAGGTCGCCTGCCTCACTGGCGTCCGACAGGGGCCGAGGAGGTCGGACCCGGAGCGGATCGAAGGCATCGACTTCTTCCGAACGCCCTCGCCGCCGCAGGCGCCGTCGCCGCTGCGCGAGTGGCGGGAGATAAAGGCACTGGAGCGCCGGCTGGAGGCGCTGGTGGACGAATGGAAGCCGGATCATCTTCACGTCCACTCTCCCGTGCTGAACGCCCTTGCGGCGCTTGCGGTCGCAAAGCGGCGGGGCCTTCCGCTCCTCTACGAGATCCGCGCTTTCTGGGAGGATGCGGCGGTGGGGAACGGCACCGGTCGCGAAGGCTCCGCGCGCTACCGCGTCACCCGCTCGCTGGAAACCTGGGCCGCCCGCCGCGCCGATGCGGTCGCGGTGATCTGCGAGGGGCTGAGGCGCGACCTCATCGCCCGAGGAATTGCGGCTGAGAAGATCATCGTCTCCCCCAATGGGGTCGACATGACCCTCTTCGGAAGCCCTGTCCCGGCCGACCGCGACCTGGCGAGCCGCCTCGGCCTCAAGGGCGCGGACGTAGTCGGCTTCATTGGCTCCTTCTACGATTATGAGGGGCTGGACGACCTCATCGCGGCCATGCCGCTTCTCCTCGAGCACCGGCCGAAGGCGCACCTGATCCTCGTCGGCGGCGGTCCGATGGAGGACGCGCTCAGGGCACAGGCGGCGGAGTCGTCGGCGCGCGAGCGAATCCACTTCATCGGCCGGGTGCCGCATCACGAGGTCGACCGTTATTACGGGCTGATCGACGTCCTCGCCTATCCGCGAAAGGCGATGCGGCTCACCGAGTTGGTGACGCCGCTGAAGCCGCTCGAGGCGATGGCGCAGAGGAAGCTCGTCGTCGCGTCCAACGTCGGGGGGCATCGCGAGTTGATTGAAGACGGAGTGACGGGGACGCTCTTCCCCGCCGGTGACCCGCAGGCGCTTGCAGACGCGCTCGACCGGCTCTTCGCCAACCGCTCCCGCTGGGAAGAAAGGCGCGACGTCGCTCGCGCCTTCGTCGAGCGGGATCGTAACTGGTCGTCAAATATTTCCAATTACATGCCCGCTTACCAAAGGCTGACGGGAAAGGCCGTCTGATGAGCAGACTGAACCTACGCGCTGCAAAGGCGCTCGATCTTTCCCTGGCCGCTTTCGCGGCCGCTTCGGCCGGCTTCGTGGCTTTCGCCATGCCGGAGCCGATCCTTTCGGCGCTGGTGGGCGCCACCCCGCTTCCGGACCTGCTTCCAGCGGCGCGTCCGCCGCTTGGCGACACCGCGCGCTACGCCTGGGTCGCCTTTGCCGCGCTCTTCACCTTCGCCTTCACCTTCTCGCTGCTCGCGGCTGTGGACAGGGTTCCCCGGCGGCGCGCGGTAGCGGCCAAGCCCGAAGCCGAAGCTCCGCGGATCCGCAAGGCCGACACTCATCCGGACGCGCCCGCGCGCCGGCCGCTCCTCGCCTCCAGCGAGGTCGGGGAGCCGCTGGAGCTTGCAGAGCCGGTGGTGGAGCAAGCTTCGGAGCCGCGGCCGGAGGAGGCCGTAGCCGAACCCGCCGCCCGCCCGCTCCCGACCTACCTCGTCGTGGACGAAGTGGACGAAGTAGACACGGCGGAAGAAGAGCCGCTGGCGGAACTCGCGGCGCGGGTGCCGGAGAGCCAGCCTGCCGACGACCAGAGCCTCAGCCAGCTCGTCGGCCGGATCGAGTTCGGTCTCTCGCGCAAGCGGCAGGCCCTGCCGCCCGTCGAGGCGCCCGCCGCCGCGGGTGATGAAGCGCCGGCCCCCGTACAGGAGAAGGTCGGCCATCGCCTGCGCAGCGCGATCGGCGAGCTCCAGCGGCTTTCAGGCACGGGCGCCTGACGGCTCAGCCATCCTCCACCGTCAGTGCTTCCAGCTGGATGCGCGCATAGCCGGCGCGTCTCACATCCTCGACTAGGGACACGTCCGCCAGGATGTGCCCGCGTAGGTCGAACTCCGCCGCTTCGAGCCCGGAGAGGAAGCGGCCGGCTTCCGCCTCGGCCCCGTCTCCTTCCAGCCGGAACGCGAGCTGGTGCCGGGCGCCGGCGAAGGTGACGCTCGCCCAGCCTCGGCTGCGTATCTCCTCCAGGACGAACCCCATGAAGTCCGGAAAGGCGGATCGGATCGCCCGCAGAAGGGCGGTGGTGGCATCGTTCAGCGGCGCTGACATGAGCGTGCCTCCAGCATCCGTTCGGCCTCATGCAGATAGGCTTCGAGCCTGGCCGCCGTGAGGAAGCGCAAGGTGCGTCCGCGGCGCAGGTCGAAGACGAGCCGGGGATCGCATAGAGCCTCCCGGCCGAAGCGGGTCGGGCACGTGCCCGATCACCGCAAATAGCGCTCAACGCGCCTTAGCAGCTTGAAATCCAACACACCCTCCGCGAATCATCGTTCCTGATCTGTTCTATCATTCAAGGAGATTTCCTACTTGTCTAGGAAGTTTCCTATCACTATGGATGGTTCATGGTCGCCGCCGATCCGCGCGTGCTGCTCGAGCAGCTGATCCGGGAGCGGGGGGAGGATTATGCGGGCTTGTCGCGTCTGATCGGCCGCAACCCGGCCTACGTGCAGCAATATATCAAGCGCGGCACTCCTCGGCGGTTGGCCGAGGAGGACCGTCGTAAGCTGGCCCGCTATTTCAATGTCGAAGAGGCTCTTCTCGGCGGCCCGTCGCTTCAGCCGAGCCCGGACGAGGGACTGGTGAGCGTCGCTCGCATGGACGTGGGCGCTTCGGCTGGGCCGGGCGCGGTCAGCGAGGATGAGCGGCGGCTCGGCCGCATCGGCTTCGACACCCATTGGTTGCGGCGGTTGGGTGTCGGGAGCGCGGAGGGAAGGCTCTCGCTCATCCGAGTGGAGGGCGATTCGATGGTCCCCACCCTCTCCGACGGCGATGAGATCCTCGTCGACGGAGAGGACGGGGCCGAGCGGCTCCGCGACGGCATCTATGTGCTTAGGGTGGAAGACGCCTTGCTGGTGAAGCGCCTGGCGCTGGGCCCTTCAGGCCGGGTGACGATCCACAGCGACAATGAAGCCTATCCCTCCTGGTCGGACCGGGATCCTGCGGAGGTTCGGATCGTGGGGCGGGTGGTCTGGGTGGGGCGGCGCCTGCGCTGAGGCTTCAGCGCTTCCGCTCCCCGAGCCAGAAGAGGATGGTGACCAGCACCCCCGCCGCGCTTCCCGCAAGGATGCCGATGCTCGGCTGGCCGACGATCACTCCGGCGACCATTCCGGCGATGATGCTGATCGCCAGCATGGACCCGGCGGCTTGGGTATAGCGTCCCCGCTTCGACATGGCGGCTCCTTGGCAGGTCGCGCGCGCCGGTGCCAGAGCGATGTGGTGAACGGCCCGTCAAGCATTCGGCTGCGCGCTTTGGAAACCTGCCCTGCTCTAGGAAGGCTGAACAATGACAGGACCTTTGGGGGGTCAGTTGAGCCATCTTACGCCTTTCGCCGGGCGCTCCGCCTTTGCGGACGCCTCGGCACTGATCGACGAATTCGGGAGCTTCGCGGGATCTGAAGCGGCCCGCCGCGCGGGGCGCAGCCGCGACATCGGCAACGTCATCCATTTCTGCCGCTGGCGCGAAGTGGGTCGCATGATCGAGCTGCTCGGCGACCGCGAGGTGACGGGCGCCGTCCACTAGCAGCGGGCGAGAGGATTTTCTTAACTCCCTGAGCTTATTCTCCCGCTTACCTCAGCTTGGGGGTGGGGAATGAGCTTGCATGATCCCGATGGCGCGGCCGGTCGCCGCGCGGAAAGGCGGCGCCTCGACGCTCAGGCTCGCCTCAGCCCGAACAGCTGGTCCACCGTCACCGTAAAGATGATCGACCTGTCGAGCGGCGGCTTCCGGGCCGAATGCGAGGCGCGCGTGCCGGCGGGCAGCGGCGTGTCCATCGAGATCGAGGGTATCGGCGCTGTCGAAGCTCAGGTGGAGTGGCAGCGCCGGGGTGAGATAGGCGCCCGATTCCTGCAGCCAGTCGAACTCGATCGTTGCCTCTGGCCGCTGCAGGAAAGCGAGTCGACCCTCGCCCGTCTCCTCGTTCAGCGAGCCGCCGCCAGAAATTCCGGCCGAAGCATGGCCGAGGCGGATTTGCGGCGACGGATACTTAAGTCGCTACCCATCCAAAAAGGACGAATTTCGGCCTGAGCGGCTCTCTGCCGATAAGCGCTTCTTAACTTGGATTGCTTAGCCACGGCTGGAACGCCGGCGTCGGCGAAGATCCTTTCGGAAAGCAGGAAAAGATGAGGAAAGGGCGGTTTGCCGGGTTGAGCGACAGAAGCCGTGAGGCCTCCGCTCCGCTCGGGCTCGCCGATCTTCTCCTGTTCGACTTCCGCACGCCCGTGGACGAAGATGCGGAGCGGCTCGCGGTCGAGCGAGTCCGCCTCCTGACTCTCTCGCTGCCGCTCCTCGCCGCCGCGGACATCCTTTGGAGCTCAATCCTCCTTTTCGCGCTTCACGCTTCCGGGGCGGCTGGGCAGCTTATCCCTGTAGGCAGCTGCCTCATTACCATCGTGCTTCTCGATCTTTCCTTGTGGTTTGCCCTTAGAAAGGGGCCGAAGAGGCCGCAGGCGGTGGCGCGCTGGACGGCGGTCCAAGCCGCCGCCAGAGCCGCAATCTGGATCGGCGCGGCGCTGCTTTGTCTTAGCGGACCCTCGGCAGCCACGGTGCTGGTGAGGGCCGCTTTGGTCGCGGGCGCAGGGGCCGGAGTGGCGCTGTTCTTCGCCATGCCGCTGCTTATGCTCTTCAACAGCGCGGCCACATTAACCCTGGTGGCCCTCGTCGCGGAGCAACGGCCTCTGGTTCCGGTGGCGCTGGCGATCGGCCTCTTCCTGGCCTGGCTGAGCCTTGCCCGCTGCCGGCATCAGCTTTCGGTGGCGCGCGAGCATCTCTCGCTCAAGTGGGAGGCGGAAAAGGCGCGCCGCTTCGTCGCCGATTTCGAGGCGAGCGGTCGAGGATGGTTTTGGGAGACCAACGCCGACGGCGCCCTTACCTACCTTTCAGCCGGTCTCGCGGGCCATTGCGGCTCAGAGCCGCTCCCGGGCACCCGCTTCACCGAATATCTCCTCGCCGAAGAAGCGGGCGGCGGCGAGGCTCGCCGCTCACTCGACTTCCACCTCTCGGCGCGCTTCCCCTTCACCGATCTCGTGGTTCGGGCCGCCACCCAGGAAGAGACTTGGTGGTCCCTGTCCGGGAAGCCGAACTTCGATTCCTACGGCCGATTTCTTGGCTTCCGAGGGATCGGCAGCAACCTGTCCGAGGAACGGCGAAGCGAAGCCGAGACAAGCAAGCTCGCCCGCTACGACAGCCTTACCGGCCTTCCCAACCGGGCGATGATGCGCTCGATGCTCGATGAGGCGCTCGCCAATGCCGACGCCCGCCGCCGCGGTTGCGCTTTGATGATGATCGACCTCGACAAGTTCAAGCAGGTGAACGACACGCTCGGCCACCCCGTCGGCGACAAGTTATTGAAGGAAGTGGCGCAGCGTCTCGCGGACGTGCTGGGGGAGGACGGCCAGGCCGGACGGCTCGGCGGCGACGAGTTCGAGGCGATTCTTCCGGGGATCGAGGAAGAAGGGCGGCTTTCCGCCATCGCCGGGAGGCTCATCGAAGAGGTCTCGCGGCCCTATTGCCTCGAGGGACAGGATGTACGGATCGGCGCTTCGGTGGGGATAGCGGTGGCGCGGCCGGGCAAGACCTACGCCGCCGCCCTCATCAAGGATGCGGACCTTGCGCTCTACGCCGCCAAGGCCGGAGGCCGGGGCACGTACCGCTTCTTCGCCTCGGAGATGCACTCTCAGGCGGCGGAGCGGCAGATATTGGAGACCGAGCTGCGTCAGGCGCTCGTGCAGGATCAGCTCCGGCTCTTCTACCAGCCGATCGTCGATGCCATTTCGGAGGAGGTCGTCGCCTTCGAGGCTTTGCTCCGCTGGCAGCACCCGACCCGCGGCCTCCTGCTCCCCGCTCTCATCATTCCGCTGGCCGATGAAACCGGGTTGATGCCGCGGATTGGCGACTGGGTGATCCGAACCGCCTGCGCCGACGCCTCGAAATGGCCTCGGCACGTGCGCGTGGCGGTGAACCTTTCTCCGAGCCAGCTTGCCGATCCCTCGCTCCCCGCGACGGTCACCGGCGCTCTCGCCGCTTCCACCCTGGATCCCGAACGGCTCGAGCTTGAAATCAGCGAGGGCGTTCTGCTCGGCGAGTCTGCCTCGGTGGAGCCTGTCCTGGCGCGCCTCCACGGGCTCGGGGTCCGCTTGGCGCTCGACAATTTCGGCACGGGCCGCGCCGGCCTGGGTCACTTGCGGGACGCGCCGCTCGACAAAATCAAGATCGACCGAAGCTTCGTGCGCGGCGCCGGAGAGCCCGGCAGCCGAAACGCCGCCATCGTGCGCTCCATCGTCGTTCTGGCCGAGAGTCTCGGCATGGACACGACTGCCGAGGGCGCGGAGACGATCGAGGAGCTTCAGCTGATACGCCGCCTCGGCTGCTCACAGGTCCAGGGCTTCATCTTCGGCAAGCCGCTTCCAGCCGCAGAAACCCTGGCTCTCGCCCGGCGGAGCAAGCCGTCCGGAGAGTCTGCCGGGTTCAGCCGTCCGCCGAGATACAGGCTGATCCGCACCGGGACGCTCAGCGCCGATGGCCGCGGGCTGCCGGTGCGGCTCCGCAATATCTCCGAAGGGGGAGCCATGATCGAGGGGGAACGCGCTTTCGAGGCCGGAACGCCGGTCGAGCTGGACCTGGACGAGGCGGGGCGGCTGTACGCCGAGGTGCGCTGGTCCCGGCAGGGGCAGACGGGGCTCCGCTTCGGGGAGGCGTTCGACCTCAAGAAGCTCTCCCGCCCCCGCGCGGGAGCGGCCGGCCTCAAGATGCTCACGCCGCAATATCTGGAGCGGGCGCCCGAGCCCGAGGCCGCTCCCGCTTCTTCGTCACCGCTGGCGACGAAGAAGCGGCGGGCTCGCTAGCTCAGCTGGAATAATAAAGGTCGTATTCGACCGGGCTGGGGGTCGTCTCCCAGCGCAGCTGCTCTTCCCATTTGAGCTCGACATAGGCGTCGATCTGGTCGTCGCTGAACACGTCGCCGCGGGTCAGAAAGGCCCGGTCGTTCTGAAGCGAGATCAAAGCCTCGCGAAGCGATCCGCACACGGTGGGGACGTTGACCAGCTCCTGCGGCGGCAGGTCGTAGAGGTTCTTGTCCATCGGCTCGCCCGGGTGGATCCGGTTCTGGATGCCGTCGAGCCCGGCCATCAGAATCGCCGCATAAGCGAGATAGGGATTGGCGAGGGCGTCCGGGAAGCGGAACTCGACGCGCTTCGCCTTCTCGCCGGTGCCGTAGGGGATCCGGCAGGAGGCGGAGCGGTTGCGGCTGGAATAAGCCAGCAGGACGGGCGCTTCGAAGCCCGGGACCAGCCTCTTGTAGCTGTTGGTGGTCGGATTGGTGAAAGCATTCAGCGCCTTGGCGTGCCGGATGACTCCGCCGATAAAGTAGAGCGCGAGCTCGGACAGGCCCGCATAGCCGTTACCGGCGAAAAGCGGCTTCGACCCGTTCCAGATCGAGAAGTGGGCATGCATGCCCGATCCGTTATCGCCCTTGATCGGCTTGGGCATAAAGGTCGCGCTTTTGCCATAGGCCTGGGCCACCATGTGCACGACGTACTTGTAGATCTGCATCCGGTCGGCCGTCTGGACGAGGGTGCCGTACGTAAGGCCGAGCTCGTGCTGAGAGGCCGCGACCTCGTGATGGTGCTTGTCGCAGGGCAGCCCCATCTCGATCATGGTCGAGACCATTTCGCCGCGTATGTCCATTGCGCTGTCGACGGGAGCGACCGGGAAATAGCCGCCCTTAGCGCGCGGACGGTGGGCGAGGTTGCCGTTCTCATATTCGCGGCCGGTGTTGGTCGGCAGCTCGATGTCGTCGATCCGGTAGTAGGAGCTGTTGTAGCCGTCCTCGAAGCGGACATCGTCGAACATGAAGAATTCGGCTTCCGGGCCGACGAAGACGGTGTCGCCGACCCCGGTCGTCTTGAGATAGGCCTCAGCGCGCTTGGCGGTGGAGCGCGGGTCGCGGGCATAGAGCTCGCCGGTGCCCGGATCGACGATGTCGCAGAACAGGATCAGCATAGGGGTCGCGCTGAACGGATCGACATACACGGCGTCGAGGTCCGGCTTCAGGATCATGTCGCTTTCATTGATCGCCTTCCAGCCGCCGATCGAGGAGCCGTCGAACATGAATCCGTCGGTCAGCTGGTCCTCGTCGATCGCCGAGGCGACCATCGAGAGGTGCTGCCACTTCCCCTTGGGGTCGGTGAAGCGCAGGTCCACCCACTCGATCTCTTCGTCCTCGATACGCTTCAGAATGCTGCCCGCGTCGCTCGCCATGATGTCCTCGTCCGCTGAAGGGTTGGCGCGCAACGACTCCGTCGAGCGCCTTTCCTCACCTTCCTCGCCAGACACGATGCGGTCCAGCCGGCGGTGAATAATTCACGTGGGAAAGCTCAGTAGGCCCGGCGCTGGGCGGAGATCAGCATCCGAAGGAGCATCGCCACGGGGCGCGGCACCCCAACCTTTCCCTCCAGCCACAGGCTGACGGCGGAGCGGCTCACCCCGATCGCATTGGCGAGATCGTGCTGGGTGCGGTAGCCGAGCGTCCGCATGGCGGCGCGTAGCTCGTCGGGCGACATGGAGGCGAGGAGGGGGTCTTCCACGCGCCCTTCCTTAGCGGAGAGCGGCCGCCCCGGCCTAGATGGCGTCGCTGCCGCGCTCGCCGGTCCGGATGCGCAGGGCCTCCTCGACCGGGAGGACGAAGATCTTCCCGTCGCCGATGCGGCCGGTGCGGGCGGCGTTGGCGATCGCCTCGACGACCCGCTCCGCCAGATTGTCCTCGACCACCACCTCGAGCTTCACCTTGGGGAGGAAGTCGACGACATATTCGGCGCCTCGATAGAGCTCGGTATGGCCCTTCTGCCGCCCGAAGCCCTTGGCCTCTGTGACGGTAATGCCGGAAACGCCGACGTCGTGAAGCGCCTCCTTCACCTCGTCCAGCTTAAACGGCTTGATGATGGCTTCGATCTTCTTCACCGGCGCGTGCTCCTCAATAAGGCGGCCGGTCGAAGCCCGCCGGGCTCTTCGTGAAGATTTCGCAGCCGTCCTCGGTGATCCCGATCGAATGCTCGAACTGCGCCGAAAGGCTTCGGTCGCGGGTGACGGCGGTCCAGCCGTCGTCGAGCAGCTTCACCGCCGGCTTGCCGATGTTGATCATCGGCTCGATGGTGAAGAACATGCCCGGCTTCAGCTCCGGCCCCGTGCCGGGACGGCCGGCATGGACCACCTCCGGAGCGTCGTGGAACAGCCGGCCGAGGCCATGGCCGCAGAAATCGCGTACGACACCGTAGCGGTGCTTCTCGGCATTCGTCTGGATGGCATGCCCGATGTCGCCGAGATGATTGCCCGGCCGCGCCTGCTCGATCCCCAGCATTAGGCACTCGTAGGTGACGTCGACCAGGCGGCGGGCCTTGATCGGCACGTCGCCGACCAGGAACATCCGGCTCGTGTCGCCGTGCCAGCCGTCGACGATCGGGGTGACGTCGATGTTCACGATGTCGCCGTCCTTCAGCACCCGGTCGCCCGGTATGCCGTGGCAGACGACATGGTTGATCGAGGTGCAGCAGCTCTTGGTGTAGCCGCGATAGCCGAGGGTCGCGGGAATGCCGCCGCGCGCGCGCATCTCGCGATGGACAATCTCGTCTATCTCCCGGGTGGTGATGCCCGGGACGATGTGCGGCACGAGCGCGTCCAGCACCTCTGCCGCTGCCCGGCCGGCGCGGCGCATGCCTTCAAAGGCCTGCAGGCCGTGAAGCTTGATCGCGCCGGAGCGGCCGACCACCTCGGCCTCGGCAACTGCCTGATATTGCGTCATCGCGCCCATATAGTCGCCCTCGCGGGCCTTGGCGAGGGTGGAGGCGGAGCGTAAGGCGCTTGCCCATGGCATCCGAACGGATCTGGACGGCCGGCCTGCTCGTGATCGGCGACGAGATACTCTCCGGCCGGACGCAGGACCGCAACATCGCCCAGATCGCCAGCTGGCTTAACCTTCAGGGCATCCGGCTCAGCGAGGTGAGGGTCGTACCGGATGTGATGGAGCGGATAGGGGCGGCGGTAAACGCTCTCCGGACCGAGAACGATTATCTCTTCACCACCGGCGGCATCGGCCCCACCCATGACGACATCACGGTGGACGCGATCGCCTCGGCACTCGGCTTGGAGGTCGTGGTGCACCCGAAGGCGAGAGCCATCCTGGAAAGCTATTATGCCACCCGTGGCGGAGTGAACGAGGCGCGGCTGCGCATGGCGCGGGTGCCCCAGGGGGCGGAGCTGATCGAGAACCGCATGTCGGGTGCGCCGGGCATCCGTCTCGGAAACATCTTCATCCTGGCCGGCGTGCCGCATATCGCCACCCTGATGCTGGAGGCGCTTTCCGGCACGCTGGATGGCGGGAAGCCCCTTCTCTCCCGCACCGTCGGCTGCTGGACGCCGGAAAGCGAGGTGGCCGAGCTTCTGGCGCAGGTCGAGCGGGCGCATGAGGGCTGCCAGATCGGCTCCTACCCCTTCTTCAAGGAGGGCCGCGTCGGCGCCAATTTCGTGATCCGATCGACCGAGCCGGGCGCGCTCGCGGCCTGCGAAGCCGATCTCGTCACGCGGCTCGAAGAAGCCGGACGCGAAGTAGTGCGGGAGGGGATCTAGCGAAGTGGAGCGGGCGAAGGGAATCGAACCCTCGTCGTAAGCTTGGGAAGCTTCTGCTCTACCATTGAGCTACGCCCGCTTGGCGCTGAAATATTTAGGAGCACGACTCGGCCTTGTCGAGACGCCTCAGCGCCGGAGAAGCGCCACGTCGCCTGCGGCGGCGCGGAAACGGGAAAGGGGCACCGTCAGGTCGCCCTCCGAGCGGCAGGCCTGCTCTACCGCCCGAGCACTCTCGGAGAGACGCCCGAGGCCGAGCATGCCCGCCTGACTGACCAGCTTGTGCGCCGCGCTTCCCACCGCTTTCCCGTCGGCGCGCTCGGGATCGGTGGCGACCAGTTCGGCCGCGAGACGATCGAGATCGTCAATATAGCCGGTCAGCCTGTCTGGAGGCAGCATCGCCTGCACATCGCGGAAGGTCGCCTCGTCGAACTGGGGCTCATCGGCGGTCGATGTTTGCGTCTCATCGGCTAGCGGAGCGGCAAGGACGGATGCGATTGCCGCGTGAAGATCGGCCTGGCGCACGGGCTTCGCCACATGGCCGTTCATCCCGGCGTCGAGGAATTCCCGCACCTGGTCCGGCAGCACGTTGGCCGTCATCGCGAGGATCGGGACCTTCCCCGCCTGGCCCGGCATAGCGCGGATCTCCTTGGCGGCGGTGATCCCGTCCATCCGCGGCATCTGAATGTCCATCAGCACCAAATCGTACGACCCATCCTTCATCGCTTCGAGCGCTTCCAGCCCGTCTCCCGCCACGTCCACACGATGCCCGCCGCGCTTCAGCATCGCGAGCGCCAGCTCCTGGTTCATGGGCAGGTCCTCGACCAGCAGGATCGACGCGCCCGTGCCGTTTGAGCTCGGCATATTTCCCTCGCTGAGCATGTCGGGCTCCTTCGACCGTGGCAGGCTGACCGTGAACCAGAAGGTGGAGCCGGCGCCCTCCTGGCTGGCGAAGCCGATCTCGCCCCCCATCAGTTCGACCAGGCGCTTGGAGATGGAGAGGCCAAGGCCGGTGCCCCCGTAGCGGCGGGTGATCGAAGCATCGGCCTGCGTAAAAGGCTCGAACAGCTGATCCTGCCGCGTCGCGGGCACGCCGGGGCCGGTGTCGGTAACGGTGAAGCGCAGCCGCTCGTTCGGCCCCTCGTCCCGTACCTTCGCCACCGCCAGGGAGACGAGCCCCTGGGACGTGAACTTCACGGAATTGTTGAGCAGGTTCAGGAGCACTTGCCGAAGCCTGTCCTCGTCACCCAGGAAGAAGGGGGAGAGGCAGGGGTCGCTCGCCACGCGCATCTCCAGCCCCTTGGCTTCGGCCGCCCCCCTGACGATCGAGACACTGTTGTCGATGAGCGTCTCGAGGGCGAAGGGGCGCGGCGCGAGCTCGATCCGGCCCGCTTCGATCTTGGAGAAGTCGAGCAGGTCGTTGACGACCGTCAGCAGCATCGACCCGGCATTTTGCACCAAGCCGAGCTGGTGCCGCTGGTTCGGCGTCAAATTGCGGTCGCCGAGCAGGATGTCCGTGAAGCCGATGATGCCGTTTAACGGCGTGCGGATCTCATGGCTCATCATCGCCAGGAACTCGCCCTTGGCTCGGGCGGCGCCCTCGGCGCGCTTGCGAGCCTCGTGCAGCTGCTCCCCCCAGCTTCGCGCCGGCTTCACGAGGACCACCCAGGCCAGGCCGATCAGGAGGAGCGCGACGAGGCTCGTCGCCAGGTTGATTGTCAGATAGCGGCTCGTCTCCCGCTGCATTGAGGCGACGTAATTGCGCGAGCGCTGCTGGATGGCGGCAAGCCCGCGCCGGTAGCTTTCGACGAGACGCGAATAAGCGCCGCTCTCCAGAAGGCGGCCGGCTTCCTCCCGCCGGTCCGAGACGGCCAGATCGAGTGCGCGATACTCGATCTGCGATATACGCGCCTCCGCCGCCTCGACCTGCGCAAAGGCCTCCCTATTCTCCTGAAGCACCATCGAGGCGCGAAGCAGCGCAAGCGTTTGCCGCAATTGCGGCTGAACTTCTCCGTAGCGGCGGGCAAAAGTCTCATCGCCGGTCGCCACGGCCAGCCGCGTCGAGAGCTCCATCTGCTCGCTCTGCCTTTGCAGCCGCTCCGCCGCGGTGAGCACCTCCACCTGCGCGCTGCCGATCATCCGGATGCGCTGCCCGACGATCCAGGTTGTGAGGGCCGAGGCGAGAGCGATGAGCACCATGGCGGCGACGCCGATCGCCACCGCCCTCATCGGGAACCGATGCGCTCCGGCTTCCGCCTGGTCCGTCGGGTGAGCGTCTTGGGGTGAAGGGGTGTCCATGAGCCGGTCTTGAACATCCCCCGCACGGCCCAGGTTCCTGGAGATCCGGAGCAAGCGCTTGCGATCAACGTGCGGGCAGCGCACCATGCATCCAACAGGGAGGTGGATGATGCGCGAAAAGGGGAAGAGGGATTGGGGGCGACTCCTCACACGGGCGGCCATGGTGCTGGGGATCGGCGGCGCCGCCGCGGCTCTGGTCGCTTCGCTGAGCGCGGGGCAAGGTCTGTGGCACTTCCACCCCGCTTTCACCGTGCTTCGCTACGCCTTCTTCGCCGCGGGAGCGGGGGCGGTGTTGGGGCTGATCGGCTTGTTCCTCACGCGCCGGCGGCCTCGGCTGATGCTGGCCAACCTCGTCACCCTGGTGATCGCGCTCGGCTTCGTCCTCTATCTGGGCAACCTCGTTCGAATCGCTCGGAGCGTGCCCGCCATTCACGACGTCTCGACGAACCTCGACGACCTGCCGCAATTCACCCGCCTGCCGGTCCGCGCTGACAATCTGGAAAAGGTGCCGGACGAAGGGAAGCCGGAGCTGAAGGCGCTGCCCGCGCTGGAGCGCTGGAAGGCGGTTCACAGGCAGCATTATGGCGATCTTCGCACCGTCCGTCTCGCGGTGCCGCCGCAGGAGGCGCTGCGTCGCGCCTGGGACGTCGCCCGCCGTCGAGGCTGGCAGATCGCCTACGTGGAAGCGGCGGACGGAGTCTTCGAGGCAACCGACACCAGCCGCTTCTTCCGCTTCAAGGACGACGTCGTGGTCCGAGTCCGCCCGGCCCCTGGCGGGGGCAGCCTCCTCGACATGCGGTCGATCAGCCGCGTGGGAGGAAGCGATGTCGGGATGAACGCCAAGCGCATCCGCGAATTCCTCGCCGACCTTCAGCGGCAGGGCTGATCGCCCAGGAGGCAAAGAAAAAGGGCGGCCCCGAAGGACCGCCCCGTCTCTTGCCGTAAGCCTGCGCTTAGCGCTTCGAGAACTGGAAGCTGCGGCGGGCCTTGGCGCGGCCGTACTTCTTGCGCTCGACGACGCGCGGATCGCGGGTGAGGAAGCCGGCGCGCTTCACTGCCGTGCGGAGCGCGGGCTCGTAACGGGTGAGCGCCTGGCTGATGCCGTGCTTCACCGCGCCGGCCTGGCCGGACAGGCCGCCGCCCTTCACCGTCGCGACCACGTCATACTGGCCGCGGCGCTCGGTGATGTCGAACACCTGGTTGATGACGAGCCGAAGCGAAGGCCGGGCGAAATAGACGGTCTGGTCGCGCCCATTGACGATGATCTGGCCGGAGCCGGGCTTCAGCCACACGCGGGCAACCGCGTCCTTGCGGCGGCCGGTGGCGTAGGCTCGGCCCTGCTTGTCGAGCTGCTGCTCGCGAAGCGGCGCCTCGGGCGCGGCCGGCTGGACCGGCTGGGCCGGAGCGGCATCGTCGGAAGCGGCGGCTGGGCCCGGAGCGGCGGCCGCGGCTCCGGTCAGCGTGGCAAGGTCCGAAAGCGATTGGCGATCGTCGGTCATCAGGCACCCACCTTGTTCTTGCGGTTCATGCCCGCTACGTCGAGAGTTTCAGGGTTCTGGCCGCCGTGCGGATGCTCGGTGCCGTTGTAGAGGTGAAGGGCGCGCATCTGATCGCGGCCCAGCGGCCCGCGCGGGATCATCCGCTCGACCGCCTTTTCGAGCACGCGCTCCGGGAAGCGGCCCTCGAGGACCTTGCCGGCCGTAATCCCCTTGATTCCGCCAGCATAGCCGGTGTGGCGGTAATAGACCTTGTCCGCCAGCTTCTTGCCGGTGAAGCGTACCTTGTCGGCATTGATGACGACGACATGGTCTCCGCAATCCACGTGCGGGGTATAGCTCGGCTTATGCTTGCCGCGCAGGATGTTGGCGATGATCGAGGCGAGGCGGCCGACGACCAGCCCGTCCGCATCGATCAGATGCCATTTCTTCTCCACCTCGGCCGGCTTGGCCGACTTGGTGGTCTTCATCAGCGCCTTCATGGCCCGTGACCCTTTTTGAAATGAACGACGCCGCTTCCCGGAGGAGCGGCGTTCGCCCGGCAAATGGTCGCGAAGGCTCCAGAAGTCAAGCAAAAGTGGCCTGTCTACGGAGGGTATTTTGATACCCTCCGGCGAAGGTGCGGATGTTGTTGAGCCCGGGGTCCGGCGAAAAAAGGGTACCTTGGGGAACGAGCGGAGGATGGAAGCGTTGGCGCAGGCTCGTGTTGAGCTTAGAATTCCGTGGTTTCGAATGAGTGCCGATGAACTTCGCCGCAAGGCGGCGGACCTGCGATCCCTTGCGGACGGCTGCAAACATCCCGAAGGCGTCGATCTTCTCCACATGCTGGCGGCCATCCACGACCAGGATGCCGATGAAGCGGAGCAGGCGCCGCTGCCCCCACCGGCGGCGGAAGGGCCGAGTCTTAGCGCCTAGCGGCTGATCGCGCCGCTTCCGCCATCTCCTCGCTCCGCCGCCGCGACGCTTCCAGCGTGCGCAGGATGAGCGGCCTCAGCCCGTCCTCGCTGTCGAGGACCTTCAGCCCCGCTTCGGTCGTGCCGTCGGGGCTCGCCACATACCGCGCAAGAGCTTGGGGCGTTTCCTTCGAAGCGGCGGCGAGAGCGCCCGCGCCTTCCGCCATCGCGGCAGCCAGCGAGGCAGCCCGATCAGGAGGCAGACCGAGCTCGGCGGCGGCGTCGGCCAGGGCATCGATGAAGCGGAAAAGGAAGGCGGGCGCGGCGGCGGTGAGATGGCCGGCGAGGGCGAAGAGGCCCTCGTCTTCGAACCATTCCGCACGCCCGAGGGCCGTCATCAGCCGAGAAACCGTCTCCGTGGCGGCTCCTCCCTCATCGGCATCCGAATAGAGCGGTACGACCCCCTTGCCGAGGCTGACCGGAAGGTTGGGCATCGCCCGAATGACTATGCGGGGCGTCGGGAAGCGGACCCTGAGCGCGGCAAGCTCGACCCCGGCCAGGATCGAGACGAGGATGGTCTCCGGCTCGAGCGCCCGCGAGAGGGCCGGCGCGACTTCGTCCAGCTTTTGCGGCTTTACCCCGAGAAGCACCAGAGCCGGCACCTCGTCCTCCGGAAGAACCGTCAGCACGCGCACCCCGTCCGCGGCCGGACGGCCGCTGGGCCGTATGACGGTGAACATGCGCGGATCGGCACCGGCCGCGAGCCAGCCTTCGAGCATGGCCCCGGCCATGTTGCCGCAACCGATCAGCCAGACGGGACCGGGGAGGGGGAGCGCGCTCATCCTATCACCGCCGCCCACGAGCGGCGGCCGCGGCGATCAAGCTTCGCCCTGGGTGTCGATGAGCGCAGCCGCGATGGCTTCCTGCGGCGTCTTCCCGGCCCAAAGGACGAACTGGAAAACCGGGTAGAAGCGCTCGCATTCCTCGATCGCCGCTTCGACCAGCGTCTCCGCATGCTGAAGAGTCAGCACTCCGCCTTCCTCGCCCTCCAGCAGGGTGGCGTGGCGGAAGAGGACCAGGCCTGACGAGGCCCAAAGCTCGAAATGGCCGATCCACAGCTGTTCGTTGATCAGCCCGATCGTCTCGTAGACGTTGGCGCGCTTGTCCTGGGGCACCCTTATGTCCGGGAGGGCGAGGAACTGCAGCACGCGGTCGTCGTCGCGCCACACCGCGCGCAGCTCATACTGCGCCCAGCTGCCTTGGAAGTTGGCGACGATCTCTTCCTCGCCCCTTTCGAAGCTCCACCCGTGCGCGCTGAAATAATGTTCGAGCATGTCGATGGGCGCGCTCGTCTCGCGCTCCAGCTCGAATTCGTCCACGTTCATCAGTTTCCGTTTCAAATCCGTGTTGCAGCGCGAAATCTGCCCGTGCGCTTGCCGATGCGCAAGGGAAGTGACTCCGCCTTACACAATATGTTGTGGATTATTGGCCCTCGCCCGGCGAAGCGCCGGCACCGGCGTCCGCCGCCTTGCGTCGCGGCTTCGCGGCCGCGCCTTCCAGCGCATCGAGCCGGGCCTTGAGCGCCTGGTTCTCCTCGCGCGCGGCGACAGCGATGGCCTTGACCGCTTCGAATTCGTCGCGGCTCACCATGTCGAGCCCGCCGATCCAGTCGCGCATGCGGTCGCGGAAAGCGCCTTCGGCCTCGCGGGTCATGCCTGCCAGCGTACCGGCGGCGCCGTTCATAACCTTGACGAAATCGTCGAACAGACGGTTTTCGGACTGCATGGCTCGTCTCTCCTCAGGGAGCTTGGTCACGCACGATATCGGCACTGACCCCGGCCGGCGCAAGTTGCCCGGCCTCCGGGTTCAGCCGGTCGATCTCCGCCGTGAGGTAGGCGGCGAAGGAAAGCCAGGCGAGATAAGGGAGGAGAAGAAGGGCGGCGGCCTTGCGGATTCGCCAGGCGAGGATGGCGATAAGGACGGTCAGCCCGATCATCGCGAGGATCAGCCAGAAGGCGGCGTCCACCCGGTGATAGGCGAAGAAAAGCGGCGACCAGGCGTAGTTGAGGGCGAGTTGGACGAGGAACAGGCCGACGGCCAGGCCTCGCCCGCGAGCGCCTCGGGCGTGGAGCAGAAGGGCGAGGCTGAGGCCGAGAAGGATGTAGAGGATGGTCCAGGCCGCGCCGAACACCCACCCTTCCGGCATCAGCGCCGGCTTCGCCAGCGCGTCGAACCAGGGATTGCCGTAGCCGGAGCCGGCGACCCGGCCCGACAGAGAGCCGAGGAAGAGCACGGCGGGGACGGTGAAGAGGGCGTAGCGAAGGAAGGACATCCGCAGCTGCGACTTCGAAGCTATTCCAGTCATGCCACTCCTCTTCGCCACCGGCGGAGCTGCGGCTATAGCGGCCTCGGGCGCCGAAGAGGAAGAAGGAAGGAAAGCGGCGCGCCCTCGCGCGTTTCAGCTTACATGCCGCGTTACTATTTCAACATCTGCTGCGACGGTTCCGAGACGACGGACGTGGTGGGGGAGGTCTGCCCCGACGACGTGGCGGCGCTCGGGGAAGCGCTGAAGGCGGCCAGCGCGGTGATGCACAAGCGGCTGCTGATGGACGACCTCCCCAGCGACGGCTGGGTCGAGGTGGAGGACGAGCGGCACCGCTCGGTCCTGAAGCTGCCGCTGCGGGCCGCCGCTTATTGAGCTTCGGCTTTCCGACCCTTGCCGATGAGGCAGATGGCGAAGGCGACGGCGGTGCCGACGCAAAGCTGGTAGGGGAAAGCGAGCGACTTCCAAACCGTGGGAAGTCCGATCGTATCGACGACATACGCCTGCTGGAGCCCGATCGCCACGAACCCCGCCGCCAGGGCCGCGATGACCGAGGCGGAGGAGCCGCGGCGGGTGAAGAGGGCGGTGAAATAGACGCCGAGAAGCCCCGAATAGGCGAAGGTCATGACGCCGAGGGCGAATTCGAGCAGAGGCGTTTCCGTATAGCGCTGCCAATAATAGCACAGGACCGACATGCCGAGCAGCGCCACGGCGAGCACGAGCATTCCGATCCGGCCGGCGCGGACATAATGCTCTTCGGGCTTCGGCCGCCGCCGCTCCATCCATGGGCGGTAGAAGTCCTGGATCAGGACGGACGCCATGGAGATGAGGCCGGAATTGACCGCGGCCGCCGCCAGCACCCCCACCGCGACGAGGCCGCGCACACCCGGCGGCACCTGCGTCAATATATAGTGCATGAAGATGGTGATCTTCTCGCCCTGAAACTCGCCCGCCGCCGCGTGGCCGCCGGCGCCGCCCATCAGGTCCGGACGGTCGTAGACCACGTAGAGGAGCGATCCGATCGCCAGGAACAGCAGCACGACCGGGATCGAGGCGAGGACCGAGGCGTAGAGGGCGCGCCGCCCTTCGTCCGCGTTCGAGCAGGCGAGGAAGCGCTGGCTGATGTCCTGGTCGAGCCCCATGCTCGCGACGAACAGCAAAGTGATGCCCGTGAGCGTCGCCGCAAGCGAGAATGGCGCTCCGGGATCCAGCGAGAGGTCGATCAGCCTCAGCTTGTTCCCGCCTTCCGGAGTGGACGCGAGGCCGCTGAAGATCTCCGAAGCGGAAGCGGGGATGCTGGCCCGGAGCAGGCACAGAACGATCAGTGCCGCGCCCAGGTAGAGGACGACCTGCACCAGGTCGGTCCAGATCACCGACCTCAGGCCGCCGAGATAGGTGAAGGCGATGCCGACCACGACGAGAATAGCTGAGGCGGCGAGGACGCTCGCAGGCGCAATGTTGGTGAAGACGATCATCGAGACCGCGATGGCGGCAAGGTAGAGGCGGGCTCCGCTCGCGAAGATCCGGCCGACCAGGTACATGCCCGCCGCCGCCCTCATCGCCGTCTCGTCGAAGCGGTGCTTCAGAAGCTCGTAAACGGTGGTGACCCCGAGCGCGTAGAAGCGGGGGATGAGGAACCGCGCCACCAGGAAGGCGGCGATCAGCGGCCCCAGATAGCTGGTGAGGTAGGTGTAGTCGCCGCGATAGCCGTAATCGGGCGCCCCGAGGAACGTGGCCGCCGACTGGGTGGTGGAGAGGACGGAGATCGCGACCAGCCAGATCGGCACCCGGTGCCCGGCAAGGAAATAATCCTCCGCGTCCCGCTGCCGGCGCGTCGAGAGCAGCCCGGCGGCGGCGAGAAGCAGGATGTAGGCGGCGACGATCGCCCAATCGAGCAGGGTGAAATGGGGCGTCATTCCCCCTTCCTCGCCGCGAGCAGGAACTCGACATTGCCTTCGGGGCCGGTGATCGGGCTCGGCACCACGCCTTCCACGGTCCAGCCGCGCGAGCGCACCCACTCCGCCGCAGCTGTGCAGACCCGCTCGTGCACTGCCGGGTCGTGGACGACACCGCCTTTACCGATCTCCGACCGCTCCGCCTCGAACTGCGGCTTCACCAGGGCGATAAGCCTCCCGCCCGGCTTAGCGAAGCCGAGGGCGGCATCAAGCACCTTGGCGAGGGAGATGAAGCTGGCATCGCAGACGATGAGATCGACTGGCTCGGTCACGACGCCGGCGGTGAGATAGCGGGCGTTGGTCTGCTCATGGACCATGACGCGCGGGTCCTGCCGAAGCTTCCACGCCAGCTGGTTGGTGCCGACATCGATGGCGAAGACCTTCGCCGCGCCCCGCTGCAGGAGCACGTCCGTGAAGCCGCCGGTCGAGGCCCCCACGTCCAGCGCCACCGTTCCGGTCACGTCCCAGCCGAAATGGTCCAGCGCGTGCGCGAGCTTGATCCCGCCGCGCGACGCCCAGGGATGCTCACGCCCCCGAACCTCGATCGGAGTGTCCGGCGCGAGCGGCTGGCCCGCTTTCTCCAGCTTGCGTTCGTGGGAGAAGACCAGGCCGGCGAGGATCAGCGCCTGAGCCTTGCTTCGGCTCTCCGCCAGGCCGCGGTCGACGAGAAGCTGGTCGGCGCGGGTCTTGGCCATGAGCGGACCTTAGCGGCAGCAACCGGAGTGGAGAAGCGGTTGCAGAAACTGCAATCTACGATCTCTACCTTTGCAGTTGAGAATAGGGGCGCCAAGCTTAAATAGCGGTTACGGGAGTGAAACGGCTCCCCCAACCGAAGGAGCAGAACATGCGCATCGTGGAGATTGTGGCGGCCAGCGTCGTCGCCCTCGTCGCCCAGGTTCTCGTCGTCGCCACCGTCCTCATCTAAGGTCGGCGCCGAGACTGGAGCTTTGCAAGCCGCCGGCTTTCCGGCGGCTTTTGCATATCTAGGCCCTGGCGCCTTCGGCCACGGCGGCGCTGTTGTGGCGGAGCGCCTTCAGGACCGCCGAAACGATCCCGGCCGCGTCGAGCCCGGCTTCCTCATATTGCCTTTCCGGCTTGTCCTGATCCTGGAAGGTGTCCGGCAGGCGCAAGGTGCGCAGCTTCAGCCCCGCGTCGATCAGCCCTTCGTCGCTCGCCAGAGTGAGCACATGGGCTCCGAAACCGCCCACGGCTGCCTCCTCGACCGTCACCGCTACTTCGTGGCTGGTGAGAAGGCGGCGGATCAGCGCCTCGTCGAGCGGCTTGGCGAAGCGGAGATCGGCGACGGTGGTGGACAGGCCGCGGGCCTCGAGCGCGTCGGCGGCCTTCAGCGCCTCTTCCAGGCGGGTGCCCAAGGAGAGGATCGCCACCTGGCGTCCCTCCCGAACGATCCTGCCTTTGCCGATCTCGAGCCGCTGGGGCGTCTCAGGGAGCGGCACTCCGACGCCGTTGCCGCGCGGGTAGCGGACCGCGCTCGGGCCGCTGTCGTGGAGCGCCATGGTGTGGACCATGTGGACGAGCTCGGCCTCGTCCGCCGCGGCCATCACGACCATGTTGGGAAGGGTGCACAGGTAGGCGAGATCGAAGCTCCCCGCGTGCGTGGCGCCGTCGGCTCCGACCAGCCCCGCTCGGTCCATCGCGAAGCGCACGGGCAGGTTCTGGATCGCTACGTCGTGCACCACCTGGTCGTAGGCGCGCTGCAGGAATGTCGAATAGATGGCGCAGAAGGGCCGGTAACCCTGCGCCGCCAGCCCGGCCGCGAAGGTGACGGCGTGCTGCTCGGCTATGCCGACGTCAAAGGTGCGCTCCGGGAACTTGGTCGCGAATTTGTCGAGCCCGGTGCCGGACGGCATCGCGGCGGTGATCGCGACCACCTTCTCGTCCCGCTCTGCCTCGGACGTGAGGGCCTTGGCGAAGACGCCGGTGTAGCTCGGTGGGCCCGGCTCGGCCTTCGCCTGCACGCCCGAGATCACGTCGAACTTCTGGACGCCGTGATATTTGTCGGCCGCCGCCTCGGCCGGGCCGTAGCCCTTGCCCTTCTTGGTAACGACGTGGACCAGCATCGGCCCCTCGTCGGCGTCGCGGACATTTTCGAGGATCTTGACGAGCAGGTCGACATCATGGCCGTCCACCGGTCCCACATAATAGAAGCCGAGCTCCTCGAAGAGCGTGCCGCCCGTCGCCATTCCGCGCGCATATTCCTCCACCTTGCGCGCCGCCCGGTGAAGCCCGTCGGGGAGCTTCCTCGCGAAACGCTGCGCGAGGTGGCGGACGGTGAGGTACTTTCCGGATGAAACGAGGCGCGCGAGATAGTTGGAGAGCCCCCCGACCGGCGGCGCGATTGACATGTCGTTGTCGTTGAGGATGACGACCAGCCGGTTGCCCGCCTGCTCGGCATTGTTCATCGCCTCATAGGCCATTCCGGCCGACATCGCGCCGTCGCCGATCACCGCGATGCCCTTGCCGGGCGTCCCCGCAAGCTTGTTCGCTACCGCGAAGCCGAGCGCGGCCGAGATGGAGGTGGAGCTGTGCGCGGCTCCGAACGGGTCGTATTCGCTCTCGCTCCGCTTGGTGAAGCCGGAGAGGCCGCCTCCCTGGCGCAAGGTGCGGATCCGGTCCCGGCGGCCTGTCAGGATCTTGTGCGGGTAGGCCTGGTGGCCGACGTCCCAGATCAGCCGGTCGTCCGGCGTGTTGAAGACGTAGTGAAGCGCCACCGTCAGCTCGACGACGCCGAGGCCGGCGCCGAGGTGCCCGCCGGTCACGGATACGGCGGAGATCGTCTCTTCCCGAAGCTCGTCCGCCAGCTGGCGCAGCTGTTCGGGCTGCAGGCGCCGAAGCTCTTCGGGCGTCGCCACCGTATCGAGGAGCGGCGTTTGCGGGCGATCGTTCATGGCTGGCCTATGGTCCTCGGGGTGCAGGCTCGCTAGCCCAAAAGGGCCGTCGCTGTCGAATGCTCTTCCCGTGCAGGCGCCGTGCAGGCGCTCAGGGGTCCTTGCATTCGGGGCAGGTGCCGCGGACCTCGATCACCGGTCGCTGAGGCGAGAATCCCGCCTCCTTAGCCGCGGCGCGGACTCCGCCCGAAAGCTTGTCGTCGTCGAGGTGGGTGGTGTTGCCGCACGTGTCGCAGATCAGGAAGATGCAGTCGTGCAGGCAGTCGGGATGGTCGTTCGCCACATAGGCGTTGGCGCTCTCGACGCGGCGGGCGAGGTTCGCGCCGACGAAGAGATCGAGGATCCGGTAGACGCTGTTCGCGGCGACGCGCCGCCCCTGTGCCTGGCTCACCTTGTCGGCGATGTCATAAGCCGAGGCGGGCTTGTCGAACGCGGCGAGCGCTTCGAAGACGGCGGCCCGCATCTGGGTCCATTGCTCGCCCGAGCGCTCCATGGTGCCCTGGGCGGCGCTCATCAGCGAGGCGCCCTCGTGGCTGTGGTGATGATGGTCGTGCGCCATGGCGGCAAGGTAAGCCTTCCCCGCCACCGGGGCAAGGCGGGGGCCTAGATGACGGCGCGGCGGTTGAGGTCGTGGCCGAGCGCCAGGATCGCGACGCCTAGGACGGTATAGACGGTGCTTCCGCTCTCATGCCCCATTCCGAGTGAGCCGGCCATCACGCCCAGCCCGAGGCCGCCAATGGCCGAGGGCATCATGAAGCCGTGGTCGACGATCCCGCGCCCAAGGGCGAGGATGCCGAGGCCGATGGCCATGACGAGGCCGATCTCGTGAATGATCGGATCGAGCAGCAGCCCGCCCGCGGACGCCAGCATGGCGACGAAGATCGCGCTGGCCAGGCAATGGACGAGGCAAAGGCCGGAGAGCGCAATCGCTACCCGGTCCATCGCTCCTTCTCTGCCGACACCCGCAAACACGTTTAACCGCCACCCTTTCAGCTGCAGCTTCTATAATATCGCAGCCGTAAAGATACAACATAACATATTTGAAAAAGTTTCGTGGCCGTGCAGGACATGTTGAAGCGTGGCCGGTCCGCACCACATCGTAACGGTGGCGAGACGCACCGACTTCGCAGACCTCCTCCGGCGAGTGAAGCGGCGCCGGGTGAAGCCGACGCCGCCCTGGCACCCGAAAAGCCGCGACGAGGGCAGTGCTCCCGCCATGGCGGAGCCCGACCGGCCCAACCCGCCGCTCGAGGGCGGAGCGGCGGCGCCACTGGACGAGGAAGCCTGAGCGGCCGCCGACTCCGTTGGCAAGCGCCTCCGCCTCGGCCATAGGCGCGCCATGGCCACCGCCGCTGCTTCCCCTGCCACTGCCGAGGCCGCGCGGCCCCGCGCCATAGCCCTTTGGCTGCTGGCCGTCGCGGCGCTCGTGTTCGTAATGGTCGTCGTGGGTGGGATCACCCGCCTCACCGAGTCGGGCCTCTCGATTGTCCGCTGGGAGCCGGTTTCCGGAGCCATCCCGCCGATGAGTGACGAAGCCTGGGAAGAGGCCTTCGCGCTTTACCGGCAGAGCCCGCAATATCAGCTCGTCAACAGCGGCATGAGCCTCGTTGAGTTCAAGAACATCTACTTCTGGGAATATGTGCACCGTTTGCTCGGGCGGCTGATCGGGCTCGCCTTCGCGCTCCCGCTTGCCTGGTTTGCGCTGAAGCGGGCGATCCCCAAAGGCTATGGCTGGAAGCTGGTGGCGCTGCTGGCGCTCGGCGGCCTTCAGGGGGCGATCGGTTGGTGGATGGTCGCCTCGGGCCTGGTGGAGCGGCCGGACGTGAGCCACATCCGGCTCGCGGTCCACCTGCTGCTGGCGCTCCTCATCTTCGCCGCGCTGGTCTGGGTCGCGCTTGACCTCCTGAGGCTCGCCCGCCTCTCGGCCGCTCCCGCCGTGCGGGTGCCCACCGTCGGCATCTGGGCTTTGTCCCTCCTCTTTCTCCAATTCCTGTTCGGCGCCTACGTCGCGGGCCTCGAGGCGGGCTTTGCCTATTCCAGCTGGCCCAAGATGGGGGAGGAGTGGTTCCCGTCGGAAACGCCGATGCTGAAGCCTTTCATCAGCAACTTCGTCGACAACCCCATTATGGTTCAATTCGTCCACCGCTGGCTGGCATTCGTGGTGGCCGCTACGTCCCTGCTCCTCGCCGCCGCCGCCTGGCGCCGCGGCGCTCGAACGGCGGCGACCGCGCTCGTCCTGGCGCTCGCCGTTCAGATACTCCTCGGCATCTTCACGTTGCTCAGCGGAGTGGAGCTGGAGATCGCCGTCGCCCATCAGGGAATGGCCGTCCTCCTGCTCGGAGCGACGGTCCTCGCCTCCCACCGGCTGGCCGAGCTGCGCGCGTGAGCGGCATCGTCACCGTCTATGCCACCTTCGGTTCGGCAGAAGAGGCGGACCGCGTCGGGCGAACGGTGGTGGAGGAGAGGCTCGCGGCGTGCGTGAACTTCCTTGCCCCCTGCCGCTCCGTCTATCGCTGGCAGGGTGCGATCGAGGAGGGCGCCGAGCATCCCGCCCTTTTCAAGACAGCGGCAGACAGGGCGGAAGCGCTGATCGCCCGCATCGCCGAGCTCCACACCTACGACGTCCCCGCGGCCGTCGTCTGGCCGATCGCCCACGCCCATGCGCCTTATGCCGAGTGGGTGCTCGCCGAGACTGAAGGCCGCTGAAATCGCGCAAGTTGACGCTCCCGGAGGCGAGCCGTATCCCGCCTTCCGCACCAGCCGGGAACCAAGATGATCGACCAGCGCAGCTATGACGACCGTGACGGCTCCATCTGGCTGGACGGGAAGCTGGTCCCCTGGCGCGAGGCGAACGTCCACGTCCTCACCCACGCGCTCCATTACGCTTCGTCGGTCTTCGAGGGGCAGCGCGCCTATGGCGGCGAGGTGTTCCGGCTCACCGATCACAGCCGCCGTCTGAGGAAGAGCGCGGAGCTGCTCGGCTTCGAGATTCCCTGGAGCGTGGAGGAGATCGACGCGGCCTGCCGCGAAGTGCTCGCCGACAGCGGCCTGGAGGACGCTTACATGCGCCCGCTCGCCTGGCGCGGCTCCGAGCAGATGGGCGTCTCGGCTCAGAAGGCGAAGATCCACCTCGCCATCGCCTGCTGGGCCTGGCCGGCCTATTTCGGGGAGGAGGCGATCGCCAAGGGGCTTCGGCTCGACATCTCGAAATGGCGGCGGCCCGCGCCCTATACGGCACCCACGGAGTCGAAGGCGGCGGGGCTCTACATGATCTGCACCCTCGCCCGGCACCAGGCGCAGGCGAAGGGGTATGACGACGCTTTGATGTTCGACTGGCGCGGCCAGGTGGCGGAGGCGACGGGCGCCAACGCCTTTTTCGTAAAGGAGGGCCGCCTCCACACACCCATGCCCGACTGCTTCCTGAACGGGATCACCCGCCAGACGGTGATCGAGCTCGCCCAACGGCGCGGCATCGAAGTGGTGGAGCGGGCGATCTGGCCGGAGGAGCTGGAGGGGTTCGAGCAATTCTTCCTGACCGGCAGCGCGGCGGAGGTGACCCCGGTGGCCGAGGCGGGGCCGTGGCGCTTCGAGGTGGGCGAGATGACGCTTCAGCTGCGCAAGGACTATCTCGACCTCGCCAACCGGCGCCTTTCCAACAGCTAGGGCTTTTCGGAGCGCGCGCGGCGGCTATAAGCGCCCGCGCTGCTGGGGCGTCGCCAAGTGGTAAGGCACCGGTTTTTGGTACCGGCATTCGCAGGTTCGAATCCTGCCGCCCCAGCCAAGCTTTCGGAACAAGTGACTCGTTCGCTAGGTAGCGCGATCACGGAGCCGTGCGCTACGGGGCATCTTCAATCATTGGGAAAGATGAACATGCCGACACTTCCGCTCTCCTCCTCTCGCTCCGCGGGCGACTTCCTGTTCCTGTCCGGACAAATTGCGGTCGGGCCTGGGGGCGGCATCGTCGGCGACGGGGTCGTCGAGCAGACGCACGAGGTCGTCGACCGTATTGAGGCTCTGCTCACCGCCGCGGGGCTCACCCTGGCTGATGTCGTGAAAACCACCATCTGGTTGACGGACTCGAAGGATTTCGCCGCCTTCAACCAAGCCTATGCGAGCCGGTTTGCGGAGCCGTATCCCGTTCGCTCTACTGTGGTAAGCGAGCTGGTGCTTCCGGGAGCGCTTGTCGAGATCGAAGCTGTCGCGTCGCGCGGCAATCGATCCTGACCCTTGGCGTTGCCGCCAGCCTGCAATCTCTCTTGGCTGCGGCGACTTCCCCGCGTGCCTTCAATCTGGAGCTCCCCGGCTATGAACCGTATTTCGGCGCGACCTCGTTTACTCGGTCTCATCTGCGGTGCGGGCGCCGTCGGGCTGGGTATCGCCTACATGTCGGCGGCAGGGGCCCCCTCCCGGTACATGCTGATGAACCTTGCGGCGCTGGTGCTCGGGGCGAGCCTGTGGCTCGCGCTCGGCCGCGCGGCGAGTTCGCAACTGACGGGCACCGGAGCGGTGACCCTCGCGCTCGCGGCATCTTTGCTGCTGACGGCACTGTTCGGCCTCGGCGTCGACGGCGCAGCACGCTGGGTGAGCTTCGGGCCACTCAACCTGCAGGTCAGCCTCATCGTCCTGCCGGTCATGCTCGTCCTCTATGCGCGGCAGCCCGATGCGATGGGGACATTTGGAATGATCGTCGCAGCCTTGGCACTGGCGGTGCAGCCTGACCGCGCCATGGCGGGCGTGCTTGCGGTGGGGCTCCTCGCCCCTCTTCTTTCCAGGCGGAGCCGCCTTTCCATCATCGCGGCAGTTGGTGCAGTTATGACCTTCGGGTGGACGCTGCTGAGGCCGGATGCGCTGCCGGCGGTCCCATTCGTGGATCGGATCCTCTACACCGCCTTCGACGTCCACCTGGCTGCTGGTTTTGCCGTGGTCGCCGGAGCGGTCGCTCTCGTCGTGCCATCGGCGATCGCTGTGCGAGGAGCGCCAAGCGAGCGGCCGGTTCTCCTGGCCTTCGGCGGGTGCTGGTTGGGGATCGTCGTGGCAGCGGCGCTCGGCAATTACCCGACCCCTCTCGTCGGCTACGGCGGAAGCGCGGTGCTCGGCTACATGCTGAGCGCCGCGCTGCTGCCGAACCGCATTCGCGCAGCTTCCGGGGCTTCAGCCGGCGTACCAGCGTCCCAGCAGGAAGAGGAGCGCCGCGAGAGCCACGAAGAAGAGGCCGGCTCCAACAGCCTCGATCCAGGCGAGCCTGCGCTGATGGGAGCGACAGCGGGCGCATAGAGGCTGCCCGGGCTCGCTGGGCTGTTCTTCGCAGAGTGCACATATCGGTGGCTCAGCTGCCACTGATTGCGATCGGCTGAGCGGGGCGTCTCCTTCCTCGGTCGGCATGTTGCCGAGGATAGAGGCATTTAGCCGCTTGTGAACCGGGGCGAATGAAGCCAGCCTGTTCTTGAGCTCACTAGGGAGCCTTATCGGGGGGAATGCGAAACATGCGCCTTGCCGTTGCCGCCGCTGCCCTTTCCCTCACGCTGGCCGGCTGCGTGCCCATGAAGGAGATGCGAGCGGGCGCGGAACGTGAGCGGCTCGTCAGCTTGGCGCGCCAGTTCTGCGAGGCGGAGCGCAGCGCCGATCCTTATGACAGTGAAGCGCTGTTCGTGGACTCCATCCGAAGCTCGCTCGAGCAGCTCCCGGGCGGCGAGGCCGGCGCCGAGCTCGCACGCCTGACGTCAGGCGATCCCGCGGCAGGCTGCGAGCCGGGACGAACCTGGTACAGAGGCGGGTCGCGCATGTTCGTCGAGGTGCGGGCCGGCAACCGGGTCGACAGGCTGGACTTCTGGCGGGGCAGCTGGCCCAGCATCTTCGATATCCACTACAGCCCGGGCCGGCGGATCGCGGGGCGACCCGTCAAGACGCTGAGGCAGGCGCTGATGATCGCCGAGCAGAGGGCAAAGATGGTCCCCCCGCCTCCGGAGCCGCCTGATCCCGACTGCTATCCCGGCAACTACCGCTTCGCCTTTCTGGCCACCGACACCCAGGTCTACCGCCAGGGCGCCACCGTGAAGGTGACGCCGACGATAGACCAGGCCCCGTTCGGCACGCGCGATGTGCCTCTAAAATGCGTGAGCGACTGGGCAGTGACCGGCCCCGCCGCCCTGAGCCCCGACCGCACCTCGCTGACCTTCGCGCCGGATGCGGCGCCGGGATCGGCTGTGCGAGTGAGTTTCAAGTACGCGGACAAGCCGGTTCTTGCCGAGTTCAAGGTGGTCGGCAAAGACGAGACCGTCCTCACCGGGCGCTATTCGCAACAAGCGCTCGCCGGATGCCAGGTGCAGGACCCCGTGCGAGAGCTCGAGTTCACCCCCGGCAACGGCTTCTCCGTCACCTTCATGCCCTTCGAGACCTACAAGGACTATTGGGGCACCTACAGCTTCGACCCGGCGACGCGGCGCATCCTACTGACGGTAAAAGGCGGCAATTTCACACCCCCGGGCCTGGATCTCGACGGAGAAGCCGAGCTGTCGGGAGGAAAACTGGTGTTGAAAGACCTCTACTTGGGAAGCCGCAACGGCGCGCCTCAGAGGGACTGCGTCTACACCTTCTAGCGCCGCCGCTTTCAGGCCTTCTCGGCCGTGAAGACCTGCAGGGACACCGCGCTTACGGCGGAGAGCACCGCCTGAGTCGCGCCGATCTGGCTCGCCCGCCCTTGCGCCTCCACCAGCACCGCCTCGATAATGTCGGAGAAAGATCGGCCGTGGAAGACGAGCTGCGAAAGCGCGGCTTCGAGCGGCGACATGCTCGGATTATAAGCTGCGTTCTCGGCATACCGTCCGGTGGCGATGACTCCGTCGGCCGTCGCCAGCGCTACTCCTGCGAATGTGCCGGTATAGGGGCTGTAGGAGGCATTGGCCGCGGCCAGCGCCGCCTGGCCCACATTGTCGAGCGGCTGCGAGACGGCGAGGCCGTTTGCCTGCGGCTGCATCAGCCCGCCCTGCACCCCCAGGTCGTGAGGCCCGAAGGCGTCCGGCAAGTACCAGGTCAGAAGCTGTGGAGCCTGGTTCGGGAGCACGATGGAGAGGGTCGAGGCGTCGACCAGCTCATAGAGGAACTGCCGGCAATAGCCGCAGGGGGCCGCGGAAATGGCCAGCGCGCTCAGGCCCTGCTCTCCATTTATCCAGGCATTGGCGAGCGATGCCTGCTCGGCATGGACGGTGAAGCTAAGCGCCTGCCCCGCCACCTCCAGGTTCCCGCCGTAATAGAGCGCGCCGCTGAGGCCGATGCTGACCGCTCCAACATGGAAATCCGAAACTGGCACCACCGCATATTTCTGAGCGAAAGGGACGAGCTGAAGCGCCAGCGCCTCCAGCGTAATTCCGAGATCCGCCGCCAGCGACGCTGCCTTGGCCGCGCTCACCACTCCATTGACCGCCGGATCCTGCATCGCCCCCCCCCCCCCACGTTAGGCCGAAAGGTTAGGCCCCATCCGGACGACAAGCAACGCGGTGACGCCTCCGAGCGCGTCCGAAACGGAGGCTCCTTGAGAGCCGCAGCCGTATCGCCTACCCCTCATGAGGAGAGGAGAGCCACCGTCGCCGACGAGAAATTCAAGTCGAACCTGATGTGGGGCGGCCGCTTCGGCGGCGGGCCCGCCGCTTTGATGCGCGAGATTAACGCGTCGATCGGCTTCGACAAGCGCCTGTGGCGCGAGGACATCGCCGCCTCGATTGCCCATGTCGCCATGCTGGAGACGCAGGGCATCGTCTCCGACGCCGATGCCAGCGCCATCGCCGAGGGGCTGGAGCGCATCCACGACGAATATTCGCTGAAAGGCGTGCCCGAGGATCCCGCCCTCGAGGACATCCACATGCATGTGGAGGCCCGCCTCCACGAGCTGGTCGGCCCCGCCGCCGGCCGCCTCCACACAGCCCGCTCACGCAACGATCAGGTCGCGACCGACTTCCGACTGTGGGTGCGGGGAGCGATCGACGAGGCGGATGCGGCGCTCACCGCCTTCCAGCGCGTGCTCGTCGCCCGTGCCGAAGAGCATGCGGAAAGCGTCATGCCTGGCTTCACCCACCTCCAGGCAGCCCAGCCGGTAACTCTCGGCCATCATCTGATCGCTTATTACGAAATGCTTCGGCGTGACCGGTCGCGCTTCGCCGATGCTCGGCGCCGCCTCAACGAATGCCCGCTCGGCGCCGCCGCCCTTGCCGGAACCGGCTTCCCGATCGACCGGGACGCCACGGCCGCCGCGCTCGGCTTCGACCGGCCGACGGCGAACAGCCTCGACAGCGTCTCCGATCGAGACTTCGCGCTGGACTACCTGATGGCCGCGACTCAGTGCGCGCTCCATCTCTCCCGACTGGCGGAGGAGCTGATCGTCTGGGCGAGCCAGCCTTTCGGCTTCGTCACCCTTCCGGACGCCTTCTCCACCGGCTCCTCGATCATGCCGCAGAAGCGCAACCCCGACGCGGCCGAGCTGGTGCGCGGCCATTCCGGCCGAATCGCGGGCGCGATGGTCTCGCTGGTCACGACGATGAAGGGCCTGCCGCTCGCTTATTCGAAGGACATGCAGGACGATAAGCCACCCGTCTTCGAGGCGCACGACCTCCTCATGCTCTCGCTCCAGGCGCTGGCGGGAATGGTGGAGCAGACCGCCTTCCGTACCGATCGAATGCGCGCCGCGGCCGATGTCGGCTTCTCCACCGCGACCGACCTCGCCGACTGGTTGGTGAGGGAGGCCGGTGTTCCTTTCCGTGAGGCGCACCACATTACCGGCAGTGCGGTGAAGCTGGCGGAGGAGAAGGGCTGCGGCCTCGTGGACCTGTCACTGGATGCGCTGCGCCAGATCGACGCGCGCCTCGATGAGCGCATTTACTCGGTCCTCACGGTAGACGCCTCCGTCCGCAGCCGCACCAGCTACGGCGGCACCGCCCCTGACCGGGTGCGGGAGCAGATCAAAGCGGCGAGGAAGTCTCTGAGCTAAGAAATAGTCTTGCGCGCACGCTGCTCGGCGATGCGAAGGCGCAGCGCGTTGAGCCGGATGAAGCCAGCAGCGTCCCGCTGGTCGTAACTGCTTGAGCCTTCCTCGAAGGTGACGAGATCCTGGTCGTAGAGGGCCAGCGGGCTATCGCGTCCAACCACCGTCGCGTTACCCTTGTAGAGCTTCACTCGCACCGTCCCCGTCACATGCTCCTGGCTCTTATCTATCGCCGCCTGGAGCATCTCGCGCTCCGGCGCGAACCAGAAGCCGTTGTAGATGAGCTCCGCATAGCGCGGCATCAGCTCGTCCTTGAGGTGCATCGCTCCGCGGTCGAGGGTGATGGATTCGATCCCGCGATGTGCGGCGAGCAGGATCGTGCCGCCCGGAGTCTCATACACGCCGCGCGACTTCATTCCCACGAAGCGGTTCTCGACCAGGTCGAGCCGGCCGATCCCATTGTCGCGGCCAAGATCGTTGAGGCGCGCCAGCAGGGTCGCGGGAGACAAAGCTTCACCATCAATCGAAACGGGGTCACCGCCGTCGAAGCCGATCTCGATCACTGTCGCCTTGTCGGGCGCCTCCTCGGGAGAGATGGTCCGCTGGTGCACATATTCCGGCGCTTCAACGGCCGGGTCCTCCAGCACCTTGCCTTCCGAGGAGCTGTGGAGAAGGTTCGCGTCCACCGAAAAGGGCGCTTCGCCCCTCTTGTCCTTGGAGATCGGGATCTGGTGCTGCTCGGCGAAGGCGATGAGCTGCTCCCGGCTCGCAAACTCCCATTCCCGCCAGGGCGCGACCACCCTTATATCCGGCTCCAGAGCGTAATAGCCGAGCTCGAAGCGGACCTGGTCGTTTCCCTTGCCGGTCGCGCCGTGGCAGACCGCGTCGGCGCCCACCTTCCGCGCGATCTCGATCTGCCGCTTGGCAATCAGCGGCCGCGCGATTGAGGTGCCGAGCAGATACTGCCCCTCATAGACGGTGTTCGCCCGGAACATCGGGAAGACGTAGTCGCGGACGAACTCCTCGCGCAGGTCCTCGATAAAGATGTTCTCGGGCCGAATTCCGAGCAACTCTGCCTTGCGCCGCGCCGGTTCGACCTCCTCGCCTTGTCCGAGATCGGCGGTGAACGTCACGACCTCCGCCCGATATTCCGTCTGAAGCCATTTGAGGATGATCGAGGTGTCGAGGCCGCCCGAATAAGCGAGCACCACCTTCTTAGGAGGCGGAAGGGTCATGAGGATTCCTGCGAGAGCTTGCGGAAATAATTGGCCATGGCGGGCGGCACCACCTCGTCGCGGAGCGCGATGAACAAGGTGTCGTCGCCGCAGATCGTGCCGGCGACCTCCTCCAGCTTCGCCTGGTCGAGCGCCAGCCCGACGAGGTGGGCGGAGCCCGGCGGAGTTCTCATGACGAGCAGGTTGCCCGCCGCTTCGACGGATAGCATCCATTCGGCCAGGATGCGCTTGAGCCTCCCCGCCGCCCAGTCGCTGTCGCCGATCTGATCGGGAAGCGCATAGCTGGTCGCGCCGCCGCGCTTCACCTTGATGGCGCCCATGGAATCAAGATCGCGGGACACCGTCGCCTGGGTCGCCGCGAAGCCGAGGTCGCGCAGTCGAGCGGTCACTTCCTCCTGGCTGCCGAGCGGCTCGGCCCGGATCAAATCGGCGATTGCCTTTTGCCGGCGCGCGCGGGCTTCGGTCACGGCCGCACCCCCGTCAGCCACGCCAGCGCCCCGCGCGCTGTATGCATCCGGTTCTCCGCCTGCTGCCAGACCGCACTCGCCCGCCCGTCGATCACCTCCGCCGTTACTTCCTGGCCGCGGTGGGCGGGGAGGCAGTGGAGGAAGCGGGCCTCGTCGCTGCGGGCCATCAAATCCCCGTCTACCTTATAAGGCAGGAACGCAGCCCGCCGGGCGTCCACTTCGGAATCCTGCCCCATCGAGACCCACACGTCGGTGTAGACGATCTGAGCGCCCTCCACGGCTTCCACCGGATCAACCACCTGCCTAACGCCCGCAGGCGGGGCCTCCAGGCCGTAGCCTTGCGGGCTGGCGATCGTCAGCTCGGCGCCGAGCATCGAGCAGGCCTCCGCCAGCGAGCGGCAGACATTGTTGTCCCCGTCCCCAACATAGGCGATCCGCACGCCCTCGATGCGGCCGAGCAATTGCTTCACCGTCAGCACGTCCGCCAGCGCCTGCAGCGGGTGCGCCTTGTCGGAAAGCATGTTGAGGAGCGGCCGGTCGGTGGCGGCGCTCATCCGCTCCAAATCCTGATGGTCCATGACCCGGGCGGCGATCGCCCGGTGATAGCAGGCGAGGGTGCGCGCTACGTCCTCCGCCGTCTCGCGCGTGCCGAGGCCGACCTCCTCCTTTTGGATGTAGATCGGATGACCGCCGAGCTGGACGACCGCCATCTCCATCGAGTTGCGGGTGCGGGCCGAAGGCTTCTGGAAGAGGAGCGCGACGCCTTCCCCTTCGAGCGGCCGCCCCAGGTCCCGACGCTCCGACAGAGCTAATATCTCGGCCAGCCCCTCCGGGCCGACATCGGCGAGGGTGAGGAGGCGGCTCACCAATTCCTCTCCCTCTTCACCATCGTCCCGATTCCCTCGTCGGTGAGCAGCTCGATGAGCAAAGCATGCGGCACTCGCCCGTCGATGATGTGCGCCGTGCCAACGCCGCCGTCCACCGCCTCCGCGCAAGCCCGGAGCTTTGGGATCATGCCCTTGCCGACGGTGCCGCTCTCCAGCCGCGCGTTGAGCTCCGCGGAGGTGAGGCGGGGCACTAGGCTGGTCTCGTCGTTCACGTCCTCCAGCAGCCCCGGGGCGGCTGTCAGATAGACGATCTTCTCGGCCGCCATGGCCACCGCGATGGCGCGCGCGGCTTCGTCGGCATTGATGTTGTAGGGTTGGCCGGTCTCGTCGGCGCCAATCGTGGAGACGACCGGGGTCAGCCCCTCGTCGAGCAGCCGGTTGAGCACCGAGGCGCGGACGTGGCTGACGTCACCGACGAATCCGAGGGAGGATTCCTTGGGCGTCGCGGTTAGAAGCCCGCCATCCTCGCCAGACACGCCCACCGCGACCGGCTCCTCGGCCGCCTCGCGGTTGATCGTTCCAACGAGGTCCCGGTTGATCTTGCCGACCAGCACCATTCGCACGACATCGAGCGTGTCGGCGTTGGTCACTCGAAGACCGTCGCGAAACTCCGGCTTCATGTCGAGCCGGCGCATCATCTCGTCCACCTGCGGCCCCCCACCGTGGACGAGGACGACCCGCATCCCGACCGAGCGCAGGAGGAGCACGTCCTGAGCCAGAGCGCGGTCGAGCTCCGCGTCAAGCGCCGCCCCGCCCAGCTTCACCACCACCGAGCGGCCAGCGAAGCGCTGGATGTAGGGAAGGGCCTGGACGAGGACCCGTGCGGTGTGGGCGGCGTCGATCATGACGTCTTCGAATTCTCCTGGATGTAGCCGGGGCCGAGGTCGATCCCGATCACCTGAGCGGTGCCGGAGCCGAGGCCGAGCGCCACTTCGATCTCGATCCGCTCGCCCTTCATATGCTTGGCGACCGCCTCATCATCGTGCTCGGCATTGGTGCCGCCGCGCGACACGACGGTCCCGCCATAAGCGACTTCCGTCTTCTCCGCCTCGAAAGCCACGCCCGACGATCCGGCGGCGGCGAGCAGGCGGCCCCAATAAGGATCGCCGCCATACCAGCTGCATTTGACGAGGTTGTTCTCGGCGATGTTCTTGGCGGCGATACGAGCCTCCGCGTCCGAGGCCGCGCCGGTCACCCGAAGCGCGACCATCTTCGTCATGCCCTCGGCGTCGCGGGCCATCTGGAAGGTGAGGTCCTCGCAGACCTTGTGCACCGCGACGGCGAACTCAGCGAGGTCCGGCCGGCCGCGCCACCCGGAGGCGAGGAGGATCACCGTGTCGTTGGTCGAGGTCGCTCCGTCCACGTTCAAGGTGTTGAACGTCCGGTCGGCGGCGTCGCGAAGGATCGCCGTCATCTCCTCCGCCGTGACATCGGCGTCGGTGGTAAGGAAGGCGAGCATCGTCGCCATGTTCGGCGCGATCATCCCGCAGCCCTTGGCCATTCCGCCGAGCGTGAAGGTGGAGCCGCGAACCAGCGCCTCCTTCTGCCTGTGATCGGTGGTGAGGATTCCCTTCGCCGCGTCCGAGGCGCCCTCCGCCGACAGCTTCTTCGCCAGCTTCGGAGTCGCGGCGAGGATCTTCTCCATCGGCAGTGGGGTGCCGATGATCCCGGTCGAGCAGACCAGCACCTCGTCGGCCGCAACGCCGAGCGCCTTCGCCGCCTCCGCCGCCATCGCCTCCGCGTCGGCAAGCCCTGCCGCGCCGGTTCCGGCATTGGCGTTGCCCGAATTGACGATGATGGCGCTCGCCCGCCCTTTATTCTCCGCCAGCGTTCGGCGGGAGAGGATGACGGGCGGCGCCACGAACTTGTTCTGGGTGAAGACCGCCGCCGCCGCGACCGGCCGCCGGTCCTCGGTCGCCACCAAGGCCATGTCGTGCCGCCGCCGCTTGATCCCGGCATGGCAGCCTGCCGCGACGAAGCCCTCGGCCGCGGTGACGCTCACGGGTACATCCCCGCGACCGGCAGCCCAGCCGTTTCCGGCAGGCCGAGCATGAGATTGGCGCACTGGATCATCTGGCCGGCGGCTCCTTTCACGAGATTGTCGAGCGCCGCGATCGCCAGCACCCGCCCGGTCCGCTCGTCGTAGCGGGCGGTGAGGTGGACGGCGTTGGAGCCCTGGGTCCATTTCGTCGCCGGCGGCTGCTCGGAGACGCGGATGAACGGCTCGCCCGCATAAGCGTCCCCAAGCGCAGCGAGTGGGTCGCACGGCCCCTTCGCCACACCGTAGCAGGTGGCGAGGATCCCGCGGTTCATCGGCACGAGGTGCGGCGTGAACAACACCCGCCCGCCCAGCGCCATCTCCATCTCCGCCGTATGGCGGTGGGTAAGGAGGCCGTAGGCGGTGAAGCTCTCATCGACGGTCGCGAAATGCGTCTCGGTCTTGAGCGCCTTGCCCGCTCCGCTGACGCCCGAGGCGGAGTCCACCACGAGGCTCTCCGGCTCGACCAGCGGCATCAGCGGCTTCAGCGCCAGGATCGCCGCTGTTGCGTAGCAACCGGCCGCGGCCACCGTCTTCGAAGCCGCAATCTCCGCCCGGTTGAGCTCCGGAATTCCGTAGACGAAGCGGTCGATCAGCTCTGGCGCGCGGTGCGGTTCATGGTACCAGCGCTCGTAATCCGCCGCGTCTTTCAACCGGAAGTCCGCTCCGAGATCGACGAAGGGAATCCCCCGCTCGATCGCGTCCCGAGCCACCGCCTGCGACTCGCCGTGCGGCAGGGCGGCGAACAGCAGGTCCACATCCTCGAGCGCGTCGGCTGCATAGCTATTCAGCACCGCCCCCGGATAAGCGAGCGCAAGCTGCGGATGCACCGCCTCCAACGCTTCCCCGGCGCGGCTGCTCCCGAACAGCTTCGTCGGGCGCAGCTCCGGATGCCCCGCGCAGAGCCTCAGCAGCTCCGCTCCGACAAAGCCCGACGCTCCAAGGATGCCGACACGAATCATGGGAGAGCGCCCATGCCTGTTCATGCATAATTATGCAACAACATGCATTAGATGCTGGACTAGCCGCATTACGGTTCGACTTGCTAGGCGGGAGCCATGGCATCCGGAACGATCCGCGTCGGCATCGGCGGCTGGGACTATGATCCCTGGCGCGAGACTTTCTACCCGCCCAAGCTGCCCAAGTCGAAGCAGCTGGAACATGCGGCAGGCAGGCTCAGCGCGATCGAGATCAACGCCACCTACTACAAGCTGCAGAAGCCGGAGTTGTTCGAGCGCTGGGCGAAGGCGGTACCCGACGGCTTCCGCTTCGCCGTGAAGGCGTCGCGCTTCTGCACGATGAAGAAGGTGCTGAGCGAGGGCGGGGAAGGGGTGGAGCGCTTCTGCGCGCAGGGGATCGTGGAGCTTGGCGAAAAGCTGGGACCGATTCTCTGGCAGTTCATGGCCACCAAGAAGTTCGACCCCGCCGACTTCGGAGCCTTCCTGAAGCTGCTTCCGGCCACCCAAAACGGAGTGAAGCTTCGCCACGCCATCGAGGCGCGCCACGAAAGCTTCCGCGACCCCGCCTTCGTCGCCATGTGCCGCGAGGCGGGAGTGGCGATCGTCTTCGGCGATTCCGACGACTTCCCGTGCGTGGCGGACCTTTCCGGCGACTTCGCTTATGCCCGGTTGATGTGCGCACGGGAGGAGGAGCCGACCGGCTACCCACCGCAGGCGCTGGACCGCTGGGCAGGGGTGGCGAAGGCTTGGGCAAAGGGCGAAAGCCCGCCGGGCCTCCCCTATGTCGCTGAGCCCGTGCCCGCGCAGCCTCGCGACACCTACGTCTTCTTCATCTCGGGCGCCAAGCTGCGCAACCCAGCCGCGGCAATGGCCTTCATGGAGCGGCTGTAGGATCGCGCGTCAGGCGAAGCCTGCCTGCCACAGCTCGCCTTTGGTCGGCCCCGCTTCCGCTTCGCCTCCAGCACGCAACGGCGCCGTGCGCGTCAGGAACTGGACGATCTTCGCCGGATCCTCCTCCAGCAGGACCGCGGAGTCGAAAGCGCTCGCCGCCCGCTCGCCCGCCAGCTGCGAGAGGAGCTGGTGGACCGGCTTCTTGCGGGCCGGGTCCACCACCTGATCGCAGGGAAGGTTCCAGAAGCCGGGCGTCGAGTTGAAGAGCACCATCGGTGTCGGGGCAAGGCCGGCCGGCCGGTAATAATTCTGAGTGACGTCCTGGAAGATTTCCTGGACCGTGCCGGCATTGCCCTCCGCGAACACGATTCCGCCGTCGGCGATCGTAACGAGGCCGTCCTCGCGCAGGCTGTTGAAGAAGAACTTGCCGATATGGCTGGAGAAGAGGTTCGGCGGCTCGTGACCATAGAGCCAGGTCGGAATTCCGAGATTGCTGCTTTCCGGGCGCTCCGCCGCCTTCCAGTCGCCGAGAAGCCGCGTCCGAACCTCGCAGGCGGTCCTCAGCCAGTCGTGCGTCTGCCTGTAGCTTGGGGCCGCGGAGAGGGTGGCGAGCGAGGAGTCCAGCTCTCCGTCGGGATAGGGCGCCAGGAAAGCGCCCAGATTGGCCGCTTCCATGAAGCCGGGGCCGCCGCCGGTGATGATCATCCGGCCCGTGCGGCGAAGCTCCCGCGCGAGCGCCGCTACCTTGCGGTAGCCGGCGTCGGTCCGGTCCCGGTCGTGGCCGCCCATGAAGGCGACGGCTCGGCCGGGGAAAGCGGCGAGGAAGCGGCCGATCGCCCGCTCCATGGCGGCATCGTGGGTCCGGGCCGCCATCCGGTCGGCAAGCCCGATCTGCCTCGGCGCCTTCGTCGCCGGGTCCATGAACCAGCTGTAGGCGGAATGATCGAAGCTCGTCTGCCAGCTTCCGGGGACTTGCGGGTCGAAGCCGCTGTAGATGTCGGCCACTGAATAGATCGGGCGGAACATCCGGAAGGGGAGGCCCGGCCGCTCGGGCACGATGAAGGCGCCCGCCTTCAAGGCGGCTGAGGAGAGTTGTTCCTCCAGCTCGCAGCCCAGGAAGGCGCAGTCGCGCAGCGGCGCCGCGATCAACCGTGACGTGAAGCTCCTGAGGTCTATTCCAAGGAAACTTGCCGGTGTCGGGCTCCCCGCCGCAAACCACGGATCCACGTCGCCCACGTTGTCGATTTCAATCATCTCGTGCCCCCCCGAGTCGAAGGGTGAACCTTATCTGCGCGAGAGAAGCGCGAACAGCCCAACCTGTACCGCTTTGGTGGTAGGTGCACCTTTCCCCAGCCCATGCTAGCGGCCGGTTCATGAACCCTCTCTTCGCCAACCTTCCCACATCGATCTTCGCCCACATGTCCGCGCTCGCGACGGAGCATGGAGCGGTGAATCTGGGACAGGGCTTCCCTGACTTCGGCTGGCCTCAGGACGTGCTCGAGCGAGCGGCGGAGGCGGTTCTCCGCGGCTCGAACCAATATGCGCCGATGCTCGGGCTTGCCGAGCTTCGCGAGGCGGTGGCGGAGCATTACCGGCGGCACCAGGGGCTTGAGGTCGCCGCCGCGCAGGTGACCGTCACCTCCGGCGCGACGGAGGCTCTCGCCTCGGCGATCATGGCTCTCATCGAACCGGGCGACGAGGTCCTGCTCTTCCAGCCGCTCTACGACGCTTATGTGCCCATGGTGAAGCGCGCAGGGGGCGTGCCGCGCTTCGTGCGCCTCACGCCGCCGGATTGGCGGATCACCGAGCAAGCGCTTGCCGAGGCGGTGACCGAGCGCACCCGGCTCCTCATCTTCAACAATCCCCACAATCCCACCGCCCGCGCCTTCGACGCGGAGGAGCTCGGGCTGGTGGCCGATCTGTGCAGGCGTCACGACCTAGTCGCGCTTAGCGACGAAGTGTGGGAGCATGTGATCTTCGATGGCCGCACGCACCTGCCTTTGTCTCGCCTGCCGGGCATGGGCGAGCGCACGGTGAAGGTGGGTTCGGCCGGCAAGATTTTCGCGCTGACGGGCTGGAAGGTCGGCTGGCTC
>DASWOC010000004.1:0-6242 GCA_036398895.1 Allosphingosinicella sp. | reverse complement strand
CCCGCGCGACCGGCGGCCCGGCGGGCGTGGCGGAACTGGTAGACGCGCTGGATTTAGGTTCCAGTATCGAAAGATGTGGGGGTTCGAGTCCCTTCGCCCGCACCAGCTTCGGCACCCGCAACACCGTCCGGTGGACGGTTGCGGCTGCCGAAGCTGGTGCGCCCGGACTCACAACCGTCCGGGGGACGGTTGTGGCCGGGGCACCTCGCGCAAGCGCGGGTTCACCTAATTAGCGAGATGAAGACCAGATCATGCAGACTGTCGAGACGTTGAACCAGGGCCTGAAGCGCGCCTACCGGATCACCATCCCCAAGAAGGATATCGACGCCCGCGTCGACGGCGAGCTCAGGAAGGTCGCTCCGCAGATCCGCATGCCCGGCTTCCGCCCCGGCAAGGTGCCCGCCAACCTCGTGCGCAAGATGCACGGGCCGGCGATCGAGCAGGAGGCTCTGAACAGCGCCGTCCAGGAGGGCGTTCAGAAGCTTCTCGCCGAGCAGAAGCTTCGCCCCGCCATGCAGCCGTCCGTCCGGCTCGAGGAAGGCGAGCCCGGCAAGGACGCGGTGGTCGCGGTCGAGCTCGAGACGCTTCCGGAGGTTCCGGAGCCGAAGATCGACGGCCTGAAGCTCGAGCGGCTCCTTGTGGAGCCGACGGACGCCGAGATCAACGAGGCCGTGGCTCGCCTGGCCGAGGGGCAGAAGAGCTTCGAGCCGGCGCCCGCGGACTATGCGGCCGCGACCGGCGACCTTCTCGTCATCGACTATGAGGGCAAGGCCGACGGCGAGCCGTTCGAGGGCGGCAAGGGCGAATCGATGCGGGTCGAGCTCGGCTCGGGCCGGCTCATCCCGGGCTTCGAGGACCAGCTTGTCGGCGCGAAGGCGAATGAGCAGCGGACGCTCAACGTCACTTTCCCGCAGGATTATCCGGTCGCTTATCTGAAGGGCCGCGAGGCGGTGTTCGAGGTGACGGTCGGAGAGGTCCAAAAGCCGCGCGACACGGCGGTGGACGATGCGTTCGCCCAGTCGATGGGGCTTGAGGGCCTTGGGCAGCTTCGCGAGCTTCTGAAGGGGCAGGTGGAGCAGGAGCTGAACGGCCTCACGCGCACGCACATGAAGCGTAAGCTTCTCGACCAGCTCGCGGCCGCCCACGATTTCGAGGTTCCGCCGTCAATGGTGGAGGCCGAGTTCGCGCAGATCTGGCAGCAGCTCGAGCATGAGGCGAGCCACGAGCCCGACCCCGAGGCCGCTCGGGCGGAGATGGAGAGCGAGCGCGGCGAGTATCGCTCGATCGCGGAGCGCCGCGTGCGCCTCGGACTGCTCCTGTCGGAGATCGGGACGAAGCACGGCATCATGATCTCCGAGCAGGAGATGAGCCAGCTCGTCATGCAGGCCGCCCAGCAATACCGCCCCGAGGACCGCCAGCGCTTCGTCGACTATATCCGCCAGGAACCCATGGCCGCCGCCCAGCTTAGGGCGCCGTTGTTCGAGGACAAGGTGGTGGATTTCCTGTTCGCGAGGGCAGAGATCAGTGATCGGACGGTGACTCGGGACGTGTTGCAGGCGGAGATTGAATCCGCCGAGACGGATCATGTCCACGGCCCCGATTGCGATCATGGTCACGATCACGCGCCCAAGGCCAAGAAGGCGAAGAAGGCCGAGAAGGCCGAGGCGGCCGCGCCAGCGGACGAGAAGCCGGCGAAGAAGGCGAAGGCGAAGAAGGCGGACGCTCCCGCGCCGGCGGCCGAGGAAGCCACTTCCCCCAAGAAGAAGCCCGCGGCTAAGAAGGCGAAGAGCAAGGACTGAGATCCCGCTCATCAGAGGGCGCATCAGTGGATCAGCTTCGAATCGCCGTCCTCCTCCCTTGCTATAACGAGGAGGCGGCGGTCGCCCGGACCGTCGCAGGCTTCCGCGAAGCGCTGCCCGGCGCGCAAATCTACGTCTTCGACAATAACAGCCGCGACCGCACCCGCGACGTCGCCGCGGCCGCCGGCGCGATCGTCCGCGAGGAACGGATGCAGGGCAAGGGCCACGTCGTAAGGCGGATGTTCGCGGACGTCGAGGCGGACGTCTACGTCATGGCCGACGGCGATTCGACCTACGACGCCTCCGCCGCGCCCGAGCTCGTCCGGCGCCTGGTGGACGAGCGGCTCGACATGGTGGTGGGCGCCCGCCGCTCCGAGGTCGAGGAGGCCTATCGCCGCGGTCACCGGCTCGGCAACCGCCTCTTCACGGGTCTTCTCGCCGGACTGTTCGGCCGAAGCTTCAGCGACATCTTCTCCGGCTACCGAGTCTTCTCGCGCCGCTTCGTGAAGAGCTTTCCGGCCCTCTCCCGCGGCTTCGAGATCGAGACGGAGATCAGCGTCCACGCGCTCGAGCTCGCGATGCCGGTCGCCGAAATCGTCACCGCCTACGGCGCCCGCCCGGAAGGCTCCCACTCCAAGCTCTCCACTTGGCGCGACGGATGGCGGATCATGCGGACGATCCTGCACCTGTTCCGTATCGAGCGGCCGGTCCTTTTCTACGGCGGGATCGCCCTATTCCTGGCGGCGCTGGCGATCGCGCTGGGGATACCGCTCGCAATCACCTATGCCGAGACCGGCCTCGTCCCCCGCTTCCCGACCGCGATCCTGATCACCGGCCTGATGATCGTCGCCGCCCTCAGCTTCGCCGTCGGACTCGTCCTCAACACGGTCGTGCGGGGGCGGATGGAGGTGAGGCGGCTCCACTATCTCACCTTGCCGGCGGTGGGCGAGGCGCCGAGCGCGGGCTAGAGGCTGAGCGCTAGCTCATGCATCCCCCGTCGCAGCCTTCGATATCGGGACGAGGCGGTGCCCTATGGTACCATCCTGGCGAGATGAACCGGGTAGGGCGCTGTAGCCGTCGAGCAGGCTCAGCGACCCGCGTTCACCGGCGCTTGTATGGACGACGACGTGGCAGGTGCCCGCACCGGGGGCTGGCGGATTGCGTCAAATGCGTTACGCTCCCGATCGCTTCCAGGGGGGAGGCTCTATGGCCGACGTCGACCTCATCAAGGCTAAGCCTGCGTCTAGGCGCGCCCGCAGCGTCCGCCGTGATCCCGACACGCCGGAGCCGGTCGAGATCGCCATGCGCGAGAATCGCGGCACCAACGAAGCGCGCGACGTTCTCGAGAAGCAGGCGCGGCTGATCGACGCGCAGGAAGTGCTGGCCCGGGCCGACCTGCGCCATCGCGGCTGGCAGATCATCGGCGAGCGCGTCGGCGCAATGCTCAAGGGGCTGACCGCGCTGGCGGGGATCGTCTTGCTCGGCGCCGTCGGCATCTTCGTCTGGTCGGCGGCGGAAGCCGACGGTATGGTCGTCGAGGCTTTCGCCGTTCCGCCGGAGATGGAGCGGCGCGGCTTCACCGGCGCGGTCGTCGCGGCGCAGCTGCTCGACCGCCTGAACGCCATCGAAGCCTCCACCCAGTCCGCCCGAGCGCCTTCGAGCTACGACAAGAGCTGGGGCGAGGACAGCGGGGTCGAAGTCCCTTATGCCGGAGTCTCCCTCGGAGAGCTGCGGCGCGAGCTACGCGACTGGCTCGGCTCGGAGACCCGGCTCAGCGGAGAGATTGTGCGGCTCGCCGACGGCCGGGTCGCGATCGCCTTCCGCACAGGCGCCGCCGCGTCGGGGCGCGTCGAGGGCACGGAAGCCGATCTCGAAGCGCTGATGCAGCAGGCGGCGCTCGCGATCTTCCGGGAGACCCAGCCCTATCGCTACTCCGTGATCCTCACCGGCAGCGAGGGCTGGGCGGAGCGTCGGGAGGTGCTGACCGAGCTTTCCCGCTCGCCGGACCTCAAGGAGCGCCTCTGGGCGATGCACGGGCTCGCGCTGGACGGGGCCTCCGACGCTCAGTCGAAGGCGATCTACGAACGCACGCTCCGCCTGCGTCCTGACTTCCTGCCGGCGATCGGCAACCTGCCTTATTACGCCCTCGGAGCCGGCAACGAGGAGGAGGCGCTGGGCCTGTTCAGGCGGGCCGCCGCGGCATTCCGGAAGGGGCAGGAGGATTACAACCCGCTCCACGCGGTCGGCTACGGGAAGGACGCCGCAGCGGAGGCTGCCGACCTCGTCGGTGACATCGGCGGCGCGGCACGGATCAGGACGTCGGCGCTCGAAGATGCTGCCGATGTCGTGAACCTCGCTCTGCGTCCCTTCGAGGCGGCGCAGTCGCTGGCCGAGCTGCACGACTTCGGCGCCGCGCGCGCGACGCTCGATTCAGCGGGTTACCTCGATCCGGCGAAGCGCGCGGAGCTCGAAGCCCGTTACGGGTTGCTGCCGAGCCTCCGGCTCCTCCATGCCATGGCTGCCGGAGATTGGCCAGCCGAGGCGGCGGAGCTGGAGCTGAGGCTGCAGGCGGCCCTGCGCAGGCTCGAGAAGCCGGATCTTACAACCCGCGACCGGCGCACTGCCAAGAATTGGGCGGACGCTGTGCGTCTGCCGCTCGCCACCGCGCTCGCCCGCACCGGCCGTGCGCAGGAGGCCGCGGCGGCGGTCGCTCCGCTCCCGATGCGCCACGATTCAGCCTTGCGCACGCGAGGCCTCATCGCCGCCTACGCCGGACGCCATGGCGAGAGCGATGCGCTTTTCGCGCACGCAGTCGCCCGCGCCCCGTCACTCCCGCTCGCGCACCAGGCCTGGGCGGAAGCCCTCATGGTGCGCGGCGACACCAACCGCGCGATCTCCCAGGCCCAGCTCGCGCACCGCAAAGGCCCGGGCTGGGCAGAGCCGCTTCGGCTACTCGGCGACGCTTTGGCGCGGCAGGGGAAGGTCGAGGCGGCGTCCGCTGCCTATGAAAGCGCCGCCGAGCGGGCGCCGCGCTGGGGGAAATTGCAGATGCTCTGGGCAGACGCCCTTTGGCGTGTCGGACGCCGCGACGACGCGCGTCGCCGGCTCACCGTCGCGGCGGGCACCGCGCTCAGTCCCAGCGACAGGGCCTTGTTGGCCCGCATGTGGAAAAAGGCTGGCTTTTAGCGGGACTCCTTAGGGTCATCGTCTTCCACCTGCGGGTCTGCGCCGGGCTCAGGGCTCCGGTCGTTCCAGCCCTTCGAGATCCGGGTGGAACCAGCAACGAAGGCCCATCAGGACGTGGCCCAATCACGCGTTGCTGAAGAAGCTTCGGCTCATCGGCCTTCCTCCCGGCTTCGTTCGGGATCGCGTCGGGCTTCGAATCCGTCTTCGTGGCGCGAATCTGGGGGAAGGAGCTCGAGCGAGGAAGGGTTGGGCAGATGTAGCATGGCGCCTTCGCCGCTTCCCCCCGTCTCGCCGGCGGCGGCGGATTGCGCGGCCCTTATGCTGTAGAGGCCTGCGAGCTCGTAATGGATGAGGCGGGCTTCGCCCGTCGCCCCACGCGCCATCGCCATCGACGCGCGCTTGCGCCCGATCCAGTATTTCTTTTCCATGGGGTCACCTTAGCCGTGCAAGCGAGAGCACTGGGTCTCTCTGTCACAGGACGCTTGCGGGAAACGCAGGTGATGACCTCGATATGGGTATGAAGACCCCGGAAAGCCAGGCCGCACGCCTCGCGTCACTTGCGCTACTTAGCAAGTCGAATGCTTTGAGACCGGCTCACACCTCGTAAGCAGGCGCCTCGCTTCCCATCTAAGACAGATCGGCTGATGCTTCTATCGCCCGAAGTCGGATGAAAGGGCATCAGCATGGACGGAAAGGGACAGCATCGCACCCGCGGGGTCGATGATGCGAGCCACACCGCTTTCGTGAACGACCGGAGCATAGCGTTCGAAATTGGGGAGCAGCTTTACCGCCGGCGGGGGTACGTTCCCCCCTTCGATGACCTGCCCTGGGTCGAATTGGGCGAACCTCCTCCCTCAAGAACGGTATTCGGCAGGATCAAGCAGCGCTGAGGGACAAATCGCCGATGGTCTTCAGGCCTATATTCGTCCGACCACTCGGGGCATTCGCCAGGGGCGAGGGTACTCGGGATGTGAGTTCCTGTCTCCGCCCTTGACCGGTGCCTCGCGTCGCCCCCAACGTTTCCTTCAGACGATGAAGTCGCTCACCGGCTGCATCGGCACCGGCGTGTTCGCCAGTTCGATGACATAGTCTTCGCCGGCCTGGTATCCGGCGGTTCCGTTCTCATCGACGACGAGGAACAGCCTGCCCGCAAGGTCGCCGCTGTTTGCGGTGAACAGCACCGCTTCGCTCGCGTCGAGCGTGCCGTTCATCGCGGCCTCAAGGTCGCTGTCGAAGCTGGCGGTACTGAGCGAGCCT
>DASWOC010000003.1:0-61448 GCA_036398895.1 Allosphingosinicella sp. | reverse complement strand
GGGCGGTGGGGGTGGTGGTGGTGGCGCCGGCAGGGGCGATGGGCCGCCGCCGCCGCCGCCGCCGCCGCAGGCGGCAAGCAGGACGCAGCAGAGCAGTGGCAAAGGCAATGCTAGCTGGCGCATGTTCCGTAGTCCCCCTCGATAAGGACAATCTGCCCAGCGGCCGACAAAAGCAACCTGTTTCCCGAGGCTTTAGGTTATTCGGCGGCCGGAGCGACGAACTCAGGCGCTAGTGAGAAGGGGCCCCCGTGTCGAACCGCTATCCCCAGACGCGGATGCAGGTGGATTTCTACCGGGCCGATTCCGCGTCCAGGCCCAGCCTTAGCGCAGCGTCACCTTCACCACATTGCCGCGGTCGCTCGTAAGGGTGACGGTCCGTCCGCGCTGGAAGGGCGCCGAATAAGGCCAGCATTCGCGCGAGCTTCCGGACCAGGAGAAGCAGAGCAGCCGCCCGGTCGCCGTCCAGTTCCCCTGCACCCGGCTTTCCCCGAACTGAGCCTCGACCTCCCCGTCGTCCTGAAAGTGAAGCTGCGACACCTGCCCCTTCGCGGTCTCGAGAGTCACCGTTCGCCCCACCAGCTCCTTGCCCGGCGTATAGGCGTCGCCGCCGCGGCGATCCGAACCGGTCGCGCACGCCGTGAGCAGGGCCGCTGCCAAAATTGCGCTGAAGGGCGCCTTCATGTCCGTTCCTCTTCCTGTTGCGGCAAGCAAAAGCCGGAGGAGGGGCGGGAGTTCCCGAAGCGGCCTTGTTCATCCAGCCGCTGGCGGATGGACTTCGCGCCCGGCGGGCTTGTAGCTAGGGTCCATGCCGGAGCCACAGGGAACAGCGAGCCCACCGCGCGAGCGCCTGAGCGACAGGCATTTCGTCACCCTGGCGCTGCTGCTTGTCTTCCTCGCCTATTTCACGGTTTTCCTGGCCGTTGGTCATGGGCTCCTCCAAAGTGCCGTCTCGTCGCTACGCAATCTGATCGCGCTAGGGGTCCTTACGGCGGCAGTCCTGCCGTTCCTGAGGCGCTACATTGCCAAGATGCGCCTGCTCCCCGCGCTCGCGCTTCACCTTGTGCTGGCCTGCGCCTTTTCACTTTTCTGGTACTGGCTGCTGATGGTCCTGATCGGCGTCTCCAACGGCGATTCCTTCACCGAATTCACCGTCCGAGCCTTCTTCCCCGGTTCAGCCATGGCATGGCAGTTTCTCCAGGGCCTCGCGGTCTATGCGCTCATTGCGGCCCTGGTGCAGGTCCGGGCGGATCCGGGACTGCCGAGCTTCGTCGTCGCCGACGGGGAGACCGCGGCGGGTGGCCGGGCGCCGGGGCTCGGCCGCTACTTCATCCGGCGCGGGGACGAGATCCACCCCGTGGACGTTGGCCGGATCGTCACCATCACCGGAGCGGACGATTATGCGGAGGTCGGCACCTTGGACGGGTCGCATCTGGTCCGGATGACCCTCGCCGACTTCGAGGCGGCGCTCGACGGCGGCAGCTTCATCCGCGTTCATCGCTCGCGGATCATCAACGTCGATCGCCTGGTCCGCGCCGAACCGGCGGGCGGCGGACGCCTGCTGCTCCATATGGAGAATGGCGAAGTCGTGCAGGCGAGCCGCGCAGGGACTAAGCTGCTGCGCGACCGGGTCATCTAGCCCGCGGGGCGTGCCCGTTCACCGGCGGCGGCTGCCCGTTCGCCGATTTCCAGCCGCACGACCGTTCTGAGCCTTACCCTCGCCCGCACAGGAACGGGACGAGGTGAATATGAAAGCGGACAGCGGCGGCGGAATCCTCAGCAGGCTACTGGTGATTTCATCCGCCCTTCCTCTCCTCGGCTGCGCGTCCGTGCAGACGCCACCGAGCGGAGGTACGCTGATCCGGAACGTCACGGTCATTCCGATGGACAAGCCCGGCTCGCTCAGGGCGCGGGACGTGCTGATCGCCGACGGAAGGATCGCGGCAGTCGTCAGGAGTGGAACCCTGCGAGGCGCCAGGGCCGCGCACGTTATCGAGGGCAGGGGCAAGTATCTCCTGCCCGGCCTGTGGGACATGCATGTTCACGCCCTCACAGGAGTCGAGCAGCCCTCGCGCGAGACGCTGCCGCTCTATCTCGCCAATGGCATCGTGGGCGTTCGAGACCTTGGAAGCACCCTGGAGGAGCTCGCCGCCGCGCGTAGCGCGTCGGCCCCGGAGGCTCTCCCGCAACTGGTGGGGACGGGGCCGCTGCTCGACGGGCCGCGGCAGCCATGGATGCAGAAGATGGCGCTCCCGCTTGCGACGGCCGAAGAAGCCGGAGCGGCGGCAACCCGTCTGGCGGACGCGGGCGTCGATTTCCTCAAGGTCTACAACAATCTCTCCGCCGACCGGTTCGCGGCCGTGGCCGCCGTTGGAAAGGAGCGGGGGCTACCGCTCGTCGGGCACGTCCCTTTCAAGCTCAGCCTCGAGCACGTCTCGGCCGCCGGTCAGAAGAGCGTCGAGCATGCCGGGCTTCAGCTCGTCAAGGATTGCATTCCCCACGGCCAGAAGGCGGTTCCGGCTGCGCTCAACGCCTGGATCAGGAACGGCTATCCGGGCCGCTTCGAGGAGACCCGCCGCTGGTGGGCGAAGCGCGATCAAGCCGCCTGCGCCGCGCTCTACCGGCGCATGGCCGAGCGAGGCACCTGGGTCACCCCGATGCTCGTGAACGAGGTGAAGGGCGGCCGCTGGACCCGGCCGGAGGACCTGGCACGCCTGCCCGAGCGTCTGCGCAAGGCGTGCGAGGGCTCGCTGGAGTCGATCGACTCGGCGCCCGCCGCGCGCGACGAGGCGGATCGGCTCGTCTTCGATCTGGTGCGCGAGCTCCACGCGGCTGGCGTTCCGCTGCTGGCAGGAAGCGATGTTCCGAACGAATGCCTTTGGCATGGAAGCAGCCTCCACAAGGAGTTGGAGATGATGGTCCATGCGGGGCTCTCGCCGTGGGACGCGCTGGCGACCGCCACACGCAACCCCGCCCGTTTCCTCGGGCGTCCCGACGAGGGTGCTATCCGCGAAGGCGCTGTGGCGAACCTGCTTCTGCTCGACGGCAATCCGCTGGAGGATATTTCGAACACGCGGCGTATCGCGGGGGTCATGCTGAAGGGCCGTTGGCACGATGCCGCGACGCGGCTCAGTGCTGGCGATGCAATAATATACGAGAATGCCGCGGTGTGGACCGGCAGAGGGTTCGAGCGGCGGACGCTCGCGGTGCGCCAGGGTCGGTTCGTCGACCCGTCCGAGGCGGCGCCCGGGGCCGAGCGGCTGGACTTGTCGGGCCGCTTCGTCGTTCCTGCCTATGGCAATGCCCACGCGCACCTGACCAGCCCGACGCCGAAGCAGAGCTGGTCCTTCCTGGAGCAGGGCGTCTTCTATGTCTGGAACCCCAACACGATCATCATGGATGACGCGGCCCTGCGATTCTATGCGCGCAAGGACAGCTTCGATGTTCGCGTCTCGCAGGGGGGGATCACCGAGCCGGGCGGCCATCCCGAGTATCTCTACGTCGAGCAGCTGAGCAAGTGGGCCTACAAGGGCAAAACGCTGAAGGACTTCCTCGGCAACGCCTTCCACTATGGCCGCGACCGGCCCGAGATCGATGCCTCTCTCGATCGCCTGAAGAGGCAGAAGGCGGATTTCGTCAAAGCATATCTCCTCAACTCCGAGGATTATGCACGCAGACGCGACGACTCTAAGTTCTATGGCGAGAAGGGCCTGAACCCGGTGAACCTGCCTTACCTCGTCACCGCCGCCCGGCAGCGGGGACTATTCGTCGCCGTCCATGTCGAGACCGTCTCCGACCTCAAGGTCGCGGCTTTGAGCGGAGCGGCGGTGGCGGCGCACCTCCCGGCCTATGGTGTGCGCACAGAGGACGACCTGAAGCGCCGCACTTTGACGCAGGCCGACGCCGCTCTCGTCGCGAAATCGGGAATGTTGCTGGTGCCGACTTATTCCATAGCCGCGCGAGGAGACGACGGCACAAGCTCGGAAGCCGAGAAGGCCTTCCGGAAGCGCGTGCTCGCCGTGCAGGCGCGGAACATCCGGCTGCTGAAGGAGGCCGGAGCGAAGTTCCTCATCGGCACCGACGGTACCGGAGAGATATTCGAGGAAGTCGAGCACCTGGTGAAGATCGGAGCGCTCAGCCGCGAAGAGGCGCTCGAGATCGCGCTCGCGACCGGCGGCAAGCTCTTCCCGCAGCGCCGCATCGGCTGCTTCGAGCCGGGCTGCGAAGCGGACTTCCTCGTACTCTCCGCCGATCCGAGCAACGACATATCCGCACTTCGCAAGATCGAGGCCCGGATCAAAGCAGGCGTGGAGCAGCGCGCCCCCGTCACCCCGGAAGGCGCGTCGCCACCTCGGTCATAAACTCGGTGGGGCCCCCGCTGTCGAGCTTTCCGCAGGCGGCGGTCAGCGCCGTTCGCAGAGCATGTAATAAGGCTTACCGTTAGGACGGGAGGATATCCCCACTTTGCCGCCCGGTATCGCAGCCGCATAGAATTCGTTCCAGCGGCCGCCGCGGATCGTGATGCGCATGTTCCCCGCCGCTCCGCCATAACATTGATAGTTTCCGTCGGGAGCCTTGCCTCCGCCGCTCGCATTGGCCCCGGCGTTTGCGCTGCGGCCGGGCGCCTGCTTGCTGCCGCCGGAGCCGGCGCGAGCAGGCGTTAACATCCATTGCTGGAAATAGTCGCGGGTGCCGTCTGAGAACTTGACCCAGCAGCTGTTTCCGGACGCCTTGTCCACCACGCCCGTGCGGCCGTCGCGGGCGGTGACGGTGCCGCCGAGCTTACAATTCCCGGTTCCCTGCGGCGACAGCTGCGCCGCCGCCGGCCCCGCAGGCAGGATAGTCGCTCCCGCGAAGAGCACGATCGCCGCAAGGCCGAGCCTGTCCAATTTAGTCATGATCATCTCCCCCTAACGATCAAAAACTGCGCCAGCTTGCCCTATGAAGCAAGGGGTTCGGCTAATCCTGAAGCCTGAGCGCGACCTCGTTCATGAAGCGGGCGTCATCGCCCTTGGCAAGCCATTCCGCCTCCGCGGCTATGGCTGCCAGCATGTCGGCGAGTCGGTCCTGCTCGGCCTTGGCGTAATTGCCGAGAACGTGGGGGGTCACCTTGTCCTTGTGGCCGGGATGGCCGATCCCGATCCGCACCCGGCGGAAGGCATTGCCGATATGGGCGTCGGTGGAGCGCAGGCCGTTATGGCCGGCCGTGCCGCCGCCCGTCTTCACCTTCACCTTGAACGGGGCGAGGTCGAGCTCGTCGTGGAAGATCGTGACGTCGCCCGTCTCCCGCTTGAAGAAGTCCATCGCGGCCCGGACGGAACGGCCGCTGTCGTTCATGAAGGTGGCGGGCTTGAGGAGCAGGATACGGTTCGAGCCGATGCGGCCTTGGTGGGCCCATCCGTGGAAGGCCTTCTTGGGCGGCTCGAAATCGTGCATCTCGGCGATGGCGTCGACCGCCATGAAGCCGACATTGTGCCGGTGCAGCGCATATTGCGTGCCCGGATTGCCGAGGCCGACCCAGATCTGCATCGGTTGGAACTCCCCCCAATCGTCCGCGGCGGGAGCGTCCTCGGGCTGGCCCGGAAGCTCGACAGCCCTGGGGCTGAAGAGCGAGCCGAGCCAGCCCAGGAGCGACAAGCCGTCAGTCCTGCGACTGGGTCGGCTGATCTTCGTCCTCGTCGCCCGGCGTAGCGTCGGTCGCTGGGACCTCGTCCGCCGCCGGAGCCTCGGCCTCGGCCGCCGCATCCTCGGCTTCCATCACGGAACCGGAAGAGGGGACGATCGTCGCGATGGTGAAGTCGCGGTCGGTGATCGCGGGCTCGACCCCCTTGGGCAGGGTGATGGCCGAGATGTGCAGCGAATCGCCGATATTGAGGCCCTTGAGGCTGATCTCGATCTCTTCCGGGATTTCGGCCGCGTCGCAGACCAGCTCGAGCTCGTGGCGCACGGCGTTGAGGACGCCGCCGCGCTTGATGCCGCGGCATTCCTCTTCGCCGGTGAAGCGGATCGGAACGTTGACCGTGACGGTCGAATGCTCCGAGATGCGAAGGAAATCGACATGCAGCGGCCGGTCGGTGACCGGGTGGAACTGGACGTCCTTGGGAAGGGTGCGGGCGGTGCCGCCGGCATGATCGATCATCACGACCGAGTTCATGAAGTGGCCGCTCGAAAGCGCCTTCACCAGCGCCTTTTCCTCCAGGTGGATGGAAAGGGGCTCTTCTCTGTTGCCGTAGACGACGGCGGGGACGCGGCCTTCACGACGCATTGCGCGGGAGGCTCCCTTGCCTGCCCGATCGCGCGTCTCGGCCGACAGCGTAAGCTGTTCGCTCATATGCATGTCTCCAAAAACGGGGTTGTGCTCAAACGCCCGCGCTCACGCCTCCAGGGATGACCATGAACGGGGGAGCGGCGCCTATAGGCGAGGTACAGCTCAGGAGCAAGCCAGCACGGGCGAAGGACAAGCGGGAGAACGCGCGCCCCACTCATTGCACAATTCTAAGGCTCACCCCGCTGCCCGGAGACCCGCCGCAGAACGCGCGTGTTGCCGAAGCTGGGGCGGCCTTCGGTTCTGCACTCCTTAACCCGCCGGGGCTCGTCGCCATCCAGCGTCGACTGCCAGCATTCGCGCAGCAGGGAGCAGTAACACGCTTCAACCTCATAGTTGAACCGATCCCGCTCAACCGCCTGCCAAGCCGCTAATTCTTCAGCGGCGTCTGGACGAGGCCGGTTCCACATGAGGATTTTTCGTTGCTCTCCCGCGCGCAGCAGAGTGTGCACAAGGACTTTACTCGTGGTGTTCAAGCTGGTCACGGGCGCGCCGGATGACCCCGCCAGCGCCTGCAGGGTACCGTGAACGCCTCCGTTGTGACGAATTTGAAACCAGACGATGCGCGCAGGGCCCGTTCCCGAATTGGACACCTCGAATGAAATTTGCGGATCGCCTTCGTCCGAGACGTTGCCGGTGGTGAAGCTCAGGAGAGGCGTCGAGCTGGCGCGAACCAGGCGCGCATTCTCCTTCACCAGCGCATCCAATGCGGAGCCGGTTTGCAGGGAGAACACCAGCGAGGCCGCCGAGACCAGCAGGATGCTCAGGGCCAAGGCGATGGCGAAGCCCTTGCTGCCGATCCAGGAGCGCTCCTGTTGGTGCGTCGGGGGAGGTTCCGATCCCTCGAGTTCGGACGGGTTGCCGAGGTCGCTTATCATGCTACTTCAACCCTCACGACCCGCAGGAGTGACCATGAACGGGGGAGCGACGCCTGTAGCGGAGAAGCGCCTTCAGCGCAAGAAGAGCGGGGCTACTGCACCCGCACCGCCTTGAGGCCCTTCTTCGCCAGGAACTTCTGGACGCTGTCCTTTCCCGCGAGGTGACCCGCGCCCACCGCGACGAACACCGTCCCCGGCCGGTCCATCCGCTCGTCGAGCCACTCCGCCCATTTGGAGTTCCGCCTCGAAAGCAGCGCCGCCTTCAGCTCCGGCGACATCTGCGCTTCGTCGTTGAAGGTCCGGGCGATGCCCTTGACGTCGCCGGCCGCCCAGGCGCTGAGCATCGCCCTGAACTGGGCGCGCGTCTCCTCGCTGTCCTCGACGATGCTCAGAAGGAAGGCGCGCTGCGCCTCCTCCGAAAGCGTGTCGAAGAAGCCGAATTGCTGCTCGACCGTCTCGAGCCCGCGAACCGGCTTGCCGCTGCCCTTGAACGGCCCCTGGATCTGCTTCTCGACTCCGAGATCCGGGTCGAGCCCAAGCCGCTTGAAGGTGACTCCGAGCAGCGACATGCCCGCGGCCCAGGTTTCCAGCCGGTCGAGCATCGCCTCGGGCACCCCGCTCTCGGCGATCACCGCCTTCAGCGCCGCTTTTTTATTCTCAGGCACCCGCTCGGCGATCGGAGGCAGGCCGGGCGACATGGCGAGCTTCATCATGCCCATCGCAGCGGCGTTCGCGTCGTCGACATTGGCGACTTCCAGCACCAGCTCGTCCGCCTCCGCCAGCGCCGCCTCCATTGCCGCGGTCCGCCACTTCTGCCCCTCGGGGAGGAGGTGGAACGTACCGAACAGATAGACCGTCGTGTCCTCGTCGGCGACCTTCCACATCGCCGGCTTCGGAGCCGCGGAGGCCCCGGCGCGAGGCGCCGTCCCGCTCGCGCACGCCGCGAGCGGCAGCAGCAAGGCAAGGCCCGCTTTCTTCAGCACATTCCACATTATCGTCATTCCTCCGTCAGTCGGCGCGGCTTACCTTGAGTCCGCGCTTCTCAAGCATCTTCTGGACCGAATCCCGCCCCGCCAGGTGCCCGGCGCCTACCGCGAACAGCGCTGTCCCCGGCCGCTCCAGCCGCCGCTCCAGCCACTCCGCCCAGGCCACGTTGCGCCGGACGAGCAGCACTTCGTAGAGCGCGGCCGGGAAGTCCTTCTCCTCGTCGAGCGCCAGCGCCTCGGCCTTGCCCGTGGCCCAGGCGCGGTCGTCCTCGTCCATATCCTCTTTCTCGCCGCCGAGCTCGTCCAGGCCGAATACCAGCAGCTCGGACTGCTCCTCTGCGGGCATCGCGTTCAGCGACAGGACGACGTCAAGCGGCTTCTCGACGCTGAGGATCGGCTTGCGGGCCTCCCGGAACCGCTCCTCAAGCACGTCCTCCACGCCCGGCATCTCGCCCGGATCCGTGGCTCCATAGGCCTCGAGCATCGTCCCCACCCCGATCGCCATCGCGGCCGCCCAGCTCTGCAGCCGGTCGAGGTGGCGCCGCGGCATGCCCGAGCGACGGATCGCTGCCTTGAGGGCCTTCCGGCTCTCCGCGGGCACGCGGCTGAGGATCGGCACCGGCCTGTCGAGGAACATCGTCGCGGTGGCGGAATGGGCGTTGGCCGAGTCCAGCGTGGAAGTCTCCACCACCAGCTCGTCCGCCTCTCCGATCGTCCGCTCCACCGCCGGCGAGATCCAGCGGAAGCCCTTAGGCAATATGTGGATCGTCCCGAACAGGTAGATCTTGGTGTCGGCATCCTGGAGCAGCCACATGGCCGGCCGAGGCTCGTAATCCTGTGTCGGCGCCTGTCCCGCGGCAGCGGAGGCGGAGGCCAGCACGAACGCGGCGAAAAGCCTCTTGAGCGGCGAAAAAGCGAACATGTTCAACACCCTGACCTCACCCAACCTGCACCCGTCTCCGTCCACCAGCTTCTGCGGCCTACGCCTCCTCCGGTCAATCGCCGCCGCTCCGCTTGACCGCTCCCGCGTCTTTGCGCCAAGGCGAGGCCCCTTCCCTGCCGCAGGTGCGAAGCCCCGTCCGTGGACCAGCCCCCGAGCTTCCAGTCGCTGATCCTGACCCTCCACGATTATTGGAGCCGCCAGGGCTGCGTCATCCTCCAGCCCTATGATATGGAGATGGGGGCGGGCACCTTCCACCCGGCGACCACGTTGCGCGCCCTCGGCCCCGACCCGTGGAACGCCGCCTTCGTCCAGCCCTGCCGCCGCCCCACCGACGGCCGCTACGGCGAGAACCCGAACCGCCTCGGCCATTATTACCAATATCAGGTGATCCTGAAGCCGAGCCCGCCCGACCTCCAGTCCCTCTACCTCGGCTCGCTCACCGCCATCGGCATCGACTTCACGCTCCACGACATACGCTTCGTCGAGGACGATTGGGAAAGCCCGACGCTTGGCGCCTGGGGCCTCGGCTGGGAAGTGTGGTGTGACGGGATGGAGGTGACGCAGTTCACCTATTTCCAGCAGATGGGCGGCTTTGACTGCAAGCCGGTGGCGGGGGAGCTCACCTACGGGCTCGAGCGGCTCGCCATGTACGTCCAGAACAAGGACAATGTCTTCGACCTCGATTTCAACGGCCGCGGCGTCACCTACGGCGACGTTTTCCTCGAGAACGAGCGCCAGATGAGCGCCTACAATTTCGAGGTCGCGAACACCGACGCGCTCTTCGACCAGTTCCGCAAGGCCGCCGCCGAATGCGAGGCCTGCCTCGAACGCTCGCTCCCCGTCCCGGCCTACGAGCAGGCGATCAAGGCCAGCCACATCTTCAACACGCTGCAGGCGAGGGGCGTCATCTCCGTCGCGGAACGCCAGGCCTATATCGGCCGGGTAAGAGACTTGGCGAAGGGCGCCTGCCAGGCCTGGATGGAAAAGAACGGATGGGCGGCGTGAGGGTGAGGAAGAAGAAGACCCTCACCCTGCCCTCTCCCGCAAGCGGGAGAGGGTCCCCGCAGGAGAGGATGGAGAGTGCCGGCGCGCCCCTTCTCCCGCTCGCGGGAGAAGGTTGGGATGAGGGTCTTCTTCCATGACCGATTTCCTCCTCGAGCTCCTCTCCGAGGAAATCCCCGCCCGGATGCAGGCCAAGGCGCAGGTGGACCTTGCGCGGCTTTTCTCCGAACAACTCTCCGCCGCCGGCCTCTCCGCCGAGGCGATCGAGACCTACGCCACCCCCCGCCGCCTCGCCCTCATCGCCCGCGGGCTCCCGGCCGAGACGGAGGCGGTGCGCGAGGAGACGAAGGGTCCCCGCACCTCCGCACCGCCGCAGGCGCTCGAAGGCTTCCTCCGCAAGACCGGCCTCACCCAGGACCAGCTCATCGAGCGCGACGGGATCTTCTACGCAATCGTCGAAAAGCCCGGCCGCTCCACCTCCGCCGTCCTCGCCGAGGCGATCCCCGCCGTCATCCGCGCCTTTCCCTGGCCCAAGTCGATGCGCTGGGGCGAAGCGTCGATCTCCACCGAAAGCCAGCGCTGGGTCCGCCCGCTCCAGGGCATCGTCGCCCTCGTGGGCGAGGAGATCGTGGAGTTCGAGGTCGCCGGCGTGAAGAGCGGCGCCGCCACAATCGGCCACCGCTTCCACCATCCGGGCCAGATCACGATCGGCAGCGCCAACGACTATGTCGAGAAATTGAACGCCTGCCACGTCATCGTCGACCCCGCCGAGCGTCGGAGGATCATCGCCGAAGGCGCCCGCGCCGCCGCCGAAGCCGCAGGCCTGACGCTGGTCGAGGACGAGGGCTTGCTTGCCGAGAATGCCGGCCTCACCGAATGGCCGGTGCCCTTGCTCGGAAGCTTCGACCCCGCCTTCCTGGAAGTCCCGCGCGAGGTGATCCAGCTCACCATGCGCACCAACCAGAAATATTTCGCGCTGACCGGCGCGGACGCAGCGCTGGCGCCGAACTTCGTCTGCACCGCCAATATCGAGGCTTCGGACGGCGGCGCCGCGATCGTGCGCGGCAACGAAAAGGTCCTGGCCGCCCGGCTTTCCGACGCCAAGTTCTTCTGGGAGCAGGACCTCAAGATCCCGCTCGAGCAGCAGGCGGAGAAGCTCTCCCAGATCGTCTTCCACGAAAAGCTCGGCACCGTCGCCGACAAGGTCGAGCGCGTCGCCAAGCTGGCGCGGTGGCTGGTCGAGGAAGGGATCGTAAAATCCTCCCCGGGATGGGGAGGGGGACCGGCGAAGCCGGTGGAGGGGGGGCTCCATGCGCACAGCGGGTCTCAGGACCCCCTCCACCATCCTTCGGATGGTCCCCCTCCCCGTGCCGGGGAGGATCTAGCCGCCCTCGCCGAGCGCGCCGCCCGCCTCTGCAAGGCCGATCTCGTCACCGGAATGGTCGGCGAGTTCCCCGAGCTCCAGGGCCTCATCGGCGGCTACCTCGCCCGAGCCCAGGGCGAGCCGGACGAAGTCGCCGACGCCGTCCGCGACCATTACAAGCCGGTAGGGCAGGGGGACGAGGTGCCCACCGCTCCTGTGACGGTGGCGGTGAGCCTGGCGGACAAGCTGGATACGATTTCGGCATTTTTCTCGCACAATCTGAAACCCACCGGCTCAAAGGATCCGTTCGCGCTAAGGCGGGCTGCAGCGGGTGCGATCTCGATGATCCTGGAGAATGAACTGAGGTTTTCCTTACGGCGACCGCTGGCCTTCACTTTAATCCACGAGCTTAGTCCGACGTTAGACGAACTCGTAAGCGCTCTCCGCGCTTCGGTGGATAAGACTTTCGACTTTATGGAGCAGATGAACGATCCAGAGGTGGCTGAGGAGCGGAATCGCATCGCTGCCGGTCGCGCGGAGCGTGATCTTCTGTATGCAAGATTCGATCCGCTCTCCACCGAGCGCATAGCTGTCGCCTCTGAGATTGTTCCTTTCTTCGCCGACCGCCTCAAGGTTCAGCAGCGCGAGGCTGGCGTTCGGCACGACCTAATCGACGCTGTGTTTGCGCTCGGGGGGGAAGACGATCTCGTCCGCCTGCTCGCCCGAGTCCGTGCCCTCCAGGCTTTCGTCGAGACGAGCGAAGGCACCGACCTCCTCGCCGGCTACAAGCGCGCCGCCAACATCCTCAAGAAGGAGGGATGGGCCCCACCTTCACCCTCTCCCATCTCGGGAGAGGGTCGACTCGCCGACGGCGAGCGGGGTGAGGGCATATCAGACGAGGATCAGCCCCTCACCCTCCCACCCGGCTCCGCCGGTCGGGCCCCTCCCTCTCCCGAAATGGGAGAGGGACAGATGCAGAACAAACCGCTTTCCTACACGGCCGAAAAAGAGGAAGCTGCCCTGATCGCCGCTCTCGATTCGGCCGAGCCCCGCGCACGCGCTGCGGTGGAGGCCGAGGATTTCGAAGGGGCGATGGCGGCCCTGGCGAGCCTGCGCGCGCCGGTGGACGCCTTCTTTGACAAGGTCACAGTCAACGATCCGGATCCCGACCGAAGGGAGGCGCGGCTGAACCTGCTGGCGCGGATGCGAGACGCGGTCCACCAGGTCGCCGACTTCTCCAGGATCGAGGGGTGAGCGTGGGCTCGAGTCGCGTCCACTTCGTCCACTTTGCGGTGGCCTTGCCGCTGCCGTCGTGTCCAAGTCGTCCACTTTGCCGTCGAGAGGCCGTCGAATGACCCGCTACGTCTATCGCTTCGGCGGCGGGATCACTGACGGGGAAGCCGGAAGCAAGAATCTGCTCGGCGGCAAGGGCGCGAACCTCGCCGAGATGGCCTCCATCGGCCTGCCGGTACCCCCCGGCTTCACCATCTCCACCGAAATGTGTGCGCTTTACTATGCGGAAGGGGAGAGCTTCCCCGAGAGCGTGCGAGCCGAGGTCCGCGAGGGCCTCGCCCATGTGGAGCAGGTGACCGGCAAGAGCTTCGGCAACGCGTCGGATCCTCTGCTCGTGTCGGTGCGGTCAGGCGCCCGGGTGTCGATGCCCGGGATGATGGACACGGTGCTGAACCTCGGCCTCAACGACGAGACGGTCCAAGGCCTTGCCTCCGGCTCCGGCAATGCCCGCTTCGCCTGGGACAGCTACCGGCGCTTCATCCAGATGTATTCCGACGTCGTGCTCGGCCTCGACCATGGCGCGTTCGAGGAAGCGCTGGAGATCGCCAAGGAAGATAAAGGCGTCCACCTCGACACCGATCTCGACGCCGACGACCTCATGCGCCTCGTGGAGCGCTACAAGGCGCTGGTGGAGGAGCAGCTCGGGCGGCCCTTCCCGCAGGACGTTCAGGAGCAGCTCTGGGGCGCGATCGGCGCGGTGTTCGGCTCCTGGCAGTCGGAGCGGGCGAAGGTCTATCGCCGTCTCAACAGCATTCCCCACGACTGGGGCACGGCCGTCAACGTCCAGGCGATGGTGTTCGGAAACATGGGCGAGACCTCGGCCACCGGCGTCGCCTTCACCCGCAACCCCTCGACCGGCGAACGGGCCTATTACGGCGAGTATCTGATCAACGCGCAGGGCGAGGATGTCGTCGCGGGGATCCGCACTCCCCAATATCTGACGCTCTCGGCCCGCGAGGCGGCGGGGGCCAAGGCGGCTTCGATGGAAGAATCGATGCCCGAGGTGTTCGGCGAGCTGGCGCGCGTCTTTGACCTGCTCGAGCGCCACTATCGGGACATGCAGGACATCGAGTTCACCGTGGAGCGGGGGAAGCTCTTCATGCTCCAGACCCGCAGCGGCAAGCGAACCGCAAAGGCGGCGCTCAGGATCGCCGTCGACATGGCCGAGGAAGGCCTGATCTCGAAGGACGAGGCGGTGCTCCGGATTGACCCGCAGGCGCTCGACCAGCTCCTCCACCCGACGCTCGATCCGAAGGCGGAGCGGCAGGTGATCGCCAAGGGCCTTCCGGCTTCTCCCGGCGCCGCCTCGGGAGCGGCCGTGTTCGACGCCGACAGCGCGGAGAAACGCGCCGGCCTCGGCGAAAAAGTAATCCTTGTCCGGGTCGAAACGAGCCCCGAGGACATTCACGGGATGCACGCCGCCCAGGGCATCCTCACCGCACGCGGGGGCATGACCAGCCACGCCGCCGTCGTCGCCCGCGGAATGGGCCGGCCCTGCGTCTCGGGCGCGGGCTCGGTCTCGATCGACTATTCGCAGCGGCTGATGCGGGTGGGCAGCCGCGAGGTGAGGGAAGGGGAGACGATCACCCTCGACGGCTCCACCGGAGAGGTGATGCTCGGCTCGGTCCCCACCGTCCAGCCGGAGCTGGTCGGCGATTTCGGCACCTTGATGGCCTGGGCGGATTCCAAGCGGCGGCTTCGCGTCCGCACAAACGCCGAGACTCCGCTCGACTGCCGGACGGCCCGCGAGTTCGGGGCGGAAGGGATCGGTCTTTGCCGGACCGAGCATATGTTCTTCGACGCCGCGCGCATCGCTTCCGTGCGCCAGATGATCCTCGCGGAAGACGAAGGCGGGCGCCGCGCCGCTCTCCTCAAGCTCCTCCCGGAGCAGCGGAGCGACTTCGAGGAGATCTTCCGGATCATGGCGGGGCTTCCCGTCACCATCCGCCTGCTCGATCCGCCGCTCCACGAATTCCTTCCCCATAGCGAGGAGGAGTTTGCCGAAGTGGCCGCCGCGGCGGGCGTTGGGGCCGAGACGGTGAAGCGACGGGTCTCGGAGCTTCACGAGTTCAACCCGATGCTCGGCCATCGCGGCTGCAGGCTTGGGATCACTTATCCCGAAATCTACGAGATGCAGGCGCGCGCCATCTTCGAAGCCGCCGTCGCCGTCGCTCGCGACGCGGGCGAGGCGCCGATCCCGGAGGTGATGGTGCCGCTCGTCGCCACCCGCGCCGAGCTCAAGATCATCCGCGAGCTGATCGACCGAACCGCCGCCGCCGTCTTCGAGGAGCAGGGCGCGAGCGTCGAATATCTGGTCGGAACGATGATCGAGCTTCCCCGAGCGGCGTTACGGGCCGCCGACATCGCCGAGGAAGCGCAATTCTTCAGCTTCGGAACCAACGATCTCACCCAGACCACGCTCGGGGTCAGCCGCGACGACGCCGGCCGCTTCCTCACGCAATATGTCGAAAAGGGTATCTTCGCCCGTGATCCCTTCGTCTCCATCGATGAGGAAGGCGTGGGCGAGCTGATCGGCCTAGCCGCTGAACGGGGAAGGGGAGTGAAGCCCGACCTCAAGCTCGGCATTTGCGGCGAGCATGGCGGCGACCCGTCTTCGATAGCCTTTTGCGAGAAGACGGACCTCGATTACGTCTCCGCCTCGCCCTACCGGGTGCCGATCGCCCGCCTCGCCGCCGCCCAGGCGGCGCTGAGAAGGAGTTAGAGCGGGTCGGGTGCGTCCGTCCGCTTGCGGGCCTCGTCCTTGGCGGCGGCGTGGCGCAGCGAGTCCATCGCCGTCGCTTCCTTGCCGAGCCGCTTGTTCTCGGCCTCCAGCTCGACGACCCGGCGATGCTCGTCCTTGTAGCGGCGCTTCCACTTGCCGCCCGCCATCAGCGCCATTCCGATGACGAGGCCCAGGAAGAAGATGAGGGCGGCAATGAGCCACTGGTCCGGGGTGAAGAGCGTCACGGCTGTTCCTCTCGATGTTCCGATGCCGTCACAATCGGCGGCGGGGGCGGCTGGTTCCGCCGCCCCGCGCGCTTACCGGTTGATGAGGTTGTCGGAGATCGAGCACGCCGCCGGCCCGAGGATGACGATGAACAGCACCGGCAGGATGAAGAGGATGAGCGGGACCGTCATGATCGCCGGCAGCCTTGCCGCTTTCTCCTCGGCGCGCATCATCCGCTCATTGCGGAACTCGGCCGCCAGCACTCGCAGGGCGCTCGCTAGGGGAGTGCCGTATTTCTCGGTCTGGATCATCGTCGTCACCACCCCGCGCACCGCCTCGAGGTCGATCCGGTTGGCGAGATTCTCGAACGCCGAGCGGCGGTCGGTGAGGAAGCCGAGCTCGATCGAAGTCAGCGCGAACTCGTCGCCGAGCTCCGGATAGGCCTTGCCGAGCTCCCGGGCGACGCGGTTGAAGGCGGCGTCCACCGTAAGGCCCGCCTCGGCGCAGATGACGAGGAGGTCGAGCGCGTCCGGAAGGCCCTTCCGGATTCCGTGGCTGCGCTTGGTGACCTTGTTCTTGAGCCACAGGTCCGGCGCTTTGTAGCTTCCGATCAGCGCCGCCGCGACCAGGCCGTAGCGCTTGAAGGCGCCCCATTGCGGGAACCAGTCGAGGACGTAAACGCCCACGATCACGACCGTCCCGATGACGACCGGGAGCACGAGCCGGGCGAAGATGACGACGAAGGCAAGGTCCTTGGAGCGGATGCCCGCCTGCATCAGCCTCTTCTGCGCCTTCTCGACCTGCTCGTCCTGAAGCATCTTCAGCGAGCCGAGGACGCTTCGGACCTTATCCCCGACTTCGTTCTTGTTGGTGATGTTGCGGCGCCGCTTGCTCGAGGTCGAGACAATCCCCGCCTTGAGTTGATCGCGCCGCTCGTTGAGCGCTCTGACGCGCTTCGCCATCGGGTCCTTGACCGTGGTGGCCGCATAGATTGCGACGAGCACGGCGAAGGTGGCGACGGCGGCGAGGACGGTCGCCACCATCACCACATCGATGCCCATGACGGTCGGTCCGGTTGCAGGTGCCATTTGCCAGCCGCCCCTAAATCTCGAAATCGACCATTTTGGCCATGATGAACACGCCGATGCCCATCCAGATGAGCCCGCCGGCGCCGGCGATCATCAGCCTCTCGTCCATGAAGAACCCGCCCATGTACTTGGGGTTGATGAAGGACACGAGGCCGAAGACGATGAAGGGAAGGGAGCCGACGATCCAGGCCGAAGCCTTGGACTCCGACGACATTGCCTTGATCTTCAGCTTCATCTGGGCGCGCTTGCGAAGCACGTCAGCCAGGTTGGCCAGGGTCTCGGCGAGGTTACCGCCGGTCTCGCGTTGGATCGCTAGCGTGATGACGAAGAACTGGAATTCGGCCGTGCCGAGCCGATCCGCCGTTTCCTGAAGCGCTACCTCCATGGTGCGCCCGATCTTCATCTTATCGACGACGTAGCGGAATTCCTCCTGGATCGGCCCCTGGATCTCGTCCGCTACCACCGCGAGCGTCTCGGAGATGGGGAGACCGGAGCGCAGGCCGCGAACCATCAGCTCGATGGCATCCGGGAAGCGCGACGTGAATTTCGCCACGCGCCGCTTGATCATCTTGCCGACGATGAAGTGCGGCAATCCCACTCCCGCCAGCAGGCCGAGCATAAGGGCCAGGATGGGGGGCAGGCCCTTCACGAGCAGGAGAGCCGTGACGACCACCAGGAGCCCGAGGGAGGCGGAGGCATATTGTGCAAGCGTCCAGCTGCGCCCCGTCTGCCCCAGGCGCTGGCGGAGCAAAGCGGGCTTCGGGATGAGCCGCTGGGCGAGGCTATCCATCTTCGTCTGATTGCGGTTCGCCAGGATCTTCTTCAGCTGCGCCTGCGCGGCCACCTCGGTGGATTTGCTGTGCCTTTCGCGCAAGCCTTCGAGGCGCCGCGCCTGCGATTTGGACGCGGCGGGACCGCCGGTGGCGAACAGGAGCATCGCCAGCGTACCGACCGCTCCAATCGCCAGCATCAGGACAGGAAAGCTCAGCACTGGGGACTCCTAACCAACGGCGTCACACGCGCGTTCAGGCTGCTACGGGCTTCGGCTTCTTCGCGACCAGGGACTTGAAGTTCAGCTTGTCCAGCAGGGACTTGCTGGCCACTTCAGCCTTTGCGGCGGGCTCGCCGCCTTCCACGACCGCGGTCGACAGTGCCACCAATTGGCCCAACGGGCCGCTGATCTTGGAGGAGGTCGCCACCCGTGCGAACGGCTGTCCCAGCTTCGCGGCTTGAGCCGCCGCCTTCGTGTCGAGCGGAATGACCACGTCGACGGCACGCTCGATCGACTGCTCGAAATCCTTGCGGCTGATTTCCTGCGCGCCGGAAGCGGTGCGGTTCGCCACGACGAGGACTCGGGCTTGAGGCGCGTTGGCCTTGAGCCAGCTGAGAATGCGGATTGCGTCGCGCGTCGCGGCGAGCGTGAACTCGACCACGACCACCGCGACATGGATGTCGTGCACCAAATGCGGGTGCTGGACGAGCATATTGCGGGGGATGTCGAGGACGGTTCCCTCGAAGGCGTTGCGCACCTCTTCCTGAAGCTGGAAGAAGGCCGATCCGTCATTGAGCAGCGGCTGATTCAGAGGCGCTTCGGCGGAGAGAACGCAAAGCTTTTCATTCGCCCGAACCATCGCGCGCTCGATGAAGAGGCCGTCGATCCGGCTCGGATTCTCAATTGCGTCGGTGAGGCCACGGCCCGGCTCCAGGTCCAGCGCAAGGGCGCCGGTGCCGAAGTGGACGTCGAGGTCGAGAAGCGCCGTCGAGCGACCGCCTTTATCCCCCATCAGCCAGGCCATGGAAGTCGCAATGGTCGAGGCGCCGACACCGCCGCGAACGCCGATCACCGCCGCCATCACGTGGGGCTTCTCGGCCGCCGCTTCCGTCACGCGCGGTCCCGAGATGGTGAGCTGCGCATGCGCGAAGGAGTCGCGCAGCTGGTCCGGCGTAAAGGGCTTGAGAAGATAATCCTGGATCCCCGAGGCGACGAGGTCCCGGTACAGCCGAACGTCGTTCACCTGACCGGCGGCGATCACCACCGTCCCCGGCTCGCAGACTTCCGCCAGAGCGTTGATGTCGTTCAGTGGATCGCCCGACTCCGACAGGTCCACGAACAGGATCGACGGGCTTGCGGAGACGGAGAGCGTCTGAACCGCGTTGCGCAGGCCGCCTTTGTTGACCTTCTCCGGCGCCCAGCCGTGCTCGACCGCGATGGGCCGCAGCATTTCGGCGGTGGCCTCGTCGCAGACGAAGGCGGTGAAGGGGTCGCGCAGCCCCGCGGCCCGCGAGGCGTGGAAGGGGGCGTTCATCAGTTTCCGCCTTTCGTGCTGGTGTCGCCGAGGCCCTTGGCCCCGGTTGGAGCGGTGTCGCGGTAAACCTTGATGGCTTTGGACGCGGTCTTCGCGTCGGTGCCGCTTCCCGCTTGCCCGAGGACAAGGTCCGAAGGGTCGGCCACCATCGCGGCAAGGTTCGAGTTAACGGCACAACCGTAATTGGATGAAGTGCTGCTCGGCCCCCCGGTGCGCTCCCAATTGGGGCAGTTCGGGACCGTGGCGGTGCTGCGGCTCACGATCACTCGGATCGCGCCCGGCTCGACGCCGCCGGCCGTAACGGGGGCTCCATCGCTTAGGAGCAGGCCGTAGTCCGCGGCGACGCGCGCGACATGGTCGCGGGCGCGGGTGGGCCCTTGTGCTTCGTCCACCCAGACCCGGTCGCCATAGCCGAGCTCCAAGGAGGCGAACCAGGCGCTCAACCGGCCGCGCTCGCCGGCCGCGAGTCCGTCATAAGAGGCGGGCAGGTCAAGCACGTAGTCGGACCGCTGGACGACCGGCTGATTGATCGAATCGAGGCCCCGGTTCGAAGCGGAAGCGACGCCGGCCGAATTGCCGCTGCAGGCGCTAAGGCTTGCAGCCAGTGCAACGAGAGCAGTGAGGGACTGAAGGCGAGCCATAAGCTTGAAGTCCTTTCGATCAGCGGCGGTCATCAGAAGCTGAATCCCGGAGTGGCGGACGCCTGGGAGGGACGAACCGCGACCTGTTCCCGTGTCTTTGCATTTGCCGGCGTCGGCTGCGGCGCAGGCGTCTGGCTGAGAGCTCCCATCCCAGGCGCGGAGGGCGGAGCCGCCACGGTCGGCATCGGGCGCCGTGCTCCGCTTTGTCCGTTCTCCACCTTGTCCAGTAGGACACGCTCGGCTGTGTTGGTGTTGCGGTAGCCGTCTGTCGGAAGGGCGATTTGGCCGGCATTGACCGGGCGTACCAGATACGGCGTGACGACGATCACCAGCTCCGTCTCGTTGCGGCGGAAACCGTTGGAGCGGAAAAGCGCACCCAAGATCGGCAGGCTGCCCAACAGCGGCGTTTTGTCGATGTTGTTGCCACCGCTGTTGCGCAGCAGACCCGCAATCATAAAGGACTGGCCGGACCCCAGCTCCACCGTGGTTTCAGTGCGGCGGGTGGTGAGGGAAGGAACGACGAAGCCGTTCATCCGGATCGAATTCTCCTCCGAGATTTCGGAAACCTCGGGACGAACGCGCATCGAGATTCGCCCGCCCTCGAGCACGGTGGGCGTGAACGCCAAACCGACGCCGTAGGATTTGAACTCGATCGACGTTCCACTGATGCCGTTCGACGCCGGGATTGGGAACTCGCCGCCTGCCAGGAAGCTTGCCGTCTCGCCCGAAAGGGCAGTCAGGCTCGGTTCGGCCAGCGTGGTGACCAGTCCTCGGGTCTCAGCGAGGTCGAGCGAGCCGATGATGTCGAGACCGAGGAGCTTCCCGCCAGCCATCAGCGTGGAACCGACCGCCGACCGAACAACTTTGCCGGTGTCGACGTCAATTCCCTCTCCGCGTCCGATCCCGAATTGGAAGCCGCTGGTCGAGTCGCCGGTGAGGATATTGGTCCCGATGTTGCGCAGCAGGCTGCGGCTGACCTCGGCGATTTTCACCTGAAGCATGACCTGGAGCGGCGTCGCCGTCTTGAGGCGGCTGATCACTTGGGTGCCTTCGCCGACGAAGGCCTGGACGAGGCGGCTTGCCTCCTCGACATCGGCCGGGGCGGCGACGGTGCCCGTCAGGAGCACCATCCCGTTGATCGGCCGCGCCTGGATCTGAGCGTCGGGCATCGCGACCCGCAGCAACTCGTCGACCGAGCCGATGTTTGTGCCGACGCGGACGTTGGCCGAATAGATGGTGCGCCCGGCCCGGTCGGTTGCGAAGACCGTGGTCTCGCCGGCCGTCTTGCCGAAGATGTAGATCTGGTTCGAGGACCGGACCTGGACGTCGGCGATGGCGTCATTGGCGACGAACAGGTCGGTCATCGCGGTGTCGAGGCGAACCATGCGACCCGTCCCAACCGAGAGGTTGACGTCGGTGCTCGGGCGGACGGCGGTCGGCTGGGCCAAGGCGGGCGCGGAGCCGGCGGTGGCGAGGCCGGCGGCGATCACGGCCGCTGCGGCGGTCGCAAGCGATGCGCGGCGGATGAAGTTCAGCTTCGTCATCTTACTTGGCTCCAACCGGAACGAGGGTGACATTATTGCCGCGAGCGACCCGGACGATCGGACCGCGAGGTGCGGCGGGCGCCGCGGAAGCGGGGGCGGCCGGGGCGCGGCCCGAAGCGGCGACGGCGATCGAGCCGAGGGCCTGCGCCATCATCCGGTCGCTGTCGCTTTTCGGGTCAGCAGGGGCCTTCGCCGGCACGCTGCTCCGCTGGAAGCGGGAGACATCGGAACCGACCGTGTAGGTGGGGTTGGTGTCGATCGGCTGATTCGCGATGGCCAGCAGCATGCGCCGCTCGGAGCGCGGATCGCCGTCTTCCGGTACCTTCACCTCTCCCGACGCAATCGCCCGCTCGAGCTCGGCCGAATTGTCGGCAAGAGAGCGCAGCGAAAGGGAGAGTTGGCCGATCGTCTGAGCGACGGCGATCTTCTCGGCAATCTTGGGCGTCGCCTCGAGGGTGACGGTCGAGACGCGCTGGAGCACCGGCTTGCCGTCCTCGCCCTGCGCGGACATGCGCTGGTCGGTGGCGAGCACCCGGATATTGCGAAGGATCGTCTCCGAGGCTTTGAGGGCGCTGCCTTCGCCGCCGCCTTTGACTTCCTGGGTGAGAACGATGTCCACGCGGTCTCCGGGGAAGACGAAGCCCGCGACGCCGCTGGTCGTGGAAACGGCGACGGTGACGGCGCGCATCCCCGGGCCGAGGGCGGCGGCGAGGAAGCCTCGCTCACCCGGCTTGATCAGCGAACCCTGGGTGATCGGCTGGCCGGCGGTGATCTCGTTGCGGACCACGGTTCCGATCAGCTCGGCCGGGTTCACGCCCGGCTTTCCCTTGATGTAGTAAGCCGGCTGCACCAGCCCTTCAGGCCAGCGCTGGAAGCGGAAGGCCTCCGCGTCGATGATGGTGCCAAGCGGAAGGGCGCGGGTCGCGACCAGAACTTCCGGACCGGCGGGGACGACGGGCTTGGCCGCCGCCGACGGTGCGCCGGCTCCGCTGAACATGTTCTTCGCGGTCACCGCGGTCACAGCCGCGACGATCAGCGCACCGATCAGCAGAACGATCTTTTTCACATCCATGACGCCAGTCGCCTCCCTCGCCTGCTCCAAAAGCAGGGCCTACACATCAGACAAATTGGTTAAGAAACCGTTCGCCGATCAGCCAAAAGCCGGCGAAAGCGATTGCAATTCCGTAAGGAATTTCGGGTTGCCCGCCCGTCTTCGCGAAACGGTGAGGGACCAGCATTGCGATGGTCAGCACTCCGCCCGCGATCGACATGATCACCAGCAGCTTCGGAAGCGCGGCGGCGGGGAGCCACAACGCCAGCGCGGTGATCAGCTTCACATCGCCTCCGCCCATCGCGCCGAAGCGGAAGGCGAGGGCGAAGAGCCCGAACACGCCTGCGGCCACCGCGATCTGAAGCGCGACTCCGGGCCATAGCGGAAGGCCGGTCGACCACCAGAAGGGGATGGCGAGCAGGGCGATCGTCCCGTTCAGCCAGTTGGGGATGATACGGCTTCGCCAGTCGCCGACGCAGGCCCAGAGGAGGGCGCCGGTCAGCAGAAGCAGCAGAAAAGTGGAAATCCCCCCGTACATGATGCCCGGACTAGACGGACTTGGTTAGAAAACCGTAACCGCCCGCCATGCACGCTTCAGCCTTCGACCGGCGCTCAGTCCCGCCAGAGGCTGCATTTTCAACCTGGTACGCGGGGGACGGTTGGCCTTACCGCCGCCTGGATTGGCGGCAGCCTGGCCCAGCCAGGGGAAGCTTGCTCTTCGCCGGCGGCCGCGGCGACTTCATCGAAAAATATCTGGAGGTTCAGCACCACTGGTATGTCCGGGGCTGGAACGTCACCGCCTTCGACTGGCGAAGCCAGGGCGGCTCTCGCGGCAATATCGTCGGCGGCCACCTCGACAGCTTCGAGCCTCTGGTTGCCGACCTCGCGGCGCTGATTGAGGCTTGGCGCGCGGAATTTGCCGGCCCCTACGCCGCCATCGGCCATTCAATGGGCGGGCACCTGCTGCTCCGAACGCTGGCCGAGCGGAAGCCGAAGCTCCAGGCGGCCGTGCTCGTCGCGCCGATGCTGATGATCAACACAGGACCGATCCCCTCCATCGCCGGCTGGTCGGTCGCCGCCGCGGCAAGCGCCTTTGGTCTCGGTGCCCAGCCGGCATGGCACCAGGCCGCCCGCCCCGCCCCGGCGGATTCCTTCCGCCAGGCGTGCCTCACCGGCTCCCGCGAACGTTACGAGGACGAGCTTTGGTGGTGGCGCGAGCAGCCCGGCCTCGACCTGGGGGCGCCGAGCTGGGGCTGGCTCAAGGCGGCTTATGCCTCCTGCGCGGCGCTGACGCCGGAGAAGCTCGCGACCGTCGTTATTCCTGTGCTCCTGCTCGGCGCGGAGCGGGACCGGTTGGTAAGTGCCGCCGCCATCCGTGCTGCCGCTTCCCGGCCCCCCAAGGCCGAGCTGACTATGTTCGAAGACGCCGCGCATGAATTGCTGCGCGAAAGCGATGAGCACCGACTCCTGGCGTTCGAGCGGATCGACTCCTTCCTCGACCGACACGTCTCTGCCCCGTGATCGAGCGCGTCGATGTGGCGATCGTCGGCGCCGGGATGGCGGGCGCGAGCCTTGCCGCCCAGCTGGCGGGGAGGGTGGGAAGCCTCGCCCTCATCGAGGCGGAGGACCAGCCCGGCTATCATTCCACCGGCCGTTCGGCGGCCTTCTGGATGGAAAGCTATGGCGGCCCCCACGTCCAGCCACTGACAAGCGCGTCCGGAGCCTGGCTCGCGCAAATGGGCTTTCTTAAGCCCCGGGGCGCACTCCACATCGCCGACGCGGAAGGCGCGGCGGTGCTCGAGGCGCTGCGCGACGAGCTGGGGGAGGGGGTGCGGTTCCGCTCCGTGGGGACCGAGGAGCTGAGGGAGACGGTCCCTGGCCTTCGCCCCGGGTGGGAGCAGGCGCTGGCGGAGTCGAGTTGCGCGGATATCGACGTCGCCGCCCTTCACGAGGAATATTTGAGGAATGGGAAGACGGCGGCGGCGCGGCTCATCACCGGCGCTCGAGTCGAGACGCTCGCGCGCGAGTGTAATCGTTGGCGGCTGGAGACCGCCGCGGGAGCCATTCTGGCCGATGTCGTCGTCAACGCAGCGGGGGCCTGGGCGGACGACGTGGCGAGGCGGGCGGGCGTGCAGCCGCTCGGCTTCCAACCCTATCGGCGGACGATCGCTCAGCTGAAGATGGATCGTCCGGCTCCGGCGGACCTGCCGCTCGTCATCGACGCCCTCGGCCGCTTCTACTTCAAGCCGGAGGCGGGAGGGCGGCTGTGGCTCAGCCCCCACGACGAGACCGCCTGCGATCCGTGCGACTGCGCGGCAGAGGAGCTGGACGTGGCGGTGGCGATCGACCGGCTGGAGAAGGTGGTCGATTGGAGGGTGGAGCGGGTCGAACGCCGCTGGGCGGGCCTCAGGACCTTCGCTCCCGACCGGGTGCCCGTCTACGGCTACGACCTTTCGGTGCCCGGCTTCTTCTGGTGCGCCGGCCAGGGCGGGTTTGGGATCCAGACCGCGCCGGCCGCCGCCAAGCTGGCGGCCGCGCTTTTCCTGGGCGAGGAGCCGGCGCTCGATCCGGAGCCCTACCGGCCCGGGCGCTTCGCGACCTGAAGGGCGGCGTCGCAGGCGAGGCGGTCGGCGCGTTCGTTCTCGGGATGGCCGGCATGGCCCTTCACCCAGCGCCAGTCGATCCGGTGAGGCGCGGCCGCGTCGAGCAGCTCCTGCCACAGCTCCGCATTCTTGACCGGCTTCTTGTCCGACGTGCGCCAGCCGTTGCGCTGCCAGCCGTGGATCCATTTGCTGATCCCGTCGCGCACGTAGATGCTGTCCGTGTACACCGCGACCTCGCAGGGGCGCTTCAGCGCCTGAAGCGCGCGGATGGCGGCGAGCAGCTCCATACGGTTGTTGGTGGTGAGCGGCTCACCCCCGCTCATCTCCTTCTCGTGAGCGCCCGAGCGGACGATCGCGCCCCAGCCCCCGGGGCCGGGGTTCCCCTTGCACGCGCCGTCGGTGAAGATCTCGACCTTGGTGAGGCTCAAGCGGCTTCGAGCCCGCGCGGGAGCTTGAACACCATCCGCTCCACGACCCCGTCGCCTTCCTCCTCCGTCACGTCGAAATAAGCGGACAAATGGTCGACGACCTCGCGGACGAGCGTCTCGGGGGCCGATGCGCCGGCGGTGATCCCAAGCGTGCTCACCCCCTCGAGCCACGCCAGCTCGATCTCTGCGGCGCGGCCGATCAACCGGGCCGGGACCCCCTCACGCTCGGCCACCTCCACCAGACGAAGGGAGTTGGAGCTTTTCGGAGAACCGATGACGAGGATCGCGTCGCAGCGGCGGGCGATCTCCTTCACCGCCGTCTGGCGGTTGGAGGTGGCGTAGCAGATGTCCTCCCCGAGCGGCCCGCGGATACCTGGAAAACGGCGCTCGAGGATCCCGATGATCTCGGCCGTATCGTCCACCGAAAGGGTCGTCTGAGTGAGGAAGGCGAGATTGTGAGGCTCGGGGGGCGCCACCTTCTCCGCGTCCTCCGCCGTCTCGATCAGGGTCATCCGCCCTTCCGGCACCTGGCCGAAGGTTCCGATCACCTCGGGATGGCCGGCATGGCCGACGAACAGGATGTGGCGACCATGCTCCACCAGCCGCTCGGCTTGCCGGTGCACCTTGGAGACGAGGGGACAAGTCGCATCGAGATAGTCGAGCCCGCGCTCCTGCGCCTTGGCGGGGACGGCCTTCGGCACGCCGTGAGCGGAGAAGACCACCGGCACACCGTCCGGCACCTGATCCAGCTCCGGCACGAAGACCGCGCCTTTGCTCTTGAGAGTGTCCACGACATATTTGTTGTGGACGATCTCGTGCCGGACATAGACCGGCGCTCCGTAGCGTTCGAGGGCGAGCTCCACGATCCGGATCGCGCGGTCCACCCCCGCGCAGAAGCCGCGCGGGGCCGCGATCAGCAGGGTGAGGGGGGGCTTGCCTGGGGCCATGGCGGCTGTTCCTACGATGAAGGTGGTCGCCACGTCCACTGGACGTGGCTGCGACTGCCGGGGGCAGTCGCACCCCCTTCATCGCTTGCTTCGGCGGAACCCGGTTCCTATGATCCGCCCACTCCATGAAAGGTGAGGATTCCCACCCTGTGTTCAAGTCCAAGGCGGCTCTTGCCGCGCTTCTTCCGCTGATTCTCGTCGCCTGCGCCAAAGATGGCCAGATTACCGAAACCGGCATCACCGCCACGCGCTCCGCCTGCCCGGTGGTCGGAATCCCGGCGGCCACCGGCGACATCACGCTCTTCAATCCGGAGAATAGCCGGGACGCGCGTGCGATCGACGTCGTTGCGAACATCACCAACCTGCGCTCGACCTGCGACGACCGGGGCGAGTATATCGTCACCAACGTCACCTTCGACGTCCAGGCGCAGCGGCGCGACGCGAGCGGCGCCCGCGAAGTGGTTCTGCCCTATTTCGTCACCGTGGTTCAGGGCGGGACCGCCGTCACCACCAAGGCGATGAGCCGCGTCGGCCTGCGCTTCGCCGAGGGGCAGCTTCGGGCGAGTACGTCCGGCTCTGCCACGGGGCAGGTGCTGAGCTCCGCCGCGCGCCTGCCGCAGGACATCGAGCGCCAGATCACCCGCGAGCGCAAGGCGGGGGACGCGGACGCCGCGGTCGATCCGCTGGCGGATCCGGCGGTTCGCGATGCCGTGCGCCGGGCGAGCTTCGAAGTGCTGGTCGGCTTTCAGCTGACCCAGGAGCAGCTCGCCTACAACGCCACCCGTTAGAGCGTTGACTTGACGGCGGCCGCTCGTCAGAGCGGTCGCGTCGCCGGCTTTCGGGCCGGTGCGCGCGCGGGAGAGAGCCCGGGGCCGAAAGCCTCGGGTCGCCGAAGGAGCAACCACCCCGGAATCTCTCAGGCACCAGGGACCGCGCGGGCACAGACACTCTGGAAAGCGTCCTTCTTGGCCCTCGGGCAAAGGCGGGCCACCGAAGGGGTAACCCGCCGTTTTTCACGGCCTGGCGGGGAAAGCTCTCAGGTCCAGTGACAGAGGGGGAAGTTTAGCGAGAACGGCCGGGGCGTCCCGGGCGTTGTCGCGACATCCTGCCGACGCGCTGGAGACGTTGAATGAGCGTTACCCCCGACCGCCTCCTGCCCCTCAATGACTGGCACGTCGCCCGTGGCGCCCGGATGGTGCCCTTCGCCGGCTATTCGATGCCGATCCAATATGAAGGCATCATGGCGGAGCATCGCTGGACCCGCGAATCGGTGGGCCTGTTCGACGTCAGCCACATGGGCCAGCTCATTCTGACCGGCCCGGAGACGGAGAAGGGGCTCGAAGCTTTGCTCCCCGCGGACCTCGCCATCCTGAAGGAGGGGCGGCTGCGTTATTCGCTCCTCCTCGCCCAGGACGGCGGCATCATCGACGACCTGATGGTCACCCGGCGCGGCGATCATTTCTACATGGTCGTGAACGGCGCCACCAAGGACGGGGACATCGAATATCTTCAGGAGCAGCTGCCGCGCACGGTGGTGCTCGACCATATGAAAGAGCAGGCGCTCCTCGCGCTTCAGGGGCCGAAGGCGGTAGACGTTCTTTCCAGGCTCGCGCCGGGGGTCGAGCAGCTCGGCTTCATGACCGGTGGAGCGTTCCAGCTCTCGGGCGCCACCGTCTGGATCAGCCGCTCGGGCTATACGGGCGAGGATGGCTTCGAGATCTCGCTCCCGGCGGCGCGCGCGAGCGACATTGCCCACCTCATCGCGGCGCAGCCGGAGGTGAAGCCAATCGGCCTCGGCGCTCGAGACTCGCTTCGCCTGGAGGCCGGCCTTCCTCTTTACGGCCACGACCTCGACAGGGCCATCACGCCGGTCGAGGCGGACCTCACCTTCGCGATCTCCAAGCGGCGCCGGGGCGAGGGCGGCTTCGCCGGCTGGCACCGCATCATCCGGGAGCTTGAGCAGGGCCCGATCCGCTGCCGCGTCGGTCTCTCAATCGAGGGGCGCCAGCCGGTGCGCGAAGGCGCGATCGTCGTCGACGAGGATGGGGACGAGGTCGGTAAGGTGACGAGCGGCGGCTTCTCGCCGATGCTCGAGGCGCCGATCGCCATGGCCTATGTCCCAGCCGCCTCGGCCGAGCCGGGCACCGAGATTCGAGTCGCCCAGCGCGGCAAGGTTTTCCAGGCGAAGGTCGTGCCGATGCCCTTCGTCCCCCACCGCTACCATCGCAAGGGAGCCGCCTGATGACCGTCTATTATACTGAGGAGCATGAGTGGATCCGGGTCGAGGGCGACAGCGCGACGGTGGGGATCACCGATTTCGCGCAGGGCCAGCTCGGCGACATCGTTTTCGTCGAGCTTCCCGAGGCCGGGCGGCAGGTGACCAAGGGCGGAGAGGCCGCGGTCGTGGAATCGGTCAAAGCCGCGTCCGACGTCTATTCGCCGGTTACCGGCGAGGTGATCGACTCGAACCAGGCGCTCACCGACGATCCTTCGCTCGCCAACAGCGATCCGGAAGGGGAGGGCTGGTTCTTCCGCCTCCGCCTCTCCGACATATCCGAGATCGAGGGCCTGATGGACGCCGACGCTTACAAGAGCTTCTGCGACAGCCAGTGAGCGTCAATGCCGCCTCCCACTGGTCTCCGGCCGACTATGCCACCAACGCGGCCTTCGTGCCCGCTTTGGGCGGGGCGGCGCTGGCGCTTCTGGCCCCGAAGTCGGGCGAGCTGATCGTCGACCTCGGCTGCGGCGACGGGGCGCTGACGGCGCAGATCGCCGAGGCCGGTGCGCGGGTCATTGGCCTCGACGCGTCGGAAGCGATGGTGGAGGCGGCGCGCCTGCGGGGGATCGACGCCTTCGTCGCCGATGCCCAGGCGCTGGATCTCGAAAGTCAGGCCTTGCGCTTCGGCCAGTTCGACGCGGCCTTCTCCAACGCGGCGCTCCACTGGATGCTCGATCCGGACGCTGTCGCGTCGGGCGTGTTCGCGATCCTGAGGCCAGGCGGCCGCTTCGTCGGAGAGATGGGCGGCGAGGGCAATGTCGCGGCGTTGCGCTCCGCGCTCCGGCAGGAGCTTGGCGGGCGCGGCTATCCGGTGCCGGCCGAGGACCCGCAATGGTATCCGAGCTGCGAGGAGTTCGTCCGCCTCTACGCCTGCGCCGGCTTCGTCGAGATACAGGCGCAGCTCATCCCCCGGCCGACGCCACTGCCTGCCGGCGTATCGGGCTGGGTGAAGACTTTCCGAGCCGGGATGCTCAATGCCGCCGGAGTGCCCGAGGCCGATCGGGACTCGGTCGCTGCCGCGGTCGAAACCCGGCTGAAGCCGGTCCTCCAGCAGCCCGACGGAAGCTGGTCCGCCGATTACGTCCGCCTCCGCTTTACCATGAGAAAGCCCCAGTAATGCGCTACCTTCCGCTCGCCGAGGCCGACCGCCGCGACATGCTCCGAGAGATCGGCGCCGCCTCGGTCGAGGATTTGTTCGTCGACGTGCCCGAGGCGGCGCGGCTCTCCGCCAAGATTGCGGGCCTTCCGGACCATGCAAGCGAGATGGCGGTGGAGCGCGAGCTTACCGCCATGTCGCGCAGGAACCTGCCGGCCAGCGTCGCGCCCTTCTTCCTCGGGTGCGGCGCCTACAAGCACCACATCCCGGCCTCGGTGGACCATCTCATCCAGCGCGGCGAGTTCCTGACCAGCTACACGCCTTACCAGCCCGAGATCGCCCAAGGCACGCTTCAGGCCTTGTTCGAATTCCAGACCCAGGTGGCGCGGCTCTACGGCTGCGATGTCGCCAACGCCTCGATGTACGACGGCTCCACCGCCTGCTGGGAGGCGATCGGAATGGCGCGGCGAATCACCCGGCGCGGCAAGGCGATCCTCTCCTCCGGCCTCCACCCGCATTACGTATCGGTGGCGAAGACGATGGCGCGGTTCACCGGCGACGACCTCGTCACGTCGCTGCCGGAGCTGACGCCGGAGCCCGACACGGCCGCTCTTCTCGAGGCGATCGACGGGGAGACGAGCTGCGTCGTCGTCCAATATCCAGACATCCTCGGCCGGATAGGGGATCTCTCCGAGCTGGCCGAACGCTGCCATGCCGCCGGCGCGCTTCTGATCGCGGTGGTGACCGAGCCGGTGGCGCTCGGCGCGATCCGCTCGCCTGGCGAGATGGGCGCCGACATCGTCGTCGGCGAGGGCCAGTCGATCGGAGTCGGTCTCAACTTCGGCGGACCCTATGTCGGCCTGTTCGCGACGCGCGACAAATATGTGCGGCAGATGCCCGGCCGCCTCGCGGGGGAGACCGTGGACGCGGAAGGGAAGCGCGGCTTCGTCCTCACCCTCTCGACCCGCGAGCAGCATATCCGCCGCGAAAAGGCGACTTCGAACATCTGCACCAACAGCGGCCTCTGCGCCCTCGCTTTCTCGATCCACATGACTTTGCTCGGCGAGAAGGGCCTTTGCCAGCTCGCCGAGGTGAACCACGCCAGAGCGGTGGAGGCGGCCGAGCGGCTCGGTCGGATTCCTGGCGTCGAACTGGTCAACGACAGCTTCTTCAACGAATTCACACTTCGCCTGCCGAGGGAGGCGCGGCCAGTCGTGCGCGCCATGGCGGACAAGGACGTGCTCGGCGGAGTTTCGCTCGGCCGCCTCTACCCCGCCGCAGAAAGCCTCGAGAACGGCCTCGTCGTCGCGGTGACGGAGGTCGTCACGAGCGAAGACATCGAGGCTCTCGCCGCCTCGCTTCAGGAGACCCTCGCATGAACATGAATCGCGAAGGGCGCCAGACGCGGCCCGAGGAGACCGAAGCGCAGGACGCGCAGACCTGGACCGGCAACCGAGCTTTGATGCTGGAGGAGCCTTTGCTCTTCGAGATCGGTGACGCCGACACGACCGGGGTCGATTTCGAGGGGGCAGGCGCATCGTCCGGGAGCAGGCTGGGTGGGCTGGAGCGCAACCGTCCCATCGGGCTTGCGGGCCTCTCGGAGCCGCAGGCGGTTCGCCATTACACCCGCCTCAGCCGGCAGAATTACGCCATCGATCTAGGCATCTTCCCGCTCGGCTCCTGCACGATGAAGCACAACCCCCGCCTCTGCGAGAAGATGGCGCGGCTTCCGGGCTTCGCGGACATCCACCCGCTCCAGCCCGCGGACACCGTGCAGGGCGCGCTCCAGCTGATCGCCCAGCTCGGCGAATGGCTGGTCAAGCTCACCGGAATGCACAGCGTCGCGATGAGCCCTAAAGCGGGGGCGCACGGCGAGCTTTGCGGGCTGCTCGCCATCCGAGCGGCGCTGGAAGCTCGCGGCGACGCCCGCGAGGTCATCCTCGTGCCCGAGAGCGCCCACGGCACCAACCCGGCGACGGCGGCCTTCGTCGGCTACCGCGTCGAGAGCATCCCCGCCGACGAACGCGGCCGGGTGGACCTCGTCGCGCTCAAGGGCCGCCTGCGGCCGGACGTCGCGGCCGTGATGATCACCAACCCGAATACCTGCGGACTGTTCGAGCCGGACATGATCGAGATCAGCCGCGCCGTCCACGAGGCGGGAGGGCTCGTCTACTGCGACGGCGCGAATTTCAACGCGATCGTCGGTCGGGTCCGGCCGGGCGACCTCGGCATCGACGCGATGCACATCAACCTCCACAAGACCTTCTCGACGCCTCACGGCGGCGGCGGTCCCGGCTCGGGCCCGGTGGTCTTCTCCGAGGCGCTGACGCCATTCGCTCCGCTCCCATTCGTGGAGAAGCAGGGGGAGCATTACGTCCTGGTGGAGGAAGAGACCGCTGGCGAGCATCACGGCCAGAGCTTCGGCCGGATGGTCGCCTTCCACGGGCAGATGGGGATGTTCAGCCGAGCCCTCGCCTACATCCTCAGTCACGGGGCGGACGGCCTGCGCCAGGTCTCCGGCGACGCGGTGCTCAACGCCAATTACATCCTGCGCCAGCTCGAGGACGTGCTCGACGCGCCCTTCGGCGACAGCGGCCCGTGCATGCACGAGGCTCTGTTCAGCGACAAAGGATTCGCCGGCGGCCTCACTACGCTCGATCTCGCCAAGGCGATGATCGACGAGGGCTTCCACCCGATGACGATGTACTTCCCGCTGGTGGTCCACGGAGCGATGCTGGTCGAGCCGACCGAGACGGAGTCCAAGGCGGCGCTCGACCAGCTGATTGGGGCCATGCGCTCGGTCGCGGACCGGGCGAAGGCCGGGGACCAGAGTCTGAAGCAGGCCCCGGTCCACGCCCCCCGCCGCCGCCTCGACGAGACGCTCGCCGCAAGGAAGCCGGTGCTGGTGTGGAAGGAGCCGGCGCAGGCCGAAGCCGCCGAATAGTTGCGCTCGTTCCGGACCCGTCCTAATCCTGTCCGATGAGCACATCGGCGGGCCGGCTCGACAATTTCACAGATGCGGCCTTCGCCTTCGGCCTGTCGCTGCTCGTCATCGGGCGTGGCGCGCTTCCGACTACCGATCGGGAGCTGTTGTCGGCCATGGCCGATCTGCCCGCCTTCGCGATCGGCTTCGCGATACTCGGCATGTTCTGGCACGGGCACGTCCGCTGGCGAACCTATCGGGGGGAGGGCGGCCTGCTGTCGGTCGCGCTAACTTTCCTGCTGGTCTTCCTGGTACTCGTCTACGTCCAGCCGCTCCAGGCGATGTCGGCATCGTTCAGCACCTTCCTCGGGGGACAGGGAACCCGCTTCCGCGGCGACCTCGCCACGATGTTCGCGCTCTACGGCGCCGGCTTCTCGGCCATGGCGGCCGTGATGGCGGCGCTCTTGTGGGACGCAGAACGGCATGCGGGGGCGAACGGCCTGGTCCGAACCGCCGCGCGGGGCGAGAAGATCATTTGGCTTATCCTGGTCGCGACGGGTCTTGTCTCGACCCTGCTCTCGCTCAACCGATCGACGGCGCCGCTGGGGCCCTTCGTCTATCCGACGCTGCCGCTCACGGTCGGCCTCTTCGTTTGGCGATATCGTTGGCTGGGGGACGGCAAGGCGGAGGATCCCGACGTGGCGGACCAAGCGCAGGCAACGGAGTGAGCGAGGCGCGCTCCTCACCGGCGGCGGAGCGCAACCGCGAGCCGATCGCCGACGTGCTGAGGGAGGTGCTTCCGGAGCGGGGCCTCATCCTGGAGGTCGCCAGCGGCACCGGCGAGCATGCGGTGCATTTTGCCCGCGCCTTTCCGAAGCTTCTGTTCCAGCCCTCGGACCCTGAGCCGGCGGCCGTGCGGTCAATCGCGGCGTGGCGGGCGGAGGCGGGGCTGTTCAACCTCTTAGAGCCGGTGGCGCTGGATGCCCGGGCGCGGGAGTGGCCGGTGGACGAAGCCGACGCGATGCTGTGCATCAACATGATCCACATCAGCCCCCGGGGCGCGACCGAGGGGCTGATGCGCGGGGCCGAGCGGCTGCTGCCGCCGGGGGCACCGCTGGTTCTCTACGGACCCTACCGCCGAGCCGGAGTGATCACGGCGCCCTCAAACGAGGCGTTCGATGAGTCGCTCAAGGCGAGCGACCAGCAATGGGGGCTGCGCGATCTCGAAGCAGTGGCCGCGGAGGCGGAGGCGAACGGCCTCGCCTTCGAACGGCTGTGGGAGATGCCGGCGAACAACCTGACTTTGCTGTTCCGGAGGCGCTGAGCCTTACGGATTGAAGCGCGGAAGGTTCGCCTGCTCAGGCTTGTCGCTGTCGCGCACGCGGGTGACTCCGTCGCCGTCGCCCACTTCCTCCTTGATCTCGTCGCGCGCCCCGATGTCGCGCTGGAGGTTGCCGCCTTTAGAGATGGCGAAAGCGGGGGCGTCCTCCATCGACTCGATGATGTCCTTGTCGTCGTTCTGGCGGGCGGTCTCGGCGCGGTCGGCGCTGCGGTCGTTGCGGTCGGACATGATGCTCTCCTTGTCGGGAGGATCAATGCGGGCGCAGCGGAGACGTTCCCGCGAGCAGGCGTACGAGAAGCAGGGTCCACAGCGCTCCGAGCGTCCAGCCGCCCACTATGTCGGACGGCCAATGGACGCCGAGAACGAGGCGCGTGGCGCCGATCACGAAGGCGTAGGCGAGCGCCGCGGCGATGGCGATACGTCTCGCCGCTGGGCGCAGGGGGAGGAGAAGAGCTAGCGCGAGTCCGAGCACGATCGCGCTGGAAGCGTGGCCGCTCGGGAAAGCCATGGTCTTGACAGCGATGAGATGGCCGGCAGGGTCGGGGCGGGCGCGGTCGAACACGAGCTTCAGCTGCTCGACCAGGAGCCGCTGGCTGACGAGCAGCGCGAGGAGGAGCAGCGCGTTGCCTCGCTCGCCCCGAAGAGCTAACCACGCGGTTCCCACGCCCCCGGCTACGAGCACCAGCCAAAAGTCGCCCAGCTTCGTGAGCAGGCGCGCGGCGGGGACGAGGGCGCCCTGCTGAGCGACCAGGAGGAGCGAAGCGTCGGCGGGTGCTTCCGGGCCACCGAGCAGCAGCGCTGCCGTACAGGCGGCAGCCAGAAGAAGGAGGATCAGGGCCAGGATCGGCGCGCGCATTCCTCCGCCTGTCGCGGAGCGTGAACGCTCTGTCCAGAGACCGTCCGAAGGACTCCTCCATCGCAATAAAATATGTTAGCGACTCGGGTCGCCTGGGGAGGGGTCATGGAATCGAACGAGCGTTATTTCGCCCGAAGAGCCGTGGAAGAGCTGCGCGCGGCCGCGCGGGCGGTGACTCCCGAGGCCAAAGCGCGGCGGCGGGCGCTCGCCGAAGCCTTCGAGCTCAAGGCCCAGCAATGCCGGCGCGAAGCCGCGCGCGATTTCATGCAACGCCAAACGGCGGTGGTGAGCCCTGCTGGATTCGAACCAGCGACCTACTGATTAAAAGTCAGTTGCTCTACCGACTGAGCTAAGGGCCCGAAGGAGCCGTTCACTAGGTTCGGGGCGCGGTGCGGTCAACCGCACGAGCGCGGTTCAGCCGGTGGAGGAGCTGTCGGACGGTGGCGCCGCCGATTGGGTCCCGCCAGTCGGGGGCGATCTCCGCCAGGGGCTCAAGCACGAAGGCGCGGCGGCGAAACTCCGGGTGGGGCAAAGTGAGGCCGTCGCCTCCCCAGGCGCCTCCTGACCATAGAATGATATCGAGATCGAGCACGCGAGGCCCCCAGCGGCGGCCTGCGCGGCGGCCGAATTCCCGCTCGGTCCGCTTCAGCCGGGCGAGAAGCTCAACCGGGTCCTCGTCGCTGTCGAGCAGAGCCGCCGCGTTGGCGAAGCTCCGCCCCGCCGGTCCGAGGGCGGGGGTGGAATGGATGCGCGAGACGCGGTGCGCACCGATCGACGCCACGGCCGCGCGCACCGTCTGTGCCGGAGAGCCATGGCGGCTCCGGCGGTTCGAGCCGAGCGCGATCGCATAGCTTGTCAGGCTCATCGCGGCCGCCTTAGACGCTCAGCGTGTCCCCCGTCATCTCTCCCGTCCCCGAGCATGAGGCACCGCGCGACTGCCCGCTCTGCCCGCGCCTGGTCGGCTTCCGCGAGGCGCTTCGCGAAGAGCAGCCGGACTGGTGGAATTCGCCCGTGCCGCATTTCGGGGATCCGGACGCCTGGCTCGCCATTTGCGGCCTCGCGCCAGGCAAGCAGGGGGCGAACCGAACCGGGCGCCCCTTCACCGGAGATTATGCGGGGCTCCTGCTTTACGAGACGCTAGCCAAGTTCGGCCTGGCCCGAGGCACGTACACGGACGACCCCCGCGACGATTTCCGCCTGAAGGGCGTCGCAATCGTTAACTCGGTCAAATGCGTGCCCCCGCAGAACAAGCCGACCCCGGACGAGATCGCCACCTGCACCCGCACCTATTTTCAACCGGCGCTCGCCGCGCTGCCGAAGGTCCGCGTGCTGATCGCCCTCGGCCAGATCGCCCACGGCGCCGCGGTGCGCTCGGCGAGCGGAAAGCTCTCGCAATTCAAGTTCGGCCACCTCGCCGAGCACCGCCTGCCGGACGGGCGGCTGCTGATCGATAGCTACCATTGCTCCCGCTACAACCAGAACACCAACCGGCTGACGCGCGAAATGTTCGAGCAGGTGTTCGAGCGGGCGCTGGAGCTTCGACCCTAAATATCCTCGGCGATACGGCGGTAGAGATCGGGTCGTCGGTCGCGGAAGAAGCCGAAGGCGGCGCGGTGGGCGCGGGCTTGCTGGAGGTCGAGGGTGGCGGTGAGGACGCCCGTCTCTGTGGCTTCAAATTCGGCGAGGATGTCGCCGCGTTCGTCGCAGATGAAGGAGTGGCCGTAGAAGCGCTGATCGCCTTCGGTTCCGATGCGGTTGGCGGCGACGACGGGCACGACGTTCGAGACGGCGTGGCCGATCATCGCCCGGCGCCACATACGGCTGGTGTCGAGGTCCGGGTCGTGTGGCTCGGTGCCAATGGCAGTGGGGAAGAGGAGGATCTCGGCGCCGTCCAGCATCAGGGCGCGCGCGGTCTCGGGATACCATTGGTCCCAGCAGACGGCGGGGCCGACCTTTCCGTAGGGCGTGCGGAACGTCTTGAAGCCGGTATTGCCGGGGCGGAAATAGAATTTCTCCGAATAGCCGGGGCCGTCCGGAATGTGGCTCTTGCGATAGACGCCCATCACCTCGCCCTTGTCGTCCACCATGGCGAGGCTGTTGTAATGGTGGTGGCCTTCGGCTTCGAAGAAGCTGGTGGGGATGAAGACCTGGAGCTCGGCCGCGAGCTTGCGCATCGCCTGGACGGCGGGATGCTCGTCGGCCGGTAGGGCGCGGGTGAAATGCCCTTCGTCCTGCGTGCGGCAGAAATAATGGCCTTCGAACAATTCGGGCGGGAGGATGAGCTTCGCCCCCTTGCCGGCAGCCTCGCGCACCAGCTCGGAGACGGCGGCGATGTTCTCCTCGACGTCGTCGGTAAAGGCGAGCTGGAGGGCGGCGACTGTGATCTGGCTCATGCCGTTCCTATCGGGGCACCTGCTGGCTGATGCAATGGAAGCTGCCGCCCCCGGTTAGGACGTGGTCGGCGCGGAGACCGATCGCGCGGCGGCCGGGGAAGAGGGCGCCGATCGCCTGCACCGCCGCCTTGTCGTTCGCGGCGCCGTAGAGCGGGACCACCACCGCCGCATTGCCGATGTAGAAGTTCATGTAGGAGGCGGGGATCACCTCGCCGTCGCGCAGCACTAGGCCAGGCGAGGGGAGGGGGACGACTTCCACTCCGAACGCTTCCGCCCGGCGGCGGGCGTCTTCGTAGATGGCGGCATTCGGATCATCGTCACCCGCAGGCACGGGAATGGCGAGCCGGTTCTCCCCGACGAAGCGGGCGAGATTATCGACATGACCGTCCGTGTGATCGTTAAGTAGGCCTTCGCCGAGCCACAGCAGGCGATCGATGCCGAGGTCCTCGCGGAGACGCGCCTCCACCTGCTCCCGCGCCATCCCGGGATTGCGATTGGGGTTCAGGAGGCACTGCTCGGTCGTGACGGCGAGGCCGGTGCCGTCCACGTCGATCGCTCCGCCTTCCAGGACCCAATTGTGCCGGATCGGCTCCAGGTCGGCGGTTTCGGCGAGGCGGAGACCGATTGTGTCGTCGCTCTCGAGCTCATATTTGCCGCCCCAGCCGTTGAACAGGAAGCTCTTCGCGCAGCGGCCGCGGCCGCGGCCGAGGATGACGGGCCCGGTGTCCCGGAGCCAGATGTCGCCGAACGGCTCCTCGACGATCGTCGCGAACGGAGCGAGCGCCTCGGCGGCCCGTGCCGAGGCGGGGTCGGCGACGACCAGTCGGACCTCCTCGCCCGCGCCGTCGGCGAGAACGGCACAGGCGAACGCGGCCACTTCCTCCCGGCCCGGCTCAAGATCGTCCTCCCAAAGGTCGGCGTGGCTTGGGAAGCCGATCCACACCCATTCATGCTCCGCCCATTCGGGCGGCTGGCGAAGACTCATCGGGCGGGCGAGGCCCCGGCAAGCGAGCGGTCTCGGATGCCGCGGAATTCATCGCCTTGGTACCAGTTCGGCCAGGCGGTGGAATCCGCCAGCTCCCGGCCCATCATGTAATAGATCTGGAGGTCCCGGATGGCGCCCGACCAATCCCATCTGGGATCATATTCGTCGCTCGGCTGGTGGTAGCGGTTGCGGCGGTAATCCTCGGCCGCGGCGCGGCCGGCCGCGGTTCCGCCGTTGACCAGATCCTCTCCGCCCTCGGCGTAGAGCATCGGGACGCCGCCGCGGGCGAGCATGAAATGGTCGGAGCGATAATAATAGCCCGCTTGAGGCGTCGGCTCGTTCTTGACCTCGAGGCCGAAGCGGTCGGTGGCCCGCTTCATATAGTCCTCGAGCTCCGACTTGCCCTTGCCGATGACGACGAAGTCGCGGGTGTTCCCGGCGACGTTGAGGCCGTCCATGTTGATCCCGCCCACCGTGCGGGCGAGCGGGTAGATCGGGTTCTCGGAATAATATTTGGAGCCGAGCAGGCCGGATTCCTCAGCCGTCACGGCCAGGAAGATGATCGAGCGCTCGGGATTTCCGCGCTTCGCATGCGCCTCCGCGAGCGCGATCAGCCCCGCCGTCCCCGTGGCGTTGTCGAGCGCCCCGTTGCAGATGTCGTCGCCGGTCGAGTCGGCGTCGCAGCGGCCGAGATGGTCCCAGTGGGCGGTGTAGATCACATATTCGTTCGGCCGCTTCGAGCCGGGCAGAATGCCGATGACGTTCTTCGACGCCTGCTTCTTGATCTGGTTGCTGAGCGACACGGAGGCGCGGGTGCGTAGCGGAACCGGCTTGAAGCCCTTCTGCTTCGCCGCCGCGCTGAGGGCGGCGAGGTCCTGCCCGGAAGCGGCAAGCACGCGCCGCGCGGCCTCGTTGGTCAGCCAGCCAATCACCTTCGACTGGTCCATGTGACCGCCCGCCTCATCCATATTGTACTGGGGGCCGGTCCAGGAGGATTGAACGACGTTCCAGCCATAGGCGGCCGGATCGGTATCGTGGACGATCAGCGCTCCCGCCGCGCCCTGACGGGCCGCTTCCTCATATTTGTAGGTCCAGCGGCCGTAATAGGTCATCGCCTTGCCGTTGAACGGGCCCTCCAGGTCGTCGTCCTGCCAGTCGGGATCGTTGACCAGGATGACGACCGTCTTCCCCTTCACGTCGACGCCGGCATAGTCGTTCCAGCCGCGCTCAGGCGCGTTGATGCCGTAGCCCACGAAGACCATCTCGCTGTCCCGAAGGTCGATCTTCGGCTGAACCTGATAGGAGTTGGCGACGAAGTCGGTGCGGTGGCTGAGCACAATCGGCGCGCCACCACCGGAGATCGTCAGCTGGGAGGGCGTCGCGAGACTCTCGACGAGCGGCACGTTCTGGAACCAACTGCCCTTGTTCCCGGGCTGAAGCCCCGCCTTCCGGAAGCGGTCCGCGACGTAGGCGACGGTCTTCTCCTCCCCCGCCGTAGTGGGTGCGCGGCCTTCATATTCGTCCGAGGAAAGTATCTGCGTCGTCGTCGTCAGCGTCGCGAGGGAAATGGGAGGACCGGCATAGCCCGTCCCTTTCCGCTCCTCCTGCGCGGTGGCGCAAGCGGCGAGAAGCAGGGTCGCCGCGGCGGCAGCGAAAGTCCGATAAGCCACTGGTTCCACTCCCTGGCTGATTCGCCTGCCTTTGCAGCATCGGGCCTTGCAGGCAAGCTTGTGTCGTCGCGCCATCGCTGTCATCACAGCATCCTGTTTCGCTCTCTTCGAGGGCGGGCGGAAGGCGATAGGGGCGTCGCGTCATCAGCATCTCCGAAGGGGAGGAGATGCCGCAGCAGAGCGCCGTCCCAAGTGGGAGAGTAGTGACGGTGACTGGCAAGATAGTGGCTCGCAGGTGGTTTTTCGGTGGTTTGATCCTCGCGGCGTCGGCACCGGCGCCCGGTCAAGGCAACCCAGCCCAGTGGATGACCCAGCAGGCGGCGGCGGCATTCGGAGCGCGCGAGCGGATCCTAGATGCAAGCCTTTCCCCCGACGGCCGTCAGGTGGCGGTGATTGCACCGGGCCCGAAGCGAAGCACGGTTCTCGCGATCTGGGACGCGGCCTCGGGCGCTGTGAAGCCAATCAGCAGCGCGGACGGGGAACCGCTTAGTTTGAACTGGTGCGGCTGGGTGTCGGTCAAACGCCTCCTCTGCAACTATTTCGGAATTTCGGATTTGGAAGGCGCCCGGCTCCCTTACTATCGGCTCGCGGCAATGGATCCTGACGGAGCCTCGGTTCTCCCCTTGGGGGTGCGGGACCGGATCCGGTCTCAAATCTACATGCAACAGAGCGACGGGTCCGTCGTGGACTGGATGGACGGATCGAGCGATCGCCTGTTGCTTGCCCGGAATTACGTACCCTCCCAGGCAAGCCTCGCCGGGGCGGGGAGCAACGACCACGGGCTCGGCGTCGACCTGATCGACGCACGAACCGGCCAGGCCGAGCGAGTTGAGGCGCCTAATCTTTCCACTCTCTTCTACGTAGCGGACGGCAGCGGAAGAGTTCGCATCAAAGCGGTGGATCGCGATGTGGAACGGAATATCCCGACGCATGGGATCTATACGTTCCTTTATCGTCAGAAGGGCAGCAGGGACTGGAAGCCGTTCTCCACTTATGCCTCGGCCACCGGAGAAGGCCTCTATCCGATCGCAGTGGATCATCAGCGTGACGTGGCCTATGCGCTCAAGAAGAAGGACGGCCGGGAGGCTCTATTCCGGGTAAGCCTCGACGGCAGCTTGAGAGAGGAGCTAGCCTTCGCACATCCCAAAGTGGATGTGGCCGGGGTCGTGCGGATTGGACGCAGAGGCCGGGTGATCGGCGCGTCGTACAGCACCGACAAACCCCACGTGGCCTATTTCGATCCGGCCTATGAGCGGCTCCAGGCGGCGCTGGGAAAAGCTCTGCCCAAGCTCCCGTTGATCCGCTTCTTGGATTCGAGCGCCGATGAGAAGCAACATCTTATCTTCGCGGCGAGCGACGTCGATCCCGGCCGTTATTATCTTTACGACTCCCAGAAGCGTACCCTCGACGAAATCGCTGCCGATCGTCCGGAGCTGCAGAGGGCAGCCCTTGGGTCGGTCAGGCACCTCACATACCGGGCTTCGGATGGAACCGAGATTCCCGCATATCTGACGGTACCCGCCGGATCCTCCGGGAAAGGCCTTCCCGCCATCGTCATGCCTCACGGGGGTCCGGCGGCGCGCGACGATTGGGGCTTCGACTGGCTTGCGCAATTCTTCGTCAACCGCGGCTATGCCGTCCTGCAGCCGAACTTCCGCGGGTCCGCCGGCTATGGCGACGAATGGTTCAAGGAGAATGGCTTCAAGTCGTGGGAGACCGCCGTCGGCGACGTCGTCGATGCGGGAAAATGGCTGGTCAAGGAGGGCATAGCGGATGCCGGCAAGCTCGCCGTCGCGGGATGGTCATATGGCGGCTATGCAGCGTTGCAGGCGAACGTCCTAGATCCAAACCTGTTCAAGGCGGTCATCGCCATCGCGCCGGTCACGGATTTGGGCATGCTCCGCGCCGAGCAGAAGGGGTTTGTCAACTCGCGCCTTGCGCGCGACTTTATCGGCGAGGGACCTCATATCGAGGCGGGGTCGCCCGCACGCCATGCCGAGAAGTTCAAAGCGCCCGTGCTCATGTTCCACGGTACCTTCGACCTTAACGTCGACGCCGATGAGGCCAGGCAGATGGACAAGCAGCTTCGGAAAGCTGGCAGGAAGAGCGAACTCGTTCTCTATCCGAAGCTCGACCACCAGCTGGATGACGCGACGGCCCGCACCGATATGCTCTCCCGCGCGGCTGAGTTCCTGAAGTCGGCTGGAATGTGAACGAAAAGAGGGGCGGCCCGTATGAGCCGTCCCCTCTTTTTATTCGAAACCTGGTTTAGCGCGAGTAGAACTCGACGACCAGGTTCGGCTCCATGCGGACCGGATAGGGAACCTCGTCCAGCGTCGGGACGCGGTTGAAGGTCGCCTTGGCGGTGCCGTCCGGAACGACATAGTCCGGGATTTCGCGCTCGGCGAGGCCCTGCGCCTCCATGACCAGCGCCATTTCCTGCGCCTTGGGGCCGAGCTCGATCACGTCGCCCACGTTCACCCGGCGCGAGGCGATGTTGCACTTCACGCCGTTGACGCGGATGTGGCCGTGGCTGACCAGCTGGCGCGCCGCCCAGATGGTCGGAGCGAACTTGGCGCGGTAGACGACCATGTCGAGGCGGCGCTCGAGCAGGCCGATGAGGTTCTGGCCGGTGTCCCCCTTCATCCGGGCGGCTTCGGTGTAGGTGCGCTTGAACTGCTTCTCGGTGACGTCGCCGTAATAGCCCTTGAGCTTCTGCTTGGCGCGAAGCTGGATGCCGAAGTCCGACATCTTGCCCTTGCGGCGCTGGCCGTGCTGGCCGGGGCCGTATTCGCGCTTGTTGACGGGGCTCTTGGGCCGTCCGAAGACGTTTTCGCCCATACGGCGGTCGAGTTTATACTTGGCGCTGCTGCGCTTGCTCATCTCAGGTCCAATCTGCTTGGTTTCACAAGTCCCGGAACCGCACCGCCATACCTGCTGCATGGCGCGGCCGCCGCTTCACCGGGGTGCGGGGCCAATTGCGAAGCGCGGCAGATGGCCTCTGGAGGCGCCGAAGTCAACCTCGACAGGGGTTTTAGGCCCGCTAAAGAGCGGCGGATGAGTTCCGAACGAACCCCCCCTCAAACTTGTTCGACCATGGCCGAAGTCCGTCACGGCGTCGATCAGCTCGACGAGGAGATCGTGTCACTGATCGGCGAGCGCTTCCGCTACATGGACGCCGCGGCGCGGATCAAGCCGGTGCGAGACGCCGTGCGGGACGAAGGCCGGAAGGCGCAGGTACTCGCCAACGTTGCAATGCTGGCGGGCGAGCATGATGTCCCGGCGGAGGCGGTGGCGGAGCTTTACGAGCGACTTGTGGAAGCCTCGATCGCCTATGAGCTGGAGCGGTTCGACCTCACACGGGGCTGACGCTCACCGCGAGGTTCGCTGAGCCCGCGCACGACACCGCGCATCGCCTGTACCTCCCGGTTCGACCAGCCCGCCTTCGTAAGGATGGTGCGGATCGTGTTTTTGGTCGTAGGCGTGCGGTCGGGCGGATGGTAGTAGCCGGCGGCCTCGAGCGCCTCCTCGAGCTGCTGGACAAGCCCCTCCAGCTGTTCCTGGGTTGCCCGCGGCTCCGCCGGTTCGCCCTCGGTCGGAATCGCGACGTCAGTGTGCTTCGACCATTCGTAAGCCACGAGGATCACGGCCTGCGCCAGGTTGAGCGACCGGAACTCCGGGTTGATCGGAACCGTGATGATCTTGCGTGCGATCGCCACTTCGTCGGTCTCGAGCCCGGACCGCTCGGCGCCGAACAGGATCGCGGAAGGCTCGGCCTGAGCGCGGATTTCCCGCGCCGCCTCCTCGGGCGTGGCAACGGGAAGGACGAGGCCCCGCTTCCTAACGGTGGTCGCGTAGACGTGGGAGCAGTCGGCGACCGCCTCCGCGATCGTGTCGAACACGCCTGCCTGCTCCAGCACGATGTCCGCGCCCGATGCGGCCGGACCCGCGGCCGGGTTCGGCCAGCCGTCGCGCGGCGCCACCAGCCTCAGGTCGGTTAGCCCGAAATTGAGCATCGCGCGCGCCGCCTTGCCGATATTCTCGCCCAGCTGCGGCCGGACGAGCACGATCGCCGGCGGCGGGCTCATTCGCGTCCGGCGTCGCTCACGGCGCCGGCGAACTCCTCGAAATCGCGGGCTTCCCGGAAGTCCTTGTAGACGCTGGCGAAGCGTATGTAAGCGACCGGGTCCAGCGCCTTGAGGCCGTCCATCACCATCCCGCCGATCCGGCTGGAATCGATTTCGCTGTCGCCCGTGGTCTCAATCTGCCGCTGGATAGAGGAGACGAGGCGGTCGATCCGCTCCTGCGGCACCGGCCGCTTACGGCAGGCGATGGCGATCGAGCGCTCCAACTTGCCCCGCTCGAACGGCTCCCGGCGGCTCCCCGCTTTGACCACCGTCAGGTCGCGCAATTGTACCCGCTCGAACGTGGTGAAGCGCGCGCCGCAATCCTCGCACTGGCGCCGCCGGCGGATAGAGGAGCCGTCCTCGGCCGGGCGGCTGTCCTTAACCTGGCTGTTCTCGTGGGAGCAGAAGGGGCAGCGCAATTACAAATCCTGATAGATGGGGAAACGGGCGCAGAGCTCCCGCACCCGGCGCTTCACCTCGGCCTCGACCGCGCCATTCCCCTCGTGGCCGTTGGTGCGGAGCCCCTCCAGGACATCGGCGATCATATCCGCGATGTCCCGGAACTCGGCGTCTCCGAAGCCGCGCGTAGTGCCCGCTGGCGATCCGACGCGGATGCCGCTGGTCTTGACGGGCGGAAGCGGGTCGAAGGGGATGCCGTTCTTGTTGCAGGTTATGGCCGAGCGCTCGAGCGCCTCGTCGGCGTCGCGGCCGGTGATTCCGAGCGGAGTGACGTCCACCAAGGCGAGGTGCGTGTCCGTGCCGCCCGCGACTAGGGCTGCGCCGCGCTCCTGAAGGCGTCCCGCGAGCGCCTTGGCATTGGCGATGACGGCTCGGGCGTAGGTCTTGAACCCCGGCTGGAGTGCTTCGCCGAAGGCCACCGCCTTGGCGGCGATGACGTGCATCAGCGGACCGCCCTGAAGACCCGGGAAAACGGCCGAGTTGATCTTCTTGGCGATGGCCTCATCGTCCGTCAGCACCATGCCGCCGCGCGGGCCGCGCAGGGTCTTGTGGGTGGTCGTGGTGACGACATGGGCGTGGCCGAAGGGGGTGGGGTGCTCGCCCGCCGCGACCAGCCCGGCGAAATGGGCCATGTCGACCATGAAGATCGCTCCCACCTCGTCCGCGATGGCGCGGAAGCGGGCGAAGTCGATGTGGCGCGGATAGGCCGAGCCGCCGGTGATGATCAGCCGCGGCTTATGCTCCTTCGCCAGCCGCTCGACCTGATCGAAGTCGATCAGATGGTCCTCCGGCCGAACACCGTACTGGACGGCGTTGAACCATTTGCCCGACAGCGCCGGCTTGGCGCCGTGGGTGAGGTGGCCGCCCGCGTCGAGCGAGAGGCCGAGGATGGTGTCACCGGGCTTGGTCAGCGCCAGCATCACGGCGCCGTTCGCCTGAGCGCCCGAATGCGGCTGAACGTTGACGAAGCCGCAGCCGAACAGCTGCTTGGCACGCTCGATAGCGAGCGTCTCGACCGCGTCCGATGGCGCGCAGCCTTGGTAGTAGCGGCGACCGGGATACCCTTCCGCATATTTGTTGGTGAGCACCGAGCCCTGCGCCTCGAGCACTGCGCGGGACACGATATTCTCCGACGCGATCAGCTCGATCTGGTTCTGCTGCCGATCGAGCTCCGCGGCAATCGCCTCCGCGATGGCGCCGTCGGCAGCCCTCAAGCGACCGGTGAAGAAGCCTTCGTGCTGGACGCCGGAGAGATCATTGGCTGCCTGATCGTCTTGAGGACGCGTGCTCATGCGGGCTCCTAGGCGAAGGACGGGTTGGAGAGCTTGTCGACGCGGCGCTGATGGCGGCCGCCGCCGAACGTGGTGGCGAGGAACTGGTCGACGCAGTCGCGCGCCGTCTCGATGCCGATGATGCGCGCGCCCATGGCAAGAACGTTAGCGTCGTTATGCTCCCGCGCCAGGCGGGCCGAGAGCCCCTCCGACACCAGCGCGCATCGGCAGGCCGGGTGCCGGTTGATCGATATGGAGATTCCGATGCCGGAGCCGCAAAGCGCAATCCCGCGCTGCACCTCGCCCGACGCGATCGCCTGCGCCATTCGGTATCCGTAGTCGGGATAATCGACGCTGTCGGTGGAGGTCGTTCCGAGGTCGAGCACCTCATATCCGCCGGCACGCAGATGCTCGGAAAGCTCGGCTTTCATCGCGAAAGCCGCATGATCGGACACGATGGCGATTCGCTGGGTCAGCTTCGGGGCTCCGGTTGCGGATGGTGCCACTGTCTCTAGTGAAGGCCTAGGTGCTTCGCCACTACGGATTGCGCGAATTCCAGCCCCGGATGCTCGGAACCCAGCGCGGCACCGCCTCGACATAAGCCGCGTAGTCGGTCGGAAAACGGCGCCTGAGGCTCGGCTCTTCATGAAGGGTCACGAAAAGGTGAAACAAAAGCCATATCGCCACGGCATAAACGATCAGCTCGGCCCGGCCGAGGATCAGCGCCTGGCCGCAGATCACCGCGAGCACCGCCAGGTACATCGGATTGCGGACGTATCGATAAGGACCTGAGACGATCAGGCGCCGCGTCCTGGCGACCGGGGCGGGCGTGCCGAGGCCGATCCAGGCGAAGCGGACGAAGCTTTCCACCAGGCAAAACATCCCGCCGGCAAGGAGCAGAGCTCCCACGGCGAAGGGCAAGCTCGACTCGCCGAAATCGGCGCCCTCTTGCCAGCGGCTGATCAGCCAAGGGACCAATCCCGCCACCGTTCCGGGCGCGACGATCAGAAAGAGAGCCGAGCCTGCAAGGGAGGCGGCTCGGCTCCGCACGATCAGGCCGCCAGCCGCATCTCCAGGCGGTCCCAGATCTCGACGAGGGCTCCCGTCAACTCCCGCATCATCTCTTCGCCGTGAGCGGGGCCGGGGGTGAAGCGCAGGCGCTCGGTGCCGCGGGGAACGGTGGGGTAGTTGATGGGCTGAACGTAGATTCCGTACTCGGCGAGCAGGATGTCGCTGATCCGCTTCGCCTTCACGGGGCAGCCGACGTGAAGCGGCACGATATGCGTCTCGGACGGCATGACGGGGAGGGCCGCCTCCGTGAAGATCGCCTTCAGCCGGGCGGCATTGGCCTGCTGGGCCGCGCGCTCGACCTCTGACGCCTTGAGGTGGCGGACGCTCGCCAGCGCCCCGGCTACCAGAACCGGGGAGAGGGACGTAGTGAAGATGAAGCCGGGCGCGTAACTCCTGACCACATCGACGATGTTCCTGTCCGCCGCGATATAGCCGCCCATTACCCCGAAGGCTTTTCCGAGCGTGCCTTCGATAATCGTGATCCGGCGCGAAAGGTCGTCCCGCTCCGAGATGCCCCCACCGCGCGCGCCGTACATGCCGACCGCGTGGACCTCGTCCAGATAGGTCAGCGCATTATACCGGTCGGCGAGGTCGCAGATGGCGGCGATCGGCGCAACGTCCCCGTCCATCGAATAGACGCTTTCGAAGGCGATCAGCTTGGGCGCGTCAGGATCGGCGGCCGCCAGAAGCTCCTCGAGATGCTCGAGATCGTTGTGCCGGAAGACCTGCTTCTCGCAGCCCGAGCTTCGGATGCCCGCGATCATCGATGCGTGGTTCAGGGCGTCGGAGAAGACGATGCAGCCCGGGAGCAGCTTCGCCACCGTGGAGAGCGTCGCCTCGTTCGAAATGTAGCCCGAGGTGAAGAGCAAAGCCGCCTCCTTGCCGTGGAGGTCTGCCAGCTCCGCTTCAAGCTCGACATGATAATGGGTGTTGCCGCCGATGTTGCGCGTTCCGCCCGAGCCCGCGCCGACGTCGTGGAGCGCCTCCTCCATCGCCGCGACCACGTCGGGGTGCTGGCCCATTCCGAGATAGTCGTTGGAGCACCAGACGGTGATCGGCTTCGGCCCGTTATGGCCGGCGAAGCAGCGCGCATTGGGATAGGAGCCCTTGTTGCGCAGGATGTCGATGAACACGCGGTAGCGGCCCTCGGCGTGAAGCCGCTCGATCGCCTGCGCGAATATCCTGTTATAGTCCAACGCCTGCTCCCCGGGTCGCTGGCGGGCCTTTAACCGATTAGCCGCGCGGGCGGAATAGGGAGATGTCCCTAGAGAAGCTCGAGCCGCGTAAGGCCGAAGCGGGCGAGGCCGGGGCGGTAAGCCTCCACGTCCGTGGCCCGGCCGGTGAAGAGGGCTCGCCCTTCCGCCGGAGCGCCTTCCCACTTGAGGTGGCGGGTGAGCCAGGCGGTCCGCCGAGCGATCCCCTCCTTGCCGTCCACGAAGCGGACCGGCCGGGGCGCGACCGCATGGAGCTCCTCCTCCACCAGCGGGAAGTGAGTGCAGGCGAGGACAACGGTGTCGATCCGCTCGGCTCCCGGCTGCTCGAACAATCCGGCGAACGCCCTTCTATAGGCTTCGAGGTCCGAAGGCTCCCCACGCAGCTTCGCCTCGGCCAGGTCGACCAGCTCCGCCGAGCCGTGCCGGACCACAAGGCAATCTGCCGCGAATTCCTCCGACAGCCTTTCCACATAAGGCTGGCGCACCGTCGCCTCGGTTCCGAGAACACCGATCGTGCGCGTGCTGGAGAGCGCGGCCGCAGGCTTGATCGCGGGCACGGTGCCGACGATGGGAAGGTCGAGCGCGGATCGCACGGTGTCGAGCGCGATGGTCGAGGCCGTGTTGCAGGCGATGACGATCAGCTCGGGATCAACCCGCTCGACGAGGCGGCCGAGCAAGGCCGGCACCCGCGCCTCGATCTCCGCCGCCCTTTTTGTCCCGTAGGGATAGCTCGCGCTGTCGGCAGCATAGACGAGCGGCGCGTTCGGCAATGCGGCCCGGATGGCGCCCAGCACCGAAAGGCCCCCGACCCCGGAGTCGAAGATGAGCAGCGGCCGAGCCATGGTCGCGCCTGCTTTAGCGGCGGCGGCCGCCCGAGCAAGCCGCACCGATTTGCGCCCGCCGCCCGATTTGCTAGAGCGGCGGCTTAGGGGGCTAACTGTGGATGCCGAACTGATCGCCGAGCCGCTTCTGGCGCTGCTTCTGGGCTATCTTCTGGGCTCGATTACTTTCGGAATCGTCCTCACCCGGCTTGCCGGAGCGGGCGACCTTCGCTCGATCGGCTCCGGCAATATCGGCGCCACCAACGTCCTTCGCACCGGCCGCAAAGGGCTCGCGGCGGCCACCCTGATCCTCGACCTACTCAAGGGGACGGCGGCGGTCCTGCTGGCCGAGCGTCTCTTTCCGGGGACGGCGCAGCTTGCGGCCATCGGCGCCTTCCTCGGCCACCTCTGGCCCGTCTGGCTGAAGTTCCGCGGCGGCAAGGGCGTCGCCACCTATCTCGGCCTGGTCCTCGGCTTCGCCTGTCTCGGCGACCTAAGCTGGATCGCCCCCGCCATTTACGCGGCGGTGTGGATCGGAACTCTCGCCCTCACCCGCTACTCCTCCGCCGGGGGCCTCGCCGCCGCGGTGGCGATGCCGGTGACAGCCGCCATTCTGGAGCGGTTCGATCTTGGCTTCCTTTTCCTGGGCTTCACCCTGCTCGTCTTCTGGAAGCACCGGGAGAATATCGGCCGGCTGATGCGCGGCACGGAGCCGAAGGTCGGCGGGTCGAGCGGTGGCTGAGGCTTCGGAGGATCAGATCGCGCGCCTGCGGCTGATTCGCTCCGAGACTATCGGCCCGGTCACTTATTTCCAGCTCCTCGCCCGCTTCGGCTCCGCGCCTGCGGCGCTCGCGGCCATCCCGGACCTCGCTGCCCGAGGCGGTGGCCGCGCCCCGAAGCTCGCCTCGCGGGCTGCGGTCGAGCGCGAGATCGAGGCGGTGGCGAAGCTGGGCGCCCGCTACCTCTTCGTCGGCCAGGGCCTCTACCCGCCGCTCCTCGCGGAGCTTGAGACGGCGCCGCCGGCCTTAATCGTCAAAGGCCACCCCACGTTGCTCGAAAAGCCGGCTGTCGCCATGGTTGGTGCCCGCAACGCTTCCGCCGCCGCCTGCCGCTTCGCGCGCTTGTTGGCCGCTAAGCTCGGGGAGGCAGGCGCCCTGATCGTCTCCGGCCTCGCCCGCGGCATCGACACGGCGGCGCATGACGGGTCGCTGGAGACCGGCACCGTGGCGGTGGTGGCCGGCGGAATCGACATCTTCTACCCGCCTGAGAACGAGGCCCGGCAGCGGGCGATCGGCGAGCGCGGGCTTCTCGTCTCCGAACAGCCGCCGGGCGTCGAGCCGCGCGCGCGCCATTTCCCGTCGCGCAACCGGATCATCGCCGGCCTCGCCCACGGCACGGTCGTGGTTGAGGCGGCGCCGAAATCGGGCTCCCTCATCACCGCCCGCTGCGCTGCGGAGGCGGGCCGGGAGGTGATGGCCGTCCCCGGCTCCCCGCTCGACCCGCGCGCCCAGGGCTGCAACCAGCTCATCCGCGAAGGCGCCACTCTCGTCCAGAGCGCCGACGACGTCATGGAAGCGATCGACCCCATGCGCATCCGCCCCTTCCGCCAGCCCGAGCGCGGCTTCCGTCCCGGCGAAGTCGCTGCGGAAGCGGAGGACGAGGCGCGGCAGACGGTCGCCCGACTCCTCAATGGGACTCCGGTGCCGGTGGACGAGATCGTCCGCCAGTCCGAAATGCCGCCAGCCATCGTCCAGACCGTCCTTCTCGAACTTGAACTGGCTGGCCGTCTGGAGCGTCACGCAGGTGGAAAGGTGAGCCTCTCAGGCTGAGCCATTCTAGGCCTTGACGCTGCTCGGCAGGGGTCATCACCCTATACGCGTACGCGTGAAGGGCCCTTTTTCCTTATGAAGCTTGTCGTCGTCGAATCGCCCGCCAAAGCGAAAACCATCGAGAAATATCTCGGCAGCGGCTACCGTGTGCTCGCATCCTACGGACACGTCCGCGACCTGCCGCCCAAGGACGGCTCCGTCGATCCCGACGCCGGCTTCGAGATGGAGTGGGAAACCTACGCGGACAAGGCGCGGCAGCTCAAAGCCATTACCGACGAGGCGAAGAAGGCCAGCTCGCTGATCCTCGCCACCGACCCCGACAGGGAAGGGGAGGCGATCAGCTGGCACGTCCAGGAGGTGTTGAGGAAAAGGAAGGCGCTCCCAGCCGACGTCGAGCGGGTGACCTTTAACGCCATCACCAAGGCGACGGTGACGGAGGCGATGAAGAATCCCCGCGCCCTCGACGAGGATCTGATCGACGCCTATCGGGCTCGCCGAGCGCTCGACTATCTCGTCGGCTTCACGCTCTCGCCGGTGCTCTGGCGCAAGCTTCCCGGCGCCAAATCGGCGGGCCGTGTGCAGTCGGTCGCGCTCCGACTGATCGTTGATCGCGAGCGCGAGATCGAGCTCTTTCGCGCCCAGGAATATTGGAGCGTCGCCGCGCTGATGGAGGCGGACGGGCAGGAATTCCTCGCGCGCTTGGTCCGGCTCGAGGGTAGGAAGCTCGACAAGCTCAGCCTCGGCGGCAAAGAGTCAGCCGACGCGGCTAAGGCGGCGGTCGAGGCGGGGCGGTTCGCCGTCGCCTCGGTCGAGACGAAGCCGCTCTCGCGCAACCCGCCCCCGCCCTTCACCACCTCCACGCTGCAGCAGGAGGCGGCGAGGAAGCTCGGCTTCTCCGCCAGCCACACGATGCGGGTCGCCCAGGGGCTCTACGAGGACGGGGCCATCACCTACATGCGCACCGACGGGGTGCAGATGGCGCCCGAGGCGGTCTCCGCCGCGCGCCGCGCGGTCGCGACCCGCTTCGACGCCGGCTACGTCCCGGACAAGCCGCGTCACTATGAGAGTAAGGCGAAGAACGCCCAGGAAGCACACGAGGCGATCCGCCCCACCGACTTCTCCCGCGACCGTGCCGGGTCGGGCGACCACGCCCAACTCTACGAGCTGATCTGGAGGCGGGCGCTCGCCAGCCAGATGGCCTCGGCACGGCTGGAGCGGACGACGGCGGAGCTGACCGACGGCACCGGCCAGACGGCGCTCCGCGCCACCGGTCAGGTCGTTCTCTTCCCCGGCTTCCTCGCCCTCTATGAGGAAGGGCGAGACGATGCGGAGGATGAGGAAGCCCGCCGCCTGCCGCGCCTTCGCGAGGGCGACGCTCCGGCGAAGAAGCGGGTCGTCGCCGAGCAGCATTTCACCCAGCCGCCGCCGCGCTACTCCGAAGCCAGCCTCGTCAAGAAGATGGAGGAGCTCGGGATCGGCCGCCCCTCCACCTACGCGGCGATCCTCCAAACGCTGAAGGACCGCGGCTATGTGCTTCTGGAGAAGAACCGCTTCATCCCCGAGGAGAGCGGGCGGCTGCTGACCGCCTTCCTGGAGCGCTTCTTCGAACGCTATGTCTCGTTCGACTTCACCGCCCATCTGGAGGAGGAGCTCGACGACATTTCGGGCGGGCGCCTCGAATGGCAGAAGGTGCTCGAGGACTTCTGGCGCGACTTCAAGCCGAAGACGGTCGAGATCATGGAGCGGCAGCCTTCGGAGATCACCGCCGCGCTCAACGACTTCCTCGCCCCATGGCTTTTCCCGGACAAGGAGGACGGAAGCGACGCGCGCCTCTGCCCGGCTTGCGGGGAAGGACAGCTGGCGCTTCGCGGCGGCCGCTTCGGCGCCTTCGTCGCCTGCTCCAACTATCCCGAATGCAAGTTCACCCGCCGCTTCGGGCAGGGCGGCGGCGAGGGCGCGGCGGATGCCGGGCCGGAAGTGCTCGGCGTGGACCCGGTGACGGACGCGGAGGTGCAGAAGAAGGTCGGCCGCTTCGGCCCCTATGTGGAGATGGGCGAGAAGCGCGCCTCGATCCCGAAGGACTCCGGCGAGCTCGACCTCGAGCTTGCTCTCCGGCTCCTTTCGCTTCCCCGCACGATCGGGGCTCACCCGGAGACGGGCGAGCCCATCACCGCCTCGATCGGCCGCTACGGCCCCTATCTCGCCCACAACGGCAAATATGCGAAGCTCGCCTCGACGGCCGAAGTGTTCGAAACGGGCATGAACGCGGCGGTCGTGAAGCTCGCCGAAGCCGCGGCGGGCGGCGGTCGTGCGCGCGGCTCGCGCGAGCCGCTCAAGGTGCTCGGTGCCCATCCGCGGACGGAGGCCGAGATCAGGCTGATGGAAGGCCGTTTCGGTCCCTACGTCACCGACGGCACCACCAACGCCACTCTGCCCAAGTCGATCGCACCGGACGCGCTTACGCTGGAGGAAGCGGCTCAGCTGATTGACGAGCGGGCCGCCAAGGGCGCTCCTGCCAAGCGCGGCCGCAAGGCGCCTGCGAAGAAAAAGGCGCCGGCGAAAAAGAAGAAGGCGTGATGCTCGGCTGGTGGACCTTCCGGCGGGCGATGGCTCTGGGCGCGGGCGCCGAGCTTCTCGCTCTGCTGATCTGGCCCTTCTGGCGGATCTACGGTGAGCCGTTCGAATGGCCATTCGCGCTCGCGTCGCTGGCGGCGGGCCTCGGCGGCCTCTCCATCCTTCTCATGACCGCGGTCGATCTGGTCCAGCACCGCCGCGGCCGGCGCATCAAGCCTCTGCGCGGCTTCGATTTCTCTCTCGGCGGGCTGATCGTCGTACTCAGCCTCCTCCAGATCCAGGACGTGCGGCCGGATTGGCTCCCCTAGATGGTGCCGCACGCCGGGCAGGCGGGGTCCTTGACGATCCGCAGCGTCCGCATCGCCGGGGCAAGGCCGTCGAAGACATGGACCTTGCTCGCCGCATCCTCGCCAAAGCCCACGATCTGCCGGATCGCCTCGAGCGCCGCCCAGCTCCCGGCGAGCCCCGCCATTGCTCCGAGCACCCCAAGCTCGGAGCAGCTGTCGCAATCCTCTGCATCGAAGGCGTCGCCGACGAAGCAGCGGTAGCACGGCCGCCCCGGCTCCCAGCCGCGCCAGGTGCCGATCTGTGCCTGAAACTGACCGATAGCGGCGGAAACGAGCGGAACCCGGGCGGCCGTGCAATGATCGGAAACGACGAGGCGCGTCGAGAAATTGTCGCTGCCGTCCACCACCGCGTCGGCCGGGGGAAGGAGGGTTGCGACATTCTCCCGGGTCAGCCGCTTCTGGAGGGTGTCGAGGCGAACGTCGGGATTGAGGCGCGCGGCAACTTCCCGCGCTACCTCCACCTTCGGGCGCCCTACGTCGCCGGTGCCGAACAGCACCTGCCGCTGAAGATTGTCGAGGCTCACGCTATCGCCGTCGAGGACGGTCAGCCGTCCTAGCCCCGCCGCGGCGAGATACTGGACGACCGGCGAGCCGATGCCCCCAGCGCCGATCACCGCCACATGGGCTTGGAGCAGCCGCCGCTGTCCCTCGCCGCCGATTTCCTTGAGGACGATGTGCCGTGCGTAGCGGTCGAGCTGGAGATCGCTTAGCGTAGCTGCGACTCGAAGCTCAGCTCGCCCCTGTACCAGCCCGTCTGGTTCTCGCCGGTCGGGCGATATTCCCCGGATTTAGCCAGTTCGAGAACGGCGCTGGCGATGACGCTCTCGGCCTCCGGGCACTGAAGCTTGCGAACGACCACTCGCGTGAGCTCACCGTTCCCCTGGAAGTGAAGGAGAAACGGGACCGAGAGATCGAGGCGCCGCCGCGACAAGCCGGGCAGGCTGCAGCGCCCCCGCTCCAGGGCCGCCTCGATGCGGCCGACGGTTTCGGCGCCCGCCATCAGCTTTCCGGTTTCCCGAGCGTAGGGCACGGAGCTCCAGTCCCCTGTGCCGACTTCAACCTTTACGTCATTCGCGGTCGGCGTTGCGGCAAGAAGCAGAAGGGTCATCGCAAGAACGTTCATCTCTCACCTCCCAGTCGAGCCAAATCCGCCATCGCCGCGCGAAGTGTCGCTAAGACGGTCGGTCTCCACGAGCCGGCCCCGCACCACCGGCGCGGGAACCAGCTGCGCGATGCGCTCGCCTCGCCGGACCTCGAACGGCTCCTGCCCGAGATTGGCCAGGATCACCTTTACCTCGCCTCGATAGTCGCTGTCGATGGTCCCCGGCGTGTTGAGGCAGGTGATGCCGTGCTTGAGCGCAAGTCCGGAGCGGGGCCGCACCTGCACCTCGAAACCGTCCGGAATGGCCATGGCGAACCCGGTTGCGACCGCATGGCGGCCGCCGGGCGGGAGCGTCACGTCCTCGGCCGCGACGACATCTAGGCCGGCGGCCTCGACCGTCGCATAAGAGGGGACTGGGAGGCCTTCGCCGTTCGGCAGCCGCTTCAGAGTGATTACGACTTCAGGCGAGGGCATCGGCAATCCTTTCGGCAAGGCGCCGGGCTACCTCTGTCTTGGGCAGGCTGTCCCAGCTCTCCGCTCCCCCAGACGTGATCAGACAGATGCGATTGCTCTCGCCGCCCATCACGTCGCCCGACACGTCGTTGGCCACGATCCAATCGCAGCCCTTCTGCTCGCGTTTGGCGGTCGCGGCCGCCTCGACCGTCTCGGTCTCGGCCGCGAAGCCGATCAGCAGGCGGGGCCGCTGGGGGCTCTCGGCAAGGTTCCTGAGGATGTCCGGATTGGCCGACCAGGCGAGTTGCGGCGGCCCGTCCGTCTTCTTGAGCTTGGAGGGCGACGCCTCGACCCGCCAGTCGGCCACCGCGGCGACAAGCACGGCGGCATCGGCGGGCAGTGCCGCGCGAACCGCCTCATCCATTTGATGTGCTGTCTCGACATTGACCCGCCGTACGCCCGTCGGCGTCGCGAGGCTGACCGGCCCGGCGACGAGCGTTACTTCCGCCCCCAGCTCCGCCAGTGCCTCGGCGATTGCGAAGCCCTGCTTCCCCGACGAGCGATTGGCAATGACGCGCACCGGATCGATCGGCTCGTGGGTGGGCCCTGCGGTGACGATGACGTGCCGTCCCGCGAGCCGCCCCCCGTCTCGAAGCTCTCGCCGGATTACGGCGAGGATCGCCTCGGGCTCCGGAAGCCTGCCCGGTCCATATTCGCCGCAGGCCATCTCGCCCTCATCGGGCTCGATCACCCTCACCCCATCCGCCCGCAGCCGAGCGACGTTGCGCTTCGTCGCCTCGTGTTGCCACATCCGGACGTTCATCGCCGGCACCGCCAGCACCTTCTTGTCGGTGGCCAGGAGCAAAGTCGTGGCGAGATCGTCCGCGATTCCCGCCGCCATCTTCGCGAGGAGGTCCGCGGTCGCCGGGCAGACGACCACCAAGTCGGCCTGGCGGCTGAGCTGGATGTGGCCCATCTCGACCTCGTCCTTGAGGTCCCACAGGCTGGTATGGACGGGCTGCTCGGACAAGGCCGCGAGCGTCATCGGGGTCACGAACTGCGCACCGCTCTTCGTCAGCACGCAGCGGACGCTCCCACCCGCCTTTCGGATCAGCCGGATCAGCTCGCACGCCTTGTACGCCGCGATCCCGCCGCCGACGATGAGGAGGGTCGACTTGCCGTTCACGGCTTCAGAATAGGAACAAGGCCGCCGCCGCGCCAGCCGCCGCCGAGAAAATGCCGGTGAGCAGGTAGCGCCAATACCGTCGCGGCTTCACCACGACCACGTCAGCGAGCGGCGGATCCGGCGGCGCCGCGCCGGGAGGTGGGTAGTAATGATCGATCCGGCGGATGAGCTCCGGGATCTTGGCGAAGGTGCGGAAGTCGCGGACGATCCGGTCGGCGAGGGCGGCTTCCGGGCCGAGCTCGCCGCGCACCCATTCCCTCAGGAACGGCTCGGCCGTTTCCCACATGTTGATGTCGGGGTCGAGCGCGTGGGCGACGCCCTCTTCCATCACCATCGTCTTCTGGAGGAGGAGGAGGTGCGGCTGCACCGGCATGTCGAAGTCGCGGGTGATGGTGAAGAGGCCGTCGAGCATCTGCCCGATGGAGATGTCCTTCACCGGAAGGCCTCGGATCGGCTCGCCCACCGCGCGAAGGGCGGTGGCGAACTCGTCCACGTCGTGGTGGCGCGGCACATATTGCGCCTCGAAATGAATCTCGGCGACCCGGCGGTAATTGCCGACGAGGAGGCCGTAGAGGATCTCCGCAAGCCACATGCGCGCCTGCCGGTCGATCCGCCCCATGATGCCGAAGTCGATCGCCGCCAGCCGCCCGTCCGGAAGCGCGAACAGATTGCCCTGGTGGAGGTCGGCGTGGAAGAAGCCGTCGATCACCGCCTGGCGCAGGAAGGCGCGAACCAGGGTTTGGGCGAGGGCGGGGAGGTCGTGGCCCGCCTCGACCAGCGCGTCGCGGTCGGTCAGCTTGATTCCGTCGATCCACTCCAGCGTCATCACGCGCCGCGACGTCCGGCTCCAGTCGATCGCCGGGATGTAGAAGCCGCTCTCGGCGACCAGATTCTCGCTGAGCTCCGAAGCCGAAGCGGCCTCACGTCGAAGGTCGAGCTCGCGCGCGGTCCACTGCCGAAAGTGGGCAATGACGGCGCGGGGGCGAAGCCTTGCCGCCTCGGCGCCCATATTCTCGACCTGCGCCGCCGCCCATTCGTAGGTGTCGAGGGCGCGGGCGAAATCTTCCTCGATATTGGGGCGCAGCACCTTCACGGCGACGAGCTTCCCGTCGCTGGTGATGGCCCGGTGAACCTGCGCGACCGAAGCGGCTCCGACCGGCTCGGGATCGATTTCGGAGAAGACGTCCTCCAGCGGCTTCTCAAGCCCCTGCTCGATCGCGAGGCGGACCTGCTCGAAGGGCGCGGGCGGGAGATTGTCCTGAAGCTGCTGGAGGTTCTTCGCGGCCTGGTATCCGACCAGGTCCGGCCGGGTCGCCAGCGCCTGGCCGAACTTGATTGCCGCCGGGCCAAGCTCCTGGAAGGCCTCGCCGTAAGCGGGAACCTTGGGCACCCTCGCTCCGAAGCGGGCGATTCGGGCGAGGCGGCGAACCGGCTCGGGCGTGTTGACGTCCCGCTCGATGCCGCGCAGCGCGCCGTGCCGCGCAAGCACCCGGCCCCATTTCAGAAGCCGCCACACATGGACGATCGGGCGGGTCAAATCAGGTTTTCCAGCCGCTGTGGATGGCGACGAGACCCCCGAGGATTGGCTCCGCCTTCACCTGGGTGAAGCCGGCGCGGGCGATCATCGCCTTGAAGCTCTCCCTGTTGGGGAAGCGGCGGATCGATTCCACGAGGTAGCGGTAGCTCTCCTCGTCCCGGGCCACCGCCTTGCCGATGCGGGGCACCACATTCATCGAATAAGCTTCGTAGAGCCGGCTGAAGCCCGGCCAGGTCGTGGTCGAGAATTCCAGGCAGAAGAAGCGGCCACCGACCTTCAGCACCCGGTGGGCTTCGGCCAAAGCGGCCGGAATGTCGGTGACGTTCCGGATGCCGAAGGCGATTGTGTAGGCGTCGAAGCTTCTGTCGGCGAATTCCAGCGTCTCCGCATTCTGCACGGACCAGACGAGCCCGTCGATCCGCCGCTTCCTCGCCCGCTCTTCCCCCACGCCGAGCATGTCGGGACTGATGTCTGCGACCGTTACTCGTGCGCCCTGGTCGGCCAGTCGGAAGGCGACGTCGCCGGTGCCGCCCGCCATATCGAGAATATACTCTCCCTTGCGAGGGCGCACACGGCGGGCGAACATGTCCTTCCACTGACGGTGAAGGCCGCCCGACATCAGGTCGTTCATCAGGTCGTAGCGGCGCGCAACGCTGGAAAAGACCTGGCCGACCCGCCGCGTCTTCTCCTCGGGCGCAACGTCCTCGAAGCCGAATGAAACCTTGTCCATCGCCGCGGCCTCTAGCAGGGGTTTCGCATCATGTGCACTTGCCTTCTTCCCCGCCGAAACCATGCCTGAGCTGCCTGAGGTCGAAACCACGGTGCGCGGACTTGTTCCCGTGCTGGAGGGGAGGCGCCTCGCCTCGGTCGAGCTTCGCCGGGCGGACCTCAGGCGCGCCTTCCCGCCGGATCTTCGGCAGCGCCTGACCGGCGCCACCGTCACCTCGCTCGGCCGCCGCGCGAAATACGGGCTCATCGACACCGACCGCGGAGACACTTTGGTCTTCCACCTTGGGATGTCCGGCCGCTGGCGCATCGACCCGGCGGAGCTTGGCGCGCACGATCATTTCCTCCTCGAGACCGAGGAGGGAAGGCGCCTCGCGCTCAACGATCCACGCCGCTTCGGTTCGCTCGACCTCCTGTCGACGGAGCGGCTGGCCGAATGGGAGCCGTTCGCCAGGATGGGGCCGGAGCCGCTCTCCGACGCCTTCTCCGCCAGCTACCTTCTGGGCGCGCTCGCCGGCCGCTCCGCCCCCATCAAGGCCCTGCTGCTCGACCAGCGGATCGTCGCCGGCCTCGGCAACATCTACGTCAGCGAGGCGCTCAACGTGGCCGGCATCTCGCCCTCCCGCGCCGGCGGGCGCATCTCGCGTCTGCGGCTGGAGCGGCTCGTCGCGGCGGTGAAGAGCGTGCTCGTCGCCGCGATCGAGGCTGGGGGCTCGACCCTGCGGGATTACGCCCGCCCTGACGGCGAGCTCGGCTATTTCTCTAAGCAGTGGCGAGTCTATGGCCGCGAAGGGGAGGCGTGCGGTTGCGGAACCACGATCAGGCGCCGAAGCGACTCGGGCCGCTCGACCTTCTTTTGTCCGCTTTGCCAGCGCGGCTGAGGTTGACCTTCGACCCCTCTTTCAGTAGAGCGCCCGCCGAGCGGGTGCGGCCGGCGAGCTGCGCCCTTTTCATTTAGCGATAAAAGGCATTGAGAGATGGCGAACACGCCGCAAGCAAAGAAGCGCATCCGCCGCAACGCCCGCCGGGCCGAGGTCAACGGCGCCCGCGTCAGCCGAATCCGCACCTTCGTCAAGCAGGTCGAAGCGGCGATCGCGGCCGGGGACAAGGATCAGGCGCTCGCGGCCATTTCGAAGGTCCAGCCGGAGCTTGCCCGCGGCGTTTCCAAGGGCGTGTTCCACAAGAACACGGCGGCTCGGAAATTCTCCCGCCTTACGCGCCGTATCGCGGCCCTCGGCTAAGCCGTTTGAAAGCCTTGCAAACGGCCCGCCGGCTCGCGCCGGTGGGCCTTTTTCGTGCCCCAAGAGAACGGAGCGTGAAAGTCGAGGACTTCCCGCGATTCGCGCGTCGTCTTGTTTCAAAAACGGCGGAAAATCCCCGTTTCCGCGCAAGTGCAGGGAAATGCGTGTCAACGGATTTATTTCACGAAATTGTCATTTTCGGGCCTTGATCCTCGGGCGATCCGATCCCTAAAAAGGCCGCTCTGGCGGGGCGAATCTCCCGTCGGACGCACACAGCGAGAACCATCTGCGAATCGGCGCCGCCGGGGGGTGTTGCCGCATGCGGGAGAGTTTTGCGTCGAAAATGGGCCTCCACGAAGGGGCTCCGAAGAGGAAGAGGGGGTGCTTTCGTGTCATTCATGCCGGCGGGAGGCGAGTCTTCGATGACGATGGTCGAGCCTGAGACGCTCCAGAGGGCCTGGGAGTCGATTCGCTCCGGCCTTCGGCGCGATTGCGGCGCCCGCACCTTCGACGGCTGGCTTCGCCCGATCGCGCTCGGCACCTTCGACAAGGACACCGGCACACTTCGCCTCGAACTCCCGTCCCAGTTTATGGCGGACTGGGTTCAGACCCATTTCTCCGAGCGGCTCCAAATGGCATGGCGCGCCGCCTGCCCGGGCGTCCGCCATGTCACCGTCAAGGTCGGTGCCGCCGCTCCTCGTACTGCCGCGGTGGTCGAGATCCCGGCGCCGCCGGCCGCGCTCGAGCCCCAGGCAAGCGAGGCGCTCTATTCGGTCGCGCTCGAGCCGCGCTACCGCTTCGACAGCTTCGTCGTCGGCAAGGCGAACGAGGTGGCGTTCAACGCCGCCCGGACGCTCGCCACCGCCGACAATGTCGCCTTCAACCCGCTCTTCCTCCACGGCGGCACCGGGCGCGGCAAGACCCACCTCCTCCACGCCATCGGCCACGAATTCCACCGCCTGCGGCCGCGCGCGAAGATCATCTACATGTCGGCCGAGAAGTTCATGGTCGAGTTCGTCGCCGCGCTCCGCGCCAACGAGACCATCCAGTTCAAGCAGCAGCTGCGCTCCGCCGACCTCCTGATGATCGACGACGTCCAGTTTATCGCCGGCAAGGAATCGACCCAGGAAGAATTCTTCCACACGATGAACGAGATCATCTCGGCCGGCCGCCGACTGGTGATCAGCTCCGACCGAGCGCCTCAGGACCTGGACGGAATCGAGCCGCGGATCCTCTCCCGCCTTTCCTGGGGCCTCGTCGCGGACATCAACCAGGCGGACCTGGAGCTCAGGCTCAATATCATCCTCAAGAAGCTGGAGGCGCTTCCGGACGTCGACGTCCCCGAGGAAGTCGTCATGTTCCTCGCCAAGCGGATCAGCTCGAACGTGCGCGAGCTCGAGGGCGCCCTGAACCGGATCGCCGCCTATGCGGCCATGCAGAACCGCCCGATCGACCTCGAGTTCGTCTCCGAGGTGCTCGCCTCGACGCTCCGCGCCAACCAGCGCCGCATTTCGATCGATGAGATCCAGACCCGGGTCTCGGAGCATTTCCGGATCCGCAAGGCGGAGATGACCTCGGCACGCCGCGCCCGCGAGGTCGCCCGGC
>DASWOC010000002.1:0-33020 GCA_036398895.1 Allosphingosinicella sp. | reverse complement strand
TGCTGTTCGCAGGGGCTCTGCCGTTTGCCGCTTGGTGGGTAACTGACATCCTATCAGATAACCGGGCGGGTCAGGTGGACGAGGAGATGGCAAAGCAGCTTGTTCCGAAAGATTCCAGCCAGTTCATGAAACAGCAGTGGTTGATCGCTCGCGGCGAATACCGCCGCGGAAAAGCACGGCACATCACGCTTGCGCTTATGTTGTTACGAGTACTCGTCGTGGGATCGGCTCTTCTCTTCGTAACAGCAACCAGCCTCGCATTGTGGCGAGTCTCTAGCGACGCAGCGTTCCAGCTGCCTTCGGATGTCGTCGAGTCGCCAAAAGGCGCAGCCGGGGCGCCGTCGCCTCACCGGCGCTAGAGCCTTCCTCGACGTCTAAAACGGCCGCTCCCCCGCCTTCGGATATTCGTCGATGAAATAGGCCCGTTCCACGAACCCGCGGCCGGGGACTTCGCCGGAGAATTCGACCATCACTTCGCCCTGGTTGGCGTGCTTGCCGAAGCTGTGGATGAAGCGGACGAGGCGGTCGAGGTTGGCGGCGAACCTGTCTGCGTCGCGGATGTAGGAATACACGAGGTTGGTCGGCTCGCGCACCGGCTCGCCGGTCTCCGGGCGCCAATAGCCCTCGGCGACGGGGATGCGGGTGGCGCCGCCGTTGATCTCGCCGAAGATCGCCAGCGTCGCCTCGATCCACTTCTCGATCTCGGCGACCGGCGCTCCGTTGCGGTCGCGCTCGGGCAGATAGAGGCTGAACTTCTGGAGGCTCGCGGCCTCCCTCGCGCCGAGCGCTTCCCTGAGGTCCATTCTCGCTCCCCCTCGGCTGGACTCTAGGCTTCCGGGTCGAAGCCCCGCAGCCCCTCGTCGGAGAGGTCGATGCCGATGCCGTCCGCCTCGATCACGAACCCGCGCGCCGGTCCGGCGGCCGACTTGTCGGTGCTGCGCACGTCGACGAGCGGAGCGCCGGCGTCGACCGTGGCCAGTATCTTGCGCGCGCCTTCGCTGAGCGGCGGCAGTGTGCCGGGCGTGTAGGTGCCGGGGGCGATCCGCTCCTCCGCCGCGACCGGTTCGAGCACGAGGTTGCGGCCTTGCCAGTGGACGCGCAGCTCGCGGCCTTCGACCTCCACGCCCTCGGGCAAAGCGATGAACTGCTGGAGGCCCTTGCGGGTGACTGTGGCGAGATCGTTCACGGCGCGACTCCTTAAGCTGTCAGCTTAATTCACTCTCGCGGGAAACTCACGTCAAACGTGAGAGGGGCGGGAGCTTCCCCCCGTCGCCCCGCGTTGCTAGAGCGCCCCCAATTTCGCAGATTGCGAAAAAATGACGGCGCGCTTTCGCGCATTGCTAAACCACCCGGCGCGAAGCCTGCTTCGCGACGATCACCAGAAAGGTCCCCGATGACGTCCGTCGGCCACGACTCCCTCAACACCCGCTCCCAGCTCCAGGTCGGCTCCAGGAGCTATGCCTATTACTCCCTCGCCAAGGCGGCGGCGCAGCTGGGGGACGTGTCGCGGCTGCCGTTTTCGATGAAGGTGCTGCTGGAGAACCTGCTTCGCTTCGAGGACGGCGTCACCGTCTCCCGCGACGACGTGCAGGCGCTGGTCGACTGGGTGAAGAACCCGGCGGGGCCGGCGCGGGAGATCCAGTATCGCCCCGCCCGGGTGCTGATGCAGGACTTTACCGGGGTGCCGGCGGTGGTCGACCTCGCGGCGATGCGCGACGCGATGGCGAAGCTGGGCGGCGATCCGGCGCGGATCAATCCGCTGGTGCCGGTCCATCTCGTCATCGACCACTCGGTGATGGTCGACGAGTTCGGGACGCCGCGGGCGTTCGAGAAGAATGTCGAGCTGGAATATGCGCGCAACATGGAGCGCTACCAGTTTTTGAAATGGGGCAGCGCGGCGTTCGACAATTTCAAGGTGGTGCCGCCGGGGACGGGCATCTGCCACCAGGTGAACCTCGAGCATATCGCGCGGTCGGTCTGGTCCTCGGCCGATCCATCGGGGGCGGAGGTCGCCTATCCGGACACTCTGGTGGGGACCGACAGCCATACGACGATGGTGAACGGCCTCGGCGTGTTGGGCTGGGGAGTAGGCGGGATCGAGGCTGAGGCGGCGATGCTCGGCCAGCCGGTCTCGATGCTGATTCCCGAAGTGGTCGGCTTCCACCTCACCGGCGCTCTCAAGGAAGGGATCACCGCCACCGATCTCGTCCTCACCGTCACCCAGATGCTCCGCTCCAAGGGGGTGGTCGGCCGCTTCGTCGAATTTTACGGCCCCGGCGTCTCGGCGCTCTCGGTCGCGGACCGGGCGACCATCGCCAACATGGCGCCCGAATATGGGGCGACCTGCGGCTTCTTCCCGATCGACGGCAAGACTCTCGATTACATGCGCCTCACCGGCCGCTCGGAGGATCAGATCGCACTCACCGAGGCCTATGCCAAGGCGCAGGGCCTGTGGCTCGAGCCTGGAATGATCCACGAGCCGGTCTTCACCGACACGCTCGAGCTCGACATGGCGACGGTCGAGCCCTCGCTCGCCGGCCCCAAGCGCCCTCAGGACAAGGTGCCATTGAGCCGCGTCGACGAGGAGTTCGTCGCCAATTTCACAAAGGAATATGGCCATCCGCTCGCCGAGCTCGCCCAGCGCTCGCCGGTGCCGGGCGATCCCGCCGTGCCCGACCTCGGCCATGGCGACGTGGTCATCGCCGCCATCACCTCCTGCACCAACACGTCCAACCCCGCCGTGCTCATCGCCGCGGGCCTCGTCGCCCGTAAGGCTCGGGAGAAGGGGCTCGATTCCAAGCCCTGGGTGAAGACCTCGCTCGCGCCGGGCTCGCAGGTGGTCACCGACTATCTCGACCGCGCCGGCCTTTCGGAGGATCTGAACGCGATCGGCTTCGACCTGGTCGGATACGGCTGCACCACCTGCATCGGCAATTCGGGGCCGCTTCCCGAGCCGATCTCGGCCGCGATCAACAAGAACGACCTCGTCGCCGCGTCCGTCCTTTCAGGGAACCGCAATTTCGAGGGCCGGGTCTCGCCTGACGTGCGCGCCAACTATCTCGCTTCGCCGCCGCTCGTCGTCGCCTACGCTTTGAAGGGCACGGTCGCGGGGGACATGATCGAGGAGCCGATCGGGACCGGCAAGGACGGGGCGCCCGTCTTCCTGAAGGACATCTGGCCTTCGAACGAGGAAGTCCGCCGGCTGATCGACGCCCACGTCCACGGCGACCTGTTCCGCTCGCGCTATGCCGACGTCTACAAGGGCGACGAGAAGTGGCGCTCCATCTCCGTCACCGGCGGCGCGACCTACGCTTGGTCCGCGGGCTCGACCTACATCGCCAACCCCCCTTACTTCGAGGGCATGTCGATGACGCCCGTGCCGCCTTCCGACATCCATATGGCGCGGCCTTTGGCGATCTTCGGCGATTCCATCACCACCGACCACATCTCCCCCGCCGGCGCGATCAAGGCGGACAGCCCGGCCGGAAAATACCTGTCTTCCCATGGCGTTAGCCGCTCCGACTTCAACTCCTACGGCGCCCGCCGAGGCAATCACGAAGTCATGATGCGAGGCACCTTCGCCAACATCCGAATCAAGAACAAAATGACCCCCGGAATAGAGGGCGGAGTCACCAAATACGTTCCCAGCCAAGAGGTTATGCCGATCTACGACGCGGCGATGCTGTACAAGGAACAGGGCGTTCCTCTCGTCGTCATCGCGGGCAAGGAATATGGCACCGGCTCCTCGCGCGACTGGGCCGCGAAGGGCACGAACTTGCTGGGGGTTCGGGCCGTCATCGCCGAGACCTACGAGCGCATCCACCGCTCGAACCTGGTTGGGATGGGCGTGCTTCCGCTCCAGTTCGTCGGCGAGCCGCCGCAGTTCGACGGGAGCGAGACGTTCACCGTCACGGGCATCGGCTCCCTCCAGCCGCGGCAGGAGATCGAGGTGCAGGTGGACCGCTCCGACGGCTCATCGTCGAGCTTCACCGCCCGCGTCCGCATCGACACTCTCAACGAGCTCGAATATTTCCGCGCCGGCGGGATCCTCCACTACGTGCTGAGAAAGCTCGTAGCCTGACCTGGGCTCAGCTCTTCGTCGAAGCGGCGGGCTGGGCAGGGGCTCTGCTCATCCTGTCCGGCTATCTGCTGATCACCGCCGGGAAGGTGACGGGCAAATCCCCGCTCTTCCAGTGGATGAACCTGCTCGGCGCGATCGGTTTCGTCATCAACGGCCTCGCGCACGGAGCCATCCCGTCGGCGGCGCTCAACATCGTCTGGATGGGGATCGCGACCGTCGCGCTGGTGAGGATATGGAAAAAAGGCTCGTCGACCTCAGCCACGTGATCGAGCACGGCATGGTCACCTACAAGGGCCTGCCCGCGCCGCACATCTGCGACTATTGGAGCCGCGAGGCTTTCGCCGCCAATTACGAGGACGGCTCGACCTTCCAGATCGGCCGAATCGACATGGTGGCGAACACCGGCACGTATCTGGACGCCCCCTTCCACCGGTTCGAGGACGGCGCCGACCTCTCACAGCTGGCGCTCGAAGGGCTTGCCTCGCTCGACGGAGTCCTCGTCCGCGCCTCAGGAATGGAGGTCGATGCCTCGGACTTTGAGCGCCTGGAGGTCGCCGGCAAGGCGGTGCTGGTCCATACCGGCTGGGACCGGCACTGGCGCACAGACGCTTATTTCGAAAATCACCCCTTCCTCACCGAAGCCGCGGCCCGCCTGCTCGCGGAGCGCGGGGCGGCGCTCGTCGGCATCGACAGCCACAATATCGACGACACGCGCACCCGCCGCCGCCCGGTTCACACGACCCTGCTCGGCGCCGGCACCCTCATCTGCGAGCATATGACGAACCTCGGCGCCCTCCCCGAGAGCGGCTTCCGCTTCACCGCGGTGCCGCCGAAGGTGGCGGGGATGGGGACCTTCCCAGTCCGAGCCTTCGCCGAACTCGCTTAGCGCATCCCCGCCGCCGCCAGAACCGTCGCGAGGACGATCCGCTTCAGCTTCACATTCGCATCCTTCTCGATGCCGATCCACTCGTCCGGCGCATGGGCTCGGCCGCCGCTCGCGACGCGCGACATGGTGACGGAGGGGATTCCGAGGCTGATCGGCAGGTTGGAGTCGGTCGAGGCCGAGTGGTAGGTGAGGGTGACCCCCTCCGAGCGATAGGCCGCGGCGGCGAAGCGCACGATGTCGGCGCTCTCCGGCGTCTGGCCCGCAGGACGGTCGCCGACGGTCTTGGCTTCCACGGTGATCGGGCCTTCCCGGGTGGAGCGGGCCTTGTTCTCGGCCTCCGCCGCCTTGGGGAGGATGGCCAGGAACCTCGTCTCGAGGCTGGCGAGCTCCTGCGCACTTTCCGAGCGCATGTCGATCTCGGCCGAAACGCTTTCGGGTATGGTGTTGACCGACGTGCCGCCGGTAAGGACGCCGACATTGTAGGTGGTCTTCGGCGTCGCCGGCACTTGAAGTCGGTACAGCTCCGCGATCATCGTGGCGAGCGCGGCGGCCGGATTGACGAGCCCGAAGGCGCCGTAACTATGCCCGCCCGGACCCTTGAAGGTGACGCGGTACCGCTTCGACCCCGCTCCGCCGGTGACGATGCTGTCTGTGCCGCTGCCGTCCAGCGAGAAGAAGGCCTTCGCCCGGCCCTTATATTTGCCCTTGTTGAACAGGTGGCGGACTCCGCGAAGGTCGCCGAGCCCCTCTTCGCCCACGGTTCCGACGAAGAGGATGTCGCTCTTCGTGCGGATCCCGCCAGCGTTCATTGCGTCGATCAGGGAGAGCTGGGTGGCGAGGCCCGCGCTGTCATCGCCGACGCCGGGCGCATGGAGCTTGTCGCCTTCGCGGCGGACCTTCACGTCCGTGCCTTCCGGGAAGACGGTGTCGAGATGCGCCGAGACGATGACGAGGCCCTCGCCGCCGCTTCCCTTGCGGAGGCCGAGCACATTGCCTTCTTCGTCGATCTCGACGTCGGTGAGGCCGCGCTCCCGGAACATCTCCAGATAGGCCTTTGCGCGCGCCTCCTCCTTGAAGGGCGGGGCGGGGATCTCCGTGAGTTTGATCGTGTTCGCGACCCACTCGTCGTGGCTTCCCCTCAGCGCCGCCGCCGCCTTCTTATACTCCGCCTTTTTGACGATGCGCCGGATCTCGGCGTCGGCCTTGGCGGGGGCCATCTGACCGGCGGCGGGAGCGGCCGTCGTGGCGAGAGCGAAGGCGGCGAGGAGAGGGGCGAGACGCATGGGCAGACTCCGGGGCTGAGGCAGTCTCTGCCTATGGCGCGAGGGCGCCGCGGGCAAGCTCAGGTGAGCGCCGCCGCCAGCCAGGCCGGCACGATCACATTGCCGAGATCCTCTACCCGGCGGTGCTCGACGGCAAGGCCAAGCTCGGGATAATGAACCCGTGTCCGCTCCCCCGGCGCGTCCGTCCGCACCACCACCAAGCGGCGGTTGACCTTGGAGCGGTAGTTCATCCGCGCCGTATTCTCCTGGCCGACATAGCAGCCCTTGGTGAAGCTGGCTCCGTTCAGCTCGGCCGAATTGCACTCCAGCCAGAGAATCTTGTCTGATCCGAGCTCCGCCCGGCCCTCCGTAACGCCCAGCGAAAGGCGGTGGGCGAGCCATCCTTCGGCCGCGTCGCCGGCAGGGGCGAGCCAGCGGCGGCCGAGCTCCGCGAGGCGAGGGTCCGGAACTCCGTCCCCGCCCAGTGACCAGTGAACGGCAAGCTCCGGCTCCGGCGCGATCGCGATGCTGCGGCGAAGGCGGTAGATGGTCAGCCGTTTGCCAAGGTCTCCCGCCGCCTCGGCCTCGCAGTCGATCAGCACGTCCTCGCCGTCCGCCCAAAGGATGAAGTCGAACAGCGCCTTTCCCTGCGGCGTCAGCAGACCTGCCCAGAGCGGCCTCTCCGGCGCCAGCAGCGAGACGTCGTTCGTCACCAGCCCCTGCAGGAATCCGCGCACGTCCTCGCCCGAAAGCCGGAGGATCGCGCGGTCGACGAGGGTGGTCGCGGCCATGACCCCTTGATAGGGACGGCATCAGCGAAACCCAAGGCGCCATGTCCGACCGTATCATCCTCCGCCGCCCCGACGACTGGCACGTCCACCTTCGCGACGGGGAGATGCTGGCGGCCGTCGCGCCTTACACCGCCCGGCAGTTCGCCCGCGCCATCGTCATGCCGAACCTGGCGCCGCCGGTGACCAGCGCCGCGGCCGCCGAGGCCTATCGCCGGCGCATCCTCGATGCGGTTCCGGGCTCGGGCTTCACGCCGCTCATGACCTGCTACCTCACCGACGAGGCGGACCCGGCGGAGATCGCCGCCGGCCACGCACGCGGCGCCTGGGTGGCGGCGAAGCTCTACCCGGCAAACGCCACGACCAATTCCGCGCACGGCGTCACGGATGTTCGCAACATCTATCCGGCGCTGGAGGCGATGCAGCGGGTCGGAATGCCGCTCCTCATCCATGGCGAGGTCACGGACCCGGACGTGGACGTGTTCGACCGGGAGAAGGTCTTCATAGATCGCATCTTTTCCGCGCTGGTGCGCGACTTCCCGGCGCTGAAGATGGTGTTCGAGCATATCACCACCGCCGAAGCGGCCGATTTCGTGCTCGCCTGCGGCGACAATGTCGCAGCCACCGTCACGCCCCAGCACCTTCACATCAACCGCAACGCTTTGTTCGCAGGCGGCCTCCGTCCCCACGCTTATTGCCTCCCGGTGGCGAAGCGGGAGGAGCACCGGCTGGCGGTTCGGCGGGCGGCGACCTCGGGCTCGCCGAAATTCTTCCTCGGCACCGACAGCGCTCCGCACGCGATCGAGAAGAAGGAGGCGGATTGCGGCTGCGCGGGCATCTTCAACGCCCCCTTCGCCCTCGAAAGCTATGCAACCGCCTTCGAAGAGGAAGGCGCGCTCGACCGGCTGGAAGCCTTCGCCTCCGAAAACGGCCCCCGCTTCTACGGCCTGCCGCTCAACGAGGAGAGGGTCGTGCTGGAGCGGGCGGAAGTCATTGTACCCAAAGCGCTGACTGCCGGCGCGTCCGAGGTCGTTCCGTTCCAGGCGGGCGAGACGCTAGAATGGCGGCTGAGGGAGCGGGGATAGCCTCCATCCTGGAGCTAATGGGAGACACTGGCAGGCCGCGCCGGCGGGAAGGCTCAACGTAGGCCCTGCACGTGCAACTGTTCTACGCCTGGGAGACGTCCCTCAGCGCGTGTCAGTCTGACGGCTAGTCCAACCTACGTAACAATCCTCCTCAACGAGCGCGATTAACGTCGTGCCGTCCCGGCCTCTGAAGCCCACATTCGCCGCGTAACCGTTGGTTTCGGACCCGAGCTTTACAAACAGCGGCTCACTCCCGGCGAAGTTGGCGGCATACTCTTGGGTCGAACGCTGCAGCATTCCAGCCTTGGCCTCTACCGCCATCTGCAACGCATCAGCGCGCGCCAGCGGTTTACACTGGCTGCCGACTTCACACGAACTCAGAGCGAGAGCTGCTATCGTCGCCGAATGAAGTACCTTCACCGGAGCGATATTGGCGAGGTCATCCTCGCGCCGCAAGGGCCCCGAAAGCAGAGTCTCTACATGTGAGTCATTCCGGAGGAGGCCCACGTGAAGGCGGGAGCGCAACCCCAAAAAAAGCCCGGCGCGCTCGTCAGAGCGGCCGGGCCTCTTTCCCGCCGGGGCGGAAGCTTATTGAATCGGCTGAAGGTTCACCGCCGCGGTCTTGCCGCGCCGGTCGACCTCGAGCTCGAACTCGACCCGGTCGCCCTCGTTGAGGCTGACCATGCCGGCCCGCTCGACCGCGGAGATGTGGACGAAGGCGTCCGGCTGTCCGTCGTCGCGGCTGATGAAGCCGAAGCCCTTCATCGCGTTGAAGAACTTGACCGTGCCCTGCGCCTTTTCGCCGGTCAGCTGGCGCTGGGGCCCGCCGCCGCCGCCCGCGCGGTCGCCATAGCCGCCGCCGCGGGGGCCGTCGCGATCCTCGCGGGGAGCCCGCTCCTGAACCGGCATCGGATCGCCCTCGATCTTGAGGTCGGTCGCCGAGATGCGCCCGCCGCGATCGACGAGGGTGAACTCGAGGGGCTGGCCGTCCGCAAGGCCGGTAAGGCCCGCCTGCTCGACCGCGGAGATGTGCACGAACACGTCCTCGCCGCCGTCGTCACGAACGATGAATCCGAAGCCCTTTTGGCCGTTGAAGAACTTAACGACGCCCTTGCCCTGGCCGACCACCTGCGGGGGCATTCCGCCGCCGCCGCCGCCGCCGCCGCCGCGGAACCCGCCGCCGCCACCGCCGCCGCCGAAGCCGCCACCGCCGCCGCCGCGATATCCGCCGCCGCCGCCACCGCGGTCGCCGCCGTAACCGCCGCCGCCGCCGCCGAAGCCGCCGCGATCGCCGTAACCGGAACCACCGCTATATCCGCCGCGCCCGCCGCCGCCGCTGTCGAAGCCGCCACCGCCGCTATTGCCGCCGCCGTAGAAATCGTCACCGCCAAAACCGTCGCGCTTATCTCTGCCGCGCCCGCCGCGATCACCGCGGCGCCCTCTGTCGAAACCCATGCCCGTAATTACTTTCCAGCGCCCCTGCATTCATTTGAAAACCGCTGCGCAGGGCTGATCGCGCAAAGGTCCCGTGCCTCCGAAACAGACGCACTTCCGATTCGTATAGCGAAAAACTCCCGAGGCCGCGAGGGGTTTCCCTTCGCGCGCATTCTGGCGCTAATGCTTGCGCGAAAGCTTGTGGTGAACCGCCACGATTACCGCTCCGATGGCGAGCCCGATCAGGCCCGATCCGGCGGCGGTGACCGCCCATTCGACGAAGCCGGACGCGGCGGGCAGAGCGTGGCCCGCCGCCTCCCCCGCGTCGTGAAGGATGTGGGCGGGGGCGCCGAGCCCGAACTCCTCGAGGCCATGGACGACGATCCCTCCGCCGACCCAGATCATCGCTGCGATCCCGACGAGCGACAGCAAAGCGAGCAGGCGCGGCATGGCATGGACGAGCCCCCGCCCCAGCGCCCGCGAGCCTGGATTGCGCCGCTCGGCAAGGTGGAGGCCAATATCGTCCATCTTCACGATGAGACCGACGAGGCCGTAAACGCCCATCGTGATAGCGACGGCGACGACGGCGAGGATCGCGGCCCGGCTGACGAAGGCCTCGTCCGCCACTTCGGCAAGTGCGATCGCCATGATCTCGGCGGAAAGGATGAAGTCGGTTCTGACGGCGCCGGCGACCATCTGCCGCTCATGCTCCTCGCTGTTGAGCTCTGCCGCGTCCTCGGCGAGGCTGTGCTTGTCGCCCGCAATCGCCTCCCACACCTTTTCCGCGCCCTCAAAGCAGAGATAGGCGCCCCCCAGCATCAGCAGCGGGGTGATCGCCCAGGGGAGGAGAGCGCTCAGTGCCAAAGCAGCTGGGAGGAGGATGAGGAGCTTGTTTCGGAGCGAGCCCTTGGCGATCCGCCAGATGATCGGCAGCTCCCGCTCGGGCGTGAAGCCGGTGACGTAGCGGGGGGTGACGGCGGTATCGTCCACCACCACGCCCGCGGCCTTCACTCCGGCACGGCCGGCGGCGGCGCCGACGTCGTCGATCGAGGCGGCAGCGAGCTTCGTGATAGCGGCGACGTCGTCGAGAAGGGCGGCGAGACCGGAGGGCATGAGCTCACTTTCGCTGTGGCGGGTCGGCTCCTGTTAAGACTCGGCGCGCGATGATCAAGCCTTGGGGCGGCCCGGCGCGCGTTGAGCCGCCCCGCCCTTTACCCTATGGGACCCGAATGACCGTTCATTTCCACGAAGAAGATCTGCCGGCCGGCGCGCTCGCCGAGGGGCCGGTGGCCATCGACACCGAAGCCATGGGCCTTCATCCGGGCCGCGATCGGCTCTGTCTCGTTCAGATCTCCGACGGCCGGGGCGACGAGCATCTCGTGCGCTTCTCGCCCGGAAGCGATTATTCGGCGCCGAACCTCAAGGCGATCCTCGCCGATCGCTCGCGCCTAAAGCTCTATCATTTCGCCCGCTTCGACCTGGCGATCATGCGCGCCTATCTCGGAGTGATGGCGGAGCCCGTCTATTGCACCAAGACCGCCTCTCGCCTGATCAGGACCTACACCGACCGCCACGGTCTGAAAGAGCTGGTCAAGGAATTGCTCTGCATCGATATTTCCAAGCAGCAGCAATCGTCCGACTGGGGCGCCCCCGAGCTGTCGGACGCCCAGAAGGATTATGCCGCCTCCGACGTTCGCTTCCTTCACCAGCTGAAGGAAAAACTGGACGAGCGGCTGGAGCGCGAGGGGCGGATGCCGCTTGCGCAGGCCTGCTTCGACTTCCTCCCCCACCGGGCGATGCTCGACCTCGCCGGCTGGCCGGAGGTCGACATCTTCGCCCATGTCTGAAGCGGCGGTACGCGAGCGGGCGCTGAAGCGCGACTGGGCGACTCCGGGCGGCTTTCGCGACTGGCTGATGCGGCTGCTGAAGATCGTCCTTCCGGTGGGCGTTCTGGTGCTGCTCGCCTATTTGTTCGTCACTCCGCTCAGCCAGGACAAGGAGATCAGCTTCCTCCTCGACAAGAACAAGGTCGAGACGGCGCGAGAGCGGCTGAAGGTCCAGTCGGCGCAATATCGCGGGCTCGACGATAAGGGGCGGCCCTTCACGGTGGAAGCGGCGCAGGCCGTCCAGGCGACTTCGAACGTGCCCGTGGTCGACATCAACGGGATGGCCGCGCGGATCCAGCTCACGGACGGGCCGGCGACGCTCGAGGCGCAGCGGGGCCGCTACGACATGGACACCCAGAAGATGGACGTGCTCGGCCCCATCCTGTTCACCGCCTCCGACGGCTACCGTATGGAGACGAGCGACGTGACGATCGACCTCGGCGAGCAGAAGCTCGCCAGCGGCGGAGGGGTCGAGGGGCGGATGCCGCTCGGCACCTTCCGGGCCGGCAGCATGGAGGTCGACCTTCAGGGCCGCCGGGTCGTGCTCTCCGGACGTGCCCGCTTGCATATCGTCCAGGGCGCCCTCAGAGGAAAAAGATGAAAGCGGCCCTGACCTCGCTCGCCCTCGCCGGCGCACTGCTGACGCTAGGGCCGGCGCTCGCCCAGACCTCGTCGCTCAAGGGCCACAATAGCAACGCTCCCGTGGACGTGGCGGCCGACCGCATCGAGGTTCAGGAGCGGGCCGACCGAGCCGTTTTCTCCGGCAACGTCGTCGTCCGCCAGGCCGAGCTCACCCTCACCGCCGCCCGGATCACGGTCGCTTATTCGGACACCGGCGGGATCGAGATCCGCCGTCTCGACGCAAGCGGCGGGGTGACCCTTCGAAGCCCGTCCGAAACCGCGCGCGGCGATTTCGCCGTCTACGATCTCGACGGCCGCATCGTCACCCTCGTGGGCGGCGTCAGCCTCGTGCGCGGAGAGAACCGGGTCAACGGCGGCCGGCTGGTGCTCGATCTCGACAGCGGCCGGGCGGTGATGGACGGCGGCGGGCCTCCGGGAACCTCGGGCCAGGGCGGCCGCGTCACCGGCACCTTCACCGTTCCGCAGCGCAGCGGCGGCTGAGCCTCCCTCCGCCGCATTTCCATTTCATGCACGAAGCTTGCCAGTTGAGGCGGCGCGCCGCTTGCCTTAGGCTCCGCGCGTCATGAACGAGGCCGCCGCCCTGCATCGCGCCGACCAGGCGGAGCTCTTCGCCGAGCTTGCGCGCGGCCTCTCGGTCGTCTCGATCGCCAAGGCCTATGACCGCAAGGTCGTGCTGAGGGACGTCTCCCTCCACGTCGAGCGGGGCGAGGTAGTCGGGCTGCTCGGCCCCAACGGTGCGGGCAAGACGACCTGCTTCTACTCGATCATGGGCCTGGTGCGCCCGGACAGCGGCCGAATCCTGCTCGACGGGAAGGACATCACCCGCCTCCCCATGTACCGCCGCGCCATTCTCGGCCTCGGCTACCTTCCGCAGGAGACGTCGATCTTCCGCGGGATGACGGTGGCCCAGAACATCATGGCCGTCCTCGAAGTCGCCGAGCCGGACCGGCAGGTTCGGCGCGAGCGGCTGGAGCAGCTGCTAGGCGAGTTCCACATCGAGCGGCTTCGCGACGCGCCCGCAATGGCGCTTTCCGGCGGCGAGCGGCGGCGCTGCGAGATTGCCCGTGCGCTGGCCGCCGATCCTTCGATCATGCTCCTCGACGAGCCTTTCGCGGGCATCGACCCGATCTCCATCTCCGACATCCGGGACCTGGTCAAAGAGCTGAAGAAGCGCGACATCGGGGTGCTCATCACCGACCACAATGTCCGAGAGACGCTCGACATCGTCGACCGCGCCTGCATCATCTACGACGGGCAGGTCCTGTTCGCCGGAAGTCCGCAGGAGCTGGTCGCCGACCCTGAGGTGCGCCGCCTCTATCTCGGCGAGAGCTTCGAGCTTTAGCGATGAGCATCGGGCCTCGCCTCGACCTTCGGCAAAGCCAGTCGCTGGTGATGACCCCCCAGCTCCAGCAGGCGATCCGGCTGTTGGCGCTCTCGAACCTCGAGGTCGAGAGCTTCATCGCCGAGGAGATCGAGCGCAACCCGCTTCTGGAGACCGGCGGGGACGATGAGCCCGCACCCGCCGAAGCGGCGCCGGAGGCTTCGGAAGAGCTTGCCGGCGCGGACAGCTTCGACTCCGGCGAGGCTCCGCTCGACATCGACGTCAACGACGAGAATCTCCACCAGGACAGCGCCTCGGAGCGCGCCCTTGACGGCGGCCTCGGCATGGAGGGCCTTTCGACCGGCGGCTCCGGCGAGGGGGAAGGTCCGGACTTCGACTCCTTCGCCGCCGGGGGCCTTTCCCTCCACGAGCATCTGCTCGCTCAGGCCGGGGAGCGGCTCTCCGGCCCGGATCTCGTCATCGCGACCCAGATCATCGAGCAGGTGGACGAAACCGGCTACCTCCTCGTCTCCACTCTCGAAATGGCGCAGCGCCTCGGAACGCCGCTCGCCGACGTCGAGCGGGTCCTTGCCGTCGTCCAGACCTTCGATCCGGCCGGGATCGCTGCCCGCTCCCTGTCCGAATGCCTCGCCCTCCAGGCGAAGGAGGCGGACCGCTACGATCCCGCAATGGCCCGGCTGATCGACAATCTCGACTATCTCGCCAAGGGCAATCTCGGGGCCTTGCGGCGCATCTGCGGCGTGGACGACGAGGATCTGGCGGACATGATCCGCGAGCTCCGCGCCTACGATCCCAAGCCCGGCTGCCGCTTCTCCGGAAACGGAGGCGGAGAGGCGGTGGTGCCGGACGTCTTCGTCGCGCGCCGCGGCTTCGGCTGGGCGGTGGAGCTGAACGGCGCGACGCTTCCGCGCCTCCTCGTCAACCGCCGTTATTATACCGAGCTCACCGAAGGCGCAGACCGCCGCTCCAAGGCCTGGCTTTCCGAATGCCTCGCCAGCGCCAACTGGCTGACCCGTGCGCTCGACCAGCGGGCGCGCACCATCATCAAGGTGGCCACCGAGATCGTGAAGCAGCAGGACGGCTTCTTCCGCCACGGAGTCACCCGGCTTCGGCCGCTCACCCTTCGCCAGGTGGCCGAAGAGATCGGAATGCACGAATCGACGGTGAGCCGGGTCACTTCGAACAAATATCTCTCCTGCGACCGCGGCCTGTTCGAGCTCAAATATTTCTTCACCAGCGGCATCCAGTCCTCCGACGGCGGCGACGCGGCCTCCTCGGAAGCGGTGAAGAGCCACATCAAGGCGCTGATCGGCGCCGAGGATCCGCGCGCGATTTTGTCAGACGACCAGCTGGTCGAGCTGCTCCGCGCCAAGGGCTTCGATATTGCGCGGCGCACCGTCGCCAAGTACCGCGAGGCGATGGGAATAGGCTCCTCCGTCCAGCGCCGCCGCCAGAAGGCGATCGGCTCCCACGCCGCCTGAGGAAGAATTGACCACTCCCCGAATCCTCGTCCTCGCCGGACGCCGCTCCGCAACGCTCGACCCGCTGGCTGAGAAGATGGGGGTCAGCCACAAGGCGATGGTGCCCGTCGACGGCGAAGCGATGGTCGGCCGAGTGCTTCGAATTGCCGCGGACGCGTTCCCCGAGGCGCCGCTCTTCGTTTCCGTCGAGGACATCTCTGTCATCGCCGCCGAGCCAACCGTGGTGCGCCTGCTGAGCGAAGGGCGCCTCACTCCGGTGGAGGCGCAGAACCATATCGTCGACAGCGTCGTCGAGGCGAGCCGAACCACCGGCTTCCCGTTGCTCATCACCACCGCCGATAACGTCCTGATGACTCCGGAAGGGATGCACGAAATGGCCTCAGCCGCCGCCGGAGGCGCCGACGCGCTGGTGATGATGGCGGAGCGCGAGGACATACTCGCGGCCCACCCGGACGGGCAGCGCCGCTTCTATGGCTTTCGGGGCGGCGCCTATTCCAACTGCAACCTCTTCTGGCTTGCGAACGACCGGGCGCTCAAGGCGACCGAGGGCTTCCGCTACGGCGGCCAGTTCGCCAAGCGGAAAAAGGACGCGGTCCGGGCGCTGGGCCTCTCGACCCTGTTTCTCTACCTCCTCAAGCTGACGACGATCGAGGGCATGTTCCGCCACTTCTCGCGCCGCTTCGGAGTCCGGATCCAGCCGCTCGTCGTGAAGGACGGCCGACTCGCCATCGACGTGGACAATGAGCGCACCCACCGCGTCGCAGAGGAGATACTCGCCCGGGAAACGAACGCCTGAGCCGCCCGTTCATCCCTCACCATCAGGAGACGAGGCGATGACCGACAACAAGAAAAAGGGCGACTTCAACAAGGGCGGCAAGGACGATGTCGGGGGCGACAAGAAGCAGCGCGAGAACCGCAACGAGGACAGCCGCACCGGCGGCCAGAACAGCGGAGGCGGCGGCCGCGACTAATGCGCCCCTCAGGTAGAGCAGGTGGCTTGCTAATCTAATACACCTGCTGCTATCTTCCTGTCTTCATTGCCGAAGGAGGGGAAGTTGAAGTCCGACATCGTCGAGCGTTCCGTCAGGCTCGAGGGCCGAAGCGCCTCCCCGTCCGTGGAGATCCTGCCCCCGCAGGAGCCCTCCCCCGTCCTTGAGCGCCTCCATGCGCTGGTGAGGAAGGGATACCGGCCGGAAATCGGCACCGACACCGGCTCGGACGTCGTCGTCCTCCGGCACATCGGCCGCGCGCCCGACCTGATCCTCCACAGCGACGGCGTCGTGGAGGGGCTGGGCGGCCGGCGGCCCCGCTACAAGCGGGAGATCGACGCGCCCGCGCCCTTCGGCGCCGAGGCGGCGACCGAGCATCTTCGCTTCATGAAGTTCCTCGACAGCATTCCGCGCCCGAGCCTTCGCGACCGCACCCGGCGCTGGCGCCAGAAATATATCTATTTCCCGCTCGTCTTCGCGATCCTGCTCGGGATCCACCTCGCCTTCACCGCCCTGATCCTCGACTGAGCGGCACAGGCCGGACTGGGCGAGCCCTAGAGGCCGCCACGTCCTCGTCCCCGTCGGCTCAGGTCCACTTTCCTGCGCAGCGCCAGAAGCAGCGCAACGACGCCAAGGCTGACACTCCCGAAGATCAGGCCAAACAGGGCGCCGCCCACGGACTGGCCCACCCATCCGGCGGAGGCCGCATAGAAGGCACCCCCCGCAATCGGGTGCAGCCCCAGCCGAAGCTGCGTTAACGCCATAAGGAACAGGCTGAGAAGCCCGGGCAGGACGCTGACGATGACGAGTATGATCGCCATAGAAAGGTAGAGGGCGGCTCCGGCGGCGCCTTCCGAGCGCAACAGCCCCGAAAGCGCCGGAAGCCCCCACCCCGCCGTCCGCGTCATGAGCATCGGCGCGATGAATGAGGCGGCGATGCTCCCGGCGATCGTCCCAAGGTATATCGCGATGGCCCAGGTGGCGTAGCCGGGCTGCCACTCGGCGGTGGCCGCGGCTCGTCCGCCGGCGTTGCTGTCCCCGTCCTCCATACCGAAGGAGTAGGCGCTTCGCCCCCGGCTGCCAACACTGGTCCTCGCGCCTAGCCGGCGATCTGGTTCCAGACGCCGGGCTTCAGCCGCCTCTCGCCCCAGCGCAGGCCGTCGCCGCCGCCATATTGACCCTCGGCGAAGATGCGCACGGCGATCAGGCTGCCGTAGCCGCTCCCCTGCTGCCGGGCATTGACCCAGCTTCCGGCGCTCCCGTCCCAGATCTTCACTTCGTCGTCACCCACGAGCAGCGCGGTGGCCTCGTGATAGATATGCTCGCCGTCGAGCCAGTGGCAGGAGACGTCCTCTTCCTGCCACTTGCCCTGCCATTGCTCGGTCGCGGCCTCGCTGTAGCGCTGGACGAGCTGGGCCGGGAAGCTGGTGAGGCCGCGGGCGCGAAACGCCTCGTTGGCGAGCGCGGCGTGGGCGCCGCAGTCGATCACCTTGCGCTTCACCACCTCGCACCAGTGCATCGGCCAGGGGGAGGGGCCCCATTTATATTTCGCGCGGATCCACCGGGGTCCGCTGGTCAGCTCGCCGCCGTTCAGCTGCGCATAGTCCATCGCCAGCACCCACTGGCGAGCGATCTCGCAGCACGCCTCGCCGTGGTGCGAGAAGGCGCTGTGCGGGAATTCCTGCCAGCGATCGCTGGGGAGGGGCGGCCGCGCCTGCGTCCGCTCTTCGGGACGCGTTTCGACGCGTGCTTCAGCCTCTTCCAAATACATAGGACATGCTCCTGTCATAACCGCCGGCGTCACAGAAGATGAGCATGTCGCCCGCGCGCGTGCCTTCCGGCAGCGACACGTTGGCGGCGACGATGTCATGCTCCATGCAGAGCCGGCCCATCAAATGGGTCTTGCCGCGCCCAAGCGGCTGGAGGGCTCCGGTCTCTCCGCACTGGCGGAGGATCCGGTGAGGCTGGAAGGCGTGCATCGGAAGCTCGGCGATCGACGCGTCGACCACCGCCTCCACATAGTCTTCCTCATGCTCCTGGATTTCGAGGATTCGCATGGCGAGCGCCATCGAGGGCTGGGCCATCGCCTTTCCGGGCTCGGAAACGATCTGGCGGACGTTCGGGAGCATTGCGCGGACCGTCTCCACCGCCTTTGCAAACTTGCTCTCGTCGTCCGAATGCCAGTCGTCGGGGAACCAGCCGCCGCCCATGTCGAGGATCTCGATCGTTCGGCCGGTGAGGCTCTCGATGGCTTTGCACCACTTCAGCATCGACTCGAACAAATGCCACCAGCCGGCGACTCCGATATTGGAGCTCGCCATGTGGAAGTGGATCCCGAAGGCGCTGTCGGTGGGGAGGCGCTTCACCGCCTCGACCAGCTTGGTGAAGGTCTCCGGGCTGTCGAGCGGGATTCCGAAGCGGGAGGTGACGTTCGGAGTGCGGATCCGGACGCCGACATGCTTCGACGACATCTCGCCCGCCTCGATCGCGGCGACGCAGCGGTCGAGGTCCGCGACGCTGTCGCAGAAGACGGCGTGCATCCGCTCCTTCGGCATCATCCCTTCCGGCCACCATTTGCCCGGGCCGTTGAGGATGATCTGATCGGCGCGGAAACCGACGTCGATCGCCTTCTGCGCCTCGGCGAGGCTGATGCACTCGCCGTAGAAGCTGTTCTCAAGCGCGAGGCGGATCAGCCGCTCGTCCGGGTTGGTCTTGATCGAATAGCCGGAGACGACCTGTACCTCGTTGGTGCTGAGCCGGTGGGCACGGTCGGCGGCGCGCTTGAACAGCCCCTCGGCGGTTTTGCCCAGGAACAGGAATTCCGGCGTCTGGACCTTCTCCAGCTCCATCCCGCCAATGTCGGTCAGGTACATTTCCGGGATGTGCGGCTTGCCGTCCGCTTCCTTCTCTGAAGGCTCGCCTTCGACGATCTCGATCATCTCCGCGTCCGCCTTGTGCAGCCGCTCGGCGAGCGAGGGGAGGCCGGACGGGTGCTTCATCGAATGGCCGACCGCCCCGGCGAAGGGCTCGGGAAGCGCCGGAAGCGGGAATTCGGGGCGAACGGGCACTTCGAGAACGACCCGCGTGAACTCGTGCGCCTGCCGCTCCGCCGGCCGAGCCTTTACCCCCGTCGCGCCCTGAACGAGCAAAGCCGGGAGGTTGTGGCCGCCGATCGTCGCTCCGTGCACCCAGGCGGGGAAGCGGGGGTTCATCTCCAGCAGCCAGAGCTTGCCCGCGGCGTCGCGGACCATCTCAAGCTCGCCGCCGCCCGTCCAGTTAAGCTCCCTGACGATGCGCCGGAGCGGCTTCTCGAACTCGGGATCGACTTCCGAGATGTCGCCCGCCCAGGTCTTGCCCTCGGCGGTCACGTCGCGCTTACGCATCGAGACGCAGCCGAGCAGCTCGCCTTTGTAGGCGCAGAGCATCACCGATTCCTCATACCCGCTGACATGGGCCTGGAGGAAAAGCTTGTCCGTCGCCCACACTTTGGTGAGCGCGCTGCGGGCCGCCATGAACACGTCCCAGCCGGGCACGCGCGCCGCGTCGTAATACGGGCCCTTGAGCCATACCCGCCAATTGTGGGCCCGGCAAAAGGCGTGGAGCTCCCAGTCCGGAAGGTCGGTGGAGACGTAGGTGGGGATTGCGACCGGCAGGCCGTCATGCGCCTCAACGGCGGGCTTGGCGATGCGCTTCAGAGCGCCGGTCGGCGGGGCCAGCAGGTTGGGGTGGCCGTCGGGGAAGACCGAGGCGAGCCACATCGCCTCCAGGTCGCTTCCGGAGATCCACAGGCCGCCCGCGTCGAGCGCTTCCCGCACCCGATCCGCATAGCGGTCGAGGTCGAGCTCGTCCCACGGCCTCTGGATCCAGAGGTCGTCAAGCTCATTCCAGTGGATACCGGCGACGCGATTGGAGTATTCGACGCCGACGATCTGAGCGTCAGGGAAGCCCTGCCGCAATGACCGCACAATGCCGACGCCAGGCTGCGGATTGCCTCCGGAATAGAGGCCGCTCACATATATTCTCATTTTTCTCCAGACAGCAGCAAATGTTCGCCAGAACGGCGATCCAGGGGCGGGAACTTCTTCCGCTTCACTGATGTTCAGTGTGCGGTGTCGCTGTGATTATTCAGCGGGATTAAAGCATTAACACGGGTTAGGAATGGCCGAATATATTTTAAAACAACCCGGCAAGGCCGCTCCGGTTCCCACGGCGGGCTTGCGTTACCCCAGCTACAAGGATCTCGACCCCCATATCGACGTGGATCGGCTGCGCTCGCTGGACCTTTACCTGCGCGACCGCCTCGAGCGCCGCATCGCCCGCGCCAAGGACCTTCAATTCTACACCGGCCCCTTCCTGCTCGACGGCCGGGCGCCCGACCGCCCGGGGCCGCGGATGGTCTATCTCGCCCACTCCTCGCGCGGCCACGGCCTCGAAGCCTATTACGACCTCGACGAGACCGACGTCTGGCAGCCGAGCGACGAGGCCGCGGAATTCTCAGAGCTTATGGACTTCATCGCCACTCTGCCCTTCGCGGCGACGGGCCGAATCCTCATCATCTACGACGACAGCGGCCGGGCCGTCCCCGCCCACCGGGACCATGACAGCCGCGATCTGTGCCACGAATTCATCTGGATGCGCACGAACCTGGACAAGCCCTTCTTCATGCTGAACCCGGAGACGGGCGAGAAGCTCTACGTGGAGGGCCACAGCGCCTGGTTCGACACGGTCAACCAGTATCACGGCGCCGACGCCTCGGGCGCCTTGTCCTTCTCCATCCGGGTCGACGGCCGCTTCACCGACGCCTTCCGGTCCGAAATCCCCTTCCCGCAAAGCGGCCGCTCCGCCGCGCCCTCGCTATGGGCCACCCACGATACGCGTCGAGCCGAGTGAAACCAAAAGCGCATGCGGGCGGTTCTCGCCTGCAACAGGAACCATGCGGGCGGGGCGCCGAAAGGAGCTCCCATGTTCCGGAGTGTGATTGCGGCTTTTCTGCTGACGGCCCCGACCGCGGCAGCCTTGGGCCAGGTTGATTCGGGCGTAGCGCGCATGTCGGCGGCGCAGCCGGGCGAAGGCCCGGCCTGGTCGCTCGCGACGATGCCCAACGGCTGCATGGTCCAGGCGGTCTCCCCGCAGGGCACGATGCTCTCCGTCTGGGGCTTCGCCGGCGAGGAGAAACTGGGCTTCCTCCTCCAGAACCCGGAATGGACGGTCCGCGACGGCCAGAGCTACGCGCTTGAGGTCGAGTTCCTCGGCGCCCGCTCCTGGCCGGTCGAGGCCACGGCACGGCAAGAGATCGACGCCGACGGCCCCGGCCTCTACTTCACGCTTCAGCCCGGAAGCGCGAGCAGCAAGGGCTTCCTCGCCAGCTTCACAACAGCCGAGGGCATGCGAGTCCAGCCCGACGGGGTCGAGGCGGACACGCTCCCCCTCGCCGGAAGCCGCGGCGCGATGTCGAGCCTCGCGCGCTGCCTCTCCGAGCGCTGGAGCCGGGCCGCCTCACAAGGCGCGGCCGAGGAGAGCGAGGAAAAGGTCGCCCTGGCGACGAGCTGACCTGGCCACCGAGTCGGGCGCGACGGCCCCACGAGGCTCGCTCAGCCGCCCCCGCCGAGCGAGCCGAGGCCGCTGTCGGGTGCGGCATTGCCGCTCCCCATCTGGCTTCCGCCCGTCGCCCCGCCGCCGCCGAGTTGACCGGTTCCACCGTCGCCGCCGGAAACGAGGCCCAATTCCTCCGCCGAGAGCTCGATCATGTCCTGTCCTCCTCAGACCGTATGGTAGCAAGGCAAGCAGTAACGGGCGGAGAGGGCAAAAGTGCCGCCGACCCCCAGGGGCGCATGGGCTAGAGACCTTGTCGGAGGGCAGGGCCGAGACCGTATGAAGCCTTGCGGGTCAGGGCCGACAGAACCGATCCGGTTCGACCCGCCGAATAGGATTTGCAAAATAGGAACTCTGCTGTTTTCTGTTCGCGGGCCATGACCCGCTCGCCCGACTCCGCCCCCGCCCCCATCCCCGTCATCTGCGACCGCTGCCGGTCCGAAGGCCTCTCCGGCGACGACCCGTTCGAGGCGTTCGGAGCCCTTCTCGATTTCGATCCGGTCCCGCGCCGGACGAGCCGCGCCGACGGCTGGACCGAGGAGGTGCAGCGCGCCTTCATCGCGGCCCTCTCCCTCACCGGCTCCGCCCGCCAGGCCGCCCGCGCCGTCGGCAAGGCCCAGTTCGGCGTCGATCAGCTGCTCAATTGTCCGGGCAGCGAGGGCTTCCGAGCCGCGCATGAGGAGGCGATGGCGATCGCGGGCGACGAGCGCAGCCGCCGCCTCCGAGAGGGTCTCCGCTCCGTCGCCGCCGAGCAGTCCGGCTGGCGCCCCGCCGATCCGCCCTGGGCCAAGGCGGCATCGCGTAGCGCTCCCCTGCTCGCGCCTCCGGCCGCTTCGGGGCCCGAGGAGCTTTCGGAGGCGGAGCAGGCGGAGGTGGAGAGGCTCAGGCGCGAGCTGCTCGGGGTCTTCCTCCACAAATATGCGCTGAAGCTGCAATCGGAGCGCCGCTGCCGGGTCGAGGGCCGCATCGCGGAGGCCGATTTCTACATCCGGCAGGTGACCATGCTCGAAGTGGCGCTCGACGTGGTGAGCGGCGACGGCATGATGCTCCTGAAGGAGGTCCGCCTGCAGGGCTTCGACCTGCTCGCCATTGCCGAAACGGAGATGTCGCTTCACCTGGACCAGACCCGCCGCGCCCATTGGGAGGCGTGCGGCGACCCGCCCCGTCCCGAATATCCGCCCCGCCACCTGCTGGTCGAGCGCGACGGCTTCGCCACCGAGCCCCTCGACGCGCCCCGCTCCGCTATTCCCGACACAAAGGAAGAGGCCCGCCGCCGCCGCGAGGAGCAATATGCGCGGGACGCGGAGGCGCAGGTCGAGTGGGAAGCCGAAGCCCGCCGCGATTACGAGCGCCGACGCAACAGCGACGCCGCATCGTAGGCGAAGAGCCGCGCCGGCCAGCCCGCGCCCGAGGGGCGACAGGACTGACGTCACGGAAGCGAAGCTGACCGCAGAACAACTTACTTCGAGACGGCCCCGCCAAAGCCCGCCGCGACTATGAACGACGCGAACGTTGAGTCTGTTCTGAACGGGTGAAGGGTCAGACCAGCAGTGATACGCCCAGGCTTCGTTCAGCTTGTCTGAGACGACCGCTGCGGCATTTAATCATGTTTCCCCGTCCTCAGGGGGCCTCAGAGAGCGTCCGACTCTGGGCGACCTTCCTCCGTCAACGCGGAACTCGCACGCATTAGGTAGTAAGCAGTCTCTCGATTCAGCACCCGGACATCCGGAAGGGAAGTGTGATCAATCCGCGCCGCGAGTAGTGCTAAGTACTCCTCTTCTACGTCCAAAGCGCCCCGGAGTCTCCAGATAAGGGAGCTATATCTAAACAGCCTTAGGAGGTTTGGAATGTCGCCCTCTGCAGAGAACACACGCCACAGCACCCGGTGGCATGACTCGAAAACGCTGAAGATTCTCTCGCTGAACAGGAAATGATAGGAAGCGATTATCCGAGCCTTTTCTACATCGCTCAACGTTCTGCCTTGCTTAAGAGAAACCATCGCCAGGTTGACCGACGCCCTAGTCGCAGTGTAATAGTCCTTCATCTTGATGGCACTAAGCAGTGTCGGAGTAAGGAGCCTCTCCGCCTCCACAAAATCATCCGTTTCCGCTGCAAGTACGATAGCGACGTTGTTCGCTGCTAGGATCGCACCCCGCCGCCGCGCCGAGGACTCTAATGCTCTCAGTTTCTTCCTTCGATCGTCTCCTACTGTCGAATAGACTATAATAACGCGCTGTGCTTCCAAGGTATCTCGAGCGTTCTTATCAAGGCTGATTGCGCGCTTCGCGGCCGAAAGAGCCTCACTATCCTCACCAAGGTTCTCATGAATCAACGCCTTCGTGATCAAATATGACTGCCGAAGACGCTTGGTTAGTCTTTCAAATTCTACCTCTTCTATCATCTGCTTGGCTCGAGTGGCTTCCCCGTTCATCCTCAGCGCAACTGCGAAGTTATATTTTATATATTGAACGGACCCGTTGACGAACTCTTTTGGAATCAATGGCAGAAGATCTTCACACGTCGCGACGATACTTCTGTAGTGATCTCCATCCTCAAGAGTTCCTACATAGACGGCCGCTACATTCAAAGCAGACTCCACCTCTCGCTCCTCTGAGAGAGACATAGCCTTAGCTGTGTTCCTCAAAATCAGCGACGTTGAGTTGAGTATGGCGCCCCCGGCACACAAAGCGTGCCCAATACGGTGACCACAAGGAAATGAAAACGAGCCGGTCTTCCACTTCGGCCCAAAATATAGATCCATAGCACGACGGCGAAGAGACTCCATCTCCTCACCTCCAATGCAATCGGCCAGACACTCTCTCACAGTCGCGGAGACGGTCAGCGTCTTGCTGACGGTATCTTGGCCAATAGCGCCAACGGGAGCGCTCGCCGTAGAAGTAATCAACCCACGCTCGGCGAGTTCACGAGCGTGCACAGGAAAAAACGGTCTCGCTGGATTAAAGCGCTTGATCCTCTCAAGTTCCTCGCCATGGGGAAACATAGATAGCGCTTTGAGAAGCTCAAAAGAGCGGCTTAGATTAGGCTCATCTGACTCTGCGAGTTCGGAAATGGACTTCTTCAAGGTGGCTGGTGTATCTCCGCTCGTGGCTCCATTTGCGCGCTGCTCGAGGCTGGAGCTAACCAGTTCGTCAAGGCCGACAACCTTTAAGTCTCGGAGAGCGCTGTCGAGGCGGGAAGGCGCCCCTTCACAAAATCGGTAAAGTTTTCCTACAGTTTCAGGCTGAAGAAGATCGGAACCTGCGACCGCGCTAGCGGCGACATAGGCGGCGACATCAACCTCCTCCAGTGGCTCTAACTTGACATGCCCCAGCCGTGTTCCATTCGGCTCCGTACGCGACCTAAGAAATATGCGGGCTCCCGGGCAGTACTCTACGAGTATGTCGGCAAGAGCATCAATATCCGCTTCCACGGGCTGCCCGCTACCTAGCGTCATACCAGCAGGAATGTTATCTAAAATGATATATGAGCGCTCCTTGTCGGATATAAGCTCGCACACTTTCTCGAAGCTGCACCGTACGGCTTCTGGGAAGTCTTGCAGGAAGCGCTCTAAGCCCCGGAAGTCATCTAGCTGAAAGCGATAGACCGGAGAGCGCTCTTCTCCCAAGCGAGCGCGAACCGCTGCGAGAAAGCCGTCCTCGCCCATTCCCCAATCGGAGACGACCCACACTGCCCGGCAGTCCTCAAGCTCTTTCAAGCAGGCATTCTGCTCGATCGCGCGAACGGCGGTGTGGCCGTTCGCGGCTCCAAGAAAGTAGGAGACCGGGTCTAGTAGATCATCTGTTGCTTCAGTGTCGGAGATAATCTTTAGGGGCACCGACGAGCCGGACATGGTAACGAGAGGCTGTGTTCCATCTGTCTGTTCTTGGGTTGCCTCGTTGTCGTTTAGATCGAACCGGTGGTCGGGGACGAGCTTCCGCGCGCCACTTACAAGGGTTTCAAGCCGCCTAGGCCACAGCTCGTAGGTTCGCCTCGATCCATCTGTGTGAATTCGACCGACGCTGTACCCGTGCAGTCTTTCGAGTTTACCCTCGATCTTCTCCAGCCCGAACAATGAGGCAGCCTGGAAGGTTCTTCGGGTAGGACTGCCGCCTCGAGCGGTTGCCACCGAGTCCGGTGTATGCATGTGACCAAACATGTGTGCATCGAAACGGCCGGATGGACAAACCTCCCCGTCCCATTCTCGCTGACTCTCTGGGTGGAGCCACCCAGGGGGGTGGTGCGTAACGATGAAGTTGACATCGTGTCGTCTACACCACGCATCTGCATCATCATCAGTTACGCTCAGAAGCTGACGAGTATCAACATGAAGCAAAGATTCGTAATCTTCGTGATCTAATTGGAGCCAAGCAGAGTTAAGACCTACAATTCCCACGCTGACTCCGTCCCGTGTCAATTCACATGACACATCACCCGGAAGAAGCCCTTGCCTCGACGGAATGGTGGGAATACCGGCAGCGCTGAGCGAGCCAATCCAACTTGAGTAGTTTGCGAACGCATTATTTATTAGGGTGCGGTAGGAATTCGTATCCTCACTCCAGAAGGCGGCCTGAACTAACGGCTCCTGCCACCACCGCTTTAGAGCGATGGTCTCAGCTTGGCTTGAGCTAGGGCGACGGAGGTCGTGGTTGCCGGGTATTGGGACGAACATAGGCTCGCATCCCAGTGCACGGAACTGTTCCCACAGCTCTTGTAGGATCGTTGTAAGGCGACCGAACTCTTGCTCCGTTGCCTGCTGCGTGAGGTCTCCCGAAAAAATCACGAGATCTATGGGGCCACTTCGAGCGTACACGCGAGGCAGGTCAGCATAGAGTAAATGTTTAAAGGTGGGCCAAAGCCACCCTTGCGAAGCCATGCCGACGTGCAGGTCACTAAGATGCAGCCAGACTAATGATTTGTGGGACATCGACCCTCTCGCTCAGCCTCTGCGGAGGATCAACACTTTAGCGGATTCTGCAAGGCCGCATTCCAGCGACCAAGAAAAAGCTTCGGAATTGCTGCAGTTCAACACCCAATCACCAGGGCGAAGACGACCGCAGGAAATCTCAAGATACGCGCTTCGGGCGCTCGTCGGCGCTCGCGAAAGACAGGCAGCGTTTCAGCCTACTCCTCCCCCATCCGCAGCGCGGCAATGAACGCCTCCTGCGGAATGCTCACAGAGCCATATTCGCGCATACGTTTCTTGCCCTCTTTCTGCTTGTCGAGGAGCTTGCGCTTGCGGCTGATGTCGCCGCCATAGCATTTGGCGGTGACGTCCTTGCGGAGGGCGGCGATCGTTTCGCGGGCAATGACCTTGCCGCCGATCGCGGCCTGGATGGGGATCTTGAAAAGGTGGCGGGGGATGAGGTCCTTGAGGCGCTCGCACATATGGCGGCCTCGGGCTTCGGCGGCGACTCGATGGACGATCATCGACAAAGCGTCGACCGGCTCGTTGTTGACGAGGATGTTCATCTTGACGAGGTCGCCCTCGCGGTGGCCGATCTGGTGATAGTCGAACGACGCGTAGCCGCGCGAGATGGACTTCAGCCGGTCGTAAAAGTCGAACACCACTTCATTGAGCGGAAGCTCGTAGGTGAGCTGGGCGCGGCCGGCGACGTAGGTGAGGTTCTTCTGGATCCCGCGCCGGTCCTGGCAGAGCTTGAGGATGGGGCCGAGATATTCGTCGGGCACGTAGATGGTCGCCTCGATCCACGGCTCCTCGATCGTGTCGATCCGGTTCGGGTCAGGCATGTCGGCGGGGTTGTGGAGCTCGAGCAGCTGCTGCCCCTGCGCGTCCTTGTGGGTGAGGTGGATCTTGTAGACGACGCTCGGCGCCGTCGTGATGAGGTCGAGATCATATTCGCGGGTGAGCCGCTCCTGGATGATCTCGAGGTGGAGGAGGCCGAGGAAGCCGCAGCGGAAGCCGAAGCCGAGCGCCGCGCTGGTCTCCATCTCGAAGCTGAAGCTCGCGTCGTTGAGGCGGAGCTTGGAGATGCTTTCGCGCAATTTCTCGAAGTCGTTGGCGTCGACCGGGAAGAGGCCGCAGAAGACGACCGGCTGCACTTCCTTGAAGCCGGGAAGGGCCTCGGCGGCGGGGCGGCGGACGTCGGTGATCGTGTCGCCGACGCGGGTCTCGGTGATGTCCTTGATCTGCGCGGTGATGAAGCCGACCTCTCCGGGGCCGAGCTCCGGCAGGGGCTCGATCTTCGGGCGGAAGGCGCCGACGCGGTCCACGAGGTGGGTGGTGCCGCCTGCCATGAACTTGACGTTCTGGCCCTTTCGGATCGAACCGTCGATCACGCGGATGAGGATGACGACGCCCAGATAAGGGTCGTACCAGCTGTCGACGAGCATCGCCTTCAAGGGCGCGTCGCGGTCGCCCTTGGGCGGGGGGATTCGGGTGACGATCGCTTCGAGCACCTCGTCGATTCCGATGCCGCTCTTGGCCGACGTCAGCACCGCGTCGTCGGCGGGGAGGCCGACTATGTCCTCTATCTCCTTGCGCACCTTGTCCGGCTCGGCGGCGGGGAGGTCGATCTTGTTGATGACGGGGACGATCTCATGGTCGTGCTCGATCGACTGGTAGACGTTGGCGAGCGTCTGCGCCTCCACCCCCTGCGCGGCGTCCACCACCAGAAGCGCGCCTTCACACGCGGCCAGAGAGCGGGAGACTTCGTAGGCGAAGTCGACGTGACCGGGCGTGTCCATGAGGTTGAGGACGTACGAGTTGCCGTCCTTCGCCTTGTAGTCGAGGCGCACCGTCTGCGCCTTGATCGTGATCCCGCGCTCCTGCTCGATCTCCATATTGTCGAGGATCTGGCCGTGGGTCATCTCCCGGTCCGTCAGCCCCCCCGTCCGCTGGATCAGCCGGTCCGCGAGCGTCGACTTCCCATGGTCGATATGGGCGATGATCGAAAAATTGCGGATGCTTGAAAGTTCGGTCACTTGGCTGCCAATGTCACGAGTTCGCCGCGCCCTAGCATCGGCGGCGGGGGAGGCAAAGGGCGGGGCCTGGATGCCGCCTTGAGCTTTCTAGGGCAGGGTAAGCGTGAAGGAGCGAATGGGATGCGTGGATCGATGCTGACGCTGGCGGTGCTGGCGAGCCTGGGCCTGAGCGGCTGCGCCGCGAGCATCGCCGCAAGCGCCGTCGGAGCCGCGGTCCGGGCCGCCGACAAGCCCGACCGCGCGCCCGCCCAGGACCCCGGCCCCGCCGCCCGCCAGGCCTGCACCGAGCAGGCTTCCGCGCACGGCACTGTCCACATCATAGACACCACTTATCGAAGCGCCGCCAAGCTCACCGTCTGGGGCAGTGTCGAGGCCGAAGGCCGGAAGCGCTCCTTCGAATGCCACTACGAGGGGAAGGTGACGAGCTTCAAGCTGCGGGAGATTACGGGCCGGCCATAACTCTCCCGCGCCAGTCGAGCCGCTCACATCATTGCGGAACGTCGCCCCCGCCCTGCTGGAACTCGAAGCCGGGCTCCGGCTTCCGGCGCCCGCCGTCATTGCCGAAATTGTAGGTGAGGCCGAACAGGAAGGTGCGGCCCATTCCCCGCTGGCTGAACCGGTCCTTGAGGGTAGGCGTGTCGAACACCACGACCTGCCGGATGCTGTCTAGCACGTTCTGGCCGGTGAGGAGGAGGCTCAGCCGGTCGTTGACCTTGCGGCGATAGCCGAAGTTCAGGACGCCGAAGCCCTCGCGATAGCCCTGCGGCAGAAGCTGGTTGCCGGAATAGAAGCCGTTGAGCTGGAAGAAGTCCTTCTTCGTCGGCTGCCAGTTCACGTTAGCGCGGAACGTGCCGGTGGTGCCGGAGCGCGGAGCGGAGACGCCCCCCGTGCGCGGGTCGATCTCGTTCCAGAGGAAGGTGCCGGATGCGTTGTAACTGAGCGTCTCGCTGAAGCGGCCGTTGGCGATCAGCTCTACGCCTATCCGCTCGGCGGTCGCGAGGTTGGCGCGGGTGGTGAGGAAGACTCCGCCGCCGACGTCGCTGATGATGTCGGTGACCCCGTCGCGCGACCGGCGGTAGAAGCCGGTGAGGGAGTAGAAGGTGCCCTTGTTGCGGTGGTGCAGCGCGGCTTCGAACGAGTCGGTGACTTCCGGCAGGAGGAAGGGGTTGCCCCGTCGCAGGGTCACCGGGTCGATGTAGAAGGTGTAGGGGTTGAGGTCCTGCGGCGAGGGCCGCTGGATGCGCCGGCTGTAGCTTCCGCGAAGCTGCTCCGTCTTCGATAGGTCGTAGCCGAGGTGAAGCGTCGGATAGGCGCGGAAATAGTCGCGTTCGGCCTCGATGGAGTCGGTGATCTGGTTGATCTCCGTCTTCACCTGCTCGAGCCTGAGGCCGGCCTGAGTGCTGAGCTTGCCCAGGGGAAAGCTGTAGGTGCCGTACAAAGCGTGGATCGTCTGGTCATACTCGAACGCGTTGCCGAGGCCGGGGACCGGAACCATGGTGGCGAGGCTTGCTCCGCGCACGCCGACAAAGTCGAAATCGCTCCCGCTCAGATTGGCCTGATAGCCCAGGTTCAGCGAGCGATCCTCGCCCGCCGGCTTCTTGTAGTCGAGCTTGAGGTTGTAGTCGGCGCGGTCGACCGTGTTGTTGATCCGTTCGAACGAGGGCTGCGTGCCGAAGGTCGTGACGGCCTCGACCTCGCGCCGCATTTTTACGTCTTCGGCTTCGAGGTCGGCGACGAACATATGATCCTTGCCCGGGAGGGCCCGGCGCCAGGATGCCCTTGCGCCGAGGCCGCGCTGGAACAGGTCGATGTCGGAATCGCGATCGTAGGAGCTGGCGGCATTCTGGCTGGTGAACTCGTCGATCCGCTCCAGCCGGCTCTTGCCGTCGCGGTAGCTGAGCTCGCTGCTGAGGCGGCTCTTCTTGCTAAGATCATATTCGACGCCCAGGCGGCCGGTGCGGGAGGAATTGGCGTTCTCGAGCTCCGATTCCTGGCTGCTCGTCACGAACTTGCCCGTGCCGGAATCGAGGCGGGAGCGGAGCTGAGTGGCTTCCGCCTCGCCGGTCATCCTGCGGTAGCCGACGTCTCCGGTCAGCGTCAGCCCGTTGCCCGAATGATTGCCGCTGAGGTTGAGGCTTCCGCTTTCCTTCGTTCCGATGCTGGCGCGGATCGTTCCGGAGCGCGTGTCCTTGCGGGTCTGCTTGGTGACGAGGTTGATGACGCCGCCGGACCCTTCCGGGCTCATCGCTGCCGAGGGGTTGGTGATCACCTCGACGCGTTCGATCCGCCCCGCCGGCATGGACAGGAGGACGTCGCCGCGGGACTCGCCGCGAAGCAGCGCGGACGGGCGCCCGTCGATGAGGATCTCCACCCCCGGATCGCCCCTAAGGCTGACCCGCCCCTGGAGGTCGACCTCGACCCCGGGAACCGCCCGCAGCGCGTCGGCGACCGTCCCTGTCTGAACCTGCAGGTCGTTCGAGATGTTGAAGCTCACCCGGTCCGACGTGGCGACAACCTCGGAGCGCGTGCCGGTAACGACGATCTCGCCGGGCTTTTGGCCGCTTTGCTGCGGTTGTCCAGCCGGCTGGGAAGGTTGGGCCGGCGGGGCCTGGGTCTGCGCGAAGGACGGCGCGGCCAGGGAAGCGGCGAGCGCGAGGATCGAGCTGTAGATCGTATAGCGGCCGAGATGCATGATTTTACTGCCTTCAGAAGATAGCCCGCAAGCGCGGGCTCTGGATGTGGGAGGAGAGGATGGGTGCGCCGGGTTTCTGCCCGACTCGAGGGTGAGCGGCATGAGCCATCGGTGAGGTTTCGCTGAAAAGCGACCGGTTTCCCGCCTCGGAGGCCTCGCGGCAAAGGCCGGCCACGCCGATCGCGATTGGGCGCATTCCGCCCTCGCCTCGCACGCAACGAGGCGTTGGTTATCTTCGGGTATCAAGCAACCCTCCCCTCCGTATTACCGACGTAATACACCGAAAGCGGGGCGTCAATGGCCGATGATCGACTTACATGGGCTTAAAGGAGGTGCAGATTAAGGGAGCGGCCGCGCCTGAGGCACGGCCGTCCGAAGAGCTAGGGGCGGCTCCGCTTAAGCGTAATTGCCGGTGGCGCAGGGGCTGGTGGCGCCGCTGCCGTTCGCGCCCCAGCGGCGGAAGCCTTTGGAATCGAGGTGGAAGCGCTTTCCGTTGTAGAAGCCCAGGCCGATGTCTGAGCCGAGGCCGGCGTCGTTATGGACGCGGCAGATGGAGCGGATCATCTCTCCGCGGGAGACGTCGTCGTTTGCAGGTACGAGATCGAGGGCGTAGAAATGGCGGTGGGCGCTCGCCTTGGCTCCGCCCGAGCATTGGTTGAGCTCGGCGTTGCGGAAGCCGGAGACGGCCTCGACCTTGCCGATCTCGGGCTCGACATGCGCCTTGATGAAGCCGAGCGTGCCGGAGATGTTGGCCCATTCATGAGTGGGGGCGACCTCGAAGCGGGGGCCGTCGCAGGCGCGCCACTTGCTGGCGGTGCGGACCAGCTGCCAAGTCGGGATGACGTCCTCGACGTCGCCGGCCTCCAGGAAGGCCTTGAACGAGAGGACCTGCGCCCGGGCGCCGGGATCGCGGGCGAGCCAGGCGAGATAGTCCGCCTTGCTCTGGCCTTCCGCCTGCTCCTGGGCCGCGGCCGGAGTCGCGAAGGTTGCAAAAAGGGCGGCCAGCGCGAGCGCCGTGATTCGGATTAATTGTTGCATGACAATCAGATAGCCACATTTTCGCCTTTTTTCAAGCCCTGCGGCTCCTCCTCTTGCGAGCACGCGTTCGCGCGCACGCGCGCGAGGGAAGGCGCGGTCGCGCTGCCGCGGGAAAAATTCGAACATGGTCCGATTCGCGGGGTTGAAAGGGGGCGGGGGCCTCTCTAGATGAGCCCCTCACCGGCGGAACGGCGCCCTTCATGGGCTTAAGCCGCTGACATTCTTTGAAATTTAAAAGACACGGCCTTGAAGGCGGGTTCGTCCCACCTAGATAGGCCTCAGAAGGCGCGGCCGCTCCGGCGGCCCGTTTTTCCGCAATTCTCCTTCGCTTCAGCTTCGGAAAAGTTGCAGAAAAAAGTCATTGACGGAGGGAATAACCCTCCATATATGGCCCTTCACCGGCGGGGCATGGCGATTGCCCGCTCCCGCTTGCGTCTCTTAACGATCGGTAACCCGGTTGCCCCGGATAAAGGGGAAGGAGACGTGTCGGCTCTTTGACATTGTCGGTTTAGATGAAGGGACATGTGGGCGGCGGCCCCGGTTACCGATAGCCTCTGGGTATCGGTGGATCGGACAAACCAAGCCGTTCCATGGATCGCGTGACGAAGCTTCGGCCTCGGCAGGCGGTTCTACATGTCTCGTTACATATCCACAGTATATGTGAAGTGCAGGAACGGCTCCCAGAGATGCCGGCTTGCCGGTTCGGGTTTTCCCTCGGGCTGGTCTGTCGGACATAAACTTGAGAGTTTGATTCTGGCTCAGAACGAACGCTGGCGGCATGCCTAACACATGCAAGTCGAACGAGACCTTCGGGTCTAGTGGCGCACGGGTGCGTAACGCGTGGGAATCTGCCCAAAGGTTCGGAATAACTCAGGGAAAC
>DASWOC010000001.1:0-56351 GCA_036398895.1 Allosphingosinicella sp. | reverse complement strand
GTGGGCACCGGCCGGCCGGTGCACGGCACCGGTTCTGATATCCACGCCATATTCGCCGATTGAGCCCCGACGATACGGGCGATAGCGGGGATAGCGCGAATCCGCTCCGTCGCCTGTGCAGCGGTTGTTCCGGCCAGGTATATGCGGCAGCCCGGCGGCGTGACCGATCTCGTGCGCCATCGTCCAGTCCCAGTCGGTCTTCCCGGTCCCCACGCCGCCGCCGCCGCAACCGACCGTGCTGCTCTTGAAAGGCAATTCGGCTGCGAGCAGGCCATAATACACCCAACCCGGTCGTGGCCCGTCAGCCGCGCGTATCCGGCGTACCCGGCGCATCAGATCCGACCACGTTCGTGGGCAGGCGAACATCGGCGCGATCTGGCCGGTGAGGAGCGGTTCCGTCTGCGTGATGGTGCCCGCGATCCGGAACTCGGCCTCCGCGCCGACGGGGAATGCCGCGAGAGTGGTGCCCGCTGTGCGCTCGACGTCCTGAAGGGTGGGAGGAGGGGCCTCGATGCGATCCCTGCTTCCCGGTCGCGGTCCGTTATAGCCGACGGTAATCGCCGCCACGCGCAGCGTCCGGAGAAGCGGGCGGGGCAACACGACCTGTCGTTCCGCAGCGACGGTGGTTTGCCCCACGCGCCTCGCCCGCGCCGTCAACCGGAGGATGCCATGCACTTCAGTGGCGGGGATAGCGAAGGCGAGCGTTCTGCCCATATCCCCGCGAACGGTTCTGTAATCGGGTTGGGCCACCATCGTCACCGGCGCCCTCGCCTCTACGCTGGCGACGGGCTCCCAACCCTGAGCCCCTTGCCGCTCGATCGTGAGCGTTCCGGTCAGCTGGACGCCCGCGGAAGTGCCGCCGCGAACGTAGGCTCGAACGAAGACCGCCTTCCGCTCGATCAGCGCCAGTGAATTTGTTGGGCCATAGTCGCTCGCGTTACTGAGGTGCCGGTTCGATTCATAATGCTGAGTGCTTTGCGTGACCTCAAGGCCATCGATCGACGCTACGCTCTGCGCCAGCGCAGCCGGTGCAGGCATGAAAAAGGCAGCCGAGGCGGCTGCGAAGTGAATGGGGGTTGCGTGGAACTTTAGCATGATCGGGTGGCCTCCCTGATTTTCCGCACGCGACGCAAAGCTACGCTACGGGAGCTACTTCTCCCTCCGGCAGCTTAGTCCCACGGCCTTTGCAAACCTGTCGGGCGGGCAGCCATTTTTGGAAACGGGCCGATCAAATGGCGCGGCTACCGCGTCTCCAGAGCGGCCTTGGCCGCCCTGCGATCGTCCCGGCGCAAAGAAACCATTTTCCTACAGCCCCTTTTTCAGCATATTTGTTCCTGCTCCGTTCCCTGAACTGATTCGGAGCCGACCATGACTGACGATCACGAACCAACCCCGCCGGAAAACGAGGAGCCTTACCCTTGGGATGAAGAGCCGGAGGACGCGGCGCACGACGCTTCCGGTCCCCGCCAGCGCCACGACGCCTTTACCGAAGCGCGCAAGGCCGAGTTCCTGACCGCTCTCGTGAAGACCGGCGGGATCCTCGACGCCTGCCGGGTCACCGGAATCTCCTCCCGAACCGTCTACCGCCACCAGCAGGCCGATCCGCGCTTCTTCGACCATTGCGCCGCCGCGCTGAGGATGAGCGCCACCCCGATCGAGCTCACCGCCTGGCAGCGGGCGGTCGAGGGGGTGGAGCAGGAATTCGCGTGCGGAGGCCAGGTCCATGTCCGCCGGCGCTACGACAGCGGCCTGCTTCGCCTCCTCCTCCAGGGCTCGAACCCGAAGAAATACGGCCCCCGGCCCGGCTTCAAGCGCAAGCGCCTCTACAAGCACGAGAAGAAGCAGATGGAGCGGGAGATCAGGGCCGAGATTGAGTCGAGCGCCATGACCTTCGAGGAAGCGATCCAGAAGCTCGACGCAGGCCTGGACGCGTTCGGCGCCCGCCAGGACTCGGAGAAGCTCGCCGCCGGCTGGACGGAGACCCCCGACGGCCACTGGATCCCCCCGGGCTACGCTCCGATCCCCGGCTATACGCCCCCCGCGGGACCGGGCGAGGCCGGCCATGGGACGGAGCCCCCCGGTGATTCCATGTGACTCTGGTGCCGGTCGTGCCGGTCGTGACCTTCCACGGGCCTCCGGCGCGCAGGAAAGCGGTTAGCGCGCGGTAAGCTGCACCTTCGCCTTGGCGCCCCCAAGCGAGGCCGAGTCATAGGCGATGTCGACGCTTGCCACGTCCGCCTTGCGCGGGAGGGGCAAAGCCTTCGAGCAGCCGCCGTCGGCGAGGGTCTGGCGGATCTTCACCAGCTTGGCGGAGCCGTCCTGGAGGCGGAGCGTGGCGTCGGTGAGCCGGACGCCATGGCCGTCGACGCAGAACATGGCTTCGCGAAGGTTCGGGTCCCAGCGGACGTTGATCGTACCCGACGTCGCCTCCGGGTTCACCGGTGCGCGGCCGAGCGTCCTCCAGCCCGAATCCTGCGCGACGGACGGCGCCGCCAAGGCGGCCGCTACCGCCGCCGCTCCGATGATCTTAGCAAAGCCCATCTCTCGTCTCCCCCAAAAGCGAATCCGCTGCGGGAACCGAGACTATCCATTTCGGGCGCCTTGCCAAGCGCCGCCAGCTCACGGCAAGGGTCAGCGCATCAGCCCCGCGGCCCTCAGCGCCTTTTCGATCACCGCCTGCGGCCCGCTCGCGGGCTCCGGCCGCTTCTCCCGCCGCTCCCGCCGCGCAGGTTCGGGCTCCGCATCACGCTTTGGGCGCACCGTGCGTGCCTCCTTCGCCGCCGAGGCTATCCCGAAGAATTCGGCAATGAGCTGAGTGGAGCTCAGCCCGACGTCGAGCATATGCGCCCCCGCTTCGCCCACTGCATCCTTGCCGCCGTCCAGCGGCACTCCGTGCGCCATGCCCGCGATCATATATTGCTCAATCAGCGGCTCGCCTTTCGCACTTAGCCAGGCGCGGCGCGGGTGCCCCTCCACCTCGTCCACTCGATCCGGCTCGGCGGCAAGCCCGTGAAGCTCGGCCCATTGCAGGACGATCGCATCGGCATTGCTCGGGACGACAGTGTTGTCCGCGCCCCCCTGCCACACCTGCACTCGCGGCCACGGCCCCTTGTGCCGGCTCGCCCGGCGAACGCTCCGCGCCAGCGAGTCCGAGTCGCTCTGCGCCCGCCCGCCCATGCATTCGAGGGCCTCGCCGACAGTGTCCGCGCAACCGTAGGCGACTCCCGCCAGGATCGCTCCGGCGGCGAACAGCTCCGGATAGGTGGCGAGCATGACCGCGGTCATCGCGCCGCCCGCGCTCAGCCCGGTGACGAAGGTCCGCTCCGGATCCAGATCGTGCGCCTCCCGCATCGCCTCGACCATCGAAGCGATCGACGCCGCCTCGCCTTTACCCCGCTGCGTATCGGCCGCGGAGAACCAGTTGAAGCAGAGCATCGAATTGTTAGCGCGCCGCTGCTCGGGAAAGAGGAGGGCGAAGCCGTGCCGGTCGGCGAGCGTCGACCAGCCGGAGCCGTGGTCGTACAGCGCCGCATCCTGGGTGCAGCCATGGAGAACAACCACCAGCGGCGCCGAACCCTCCAGCCCTTCGGGCACATAGAAGCGGCCGCGAAGGTTGCCGGGATTCTCCCGCACCTCCGGCAGGTCCGACAGACGGTCCCTGGCGGCGCCCGCCGGCGCGAAGCCGCTCAGTCCCTTGGCGCGGCGGCGGCGGCGAAGCCGGGGGGTGACGACGGGCATGGTCTCTCTCCTTGCCCTTCATGGGGCGCCTTTCCGCGGTGAACTGCCGCCACGGACGCTTTGTCGCACTGCAACATAAGAGTTCGCTGCCGATCTTCCAGCGGCAGCGGGGAAAGCCTTATGTCTGCTCGTCCGCCTCGCGCTCCACCCGATGACGGCGGAGCATGTCTTCGGATTCGCTGACGAGCCGCTCGGTCTCCGCGATGCTTCGGCGCAAAGCGTCCTGGTTGGCTTCGATTTCGCGGCTCTGCTGCGCGGCGCGGCTGGAGCGGCGGTCGATCCTGTCCTCGTCCATGCTGATCCTCCGCCTGCCTCAAGGCGGCCGGGCTGGTCAACCCGGGACTCGCAGAGCGGTTCCCAAGGCCCTCTTATCCGCGGCCGCCGCGAAGCACGGCCTGCTCGACCCGCAGCTTCACCTCCCCGAGCGATCCGAGGACGTGGCCGCAATCCTCGCAGGCGACCGGCTTCTCGTCGCTTGCCTGGGGCGGGATCGCAATGCGGTTGCTCCCGCACTCGCCGCAGGACAGGTCGATGTTCAGCTTCACGGCACCCTCCGAGAGCTTTGGAGGCTAACGGGGATCGGGGAGCCGGTTCTTGATCTGGATCAGGGCGGCCGGTTGTGGTGCGGAGGCGCCCTAAAAAGGCACCTTTATTCCGACCATCACCCGGTTGCTCTGGAAGCCGCCGGGGAGGCCGACGCCCTCCACATAAGCGCGCGCCTTGGCCGTTCCGAAGATCGAAGTCTCGGCGACGAGCGGGCCTTCCGCGAAGATCCGCGCCCATTTGCCGTACCGATAGCCTCCGCCGCCGGGGCGGCGTCCGCACACCACGATCTCCCCGCCTCCGCCTTCGCACTCTCCCTCGCGAGGCTTGTGGCGGGCCAGGTCGAACTCGACGTTGGCGAGCGGCGGAGGGGCCGGCGCCGCAGCCGCGGCCTGGAGGGTCAGCAAGAGGGCCAGAGGCATTAGCAGCTCCAGGTCGACCGGCCGGGAGTAACCGGGATCGGGGCGAGCATATGCCCGCGCGAGTGGCGGTGGAAGAAGGCGCGGATAGCCCGGGATTAGGTTTTCCGCCCCGAATGTCCCATATGGAAGGAATGCAAGCCCCCACCACGCTCGAAAGAGCCTTCGCCCTTGCCCGCTCCGGCCGCTGCGTGTCCGTCTCTGACATACGCGTCGCGCTCAAGAAAGAGAGGTACGATCAGGTGGAAGCCCATCTCGCCGGTCCCGCGATCGGGCGCCAGCTTCGGGCACTGTGTGAGCAGTCGCGGGTTCCCATCGACGCCTGAGCCTGCCGCGGGTCGCGCGGCGGCCAGTGATTTGCTAATCCGCCGCGATGCCGATCCTTTGCCGCCTCGGTTACCACCGCGCTGCACCGGGGGAGGTGTGGAACCGCGGCTATTTCTTCAGCCGATGCCGAGGCTGCGGCGCCGATCTCGTCCGTACGGCCTCGGGCAAGTGGCACGTGCCCAAGGGTCGCAAGGTGGTGTGGAAGCCGCGCCGGCCACGCGGCGGCGGGGGCGGCTGACCGACGCTTGCCCTCACGGCGTCGCAGTCCCATCTACGGCTCATGCGGATCCTAGACGTCGATCAAGTGGTGCCCGCCCAGGCGTCCGAGCTCAGCGGCCACCTCATCGAAGGCGAGGAGGTCCTTGCGGCCTTCGTCTCCGCCACCGGCTCGATCCTGTTCACCGCCCGCCGCATCCTGATGACGACTCGCGAGCACCTGCTCGAGGAGAAGGTCGAGACCAGCTCCTATCCTTATCGGGAGGTTCGGCATTTCTCGATCACAGAGGGCGGATCGGACGGCCGCGGAGTCCTCAAGATCTGGCTTGGGGGCGAGCCCCAGCCGCTTCACCTGCGTGGCAAAGGCGGCCCCGATCTCCGCCTCCTGCAGCGCCTGCTCGCTAGCCTGGTCGACTGACAGGTCCGTTCCGGAGGCTTCTGCTCCACCTTCGTTCCGAGCCGCGGCTAAGCCGCTTTCGGGACAGGGACATCCGCAATGGCCTCCTACTACGTCAACAACCGCGCCCAACCGAACGGCGACCATGAGGTTCACATGGCGAGCTGCAGCCGGTTCCCGTCGGATTACGAATTCCTCGGCGACTTCGGCGGCTGCACGCCCGCCGTCGAGCGGGCCAATCTGACGCACCGGCCGGCCAATGGCTGCCGCCATTGCTGCCCCGCCTGCCACACGGGCTGACTTGAAGCCTCAGCCGGTCGTGCTCGCTGCGGCCGCCTTTGAGTCGCAGTCGCCCGCCAGCGCAAGAAGGCCGGCGGCGGTGAGCTCCTCTTCCTCGTCCTCGCCGAGGCCCTCCGCCAGAGCGCGGCAACGTGCAGAGATTCGGCGCAGCTCCTCGAGCTCCGCTTCGCTCGGTTCCCGGTCGATTCCCACAAGAACGTCGAACACCGCCTCGTGAAGCGGCGCTTCGAACTCGATTCCGGCGAAGCCGCCCCGGCTCCACGCGATCCGACTGTAGCGGGGCTCGAGCCCCGGGAGCTTCAGCCAAACCCAGACTCCCGAAGGCAGATCGGAATAAAGCTCGACCCGGCAGCCGCGCGGCGAGAGGTCGACGAGCTTTACGGAAAAGGCCGACCGCCCCCGCTCGCGCAATGAGGCGGAGAGGCAGATGGCGAGGCGCGGCGAGCGCCGCCTTTCAGGACCGGAATAGGGCATAACCACAACGCACCCTCTAGGTTCGGGACGAACACGAACCTTGGCGCGCGGAGAGTCTAGATTCGGTTAACAACTTCGGACGCGGCGCGATGCGGCCAGCGGCTGCGGATAAGGAAAATGGTCGGGGAGAGAGGATTCGAACCTCCGGCCCCTGCCTCCCGAAGACAGTGCTCTACCAGGCTGAGCTACTCCCCGACCGGGTCCGGCTTACGCCGCCCGGGAGACAGGTCGCGCGTCTATAGGGACGCCCTATCCGCAGCGCAAGCGGCTGATCAGCGGCCGAGGATTCCCAGCATCTCGGCCACTCGGGTGAACTTCTCGCGGGGGCTTCCCTCCCGCGCGCGCTCGGTCTCCGCCGCCTCGATGCCCTGCCAGTCGCGGAAGGAGACGGGCTCCACGCCCCGCGCCTGGAGCAGAATGTCGAGCCCCGCCGCGCCGGCTTTGCCGCTCTCGCCCGGCCCGAGCTCGGCGAAGATCTTCTCGGCCACCTCGAAGCCGTCCGGACGGTTGGTGCCGATCGTCCCCGTCGGCCCCCGGCGGGCCCAGCCGACGCAGTAAAGGCCGCCGCCGATCACGCCTTCCGAATTGGCGAAGCGGCCGCGGCCATGCTCGTAGGGCACGCCCTCGATCGGCGGGGTCTGATAGCCGATGCAGCTGATCACCAGGCCGCAATCTATGGAATAATGCTCCCCCGTGCCTTCCGAGCGCAGATCCGGCGCGAGACGCGTGCGCTCGACGATCACCCGCTCCACCTTTCCCTCACCTTCAATGGCGACGGGCATGGCGAAGAAGTCGAAGTGGATGGTCTTGCCGGCTGGCGCGAGCCCGGAAAACTCGCGCAGGTGGGTGACCGACTTGCGCATCCCGGGCTCGAGCAGGGCATCGTCCCCTTCCGGCGGGAAATCGGCGAGGTCGACCCGGGGCGCCGCCGCCTGGAGATGGCCGAGCTCGCCCAGCTCCTTGGGGGTCATCGCGATCTGGTGCGGTCCTCGCCGGCCGAGGATATGGATATCGCGGATGGAAGAGGCTTCGAGCGCGTCCAGCGCCGGAGCGACAATGTCGGACCCAGCGAACTCCGCACGGGTCTTGGAGAGTATCCGGGCGACGTCGAGGGCGACATTACCGTTCCCGACGACAACGGCCGCCTCCACGTCCAGCGGCGGGTGGAGGTCGGCGAAATCCGGGTGTCCGTTATACCAGCCAACGAAGGCGGCGGAGCCGATCACTCCGGGAAGGTCGTCTCCCTCTATTCCGAGCCGCCGGTCGTTCGGAGCCCCGGTGGCGAGGATCACCGCGTCGTAAAGCTGGGTCAGCTCCTCGATCGAGACGTCGCGGCCGACGGTGACGTCGCCCACGAAACGAACGTTCGGCGAAAGCGAGACCTTCTCGTAGCGCCTGTACACGGCCTTGATCGACTGGTGGTCTGGAGCGACCCCGGAGCGGATAAGGCCGTAGGGGACCGGGAGGCGGTCGATCATGTCGATCGCCACCGCGTCTCCGAACTGCTTCTGGAGGCCCTCGGCGCTGTAATAGCCCGCGGGTCCCGAACCGATCACCGCGACATGCCGCATCCCCGCCTCCCGCCGTTTGCGAGGATGCTAACGCGCTAAGGTGGCAGCGCAAGCGGCGATCGTCATGCACCGTTCAGCAGCGGCGTGCTAGGACCGCTCCATGAAGAAGCTTCTCCTACTAGCCGCAGCTTTTGCAGCGCCTGCTTTCGCTTCGCCTCCGGCAGCCCCCGTTGTGGAAGGCGAAGAGGCCCGGATCGTCTTTCCGCACCACCGCGCGATTCGTACCTTTCGTGCGGTGAGCGACCACGTCGTCTATTTCCAGGATCGCAGCCGCCGCTGGTATCGAGCCGAGGTTCCTGGGTGCCTGGGCCTGCAATGGGCGCACGTTATCGGCTTCGACACGCACGGCAGCAGCAGCTTCGACCGGTTCAGCTCGATCATTGTGGAGGGACAGCGGTGTCGCCTGCTATCGTTGAAAACGAGCGGCGAGCCTCCCAGGCGCGTGAAGAAGGCGAAGCGCGGAGCCTAGCTCCTCTTGTCCTCCAGCATCAGGCTGCCCTGCTTCCGGATCAGCCCTTCGATCGCGCCGCCGAAGAAGGAGAGGGCGGCCGGAAGGGTGACCTCCAGCCGCACCAGCGTCTCCTGAACGTCTATCCTGGTGGCGACCTGCTGCCCCATCGCGCCGACGTTGAGGTCGAGGCGGTTGTCCGTCCAGTTCGACTGAACGTCGGCGCTGCCCGGTATGTGGTCAGTCAGCTTCCCGATGTTGCGCGCAATGCGCCGCCGCGCCTCTTCGGCGCCGAGGCTGTGGGGAAGATCGACGATCACGGGCTTGCTCATCCGCTCCCCTTAGCGGCGGAGAGCAGGGCGACAAAGCCCTTCAGGACAAGGTGCGGAGAAGATTTTTCTTCCCACGGCGCGAGATTGTCATAAGCTCGCAATGGGAACGGCCGCTTCGGCCGCAAATGGGGGGAATTTGACATGAACCGCACGACTCGCGTCGCCCTGCTTGGCAGCCTTTCGTCTCTGGCGCTCGCCGCCGCACCGGCCGCGGCCCAGAGCCCCACCCAGACCCGCGCCGATCCGGCCGCCGGAGCCGATCAGCAACAGTCCGAGGAGGAAGCGGTCGCGAGCGAGGAGACGATCGTCGTCACCGGCACGCGCACCACCAGCCGCACGGTCGAGAACTCCCCGGTCCCGGTCGACGTTCTGACCGCCGCGGCGATCACCGAGGGGGGGCAGGTCGAGACCAACAAGATCCTCAACAAGCTGGTGCCGAGCTTCAATTTCCCGCAGCCGGCGATCTCCGACGGCTCCGACGCCCTTCGACCGGCGACTCTTCGCGGTCTCAGCCCCGATCAGACGCTCGTCCTCGTCAACGGCAAGCGCCGCCACGTCTCGGCGCTGCTCAATATTAACGGGACCATCGGGCGCGGAGCGGCGGCGGTCGATATGAACTCGATCCCCGCGCTTGCAATCGATCGCATCGAGGTGTTGCGCGACGGCGCCTCCTCCCAATACGGCTCCGACGCGATCGCCGGCGTGATCAACATCCGGCTCAAGACCCTGAACGACCGCGGGCGCGCCGTCGCCAGCTACGGCAAGTACGTCACCACCCTGGAGGACGTGCAGCGCGTGACCGGCCTTCAGATCGTGAACGGGCAGCCGGTGCTCGATCCGACCAACAACATCTACCTTCTCGCCAACACGGACGGCGAACTCAAGGTTCGCGACGGCGAGACCTATACGCTGGCCAGCAATTTCGGTCTGCCCTTCTTCGGAGTCGAAGACGGGTTCCTCAACATCACCCTGGAACACCGGCAGCGCGACCGCACCAACCGTACCGGCTTCGACCTGCGGCCGAATTACGTCCGCCCGACCTCCAGCACATTCGATCCGCGCGAGCTGACCTTCAATCGCCGGAGCTTCCGCTTCGGCGATCCCGATGCCACGGATTATTCGATCTTCGTCAATGCGGGCGCCCCGATCGGAGCGGCGGAATTCTACGCTTTCGCCAGCTTCAACCAGCGCGATTCCGTCAGCGCGGCGAACTACCGCCAGCAATCTAACGCCAACAACGTGGACTATTCGCAGCTGGCGCCGAACCAGGCGCCGCCCGCGGTGAATCGTCCCGTCCTGACGCCGGACGGCTTTCTGCCGCTGATCAGCTCCGACCTGACCGATATGTCTGCGACCGGGGGCGTGCGTTTCGACGTTGGGGGTTGGCGCGCCGACCTGTCTCTCGGATATGGCCAGAACCAGTTCGATTATACGGTCCTGAACAGCGTCAACGCCTCGTTCGGAGCGGCGACCCAGCGGCAGTTCGACGCCGGCGGGCTTAAATATTCGCAGACCTTGCTCAACCTGGACGTGGGACGCGAATATGAGGTCGGCTTCGCCAAGCCGCTGACCGTTTCGTTCGGCGGCGAGTACAGGCGCGAGACTTACGACATCCGGCCCGGGGACTTGCAATCCTACGCGCTCGGGCCGTTCTTCCGCGCACCCATCACCAACACTACGCTAGCCAACTGCAATGCGCAGGGCGGACGCTACGGCTTCGCCGTGGCAACCACTTGCGATTTCCCGGGTCGTCAGGGCGGACCGGGCGCCCAGGGTTTCCCGGGACTGCCCGCCTCGGCGGCCACTGACGCCTCGCGCCACAACGTCGCCGGTTATGTGGAGCTCGATACGGACATCATGCGCGGCCTCACGGTAACCGCGGCCGGACGGTACGAACATTATTCGGATTTCGGCGACGCCCTGGCGGGTAAGCTGGCGGCGCGTTACGAGTTCGTTCCCGGCTTCGCGGTGCGCGCTTCGCTCTCGAACGGCTTCCGTGCGCCCTCGCTTCATCAGCAGGTGTTCACGACCACCTCGACCAACTTCATTTCGGGTGTGCCGGTCGACGTTCTGACGGCGCCGGTCTCGAGCCCGATCGCGCAGGCGCTCGGCGCCAAGCCGCTCAAGCCGGAGAAGTCGCTGAACTTCGGCGGCGGCATCACCGCGAACCCGCTACCCGGCCTGACCCTGACGGTCGATTACTACAATATCAGGATCAAGGATCGCATCGTCCTGACGGAGAATCTGGGGGCGACCAATAACTCGACGGATGCCGCCATCCGCGCCTATCTGCTGTCGCAGGGCTTGCCGGCCACGGCCGCGCGCTTCTTCATCAACGGCCTCGACAGCCGCACCCAAGGCATCGACGCCGTCGTCAATTGGCGCGTGCCCGTCGATTTCGGACGTTTCAGCCTCACCGCGGCCTATAATTACAACAAGAACACCATCCTCGACCGCAACAACACGCTCGGTCCGCTCGCCTCGATCCCTGGCATCGTTCTGTTCGGCCGGCAGGAATCGCTGCGCTTCACCCGCGGCCAGCCGCGCGACAAGGTCGTCCTCAGCCTCGACGGAGACATCAAGCCGTTCGGGCTGACGCTCCGCACGACCCGCTTCGGCGAGGTGCTGTCGCCCGGCGCGACTCTTCCGCTCGCGCCCAACCAGACAAGCTTCACTGCGCTGGGACCGGACGATGTCGAGCTCTCGCCCAAGTGGATCACCGACATCGAGCTGCGCTTCGACGTCGGCAGCCGCGTCCATCTGGCGGCGGGCGCGGACAATGTGTTCGACGTCTATCCCGACCGGCTGCCCTTCGGCGCCCGTCCGGCAACCCTTGGCGGCGGCAATTTCCCGCAGAACCAGCAATATAACGGCTATTCGATCTTCTCGCCCTTCGGCTTTAACGGCCGCTTCCTCTACGGGCGCGTCGCGGTCGATTTCTGAGGTGCATTCGGCGGGTCGCGGCGCTTTTTTTGGCGACAGAGGTCGCCTTTGAAGCGCGGCGGCTCGCCAGCCATCTTGGTTAACCGCTCGGCAACCACGATTCTAAAGAGCCCCTCAACCCCTCCCGCCTAAGGCGGAGAGCCTCTGGACTTGCGCCGGACGAGGAACGGGTGATGAGGGCTTTTGCCTGGCTTAGGAGCCTTCTTTCCAGCGAACGAGGCAATGTCCTCGTCATCGGGGCGGCGACGATGCCGCTCCTCATCGGGTCGGCGGCCTTCGCCGTGGACACGATTCAGCTCAGCGTCTGGAAGCGGCAGCTTCAGCGCGCGGCGGATTCCAGCGCCATCGCCGGGGCCTATGCGCTCTCGCAGGGCATGGACACGCACAATGCGGTTCACAACGATCTCGAGAAGAACAGCTTTCCGGTCCTGACGCAGGAAGAGGACATCGATCTCGATCCGCGCCTCGGCTATGATCGCGTCGTGCGCGTGCAGCTCACTGCGACGCGCACCCTCCCCTTCCTCTCTATCTTTACCGGAGCGGCCTCCAACGTCGTAGCGGATGCCACTGCGGCTCTGGTCACCGACGGGACCTTCTGCATGGTCTCTCTCTACGATGGAGACGACGCGGGAATCGTCGTCCACGGCGGAGCCGATGTGGACCTCGGCTGCGGGATGAAGACCAACTCGACGGCCGAGCAGGCGATCATCACCAACGGCAACGGCGCCACTATCTCCGCCACCCCGATCGCAGCCGTCGGCGGTCTCGACGGGAGCAGCAATAATTTCGTCGATGGGGAGACGGAGGACGGGGAAACCCGCGAGACGACGCTTCAGCCCCACTCCGCCAAGCAATCGGACCCGCTGGCATGGGTGCCGAACCCCACCATCCCCTCCGGCTGCACGGAGGCTTTAACGCCCGCCGTGGCGGACACGCTCGCAGACGGCGGCACCTACTGCTTCACGTCGCTTGACGTGAAACCCAGCGAGACGATGAACCTGCCCTCCAACTCCACCATCATCATCAACGGCGGCGACGTCGACATACAGGGCGACATCAATGGCGCCCATGTGGCGATCGTCATGAGCGGGACCGACGGGGACGCCGGTGGGGTTAAGATTAATTCGCAGGCGAAGCTTAACCTGACGGCGCCGGACAGCGGATCCTATAAGGGCATTCTCTTCTATCGAGACCGCCGCGCGGACAACGCGGCCATCACAATCAACGGCGGCGCTGAGTCGATCCTTCAGGGAGCGCTCTACTTCCCTACGTCAGACATCACGTTATCGGGTCACGCCGATATGAACGTCGCGTGCCTGCAGATGGTCGGTCAGAAGCTGAACTTCGGCGGCACCGCCAACATCACTAACGTTTGCCCCGCCAACAGCGGCTCGTCCGCCTTCGAACAGACCATCGTCAGGTTGATCGACTGATGCAGACGCTCGCCTCTTTCCGCGCTCTCTCCCGCGACGAGCGGGGCGTCAGCGTGATCGAGTTCGGCTTTCTCGCGCCGGTTCTGGCGATGCTGGCGATGGGGATCATCGACCTCAGCCGCGGCCTTTCCGAGCGTTTCTCCCTGCAACAGGCCGTGAACCGTAGCCTGGAGCTGGTCCAGTCGCGGCCGGCGCGCGCAAACGAGAATGCGACGGACGTGGACTATAGCTTCGTTGAAGACGAGGCGATCGCGGCCGCAGGCGACGGCGCCACGGTCACTCTCACCCGCTGGCGCGAATGCAACGGAGTCGAGGCCACGCCCTACGCTGACAGCTGCCCGGAGGGGCAGGATCAGGCCCGTTACCTGCGGGTGCGCATCACCAAGAGTTTCGCGGGCGAATTCTATTTCGACACCATTCCGATGGCGGCATCGGGCGCGCTGAGGATCCAATGATGCTGAAACGGCTTATCCGGCGTGATCAGCGCGGCGCGGGGGCGGTGGAATTCGCCCTTGTCCTGCCGGCGCTCCTCGCCTTCATCATCGGCACGGCGCAGATGGGCAAATTGTTCTTCGCCAATGCGGACATGCGCCACGCGGTGGCCGCCGGCGCACGCGTCGCTTCGGTCTTCCCGGTGCCAGACGACGCCACAATTCTCGCCAAGGTCAACGAGAAGATCACCCGCGCCGGCGCCGCAGGTCGCACGACTGCGATCATCAATCACAGCGGCGAGGACGAGGCGAACCCCTGGATCGAAATCCAGATGACCTACACGGTCCCGCTGGATTTCGTCTTCTTCAACATGGCGCCGGTGACGCTGAGCGAAACGCGTCGGGTCTATACCCAGGTGACCGAGACGTCGCCGACGGAAGAGGAAGAAGAAGAGGAAGAGACGCCGACGACGAGCGGCGGCACCTCCAGCGATGGCGGCACTCCGACGACGAGCGGCGGCACGTCCAGCGATGGCGGGACCCCGACGACGAGTGGCGGCACGTCCAGCGACGGCGGCACTCCTACGACGAGTGGCGGCACCTCGAGCGATGGCGGCACAACAACGCCCGGCAGTAGCAACAATGCCAGCAGCGGCGGCAGCAAGGGCCATGGCCATGGCACCTGCAAGAAGGGCGGCTGCTGAACCGAGCGGCCGCGCCTCGAGAGAGGTGCGGCCCGCTTGCCTCTAAAGCTTCCCGGTCAGCTCCGGGACCAGCTTGAAGAGATCGCCGACGAGGCCGATGTCCGCCACCTGGAAGATCGGCGCTTCCTCGTCCTTGTTGATCGCTACGATCAGCTTGGAATCCTTCATTCCGGCAAGGTGCTGGATCGCGCCGGAAATGCCGACGGCGAAATAGACTTCCGGAGCGACGATCTTCCCCGTCTGGCCGACCTGATAGTCGTTCGGCACGTAACCGGCGTCGACCGCCGCGCGGCTCGCGCCGACCGCGGCGCCGAGCTTGTCCGCCAGCGGCTCGATGTATTGGTGGAACGCCTCGGTGGAGCCCAGCGCCCGCCCGCCCGAAACGATGATCTTAGCGCTGGTGAGCTCGGGCCGTTCGGACGCGGCGATCTCGGCTCCGGCGAAGCTGGAGAGACCCGCATCGGTTCCGCCCGAAATCGTCTCCACAGTTCCCGATCCGCCTTCCGCGGCCGCCTTCTCAAAGGCAGTGCCGCGAACCGTCAGCACCTTCTTCGCATCCGAGGAGCGAACCGTCGCAATCGCGTTCCCAGCGTAGATCGGGCGAACGAACGTGTCCTCGCCCTCGATTCCGATCACGTCCGAAATCTGCATCACATCGAGCATGGCCGCGACCCGCGGGGCTACGTTCTTACCGGTGGTAGTCGCCGCCGTCACAAAGGCGTCGTGCCCTTCCATCAGCCGCGCGGCGAGCGGGGCCACGTTCTCGGCAAGCTGGTGGGCATATTCCGCCCCCTCCGCCACATGCACCTTGCCGACTCCGGCGATCCTCGCCGCCGCCTCCGCAACCGCGCCAACGCCTTCGCCCACGACGAGCAGGTGGACCTCGCCCAGCTTCGAAGCCGCGGCGACCGCGGAGAGGGTCGAGTCCCTCAGCTGCCCGTTTTCATGCTCAACCAGAACGAGGGTCTTCATCCGATCACTCCTGCCGTGCGCAGCCGGTCGATCAGCTCGTCGACCGAATTCACCTTCACCCCCGCCTCGCGCTTCGACGGCTCGCGAACCGAGAGCGTCGTCAGCCGGGGCGCCGTGTCCACGCCGTAATCGGTGGCTGTCTTCTGGGCGAGCGGCTTGGACTTCGCCTTCATTATGTTGGGGAGCGAGGCGTAGCGCGGCTCGTTGAGGCGAAGGTCGGTCGTGACGATCGCCGGAAGCTTCAGCCGAAGCGTCTCGAGCCCGCCGTCCACCTCGCGGGTGACGTCCACATGCTCGCCCTCAACCTCCACCTTCGAGGCGAACGTGCCCTGCGCCCAGCCGAGCAGAGCGCCGAGCATCTGACCCGTCTGGTTGGCGTCGTCGTCGATCGCCTGCTTGCCGAGGATCACCATCCCCGGCTGCTCCTCGCCGGCGATCTTCGCCAGGATCTTGGCGACCGCGAGCGGCTCCACTTCGTCGTCGGACTGGACGAGGATCGCCCGGTCAGCGCCCATGGCGAGCGCGGTTCGAAGCGTCTCCTGCGCCTTGGCCGGGCCGATGGAAACGACGACGATCTCGGTCGCCACCCCCTTCTCCTTGAGCCGGATTGCCTCCTCGACCGCTATCTCGTCGAAGGGGTTCATGCTCATCTTGACGTTGGCAAGGTCGATGCCCGTGCCGTCCGCCTTCACGCGCGGCTTCACATTATAGTCGATGACCCGCTTGACGGGGACCAGCAGCTTCATGACTTTCGCTTCCTCCTAAGCGGCTTCACCGACCGCGGCGACGATCTTCCGGGCAGCGTCGCCGAGGTCGTTCGCCGGTACGATGGCGAGGCCGGACTGGGCGAGGATGGCCTTGCCTTCCTCGACGTTGGTGCCTTCGAGGCGCACCACCAGCGGCACCTTCAGGTCCACTTCCTTGGCCGCCGCGATGATGCCGTCCGCGATGATGTCGCAGCGCATGATTCCGCCAAAGATGTTGACCAGGATCCCCTTCACCGACGGATCGGACAGGATGATCTTGAACGCCGCCGTCACCTTTTCCTTGGACGCCCCGCCGCCGACGTCGAGGAAGTTGGCCGGGAAGGCGCCGTTCAGCTTGATGATATCCATCGTCGCCATGGCGAGGCCGGCGCCGTTCACCATGCAGCCGATCGTTCCGTCGAGTTTGATGTAGGCGAGGTCGTATTTGGACGCCTCGAGCTCCATCGGGTCCTCCTCCGTCTCGTCGCGAAGTTCGAGCAGATCAGGGTGGCGGAACATCGCGTTCGTGTCGAAGCCGACCTTCGCGTCGAGAACCATCAGCTTTCCGTCTTCGGTGACGGCAAGCGGGTTGATCTCGATCTGGGCGGCGTCGGTGGCGAGGAACGCCTCGTAGAGCAGCTTCGCCGTCTTCGCCGCCTGCTTGGCGAGGTCACCCTCCAGGCCCAGAGCATAGGCCACGGCGCGGCCGTGATGGGGCATGAAGCCGGTCGCCGGGTCTATGGCGACGTTGTGGATCTTCTCCGGGGTGGAATGGGCGACCTCTTCGATGTCCATTCCGCCTTCGGTCGAGACCACCATCGCGATCCGGCCCGTCGCTCGATCGACGAGCAGAGCGAGGTAGAATTCCTTGGCGATGTCGACCCCGTCGGTGACGTAGAGGCGGCTGACCTGCTTGCCCTCGGGGCCAGTCTGGATGGTCACCAGCGTCTTGCCGAGCATCTCCTCGGCGGCGGTCCGGACTTCGTCCAGACTGCGCGCGAGCCGGACTCCGCCCTTGGCGTCCGGTCCGAGCTCCTTGAACTTGCCCTTGCCTCGGCCGCCGGCGTGGATCTGCGCCTTCACCACATAGAGCGGCCCGGGAAGCTTCCCGGCCGCGGCGACCGCTTCCTCGACGCTCAATGCGGCAAAGCCGACGGGGACGGGGATGCCCTGCTTCGCGAGCAGTTCCTTGGCTTGATATTCGTGGATGTTCATGGGCGGGCCTAAAGCACAGCGAAAGCGGGAATCCAAGCGCCGGGCGTGGCGGAACAACGCCGCCGCCGCGCGATTGAGCCGACGATGGCGAATGGTCTGCTGGAATGGACGGTGCGCACCTTCATGCTGGTGCTTGCGGGCCTCGTCACCCTGTCCATCCTCGGGTCCATTGCCGCCATGTCCGGGCAGGAGGCTCCGGCCGGCCGCCTGCTGGACCCGGGCGCCTGGACGGAGCCGGAGCGGACGCAGCCTCCGGAAGCCGCGCAGGACGAAGCCGTGCGCGCCCCGGAATCGAACGTGATAGGCGGCAGCGCCATCGGCACCGAGCGCGTCGCTCCGCCTGAGCCGCCGAAACGCTGGCTCGAAGCGATTACCTACGCCCTCCTCGCTCTCGTCGGTCTGGGCGTGCTCGCCCTGATCCTGCTCGGCCAGGCGGTTCGCCAGATGCGGCGCCTCGCCAACGCCGCGGAGGCGCGGCCTCGGGAACTATGACGGTTCCGCAACATTCTACGGGACGAACAGGGGAGATCCGCCCGTGAAGCCTATGGAAGCATTCCGCCGCTCGCTGCTCGCCGCGAGCCTTTTCGCCGTGGCCGCGCCCGCTCTCGCCCAGGAGGAAGAGCCGCAGGACCGGCCGGAGGATCGCAACAGCCTCACCGTCGGGATCGGCGGCGCCTACCGCCCCTCCTACGAAGGCTCGGACGATTATACGTTCGGCCCGATCGGCGCTATCTTCGGCAAGGTCGAAGGCTTCAGCTTCGCCACCCGCGGCACCGGCCTCTCAATCGACCTGATCCGCGACCCTTCCGATGCCAAGGTGACGTTCGAGCTCGGCCCCGTCGCCTACGTTCGGCTCGACCGCACCGGCGGGATGAAGGACCCTCAGGTCCGCGCCCTCGGCGAGATCGACACCGCCATAGAGCTGGGCGTGTCGGCGGGCGTCAGCAAGAAGGGGGTGCTCCATCAATATGACAGCCTCGGCGCGCGCCTCCAGTATCAGAAGGATGTCACCGACACCCACGACAGCTTCGTCCTCACCCCCACGATAGAATATGCCACCCCGCTCAGCACCAGCACCTACTTCCAGCTCAGCCTTTCGATGGAGCGGGTGGGCGACGGCTATGCACGCACCTATTTCAGCATCACTCCCGCCGGGGCTGTGGCGAGCGGCCTTACCGCCTTCAATGCGCAGGGTGGCTGGAAAAGCCGCCGCGCCTCCCTCTTCCTCGCCCACGCTCTCACTGGCGAGCTGAGGGACCCGAAGCTCTCGCTCTTCGCCATCGGAAGCTACGGCAGGCTTCGGGGCGACTTCGCTCAAAGCCCGATCGTATCAGTCGCCGGAGACCGGGACCAATATCTCGCTCTCGGCGGCCTTTCCTACACCTTCTGACTTTCACGCGCGCGCGCCGCCCGCTAGGAACAGGGGGTGAACGACAGGGGCGCCTTAGATTCGATCCGAAAGATCATCCATATCGACATGGACGCTTTCTACGCGTCGGTGGAGCAGCGCGATAATCCCGAGCTGAAGGGCAAGCCGCTTGCCGTCGGCGGGGGCGTTCGCGGAGTCGTTGCGGCGGCGAGCTACGAGGCCCGCAAATATGGGGTCCGCTCCGCCATGCCTGCCGTGACCGCGAAGCGCCGCTGCCCGGACCTCATCTTCGTCAAGCCGCGCTTCGACGCCTATCGCGCGGTGTCGCAGCAGATCCGGGCGATCTTCCTCGACTACACGCCGCATGTGGAGCCGCTGTCTTTGGACGAGGCCTATTTGGACGTCACGGAGGATCTGAAGGGCATCGGCGTCGCCACCGCCATCGCTGAGGAGATACGGGCCCGCATCCGCGCCGCGACCGGCCTCACCGCCTCGGCGGGAGTCTCCTACAACAAGTTCCTCGCCAAGCTCGCCTCCGACCAGAACAAGCCCGATGGCCTGTGCGTCATCACGTCCGCCAAGGGCGAGGCGTTCGTCGCCTCCCTCCCCGTCTCCCGCTTCCACGGTGTCGGCCCGAAGACGGCGGAGAAGATGGCGAGGCTCGGGATCGAAACAGGCGCAGACCTCAGATCGAAGAGCCTCGACTGGCTCGCCGCCCATTTCGGAAGCTCCGCCTCTTACTATCACGATCTCGCCCGGGGCATCTGCCACCGCCAGGTGAGGGCGGACCGCCCCTACAAGTCAGTCAGTGCCGAGGACACGTTCGTGACCGACCTCGTCGAGGAAGAGGCGCTCCTTTCGGAGCTCGACCGCATCGGCCGCCACGTCTGGGGGCGCATCCAGTCGAAGGGGCTTTCCGGCCGCACCGTCAACCTCAAGGTCAAATATTCCGACTTCCAGATCGTCTCCCGCGCCCGCTCTCTCGACCGGCCGATAGCGGGAGAGGCCGAGTTCCTCGAAACGGGCGCCGCCCTCCTGCGCACCCTCCTCCCGCCTGCAAGAAGCATCCGCCTCCTGGGCCTCGGCCTCTCCGCTCTGGGCGAATCCGAGCGGCAGTGCGACGAGCGCGTGCTCGAGCTTCCCCTCTGATGTGCAACGACTACGCGCAGAAGCGGGAGCTGCAGGCATTGGAGGCGCTGGCCGCGCAGGCGCGCCTTCGACTTCTCTATCCGGAAGGACGACCCAACCTCGAGCCGCGCGACGACATCCGCATCACCGACCGGGCCCCGATCCTCCGCTCGGCTGGTGAGCCCGGCGCGGCCGAGTTGGTCGTCCGCCGCTGGAGTTGGCCGGGCCCTGGCGGCAAGCCGGTGTATAATTTCCGCTCCGACGGCCGCGAATTCCCAAACGGCCGCTGCCTGATCGTCACCGACGGCTTTTACGAGTTCACTGCCCACACCGATCCGAAGGCCAAGCGGAAGCATAAATGGCTCTTCACTGTGACAGGCGAGCCCTGGTTCTGCATCGCTGGCTTGTGGCGGAGCGATCCTGCGGTGGGTGAGGCTTTCACAATGCTGACCACCGAACCCGGCCCGGATGTGGCGCCCTACCACAACCGGCAAGTCGCCGTGCTGACGCATCGGGACTGGGCGCGGTGGCTCGATCCGACCGTCCCCGCCCGAGAGCTGCTGAAGCCGCTCCCGGCCGGCAGTCTCGAGGTCGAGCAGATCTGCTGAGGCTAGAGCCGCTCCACCTCGCGTGAACGGATCAATATCTCGTCCTGCCGGAAGCGCTTCTCCAGCTCGGCTCGATAATTGCGCCACCAACTCCGGTCGATCCAGTCGGCCATCACCTCGAAGATGACGATCTCGTCACGGCTGCGCTCGCCTCCCTCCACCTCCCACAGCCCCTCGGCCGGGCTCCGGGTGAAGGCGGTGAGCCCGCCGAAACGCTCCACCAACTCTTCACGCACCTTGCCGAACAGCGCCGGCTCGAACCGGCAGCCCTCATTGTCGGTCAGCGGGAGGAGTATCTCAATGAGCTGAAGCATGTGGGGTGACGCTAGGCGCTGAAAGCCGATCGCGCCACTCTTCAGCGAGGATCGAGAAGAGAACCGTGTCCCGGACATGGCCGGTCCAGGTGGTTCGATCGGCGCGGAGGACGCCCTCGCGCACCCCGCCCAGTTTGGCCATCGCCGCCTGCGAGCGGCCGTTGCGCGAATCGACGCGAAACTCGACGCGACGGAAGCCGCAGCCGAAGGCGCGGCGAAGCATCAGGTCCTTGACCCGGCGGTTGAAGCCGGTGCCGCGCAGCTCGGGAATGTAATAGGTGTTGCCGATCTCCAGCACGCCCCGATCCGGCTCGATGCCGATGAAGCAGCTCATTCCGACGAGGCGGCCGTCCGTAAGGATCACGAAGGGGCACCAGTTCGGCCGCGACAGAAGAAGGTCGAAGCTGCGGTCGAAATGGTCTGGATCGTAGGAGACCGAATAGATCTGCCAGATGTCGAGGTCCTGAGCGCAGGCAGCCTTCAGCGCCTCCCGGTGGCGCTCCGCCAGCGGCTCCAGCCGCAGGTCGCCATCCTCCATCGGATCGCCCAAGCTCACGCCTCCTCGTCGTCCCTAAGGTCGCGCGCCACTTTGGGCGAGCGGAGGAGGCTGTCGATGTGGCTGCCTTCGTCGAAGCTCTCGTCGGCGAGGAATTTGAGCTTTGCCGCGTATTTCGTGTTCACCCGCTGAGCGACCGTCTTCTGCAAATAGGCCGTGTTCGTCCGAAGCGCCTTCAGCACCACCTCCTCGTCCTGACCGAGGAGCGGCTTCACGAAAACGGTGGCGTGGCGAAGGTCGGGGGACATGCGCACCTCCGTGACCGAGACGAGGTGACTGGCGAGCGTCTCGTCATGCACGTCGCCGCGCATCAATATGTCCGAAAGGGCATGACGCACCTGCTCGCCCACGCGGAGCAGGCGGACGGACTTGCCCTCAGGAGCCTCGTTGCGTTTCATCAGTCACCCCGAGCGTGAACCGCGCGCAAGTACCACCTGCGCGCGACCTCTACAGCGTGCGTGCGCGCTCCTCGACCTCGAAGACTTCGAGATGGTCGCCTGGCTTGATGTCGTTGGTGTCCGCCAGAAGCACGCCGCATTCAAGGCCCGCGCGCACTTCGGCGACGTCGTCCTTGAACCGGCGAAGCGAGGAGATGGTCGTCTTGGAGACGATGACATCCTCGCGCGTGAGCCGCGCATGGAGGCCCTTGCGGATGACGCCTTCGAGCACCAGCAGGCCCGCCGCCTTGTCGCGCTTGCCGGCCGGGAAGACTTCTTGGACACGGGCGCGGCCGAGGACCGTCTCGATCATCTCGGGGCCGAGCTGGCCGCCCATCGCCTCCCTCACCCAGTCGGTGAGGTGGTAGATGACGTCGTAATAGCGGAACTCGACCTTCGTCCGAGCCGCGACCTCGCGGGCCTTGGCATTGGGGCGGACGTTGAAGCCGATAATCGGAGCACCGCTCGCGGAGGCGAGGATCACGTCGCTCTCGGTGATCGCACCGACGCCAGCATGGAGGATCCGCGCCTTGATGTCCTCTGTCGAGATGCGGTTCACGGCGCTGACGATCGCCTCGACCGAACCCTGCACGTCGCCCTTCACGACCAAAGGAAATTCCTTGGTCTGGCTCGCGCGCGAGGCGAACATGTTCTCGAGGCTGACGGGCGCGCTGGTCGTCCGCTTCCGGTCGAGCACGCTCTGGCGATAGGCGGCGACCTCGCGGGCGCGGGCTTCGTTCTCGACCACGGTCAGAGTGTCCCCGGCCGAGGGGACGCCGGAGAGGCCGAGCACTTCGACGGGGACGGACGGACCGGCCTCCTTCACCTGCTTTCCCTTGTCGTCGATCATCGCGCGGACCTTGCCCGGGACGGCGCCGACCACGAAGATGTCGCCAACCTTCAGAGTCCCGCGCTGGACCAGGACGGTCGCGAGCGGGCCGCGGCCCTTGTCGAGCTTGGCTTCGACCACAGCGCCTTCGGCGGCGCGCTCCGGATTGGCGCGAAGCTCCAGAAGCTCGGCCTGAAGATTGATCGCTTCGAGAAGGCCGTCGAGGTTCGTCTTCTTCAGCGCGGAGACTTCGACGTCCTGAACGTCGCCGCCGAGATCCTCGACGACGATCTCGTGCTGGAGCAGCTCCTCGCGGACACGCTGCGCACGGGCGCCTTCCTTGTCGATCTTGTTGATGGCGACGATCATCGGAACGCCGGCCGCCTTGGTATGGTTGATCGCCTCGACTGTCTGCGGCTTGAGGCCGTCGTCGGCGGCCACGACCAGCACGACGATGTCGGTGACGTTGGCGCCGCGGGCGCGCATCTCGCTGAAGGCTTCGTGGCCCGGCGTGTCGAGGAAGGTGATCTTCGACTTGTCGGGCAGGCTCACCTGATAGGCGCCGATATGCTGGGTGATCCCGCCCGCCTCGCCGGAGACGACGTTGGCGCCGCGGATCGCGTCGAGCAGCGAGGTCTTACCGTGGTCAACGTGGCCCATGATGGTGACCACCGGCGGCCGCGGCTGAAGGGTCTCGGGTGCATCGACGTCGGTCTCCGTCTGGATGTCGATGTCGGATTCGCTGACGCGCTTGATGTTATGGCCGAACTCAGTGACCAGAAGCTCGGCCGTGTCCTGATCGATCGTCTGATTGACGGTCACGACCATGCCCATCTTGAAGAGCGACTTGACGAGGTCCGCCGCGCGCTCGGCCATTCGGTTGGCGAGCTCCTGAACGGTGATCGCGTCCGGAACCACGACGTCGCGGACCTGCTTGGCGGCAGGGCCGGACTGCATGTGCGAGCGCTTCTCCTTCTCGCGGGCGCGGCGGAGCGCGGCCAGCGAGCGGGCGCGGTTGCTGTCGTCCTCACCCGAAAGGGCGCGGGTGACGGTGAGCTTGCCGGCGTGCCGGCGGTCGTCGCCGCGGCCGCGGGTCGGGCGGGCGGGCTCCGGCCTCTTTACGGGCGTGAAGCCGCGGGGCGCCGGGCGGGCGGGACGGCGATCCTCGTCGTCGCCGGGGACGGCGGCTTCCTGGGCCTGCGGCTCGGCCGCGGGGCGCTCGGCCTCCTCGGCGGCGCGGCGCGCCTCTTCCTCGGCCTGGCGGCGGGCCTCTTCCTCGGCGCGGCGGTTGTCCTCGGCGCGGCGCTTCTCTTCCTCGGTGACTTGAGCGGCCTGCTTGTCCTCGCGGCGGCGGGCTTCCTCGAGCGAGGCGAGACGGGCTTCCTCGGCTTCGCGGAGCAGCCGTTCCTGAAGCTCGCGGCGCGAGGCGGCGTCGGCGACCGGACGCTGCGGCGCGGCCGGCGCGGGGGCGGGCTGGGGCGCTCGAGCGGCGGGCGCCGGAGCGGCCTTCGGAGCCTCCTCCACCTTCGGCGCCTCCTGAGCACCGCCGGGGCCGAGGATGCGGCGCTTCTTCACCTCGACAACGACAGTGTTCGAGCGGCCGTGGCTGAAGCTCTGCTTGACCTTGCCGGTCTCGACGGTGCGCTTCAGACCCAGAGGGGCGCGCGTGCCAAGCTTCGGCTTATCTGACGTCTCGCTCATTATTATCCTTCATCCACATTCATAGCCGACGCATCCGGCGTGCCCGCCGTCGCGGCGCTTAGCCCAGAGTCGGAACCGATAAAAGCGCGCCACCGGCCGAGCGCGCGTTCGACGCGCGCCGCGGCCCCGCGGTCGATCAGGGCGATATGTACCACATTTTGACGCCCGAGCGCCAACGACAATATGGCCCTTTCCGCAGGGATAACCAGACCTTGGCGATGCTCGGAGTCGCCGCCGCCACCCACCCGCCATGCCTGATCGAGCTTGCGGTTGCCGTCGGCGCTCGCGTCGCAGGCGTGGAGGAGGAGCTGGACCTCGCCCTTGCGGGCGGCCGCCTCGATCTTCTCGCTTCCGGTGAGGAGGGTGCCCGAGCGCGCTTCGAGGCCCAGCCGGTCGAGCGCTGCCTGGCGGAGCGCCGCCTCGATGCGGGCGCCGAGATCGGCGGGCACGGCGGCCGGAGCCCCCTTGAAGGCGCGGGCGAGGGCGCCCTTCAGCCGACCCTTGGCCTGCGCGGCTTCCAAGGTCGCTCGATCGACTCCGATCCAGGCGCCCCGGCCGGGTGCTTTGGCGCGCACGTCCGGGAACAGCTCGCCCTCCGGGGAGAGAGCGAGGCGGATCAGATCTTCACGTTCGCCATGCTCGCCGGAGAGGATGCATTTCCGCTCCGGGACGTGCCGTTCGTCAGCCTTCAGCGTGTCATTGGGAGGATTCCGCAACAGCGTCCTCCCCAGCGGCCGGAGCCTCGTCCTCGAACCAATGGGCGCGGGCGGCCATGATGATCTCGTTGCCCTGCTCGTCGGTGAGGCCGTATTCGGCGAGGATCCCGCCTTTGTCCTCCGGACGAGGCGCCTCGCGCTGGCGGCGCTGCTCGGGGCGCTTCTTGGCGACCAGCTCGTCGGTGGCGAGGTCGGCGAGGTCGTCGAGCGTCTTGATGCCCGCCTTGCCGAGCGTGACCAGCATCGCTTCGGTCATGTAGGGCATCTCGGCGAGCGCGTCCTCGACTCCGAGGGCGCGGCGCTCCTCGCGGGCGGCTTCCTCGCGCCGCTCGAGCGCCTCGGCCGCGCGGCTCTGGAGCTCGGCTGCGAGTTCGTCGTCGAAGCCTTCGATCGAGGCGATCTCGTCGGCCTCGACATAGGCGACTTCCTCGAGCGCTCCGAAGCCTTCCGCCACGAGGAGCTGGGCCAGCGTCTCGTCCACGTCCAGCTCTTCCTGGAACATGGTCGAGCGCTCGACGAACTCGCGCTGGCGCTTCTCGGACGCGTCGGCCTCGGTCATGATGTCGATCGCCGAGCCGGTGAGCTGGGAGGCCAAGCGAACGTTCTGGCCGCGGCGGCCGATCGCGAGGCTAAGCTGGTCGTCGGGGACGACCACTTCGATCCGGCTCTCCTCCTCGTCAATGACGACCCGGCTGACGGTGGCGGGCTGGAGCGCGTTGACGACGAAGGTGGCGAGATCCTCGGACCAGGGGATGATGTCGATCTTCTCGCCCTGCATCTCCTGGACGACTGCCTGGACGCGGCTGCCCTTCATTCCGACGCAGGCGCCGACCGGGTCGATCGAGCTGTCGTAGCTGATGACGCCGATCTTGGCGCGGCTGCCCGGATCGCGGGCGGCGGCCTTGATCTCGATGATGCCGTCGTAGATTTCGGGGACTTCCTGCGCGAACAGCTTCTTCATGAAGTCCGGGTGAGCGCGGGACAGGAAGATCTGCGGGCCGCGGGTCTCGCGGGCGACTCGAAGGATCAGCGAGCGCACGCGGTCGCCGACCCGGACGACCTCACGGGGGATCTGCTGGTCGCGGCGGATGACGCCTTCGGCGCGGCCGAGATCGACGACGACGTGGCCGAACTCGACGCGCTTAACGACTCCGGTGATGATCTCGCCGACGCGGTCCTTGAACTCTTCATATTGCCGCTCGCGCTCGGCGTCGCGGACCTTCTGGAAGATGACCTGCTTGGCGGCCTGGGCGGCGATCCGGCCGAACTCGATCGGGGGGAGCGGATCGACGATGTAATCGCCGACCACGGCGCCCGGCTGGAGCTTCTGAGCATCCTCGAGGCTGACCTGCTTGAAATAGTCGTCGACCGCCTCGACCACCTCGACGACGCGCCACAGGCGAAGGTCGCCGGTCGTCGGGTCGAGCTTTGCGCGGATGTCGTTCTCGGCGCCGTAGCGGGCGCGGGCGGCGCGCTGGATCGCGTCCTCCATCGCCTCGATCACGATTCCGCGGTCGATCAATTTCTCGCGGGCGACGCTGTCGGCGATGGCGATGAGCTCCGCCTTGTTGGCGGAGACGGCGCCGGCGGGGGCGGTGGTGGCCATGGTCAGTCTTCCTCTACTTGAATTTTGTCGGCCCCGTCGGCGCTCAAGGGAGCGGTCGCGGCGATGAGCTTGTCGGTGATCACGAGCTTGGCGGAGTGAATGGCGGCGAAGGGCAGGCCCGTGGGGCCCAGCCCCTGGACGTCGACCAGAACCGTCTCCCCTTCCGTTCCGGCGAGGGCGCCGCTGAACACCTTGCGGCCGTTCAGCTTCTCGGAGAGCACGATACGCGCCTCGTGCCCTTTCCAGTCGTCGAAATCGGCGAGGCGGGTCAGCGGCCGGTCGATGCCGGGGGAGCTGACCTCGAGCCTGTAGGCATGCTCGATCGGATCCTCCTGGTCCAGGATGTCCGAGAGCCGCCGCGACAGGCGCGCGCAATCCTCGAGCGTCAGCTGGCGGGTGTCCGGCCGCTCGGCCATCACCTGGAGCGTCGGGTCGCCCGTGCCGCCGATCATCTTCACGCGCACGAGCGCGAGGCCCTCGGCCTCGGCAGCCGGCTCGATCAGTTTCTGGATGGTGGCGAGATCGGCCACGCGCACTCCTGAAGAAAGCAAAACCCCTTCGGCGCCGGCCCCGTCCCCGGGACCGGCCTCAACGTCTAACGATGTCGAGGAAGGTGGAGCGCATATAGGCCGAAAAGGCCCGCCCGGCAAGCGGCTATGGGGCTCCCCAAGGCGGTGGGGGCGGTGCGGCGGGGCGACTTAGATCGAAATCGACCCGGAAGAAGCGGCCAGGGCGGCGAAGCTCGTAGGCGAAGGTGCGGCGAGGGTGGACCTCCATCGCCCAGACGTTCGTCACCGAGACGTCCCGGCCCTCCCGGACGAACAGCCGCTTCGAAAAGGCGTCGGCGTGGAATTCCTGGCGGGCGGCAGTGCCGGGGGCGACGGTGTCGCCGCCATACTGTGTGAGCACATCCTCGCTTCCGTCTTCGTGCCGGTGGTCGTGCTTGAGGCGAAGGCCTGTCGAGGTGAGGGTCACGACCCAGGTACGGGAGCGGTCGTCGCCGACCTGAAAGGGGATCCGGATTTCCGTGGGCGTGCAGCTGCGCACGTGCATGACGAGGCGCTTGCCTGCGAAGTCCCGGTCGGCCTCGACCGGCGGGCTTGCAACCCTCCCCTCGAACGCCTTTCCGCAAAGGGCGGAGAGGCGCTGCCAGAAAGCGTCCTGCGGGCCCGCCGGGGCGTCGGCGGTCACGCAAGCGCCGAGGAGCAGGACGGAGAAGGCCTCGGAAAATTTCATCGCCCCCTCCTTAGGCTCAGGAGGTCGCGGCCGCCAGCCGCGCCTCTTGACGCTTCGGCTGCGCTCGGGAAGGGCCGTGGCACATCAAAGGAGCTTTCCGATGCGCCTGTTCAGCCTCGCCGCCCTTCCCTTTCTCCTGATCGCCTGCAACGGCGCCGGCGAAGCCGTTGAGAGCAACAGCCCCGCTGGCGCCGAGGCCCCTGCCGGTGGTCGGCCCTTCCAGGTGCAGGAGATCGCCAAGTTCGATGAGCCCTGGGCAATGGCCTTCCTTCCGCACGGCTACGCCTTGATCACGGAGAAGCGTGGGCGCCTGAGGCTGTGGCAGACGCAGAGCGGGCGGATCATCGAAGTCAAGGGCGCTCCCACGGTCGATTATGGCGGCCAGGGCGGGCTTGGCGACGTGGCCCTGCACCCGGGCTTCGAGAGCAACAATCTCGTCTACCTGAGCTGGGTGGAAGCGGGGCCGAGCGATACCCGAGGAGCAGTCGTCGGCCGGGCCGAGCTGGTGATCGACGAAATGAACGGAGCGGCCGAGCTTCGCGGCCTGAAGGTGATCTGGCGCCAGGAGCCCAAGGTGGACGACCGGGGCCATTTCGGCCACCGCCTCGCCTTCGGCCCGGACGGCAAGCTCTACATCTCCAACGGGGACCGGCAGAAGTTCGATCCGGCGCAGGACATGAGCGCCACCCTGGGCAAGATCGTGCGCCTCAACGACGACGGCTCCGTGCCTCGCGACAATCCCTTCGCCAGCCGCGGCGGCGTTACAGGGCAGATCTGGACGCTGGGCCACCGCAACCCGCTGGGCCTCGCCTTCGCGCCCGACGGCAAGCTGTGGAGCCATGAGATGGGCCCTAAGAGGGGCGACGAGTTCAACCTCATCGAGCGCGGCACCAATTACGGCTACCCGATCGTCTCCAACGGCAACCATTATGACGGCAAGGACATACCCGACCACAATACCCGGCCGGAGTTCAACGCGCCTGAAATCACCTTCCACGAAGTGTCGCCCGCAGGCCTCGCCTTCTACACCGGGCGGCTGTTCCCGCAGTGGCGCGGAAGCGCCTTCATGGGCGGACTTTCAGGCAAGACGCTGATCAGGGTGGCCGTGAGCGGCAACACGGCCCGCGAGGCGGAGCGCTGGAACATGGGCGCTCGCATCCGCGAGGTAGAGCAGGGGCCGGACGGCGCGCTTTACGTGCTGGAGGACGAGCGGAACGGCTCCGGCGGGCGGCTGCTGAAGCTGATTCCGGCGCGGTGACGCTCCGCACCGCTTCCTGCCGCTGCGGTCAGCTTCAGGCCGAGTGCGACGGGGAGCCGGTCCGGATCTCAGTCTGCCACTGCCTCGATTGCCAGAAGCGAAGCGGAAGCGCCTTTTCCGTCCAGGCGCGGTGGCCGGACGAGCAGGTGAAGGTGACCGGTCTGTCGAAGACGTGGGAGCCGCCTGCGGAGGAGGGGCGCCGGGCCAGCTTCCGCTTCTGCCCCGACTGCGGCTCGACCATCTCGTACACGATCGAAGCCTTGCCGGGCCTGACGGCGGTGCCGATCGGCTGCTTTGCCGAGCCCGGTTTTCCGCAGCCCCACTACTCAGTCTATGAAGAGCGCAAGCAGAGGTGGGTGCAGATCGTCGGCGACGGGATCGAGCATCTGGACTAGCCGAGCGGGCTCCTCAGGCGCGGCGGTACCTGAAGTACCACACCTCGTGGCCCCTGCGGCGCGCCTTGGCTTCGTAGCGGGTTTCGGGCCAGCCGCCGGGACGGGTGAGGAAGTCCTTCGCGCTCTCCGCCAGCCATTCGAAATCGCGGCGCTGGTTCATGATCATCATTGCCCAGCGGCAATAGGTCGGGTCATCGGTCCCGAGGCGGAACTCGCCGCCCGGCTTCAGCTTGGCCGCGATCAGGTCGAGCGGCCCATGGTTGATCATCCGCCTCTTGGCGTGGCGCGCCTTCGGCCAGGGGTCGGGGTGGAGGAGATAGGCCATGGTGAGGGCCCCGTCCGGCACGCGCTCAAGCACCTCGAGAGCGTCGCCCATGTGGAGGCGGACATTGGCGAGGCGGCCGTCGCGAACGTGGGCCAGCGCCCCCACCACGCCGTTGAGGAAGGGCTCGGCGCCGATGAAGCCGTGGTCGGGGAGGAGGTCGGCGCGGTAGGCGAGATGCTCGCCCGATCCGAAGCCGATCTCTAAATGGAGCGGGCGCTCATCCCCGAAGAGGGAGCGGCTGTCGACCGGCTGGGTCTCCGGCACGCTCAGCGCCGGAAGCAGCTCCTCGAGCAAGGCCGCCTGCCCCTGGCGCAGCTTGTGCCCCGAGCGGCGGCCGTAGAGGCGGCGGATGGTACTGGGATCGTTCACGTGCCGCGCCTTATCCTTGCCGCATGAGATACGCCATCGTCGCAGCCGCCGCTGCCCTGTCCTTCGCGAGCCCCGCCGCAGCGACGATCGGCCTTCTCTGCAAGCCCTTGGGCGGCGGCCTGCCGCATGTGGGCATCGTCTTTGGCGCCGGCGCGAGCGGCGGGATTGCCTCCGTGCACCTCAAGGAGGGCGGGGTTTGGCGCACGTCCTTCCACAAGGAGGACGGGCTCGTTCTCACCCGCTCCTCGGTGCGCCAGCCCTGGGTGCAGGCCGATTTTGTGGACAACAAGGGGCCGCAGCGCCGCGGCAAGCTTCGAGTCCGGATATCCGGATACACCGCCTCCGGCTCCTTCTCCTTGAACGGCCGCACCTGGAAGGTGCGGTGCGTGCAGGATTAGAGCGCCGCTTTCAGCTTCTCGACGAGGTCTGTCTTCTCCCAGGGAAAGAAGTCGCCTTCCGCGGTTCGGCCGAAATGGCCGTAGGCGGCGGTGGGGCGATAGATCGGCTTGTTGAGGCCGAGATGGGTGCGGATCGCACGCGGCGTGAGGCCGCCCAGATCCTGGATCGACATGATCGCCTGCTCGATCCGGTCGTCGCCAACGGTGCCGGTGCCATGGGTATCGACGTAGAGCGACAGCGGCTCGGGAACGCCGATCGCGTAGGCGAGCTGGATCGTGCAGCGGCGGGCGAGGCCCGCGGCGACGATGTTCTTGGCGAGGTAGCGCGAGATGTAGGCCGCCGAGCGGTCGACCTTCGTCGGGTCCTTGCCCGAGAAGGCGCCGCCGCCGTGCGGAGCCGCGCCGCCATAGGTGTCGACGATGATCTTGCGGCCGGTCAGGCCCGCGTCGCCGTCCGGCCCGCCGATCTCGAAGCTGCCGGTCGGGTTGATGTGGTAGACGGTCTCGTCGGAGAGCCACGCGGCGGGGAGCGTATCGGCGACGACCTGGCGGACATAGGCCTTGAGCTCGGCTTCCTTCTCGCCCTCGTCATAGCCCTTACCGTGCTGGGTCGAGACGACGATCGCGGTCGCGGCGACAGGCTCGCCATTCTCGAAGCGCAGCGTCACCTGGCTCTTGGCGTCGGGCTCGAGGAACGGGGCGGCGCCGGAGTGGCGGTCGGCGGCCATGCGCTCGAGGATCTTGTGGCTGTAATAGAGGGTGGCCGGCATGAGGTCGGGCGTCTCGTCGGTGGCATAGCCGAACATGATGCCCTGGTCGCCCGCGCCTTCGTCCTTATTGCCCGAAGCGTCGACGCCCTGCGCGATATGAGCGGATTGGGGGTGGAGATTGTTCGAGAAGTCGAGCGTCTCCCAGTGGAAGCCCTCCTGCTCGTAGCCGATCGCCCTCACCGTCTGGCGAACGACCTGCTCGATCTCCTCGCGCACGCCGGGCGCCCAGTTGCCCTCCTCGTCCATGATCCCGCGCCCGCGGATCTCGCCGGCGAGGACGACCTTCTGGGTCGTCGTCAAGGTCTCGCAGGCGACGCGCGCCTCGGGATCCTTGGACAGGAACAGATCGACGATCGCGTCCGAAATCTGGTCGGCGACCTTGTCCGGGTGGCCTTCGGAAACGGATTCGGACGTGAAGAGATAGTTGCTGCGCATCGCTGAGAAGGGCCTTCTGCGGGGAGTTTCGGATATAAAGATATCCTTATATGTGCGCTCCCTAGCCTCGTTTTCGTTGCCCCGCAATGCGTCCCGCGACCAGTGCTGAGCCGATCAGCAGCAGCGCGAACAGGAAGGGCAGGAGGTTGCCGATTCGAGCGAACGGCGTCGGCGGCTTCGGGGCCGGAAGGCGAGCGTCGATCACTCCGCGGGTGCGCCAGGCGAGGCTGTGGAGGAGGTCGCCGTCGGCGTCGATGACGGCCGAGATACCGGTGGGCGTGGAGCGGAGGACGGGCAGGCCTTCCTCCAGCGCGCGGAGGCGGGCCTGGGCGAGGTGCTGGGGCGGGCCCCAGGCTCCGAACCAGGCGTCGTTGGACGGGTTGAACAGGAAATTCGGGCGGTTCTTCCGGTCCACAACCTTGCCCGAGAAGATGATCTCGTAGCAGAGCTGGAAACCCGCCTTTCCGACGAGCGGGAGATCGAGCGTCTGCGGCCCCGGGCCGGAGTCGAAATCGATGTCGCCGGGGGCGAGTCGGGAGAGGCCGATGGCGGACAAGATCGGCCGCATCGGCAGATACTCGCCATAGGGGACGAGATGGGCCTTGTCGTAGCGGGCGAGGATGCGGCCGGTGGGGGCAATCGCGAAGACGCTGTTGGTGGCGCTGGTGACCTCGAAGCCGTCGCGTGAGCGCCAGGTGACTCCGCCGGTCAGCAGCAGATCGTTGGCGCCCATCATCATCGAGACGTCACGGCGAAGCTCGCTCGCCTCCATCTGCAGGCCGTAGTCGCGAAGGCCGTTCTGAAGCGGACGGGTGACGGCGGCCTCGGGCCAGAGGAGAAGGCGAGGCTCGTTCGAGGCGGCGCGGGAGAGGCGCGCAAGCCGGCCCATATTCTCGTCCTCGAAACCTTCGCGCCATTTGTCCTGCTGACCGATGTTGGGCTGGACGATCCGGAGCGCCACTCCGGCTGCCGCATTCGAGGTAGGGCTCGCTAGAAAGGCGAGACCGGTGAGCAGCGCGACCCCTGCCGCGACCGCTCCGGCCGCGGGCCAGCGGCGGCGCCAGAGGAGCAGGAGAAGGCCCGCTAGGAGCATCGTCACTCCGGACAATCCGTAGGTCCCCACGAGAACGGCGTTGTGCGCGGCGGGCGTCGGCAGGAGCGCCACTCCCGCTGGGTTCCAGGCGAAGCCCGTGAACATCGTCGCTCGAAGCCATTCCGTGGCGATCCAGGCGGCGGCGAAAAGGAGGATGAGGCGGAGGGGATGGGAGCGTCCGTAGCGCCAAGCGAGGCCGGCGGCTGCGGCGGGGTAGACGGCGAGGTAGAGCGAGAGGAGAACGACCGCTATCCAGCCGAGCCAGGCCGGCATGGCGGACTGATAGGTGAAGGCGGTGGCGATCCAGTCCAGCCCGACGACGAAATGGCCCACCCCGAACCACCACCCCCAGGCGAGCGCGCTCCTGAGGCTCGGCGCCCGCTGCAGCAGGTGGAGCAGCAAGGCGAAGGCCGCGAGGGTAAGCGGCCACAGCTTCAGCGGCTCGAAGCCGAAGGCGGCGGCCGCACCGGCAACGAAGGCGAGAGCGAGCATTTTCACGAGGCGCCCATGTCGGCGCAAAGGCCCGAATTTACAATCGCCGATCCCGAGCTAGAAGCGGGGGCATGAGCCTTCCACCCTTCCACCTCGCCTTTCCCGTCCATGACCTCGAGGCCGCGCGCGGCTTCTACGGAGGACTGCTCGGCTGCCCGGAGGGGCGAAGCGCGGCGCACTGGATCGACTTCGACTTTTTCGGGCACCAGATCGTCACGCATTTCAGCCCCGACGCCCGCCCCCGGGGGCATCACAATCCGGTCGACGGCCACGATGTGCCGGTTCCGCATTTCGGGGCGGTGCTCGACATGCCGACCTGGGAGGCGCTTGCCGAGCGGCTCCGCGCTGCCGGGGTCGAGTTCGTGATCGAGCCGACGGTACGCTTCCGAGGCCAGGCGGGCCAGCAGGCGACGATGTTCTTCCTCGACCCGTCCGGCAACGCGCTGGAGATCAAGGCGATGGCGAATCCGGAGAACCTCTTCGCCCGCCAATGATCATTCGGCGGCCACTCCGACGATCAGCCGCTCCTCAGCCGATCCGTTTCCCAGGCGCCTCCCGCCGACGCCCTGCCAGACGTCGCGACGCTCCTTCGCGAACCAGGCGGCCGTCGCCTCGAGCCCTTCCTGAAGCGGCACCTTAGCTTCCCAGCCGAGGAGCGAGCGGGCGCGGGAGATGTCGGGCTTGCGGCGCCGCGGGTCGTCGACCGGCAGCGGCCGGTAGACGACTTCAGAACGAGATTTGGTCAGTCGAAGCACGCGCTCGACGAGGTCGCTGACCGTCAGCTCGACCGGATTGCCCAGGTTGACGGGGCCGTCGGTGACGTCGCTCTCCATCAGCCGAAGGAGGCCGTCGACCAGGTCGCTGACGTAGCAGAAGCTGCGGGTCTGGCTGCCGTCGCCGTAGACGGTGATGTCATCGCCCGCGAGCGCCTGGCAGATGACGTTGGAGACTACCCGGCCGTCGTCCGGCCGCATGCGCGGGCCGTAGGTGTTGAAGATGCGCGCGACGCGCACGTCGGCACGCCCGCCGCGCTGATAGTCGAAGGTCAAAGTTTCGGCCGCGCGCTTGCCTTCGTCGTAGCAGGCGCGCGGGCCGGTGCAGCTTACCCAGCCGCGATAGCTTTCCGGCTGCGGGTGGACTTCGGGATCGCCATAGACCTCGCTGGTCGAAGTGAGGAGGAACCGGGCGCCGCTATCCTCCGCCAGCCGGAGAAGGTTGCGGGTGCCGACGACGTTGGTGAGCATCGTATGCTCGGGATCCGCCTGGTAGTGCGGCGGCGAGGCGGCACAGGCGAGGTGGTAGATGTGGGTGAAGGGCGTCCGGGCGAGCTCGGCCGGAAGCTCGTCGATGACGTCCGCCTCGACGAAGTCGAAGCGGCTCTCCCGCTCGAGATGGCGCAGATTCTCGGGACGGCCGGTGAGGTAGCTATCGAGGCAGACGACGGTCGCGCCTTCGCCGATCAGCGAGTCGATCAGGTGCGACCCGATAAAACCGGCGCCGCCCGTGACTAGCGCGATCTTCTTTCCGTCATTCTTCACAGGCAGCTCCTTCGGACAATCTTGTGCGTCTTCAAACTTGGGTCTCGGACCGGCGCGCTCACGCCATCTCCTCCAGCTGAGCCTCGGCTCCGGCGACGGCGGCCTCGAAAATATACGCTTCAAGCTCGCGCGCGCGGTCGGAGGCCGTATGGCCGTGGAGCACGCGCTTGCGCGCCGCCCGTCCGATTTCCGCTGCGCTCGCTTCGTCATGCTCCGCCAGCATCCGGACCGCCTCGTCCGAGCTTTCGGCGAGGAGGATTTCGCGGCCGGGCGCGAACAGCTCGCTTAGCCCTTCCCACTTGTCGGAGATGACCGGGACCGCGCAGGCCGCGGCTTCGAACAGTCGGACGGAGGGCGACCAGCCGGCGGCGATCATGTCGGCGCGAGTGACGTTCAAGGTGAATTTGGAAGCGGCGTAGAAAGCGGGGTGTTCTGCCGGTGGAAGGTGCTCGATCCGCTCGACGTTGGACGGCCAATCGATGTCGGCGGGATATTGCGGGCCCGCGACGACGAAGCGCCGGTCCGGCATCCGGCGCGCGGGCTCGATGAGGAGCTTCTCCAGAGTCGGCTGCCGGTCCGGGCTGTAAGTGCCGAGATAGGAGAGGTCCCATGTATTCGGCACGTCGATCGGCGGATAGGCGTCGGGATCGACCGAGCAATAGAGGGCGCGGGCGGCCGGGGAGCCGTAAAGTTCCTCGATCCGGCGCAGCGTCGGCCCGCCGGTGAAGGAGAGGTAGACGTCGTAGCCGGGGATGATTTCTCGATTGAGATATTCGAAGTCGCCGCGCTCCAGCTTGGCGAGGGTCACCGGAGTGTCGATGTCGTAGAAGGCTGCGACTCCGCGGGCATGTTCCTGAACGAAGCGGCCGACTGCGACTCCGTCGGGGACGTAGGACCCGACGACCACGGCATCCGCGTCGCCGATCTCGCGGCGCCAGCGGTCGAGGTCCTCGAGCGAGGAATAATATTCGAGGCGGCAGTAATCGGGATCGGTGACGTCCCTGTTCTCGGCGTACCAGGCCACGTCCCGCTCAAGGAACAGGATGTCGTGGCCGCGCCGCTCGAACGCCTTGAGAAGGGCTCGAAACGTCGTCGCATGCCCGTTGCCCCAGCTGGAGGAGAGGGAGAGTCCGAGGACGACCAGCTTCATCAGGCGGCGCTCCGTTCGGGCTGGAGCATCTCGCGCCAGAGCGCGTCCACCTGCGCCCCGCGGTGGGCGTAGGTATTCTCGGCGAGAGTGCGGCGGAGCGCGGCCTCGCCGATCGCTCGCGCTCGCTCCGGCGTCAGACTTCGGACATGCTCTGCCACGTCCTGGCCGTCGCGGGCGACGAGCACCTCCTCGTCGGGCGTCAGGAACAGCTCGATCCCTTCCCACGCGTCGGTGATCAGGCAGGCGGCGGCGCCGGCCGCTTCGAACACGCGGGTGGCGGGCGAGAAGCCGATATGGGCCATGGAGTCGCGCGCCACGTTGAGGACGGCGAGCGGAGTGCAGTTAAAGGCGTTGTGCTGGTGGGTGTAGACGTGCCCCAGATGCCGCACATTGGCGGGCATCTCCTTCGTCTCCCACCCATTGCCGCCGATCAGGAAGCTCCGCTCGGGCAGCGCATCGGCGGCCTTGAGGAAGAATTCCTCAACCCGCGCCTCGCGGTCCGGCAGGCGGTTGCCCAGGAAGGCGAGATCGGCGGCGAAGCTCTCGTCCGGCTCGGCCGGGTGGTGAGTGGTGGGATCGAGGGCGTTGTAGATGGGGACGCAGCGCCGGGCGCCGAACCCCTCATAGGCATGGATCACCGGCGGGCCGCCGCCATAGGTGAGGACCATGTCGAGCGAGGGGAGCATGCGGCGGACGACATGGCTTTCGTCGCCGCGCATCTCGTCGAGGGTGGCGGCGGCGTCGACGTCCCAGAAGATCCGAAGCGCGTCGTCGCGGCTATGCTCCACAATGCCTTCGAGGAGCTCCGTGTCGAACACGCCGACTCCGTTTGCCTTTACGACGATATCCGCCGTTCTGGCTTCCCCGAGGACCGTGCGGAGCGCTTCGGGGGTGGCGTCGTAGACGACGGAGCGCGCCCATTCGGGAGGCTCGATGTCGCGGTGCTGCTGCCGGCCGAAGGCGTCGGGCTCGTAGAAGGTGATTTGGTAGCCGCGCGACGCGAGATCGCGAAGCAGGCCGCGATAATAGGTCGCGGCGCCGTTCCAGTAGGATGAGAGAAGGCTGGAGCCGTAAAAGGCGATCTTCATGCGGTAAGCCTCATGTCGGCCTGAGCCTCCAGCACGTTGACGATCGACAGCAGCTCCTCCGCGCGGTGGGCGCAGCTGTGGCGGGCGCGGATCGTCTCCAGGCCGCTGGCGGCGAGGGAGCGGGCGAGCTCCGGATCGTCGCGGAGGCGGATGAGGAGGCGGGTCATCTCTTCGCCGTCCTTCGCGACCAGATAGTCGGCGCCGGGCCTGAACAGATTCTCCGCATCGTCCCACGGCGCGCAGACAAGCGGGATGCCGCAGGCGAGGGCCTCGAACACGCGGATGGTGGGGATGCCCGGGAGGAGGCGGGTGTAATAGCGGCGGGGGACGTGGATTGTGGCGAGGTGGCGGGCGAAGACGCGCGGCGCCTCGGCATTGGCGAGCCAGCCGTGATAGCGCCCGCCATAGCGCCGAACCGTCGCCTTCGCCGTCTCGTGATAGCGAACGCCATAGACGTCCAGCCCGAGCCCGGACGCACGTGCGGGGCGGAAGAGATACTCCTTCAGCTCCTTGGTCCGCTCGCCCTCGCCCCAATTGCCGATCCAGACGAGGCCCTTTCGCTCCGTCTCCTCCGCCGGCGGGTGGAAGTGGCGAAGGTCCGCGGCCTCGTGCCAGACGAAGACGCGGTTGCCCCAGCCCCAGCGGCGATAGACCTCCGCCAGCGCCTCACCGAAAGCGAGGACGCCGTCATAGCCGGACAGGTCGAAGGCGCGGATCGCTTCGGGATCGGAGACGGCACGGTGGTGGGTGTCGTGGAAGAGGAGGGTGAAGGCGTGGCCGCGCTTCCTCAGCAGGCCGAGCGCGGCGACGAGCTCCGGCTCGTTCCACTCGTGGACGATGACCACGTCCGCGCCGTCCACCATCTCTTCCAGGTCCGCGTCCGGCGCGAAGCTGGTCGAGGAGAGCTCGGGATAAGCCGTCTTGTAGGGCTCCAGACCCTCCGGGCCGTGATCCTTGAGGAGGTTCTCGAGGCTCCAGGGATCCTCAGGCTCGAAGACCCGCACCTCGTGGCCCTTGGCGATCAGCTCGCGAAGGACTCCGCGAAGGAAATGGGCATTGCCGTGGTTCCAGCAGGAGGCGAGGCTATGGGTGAAATAGGCGATCTTCACGCGGCCGCCCTCGCGGCGGCGAGCACCGGACCCTGAACGGCGGGGAGGAGCGAGCGGTAGAGGCTGGCCATCTGCGCGGCCATCGCGTCCGGCGTGTAGCGGGCGGCGCGCTCCCTTGCGCCGCGGCCGAGCACGGCCCGCTCGAAATCGTCGCCGACGAGATCGCGGATCGCCCGGGTGAAGCCTTCCTCGTCGCGCGGCGAGACGAAGATCGCGACGTCGTCCCAGAGCTCGCGGAAGGTGGGAATGTCCGACAGGATCAGAGCGCAGCCGGCGGAGGCCGCTTCGAGCACGGCGAGGCCGAACGGCTCGTAGAGCGCGGAGGAGACGAACACCGGGCGCGCGGAGAGCCAGCGGCGAAGCTCCTCCTCCCCCAGCGAGCCGAGGCAGTGGATGTTGTCGAACATCACCTGCGTCCCGTTAGGCCCCTTGAGCGGCCCCGCGGCGCGGACCGGCACTCCGATCCCGGCGGCGGCGGCGTCGAGGGTGCCGAGATTCTTGCCCTCGTCCCACAGGCGCCCGGCGGTGAAGACGAAATCGTGGGATGCGCCGGTGCCGGGGGGGACCGGCGTCCGGCCGTTGTGGACGGTGCGGGGCGGGCTTGGCAGCCGGTAACGGCGCTGGACGGCGGCTCCGAACGCGGCGGTGGGCGCGACCACGGCGTGGGCGGCCTTCAGGCCCGCCTCGACCAGCTCCGTACGCCAGGCGAAGTCGTCGGGAAGCTCGGTCCCGTGCACGGCCTCCCACCAAGTGGCGACGCAGCTGTGCTGGACGGCCACCACCGGCGCGGGAAACGGCGCCAGCGCCGCGAGAGCCGGGCTATTGAGCTGGACGATGTCGGCTTCGGTCTCCGCCGCGAGTCCGGCAAGGGCTCCGGCCGCGTCTCGGAGAGAGGCCTCGTCGTCGGCGAGCCAGTCCAGCGGGAGGCCGGTGTCGAGCAGGCGCAATCCCGGGACGGCACCCGCTTCGGCCTGCTGGTCCGGCGACGGCGCGGGGCCCATCAGCGCGACCACGGTCTCATGGCCGAGGCGCGAAAGCTCCCGCGCGAGGTCGAGGCTGTACTGCCATACGCCGCCGACGGCATCCGCGGTGAGGAAGATCCGGAGCGTGGGAGTCACGAGGCGGCGCCCGTCGCCAGCTGAGCGGGCGCCTGAGCGGGCGAAGGCGAGCGACTTTCGCGAAGCCAGTCGAGAAGCCGCGCCACGCCCTCGCGCCACGGCACCGCCGGCGACAAAGCGAGCGTCTCGCGAAGCGCGTCCATGTCGGCCACGAAGTAGCGCTGGTCGCCCGGGCGCCAGTCGGCGAAGCGGACGTCGAGCTCACGCCCGAGCAGGCCGGAAATATGTCCGAGCAGCTCGCGAAGGCTGACGGCGTTCTGCGGGCCTCCGCCGAGGTTGAAGGCGCGGCCCTTGATGTCGTCGATCCGGTCCCAGGCCTTGAGATAGGCCTCGACCGCGTTTGAGACGTCGAGGATGTCGCGCACCTGGTAGCCGTCGCCGTAGAGGGTGATCGGCTTGCCCTGCAGCGCCTGGATCAGGAAGTGGGCGACCCAGCCCTGGTCCTCGGTGCCCATCTGACGAAGGCCGTAGATGCAGCTCATCCGGACGACCGAGGTGCGCATCCCGAAGCTTCGGGCGTAGTCGAGGACGTACTGGTCGGCGGCGCCCTTCGAGCAGCCGTAGGGCGTGTGGAAGTCGAGCGGCCGGCTCTCGCCGATCCCGGAGTCGCGGACGGCAGGGTCGACCGGCACATATTTCTCGCCCTCGAGCCGGAACTCGAGGTCGCAAAGGTCGCCATAGACCTTGTTGGTGGAGGCGAAGATGATCGGGGTGCCGTCGCCCTTCAGCCGGACCGCGTCGAGCAGGTTCAGAGTGCCTCGGATGTTGATCTCGAAATCCTCGCGCGGATCGACCATCGAGGTCGTCACCGCCACCTGCGCCGCCATGTGATAGACGGCCTGCGCCTCGCGCGCGGCTCGGGCGAGCTCGTCCTCGTCGCGGATGTCGGCGACGATGGACGAGATGCGCTCGCCGTGCAGCTCCTTCAGCCAGGCGAGGTTGCGCTCGACGCCCGGGCGGGAAAGCGCGTCGTAGATGAGGACCTCATGGCCCCGCTCCGCCAGGGCATTGGCGATGTTGCAGCCGATGAAGCCGGCACCGCCGGTGACGAGGACCGGCCTGGTGTCCGCACCTGTTGTCATGCCACGAGGCCTCTCGCCTCGAGCTCCGCCCGCGCTTGATCCACCCGATCGTCCGCGGTCTGCACCGCGACCCATTCGGCGAGCTCGGCGAGCCCCTCCTGGAAGTCCTTTTCGGCTCGAAAGCCGAGGATTTCGGCGCTCTTCGTGCCGTCGCAGAAGCAGTGGCGGATGTCGCCGATGCGGCTCTTGCCGACGGTCTGCGGGCTGATGTCGTTCCTGCCCATCGCCTTGGCGAGCTCCTGCGCCACCTCGGTGACGGAGCGGTCGCGGCCGGAGCCGACGTTGAACACCTCGCCCACCGCCTGCGGAAGCTCGAGCGCGTCGGCAAAGGCGCGGGCGACGTCGCCGACATAGACGAAGTCGCGGCGCTGCTCGCCGTCCTCGAAGATCATCGGCTGCTGCCCGTTGAGGAGCCGCGACGCGAAGATGGCGAGGACTCCGGTATAGGGGTTGGAAAGCGCCTGGCCCGGCCCGTAGACGTTGAAGAGGCGCAGGCACACGCCCTCCATCCCATAGGCCTGCGACATGATGAGGGTGGTGCGCTCCTGCACATATTTGCCGAGGGCGTAGATCGAGGCGAGGTCCGGGCGCTTCCACTCGGGAGTGGCCACGGGCGTCAGCGGCCGGCCCTGAGCGTCGACCGGGTCCCAGCTCTGCTGCTCGGACGTTCGGGCCTGCCGCTTCGCCTCCTGCACCGGATTGCCGTCCGCATCCAAATAGAGACCTTCGCCGTAGATGCTCATCGACGAAGCGGTGACGACCCGGCGGACAGGGTCGTCGATCAGCTTTTCGAACAGGACGGCCGTGCCGACATCGTTGACCGAGGTGTAGCGCTCCACCGCGTACATGGACTGGCCGACCCCCACCTCGGCGGCGAGGTGAACGACGCTGTCGACCCCCTTCAGCGCCTTGGTGACGGCATCGCCGTTGCGAACGTCGGCCCGGATCAGCTCGATATCAGGATCGAGATCCTCGGGCCGCTCGCGGTCGCCGTGAACCTGCTCGATCAGACTGTCGAGGATTCGAACCTCATGGCCCCGCTTCTGAAGCTCCCTGGTGACGGCACGACCGATAAAGCCGGCGCCACCGGTGATGAGTATCCGTTCCGGCAATTCTGCCCCCGTTTAACTTGTGTTAAAAACCTATATTTATCGGCTGTTTAGCTGCTTCTTCTTCAACCCCGACTAACCCGGCATCATCATCTTTGTTCCGCCCGCGCACCGGTTGGCCTCTCTCCGCGAGTCATGGAACCGACCTTGGCCAAGGGCGGTTGCGCGGTTCATGCCGGGAACGAAACCAGCGTGACTGCCACCCTCCTCCTCATCCGCCACGCGGCCCATGTGGAGCTCGGCCGGACGCTGAGCGGACGCAGGCGCGACGTGGCGCTGAGCGCCGAGGGGCTGGAGCAGGCGGAGATCGTGGCGGACCTGCTCGGGATTGAGCCGCTCAGCGCCGTCTATTCGTCGCCTCGGGAGCGCGCTTATTACACGGCGCGGCAGATTGCCGAGGCGCATGAGCTCAAGGTCCGAGTTTCGGACGAGCTGGACGAGGTGGATTTCGGCGACTGGACCGGCCTCAGCTTCGACGATCTCGAAGGCGATCCCGAATGGAGCCGGTGGAACGAGGCCCGGGGCTCGGCGCGTCCACCCGGCGGCGAAAGCATGGCGGAGGCCGTCGCGCGCTCGACCCGTGCGCTTCAGGCGATGGCGGGCGAGCACAGCGGCGAGACGATCGCCTGCGTCAGCCATTGCGACATCATCCGCGGCATCCTCGCTCATTATCTTGGCCTGTCGCTAGACAACCTTTTGCGTTTCGACGTCGATCCCGCATCCGTGTCTCGGCTTGCGCTGGGTGGATGGGGCGCCCGAGTCATGACCGTCAACGAAAGGCTCTATCAATGAACCTCGCTGCGAGAAGCATCGCCCCCGAGAATCGCGATCTGAAGGAGAAGATCGAGACGCTCGGTCCCTGGTTCCACAACATCGAGCTGGGCGGAGTCTGGACCGCGCCGGACCATTTCCTCGGCGACTATCCCAACGTTAAGTTCAAGCGCTTCGCGCCGCATCTGCCCGCAGACCTCAGCGGCAAGTCCGTCCTCGACATCGGCTGCAACGCTGGCTTCTATTCGATGGAGATGAAGCGGCGCGGGGCCGAGCGCGTCGTCGGGATCGACTCGGACGACCGCTATCTCGCCCAGGCCCGCTTCGCCGCCGAGACGCTCGGCTACGACAATATCGAGTTCCGCAACCTCTCGGTCTACGACGTCGCCGCTCTGGGCGAGAAGTTCGACGTCGTGATCTTCATGGGGGTGCTCTATCACCTGCGCCACCCGCTGCTCGCGCTCGACCTGATCCACGAGCATGTCGCCGGCGACCTCCTCATCTTCCAGTCGATGCAGCGGGGCTCCAAGTCCGTGCTCGAGCTGAAAGAGGATTATCCGTTCGAGGAGGAGGGCATCTTTCACGAGAGCGGCTATCCCAGGCTCCATTTCGTCGAGCGCGAATATGCTCATGACTGGACCAATTGGTGGGTTCCGAACCGCGCCTGCGCCGAGGCGATGCTGAGGGCCTCCGGTTTTTCGATCGAAACCCGGGCGGAGGACGAGGTCTACATTTGCCGCCGCGTCGAAATGCCGTATCAGCAATGGGGGGCCGGGGCGGCCTATCCACACAGGGGGTAAGAATTGGCCATCGAAGCCGCGATGCTCTGGAACGAGCCCAATAACAAATCGCATTGGGACCCGGAGATCGACCCCGAATGGACGATGTTCGGCCGCACCGTGATCGAGGCGGCCAAGGCGGTGGAGTCCGTGAACCCGGCGGTAAAGCGGGTGCTCGGCGGCATCTCGCCGATCGATCCCTTCTTCGTCCAGCGGCTCGATGCGCAGGGCGTCCTCGACCATCTCGACGTGATCGCCGTCCACGGCTTTCCGCTCGACTGGAACCTGTGGCCGATAAGCGACTGGCCGAAGAAAATCGCCGAGATCGAGGCGGTCGCTCCGAACCACGAAATCTGGGCGACGGAGGTCGGGGTCGGAAGCTTCGGCGCCGAGGAGGTCCAGGTCTTCGGAGTCGATAAGACCGCCGAGCTGCTGGTGGGACGTGTGCCTCGGGTCTTCTGGTACTCCCTCTTCGACCTGCCGCAGCATTGGGGCGCCACGACGCGCCACAAGGAAGCGGAGGGCTCAAGCTATTATCGCCACTTTTACATGGGCTTGATCCGAGAGGACGGCACTCCAAAGCTTGCCTTGGAGCATTTTGCGAGGCACACGCCTCAGATGGGCATCATGCAATGGTTTCACTTCGAGGATCCTCGACTGGACGACGCTGTCGCCTGGCTGAAGCGCCTCGGCGTCACCCATCTGCGCACCGGCCTTTCCTGGGCGGACAGCTACCGCCCGGGGTGGGAAGCCTGGTTCGACCGGCAGATGGAAAAGTTACAGGACTTTGACACCACCGTGACCTTCTGCTTCACGCCCGAACATGAGGGGATTGCTCCCCACCACACGAGCCCTCCGAAGGATCCCATGTACTTCGCCGACTTCTGTGCGCGCATGATCGAGCGCTACGCCCCCGCCCAGCCCTCACGCCAAGCGGCGGTCGCCTAATGAGCCTCCACGATCCCAATGCGATCAACGTCGCTCTCATCGGCGTGGGCAACTGCGCCAGCTCGCTCGTCCAGGGCCTCGCTTATTACGAGAATGGCGGGGCCAACGATCAGATCGGCCTGATGCACTGGGACCTCGGCGGCTACCGGCCGCGAGACATCAAAATCGTTGCCGCCTGGGACATCGACAGCCGCAAGGTCGGCCGCGACGTGGCTGAGGCGATCTTCGAGAAGCCGAACTGCACGACGATCTTCTGCGCCCATGTGCCCGACAGCGGAGTCACGGTCGAGATGGGCCGGATCCTCGACGGCTATTCGGAGCATATGGCCGACGCTCCGGCCGACCGCACTTTCCTTCGCTCGGACGCTCCCCAGCCCGAAAAGGCCGACGTGGTGCGCCGGCTGAAGGAAACCGAGACGGACGTTCTCATGAACTACCTGCCGGTCGGCAGCCAGGAAGCGACGGAATTCTACGCCGAATGCGCGCTCGAGGCGGGCGTCGCTTTCGTCAACAACATCCCAGTCTTCATCGCCAGCGACGAGACCTGGTCGCGCCGGTTCGAGGAAGCGGGAGTCCCGATCATCGGCGACGACATCAAGGCTCAGCTCGGCGCCACGATCGTCCACCGCGTCCTCACCGACCTGTTCCACAAGCGCGGCGTGAAGCTTGAGCGGACCTACCAGCTCAACACGGGCGGCAATACCGACTTCCTCAATATGTCCAACCGCAAGCGGCTGGCGTCGAAGAAGATCTCCAAGACCGAGGCGGTGCAGTCGGTCGCCGAGCACCGGCTGGACGACGAGAACATCCATGTCGGCCCGTCCGACTACGTGCCGTGGCAGAATGACAACAAGGTCTGCTTCCTGCGCATGGAAGGATCGATGTTCGGCAACGTGCCCATGAACATCGAGCTTCGACTCTCCGTCGAGGACAGCCCGAACTCGGCCGGTGTCGCGATCGACATGATCCGCTGCGCCAAGATCGCCAAGGACCGTGGGCTTTCCGGCCCGATCCACCCGGCGGCGGCCTATTTCTGCAAGCACCCGCCCAAGCAGATCACGGACGACGAAGCGCACGAGGCGCTTCAGACCTTCATTCGGGGCTAGAAGCGCCGCCATAGCGTCCGGCGAGATAGATCAGCGGATCGACGTCGCCACGGACGTCGATCTCCTCGACCTGGCCGATGAAGATCGAGTGGGTTCCGAACGGATGATGGTCGATCCGCCGGCAGAGCATCGCCGCCTGCGCGTCGACCAGCCGGGGCGGCCGCTCGCAGTCGACGTGCCACCCTTCCCCGAAACGGAGCGCGTGCTGGCGCCGGTCGGCGAACATGCGCGCGATCGCCTCCTGGCTTCGATGCAGCACGTTGACGCGGAAGTGGGAAACGTCCTCGAGGCTGGCATGCATGGCGGCCGCCCGGTTGATGCAGATGAGCAGGCTGGGCGGGTCGAGCGAGAGGGACGACATGGCCGTCGCGGTGATGCCCATCGGCTCCCCCCGCACGCAGATGGTGATGACGTTTACGGTCGAGGCGACGGCGCGCATCGCCTCGCGGAAGCTCTCCGAAAGATCTGCCGGCTCCATCGCCGCCGCCCATGGCCGGGAAGCGTCGGCCTGGCAATGGCTTAGCCCGACCCAAGCTTCAGCAGAAGAGACAAACCCCGGATTTCGCTAGGAAAATCCCGAACCCTCGGTTATTCCCGAGTCGAGGGGATGGGGGCATGCTCGAGACGTTCACGGCCGCACATAATCTGCCGTTCGCGGTGGCGCTCCTGGTCATGCTGATGATCGGGGCGGTGGAGGCTCTCGGCCTCGGCGCGAGCGCGGCGCATTTCGATCTCGGCGCGGACGCCGACGGCGGAGACCTGCTCGGCTGGCTCGGCGTGGGGCGGGTGCCGCTCCTGATGCTGCTGGTCGTCTTCCTCGCCTTCTTCGGCCTCGTCGGCCTCACCCTGCAGCAGCTGGCCGGACCGCTCCCGCTGTGGATCGCGACGCCCGCCGCGGCGGCGGCCAGCCTGCCGCTCACCGGCATCGGCGCGCGCGGCCTGGCGAAGATCGTTCCTCAGGACGAGACAACGGCCGTCAGCCTCGACAGCCTGGTCGGTAAGCGCGGCACCATCACGATCGGCACCGCCCGGCGCGGCTCGCCCGCCCAGGCGCGGGTGAAGGACGTCCACGGCCAGCCGCACTACGTGATGGTCGAGCCGCACGACGAGGCTCACCCGATTAGCGAGGGCGAGACCGTCCTCCTCAGCCGACGCGACGGCAACATCTTCATCGGCCTCGGCCCCGCGGATGGCATCCTGCCGCACGCGCACGAGCGCCTCGGGATCAATTGAACGTGGTTACAGGAGAGACTGAAATGGTTCAGACGGCCATCTATGCGGGCATCGTGCTCGCGGCCCTGCTTACGCTGGGGCTGATCATCACCCGGCTCTACCGCCGCGCGACCAAGGAGATCGGCTTCGTCCGCACCGGCTTCGGCGGCGAGAAGGTGGTGATCAACGGCGGCGCCCTCGTCCTGCCGGTCCTCCACGAGACGATGCCGGTCAACCTCAACACCGTCCGGCTCGCGGTCGAGCGCAAGAATGTCGACGCGCTGATCACCCTCGATCGCCTCCGCATCGACGTGAAGGCGGAATTCTACGTCCGGGTCCGCCCCGACCGCGAATCGATCGCCATTGCCGCCCAGACGCTGGGCCTGCGCACCATGCACCCGGAAAATCTGAAGGAGCTGATCGAAGGCAAGTTCGTCGACGCGCTCCGTTCGGTCGCGGCGGGCATGACGATGAACCAGCTCCACGAGCAGCGCAGCGAGTTCGTCCAGAAGGTGCAGCAGGTCTCCTCGGCCGATCTCGCGATGAACGGTCTCGAGCTCGAATCGGTGTCACTGACCGGCCTCGACCAGACCTCGATCGAGCATTTCAACGCCAACAACGCCTTCGACGCCGAGGGCCTCACCAAGCTCACCGAGCAGATTGAGCTTCGCCGCAAGGCGAGAAACGACATCGAGCAGGAGACAAGGGTTCAGATCGAGGCGAAGAATCTCGAGGCGGCCCGCAAGAGCTTCGAGATCGGCCGCGACACCGAGTTCGCCCGGCTCGAGCAGGAGCGCGAGGTCGAGGTCCGGCGCGCGGCGCAGAATGCCGAGGTCGCCCAGCAGCAGGCGGAGCGGCAGCGCGAGGCCGACGAGGCGAAGATCACCGCCAAGCGCCAGGTCGACAGCGCCCAGATCGAGGCCAACAAGGTCGTCGAGCAGGCCAAGATCGCCCAGACCCAGGCGGTCGAGATCGCCCGCCAGGAGCAGCAGATCGCGATCCAGAACAAGAGCCGCGAGGAAAGCCAGGCCAAGGCCGAGGCCGACAAGGCCCGAGCCGAGGCGGTCGCCGCCGAGGAACGGGTCGGGACGGCCCGGGAGACCGAGGTCGCCGAGCGCGTCAAGCGGATCGAGCTGATCGACGCCAGCCGGGAGGCCGAGCGTTCGGCGATCGGGATCAAGGTCCAGGCCGAGGCCGAGAAACAGGCCGCGGCCGATCGGGCCGAGGCGATGCGCCTCGCCGCCGAGGGTGAGGCCGAGGCCGAGAAGCTTCGCGCCGAAGCCTCGCGAGTGCGCTTCGAGGTCGAGGCCGCGGGTCAGCGTGCGATCAACGAGGCGGCGAACCTGCTCTCGTCCGACCAGATCTCGCTCCAGACCAAGATGGCGCTTCTGAAGGTGCTTCCGGAGGTCGTGCGCGAGGCCGCCAAGCCGATGGAGGCGATCGACTCGATCAAGATCGTGCAAGTCGACGGGCTCACGGGCACCCGCGGGGCCGGCGCAGGCCTCGGCGCGGCGGCCGGCGCGAACGGCAACCTCGCCTCCAGCGCGGTCGAGGCTGCGCTCCGCTACCGGGCGCAGGCCCCGATCGTGGACGGGCTGATGAAGGAGCTCGGCTTCGACGGATCCAGCCTCGAAAGCCTCGTCGCCGGAGCGGCCGACAAGGCCGCCACCCCGGCCCCCGAGGAGCTGGTGGCGGTGCCGGTCGAGACGCCGAAGGATTGAAGCCCTCCATCCATTGCAGGCGGGAGGCACTGAGGCCTCGGGCATGACTCACTTCGACGTCGCGATCGTCGGCGCGGGTCATGCCGGGGCTCAGGCCGCCATTCAGCTTCGCCAGCTGGGCTTTTCCGGCTCCGTCGGCCTGATCGGCGCGGAGCCGGAGCTTCCCTACGAGCGGCCGCCGCTGTCGAAGGAATATCTCGCGGGCGAGAAGCCGTTCGAGCGGATGCTGATCCGGCCGGAAGCCTTCTGGCGGGAACGGGGCGTCGAGATCGTTCCCGGCACGAGGATCGTCGAGGTGGACCCCCTGCAGAAGCGCCTTCTGGCGGAGGGGGGCGAGGCGTTCAGCTACTCCGCTCTTGTCTGGGCGGCCGGCGGAACGCCGCGGCGGCTGCGCTGCGAGGGCGGTGATCTGAAGGGCGTGCACGTGATCCGGCACCGCTCAGACGCGGACCGGATCCGACGGGAGCTCGCCCAAGTCAGCCGAGTCGCCGTCGTCGGAGGAGGTTATATCGGCCTCGAAGCGGCCGCCGTTCTCCGCAAGCTCGGCAAGGAGGTGGTGCTGCTCGAAGCGCTCGACCGGGTGCTTGCGCGTGTGGCAGGGGCGGAGATTTCACGCTTCTACGAACAGGAGCATCGCTCAGCGGGTGTGGACGTCAGGCTTGGAGCCCTCGTGGAGGCCATCCTCGGCGCAAACGGGACAGCAACGGGCGTAAGGCTGCAGTCGGGGGAGGAGATCGAAGCGCAGATGGTGATCGTCGGTGTCGGAATCGACGCCGCCGTCGAGCCGCTGCTCGCCGCGGGTGCCGAGGGCGCGAACGGAATCGACGTCGATGCGCTGTGCCGCACCTCGCTGCCCGACATCTACGCCGTCGGCGACTGCGCCGCGCACGAGAACCGCTTCGCGGGCGGGCTCCGGATCCGGCTGGAATCCGTGCAGAACGCGCACGACCAGGCGGCCGCGGCGGCAAAGGCGATCCTTGGACAGCCGGAGCCCTATGAGGCGATGCCGTGGTTCTGGTCGAACCAGTACGACCTCAAGCTGCAGACGGTGGGGCTGTCCGTAGGCCATGACGCTACAGTGGTGCGCGGACGGCCGGAGGAGCGGAGCTTTTCCATCCTCTATCTTCTGGAGGGGCGGGTGATCGCCCTCGACTGCGTCAACGCGACCCGGGATTACGTGCAGGGCAGGAAGCTGATCCTCGAGCGGACAGTGGTGTCGCCGGAGACGCTCGCCGACCCGTCAGTTCCGCTGAAGTCGCTCGCGGGCTGAATAGCCGGCCAGGATCTCGCACACCCATCTGCCGGCCGTGAGCGCGGTGATGTCGCTGACGTCGAGGCTCGGATCGAATTCGGTCAGGTCGACGAGCTTCACCTTCGGCTGGGCGGCGAGCTGCCGGGCGGCGCGGAAGAACATGTCGGGGTGCATCCCGCCGGGCCGGGCGCCGGGCGCTCCTGGGCAATGGCCGCGCTCGATCACGTCGATGTCGAAATCGACCATCAGCACCTCGGTGCGCGCGAGGCGCGTCAGGGCGTCGTCGAGGACCTTCAGGATCCCGTGCCGCTCGCAGCTGTCGATCGAATAGACGCCGATCCCCGCCGTCGCCGCATCCTCGTGCATGGTCCGCGTGTTCGCCCAGGGCGCGAGGCCGATCTGGCAGATATTCGCGCCGGGAAGCCCGTCCTCCAGCAGGCAGCGGACCGGGTTGCCGTTCATCGGCCCCTGATCCGTGTCGCGCATGTCGAAATGGGCATCAAGGGTGATGAGCCCCACCCGCTCCAGCTTCACGCCCAAAGCGTGCGCGGCGGGGCGGGTGACGGCGTTGTTGCCGCCGAGCAGCAGGGTGAAGCCGTGCGCTTCAACCGCCGCGGCGGCGGCGTCGCGGATGGGAGAGAAGCCTTCGGCCGGGCTCTTTCCCTGAACAGGCAGGTCGCCGAGGTCGTGGAGGCCGAGCTCCAGCTCCTCGCGGGTCTCCAGGTTGTAGGTGCTGAAGCGCTTCAGCGTCCTTCGAATCGTGTCCGGCGCCAAGTCGCAGCGGCCGGGCGTGACGGAGCCGGCCTCCATCGGGGCGCCGAGGATCGCCACCTCCCCTTCCGCGCCCAGCAGGTCCGCGATCGACTTCCAGCTCATGGCTTTGCCTCTAGACCGGGCGCGGCCTAAGAAGCCAGCCATGTGGGACCGCCTGCTTACCGACTGCAACATCGCCACCATGGACCCGGCCGTGCCCGGCGCCTTCGGGGCGATCGAGGACGGCGCGATCGGCATTCAGGACGAGCGGATCGTCCGGGTGGGGCGGCGGGTGGACCTTGCCGGCTACCGCGCTCAGCGCGTCGAGCCGCTCGGCGGCGCCTGGGTCACCCCAGGCCTGATCGACTGCCACACGCATCTCGTCTTCGGCGGCAACCGGTCGGGCGAGTTCGAGCAAAGGCTCGAAGGCGCGACCTATGAGGAGATCGCCCGCGCGGGCGGCGGCATTGTCTCGTCCGTCAAGGCAACCCGGCTGGCGAGCGAGGAAGAGCTGGTCGAGCAGGCTCGGCCCCGGCTCCAGGCCTTGATGAAGGGCGGAGTGACCACGGTGGAGATCAAGTCAGGCTACGGCCTCGACGTTCCAAGCGAGATGAAGATGCTCCGGGCAGCGAAGGCTCTGGGGGAGAGCGAGAAGGTGCGGGTGGTGCCCACTTTGCTCGCCCTTCACGCTCTCCCTCCCGAATATCGCGAGGACCGCGAAGGGTTCGTCACCCTCGCCGTCGAGCAGATGATCCCGGCCGCGGCGGAAGGCGGGCTGGCGCATGCGGTCGACGCCTATTGCGAAGGCATCGGCTTCACGCCGGAGGAGGTGCGGGCGCTGTTCGAAGCGGCAGCGGGGCACGGCCTCAGGGTGAAGCTTCACGCCGAGCAATTGTCGAACCTGCAGGGGGCGGCGCTGGCGGCGGAGTTCGGAGCCCTCTCTGCCGACCATCTCGAACATGCCGACGAGGCGGGCGTGGCGGCCATGGCCCGCGCGGGGATGGTGGCCGTGCTTCTTCCAGGCGCCTTCTATGCGCTGCGGGACACCAAGGCGCCGCCCGTCGAGCTTCTGAGACGCTACGGGGTCGCGATGGCGGTGGCGAGCGACTGCAACCCCGGCACGTCGCCCGTGCTGTCGCCAACCTTGATGCTGAGCATGGCCTGCACCCTCTTCCGCCTCACTCCGGAAGAGGCGATCGCGGGCATGACCGTCCACGCCGCAAAAGCCTTGGGGCTGGAGCGGGAGATCGGCAGCGTCGCCGCCGGAAAGGCGGCGGACCTGTCTATTTGGCGGGTGAGTCGGCCGGCGGAACTCTGCTACTGGATCGGCCATCCGGGGCCGGAGCGGCGCATCGTCGCCGGCGAGGACGCCTGAGGGGATTTGATGCTTTCAAGACGCGATAACAGCCGTTCGATCCGCGCCCGCACGGGGCCGGAAATCGTGGCGAAGAGCTGGACCACCGAGGCGGCGGTTCGGATGCTCCAGAACAATCTCGACCCACAGGTCGCGGAGGCGCCCGAGGAGCTGGTCGTCTATGGCGGCATCGGCCGGGCGGCTCGGGACTGGGAGAGCTTCGACCGCATCGTCGAGACGCTGGAGCGGCTGGAGGAGGACGAGACTCTGCTTGTCCAGTCGGGCAAGCCGGTGGGCGTGTTCCGCACCCACGCAGGCGCGCCACGGGTGCTGATCGCGAACTCGAACCTCGTTCCGAAATGGGCGACCTGGGACCATTTTCACGAGCTCGATAGGAAGGGTCTGATGATGTACGGCCAGATGACGGCCGGATCGTGGATCTACATCGGCACGCAGGGTATCGTCCAAGGCACGTACGAAACCTTCGCCGAAATGGGGCGCCAGCATTATGGCGGCGACCTCAAAGGCCGCTGGATCCTGACGGCGGGCCTTGGCGGGATGGGCGGAGCGCAGCCGCTGGCGGCGGTGATGGCGGGGGCGCATTGCCTAGCGATCGAGTGCCAGGAGAGCCGGATCGAGAAGCGCCTGGAGACGCGCTACCTCGACCGCCGCGCAGGGTCGCTTAATGAGGCTCTGGAGATCATCCGCACAGCCGGGGAGCCGACCTCCGTCGGCCTCCTTGGCAATGCCGGCGAGATCCTTCCCGAAATGGTGAAGCGAGGCATCCGCCCGGACGCCCTCACCGACCAGACCTCGGCCCACGATCCGGTGAACGGTTACCTCCCGATCGGCTGGACCGTGGACGAATGGGTCGAGAAAAGGGAGCGGGATCCGAAGGCGGTGGAGGAAGCGGCGCGCGCCTCGATGGCCGTGCACGTCGAGGCGATGCTCGCCTTCAAGGCCATGGGCGTTCCGACCTTCGACTATGGCAACAACATTCGCCAGGTGGCTCGGGACGAGGGCGTGACCCACGCCTTCGACTTCCCCGGCTTCGTCCCTGCCTATGTCCGCCCGCTCTTCTGCAGAGGCATCGGCCCTTTCCGCTGGGTGGCGTTGTCCGGGGACCCGGAGGACATCTACCGCACCGACGAGAAGGTTAAGGAGCTCATCCCCCACGACCCGCACCTCCACCGCTGGCTGGACATGGCGCGGGAGCGGATCGCCTTTCAGGGGCTTCCGGCGCGGATCTGCTGGGTGGGGCTCGGCCAGCGTCACCGGCTGGGAATGGCGTTCAACGAGATGGTGGCGCGGGGCGAGCTCAAGGCGCCGATCGTCATCGGCCGCGACCATCTCGACAGCGGCTCCGTCGCAAGCCCCAACCGCGAGACGGAGGCGATGAAGGACGGGTCGGACGCGGTGTCCGACTGGCCCTTGCTCAACGCCCTTCTCAACACCGCCTCGGGCGCGACCTGGGTCTCGCTTCATCACGGCGGAGGGGTGGGCATGGGCTATTCGCAGCATGCCGGAATGGTGATCGTCGCCGACGGCACCGAAGCGGCCGCACGGCGGCTGCAGCGGGTGCTCTGGAACGACCCGGCCACGGGCGTGATGCGCCACGCCGACGCCGGTTATGACGAGGCGGCGGCCTGCGCTCGCGAGCAGGGCCTCGACCTGCCGATGCTTAGATGAGCGGTACGGTGACCTTGCGGCCCGGCTCGGTCGAACTCGCGGACCTTCGAAGGATCTGGGAGGGCGCCGACGTCGCGCTTGAGCCTGCGGCATTCGACCTTGTCGAAGCGGCCGCCGCGAGCGTCGAGCGCATCGTCGCCTCCGGCCAGACGGTGTACGGCGTCAACACCGGCTTCGGTCTCCTTGCCCAGACGCGGATCCCAGACGACCGCCTGCTCGACCTCCAGCGCAACCTGATCCTCTCGCACAGCTGCGGCCTCGGCGACCCGCTGCCGCTTCGGATCGTGCGCCTGATCATCGCGTTGAAGGTGATCGGCCTCGCCCGCGGCCATTCCGGGGTCCGCCGCGTCGTGGTCGAGCGGCTCCTCGGCCTCCTCGCCGCCGGCGCCTACCCGCTCATCCCCGAACAGGGCTCGGTCGGCGCGTCGGGGGACCTGGCTCCGCTCGCGCATCTCGCTGCCGTGCTGATCGGCGAGGGCGAGATGCTGGTCGAAGGCCGCCCCACGCCCGCCCGCTCGGCGTTGGCGGCGCTGGGCCTGGAGCCGATCGTGCTCGGCCCCAAGGAGGGCCTGGCGCTTATCAACGGAACGCAGGTGTCGACGGCGATCGCGCTCGACGCCCTGTTCGCGGGAGAGCGGCTGTTCGCTTCGGCCGTGGTGGCGGGTGGCCTTTCCGTCGACGCGCTAAAGGGCAGCGATGCGGCCTTTGACCCTCGCATTCACGAGGTGCGGGGGCAGCCGGGGCAGATCGAGGTCGCCGCGGCGCTCGCCCGCCTGCTCACGGGTAGCGAGATCAAGGCGTCGCACGCGGATTGCGGCAAGGTGCAGGATCCCTACAGCTTCCGCTGCCAGCCGCAGGTGATGGGGGCGGCACTCGATATCATCCGATGCGCCGCCCGAACTCTGGAGATTGAGGCGAATGCGGTGACCGACAATCCGGTGCTGTTCCCCGATGCGGACGAGGCGCTTTCAGGGGGCAATTTCCACGCGGAGCCGGTCGCCTTCGCGGCGGACATGCTCACAATGGCCTTTTGCGAGATCGGCTCCATCTCCGAGCGGCGCACGGCGGTGCTGGTCGATCCCAAGATGAGCGGGCTGCCGCCCTTCCTGGTTGCCGACAGCGGCGTCAATTCGGGCTTCATGATCCCGCAGGTGACAGCGGCCGCACTGGTCTCCGAGAATAAGAGCCTGGCTTTCCCGGCGAGCGTCGACAGCATCCCGACCTCGGCCAACCAGGAGGATCATGTGTCGATGGCGACTCACGGCGCCTGCAAGGCGCGCAGGGTGGCTCGCAATGCCGCTGGCGTCGTCGGCGTGGAGCTGCTTGCTGCTGCCCAGGGGGTCGAATTTCACGCCCCGCTCAATACCTCTCCCCCGTTGCAGGAGGCGGTGGCGGAGGTTCGCCGCATTTCCGCCCCTCTCATGTACGACCGTTATTGGGCGGACGAGATGGCGGCGATGCAGCAGTCGGTGGCCGAGGGCGGCCTTGCCCGCTTGGTGCCGGAGCTGCGCCTAGGCTGAGCAGCCGGCACGCATTTGAAGAACGGATGGACGATGAGCAAGTGGACTGCGATCGTGCTCGCGGGCGAGCGGCCGGGCGAGGGCAGCTTCGCCGCCGCGCATGGCGTCGCGGGAAAGGCGCTGATCCCCGTAGGTGGAGAGCCGATGCTCGGCCGGGTCGTTCGGACGCTTCTGCGCTCGACGTCGGTCGGCAGGATCGTGGTTCTCGCTCAGGAGCCGGAGCGGCTTCTGACGGGCGAGCTCGCCTGGGTGGCGGCGGAGCCCCGGATCCGCACCTCCGTCGCCGGACCAGGCATATCGACGAGCGTCGCGGCCATAGCCGGGAGCGAGGTCGCGCCCTATCCGCTGCTCATCACCACCGCGGACCATGCGCTTCTGGAGCCGGAGATGGTGGAGGCATTCCTGGCGGACGTTGGGGATGCGGACGCTGCCTTCGCGCTGGTCGACCGGCCGACCGTGGAGAGCGTTCATCCCGGCACGCGCCGCACCTGGCTGCGCTTCTCCGACGGGCAATTCAGCGGCGCCAATCTCTTCGCGCTTGCCACTCCGGCATCGCGCGCAGCGACCGACTTCTGGTCGCGGGCGGAGCGGGATCGCAAGCGGCCGGCGAAGCTCCTCGCTTATTTCGGGCCGATGATCTTCCTTCGGGCGCTGACTCGCAGCATCTCGGTGCAGGAAGCCGCGACCCAGGCGGGCCGCAGGGTCGGACTGAAGCTGAAGGTCGTCCGGCTTCCCTTCGCCGAGGCGGCGATCGACGTCGACAAGCCGTCGGATCTCGAGCTTGCCGAAGCGATCCTGCGGAGGCGTGGCGCTGGCGCTTGAGACAAGGCGCAGACGCAAAAAAGCCCCGCCGAAGCGGGGCCTTTTTGTTGGTTGCGGGAGTAGGATTTTCCGCGCCTGCGGCGCGTAGTCTCCGCCGCGCGCACGCGGCTCCGGCTGAACGAGCTTCCAATCCGGGCACCCCCACGACCAACAAAAAACCCGCCACGAGGGCGGGTTCTTTGTTGGTTGCGGGAGTAGGATTTGAACCTACGACCTTCAGGTTATGAGCCTGACGAGCTACCGGGCTGCTCCATCCCGCGTCACCGAACAGGTCCTCGCGAGAGGACGACTTTGTGAATGGGTGGGGATCCCGCCGAAACGGGAACCCTTCATCTTAACCGCTCGCCGCAAAGCCTGGCGACGACCTACTCTTCCACTGCTTAAGCAATAGTACCATCGGCGCTGTCAGGTTTCACGGCCGAGTTCGGGATGGGATCGGGTGGGTCACTGACGCTATGGCCACCAAGCTATGAGGCGAGCGGGTAAGATGTTCTAGAAATCGTGCACATTATCTGCTGCGACAGTTGCTGCCTTGGCTGTCTCTGACCCACGCATGAAGCGTGGCTCAGCGAAGCCTCAGCTCGCCAAGTCTGTCGTTGATGGTGGGATTCATCAAGCGCGAATAGAGCAATTAGGACCGGTTAGCTCCATGGGTTACCCCACTTCCACATCCGGCCTATCAACGTCGTGGTCTTCGACGGCTCTGTGATAACTTATCTTGAGGGAGGCTTCCCGCTTAGATGCTTTCAGCGGTTATCCCGTCCATGCATAGCTACCCTGCTGCGCGGCTGGCGCCACGACAGGTCCACCAGAGGCATGTTCAACCCGGTCCTCTCGTACTAGGGTCAACTCCTCTCAATTATCGACGCCCACGGCAGATAGGGACCAAACTGTCTCGCGACGTTCTGAACCCAGCTCACGTACCACTTTAATTGGCGAACAGCCAAACCCTTGGGACCTGCTCCAGCCCCAGGATGTGATGAGCC